>NZ_JAJFZN010000002.1 GCF_020731145.1 Sneathiella sp. HT1-7 | reverse complement strand
CAACCCCGGACGAAGTGCGGTGACGACACGTGCCCCTTCCGGTAGACCATCGGTAATTTCAAGTCGGGAATCGAGAGTTCTCTGGCCGAAGACGACATCACGGCGGTGCAGCTCACCATCCTCGACAGTCCAGACCGTACCTTTGGTTCCGTCGAAATGTTCGACTGCGGCTTCCGGCACCAAAAGTGCCTTGTCGAGGGTGCCGGTTGTAATGAAGATCTCGGCCTGCTCGCCGAGATGAAAGCTTTCCGGGCAGAGATCACAAGCGATATAGACGCGGCGCTCTTCACTTACACGATCGCTTTCAATGTCAATGCGGGTTATATGGCCTTCGAACATCTGCCGGGGCAAGGAACGAAGGCGAACCTCGGCGGACTGGTTAATCCGCACATCTCCCGCACGCGCTTCATCAACATAAGCAAGCACCCAGACTGTTTCCGGAGCCACCAGCGTGAAAAGTGCGTCACCGGAGCTCAAGACCGAGCCGAGTTCTTTATGGCGTTCAACGACAATCGCATCATAGGGCGCCCTGAGCACATGATGATCCAAAAGAACTTTTTCCACATTGAATTGCGCTCGGGCGTCTTCAAGAGCAGCTCGTGCGACATCAACGTCGCTGATCGCCACTGCCAGTTCGGCGGCGGCCACGTCTTGCTCCATTTGAGCTTCCTCGGCGCTTTCGGCAGAGACCGTCTGCCGGGCAACTAACGCTTGTTTACGTTTGTTCGTTTGTTGCTTCTGAGCGAGAACGGCACGTGCTTTACCGACGGCGGCTTCCGCCATCTTTACCACCGCTTCCACGTTGACGATGCCAGCTTTCGCCTTGGCAACGCGGGCTTCCTGTTCGGCGCTGTGCAACCGCGCCAGGATATCGCCTTCTTTCACCCAGTCGCCTTGATCGGCATTCAACTCGACAAGCGCGGCACCGACTTCAAAACCGACTTTCGACAGGATGCGGGCCTCCACGGTGCCAAGTCCAAAGACCTGTATCGGCACATTTTCGGCAGGGTGCGCAATCTCCACCGGCAACGGACGCATGAAGATGAAAAGGAAAACAGCCGCAGCAACGGCGCCAATTGCCAGCAGGAGCAAAAGATACCGGAAAAGACGTGTTCTCATGATGCGTTCCTTTCTTCGCCAGTCCCCGCATTTCCATAAGCGAGGCCCTTTAGTTGAAGTTCAAGAAGGCGGTTTCCTTCGTCCGTCAGATCAAAGTTCCGGCCACTGATGGACCATCTCACAGCAAGCCCCTGCACTAATCCGATAATAAGATAGGCAGCATCGTCGGGATCGATATCTTCGTTCAGCTCACCCGCTGCACAGGCTTGTGCCACTAAATCAGCGATCACCTTGTGAAAGCGGCTCATAAGTCCAAAAAAGGCGGTGCGGAGCCCCTTGTTCTTGGTATGTAGTTCCCGCGAAAAAAGAATGGCGGGGATTGCAGGAGTGGATTGGATCAGCCGCAGTTGTGCGCCGATGAGCGCGCGTATCCTGTCTGTTGCAGGAGTATCGCCGCTCTCGGCTTTTTTCCAGCGCGTTTCCATCATTGCCCCAACGCGTGCGGCCACCGCCTCCCATAAATCCTGTTTCTTCGGGAAATGCCGGAATATTCCCGGCTGGGTGAGTCCCACGGCCTCCGCAATTGTCTCTGTTGTCAGCCGGTCAGGCCCAAGCTTGTCAGCCAGACGAAGGGTGGCGTCAATGATTTCAGACTTGCGGGTTTCGGCAGGTTTACGAACGCGCATTATACAGAATCCCATTTAGTTAGTTATTAATCACTAATTAATATGCCATCGGATATTTGTCAACTCTCTATCTGACAGAGCGACATTAAACTCGTTAGAAATAGGCCGATGATACAGGTATTCTGGTATTGTCGTCTATGTGGGGCAGCTTAATTGAAGCCTAATTGCTGTTCCGAGTTTGCGAATACCACGACGAGCAGTTCGCAGCAGGATCGCAATCAATGGCGTATCGGTACTTCGAAATCCACCTCGAAACCGTCTGCCCTCCCTGGCGCGGGAGAATATAGTATAAGCGTCGCCTGCGTTCCGTCAGCGATCGCCTGTACAATGGACAGACCCAGTCCGCCACCATCAGACAAGGAGTGCCCGCGCTCAAACCGCGCTGTGAGTTTCGCCAATGTCTCTGGTGGCACTACCGGACCGTCGTTTATCACACGCAGTAAACCATTCGCAGTCATTATCACCTGTATAGGAGTATCGCCAGTTCCGTGACGCAGCCCATTTTCAATCAAATTGCGCACGAGGATGGCAAAGGCGTCCGGATCGATATCAGACAGTACTGCCGTATCCGGCAAGTCAACCTCGATGCGCTCCGTCCCCGCGATCCGCTCGAATTCCGAAACTATCATGCGTAGCACAGGACGGATATCTGATGCAGTGTTACGACGGAGCTGTCCACCTTCCGCGCGGGCTAATTGCAATAATTTTTCCGAAAGCCGGTTCAGGCGTTTGAGCGAAGCTTCAATCTCCACCCCCCTTTGACTCACGACAGCATCAGAGGTTTCAGTCATCAACCGCTGGATTTGAGCCAGTGCGGCTGCCACAGGAGTGCGAAGCTCATGCGCCGCATTAGCAGTAAAACTACGCTCCGCTTCCATCGCGCGGCGTAGCCTATCAAGAAGCTGATTGACGGCCTCGGCCACCGGTGTGATTTCACTCGGAAGGTTGCCATTATCTACTGGCGACAGATCGTACTCATCGCGACTAGCCAGCTCGGCACTAAAACGTCGAACAGGGTCAAGGCTGCGCCAAACAATAACAACAACCCCAATCAAACTAAGTGGAATGACCATAATTAACGGGAAGGCGAGCCCCACCAAAGCTTCGCGCGCAACCTCGATGCGGTAGTTCAACGGTTCGGCGACCGCGATAGTAATCGTGCCTTGCAGGGCGGCATCGTAATAGAGCCTGTGTGTTGGCGTCTGGCGAAACCCCAAGCCTTCGAAGGGCGGAAAGACCGCGTCTTCGGCCCCGTGCGAACGCAACAGCACGCGTCCCTGATCGTCGCGCACGATATAGGTAAAGAATTCCTCGTGCTGGCGTAGAGTAGCGATGCGCTGACTGATACCGAGTTCTTCGCGATCAAGAATATCCAAAACCGCGAGCGGCAGGATACGTTGTGCCGTTTCTTCGAGCGTTGAATCGAAGACTTCGTTCATTTCCCCTTGCAACAGGGTGGCCGTGATCCATGCGGTGACGAGCCAAACGATGGCCAGCCCCAGACCCAATCCGAGCGCCAGGCGAGCTTGCAATGAACCTGGCCACCTCATGCAGCACCCAACCGGTAGCCCAGGCCGCGTACCGTCTCAATCCGCTCACGTCCCAGCTTCTTGCGTAACCGGCTGACATGAACCTCAATCGTATTGCTCTCGATTTCGGTGTCAAAAGAATAGAGTCGTTCTTCAAGCTGCGCCTTCGAAAAAAGCTGCCCCGGACGTTGCACGAACGCCTCAAACAATACCCATTCGCGTGCGGTCAGGACTATTGGACGCCCGCTGCGACGGACCGATTTAGCAGCCAGATCTATCTCCAGGTCGCCAAGTGTGACCAATGGGTTGGGGTTTCCGGAATAGCGTCGTGCAACGGCACCTACCCGCGCCGATAGTTCGGACAGGTCGAAAGGCTTGACCATGTAATCGTCAGCGCCTGCATTTAGTCCCTCGATCCGGTCGCTAATCTGATCAAGCGCGGTCAGGATGATTACCGGTGTTGCGTTGCCCCGCGCCCGAAGCGCGCGCAGAAACGGCTGGCCACGCCCATCAGGAAGCATCAGATCCAGCAGGATCAGGTCGTAGATAGCCACGTCTAAATATTCCCCCGCCGCATCAAGCCGCGTGGCCCAGTCGATGGAATGGCCGTCAGCGGTGATCTGGTCGCGCACCGCAGCACCCAGCACCCTATCATCCTCGATCAGCAAAACACGCATGTCTTCTCCGTCCCGTTCCGTTTGCTTCCCCTCTATCTCCCATGAAGCTGACACGTACCTGAAGCGGAAAGCCGGCACGCTTCAGGTCAACGTCAGGAAAGCGAGCAACAATAGTATATCACCAGAAATTTCAGGAGATAAGAAGATGAAGAAATATCTGATTGCCGCAACATTTGTAACTGGCCTAGCTGGTCTCGGTACGATGGGTATGGCCCTTGCCGATGATGATGACTGCCGTGTACCCATGGCCGATTGGCAACCACGCGAAGCCGTCCAGAATATGGCCGAAGCACAAGGCTGGACCGTACGCCGGATCAAGACCGACGACGGTTGCTATGAAATCAAGGGGCGCGATGCCCAGGGCCGCGAAATCGAGGTCAAGGTCGATCCCGGCACGCTGGCTATTGTGGAAATGGAATATGATGACGATGACGATGACGACGATGATCGTGGTGGCCGCGACATGAACCAGAAGCCGACTGGAACGAGCCAACCACCCGCCAACGGTCTGTTTGTCCCTGGCAGCAAGCCCGGCGCGGTGGTTCAATAATGACCTCTGTGACTAACGTCAAAGCTCCGACGTTACCACCAGCGCGGCGGAGCTATTCACGCCCGATAAAATCTTACAATAGGCTGAAGCGAATTCCTGTTTTTCGTCAGGAAGATGTCAGCCGAAACCATTAAACAGACCTCGGAACAATGTAATCCGGAGATATTCCATGAAAACCCTGTTATATGCCCTCGCCTTGTCCACTGCCCTGACTGTTCCGGCAATGGCTCGCCCCGTTACACTGACGACCAACATGAACTCTTATGGCGGTGACGGCGCCTATCTTGCGCTTTACGTCACCGACGCGCAAGGCGCCTATCAAGGGAGCCTGTGGATGGCCGGTGGCAAGTCGAAATATTACACCCATCTCAGCGACTGGTATCGCGCCACGCAAGGCAATCCGGCTGAAATCAATGGTATCACGGGCGCCAGCGTTGGCGCCGGTCGACAGTTAAAAATCACGCTCGATCTGGCCGATGCCCTGTTTGACGCGGGATATGAACTGCATATCGACGTCTCGGCCGAGGATATGCGCGACAGTCCGTCAGAAGTGGTCGTGTCGCTGACCACCCAAGGGGCGGGCCAGCCGGTTCCGGGCCGCCGCTACATCCGTGATTTCACCTACGATATGTAACTTGCAAAAAAGGAATTCGCTATGCTGCGTACGCTGCATAAGATCCCCGGCCTCATCGCGGCGTTGCTGATCGTCGTCATTGCGCTCAGTGGCACGTTTCTGTCCGTCTTTCCAGCGCTGGAAGTGGCGCAGGCTCCGGCACAGTCCGAAACAGATTTGACGGTGGCCACGCTGGCTGATCGTGTGGTCTTAGCCTATCCCGGCGTCGAACAAATCCGCCGCGCGCCGTCGGGGCAGATCACCGCGTTTTATTTTGACGGCGGGCGGCCCGGCGCGATGGTGATCGACCCCGCAACGGGACAGGGCGTGGAGAATTATGAACCTTCCGCTATCCAACGCTGGATGACTAACTTGCATCGCTCACTATTCCTGGACGATGCTGGCCGGTTGACGGCGGCGGCTGGGGCGGCCTCGCTTCTGGTGCTGTCGCTGTCGGGGCTGATGCTGACCGCGCGGCGGGTCGGCGGCTGGCGGCGTATCTTCTCGCGTCTGCGGGGCCCGCTTTTGGGGCGGTTGCATGTCGAGTTGGCTCGGCTGACAGTGGTCGGCTTACTACTGTCTTCTACCACCGCGTTGTTCATGACCGCCAGCACCTTTGGTCTCGTTCCCGAGGACGGCGACCCACCTGCATTTCCAACCGAGGTGAGCGGACAGACGGGGGCAGTACCCGGTGCCATTTCCTTACTGCGTGACACGCCGGTGGCGGCGTTGCGTGAGCTGACCTTTCCCTACCCCGTTGACTCGACGGATGTCTTCACGCTCAAGACCGCCAGTGGCGCAGGCTATCTCGATCAGGGAACCGGTGTCACTCTGGTCTGGATGAATCATGGTCTCTGGCAGCGCGTTACTGAGACGATCTACATGCTGCACACCGGACACGGAGCCGCCTGGCTGGGCATCCTCCTCGGATTGATGGCGCTTGGCGCACCGGTTATGGCGGGTACGGGCGTGATCCTCTGGGTACAGGCTCGCCGTACGCGACCACGGATCAAAAGCAATACGGCAGCCGGACAGGCCGACACGATCCTGCTGGTTGGCAGCGAAGGCGGCAGCACCTGGGGCTTCGCCGCGACGCTGCACTTGGCGTTGACACAGGCGGGCCAGAAGGTTCATACCGGCGCGATGTCACAGTTCACGCCCAGCCGCTATAAGCGTGCCCAACGGGTGATCGTCTTGGCCGCCACCTATGGCGAAGGTTCTGCGCCGGCTTCGGCCAACGGGTTCCTGGACCGACTGGCAGCCCTACCGCAAGCACCGGAGATACCGCTGGCTGTTTTGGGCTTTGGCGACCGGCAATTCCCGGAATTTTGCGGCTATGTCGCCGATGTTAAGCGCGTCGCAGATGAAAAGGGCTGGTCGCAACTGTTGCCGATGGCGACCGTTGACCGCCAGTCGCCGCAGGAATTTGCCCGTTGGGGACGCGACCTGGGTCAGGCGCTCAACCATCCGCTGGAGCTGTCACACAGCCCCGCGACCCCGCACAGCCATGTGCTGACCCTGATCTCTCGCCGCGATTACGGTGCGAAGGTGCAGGCCCCTGCAGCGATCCTGCGCTTTGCCATTCCGAATGCCGGACTTCTCGCGCGGTTAACAGGGCACGAGTTTTCGCGGTTCTCGGCAGGCGACTTGCTGGGCATCATCCCGGAAGGCTCGACCGTGCCACGCTTCTATTCTTTAGCTTCGGGGTATAGTGATGGCTTCGTGGAAATCTGCGTCAGCCGTCATCCCAGCGGTCTCTGTTCCGGTCAGCTTCTGGATCTAACCCCCGGCCAAAGCGTCCAGGGCTTCGTCCGCCGCAATTTCGATTTTCGAATCGCAAGTAACACCAAACCGGTGATCCTGATCGGCGCAGGGACCGGGATCGGGCCATTGGCAGGGTTTGCGCGCGGTAACCATCCCGGACGACCTATGCATCTCTATTTCGGGGCAAGGCATCCCAACAGTGACTTATTCTATGGCGAGGAATTGCAGAACTGGCAGGCCGACGGTCGGCTCACCTCGGTCACCACGGCCTTTTCCCGTACCAGTGCGCGCGCCTATGTACAGGATGCCTTGCGTGCCGATTCCGCGCGGGTTGTTCGCCTGATCGGTGAGGGCGCACAGGTGTTGGTCTGCGGCGGGCGTGATATGGCGGCGGGCGTCGTCGATACGCTGGCCGATATTCTGGCGCCCGCCGGACTCACACCCGACTTGTTGAAAACAGAAGGACGTTATGTTGAAGATACCTACTGATCTCACATGCCACAAACTGAATGGCCCAACGATGGGCACCCGCTGGTCGGCGCAATTTTATGCACCCGCCGTGACCGACCCCGATCCGATCCATGCGGCGCTGGTCGAAAGCGTGGATGTAGTGGACCGTCAAATGTCCACATGGAAAGCCGACAGCGATCTAATGCGGATTAACCGTGCCACTGTCGGCACATTGGTGCCGGTACCTGCAGAACTGATGGAGGTTCTGACACGCGCACTGGAGATAGGGCGACTCTCCAGCGGCGCGTTCGACATTGGAGTAGGCGATGTCGTCGCCGCATGGGGTTTCGGACCACATGAGGCGAATGAGAGTGCGATGCGGGCGGCCCTTGGCCATGCCCGCCCCATGGCGCATGAAATACTGGACCTTGACCGCGAGTCCCTCCATGTTCGCAAACAAACCCCGATTACGCTGGACTTGTCCGGTATCGCCAAAGGTTATGCTGTAGATCGGATGATGGCGGCGCTAAGCCATTTCGGGATTACAGATGCCCTGGTGGGCCTCGACGGAGAGATACGCGCACGAGGGCAGCGTCCCGACGGCAAACCCTGGACTATAGCGCTGGAGCGGCCGGATTTTGAGGCGCGCGCCGCGCTTTCCATTCTCGAATTGAAAGATTGCGCGGTCGCAACCTCGGGTGACTATCGACACTGGGTCGATGTTGGCGGCAAACGCCTCTCCCATACTATGGACCCGGCGCGGGGCGGACCGGTAATGGGATCACCAGCCTCCGTGACAGTTCTGGCAGAAAATTGCATGGACGCGGATGCCTGGGCGACAGCATTCATGATCCTCGGATCCCGGAATGGGAAAAATCTTGCGCAAAGACTTGGGTTAAGTGCGATTTTCATTGATCGTGACGGGGAAACCCTGCGCGAGAGTCGCGTTGGTTGGGTGGATAGACAAAAGCCTTCAGCAGAATCGTCATCTATTGATACCACGGGTATTCTCGGTCGCGCCTTAGACAATGAGACGCAAACAAGCTAATTTGAGCTGGATAGGGCTCTATGACGCGTCTTCATTCTGACACGCCGTCAGAGCCTGTCGATAACCTGTTTGAGCTTGTCACCAACAGTCTCAGCAATGTGTGCCAGTTCAGGGTTATCAACCGCCTGCATCGAGGCCGCCGGATCGACGGCAGCCACTTCGATGTCACCATTTTCAGTGGCTTGGACGATAACATTACATGGAAGCATCGTACCGATTTTATCCTCGGCCAGCAGCGCTTGATGCGCCAGCTGCGGGTTGCAGGCTCCAAGAATGCAATAATCCCGAAAATCCTCTCCGATCTTTTTCTTCATCGTCGCCCGCACATCGACCTCGGTCAGGATACCGAAGCCCGCGTCCTTCAAAGCGTCGGTCACCTGAACGATCACATCGTCGAAGTTCTTGCCGGAGACCGTTTTGGCAAAATAATAGGTCATAAGTTTATCCTCCTTCTGAGGTCCTTTAGAAAGTTGCTCATGCCTTCGTCCTTGCTTTCGGCGTCAGTCAGCGGCCCCGGCAGTGAAGGCACCGATAACACTGGGCAGCGCGCACATGGATTATCTAACGCTTGCGAGCGACAAGATCAATGAGGGCAGACATACCGGCATGTCCTGTTCCTTCGGCGATTTCGCGGTCATAGGATGCGAGACGAAGAATCTCCATGTCATCGAACGCCTCGCGCAAGTAGGCTTCGGTGTACATGTTTTCCCGGTGGGGCGGCCCTCCGGTACCATAATCGACTTGCGCAGGCCGGTAACCATGAAGCAGGAGGACGCCACCCGGCTTCAGCGCTCTCTTCATTCCAGCAAAAACCGCCTTGCGATCATCCGGAGATAAAAACTGGATGAAAATACCAACCACAAAATCATAGGTAGTAGCAGACCAGTCCCAGTCAAAAATGTCAGCTTTATGAAAATCAACAGAGACACCATGCGCGTCTGCGAGGGCACGTGCCTTCTCGACGGCCACCTCAGAGGCATCCATGGCAGTTACCTTAAGACCGCATTCAGCGAGAAAAACGGAGTTCCTCCCCTCACCATCAGCAACCGCCAGAGCCGTTGTATCCGGGACAAGATAATTCTTCTGTTCTACGAGAAATGCACTTGGCGCGGTTCCAAACAAGAAGCCGGGCGCGGCGTAGCGCTCATCCCATGTAGTCCGGCGCTCAGAAGATGTTCCGACAGCGCCACCAGTTTCCGTCCCGTCAATGCCATCGCTCATTTGTCCCGCCTCTCCTTTATCGCTAAAAAATGTCGCCCCCCGGTGCGGAGAGAATACAGACCGCTCCCTACAGATGTATACTATTAACGGCATATTGGTATCTTCTCATATTTGCAAGTAAGAGCTCCTAAAAAATGCGCAATGCCGACAGTGCCTTTGTCATTTTAGTACAATCCACAAAAACCGGATGTGTCAGAAGAGCGGCAAGGAAAAATGATTAGGTGGCTGAAATGTCTTTCTTGCAGCAAGCTAAGGAAAATGCGGCTTTGATGTTCAAAAGCGATGTAGCACCCATTCGAGTAAATGATTGATCTGAGTCAATGCCGTTTAAACCAAGGGGCGTAAAATATGGTTAATTTATCCTGAACTAGCACGAGAGCGGAATTAGTCATGCCCAAAAAACCACAAGACGCTGGCATTTCCTCGCAACCTTCCGGGTTTGATCCGGCTGCGATGTTGAATGCTTTTATGCCGAAAATGAACGAAGTCTCGGCGTCCGGCGGTAATCCCGTTGCGGTTTGGCTGGAGATGAACCAGCAATGGACGGCCTTTCTGACGAAGCGGTTCAAGAAAGACGCCGCATTACTGCAGCAACTCACGACTTGCACCAATCCGGCGGAATTGAATGCCGCCTACTCAGATTTCTTCAAGAAAACGGTTGAAGATTATCAGCGCGAGATTACTGAGATGGCTGAGCTCAGCCAAAAGGCTCTGGGTCAACAAGGGACTCCAGGCGAAGCGGAAGACGGTCAGAAGCAAGACCGGAAAGACTGAGGTTGCTGAAGTAATTCCCATACGCTGCATGAGCATCACAATCGTCAGCAAGTTACGGCTTCTGGCATTTCGAAGATTGTATATGAAAGTACTTGCGTGGATGCGAAAAGATCACTCGGGTACAGCCCGAAATCACGTAACGACAAGTCTTTACGAGAAGTATAATGGATTTAGATGGCAAGACGGATGTCATAGCGGGTTCTGCACGAGGACTGGGGCGGAAAATGGCGGAAGAAATAACGCGGCGTGGAGCCAATCTTGCCCTCGTCGACTTGGATAAAGACGTATTCAAGGTGACAGATGCCTGACAGTGGTGCTGTCAGACGAATGCGACCGCGTCTCCGCATGACGTAGAATGGCACTAAAGTGGCTCTTATTATGCCGCGCAGAGTTGCTGCCACTCGGCCAGTGCGGCATTTCTTTGAAGCTTGAATGTTTCTCTGTTGTTTAGGTGGCGCTCATGGTTGAAGTGATTATGAATTGAAGAATGGATTGAGACGAATTTCTGCAAACTTCGCAGGCGCCTGAATTGTAGCATCGCCTGCTCTCTTCGTCGAAATGGCAGGTGGGAGTTTTCACAACGATTGTTCTTCCAACGCCCAGTTTCCTGGATCTCTTTGTTCCCAATCAAAGTCATAGCGGCACGATAAGAACGTAATCTATCTGTGACAATGACACGAGGTTTTCCGCACCGTTTCATGATTTTCTTGAGGAATTTCAAAGCGGCTTTGCGATCGCGGCGTTTAGAAACAAAGGCCTCCAGCACTTCTCCCTCGTGGTCGACTGCACGCCATAGATAATGGGTTTCGCCATTGATCTTCACAAAGACCTCATCGAGATGCCATTTCCAGTTTGAATAATTTTGAGGTCGATTGATCCGTTTCTTACGTATTTCTCTAGCGAACAGTGGGCCAAATTTGTTCCACCAATAGCGAACTGTTTCATGACAGATATCGATGCCGCGTTCATGAAGAAGGTCTTCGACATTTCGTAAAGAAAGTGGAAACCGAATATACATCATCACCGCCAGCCGGATGATCTCAGGCGATGTCTTGAAATAGCGAAATGGATTCTGTTTTGTCATGCTCGGAAGCTAGTCGACGAGCAAAACCCCATCAAGCAGTTTTCTTCTGACAGTACCCTGACAAAGCCTGCTCGAAAGCTAATTGACGAACAAATTCCCATCAAGATAATTTCTTCTGACAGTACCCCTTTGGATCATGTTATAGATCGTCATATTCAAATATCGGATTGCTTTCGATTTCTCCTTCAATGGCGTCAATCGAAGCGCCAGATGCTGCGGCCTTAGTCAAAAAGGCGATATGAAACAAAGCATCCCCCTGGTTTACCAAAGGTATTGTCGCGGTGCCGATGATCAATCCATCTTTGGTCGCAAGCACCTTGGTTTCCCGATCGCCGAAAGGATCAGAAATCAAACCAAGTACATCACCTTCTTGGACAAAGTCACCGATATCGTGTCGCGTGCGCAAAAGGCCACCGTCCGCCGCCCGCAACCACCCACTCTTCGTCGCAATTGGTGTTTTTCTGGCTTTCTTTTTTTCGCTCCGAACAGCGCTTTTCGCGATCATATCCATTTGCCGTAAGACTTTCATAGTACCGGCAACGCCTACACGAACGGCGAACTCGCTATACCTCAGCGCCTCGCCTGCCTCAAAGAGCACAACGGGGACGCCAAGCTGACTAGCTGCGGCTCGCATGGATCCCTCTCTCAAGGATGAGTTTAGAATGAAAGGCGGTTCAAATGCTTCAGCCAAATTACGTGCCTTCTTGTCTTTTAGGTCGACACGAACTTGAGGCAGGTTGTTGCGATGTAACGCGGCCGTGTGCAAATCAATGCCGCAATCACTCCGTTGAACCACTTCGTTAAGAAATAGATGAGCAAGACGTGATGCCAACGACCCATTGATATTTCCGGGAAACGATCGGTTAAGATCACGACGATCAGGCAAATATCGGCTATGGCCAATAAAGCCGAAAGAGTTTACGATTGGCACCAGCAACAAGGTGCCTGAAATACGGCGCAGAGCCGCAAGTCGGCCTAGGCGGCGAATAATTTCGACACCAAGGACTTCGTCGCCATGAATTGCCGCACTAACAAAAATTGTCGGCCCATTGCGCTTTCCGTGAATAACCTGGACGGATAATGTTGCCGGGGTGTGGTCCGACATCATGCTGAGTGGGATATCAACAATCCGCCGCTGACCCGCGGGAATCGTTTCGCCGGCTATTTCGAAAGGTTCACGCAATCTTTGGGCTCCTTCGGATTTTTCTGCCTTTTGTCTGAGTTCGGCCGGCTTTGGCATTTTTTTCAATAAATTCGACAATCTTCGTTGCAACATCAATACCAGTGGCTTTCTCAACGCCCTCCAACCCAGGGGAAGAATTTACTTCCATCACGACTGGTCCATTGTTTGATCGCAACATATCAACGCCACATACGTTTAGTCCCATCGCCTTGGCCGATTTAAGGGCGGTTGATCTTTCAGCGGCTGTAATTTTGATCGCCTCTGCCGTACCACCACGATGCAAATTTGACCGGAAGTCGCCCTCCACACCACGCCGGATCATGGACGCCACAACCTTATCACCAACCACGATGCAGCGTATATCTTCACCATTAGCCTCTTTGACAAATTGCTGCACGAGGATATTAGTGTTCGTACCGCCAAATGCCTGGACAATACTTTCTGCGGCTTTCGGGGTTTCACCCAAAACAACGCCGATACCCTGAGTTCCTTCCAAAAGTTTGATAATGACCGGAGCCCCTCCCGCAAGCTTGAGCAACTCCGAGGCATCCGAGGTGCGGTGGGCAAAAACGGTTACCGGCAAACCGATATTCTCACGAGATAACAACTGCATACTGCGCAATTTGTCGCGCGATCGTGAAATGCCTACTGACTCGTTAACCGGATAGACGTCCATCATTTCGAACTGCCTTAGAACAGCAGTCCCAAAAAAAGTAACTGAGGCGCCAATACGGGGAATAACCGCATCATAGCCTTTAAGTGATTCCCCCTTGTAATGAATTTCAGGATCACCAGACGCAATGTCGATATAGCAACGCAGATGATTAATGACATCAACTTGATGGCCTCGCGCTTCAGCTGCTTCGATCAAGCGTTTATGTGAATACAGCTCAGCATTTCGACAAAGTAGAGCGATTTTCATAGATCTCACCTTTCGTTAGTGTATCTGGCTGCAATTCCAGAAGAATTACGGGTTGCGATGAACGAGCGGCTCGGATCGATCCAGAAACCACCCTTTAAAGCCTGGCGCCCAAGCAGCAATCGAAAGCCCATAAGCGCACGGTCGGCTAGCGTCACTTCAATTGGCCAGGTCGTGCCCCCCAAGCAAACGTCGATTTCAATGACATAACGTGGGTGGCGATGGCCGGTTGAACTCATTATTTCACGCTCGTCACGGACTTCCGCAATACATTTGACGGCTGGCTCCCGACGTCTCTGCACTGGATAAAGAACAAAGGAAACATGGGGCGCACCGCGTTCCGTGAAGGTTTGAATATCAACGGCATGAACCGCAGATGTCCTGGCCCCGCTATCTATCTTGGCTTTCACAGCTTCTTCCAGTAGGCCGGGGAAAGTGACCCACTCGCGCCACCCGATAACCATTTTATCATTGTGTGGTTTCAAGCTAGTCACCCGAAGCGTCCTGAGCAGAATTCTCAGATTCGTCTGACGTTTCATCCTCAAGCTCGCCGGATATCTCGCCTGCAAGCGCATCCTCGAGGGTCGCTATGCTGGCTTCGTTCAATCGCCGATAGCTGGAAAAAGTTCGCTGGTTAACGACAACAAAATAAGTTCCAAGATCGATCAAAATATGCCCGGTTTCATACAAACCGCGCCTTATCGCCTCGATTTGCTCCGGCCATAATCGCCGCTGGTTCACAATTCGGCACATCAATTTCATGGAAATGCGATAGCGGCCCCGCGGTTTTCCGCCAAATGAATGATCATAAAGTGAGACCAATCGATCAACAACATCCGCATTTGAATAATCCAAACTACCCGACACTAAACCCTCTCCCAGTCATATCAACTTGCTGTTCAAACTCTCTAGTCAGCATAAGCATAAAATAACAAATTGCAAAATTTTCTTTCCTTATAGGTAAAAAATATTTAGTTATATGGTATATTTTTATATAACAGGGGATTTTCAATTGAGCTCCATTGCCTATCAAGCCGCCGCCATTGTTGCGTTACTTGCTGCCAATGCCTTTTTCGTTGCGGCTGAGTTTGCGCTGGTCTCGGCGCGAAATTTTCGAATTGAGCCGAAAGCGCGCGCAGGCAACAAAACGGCCCGACTGACGCTTTTCATCAAAAGTGATATTGATGCGTATTTATCAGCCTGCCAACTCGGGATCACGATGGCCTCGCTCGGTTTGGGTTGGCTGGGAGAACCGGCCGTTGCCGCTCTTTTAACGCCTGTCCTTAATCCGTTGGATTTGTCCGCGGAAACTCTGCATACAATCTCCTTTGTGGTCGGATTTATAGTCTTTTCGTCACTACATATCGTTGTCGGTGAGCAGGTGCCAAAAACATATGCAATTCGAAAAGCCGAATCCATCGCTATGCTGCTGGCGTATCCGCTGCATTGGTTTTACCGAGTAATTTTCCCCTTGAGCTGGCTACTAAACTGGTCGTCACGCGCAATACTGCGATCAATGAATGTCCGTGAAGCAAGCCATGCGGATGTTCTGACAAGCGATGAATTGCGAGGATTAATCCATGTCTCCGCCGAGCATGGCGAAGTGGCAGCCGAACGCGCAGCAATGTTACATAATTTGTTCCAGTTTGATGAGCGCACCGTCGAGCGTGTGATGATTCCGCGTCTTGAAACCCAGGTGTTGCGACTGGACGCATCGGATGAACGCAACCTCAATGTAATTCGAAAGAGTCAATACTCCCGGTTTCCCGTCTTGAAAGGTGAGTTGGATGATCTTATCGGCGTTGTCTTGGTGCGCGATTTGATAAATGCCGTTATTGACGGAACACAAGCGCCTTGGCAGAATTTAGAGGCTTATTGTCGCGATCCGCTCGCCGTTCCGGAATCCCTCAAGGTTACAGAAATGTTTGACATGATGCGTGAGGAACGCTCGCACATGGCGTGCGTGATTGATGAATATGGCGCCTTTTCCGGCGTGGTAACACTGGAGGACTTGCTCGAAGAGATCGTTGGTGAGATTTCGGATGAGACTGACAAGGTTGAACCGGTATACCCCATTGTCTGGAAAAAAACGCATTGGGAAGCTCACGGTCTGGCACCTCTTGCAGATCTTGAACGGGAAACTAGTTTTCAAGTCGATGAGCTGATGACCATGAATACGATCTCCGGCCTGATTATGAGCGAGCTTTCCCGCCTGCCCGTCAACGGAGACACCGTCAATATTGGAGAGTTTAAGTTTACTGTATTGGCGATGAAAGACCGTCATGTCGAAAAAATCCGAATTGAGACGATGACGGAGGCGTTGGATTCTAGCGATCTGAATTCGGAAGCGAAATTACTGGAAATCGCTGACGCGAGTACAGGTGATCTCAAATCTAGCCCCCCGCCCCTTAAAGGAGGATAAACATATGGAAGACGCATCAAATTGGTTTGCGAATGTCAAGACCGCGAGTATGGAGTTGCTAAGTGATCTCATCACTGCGTTGCCCGGGCTTTTGGGGGCCATTATTTTGCTGGTGGCGGGATGGGCGGTCGCACGGGTCCTGCGTGCAACGTCAATAAAGATGAGTGACGGAATGAATCGGTTGTTCGAAACTATAATGCCCACCGGCCGCCTCGCTAGTTTTCGTTTATCTCCAAGGTCAGCCCAGATGATCGGAAATGTGGTTTATTGGCTGACCATCGTCTTTACGATCACACTTGCCGCCGATGTTGCTAACTTCGACACTTTTTCTTCGTGGCTGGCCGTCATCTTTGGGTATCTACCGCGTGTTCTTGGCGGTGTGTTGATTGTCATTGTTGGCTATCTGCTCGGTGCCGCCGTTCGTGATCTTGTCGCAACGACATTATCTTCCATGGCCGTTCATCAGGGGGAATTGATCGGTGCTTTTGCGCAATGGGCCATCCTCCTGACAGCCGGCATTATTGCCATAGAACAGGTTGGCATCGACGTCACCTTCTTGATTGTCATTATTGCCATATTCATGGCTGCGGTCATGGGCGGAATAGCACTTGCATTTGGTTTAGGTGCGCGCCCACTGGCAGCCAACCTGATAGGAGCTCGCTACCTGCAACAACAATATTCACCCGGCCAGGTTCTCGCAATCGGGGGTGATGAAGGTGAAGTTCTGGAATTCACGTCGACGGGAGTTGTCCTGGAAACGTCCGGGGGCCGATCGACTGTACCAGGCGAAGCGTATTTCCATAAAAAAATTACACTTAAAGCGGAGGATTTTGTTGATGTCTAACGCCCCTCCCTTAAGTGTTGCGTTCATCGAACGCAACCCCAGCGCTGCCGCCCGAGTCCTCGAAAATCTGTCGACAGATGATGCAAGTGCCCTGATTAACGTCCTGCCCGGCTATGCAAGCGCTCTGGCCTTGGGTCGCATGACGCCTTTTGCTGCCGCACAATGTGTCATCCAACTCGAAACGGATCGGGTTGTTCTTATCTTGCGCACCATGTCGTTTTTGGACGCAGCAAGTGTTCTGCGGATAATGAACGATGAAAATCGCAGCGCCGTTTTGGATGCCTTACCAGAAGATCTTGCGAGAGATTTCAAAAAATCGCTCAGACATCCCAGGGATTCCGTGGGGGCCTGGATGAACCAGCGTATATCACCTTTGCCGCAATCGCGCACGGTTGCGGATGCTTTAAAATATGCGAAACGGAAAACGCGTCCTGAAGGAGATGAATTATTCATTGTTGATGATGCACATCGTTTCGTTGGGGTAATTCGGATATCGCGGCTCATCCAGAATGATAGCAAAGCAGTATTGAAGGACCTGATTAAAACCGGTGCGCCGACGATATCCAACCGGGCCACTTTGGCCTCGATTATTGATTCTCCCTTTTGGGATGACCATGCAGGTCTCGCAGTTGTGGGCCGAAAAGGTAATTTTCTTGGAACATTGTCGCATAGCCTGGCCCGTCAGGGCATTGTCGCCGCGCAACGGAACTCTCCGGGCGTTAAGTCAGATTCAATTCTGACGCATCTCATCGGTGGATGTTTTGTTGCTTTTGTAGGACTGCTTGGTTTGATTTTAAACTCTGCCAAAATTCAAGAACCTATAACAGATTTGGAGACCAGTCATGACAGGTAATATAGATGCCGCCATCGAGCCACTGGAGCGTCGCTTCCTGCTTGATCATCCTTGGGATGCCGCACGTCTTCTTGAATCTTTGCCAGTTGAAGAGGCCGCGATTGCTCTAACACGACAGCGCGTCGAAGTCTTGGTTCCGGTTTGGCGCCGGTTAATAACACCAGTTGCTACCCGATTACTCAGCAAGCTTCCTGACAAACGTGCGACGGAACTGTTGTCTGAACTTTTACCCAATGAGGCCGCATTGTTGCTCGCGTCCCTGCCTGAATCCGATCGCGATCGGTATTTGTCGCAATTGGATGTCAGGGTTTCTGAAGATCTTAAAAAACTAATAAGCTATCCCGAGGGTAGCGCCGGTCGGTTGATGAACCCCCTCGATGCGACTTTTCGAATGACGACAACGGCATCAGAGGCCATTAATCAATTGCGAGAGCGTAGAACAAAGAACTCCCGAAGCCTGTTCTTGGTCGACGAAGAAAACCGTCTCACCGAAAAGGTTTCTATTCAAGACATAGCTATTGCCAACGCGGATGAGCGCCTGCAAGACTTGGCCCATCCGGTGACCGCCTATGTCAATCCTCTGTCATCGCAGGATGAGGTTGTCGAATTGCTTGAGCGGGATCGTCTTGCTGATCTGCCTGTCGTCGATCTGAACGGCGTTTTGATAGGTATTGTACAACACACAGCTTTGGTTGACACCATTCAAGAGGACGCTACGGCAGACATCCAGACAATGGTTGGCGCAAGTAAGGATGAGCGAGCGCTATCGAAACCGCTTTTTGCTGTACGTCGACGGTTACCGTGGTTGCAGATCAATCTGCTGACGGCTTTTATGGCCGCCGCTGTCGTTGGATTGTTTGAAAATACTATCGCCCAATTCACGGCTCTGGCGGTTCTCCTTCCTGTCGTCGCAGGTCAATCAGGTAACGCTGGCGCTCAAGCTCTGGCAGTGACCATGCGCGGCTTGGCGTTACGTGAGATTTCCACAAGCCAAGGATTGCGGGTTATGTTTAAGGAATTAAATGTAGGTTTAGTAAATGGATTGGCAGTGGCCGTTACATGCGGAATTGGGGTGTTTTTCTGGAGTGGTTCATTGGGGCTTGTTTTGGTCATAATGCTGTCTATGGTCTTGGCAATGGTCGCCGCAGGTTTTGCCGGGGCCGTTGTCCCGATTGTCTTGACCAAGTTGGGTCAGGACCCGGCAGTTGCTTCATCAATTGTATTGACAACCGTCACTGACATAGCAGGGTTCTTTTCCTTCCTTGGAATTGCGACCCTGTTATCATCGATGCTTTGACGATAAAATCAGTCAGCCGCTCCAATCATGCCGCACTAAGTTGCTGCCACTCGACCAATGCGGCATCTCTCTGAAGCTTGAATTCTTCTCGACTTGTTAGGTCGTGGTCCTGGTGGGGGCCTGTCAAAATCGCGACTAAGCTATTGATTTAGTTGGTTGCGGGGGTAGGATTTGAACCTACGACCTTCAGGTTATGAGCCTGACCGCCCTACGGCCTCTCCTCCCACCAGTCAGGCCAGTTGACCTTCCAGGGCGTCCGTGTTGCTTTCATAACGGTGCGCTGCTCCTCCCGGGTAAGACGCCGTTCGCCGAGGCGTTCGAGGGCGGCCTCGACAATCCAGGGCTCCAACGCCATGCGCGCTGTCTTTCGGTATTTGTCGAGTTTTTTCGCCACGCGCAATGGTTGCAAGGCGGTGTTGACACTTCCGGGAGAGACGAGTTCCACGACAATCCCGGTTAAATCATTGACGTCAACCAGCTGCGCATCCTTCCCCGCATCGATTGCTGCCATGGTGTAGCGCGCAGCTGATATATCCCCCTCCAGCCCGCGCTTGGCAAGCTGCAGCATGAATGCTTCCGCTGCTGTGACTTTCCGCTCAACGCCTTCCTCCCGGATCGTCACCAGCTGGCCCAGTACCGCCTGATAGGGCGCTTCCCTGTGACGGCCCCTCGGACGACCCTTTGGATTTCCGCTCTGGCCCTTCTTAAATCGCGTCGCGACAGGTGGCTTCTTATACCCCGCCTTACTATCATCGCAATCTCCATCACCGATCATTCTTCTATCCCTTTTGGCCAACGAAGACTATCCGGATCCCGTGTACAGCGACGGATATCGGCGACATCCTTTTCGGTTAGTTTCATACCTCCCCGGCGCCGGCTCAACGCTGCCTGCACCGACCAGGGCTCCAGCAGCATCTGAGGGCGATCACTCTTATAGTCCTGACGCCTCGGATCAAGGGCTGTAATTTCAAGGAGCAACAGGGCCTCATCCGCATTGGCGGGATCTGTTGTTATCCTTTGCGTCACCACTTGCGGAGATTTCCGCTGGTTCTCTGCTGCAAAGTATTTGTCTCGTTTTGCAATCCACTTCAGCACCTCGCGCTGCGCCGAGCGGTTCCCGTCAAGAGCCTGCTGGAGGGTCTGTTGCTGCAATGCCTCTTCCATGGTGATCTCTCGCGGCATTCCGTTTCGAGTGACTATCAGCGTCTTGTCCAGGATCACTTCCAGGGCGGACGTTTTGGGAGTCTCAGCTGTCGATTTCGGGCGGCCCTTGAGGTTCCCGCTCTGGCCCTTCTTGAACCGCCCCGAGACGGGCGGATTGCCTCTCGTTGGTTTGTCCGTCATTGCCCCTCTCTCACTTCAAGGCGTGGCTCCTTGCCTGTCAGGGCAGACCAACGCTCAAGGGCGACATCGACATAGGCCGGATCAATCTCGACACCGCGGAAGCGGCGCCCTGCCCGCTCGGCGGCCATCAGGGTCGTGCCCGATCCCAGAAATATATCAAGGACAAGATCGCCGTGCTTGGTCACATCCTTGATGGCGTCTGCCACCATCCCCGTCGGCTTGACGGTGGGATGCAGCGCCAGATCCTCCCGCCGGCTGCCCCGGAAGGAATTGACCGAGGCATAATCCCAGACATTGGTCCGGTTACGGCCATGTTTGCCAAGCTCCACCATATTGAGATGCGTCGCCTCCCCGACCCGATAGACAAAGACCAGTTCATGTTTGGAGCGGTACAGCGAGCCCATGCCGGCATTGGATTTGTTCCAGATGCAGAGATTAAGGAGGGCGCCATAAATATCATGAGCAACAGCGGTTACATCCTCCATATGCCGCCAGTCCATGCAGACAAAGTGAACGGCCCCATCCCGGGAGACAGTTTTGCAGGCACCCAGTGTCTCTTTAAGGAAAGTCCGGAATTCCGTCTCACTCATCTCGCCGGACGCCATGGCGAACTCCCGATGTCGATCGCTGGTGTTGGCATGTCCGCTAATCCGGACATTATAGGGCGGATCCAGGAAGGCTGCGTCAACTTGTGCATCTGTACCAACCACTCTTTTCAAGAAAGCGAGATCCCGGCCGTCCCCGCAGCCAATGCGGTGATCCCCCAATATCCAGATATCCCCTGCTTTGGTGCGCGGGGTTTCCGGAACGGCTGGAATAACCTCATCGTCGGGATCATCCTGCCCCTCCAGGATCACATCGATCTCGCCCGTTGAGAACCCGGTCAGGGTTGCATCTATATCGACATCTATTGTGGTGAGCTCAGTAAGTTCCTGTTTCAGGATCTCGAGATCCCAGCCGGCATTGAGGGCGATCTTGTTATCGGCCAGCCGGAGGGCGCGTATCTGGGTTTCGGTAAGACCCGTGAGGGTAATCACCGGCACTTCATTCAGGCCCATCGCCTTAACTGCAAGCAATCGTCCGTGCCCCGCAATCAGTTGACCTTCCGGATCGGCGAGGATCGGGTTGGTAAAGCCGAACGCCTCAATCGAGGCTCTGATCTGCTCGATCTGCTTTTTTGAATGGGTGCGCGCATTCCGGGGATCCGGCACCAGGTCACCGACCGGGCGATAGATCACGCTCAACGGGTTTTCAAGGGCTGACTCTTTGCTCATCTCGTATATCCAACGACGTAATTACACCATATGTAGTATTTTAGAGAAGAATCCAACTGCTGCCAACCTTTATAGCCCTCAACCGGGGAGAAAGTCTGGACTTCGCTGGTGAAAGGAGCGTCACTGTCGCTATGCCCGTTTGCCGGGCTGTTGTCGGTAGGAACGGAATATATCCGACCGACACCAGGAGGACAAACTATGACATCCCAAACGCCCAATTCATCCAACCGCAAACAGGGCAAAGCAAACAATCCAGCGGCTTGCAAAGCCAGAACAACCACACCGTCCAAACTTGACCGGATGATCTCTCATCTCCGACAGAAGGAGGGCGCCACTCTGGATGAGCTGTGCACCGCTACTGGCTGGCAGGCGCATTCAGTACGCGGTGCAATCGCGGGTACGCTGAAGAAGAAGGGACATGCGATAACGTCAGAGAAGATCGACGGCGTCCGCCGATACCGGATCGGAGATCCGCAATGAAAAGCGTTTCCGAACTTGATGCAGAGATCAGGTCATTGGAGGTGCTCGGATTACGTGATCTGCGTAAATTGTGGGCCGCGCGCGTCGGGCCACCGCCAAAGCTGCGTTCCGAGGAGCTACTCCGCCTGATGCTGGCCTGGCGCCTGCAGGCGGAAGCTCTGGGCGGCCTCTCGCCCGAGACACGCCGTTTGCTGCGCCGGCGCGGGGCCGTTGCGCCCGAAGGCCACGCGCTTGGTGACGGGGCCATCCTGCGGCGGGACTGGCAGGGCCGGCAGATCGAGGTTGTGGTCAAGGCGGATGGCTTTTGCTGGGACGGCATGACCTATCCAAGCCTCTCCGCCATTGCCCGCGCCGCGACCGGGACCCGCTGGAACGGGCCGCGCTTCTTCGGACTGCGGGAGAACGGACAATGAAGCCGCCCGTAAAACGCTGCGCCATTTATACCCGCAAGAGCTCCGAGGAAGGGCTCGAGCAAAGCTTCAACAGTCTCGATGCCCAGCATGAAGCCTGTGAGGCTTATATCAAGAGCCAGAACAGTGAAGGCTGGCGGCCCCTCCCCGGTCGCTATGACGATGGCGGCTATTCCGGTGGTACTATGGAACGTCCCGGGCTTCAAAAACTGCTCAGCGATATCTCAATAGGAAAGATCGACATTGTCGTCGTCTACAAGATAGACCGGTTGACCCGTTCACTTGCGGACTTTGCCCGCATGGTGGAGCTCTTCGAGCAACATGACGTCAGTTTTGTCAGTGTCACCCAATCCTTCAACACCACCTCCAGCATGGGACGGCTGACCCTCAATGTGCTGCTCTCTTTTGCCCAGTTTGAACGGGAAGTCACCGGGGAGCGGATCCGCGACAAGATTGCCGCCTCCAAGAAGAAGGGCATGTGGATGGGCGGCAGTCCGCCGCTCGGCTATGATCTGCCGGAAGCCGGCTCCCATAGCTTGCGGGTTAATGACGCAGAAGCCGACACTGTACACATGATCTTTGAGAGATATCTGCAGCTCAAATCCGTCCACGCCTTGGTAAGAGAGCTGGATGCCAAAGACATTCGATCAAAGACCCGGGTGACGCTGAAAGGAAGAACCATCGGAGGCCAGCCCTTCAGCCGTGGGGCGCTGTATCATCTGCTCCGCAGCCGTGTCTATCTAGGAGAGGTTCCTCATAAGGATCAATCTCATCCCGGGCTGCATGAGGCCATCATCGATACAGTGCTGTTCGAGGCGGTGCAGGCACAGCTGGATGAGAACGGCCGACGTCGCAAGGTAACTGGAAAGAGCGTTGCCAAGTCACCGCTTGCTGGCCGTATTTTTGATACGGACGGACAACCAATGTCCCCGACCTTCGCCTATGGGCGCAGCGGTAAGCTTTATCGCTATTATGTGTCCGCCTCTTTGCAGCGTGGGGCAAAGAAAGACCCGGGAGATGCTGCGCCGCGGCGTGTCTCGGCGGCAACGCTTGAACGTCGGTTGATCAAAACACTGACCCGTCTTCTTCCCGATCTGCAGGTGGAACCGTTTGAGCTTATAAGTTCCATCGAGATTCATATCAGATGCGTCGAACTTCTGATCCCGCTCAAATATCTTAACAAGATCAACGGCAACCTTGCGACTGGCGAGCGGGTGCGTCCGGATCCGGCAGAATCGAAATGCCTGCGGTTGACCCTGCCCTGGCGGATGCAGACGCGCGGGGGACGAACAGACATCCTCGCCGGCGACAGAAATACGCTACAGCCGGATCCCTCTTTGATCAGAGCGCTCCGAAACGCGCATGCAATACTGGATCGGGATTCAGGGAAAAGCCCCGTCCTGCAGACAGCCCCCACCTCCCCCTGGAAACGCAATCTGGTGCGTCTTGCGTTTCTCGCACCCGATATCCAGCAAATCATCCTCACCGGACGTCAGCCCGACCACCTTACACTGGCTCTATTGATGAAGAACGAGATCCCGCTCCTCTGGTCCGATCAGCGGCGCAAGTTCGGGGTTGTAAGCACGCTATAAAATCAGTTCCAGGTCCTAAAGGAAATTCCTTAAATCACCTGTTAACAGGCTTAAAACGCCCTGTTAATCGCAATAACAGGGCCTGTTATGGCCTAAAATCACCCTGTTATGGCGAATAACAGGAAAGTGGCGAAACTGACCTGTATGTCGCTGATTTTACGTCATAAAATATTTTCTTTTGCGCGAAGGAACTCTGATTTTACCCTGTTAGCCGCCGTTTTTATAAAAAATTCCCTGTTAACGGCATGTTCTTATAAAACTCACCCTACCATCAAACCGGCAGAGACGGGATGGCAATTGGCCACCGAATAACCGATATCTGACGGTCCGGAGACGATGCCAGGAAAGGGATTGGTGGCGAAATATCGCCCTGTTACAGGCGGTTACGCCGCCAGGCAAGAACAGAGACGAATTATCAGGGGTGGGTGGCGGTGAGCGAGGGATTCGAACCCTCGATGGAGCTATAAACCCCATACTCCCTTAGCAGGGGAGCGCCTTCAGCCACTCGGCCAGCTCACCGGAGGCGGCAATATGGCAGATTTTGGCTGTCTGTCAAAGAGTTTAGTTGCAATTTTTTACAGGTTTTTATGGATTGCCCGGCTATCGGCCCATGATCCATTCGCGCGCCATTTTCTGTGCCTTGGAAATTTCCTGTGCCGACATGTCGAGGGAAATCTCCGCGCGGATTTCACGGGCTTCTTCAATGCCATTCATCGCGGCCAGATTAAACCATTTATGTGCCGTCACCAGATCCTGTGGCACGCCATTTCCGGTCGAGAAAAGCAAGCCGGCTCGAAACTGTTCGTCAGGTATGCCCTCATCGGCACTTTTCAGGTTCTTCTCTATAAAATTTACATCACGCTTAGCCATCTTCATATCCCCATATTCAATTGATTAGCTAGATAAGTAATTACACTCACGAGAAGAATTAGCTTCTTCTCAAGTCGCATGATGTAGGGGATTTAGTTAATATTTTGTTTCCACCGGAAATTTTTTAACCATGTTCATTAAAGCTTCACAAATAGCGACGCGGCGTGAAGCTATCCGGTGGCGGCTAAAACGGTGGAAAACTGCCACAAACAGGTGTCAAAGCGCAGCGCTTCAATCAATCCTTGGGAAAATCAAGGCCCATCTCACGGTAACGTTCCGGATCGTCGAGCCATTTCTCACGAACCTTAATGAAGAGAAATAAATGAACCCGCCGTTCGAGCATTTCTTCCAGATCTTCACGGGCGAGCGCCCCAACTTTCTTAATCGTCTGCCCGCCCTTACCCAGCACAATCGGCTTGTGGTTGGCACGCGACACATAGACCACCTGCTGGATCTTGACGGAGCCGTCTTTTCTCTCCTCCCAACTTTCGGTTTCTACGGTCAGTGAATAGGGAAGCTCCTGATTGAGACGCATGAATAGCTTTTCGCGGGTAACCTCCGCTGCAAGCTGGCGCATCGGCGCGATGGCAAGCTGATCCTCCGGGTAGAGCCACGGACCTTCCGGCATTTCGGTTGCGAGAGCGGCCCGCAAATCGGCGACCCCGTCACCGGTCAGCGCGGAGAGCATATATATCTCATCGAAGATGCCCCGCTCGGACAGAGATTGCGCGAGCGCAAGCAGACTATCCCGTTTCAGGATATCAATTTTGTTGAGGATGACGTGTGCGCGGCGTCCGCTTTTCTCAAGGCCCGCGATAATGCGCTCCACATCCGCAGAAATTCCTTTCACGGCATCTATGATCAGGACGACCCG
This sequence comes from Sneathiella sp. HT1-7, assembly GCF_020731145.1. Lineage (GTDB taxonomy): Bacteria > Pseudomonadota > Alphaproteobacteria > Sneathiellales > Sneathiellaceae > Sneathiella. Next base: position 888,984 of record NZ_JAJFZN010000002.1, on the reverse strand, counting down.
GTCTGCATCCTCCGCTCCGCTCCAGGCGGCATCAACCATTGCCTTTTCCAACCGGCGGGATGGTTTGAAGATACCGGGTGTATCAACAAAGATAATCTGGCTGTTCCCTTCCAGGGCGATTGCCGTGACACGGGAGCGAGTTGTCTGCACCTTTGGCGTGACGATAGCGATTTTAGCGCCTACCAACTGATTGAGCAGGGTCGATTTACCGGCATTCGGTGCACCGACAAGAGCGACATAGCCGCACCGTGTTGGTTCCTTGCCCGTCTGTTGTTCACTCACCTTTTAGTTCCTTTAGCATTTTCGCGGCGGCCTTTTGTTCGGCCGCCCGTTTTGATGAAGCCGATCCCATCGCTGGCGGGAAATTGGGAACCTCGACCTTCACCTTGAAGTGACGGTCATGATCTGGTCCCATTTCCTCGACAATCGAATAACACGGCAATGGCTTTCCGGTCTTGGCCAGCCATTCCTGAAGGGCTGATTTCGCATCTTTCTTTGACGCATCCTTATGATCGAAGCGCGGCCACCATTTAGATTTTATGAATTTCCGCGCTGCCTGAAACCCTCCGTCAAGATATAGCGCGGCAATCACAGCCTCCATCACATCTTCCAGAATGGACGGATTTTCCCGCCCACCTGAAGCGGCAAGATCCCCGGCCATATGGATATAGTCCTGAAGGCACATATCCAAGGCAATTTCCGCCAATGTCTCGCGGCGAACTTGCGCATTGTAACGGCGGGAAAGCTGCCCGGCCTCCGCCGTTTCAAAGCGACGGAAAAGCTCCTCACTGATGACCAGACCAAGAACACGATCACCGAGAAATTCAAGACGGTCGTAATCCTCGCCCTCGGCTTTCCTTCCTTTTCCCTTAATCAAGGATGAATGCGTCACTGCCGCCTTTAGAAGGCCTAAATCCTTAAACTCATGCCCCAGCAGGACCGACAGTTCCTCAGGGTTTTTTGCCGGGCAAGACATCAGCTTAGGGAATTGAAAATCCGGTTCCAGCGGATGGCAGAAGGATACTTCCATATCTCGTACCATTCGGCAGAACCATCAAGCGACATAAAGATGATCTCGGCCCGTCCAACCAGATTTTCTACCGGCACATAACCGACATGGGTCAAAAACCGGCTATCTGTGGAATTATCGCGGTTGTCACCCATGGCAAACAGATGGTTTTCCGGCACTGTATAGATGTCCGTATTATCCATAATGCCCTGCACCGTCTCATCCAGCGTGAAGTAAGTCCGTCCACTCGGCAAAGTTTCGCGATATTGGGCAATGCGCCGGACGTTGCCGAAACGATCCCGATCAACAAAATCCTCCACCCGCTCGCGCTTGACGGCCGTGCCATTGATATGAAGGACTCCGTTGATCATCTGCAATTGATCCCCCGGCAACCCCATAATCCGTTTGATATAATCAACCTGTTCACCAATTGGTTTCTTGAACACCGCAACATCGCCGCGTTTGGGCAATTCTTCAAAAATGCGACCGGAAATCGGCGCAAGACTGAACGGGAAGGAATGTCGACTATAACCATATGAGTATTTGGAGACGAACAGGTAATCGCCGATCATCAGAGTCGGCAACATTGATTCAGAAGGAATCTTGAACGGCTCATAAGCGAAGGTTCGGATTACGACTGCAATCAGGACCGCATAGATAACCGTGCGGATAGTCTCTCCGATTCCGCCTTTGGCCTTTACCGCTTCTTCCTTCATCAAAACTCTTCCAAACAAATTGCCAATAAAAAACATTCAATTGCACGATCAAGGCGCGCAGGCAACCGATTTCCCGCGCTATTCCCGTGTTTATCCCTATTCCTCTTCCGGTATCGCCGTAATCAGGACAATGGCCTGCGCCTGCGGCGGCTCATCGGTGATCGTCAAATGAATTTCCGTTCGCATCCCCGCCGGTGTAATCCGCATGAGCTGCGCAAGCGCACCGCCGGTGAGCGCAATTGTCGGCTTCCCAGAGGGCAGGTTCACGACCCCCATGTCTTTCCAGAACACACCACGACGAAATCCCGTACCAAGCGCCTTTGAGCAGGCCTCCTTCGCGGCGTATCTTTTCGCATATGATTCCGCTCGATTAAGCCGCCGTTCAGACTTTTTGATCTCCACCTCGGTATAGATGCGATTGATAAAGCGCTCCCCGAACCGGTCCAGCGTTTTTTCTATGCGCCGAATATCGATGATATCATTGCCAATGCCGATAATCCGGGACATATCCCCTACTCCGCCCTAGGCTACGGCCTGACGGGCATCGTCCATCAGTTTGCGCATCTTTAACATGGCTGGTTCCAGACCGGAAAAAATCGCCTCGCCAATAAGGAAATGTCCGATATTCAACTCGACAATTGTCGGGATCGCGGCGATGGGGCTAACAGTGCCATAGGTCAGGCCGTGACCGGCATGGCATTCCAGCCCATACTCCTCCGCAAGAGCTGCCGCCTTCTGAATGCGTTCAAACTCGGCCTGCCGCTGCGCCGGGTCTTCTGCGTCGCAATATGCCCCTGTATGAATTTCAACAATGTCCGCGCCGATCTTTTTCGCGGCTCCAATCTGTCGTGGGTCCGCTTCAATAAAGAGGGAAACGCGTATATCCGATCCCTTGAGGCTCTCGACATAATATTGAAGCGTATTATGCCCACCCGCAACATCCAGGCCGCCTTCAGTTGTTCGTTCTTCGCGCTTTTCCGGCACCAAACAGCTTGCATGTGGCTTATGACTGAGTGCGATTTTCAGCATCTCTTCAGTCGCGGCCATTTCAAAATTGAGCGGGATCGTCAGTTCTTTTGCAAGGCGGGTTATATCACCATCGCTGATATGGCGACGATCTTCGCGCAAATGCGCGGTAATTCCGTCCGCACCTGCGGCCTCCGCAATACGGGCTGCCCGCAACGGGTCGGGATGAACCCCGCCACGCGCATTGCGGATGGTTGCCACATGATCGATATTTACGCCTAATCTTAATTTTTTCATTTCTCTGTTACTCCCAGCTTCTTCCCGCGCGCAATCTGTTTGTTCGCCTTTCGGGCGCGTGCCTTCAAAATTAGTTGCGCCCGTTTTTCCTGAAATCTACGGATCAATGCCTGCAATGGATAGAAAAATATTATCCAGACTAATATGGATATTGGAAGGAAAGAAACCAGCATCGGGTGAATAACTTCATAGAAGACATGCGAAACATGGGCCCAATGACCCGCAAGAACGCCATCAAAAAATGCTTTGAAGCTGGCATCGGAAAGCTCCGCATTCCCCGGCGCGTCCCCTAAAACCCAGCGCCCCGTCTGATACAGCATTGTCCAAATAAATGGGAAGGTCCATGGATTGCCAACTGCTGTTCCGAGAGCGGAGGCCAAAATGCTGGCCCGGAATATCCACGCAAGAAGCGCACTCAGCACAAAATGCAATCCTACAAAGGGAGTAAAGGAAACTGCCGCCCCGAAGGCAAAGCCCGCCGCCAAGCTATAGGGAGAGCCATTGAGACGAACAAGTCGGTAGCCTACATATTTTGACGAGCGTCGAAATCCGATCGCCGGCCAAACAAAATCAGTCAGTTTTTTTAGTATTGTTGGCTTTTGGCGACGGAGAAACATTCAAACGGCACTCACTCTCGACTTACTTGAGGTTGCGGCTACCCGGTTTTACGGCTGGTGTCGCGGCAAGCTCCGGCGGCAATTCATCAGCCTCATAGGTTTTTACGTCCATTTTCACCAATGAAATCAGCGGAACGCCCACATCGGCACTTCCGTTGGAACGATCTATCAGGCAAGTCGCGCCAACCACTTCCCCGCCCGCCACGCGAATTGCCTCAATACATTCGCGGCTGGATTTACCTGTAGTGACAATATCCTCCGACATGATGACCCGTGCACCCGGCTCAAGATGAAATCCGCGGCGCAACGTAAAAACTCCATTTTCCCGTTCAGTGAAAATGCCGGGAACGCCGAGTTGCCGTGCCAGTTCATATCCGACGATTATGCCGCCCATGGCAGGCGCCACAACGATATCGGCGGCCTTCTCGCCAAGGGCCTCATCGACCTTATCCGCCAGCGCCCGGCAGAGCGCCTCAGCGCGATCCGGATACATCAACACCTTAGCGCATTGCAGGTAACGATCAGAATGCAAGCCCGAGCTCAACAGGAAATGTCCTTCCAGCAAGGCATTCGTTTCCCTGAAATGGGACAGGATTTCTTCCTCTTTCATACTTCCCTCTTCTTTTTAGGCCTGGTTATACTAACCAGCTGATCTTTCCACGGAGCTGATCACCGGATCAGCCCGCAGTGCCGCGATTATATTGGTCAGATGACGAACATCCTTGACCTGAATATCGATCAGCATTTCAAAAAAATCCTGACTACGATTGACGATAGATAAATTGTTTATGTTGCCGTTATTAGACGCAATCGTCGATGTAACCCCGGAAAGTGCACCGGGCTCGTTCGCCATAATAATCGAAATGCGCCCAACGGGAAGTGCGGCTTGTTGATTTTCTTCATCCCAACTGACGTCGAGCCAGCGCTCCGGCACCTCGACGAACTGTTCGAGCGTATCGCAATCGATGGTATGGATCGTCACCCCGCGCCCCGTACTCACGATCCCAACGATGCGGTCACCGGGGAGCGGATGGCAACACCCCGCAAGATGCATGGCCATGCCGGGGATCAGACCGCGAATGGGAATCGAATGTGACTTATTCTTCGTGGCTGATTTGGATTTCCTCTGTGTGAGCGGAACGACATTGTCTTCCTCGGGCTTACGGACCTCCCCGGGAAAGATGACATCAATTAACTGCCTGCCGGTGCGAGATCCGTCGCCCAGCATGGAATAGACATCGGCTGTACTTTCCTGATTCCATACTTTAACAGCGGTCTGCAATGCCTTCTCCGCAAACCGTTTTCCTTCAACGCGAAAAGCCTTTTCCGCAATAGCCTTACCAAGCTCGATATACTGGCCGCGCTGCTTCATCCGGGTGAACCGACGAATGGCTGATCGTGCCTTACCACTGACAACAAAGCTTTCCCATGTTGGCGACGGCGTCTGGTTTTTGGATCGCAGTATTTCGACCTGGTCGCCGTTTCTGAGTGGCGTCCTGAGCGGCACCTGACGGCTGTTGATCTTGGCACCGACGCAAGTGTTGCCAACATCTGTATGAACCGCATAGGCAAAATCGACGGGGCTGCTGCCTGAAGGCAAGGAAATCAGGTCGCCCTTAGGGGTGAAGCAGAACACCTGATCCTGAAACATGCTGAGTTTGGTATGCTCCAGAAACTCGTCCGGATCGACCGTATTTTCCAGAATTTCCAGCAATTCGCGAAGCCAGCGATACTGCTTGCCTTCCTTCACATTCTGGAGGTTTTCCTTGTATTGCCAATGCGCTGCAACGCCATACTCGTTCGTCTCATGCATTTCTCTTGTACGGATCTGTATCTCGATACGCTGTTTTTCCGGCCCAATAACTGTCGTATGGAGGGAACGGTAGTTATTGCGCTTCGGGATGGAGATGTAGTCCTTGAAGCGACCCGGGACCATGGAATATTTAGCATGCAAGATGCCAAGCACATGATAACAATCTTCTACCGTTTCCACGACGACGCGAAAGGCGATGATATCGGCCAACTGCTCGAAGGAGACATTGTTTTTCTCCATCTTGCGCCAGATCGAGTAAAACCGTTTTTCCCGGCCGTAGATTTCAGCTTCGACCCCCTCCGACTTGACGTCCTGTTCCAGAGTATCGACGATCCGCTCGACCAGATCTTCACCTTCCGCGCGCAGATATTCGAGCCGTCGCTTAATCGAATTCCGCGCCTCGCTATTGAGTTCAATAAAGGCGAGATCTTCCAGATCATCCCGAAAGCCTTGCATACCAATCCGCTCTGCGAGTGGGGCATAAATCTCCATCGTCTCGGTGGCAATACGCTTGCGCTTCTCCGGATTTTTAATGAAATGCAGGGTCCGCATGTTATGCAGCCGGTCCGCCAGCTTAACCAAAAGCACGCGGATATCGTTAGACATCGCCAGAAGTAGCTTACGGAAATTCTCTCCCTGCTTGGTCTGATCCGACTGCAGTTCGATTTGGGAGAGCTTGGTCACTCCGTCGACGAGACCGGCAATCTCGCTGCCAAACATCTCCTCGATCTGCTCTTTCGTAGCAACTGTATCCTCAATCGTGTCATGCAAAAGGGCTGTCACGATGGTGGCGGTATCAAGCTTCAACTCGGTCAGAATACCGGCAACTTCAATGGGATGGGAAAAGTAGGGATCGCCCGAGGCTCGCACCTGGCTCCCATGGGTTTTGATAGTGAAAATATATGCCCGATTGAGAAGATCCTCATCGGCTTGCGGATCATAACTTAAAACGCGATCAACAAGTTCAACCTGACGAAGCATCAGCGATTACAGGATCGGCAACTGCCGCTCCCCTCCTGCTGACAAATAATACTGAAAAATCCAGTGCAATCTGCTTTGATACTCAAACTCGCCGATCCCGGCATTTCCGTCTCATATGCGAGTTGTAAATGCCGGGTTTTACCTGTGTTGTAATCAGTTCTCAGCTTGGGGTTCATCGGCATTCGTTTCTGCTGCCGGCGCGTCCCCGTCCGTTGCCCCAACTTCATCGGCTGAAAATGTATCAACGGCAGTGTTTTCCTGAATAACACCGGCCCATTCGTTACTGGCGCTCATCAAAGCGGCCATGTTGTCTTCTTCGGGCTCATCAACCTCAACGCGGCGTTGCAGCGAATGCACAAGATTTTCTTTCAATTCGTCCAGATCAATCGTGCCATCCCCGATTTCACGAAGGGAAACGACAGGGTTCTTGTCATTGTCCCGATCAACGGTCAGCATCGAGCCCGCAGCGATTTCCCGTGCCCGACGGGCCGCCAGCAGAACGATCTCAAAACGGTTCGGAACTCTTTCAACGCAATCTTCAACAGTGACGCGTGCCATTTACAGTAACTCCAATTGTCTGTGATTTGTTTATTACATATGCGTTTGCGTCGCGGATAGCAAGTTAAACTGACATAAAAAGTCGCCAGAATATGCCACTTTCAGGCCATTTAGTCGCTTTTTCGCATCAGCGAGATTTATCCTCCACGCCAATGACGTCAAACGCCTGCCCAGAGGGGAGCCTTTCAAGCAATTCCGAAGCCAGAAAACCACTCACCGGATGCCGCCATTTAGGGGCAATTTCATCGATCGGCGCAAGAACAAATGCCCGCTCCTGCATATAGGGATGCGGCAGAACGGGACCGACCTTCTGAACCTGATTTTCTGTCACTCTGTCATGATAGGCAAGGAGATCGAGGTCGAGCACCCTCGCCTCCCACCGGTCGCGGCGAATGCGGCCAAAATCACGCTCTGTTTTGTGCAGAGTTTGTAACAGCTCATTTTCGGACATTTCTGTCTCAATGGCGAGCACGGCATTCACAAACCACGGTTGATCAGACATCGGAACGGGGGCAGAGCGATACCAGCTGGACTGATGCGTAACACAAAGGATTTTGCGAAGTCGGCACACCACCTCGGTCAGCGTATTTAGCGGATCGCCATAGTCCGGATGTGGCATATTTGCCCCTAAACCAATCAATATCACTGAAAATTTTCCTCAAAAACCATGAAAACACCTTGGTTTTCGCATTATTTCATCACAATCACCACGAAGACATGAAATTCTTATCTAGAGAATTTCAAATAATTTTGCTATTGATGAAAGATTAGGGAGCGAAAGCGAACACCCAAAGAATAATTTATAATACTAAATGCGGATCTGGTAATGCCTTTTTATTCTGAAGAGCGAATAGCTCTTTTCATCGATGGTTCCAACTTGTATGCGGCAGCCCGTGCACTCGGTTTTGACATCGATTATAAAAGATTACTCGGCGAATTCGCCACTCAAGGTCGTCTGGTCCGTGCTTTGTACTATACCGCGCTGATTGAAGATCAGGAATATTCTCCCATTCGTCCCCTCGTCGATTGGCTCGACTATAACGGTTATACCATGGTCACCAAACCGACGAAGGAGTTCACGGATTCGACAGGTCGACGCAAATACAAAGGCAATATGGATATCGAGCTGGCCATCGACATGATGGAACTGGCGAAGCATATCGACCATGCGGTGCTCTTCTCTGGTGATGGCGATTTCCGGCGTCTGGTTGAATCAATCCAGCGTCAAGGCGTTCGTGTTACCGTCGTCAGCACGGTCAAGTCACAGCCGCCAATGATCGCCGATGAACTCCGTCGGCAGGCGGATTTCTTTATTGAGTTGAAAGACTTGGAGAAAAAAGTCGGCCGCGCCGCCGGGCAGAAACCCGACCGCGACTATGAAGAGTATCCGGGCGATTTTGAACCCTATGAAGACGCCGAGGAAATCGCCTGACCGGCGACTCCCTCAATGCAATCAATCCACTACTGAGATTTTTTTCAACTCTTCAGCGACTTTTACAGAAATTTCCCTCACACCTGTTACGGCACTTTCCTGCCAGTCATCATCGCAAATAACGCATTTTTTCGTGGAACGAAGCACCAGAATACGTTTACAATATAGTCGGCACTTTGGGCAGGGAGTGCCGCTATCTAACCAGTAAATGTATGATTTTGTTATGAGCAATAGCTATCAAGCCGCCCGTGACACTCGTTATACTATAATTGTCTGCCAATAAAAGGTAAGCGTATGGCTCGAAAACTTGTGGTCTTGAGTGACGGCAGCTGGATTGCCCCGCAATTCAGGAGCAAGAACCGACGCGTTCCCGGCAACGCCACCCTTGCTTTCCACTCAATCGCAGAGACCCATGAGAGTGGAGATGAGCAAATACGCTATCTCCATGACCTGGAGGCAAAGCCCGGCGCATTCAAAAGACTGATGCAGCGCACGTTTGGCCTTGGCATGAAGGCGGAAATATTCAATAGCTACACCTTCCTCTCACATAATTATCGCGGTGAGGAGGACGAGATTTATCTTTTCGGTGCCGGTCTTGGTGCCTGCAACATCCGACGGCTGACAGACCTGCTGGAAAAAGTTGGCATATTGCCACCCGAGAAACTCGACCTCCTGCCGGAGGCGTATGAGTACAGCCAAATCCCGGTGGAGGCCCTTGCGTCCCCGGGGGCCAAATCTCTTGCCGAGCATCTCCCTTCTCAGCCGGCACGGATCCGCTTTCTTGGCTGTTGGGATACAGTTGGCAGCCACGGTCTACCCTTGCCCGGTCTGCACGGTATATCGCAAAGCTGGATGACCTTTCACGATCACAAGATCAACGCCAATGTGGATAGCGCATTCCAGGCCCTCGCGCTTGATGAACGGCGTAGCCGGTTCAAGCCAGGCCTCTGGACCGGGATCCATTCGCGGGCAACAACCGCCGTTGAGCAAGTCTGGTTCCCCGGCTCTCATGAAAATATTGTTGGTGGCCGCCGTGACAGCCGCCTGTCGGATATCGCACTGCGCTGGATGCTGGACCGGGCTGCCGAACAGGGCCTTCATATTGATCTTGAAAAGCTGGAAGAGATGAGTGCGCCTGATATTTTGGGAAATATTGCCATGTACCGACGGAAGGTCTTTGGTGTTCGCGTCCCCTTCAAGAAGATGTTCAATCGACCTATCGGGTTGTCTGGAAAAGATTTCCCGCCTGGATACGAACCGGAAAAACTCCATGAATCCGTGCTAAAACGGCGGGAGCTCGACAAGAAATACAGCCCCCGACAACTGGCAAGCCTGTCCGACAGCGATATGCCGGTTTATCGGGAACAAATGGGCCCCACAGCCAACAAGCGGCGGCACGCACGCACAAAAATAGACTGGCCGGGGCATATAATAACCAACGAGACAAAGATGAACGTCAGCCTCGTGGATTATAGTCGTTCCGGCGCGAAAGTCTGGTATCAGGGGAATGTGCCCAAAGGCACAGAGCTGGTCCTGCAATCTTCCCGCGCCTTTTCCGACGGGTTAAAAAGCCGGGTAGTCTGGGTGCAAGACAATTTTCTTGGGCTTGAATTCGTGAGCCCGCTCCCGGCGGAGGCAACAGCCTAAAAGAGTCAAACGCTGCTTTTCAGCAACCGCTGTTTTTCGCGTCCCCAGTCGCGATCACGCTCCGTCGCACGCTTGTCATGCTGCTTCTTGCCCGACGCAAGACCGACTTTCACCTTTGCAATGCCGCGATCATTGAAATACATCGACAACGGCACAAGCGTCTTACCCGCCTTTTGAATCTGGCCCGAAATCTTCCTTATTTCTTTTTTATGCATCAAAAGCTGGCGCGGCCGAAGCGGATCGTGATTATTACGGTTGCCATGGCCATATTCAGAAATATGCGCATTAATCAGATACAGGCCATCATTTTCAAAAGATGCATAGGCATCCTGAATGTTTGCCCGCCCGGCGCGGAGGCTCTTCACCTCCGTCCCGAGCAGGATCATGCCCGCCTCGAACTCTTCATGAATGAAGTAGTTGTAGCGGGCCTTCCGGTTTTCCGCGATCGTGCGGCCCATAGCTATATCTGCCTTTGTTAGTTCAGGATGCCCGCATGGCGCATCGCTGCCTCAATTTCCCGCTTGGTTTCATCTTTCACCACCGGGATGATCGGCATACGAACATCCGGTTTGCACTTCCCAAGCAGTGACAACGCATATTTGGTGGGTGCCGGGCTTGATTCAAGGAACAGGGCCCGATGCAAAGGCATCAAGCGATCCTGCAGCTCTATCGCTTTCGCATTATCACCTGCAAGACTCGCTTCCTGCATCTGGGACGCCAACTCCGGCGCAACATTCGCAGACACCGAGATACAACCATTCCCGCCGTGGGCGTTAAACCCGATGGCCGAGCCGTCTTCACCAGAGAGCTGATTAAACTCCGTCCCGCAGTGCAACCGTTGCAAAGAGACACGCGAAACGTCACCGGTTGCATCCTTGACCCCGACGATATTTTTAAGTTTTGCCAGGCGCCCCATGGTCTCCGGCGTCATGTCAACGATCGACCGTCCTGGAATATTGTAAATGTAAATCGGGATATCGACTGCATCATTGATGGCCTTGTAATGGGCATACATGCCTTCCTGCGTCGGCTTATTGTAATAGGGCATGGCGATCAACGCGGCATCGGCGCCGGCGGCTTTGGCATGCTTCGTCAGGCGGATCGCTTCCAGCGTATTGTTGGAGCCTGCCCCAGCCATCACCGGCACACGGCCTTTCGCGACCTCAACACAAAGTTCCACCACGCGATCATGCTCAGGGTGGCTCAACGTCGGGGATTCCCCTGTGGTGCCGACAGGCACAAGCGCCTTGGTTCCGGATTTTATTTGCCAGTCACAGAGGTCTTGAAACGATTTTTCGTCCAGACGCTCTCCATCAAAGGGAGTGACAAGCGCTGTAATCGATCCTCTAAACATGACAATAATCCTTAAGTAAGTTTCAGTAGTTGTATTCGCCTCGCATATCATTGCGCCCGTACCATTCGGGCATTCCTTTCATTATCGCGGCGAACCGCCTGATTTATAGGCATGATGCCCCCTAAGGCAAGCAGTAACTGCACTTCCGGTACGCTCGTATTCGCATTTTGACGATTTATCGCAACATTGCTTCATCATCGGCTCTTGATCAAAGTGATAAGGGGGTTATCTTAAATTCATTGTCTTTATTTCTGTAGAAGGTGTTCCCCTTGTCCAAACCTGCCTCTAAGCCCGCCACAATCTATCTTAAAGATTACAAGGAGCCGGACTTCCTGATCAAGACCGTCGATTTGACCGTCGAGCTAGGGGAGGATGATACTGTCATAACCTCGCGACTGGCGCTTCAGCGCAATGACAAGGACGCCACGAAACTCAGTCTGAATGGGGAGCATCTGGTCCTGCAATCCGTCAAAATGGACGGGCATATGCTGACGCCAGACGAATACAGCGTAACCGAGGAATGGCTTCACCTCCCGATTGCACCAGTAACTACCGATTTCACACTTGAAATCGTCAACCGGATCAAGCCGCAGGAAAATACCGCGTTGGAGGGGCTTTACAAATCCAGCGGAAATTTCTGCACCCAGTGCGAGGCAGAAGGTTTCCGCCGGATTACTTATTTCCTTGACCGGCCGGATGTTATGGCTGTCTTTTCCACCACCATCATCGGGGATGGGGACAAATACCCCGTCATGCTCTCCAACGGTAATCTGACAAACGAGAAAACGCTGTCCGACGGACGCAAGAGCGTCACCTGGGACGATCCGCATCCGAAACCCGCCTATCTCTTCGCGCTGGTTGCGGGCGATCTTGCGGTTGTGGAGGATAATTTCACAACCCTTTCGGGCCGTGACGTCAAACTGCAGATATTCGTCGAAAAGGGCAATGAGGATAAATGCGGCCACGCCATGACCTCATTAAAAAAATCCATGAAGTGGGATGAGGAGAAATACGGCCGCGAGTATGATCTCGATATCTTCATGATTGTTGCCGTCAGCGATTTCAACATGGGCGCGATGGAGAACAAGGGCCTCAACGTCTTCAACTCAAAATATGTACTGGCCTCGCCCGAGACGGCAACAGACGCTGATTTCGACGGTATTGAGAGCGTCATAGCCCATGAGTATTTCCACAACTGGACCGGCAATCGCATTACCTGCCGGGATTGGTTCCAGCTCACTCTGAAGGAAGGGCTCACCGTCTTCCGCGATCAACAGTTCTCCGCCGATATGAATTCCGCGTCGGTTCAGCGTATCAGCGATGTCCAGCGCCTGCGCGCAGCACAGTTCCCAGAGGATGGTGGCCCCCTCGCCCATCCCATACAGCCGCAAAGCTATGTGGAGATCAATAACTTCTATACCGCCACAGTCTATGAAAAGGGCGCGGAAGTCATCCGCATGATCCACACAATCCTGGGCGAAGAAAAATTCCGCAAAGGTATGGATCTATATTTCGAACGACATGACGGACAGGCGGTGACGACCGAGGAATTCGTCTCCGCACTTGAAGACGGTTCTGGCGTTGACCTCACACAGTTCCGCCGCTGGTACGTTACGCCAGGCACGCCGGAAATCAGCGTGGACGAACAATTCGATGCAAATACTGGTCAATACAAGCTGACGCTTGAACAGAAAAACGCTATAGCCGGGGAAGATTTTGAACCCCTGCATATCCCCCTTGAATTGGGCCTTCTAGATGAAGATGGCAAGCCAATTCCCTTTACCGATGGCCCCAGCAAGGGCAAGACGGAAGGTGTTTTTGACTTCACCAAGACACGCCAGAGCTTTGTTTTTCCTGGACTCACGAGCAAGCCGCAAGCGTCCCTGTTCAGGGGATTTTCCGCACCCGTTATAATCCGTCAGGATATGAGCGACGACGCCCTCGCCTTCTTCTTTGCAAAAGATGAAGACCTGTTTAATCGCTGGGACGCCGGGCAGCGACTCGCCAGCAATATTATCCTCAAAGAGATCGATGCTGATGGTGACGGCGGAACGCTGCCCGCGGCATACGTAAATGCCTATGCGGAAATTCTAGCTGACAAGAGCCTCGATCGCGCCTTTACCGCCTCAGCCCTCACCTTGCCGGGGGAGCAGGACATCGCACAGAAAATGCCGATCGTCGATGTGGATGCTATTCATAAGATCCGCGAGGCCGCAAGACAGCAAATCGGCCTTACCTTCGAGGATGATTGGCGCAAACTGTACAATGAGTGCGCAACTGCCCCGATACCTGCCAACCAACCTGAAAGCAGCTGCAGGAAACTCAAAAATACGGCGCTCAGCTACTTGATTGCTACAGGAAAGGAAGAATATATCACCCTCGCCGACACCCAGTACCGCAACAGCGCCAATATGACCGACAGCGTTGCGGCACTTGCTGGTCTTAAGGACATTACCAATCCGGTTCGTGATGCAATGTTTGCGGATTATTACCAGAAATGGCAAAAAGATGCCCTTATCGTCGATAAATGGTTCACATTGCAGGCGATGGCCGTGCGGGATAGCACAATTGACGATATCAAGGCTTTGATGGAGCATCCGGCCTTTACCTTGCGCAATCCGAACCGTCTACGCTCCCTGATCGGAGCGTTTGCATCGGGTAATCCTGTTTATTTCCATGAGAGATCTGGCGAAGGGTACCGGATTCTCTCCGGTGTCATTACGGCACTGAATAAAACAAATCCGCAAATTGCAGCGCGACTTGTCGCGCCATTGGGCCAATGGCGGCGTTACGATAAGGATCGGCAAAGCCTGATGATGGCAGAACTTGAGAAAATCCTGAAATTACCGGATTTATCTGATCATGTTTACGAAATGGCAAACAAAAGCCTGCATAATTAGTCAAATTATTCGAAAATCTGCTAATATGTCTTTATTGCCGTTACAGATTGAGGAGTTGCTTTTACATCGTCGTTTAAATGATCGGTTTGGGTAATGCGAAAAAAGTTCGCCCTTGTGGCGCTGATGACCAGTACAATGCTTATCCCGCTGCCTGTGATTGCCGCAGGCAAGGCGACGCTGGGCGGCATCCCCTCTACTCCTCACGTAACGACGAACGGCTCTCTCCCTGTTGGTACTTTGCCAGAGGGCGAATTCGTTCCCCTGCCCCGATCCAAGCCTGAAATCGGGCCTGTGGCGCTTCTCATGACCGACTTGCCACCGATCCCGTTCAAACGCCCGATTGGTATTGAGCTGCCCCCACACCCACTCACGACCGGACTGTTGAGCGCGCGAGATCTAAAAATTTACAAGGAAGCCTTTGCCGCCGCCGATAACAGACAATGGAACAGCGCGCTCGAAATCTCCCGGCGCGCAACATACAAATTACCTGCAGAAGTCATCGAATGGCGCTATTTCAGGGCCTACCGCAACCACGCCAGTTTTGATCAGATCTCCCGCTTTATTGACGATCATCCAGACTGGCCCGGCCAGCGCACCCTGCGCCGTCGCGCAGAACAGGCTCTGGATGAGACGGTAAGTCGGGCACGTATCCTGAAATGGTTCGCACATTATGAACCGGTGACTGGTATTGGCATGTACCGCTACGGCGATGCCCTGATAAGCATTGGCAAGCAAGCTGACGGAACAAACTGGGTCCGTAAAGCCTGGCTCCTTGGTGAATTTTCCAAGCAAACTGAAAGTGAAATTCTTAAAAAATATAACGGTCTCCTCACAACCTCGGATCATGAAAAACGCCTTGATCATCTCTTGTGGGAGCGGGAGACGGACGCCGCCGTTCGCCTCTTTCCTCTCCTCAGCGAGGATGCGAAAAAACTGGCAACTGCCCGCATACGCCTGATCCGGAACTCATGGAATGTGGACCAGGCCATCCGTGCCGTTCCTGCCGACCTCCAGAATGATCCGGGCCTGATTTTTGAGCGCGCGAAATGGCGGCGGCGCAAAGCCCTTGATGATGAATCCCGCGAGTTGCTACTTGAGATCGACGATACCGCCCCCCGTGCAGATATCTGGTGGCCCGAACGCCATCTCCATGCGCGCAAGCTGCTCTCCAAGGGTCATATTACAGAGGCCTACAATCTTGCGAGTCAGCATGGCCTCACCGACGGCGCAGACTTTGCTGCGGCAGAGTGGCTATCCGGCTGGATTATGCTTCGTTTTCTCAATGACGGGGAACAGGCGCTGCTACATTTCACCCGGCTTTACGAGAATGTGAGCTATCCCATCAGCCGGTCCCGTGGTGCCTATTGGATCGGCCGAGCGAAGGAAAATCTCGGCGAAAAAGTCATGGCCGAATATTGGTACAAAGTCGCCGCGCAATATTACACGACCTATTACGGTCAGATGGCCCTGCATGAATTGGGACAAAAAAAACTACCGGCCATTCCGCAGATCGCTTCCGCCAGAAAACTGATCAGCAATGAGGGCAGCAAAGACGAGCAAATCCTGATCGTCCGTCATCTCGCTGAAATCGGCGCGGCAAAATGGACAAAGCCGTTCCTGCTGGCGATGACAGAGAAAGCGCAAAACGAATCAGAATATATCGCCGTGGCCGACCTCGCGACCGCCATCGGCCGCCCGGATTATGCCATTGCGATTGCCAAGCGCGCCTCTCAATTAGGCACAGAGCTTACGGAAATCAACTGGCCGACCCCGTCGCTCGCCATTCAAAATCCGCCGATTGAGCCTGCGCTGATGCTGGCCATTACGCGGCAGGAAAGTGCCTTTGCCAGCGACGCCGTTTCATGGGCGGGTGCGCGCGGGTTAATGCAACTAATGCCCGGCACCGCCAAGCAGGTTTCGCGCAAGCTGAATGTCAACTATTCAAAGCCCCTTCTCACGGCAGACCCTTCTTATAATGCGATGCTCGGCAGCGCCTATCTCGCTAGCCTGATCGAGAAATTTAATGGCTCCTACGTGCTGGCGATTGCCTCCTATAACGCCGGGCCGGCAAATGTCAGCCGATGGTTGAAACAATGGGGCGATCCACGTTCCGGCGATATCGACATGGTTGACTGGATTGAACTTATTCCCTTTTCCGAGACCCGGAACTATGTCCAGCGAGTGATAGAAAATCTTCAGGTCTATCGTGAGCGATTAGCCGAGGAGGACGGCAGCGTCCTAAAAATTAGCTATGACATCAACCGGGGCATGGCGACTCACTAGCACCACAGAAATTCTTTACTTGCATTGACGCCCTACATCGCCAACATTGGCCGAGGCGCGCAATTGAGGAAGAATGACCCATGGCATCCCTTCACCTTAAAAATATCAGGGCTTGCGTTTTCGATGCTTACGGCACGCTATTTGATGTCAATGCAGCCGCCCGCGCGGAACAGGCCACTCTTGGTGATAAATGGCTGGAGATTGCCGATATCTGGCGATTGAAGCAGCTTCAATATACCTGGCTGCGCAGTTTACAGAAGCGTCATGCGGATTTCTGGCAGGTTACGGGAGAGGCTCTCGATTTCGCGTTGGCCAGCGTCGGCATGGAAGACCCGGAACTGCGGGAGCGGCTGATGAACCTCTATCTAACCCTCTCCGCTTATCCAGAGGTGAAACCGACATTGGAGCAATTGAAATCCGCCGGAATCAAATGTGCGATCCTGTCGAATGGCACACCAAAGATGCTTGCCGCTGCCGCAGATAATGCGGGCATTACCCCACTTCTTGACGGAATTTACTCGATCGAGGATGTCGGGATATACAAACCCGATCCGGCCACCTATCAAATGGCGGTTGATCGGCTTGACTTGACTTCCGCAGAAATTTCCTTCCAGTCGTCCAACGGCTGGGACGCTTATGGCGCAAAAGCCTTCGGATTTAATGTTGTCTGGTGTAACCGGTTCGGTCAGGCGGCTGAGCGGCTTCCCGGAACGCCGGATGGCCAGATAAAAACACTTGATGAACTCCCGGCCATTGTCGGTGCCAATTGATAGACAGGATATCTTTTACCTATGGCATTCAGTGAAAACTACTACCCGTCACAGGACGGCCTGAAATTACATTACAGGGAATACGGATCAGACGAGAGCGCTTGCCCGCTTATTTGCCTGTCCGGCCTGACCCGGTCATCCCTCGATTTTCACGACTTCGCAGAGCGGTATTCCAAGACGCGGAAAGTCTATACCCTCGACTATCGCGGGCGTGGCAAGTCCGCCTATGACACGGACTATAAAAACTATAATCCGCAAATATATCTTGGCGATATCTTTGCCTTCCTGACAGCAAAAGGCATTGAGAAGGCACTGTTTGTCGGAACATCCCTCGGCGGTTTGCTGACCATCGCCATGGCAGGCCTCGCCAAAAATTTCATCGCGGGCGCCATCCTGAACGACGTCGGACCGGAAGTCGATAAAGCTGGCAGCCGCCGTATCCTTGATTATGTTGGAAAAGATGTGCGATTTGCTTCCCTAGAAGAGGCCGCGGCCGAACAGAAAAGAATCTATGGCGGCGCTCTTCCGGACATCTCGGACAGTGATTGGTTGGGCCAGTCGAAGACGACCTTCATCTATGATGAGACGGCAAAGAACTATCGCTTCAACTATGACCTGAGCCTAGCCAAAGCGCTGGCTGAACAACTCAACTCCGATGAACAGGTCGATCTCTGGCCGTTCTTCAAGGAACTTGGTGATTTGCCTGTCCTCGCAATCCGCGGGGCGCTTTCGGATGTGTTAAGCGCAGAAGTTTTTGCGCGCATGAAGGCAGAAGATCCTGACATGGAAGCGGTGACCCTTGAAAACCGGGGACATGTGCCGCTCCTGAACGAACCGGAAGCCCTCGCAAAACTGGATGAGTTCATTGCTCGAATTCGATAAAACCCCGTCCTATCAGTCCGTCCGGGATGCAGCCGAGCATCTGCGCGGAATCGTCGTGCGAACACCACTTCTTGAATCAAAGGCGCTTAACGAGCGACTGGGCGCACGGTTGTTTCTCAAATGCGAAACATTGCAGCATACAGGCTCCTTCAAGTTCCGGGGGGCCTACAACACATTGAGCCGCCTCTCCTCGGCGCAGAAGTTAGCCGGAGTTATCGCCTATTCAAGCGGCAATCATGCGCAAGGCGTTGCCTTGTCGGCAAAAATGCTGAATATCCCCGCAACCATCCTGATGCCTGAAGACTCGCCCACCATCAAGCTAAACAATACCCGCAGCTATGGCGCGAAGGTTATCACCTATGACCGGTATCATCAGTCACGCGAGGAAATTGGCGAAAAAATTGCTAAAGACAACAACCTAACTCTCATCAAACCCTATGATAATTACTTTGTCATTTCCGGGCAAGGCACCACGGGAGTTGAAATTGCCGAGCAATTGAAAGAGCAGAATACTCAGGCTGATATCTGCGCGGCACCGGCGGGCGGCGGCGGGTTAATTGCGGGCACTTCCCTCGCCCTTCGGGAACTCAGCCCCAGAACCAACATCTACGCAGCAGAACCGGAAAACTTCGACGATACCAGCCGCTCTCTTTCTGCGGGGAAGCGCGTTCAGAATGACGCGGGCAACCATAGTATTTGCGATGCCATCGTGACACCTATGCCCGGCGACATCACCTTCGGGATTAACAAACGTACTCTCTCGGGCGGCTTGGTAGTGACGGACGATGAGACCCGCGCGGCCATGCGCACGGCCTTTCATTATTTCAAATGCGTTATTGAACCGGGGGGCGCAGTTGCCCTCGCTGCGTTTCTTGAAGGGAAAATCGATATTCAGGGCAAGACGGTTGTGGCAATCGCTTCCGGCGGCAATGTCGACCCGGCACTCTACTGTGATATCCTGAAGGAAACTGGCTAAAACGCGGCCCAGAATTCACCATTTTCAAGCTTTTCGCGATAGCCCGCCATAAAAGATTCCAACTGGCCAACTCTGGCGATAACTGTTGCCCGCTCCCGAAATTCTGTTTCTGACGGATCATTCTGCTCCGTGATAAGATCAAAGGCGGCCTGATCGGGCGTCCCTTCCATCAAGCTGGCGTATTTCTGCCGCAAATTTCGGATGCCGTTCTTATCGTTGGAAAGATTATGGGCAACGGCCATCTGCATGACCCGCTGCCGATCAAGCCGAGTGGAGTCTTCACCCTTGCTGTCGCCATTGCCGATCAGCTTTTCAATTGCCGGGATAGCCCGGGCCCATTTACGCGATTTCCAGTGAATTTCGGCGCGAAGTTCGTCAGCCTCAATGCTGCCGTCACTCGCGATCAACTGCAGTGCCTCATCATAATTCTGTAGTCCCGCCTGTGCCCGTGCTTCAATATGGATACGCTCTTTCTTCTCCTCGGGCGACAGCTGGCGCCAACGCGTATCATAGAGAACTCGCATGGCCTCTTGCGGTTTGCCGTTCCATAGATGAACAATCGCCAGCTTCGTGCCTGCCTGAGCCTTGGCTAGCCCTTTGAGCCGGAAATTGACCTGATGCTCGAGTAACTGCGCGGCCTGCTCCAGAAGGTCTACCCGTGTCAGACGATCCGCCAGTATCTGGATCATTTTATCTCCGCGATCTCCGACGGGCGTCAGTTCACGATACTGATAATAGATCGCAAGCGCCTTGATCGGCGGAAGCTCATCGGCGGCACCATCCAGGAACAGCTCCGCAAACAGGTTATTCATCTTGCGGCCCAGATCGCGCGAATAGGGCGACTTCGGGAAATGCTGGACAATCCGCTTATACGTTTCAAGCCCGTTGCCAATTTGGCCCGTTGCCACATAGAGATCCCCAAGACGTTTCTGCACCTCAACCTCTTGTGCATCCCCACGCCATGAAAAATCGAGTTTTTCAAATTCAGCAATGGCCTGCTCTGGCGTGATCAGCTTGGCCACCAGATCGACATTGATCTTGTTAAAGCGCGCCTTCTCCGACACGGGCCGGTAATTGAGTTTCACTGCCTCGGTAAATTTCGCCGACGCCGTAGGAAAATCGCTAAGTTGCAATGCAAGGACACCTTCCAGATAGGCCTTTTCAGCTTTTTGTTTTTTCTCCTCGGGCGACTTCACCAGATCAAGCGCCTGTTTCGCCTTATTTACATCCACATTCTCGAGTGCCGCGCGCGCCTGAAGCAAGCGAAAATGATCGCGCTGCTCTTTCTCATACACATCAAAAGCTGGCGCGGAATAGTTGAGTTCCTGCGCCGCCCGTTTCCAATTCCCGAGGCTTGCCGAAACCACTCCGCGCCAGGGAGCCACCTCTACATCACCTTCAAAATCTTCATGATATAAGTTACGCGCCGCCGCCTCATAGCGATGCATCCCAAGATCCGCCAGTCCGGTCAGAAGCCGGTACTCACGGTCTTTCTCAATTTTTGGATAACTCCGGAGCAGCTCCGCCAGCACACCAGACGCTTCGGCAAATTGGTTATGCGCGATGAAAAATTTTGCAAGCGTCATTTTAGCAGCACGCTTGTCCTTTTTCTCCGCCGCGGCCGCTGCGTTCTGCAGTTCCTGCTTCCTGATCGTGAAAAGAAGCGGGTTTACCTGCTGCCACTCCTTCAGGCGAACAAACTGCGCTTTCCCGATTTCCGGTGTCGGATAGATTTCTTCGCCCGGCTTTTTGGGAACTTCCTTCGGTACGAGAGGGGCCGCGAATTCATTGGAGACAGCCGTGACCGCCAGTCCGTTCTGTTCATGACCAATCCGGATCTCGGCGGCCGTAGAATTAAGCGCGATCCCCTGCACCGTAGACAGGACGGTAATACTGTTAAAAATTTGCTCCGCTGCGATCCCCCAGCCCGAACCCCGCAGCGGCATCACCACAAGCTCCTCTTTACTGTCAGGAATATTGAAACGGACTTCTTTGCCATTATTCACGGCTGGAATAAAGGCCCGAAATTCAGAAGCAGAGATCCCTTGCGTCTGGACACCGAGCGGATGGGTTATCACCGGCGGCGCATCAAGCTGGAAATCCACATACCATTCTTCGTTTACCTTATGAACCTTGGGTGCATATCCAGCACGGAAATTGAAACGGAGCACTGTCGCGCCGTCATGATCTATCTGGCGAGCACTGGGAACAAGGAATTTGTATGGTCCAGAAAGATTCTCAAAATTCGCCTTGGATTTTTTGTCAAAAACGACCCAATGCGCACCACCGGCTTCAAACATAGCCATTGCAGATGGCTTATCCCACGGAAAAATAAGGCGAAAGCCGTCCTTCAAATTAGCAATTTTAACTTTTAGGCCGCGCCCTTCAGGCTCAGCAAGTGGCTCCGAGACAACCAGCTTCGCTTCTACCTTCTTAACAGGTTCTTCTTTGACATCCTTGATGACAAGAGGCGCCGCTTTTGGCACGTCAGCTTTCGCGACGTCCACTTCCTTAACGACCGGATCTAGAATAATTGTCGGGCTGATGGCAACAATTGCTGAACCAGATCCCTTGCCAGAGGACGGAGAGACATTGTTTAGCGCCTCATCGCTCTCCAGTGTTTTTAGCTGAACCACATTAGAGCCGGCAATCGGTTTCGGCGCAGGCAGTTCTTGCGCCGTATCTTCTTTAAGCGCGACTTTTTCCAAAGCCTTTTTCGTCGGTGTCATCGTGGACACAGGAGCCGTTTTTACTTTTTTCGGTTCCAGATTGACTACTGGCAATTCTATGACCGGCGCTTTTTGGGCGGATTTTTCTTCTTGTGCAAGGTTTGTGGGTTTTACTGCCACCGTTGCGGCCTTGACAGGTTGCTCTTTCTTTACCGGGTCACTGACTTTCGCAGCTTGAACTTTCTCAGGCGCAGGCTTCGCCGTCACCTTCCCCTTTTTAATATCAAAAACGATGCTGTTCTCATTGCGGAAATTGGACGTGACGCTATCGGGAGACATCTGGACGGAAACTTCCGTCTTGCCATCCACATACGAAAGGGAGATAGATTTTGCAAAATCGAGCGGATCCTGGTTAAACGCTTTTACGTCCATCTTCGCCGGTGCATCGAAGGT
Source organism: Sneathiella sp. HT1-7 (assembly GCF_020731145.1). Classification (GTDB taxonomy): domain Bacteria; phylum Pseudomonadota; class Alphaproteobacteria; order Sneathiellales; family Sneathiellaceae; genus Sneathiella. Next base: position 866,661 of record NZ_JAJFZN010000002.1, on the reverse strand, counting down.
AATGATCAAGCTATCTCCGATTGTGCGGCTGCTATAGCCGATTTTTGCTGTCGGCCAGTCAAACACGAGGCGGCTGAAATCTGCATGATCGCCGCTTCTCAGGCGAACAGCTGTGGTACCACTCTCGGTTTTCTTCTTTGCCGTCTCGGTGGTTTTCTTAAGTTCGACAATAATGGCGTTGGTTTCCTGCCGCGTGACAATGCTCAGAGCACCTTTGAGCGGAAAACGAAGCGACTGCTTTCCTTCCAGTATCTCCCCTTTGCCAACATACTGCGCAAGCGCAGCAGAGGCTGCAGAAAGATCCGTATCAAAAGGCTTCGTGAAGCGGATATAAAGATATCCCTCTTCCTGTTCTGTCGTGAATTCCGGCGCGGCCTCCCAGTTGAAAACAAGCCGACCGACATTTTCCTTATCTGCCGCCGTCACTGTCACCGGGGCGGCGGCCATGGCATCGCTCATCAGAAACGCGATAACCAGCGTAGCCAGTAACAATGATTGTCCCAGACGATGCTTAAATCCATGATTGATAACGCGGTTCATAATCTTACTTCCCTCGACCCTCAGCTTCACGCACAACGATGTCCACACGTCGCGCCAAAGCATATTTTTTAACCTTGTCGTCCACAAAAATTAGTTCACTAAAGCGGGAATCCGCCATGCCGTAAACCCGGATCGGATAATCATATCCGGAGCGTTCCAACTCATTTGCCACCGACAGCGCACGGGCCAGCGACAGCGCCCAGTTATTCGAATATTTTGCCGTCGGAGAAGTGATCGGGTCCGGATCCGTATGCCCATAAACCTCGACCTGATTATTAACGTGATGGAGCGTACTGCCGATCATGTCGATCACTTCAACAACCTCGCCGCCTTCCTTTTCGGTTCCCGGCTTGAAGAAATCCCAGCCGGCAAGAGAAATGACCAGACGATCGTCGGCACGAAAAATATCAACATTCGCGAGAAGCTCGCTCTGCTGCTTTTTACCGTTCAAAATATGCTCAAGATAGGCAAGATCAATAGCCTTGGGCTCATTGATCATCGACATGTTTTTTTCAGCTTCGCCTGTCTTGGTGACCAGATCAGTAACGTCGCTCATCTTGTTACCGAAAGTTTCGGTCAAGGTCTGCCAACGGTCGACCTTGATTTCACTCATCGAAAACATCAGCACGAAAAATGCGAGCAGCAGCGCCAACAAATCGGCGAGCGACGTCATCCAGGCCGTGCTGGTGGTCGGTGATTTTTCATAACTCAGGCCGATAATAGTCATGGTGCACCTTCCTCCGGCCGGAACTGAAAGGTAAGCGACGGCCGCAGAAAAAAGCTGAAATGAATTAGCCCTGCATCTCCTGCGGCCACACCAATCGATATATTGCGAGAGGGCACCCCCGCCTCCATCAAAACCTGAGAAAGATGGCTGACCCGCTGCGCGGCGATGTCATCGGAAACATTCGCAAGCTTCGGCAGATCAACGCCGGAGCCGATAAGAATTTCAAGATCAGTCGAAACGTTATTGTTACGTGCAATCAATGTCGCGGCAACATCATCGAGAAAAGAGCCAAGTGTGTCGCGCAACTCCAGACTGCGATAGCCAAACAGTTGACGAACGGGAACAGAGAATTGAAGCCGCGTGCCGCCCTTTGTAAAACGGGATTCAACAAGTGGGACCGCCGTTTCAAATACATTTTTGAGTTTTGCGTGAAAGTCTTGCGTGCCCTGTTCTTCGCCGGAAAGTTTCTTCTGCCGATCCGCCGGGGTATCACGGGACAAGCCTGCAAAGGCGATATTCACACTGCCAAGAACTGTCCGGACACGTTCTTCTTGCAGAACAGAGACGGAGTGCAGGAAAATGAAGAAGGCGAGCAACAGCAGATAGAGCGACACAAAGACGACGGCATTGGCGTTTTTCTCAATCGCCGGGCCTGTCATCGGCTCACCCATGTCGATTTCCACCGATATTTTATTGTCCGTTCCAGTCACCCGGTTTCCTGCCTATTCTTACGGCTGCGCATCATTAGCGCTTCAAGATAGGCAAATTTTACCCGGCAATGGTTAATCAGCGGTAAAGAGGAGAACTAATTCTCACGAATTTCAATAATGATAAAAAGTACTTAGCCGACGGATTAGCTCTTACCTTCTTCCTCCCCGGGAAGCTGGCGGCGGGTGGCCAGTTCAACGGTCAGCATATTCGCCCGTTTACTGTTCATCGCCGCAAGAATTGGCGCCATTTTTGATTCCTTGATGCTACTCGCAACATCGATGAGGATATCCATTTCAAGCTCGTTGAAAATGCGCGCTGCGTCTTTGGGCTTCATTTTCTCATAGATCTTGACCAGGCTCTCCATTTGGGCCTTTTCCTGCTCGTCATGCATTTGAAGAAGAGATTTAAGAGTTGTCTCCATCTCTTTCAATTCACTGATTTTTTCGTCAATGCGAGATTCTGTCGCCTTGAGCAGATTATCACGCATATCCAGTTCTTCACCGCGACGGTCCAACTCCGCCCGGCGGTCAACCAGACGCTCTAGAACCTCAATTTCACTCTTTGAAAACTGCTGTGAGCCGTTCGGGTCGGCTGAGGCAACCGTCGCCTCTTTCACAGGCTCGACGGTCGGTGCACTTTCTTCAGCCGCGTCCATTTTCTCATCTTCCACTGCGGCTGCTTCTTCTGGTTCAGCCTCCTCGGTCTTGTCACTGGCTTGAGCCGTTGCCACATCAACGTCGAAGAGAACGCCCTGCGCGCCCGTCCAGACAGCGCTCAGCTTGAGACCGAATATCAGAACCAGTGCAACGACTGTTATCGGCAATATGCGAATATGTTTCATCATGAAAAAACCCTGTCTCACTTCGACTTAGTCAGCATGTCAAAAAGCTCTTTTTCCGCCTCAGTGCGGAACTTCGCCGGTTCTTCTGCCGGACGCGCAGGCACGACATCTTCATCGTCGAAAAGACCGGCGGGATCATCGTCATAAATGCCGGTTATTTCCCGCTTGGACGAGGATTCCACGCCCTTCTGAAGACGGTCCGCAATACGCGTGCTGGACGCATTGATAAGTTGTAATTCTTCTATGAGTTCCTTGGCCTGCTTGATTTCGGCATTAAACTGTTTCCCGGTTGTCGCCGCCTGCAGTTTCAGCTCATCCACGCCGCTTTTCGATCGAACAAGCGCTTTGTCAAACTCTTCCGTCAATTGACGCAATTCCGAATGGGCATCACGCATATTGGACAATCGCTTGTTCAACATGGCGCAGTAAGCGATTGTCGCCAGCAGCAAGCCGACTAGAAACAAGTTAAGCAGAAAATCGAGGGGCATATTATCCATCATTATTCTAACCCATAGGTCTGAGTGACTTATCAACCTTAACGGCGATATTTTGGCCGGATCGACCCATCTTGCCTGAGACCATCGAAATGCCACCGCATCGTAGGGTCGTCGGGCTGTCTGGCGACGCATTAAACATGACCGTATCGCCAATACCGAGATTCAAAACCTCACTGAGAGACATCTTTTTCTCATCAAGAACAGCCTGGATATCTACCTCGGTTGACCAAAGCTCGGTGGCCAGATGGTTTTCCCAAATGCTGTCACGGCCGAATTTCTCCCCCATAAACATCTGCAGAAGCAACTCACGAACCGGTTCAAGTGTGGCATAGGGCAAAAGCATTTCAATGCGTCCGCCGCGATCTTCCATATCAATACGGAGCTTGATCAGGATCGCTGCATTCGCCGGGCGCGCAATCGTCGCGAAGCGTGGGTTGGTCTCAATCCGCTCATGACGGAAGGTTACTGGGCTTAGAGGTTCAAACGCGCCGGTCATGTCGTTAAGAACAACAGATATCATCCGCTCGACCAGGTTGCGCTCAATCGTCGTATAGGGGCGACCTTCAATCCGCATTGCCGCCGTACCGCGACGCCCGCCGAGCAGTACGTCAACGATTGAGTAAATCAGGGAGCTTTCGACCATGATCAGGCCAAAGTTATCCCACTCTTCGGCGCGGAAAACGCTCAAAATTGCGGGAAGCGGAATAGAGTTGAGATAATCACCAAACCGGATGGAGGTGATGTTATCAAGACTGACTTCCACGTTATCAGATGTAAAGTTGCGCAGCGACGTCGTCATCATCCGGACTAGACGATCAAACACAACCTCCAGCATGGGGAGACGTTCATAATTGACCAGCGCAGAGTTGATGATGGCCTTGATGCCAGAGTTTTCACCCCCCTCGCCGCCGTCCATGTCAAAGCCAAGCAGGCTGTCGATTTCGTCCTGGTTAAGAACACGTGTGCTGTGGCCACTCATTTCGGCAGCGGAGGACGCGTCGTCGCCTCCCTCCATCGCAGCGGCCATATCGTCATCACCGCCCATTGCCGCGGCCATATCCATTTCGCCGTCATCATCGGCGGCCATCGCGGCGGCCATGTCCATCTCACCGTCGTCTTCAGCGGCCATCGCAGCGGCCATATCCATTTCGTCGTCTTGATCAGACATAAATTTTCCTACTGCACCAGCATTTCTTTAAACAACACGTCGTTCACTTTGACTGGCGCGACCGAACTATTGATCCGCATCAGCAATTCTTCCTTCAGGCGGAATACGCCCTGAGAGCCGTTCAGGTCTTCTTTCCGGAGTTCACGCAGGTAAACCTGAAAATTATCCATGATCCGCGGAATCAAAAGTTCCAGATCCGGAATCGTGGTTTCATCTTCCAGTTCCAGCGAAACACCAAGCTTCAAAAAGCTGCTTGATGAATTAGCGGAGTTAAGATTGACAAGCATTTCTGGCAGATCGTAGAAAACCACTTTCTTGTTGACCTCAACGGCCTCTGCGGCGATTTCCTCTTCCGTTGGTTCCGGCGTATCGAATACACCTGCGAAATAGGCACCACCCGCGCCGCCACCGACGACCAGCAAGGGAAGCAGAACAAACAGAACCAGAACCTTACCGCTAAATTTCTTCTTTTTCTTCGGCTCGCCGTCTTCTTCCTGATCGGCGTCCAGCGCCTCTTCTTCTGTCTCGTCAACCATTGTTCGTTTTTACCCTCAACGAATTAGACCTTTAATAACAGGTCACAGAGTAGGCCGCTTTGGTTAACAAGAGGTTGAGATTAGCCAAATCTTTTACGGAAAATCGCAATTTATATGGGAAAATGCCAATCCGGTGTGCCTCAACCTTATTTAGGGGGAAAAAATTGCCGATGGTGGTCGTATTTACACCCCAGACTGCCTGCCAATACCGCCAAACTCAAACTCAACATATTGTTTTTATTAGTATTTTTTTCTGGCATGGGGTCTGCATATAACTGGGCAGATCAATTTGTGCCAGAAAGGCAGAGATATGGAAAACGCAGTTTTTATTGGATTGTCACAGCAGATGGCGCTGAAACGGCGCCTCGACATGACCGCAAACAACCTTGCAAACGTCAATACGACGGCCTTCAAGAGTGAACATCCCCTTTTTGAGGAGTTCCTTGTAGAGCGCGCGAACCAGGACGACGTCTCTTATGTTCAGGATTACGGCAGCTATCGTGATTTGCGCGAAGGCGAGTTCACACATACTGGACGGCCGCTTGATCTTGCCATCAGCGGCGAGGGATATTTCTCCATCGAAACAGCTGAAGGCATTCGCTATACACGCAATGGCAGCTTCCGCCTTGATCCCGACGGAAATGTTGTCACCATCAATAATGAGGCCCTGCTGGATGAGAACAATCGTAAAATCACCATAGACCTCCAATTCCAGGAAGTTTCCATCGCACCGGATGGTACGGTCACGACAGCCCCAGGACAGACAGCAAAGATCGGTCTGGTCAATTTCGAAAATCCGCAAATTCTGAAACAGGTCGGTAACGGCCTTTATGATGCGGAAGATTTCCGGCCTGAGGCCGCGGTTGATGTCAACATCATGCAGCGCACATTGGAAAAGTCGAACGTCCAGCCCATTCTGGAAATGACCGCGATGATCGACATCATGCGTGCCTATCAGTCGGCCCAACAACTGCTGGATTCTGAACATGACCTGCAGATGAAAACCATCGAAGAAATGCCAACACTACAGTAAAGAAGGAAGACGATAATGCGAGCACTCGGTATTGCCGCCACAGGTATGTTGGCCCAGCAGCTTAACGTGGATGTTATCTCCAATAACATCGCAAACATGACGACAACCGCCTTTAAGCGCCAACGCGCGGAATTTCAGGACCTACTCTATCAGGACATGGAACGTGCCGGCGCGGCATCCTCCGACGCAGGAACGATTGTTCCCGCCGGTATCCAGATCGGTGTTGGCGTGAAAACTGCGTCGGTCTACCGCATCACCGAACAGGGCGGCCTGGAATCAACGGGCAATACTTATGATCTTGCGGTTCAGGGCGAAGGTTACTTTCGTGTCCTACTCCCGAGCGGAGATGAAGCCTATAGTCGTGCGGGTTCCTTTCAGCTGAGCCCCACAGGTGAAATCGTGACGCAGGATGGCTTTTCCGTCATTCCCAGTGTCACTATCCCGCAAGACGCCACCAGCGTGACCATTAACCCAAGCGGTGAAGTGGAAGTGCAGATCGACGGTCAGGTAAACCTGCAGACCGTAGGGCAGCTTGATCTCGCCATCTTCTTCAACGAAGGCGGTCTGCAACCTCTTGGTGATAGCCTTTATCAGGAAAGCACGGCCTCCGGCGCGCCGACAATTGGTGTTCCTGGCTCCACCGGTTTTGGCACCCTGCGTCAGGGATATCTTGAAATGTCCAACGTAAACGCGGTGCAGGAAATCACCCAGCTCATCAGTGCGCAGCGTGCCTATGAGATGAACTCGAAAACCATTACTGCCGCCGATGAAATGATGTCGGTTACCAACCAGCTTGGTCGATAGAAACTTTCTAGAATGAAAGAAATCGCTATGAAATACATTGCACTCATACTTACCTTGACGATCGCACTCACTGCTCCGGCCGTTTCAGTTGCCGGAGAGACGATCACCCTCCGCCGCGACATCGCGGTTGAAGGGGAACAGATTACCCTTGGCGATCTTTTCCTCGGCACCGGCGAAAAGGCCGACCAAGTTATCGCGCCCGCACCTGCGCCCGGAAAATCAACGGTGTTCAAGGCTATCTCGGTTGCACGTTATGTTCATGCAGAAGGACTTGAATGGCGCCCGGCAAATCCGATCCGTCGAATAACTGTCCGCCGCGTCGGCTCCAGCATTCCGCAACAGGTCATTTCCGATCAAATTCGTGCTGCACTTGAGTATGAACTGGATCTGGATCTTTTCGAAATGAACCTGGCAACACAAAATCTGAATATCCAGATTGCGGCGGATGAACAGCAGACGGTCTCAGTTGAGAATCTTTTCATCAATCGCGATAGCGGTCAGTTCGTAGTCGAAATCCTCGCGCCCGCCCATTCCGAGAACGGTCAGCGTATCCGGTTGAGCGGACAGGTGCATGCACAGATGATGGTACCGGTCCTCAAGCGTTTCAAATCCGCAGGTGAAGAAATCCGCGAAAGCGACATCGACTATAAAGCAGAGCGCAGCAGCAAAATAGGCCGACAAATTGTTACCGATGCCGCGCTGCTGATCGGTAAGAGTCCTCGGCGCTCCGTTCGCTCTGGCCTGCCCATTAGCATGAGCAACCTAGGTGATCCGGTGCTCGTGGAAAAAGGCAAGTTGGTTGCCGTCATCCTGCAACAGGGAGGCATGTATCTCACCGTTACAGGTCGCACCCTGGAATCCGGCGGGGAAGAGGACGTGATCCGAGTTGAAAACATTAACAGCCGCAAGGTTATTCAGGCCCAGGTGATAAGCGCACAGGAAGTACGTATCATCACCCGCCAGCCGCAGTTGGCCTCCGCCAGCAGCATCAAGAACTAGAGGAACGTTCCATGACGAACTATATGACAACGATTATTCGCCTCCTTATAGTGGTTGGTCTTGGGGTCGCTCTTTCGGGCTGTAACTTCTTTACTCGCCTCGCAAATATCGGCAGCGAGCCGCCGCTTTCCCAAATCGAGAACCCAGTCACCCAGAAAGGCTATCAGCCGGTCTCTATGCCGATGCCTCGCCCAGAACCCGTGTTGCAACAGGCCAACTCCCTCTGGCGGCCCGGCTCAAAGGCCTTCTTCAAGGACCAGCGGGCAAACCAGGTCGGCGATATCGTGACCGTGCTTGTTGAGATTGAGGACAAGGCCACGCTAAATAATTCCACTGATACGACGCGGGCAAGCTCTGAGGAAGCTGGTTTTGCCGGATTTCTCGGGTTAGAATCACAGGTGACCAAAATTCTTCCTGAAGGAACCGACGCCAGCGCCCTGATCGATCTTGGCAGTGATCATAGCGTTAGTGGATCCGGCGCTGTCAACCGGAACGAAACCATCAATATGGAGATTGCCGCCATCGTCACCCAAATTCTCCCCAACGGGAATATGGTCATTGTTGGCCGTCAGGAAGTTCGTGTGAACTTCGAAAGCCGTGATCTATCTGTGACAGGCGTTGTCCGGCCGGAGGATATTACATCTTCCAACACGATTGAGTCGGCGAAGATTGCTGAAGCCCGTATTGCCTACGGTGGCCGTGGTCATCTGACCGATGTCCAGCAGGGACGTTATGGTCAGCAACTCTTTGACATCATCTTCCCCTTCTAAGGAAGACCCTGAAACAGAAAAAGCCGGTTCATATCGAACCGGCTTTTTTGTTGTCTTATCCTGGCTGAAGGAGGCTTAGTCGTCGCGATAACTTTTCTCACGGCGTTCATGCCGCTCCTGTGCTTCCAGGCTGAGTGTTGCAACCGGACGGGCTTCCAGCCGTTTGAGGGAGATCGGCTCACCCGTCTCCACGCAATAGCCATACTGACCTTCGTCAATCCGCCTCAGCGCTGAATCAATCTTGCCGATAAGTTTTCGCTGCCGGTCACGAGTGCGTAGTTCCAGCGTCCGTTCCGACTCCGTAGAGGCGCGATCTGCGATATCTGGCTCTTTCACAGTTTCTTCCTGCAAACTCAGGATTGTCTGGTTCGCATCAGCAAGTATTTCATTCCGCCATTTCAATAATTTGGCGCGAAAATACTCTTGCTGGCGAGAATTCATGAAGGGCTCGTCCTCGGACGGGCGATAGTCATCAGGAATTTGAACGTTCATTAAGCGACTCCAGTTCCCATATATCAAATGTCTCAACACGGACATCTAAAAAATTAACGGCAATAAATATAAGATCGCGGCTTTATTAGCAACAACCTATTCGATAGTGATAAAATATTTATGAAGGGCTTATGAAAATCAATGGGTTATCAAATAAAAATACATCATCCGACTTGAAAAAAACCTCAATAGCCGAATTTGGCGAGTTCAACCGCGGCCCGCACCTCGATATCCTTGACAATCTGCTGCAATGCCGGATCGGCATCGGAGACATTATAACCGGACAGGGTTTCCTGCAGCTGCTTGAGTTTGTCCGCAGATAAAGTCCCCATCAGCAGTCCATCGCGAATGGATTCCAGTTTTTCAAGAAGATCATGCCCCTTGTCCAGCGCTCTCTTGTTCCCTTTCGGCAATCTGTCATCAACCCCTTGCAGGGCGACCAATGCGTCAATTGAGCCAATAGGAGAAGATGAAGAGACACCACCGCCAACCGCAGCTTCCACCGCGTCACTTTCAACCGAAAATTTTTCGCCGGATTTTTGCGACGCCTTGCCGCCTTTGCTGCCGGATGCCGCAGTTGCCCGACCTGATCCGCCCACTTTCATATTAGAACCGTTACCCCGTCACTTCTGAAATGACAAATATTGCCGAATTCCATTCTCAAGGGACATTCTTTCCCGGTCAAGGGGAAGATATTGCCCCGTTTTCCCGACTTTGCAAGAGTATTGTAATTTTATCCATATAAATCAACATATTAATCAACAAAGAAACTGGCACGTTTTTCGCTTTACTAATCCTGAAATTAGAAAATTTTGGATATCGAAGAACGGAATTTATTGATGGCCTTGAAATTAGTCCAACATATCTCAGCTCAGTTGAAGGTAAAATCACGGCATTTGACGGCCGTTTTTGTCGCACTTAGCTGCCTATTCTGGTCGTTTGACGCGGCCAATGCCGCTTCGCGCGTAAAAGATATCGCCGAATTCGAAGGTATTCGAGACAACATCCTGGTTGGTTACGGTCTAGTTGTCGGGCTGAACGGAACAGGAGACTCTCTGTCCAACTCACCGTTTACCGAGCAAAGCCTAACCGCCATGCTGGAGCGCCTCGGCGTAAACACAAGTGGTGAAACGCTAAAGACGAAGAACGTTGCGGCGGTGGTTGTAACGGCCACCCTGCCCCCGTTTCAGCGTCAGGGTACGAAAATCGATATCGTTGTCAGCTCCTTGGGCGACGCCACAAACCTGATGGGCGGAACGCTGGTCGTAACACCTCTGATGGCAGCTGATGGTGAAGTTTATGCGGTCGCGCAAGGCACGCTGACCGTTGCCGGATTTGCCGCCGGTGGCGCAGCGGAAAGCATTACCCGTGGTGTCCCGACGACAGCCCGCGTTGTAAACGGGGCGATCGTTGAACGCGAACTCGGCTTTGATCTCGCGTCTCTGACAAGCCTGCGTATTTCTCTTCGTAATCCGGATCTGACCACCTCCCGCCGGATCGCCGGCGCGATTAATAAATATATTGGCAAGCCGGTCGCGGAACCAACTGATCCGTCAACGGTTGTCCTTAATCTTGCGGGCAGTGAGCGCGATAATATGGTCGATTTGCTGGCGGATATTGAACAATTGCAGGTCAACCCCGACCAGACCGCCCGTGTCGTCATTGACGAACAATCCGGCATTATCGTGATCGGCAGCGAGGTCAAGGTAGATACAGTCGCTATCGCCCAGGGGAACCTGACGGTGCGTATTACCGAGACACCGCAAGTCTCGCAACCGGCCCCCTTCTCTGAAACAGGCGAAACTGTTGTTGTCCCGCGGACCAATATCGAGGTGGATGATGACAGTGACAAAAAGCTAACCATCCTGAAAGAAGGTGTCCGCCTTCAGGATCTTGTTGACGGACTGAACGCACTCGGCATTGGTCCGCGAGATATGATCTCCATCCTTCAGGCAATCAAGGCCGCAGGTGCTCTGCAGGCTGATATCGAGTTAATGTAATGACCAATATTCAAGCTACGAATCCGAACTTTATCGTCGATACCGGCGCGAACGGCAAAAATGGCGGCGCAGGAGAAAACGAGAAGATAAGGCAAACCGCCATCGAGTTTGAGGCCTTCTTTCTTAGTCAGGTTCTGAACTCCATGTCCTCAGGACTGGAGGTAGACAAGACCTTTGGTGGCGGCGAATCCGAAAAGATGTTCCGTTCCATGCTCAACGATGAACATGCCAAGTCCATGAGCCGCAATAGCAGCGTCGGCATTGCCGATGCTGTTTATCGCGAAATGCTGGCACTGCAGGAGGTATAAAAGATGACCGTAGACACCCAAACCAGCGGCCCAATTCTGATGAGCCCCGAAGCATTGGCCCGCCTAATCGCGCGGCTGAGTGACATTCTTGAGCAAGAGAACAAGCTCCTCCATGAGAATAATCCGGATGGCTTCAAGGCAACACTGAATGAAAAAACCCGCCTAATCGCGATCTATAACCAGCAGATGTCTCTCGTGAAAAAGAACCCGGATGCCTTCAAGGCGTTTCCCAAGGCAGACATCGACCACCTCAAGCAGACGAGCGAAATCTTCTATGGCATTCTTGATCGCCATTTCAGGAAACTCTCTACCGCCAGAACAGTCACGGAAGGTCTGGTTAAGTCAGTCGCGGATGAGGTGGCAAAGAAAAAAGCGCCGCCAAGCGCCTATACGTCCCGCGCAAGCGTTGCCAATCCTTTATCGAACAGGAACGCGCGCACAATAAACGGCGCGATTGCCATCAATCAGGTTATTTGAGAGGGAAATGGGGCGGCTTTCAGACTTCGCTGTTAACGGCGAGACCCTGCAATTCGCGATAATAGGCAACGCGTCGCAGCACGTAATCACCGGGGAACTGCTTCAACACTTCGTCCGTATTGCGATCGATAAGACGATAAACATATCTGCCGCTTTCTTTGTCCTGATCAATCGAAAAGCGACCGGAAGGGTAATTCGAATCAGCGAAGAAACCGCCAATGGCCTCTTCCGCACGCTTTACGGGGTCCGTAACGTTAGCATCTGACGCCAGCGACAGAGACCTATCATCGCGCGTAGACTTGGCCAAAGTATTATGGTTCGCAGCGGAAGCACCGGTCTGCGGCGTGGAAAGTATCGCGTTTTGTTTTCCGAATGGGGTTACGTCCATAACGCAACTCCTCTCCTTCAGGGCTTAAATAAACTCAAATATTCTATTCACGGCGAACCGCAAGTCACAAAGCTAGCTGAAATTTCTTAACAAAAAGTTAACGCCCACCACCCATCCCACCTTAGGTAGTTCTAATAGGAGAAAAATCGGGCGTTAATCGGTATTAAAATGGGAAGAGATGAGGCTGCTACTGGGCGCCATACTGTATATAATCCGTCCAGATTCGCTCAATCTGCCGCAAATGCTTGCGGGTTTCGGCAATGTCGGGCGCCGGATTGGAACGCGCGAGAAGGTCCGACTGCTTCTGTTCCACCAAAGTTAGTTTTTCGACCATATCAAGCCCCTTTTCAGAGAGCTTAATCATTGTAGCGCGCCGGTCACGTTCCGATTTTTCCTGAAGAAGATAGCCCATTTCAACAAGCTTTTTCAGATTGTAGGACGCATTAGATCCCTGGTAATATCCGCGGGACATAAGCTCGCGGACATTGATTTCCTCATCGCCAATATTGGCAAGAAGCAGGGCCTGAACGGCGTTGATGTCCGTAATCTCCATAAGTGTCAGCTCTGTCCGTAAAACATCGAGAAAGCGGCGGTGGAGCCGCTCAATCAACCTGGTGAGCTCATGATATTCTTCAGTCACATTATTTCCTTAAATCAACGGGTATACGCATTATTGAAAAATTATGCTCTCGGAAATCTGGCTTATTCTGCCCTGACAATCTTAACGAATTGTAAAATGTTAAAAATTCTTGACGAACTAGAGGAGATATCGACATAAATCCTCCGAAAATCATCGTTTTTATGGTGATTTCAATCATTGCACAGCTTTCATCAATGCCAAAGTGAGATAGAATAATACTTCTGTTCACGGCAAAATTATGGAAACGTCACCACTTTTTGGCGGAATGGGTCGCGCAATTAACGGGAATTTAATGTCAATGCCGCATGTTGACACGTTAATATCGACTTGTACGGGCAAAAAAATCGTCCTGCCGGGTATGTCGGGCCTGCCTGAATTAACCCGTCTTGGACAAAACCGGTGATCACGATGGGCCGGTATCAAAAGATGGAAACGGAATTAACATGACTGAAGGTCACGATGATGAGCTCGCCAGATTGGTTGCTCTGTCGAAAGACAGTAGCAAGCGCGGCCGCCATCAGCTCTTCAATAACATCAGCGATCTGTTCATGCAGGACGAAGAGCGTTTGAGCGAGCAAGAACATGCGCTCATTGTCAGCATTCTGACAAAGCTTCTCACTGAGATTGAAACAACGCTGCGCCAGAATTTGGCAGAGGAACTGGCAGATCATGAGAATGTGCCCCATGGGTTGATTACGCTGCTAGCTAATGACGAAATTGAAGTTGCCCGCCCTATTCTGTTCAAGAGTCATCTCCTGGCGGAACCCGACCTGATCGAAATTATCCAGAACCGCGGGAAGGAGCATATGCTCGCCATTGCCGAGCGGGACGACCTGAACACGACGCTAAGCGATATGCTCATCAGCCACGGCGACGAGGATGTGATTTCTCATCTGATCGAAAATGGTGACGCCAAGATCTCCCGCGACAGCATGGAATATCTGGTCGAGGAATCCCGCCGTATTGACCGCTTTCAGGAACCGTTGATCGCGCGGCACGACATCCCCTCGGATCTTGCCCATAAGATGTTCTGGTGGGTATCGGCGGCGCTGCGCCGACATATCCTGGAGAATTTCGAGATTGACGAGTTGGAGCTCAATGAGAAGATCGTCGCGGCGGCGAAAACTGAATATCGCTATGATATCGATGAGAAAAGTTCCAACGCGGACAAACTGATTGCTGAACTATCGAAACGCAAAGAGCTGAACGAGAAATTTCTGGTGCAATCCTTGCGCGGTCGTCAGATACGGCTGTTTGTGATCGGCCTTGCAGAACTTTCCGGGCTGGATTACCGGAAAATCAGCCGATTTATCTATGATCCCAATGCCGAGGCTTTGATCGTCGTCCTCAAGGCGCTGGAGTTCAGCCGAAACTCTTTTTCCACTATTTACCTTCTAACCCGCAATATTTCCCACAATAAAACAATAAAAAAGTCAACACGACCGGAAGAAGTAGAGATTATTATGAAATTTTATGATAAAATTTCTACAAAGAACGCGAAAATGACGTTACGCTTCTGGCAGTTGGAGCGTGACTATACGGAAATTGTTGAACAACTCGATGCCGATCTTGATGACGACCGGGTTTACTTATGATTTTCGCGTGTGGTGTAAATGCGTACAAGGGAACATGTCGGATTGCATGTATTGAGTAAATGACGGAACGGGGGCAAGGAAGCGTTGTATCGCTTCATACCGATGCCAAAAACAACAACGGCTCAGATAACTCGTCGATGCAGGGTATTATCAGCCGGGAGTTTTTTGACGCTGTTTTCGAACAAGCCCCCCCGATGTATATGGCACGCCCGGATGGGACTGTTATATACGCCAACAGCGGATATCGTACACATTTTCGCCCCGGTGCCGCGCAGCGAGTAGAGGATAAAATCCTCCCGACCCTGCCGCAGGATCATCTCGACATCGTCATCCGTATCGCCGAGACGCATGAAACCGAAACCCGGCAGCTCGCGCTCATGACCGGGAAAGAACCTGAATATTTTCTTTCCCGTCATTTCCCGATTTTTGATGACGATGATCAATTGATCGCCATTTGCGGCAGCTTCATCAATTCCACCCGCCAGGTTAATGCGGAAGCCAAATTGAGAGAAGAAAAGCGACGGTTTCTTGACATTACCCGCGCGGCCTCTGACTGGATCTGGGAAACAAATGCGGATGGACAATTAACATTTGTTTCTGACCGGGCCGTACAGGCCGTGGGCCTGCCGCCGATGTTGCTGAAAGGCAAGAGCCTTGCCGATCTAGGCGTGTTCAAACCGGAGGCAGATGGTAGTAATCGGGCCGAGAGCGCCATGAAACAGCATGTGCCATTCCGCTCGATCCCGCTTGAAATTCAGGACACCAGCGGCGCTTACAAGATTTTCAATATGTCCGGTGTTCCCGTTTTCGATGACAAAGGTCGATTTGTCGGCTATCGCGGGACGAGCGACGATATCACTGCGCGCCTTCTCGCGGAGGACGAGGCTATGTCCTCGAAAGCCGACCTGGAACAGGCGATTAACGAAATTACCAAGAAAAACATGCAGTTGGAAGTAACTGCTAAGAAAGCACTAGAATCTGCAAAAGCCAAGGATACATTCCTTGCCAATATGAGTCATGAACTGCGCACGCCGCTCAACGCCATTATCGGTTTTGCCGAAGTCATTGGCCTTGAAACCTTTGGTCCGATCAGTGATAAATACCGGGAGTATGTCGGTGACATCCTGAATTCCGGTAAGCATCTGTTGAGCCTAATCGAAGACATTCTGGATATCGCCCGCATCGAGAGCGATAAAATCCCGATCGAGATTGTGCCTACCCCCCTCGCCGGCATGGTGGCCGACGCCTATGTTCTGATACAAAATCATGCGCAAGAGAAGAATCTCGAGATGATCGGCACTCGAATCACGGAGGACATCAAACTCGCGGTTGATCCGACCCGCTGCCTGCAAATTCTTGTCAATATTATCGGCAATGCGGTGAAATTTACGCCGCGCGGCGGTACAATTGGTATCGAATATGACATTATTGATGATGCCTTTGTGGACATAACAGTTTGGGATACTGGGCCGGGCATTGCCGAGGAAGATCAGGAAAAAATCTTCGAAGCCTTTAAGCAGGCTCATGAAGGCGTTTACAGCCGAGGCACAGACGGTGTCGGCCTCGGCCTGACGCTTTCGCTAAAACTCGCGCGGCTCATGGGCGGGAACATTTCAGTGAAGAGCAGCTTGTCAGACGGCAGCCGCTTCAAGGTTCGCCTGCCCCTCGCCCATTAAGCCCCTCTTTATCTGATTCATATGTCATCTTAGCTCTCTAATTAACAGAGTTTTAACAATAACTACTTATCCTAAGGTTGTAATATCCTAATCTTTGGACAAGTTTTTATGGCCGCTTCTGCTCAGGAAAAAATCGAAACGTTAAATATGCTTGTCGACCTAGCAGAGACAAGCTCACGGCAGAAGCGCGAATTCCTGTACAATCGGATCAGTGAATTCCTCATTGAAGATCATCTGAAATTTTCCGACTCTGAAAAAGACATCATGGCCGATATCATCTGTCGGATAACCAGTGATGTCGAAAAATCGATCCGCGCAAAATTTGCGAAAACATTGGCCCCTAGGGAGGACATCCCGAAAAGCCTTCTGGTGTTTCTGGCCAATGACGAGATAGAGGTTGCGCTCCCGATCCTTCAGGGGTGCGGCCTGCTGGCAGAGCGTGATCTTCTGGATATTGTCAAACATCGTTCCAATCAGCATCAGCTCGCCGTTGCTGCGCGGGACAATATTGGAGAAGATCTCTGCACAGCGCTTTGCGAGATAAATGATCCGGACATAACCGTCACCCTGCTCAAGAATCACAGCGCGCAGATGCCGCTCCTTACGCTCAGCTATCTGGGAGAACAGTCAGAATTTATACCAGAATATCAGCGTCCACTTCTGGAGCGACCTTTCTTGCCCAAACCAATCGCTGAGAAAATGTACCGTTGGGTCTCTATGTCCTTACGAGAGTATATTGCCGAGAATTTTGACGTGGATGTCCGTGCCCTTGAGATTAATATCGATGACCGCAACGATACCATCGACGCCATCTCCAAGGATAGCGATCCCTCCTATCGCCTCGTCGAAAAACTCCACAGGTCCGGCGATCTCTCTCCTCGCTTTATGATCAAGTCACTACATCAGGGGGAAATAGATCTATTTGAATTTTCCTTTGCAAAACTGCTTGGTTTGGAAGGTGAAAGCGATGATATCCGTAATATTATCTATGCAGACAATCCGGAGATCCTCGCCGTTGCCAGCCGCAGCCTGGACATTGACCGGGTCATTTTCAAATCAATTTACGACCTTACCGCCTCCATTCGCGAACAAAATGCCTCCATTCTTTCGCCTGCTAAATCGGTGTCGATGGATTTCTACGATCTGCTGACACAAGAGTCCGCCAAAGCCGCCCTTAAAAATGCAGACTTCATGTCTGGAAAAATCAGATACGCCGAGATATCCTAGTCGACATCGCTTCTTTTCCATGATTGCTTGCAAAACATATTTAAAAATATATTTTTAGATGAGAAGCTTCGCGTCTCTTCTTGACTGGAATATGAATGTGATTGATCCCTTTGGCAGAAAAATCGACTATCTCCGCGTATCGGTGACGGATCGGTGCGATTTCCGCTGCAAATACTGCATGTCGGAAAATATGACCTTCCTGCCAAAAAAGGACGTTCTCAGCCTGGAAGAACTGGAGATGGTCTCCGCCGCCTTTATCCGCAAAGGCGTGCGCAAAATCCGTATTACCGGCGGGGAGCCACTGGTCCGCAAGGGAATTATGGAGCTGTTCCGAAATTTGGGCCTCTATATTAAAAGTGGCGAATTGGATGAACTGACCCTCACCACCAACGGCAGCCAGCTTGGGAAGTATGCCGCGGAATTATATGATGCTGGCGTGCGGCGGCTGAATGTCTCACTCGACACCCTTAATCCCTATCAATTTCAGGATATCACCCGCTGGGGCAACTTTGAAAAGGTGATGGAAAGTATCCGCATCGCCAAGAATGCCGGGCTTAAAATCAAGATCAACACGGTCGCGCTCAAGGGATTTAATGACAATGAATTCAATGATATGATCCAATGGGTTGGCGATGAGGGCATGGATATCACCTTTATCGAGACCATGCCCATGGGGACTATCGACGGACAACGCTCAGATCAGTATCTCCCCCTCTCGCAAGTGAAAAAACAGCTCGCAGAGCGTTGGACCCTGACGCCATCCACCTACCGCACCGGCGGCCCGTCTGACTATGTCGATGTGGCGGAGACCGGTGGCCGGATCGGCTTTATCACGCCGCTCACCCATAACTTCTGCGAAAGCTGCAACCGGGTCCGTCTGACCTGCACTGGCATGCTCTATATGTGTCTCGGGCAGGAGGATAGCGCGAACCTGAAAACTGTCCTGCGCGGCGAAAACGGCCTTAAAGCTCTGGACGCCGCAATTGATGAAGCCATTGGTCGCAAGCCCAAGGGCCATGATTTCGTTATCGACCGGCAATCCGATGATCGCCCGGCGGTTCCCCGCCATATGAGCGTGACGGGCGGCTAACGGCAGATGAAAATACATTTTACTGCGAGCGAATCGGAAGATGCGCAAAGTGCCTGCGAAAGCCTGATAGCCCGCTATGGCGATATTCCTGCCAAAGATGCTGAAATTATTGTCGCTCTTGGCGGGGACGGGTTCATGTTGGAAACCATGCATGCGTTTATGGACTCCAATCTTGCCATCTACGGCATGAACAAGGGAACTGTCGGATTTCTACTCAATACCTACCGCGAAGAAGGCCTGATCGAACGGTTAAAGGCGGGTGAAATCACCAAGCTTCATCCCCTCCAAATGGTCGCTGTTGATATGCATGGGAAAGAGACACAAGCCCTTGCCATCAATGAAGTATCCCTGCTGCGAGAGAGCCGCCAGACTGCTAAGATACGCATATCAATCGATGGGCATGTCAAGGTCGCGGAGCTCACCTGTGACGGAGTGTTGGTGGCAACGCCAGCGGGCAGCACCGCCTATAACTATTCCGCCCATGGCCCGATCCTGCCGGTAAATGCCGGTGTTCTCGCCCTCACACCGATCAGCGCCTTTCGCCCCAGAAGGTGGCGCGGCGCCATTCTCCCGCGGGAAGCGCGGATTGAGTTGGAAGTTCTCGAAGCCGCAAAAAGACCGGTCAGTGCCGTTGCGGACGCCGTGGAGGTACGGGATGTTTCAACAGTTACCGTTGAGGAAAAGCGCGATATCACCATGCGTCTCCTGTTCGATCCGGAGCATAATCTGGAAAAGCGGATCCTCGACGAACAGTTCATTCTGTAACGGATAAGACGTGCGCCTTAACGCTTTATAAAATTTTACTAATTTTTGACTAAGATTTGGCGTAGTTCGTAAATCTTCCTTAATTTTTAATCGGTAATTTTTCTCCATGAGACAACAGCTGGAGCGAAAAACCGATTGTAAAAACCGGTTTCTTCCTCTCCAGTTTTAAAGAACCGTGCAGGAGAGTTCTGATGAAGGTTATTGCAGTTGCATCACAAAAGGGTGGTTCAGGTAAGACTACACTTGCCGGACATCTAGCTGTTCAGGCCGAAATGGCCGGCGGCGGCCCAGTGGCGCTTGTTGATACAGACCCCCAGGGTAGCCTGTCGGAATGGTGGAACGAACGCGAGGCGGAAACCCCGCTGTTCGCACGGACGACCGTAGAACGCCTTGAGGCGGATATTGGCCGGATGAAAAAGATGGGCATCAAATTGCTGTTTGTTGATACGCCGCCCGCCATCACCTCAACAATTGCCAATGTGATTGGGCTATCGGACTTGCTTATCATTCCAACCCGGCCCAGTCCGCATGACCTTCGGGCTGTCGGGGCGACAGTGGAACTGGCCGAAGGGCTGAATACCCCGTTGATTTTCGTCGTCAATGGCGCAACCCCACGCGCCCGGATCACCAGCGAGGCCGCAATTGCGCTTTCCCAGCATGGGACGCTTGCTCCGGCAATCATTCATCAGCGCGTCGATTTCGCCTCCAGCATGATCGATGGCCGAACGACCATGGAACTGAATCCCGGTTCGCGCTCAAGTGACGAGATCACCAAGCTCTGGGCCTATATCGATGAGCGTTTATCGCGCATGGAAACCAACCACGCGATGCCGACTGCACATCATATTTCCGCCTCTCCCGCTAGCAATCGTGCGGCATACAACTAATATCTGACGGCCATCTACAAGAAGAAGATTTGTCATGAAAGCTGCTTTTCTATCCAGTTCATTGATTGCCTCCAAGGGTAAGGCCGCCCCGGCTTCGCCGCGTCTGACGCCGAAAAACCTTCTCGACGACGACAAAAAAGACGGCAACAGCCATGTATCTCGCATCTATGACAGGGTGCGCGAGTATGCCGAACCGCATAATACAGAGCCAGAGCAGGAAGCATCGGATACACCGGAGCAGGACATCTCCGATACCATCACTGAGACACCCGAATTCGATTCTGACGATAGTGTCCCGGCCTTCATGACACGGGAAACCGCGACGCCGAAAAAGGCCGTGACAGACAGCAATGGCACGCCATCCTATCAACAGGCAAATATCTCCCGCCCCTCCACAAACGGAGTGTCTAGCCGTCGGGAAATCACGCCGATTGGGGATGAAAAGGTGCAGGAAATTGCTGCAGAAGTCTCAAAATTAAAGAAAGATGGCCTGGGCCGCATCCGGATTTCTGTTCGCATGACGCCCAAGGATCATTTGCAGCTCAAACTTATCGCGGCGCATACACAGATGTCTGCGCAGTCGATCTTTGAAACCGCTCTGGAAGAGTATGTCGCCAATCATGGAACGGCGATCCTCCCGCAATCCTGTAATTGTGTTTTGGACAAGTCGTCCCTCTGAGTGGAAGTATTCAGTCATGCGTGAAAATATTGATGAAAACAAGGAGCTGGAAATCGGCCTTAACGCAGCTTCACTGTCACGGATCAAGGTACGACGGTCTACAGATAAAGCTGCATCGCCACGCAAGGTGAAATCCGGCGATATTACTGACCGTTTGCAGGCACTTTCAGAGGAATTGGAGGCCAGCAAGCCCTCCCCATCCGCATCCGCATCCGAGGCTGTTTTCACGCAGAAAGTGGAAGAGGCCACCCCGCCGCCGTCTCGCAAAAAAGCAAAACCCCGCGCGACCTCCCCGAAAAAACAAGTAAAGGCGAAAAAGCCATCTCCTCCTGTAGCCGAGGAAGTCGTCGTTGAGCCCAAACCCGTTTCCGCCGTCCCGCCTCGTCGGGCGCATTGGGCCCGTCCCGCCGCCACCTCCGGATGGCAGAAGAAAAAGCCGGCCGCCCCGGATATTCTCTCTTATTGGATGGAGATACGCGACGGCAATCGATACCCAACCTGGCGGAAGCTGGACACAGCCAAGATCGGAAAATACTGGCCAAACTGTACCTTAGTTCATTGCGATCGGGTCGCCGGTCGTCTACAGCTGGAAAATGGTTTCGCAAGTGAAGTTCGGCAGGCTACGCAGGCAGAGAACCCACATCAGAAATACACCTCGGATATTGAGTTTACACCGATGGTGGTTGATTGGGTCCTAGGCCTTGCAAGGGATGTCGCCAATTCAGGCAAGCCAACCCACGGGACCGAACACTTCCCGTCCACCTTCGATGAAATTCCGCTCCGCGTGATCGCCCTGCCACTCAGTGAGAACCAGGTCGATGTCGATCATGTTCTTTGCTATGTACAAAAGTTGGATTAATCCACCCAGCTTTTCAGCGTTTCTTTCTCTGGCTCCTTGAAGCCGACCAGATATCGGCCGTTATCTGAAAAAATTGGTCGTTTCAGTAAGGTCGGTTGAGCGAGGATCGCCGTTGATGGATCATCACCTTCCAGTGCCGCTTTCGCCGCATCGTCAAGTTGACGATATGTCGTTCCGCGCTTGTTAATCAGGACATTGCGATCAATTGCGGCAAGCCACTGCGCCAGCTCATCCGGCGGCAGCCCATCAGCTCGCAAATCGTGAAACTTGCTGGCTATCCCCTCTTCCTGTAGCCATTTGAGCGCTTTTCTGCAGGTATCGCAGTTTTTAATCCCATACATAATCACGGTGCGCGTCTCCCTCAAAATCGATCTGGTCTCTTTGTAGCGTGCCACGGCAAAGCGGGGCAACCCTCCGGCGTGAATTCTTTTTCTTCGCCTAAAAAGCCACAAAAACAGGGATTTTCAGTCACAGGCCGCCATTCACTGTCGTCACAGCTAGGAAGGAGCGTTAAATGGGTCATTTCTCAAAAAATTCAGCAGCGGATGAGTCGCAGGATGGCGAAACGCCGGGGCAGACCCTCGCCTCAACCATCCTGCAGAAATCCCTCGTCGATTCCCAACTCTTGATGATGACGGCGGCTGAGCGTGGCATAGAGATTGATGAGGACGTGACCCGAACCATTCTGGAGACGAGCGACGCCTTCGACAAAGCCATTCTCACATCTGATGTTATCAATAGCTTCTGGCACGCCTACGAGACCCTCTCGCGCACGCTAAGTCCGATTACCATCGATAGTGTCCGCGCAACCCATGACATGCGCGGTTTGCGCTCAGGCATCTGGGGATATTTGCAAGGGCGTACATATGTGTCCTTTTCCAGAAAATCGGCCTTTCGCTACAAAATGCTATCGCTGACCACCTTGCTAAGCCTTATCGCGCTGCAGGTTTTCTGGGCCATCGGGAATACACTTGTCTTTGATATCAAATATCAGTCTGACCGGATCAATGAACTGGAATATCAACTATTCAATGAAAATGGCACTAATCGGTCGAGCAATCTCAACAGTCTTTCAAATAAGAACGAAATAGAGGCAGGAGGAAAGCCCCTGTCTGATAGTGATGCGGCAACTGGATCGACTGTAGGTATCACTGCGAAAACTTCGCCAAATCCCGTCGATATACAAACTCTCAATCGCCAGATCGACGAATATATCGCATGGCGCAGCGCAGAGATAATTGAGCTTAAGAACTGGAATCGTTTCTGGGGACGGATCATCTTTTTCAGCGCGCAAACATGGGAAAAGCCGGGCTATAGTGAATTGTCACCGGAATCAAAAATTCATGTTCATTATGTGTCCGCCCAATATGTGCTGCATGCCATTTCAGTTTACTTTTTGCCGATACTCTACGGCCTGCTGGGGGCGTCTTTCTATGTTCTGCGACAGTTGCCAAAGGATATCGAAAACCTGACTTTTTCGATGAATAGCCATATCGACTACAGCCTTCGGATTACGCAAGGCCCACTTGCCGGAATCATGGCCAGCTTCTTTTTTACCGAAGCACCCAGCAAGCTCTATTCCCTCACCTCTAACACCTCCGCCTTCGCGACGATCAAGCTCGGCTCGTCCAGCCTCGCAAATTTCAGTCCTCTCGCCATCGCTTTTCTTGCGGGCTATAGCGTAGAGCTTATTTTCTATGTGATTGATAAGATCATTTCCACAGTGACGACCTCCCGCTCGACCGCAACGGCCATCAAGCCACATCAGCCGATGAAGATGTCTTCTTCTTCGAAACCCGCCAAACCCACAGGCACTTAACGGTAGATTCCCGTAACAAGAATCGCCTCGTATATGTAGAAACTTCTTACCGATCACGCCGTTTCAGGGTGGCTTTCATCCTAAAAACGTCAAAAAAACAGCTAAATTGCATAAAAAATTGACGAAAATCGTCATCTTTGCGTCCATTTGTCCGGCTCGGTTACTTGTTAACGCAATGTTAAGAGTTCGAGGCGGATGATAAAGCTGTCCAAGGTTGATCGAAGCTATTTTTGCCGATTCCACCCCCTCCCCTCAAAGGCAGAGATGGCTTCGATTACCATCCTTCCCCGACGTATCAAAACTAGATCGGCTCGATATCGCCGGCCGCCTGCATGGCAAAGAAATCAAGCGCAAAATCCGCGAGAGCGCCTTCTTCAATTGCACCACGCATTCCGGCCATAACTTCTTGATAGTAATGCAGGTTATGCCAGGTGAGCAGCATAGATCCCAGCATCTCCTTCGCCTTGAACAAGTGATGGAGATATCCGCGGCTGTAATTCCGGCAAGCCGGGCAGCCGCAACGTTCATCCAGCGGGCGTGGATCATCCGCATGGCGGGCATTACGGATATTCACTGTGCCATAGCGCGTGAATCCTTGTGCGTTGCGCCCTGAGCGTGTTGGCAACACACAGTCAAACATATCAATCCCACGCATCACTGCCCCGACAAGATCATCAGGCTTGCCAACCCCCATAAGATATCGGGGCTTGTCCTGCGGCAGTGCTGGCGTCGTAAACTCCAGCGTGCGAAACATTTCCGCCTGCCCCTCGCCCACAGCCAAGCCGCCGACCGCGTATCCCTCAAACCCGATGCCGGTCAGCGCCGCAATGGATTCAAGGCGTAAGTCTTCATATGTCGAACCCTGCACAATGCCGAACAGGCCATAGCCGGACCGTTGCTCATAAGCCTCGCGGGAGCGTTCAGCCCAACGCATGGATCGGCGCATGGAACTTGCCGCCACATCCTCTGTCGCCGGATAAGGCGTGCATTCGTCGAAGGCCATGGTGATCGTAGCGTCGAGATCATTCTGGATCTGCATGGAACGTTCCGGCGTCAACTCGAACCGCTGCCCATCGATATGCGACTTGAAGGTTACGCCATTCTCGTCGATCTTGCGGAGTTCATTCAGAGACATCACCTGAAAGCCGCCGCTATCGGTCAGGATCGGCCGTTCCCAGTTCATGAATTTATGTAGGCCGCCGAGGCGCTTTACCCGTTCCGACCCCGGGCGCAGCATCAGGTGATAGGTGTTACCGAGCAGGATATCCGCCCCGGTCTCGCGCACCGCTTCGGGTGTCATCCCCTTCACCGTCGCCGCCGTCCCAACCGGCATGAAGGCCGGTGTGCGGATTTCCCCATGGGCGGTTTTCAGGGTCCCGCGCCGGGCTGCGCCATCGGTGGCGGAAATATTGAAGTCAAATGCGTTTGTCATGATTTCGGATATAGCAGCGAACAGTCGCCATAGGAATAAAAACGGTATTTTTCTGCGATCGCATGAGCATAGGCCCCCTGCATGGTCTCAAGGCCGGAAAAAGCCGAGACGAGCATAAACAACGTCGATTTCGGAAGATGGAAATTGGTGATCAGCAGATCAATCGCCTTGAAGCGATAGCCGGGCGTGATAAAGATATCCGTCTCCCCTTCAAAGGGATGTAGGACGCCTGCGTCATCTGCCGCGCTCTCAAGCAGGCGAAGGCTGGTTGTTCCGACCGCGACGATGCGGCCACCACGTCTACGTGTTTCATTTATTTTTTGAACTGTTTCCTCGTCCAGAAATCCGCGCTCTGCATGCATTTTATGATCATCGGTATCATCGACCTTAACGGGCAGAAAGGTTCCCGCTCCGACATGCAGGGTCGTTGTCACCATATCGATCTTTTTTGTGGCAAATTTCTTCAGAAGTGCTTCGGTGAAGTGAAGCCCCGCCGTTGGTGCCGCCACCGCGCCCTCGTCTTTCGCAAAGATTGTCTGGTAATCGCTCTTGTCCTGCTCATCAACAGCGCGCAGGCTGCTGATATAGGGCGGGAGTGGAATTTCCCCATGCTCCATAAGCTTTTCCATCAGCTGAGGACCAGAGGTAGAGAAGGCAAGTGCCACCTCCCCGCCATCAAATTTATCTGTCACCAGCGCCGTAAAACCATCGGCGAACTCTATGATATCGCTTGTCTTTAGCTTCTTCGCCGGTTTTGCAAAAGCATGCCAGCTATCGGCGGAAACATTCTTGTGCAGCGTCACCTCAATCTTTGCCGTGCGCCGCGTGCCCCGCAGACGCGCCGGGATCACCTTGGTGTCATTAAAGACAAGCAGATCCCCTTCGCGTAAGAGATCCGGCAGATCGGCGACAGTGAAATCGCTGAGCGTTTCCCCAACCACTAACAGCTTTGCCGCCTCACGCGGAACCGCCGGGCGATCGGCGATCAGCTCCGTCGGCAAGATAAAGTCAAATGCGTCAACTTTCATGATCTAAAACGCAAACGAACGACTTGGATACCCAAGCCGTTCGTGCCCAGAAATATTAAAATGTTACTCGACGTCAACCGCGACTTTAAGGCTGATGATCTTGTCCGGATCAGAAACAGAGCCATTGTCCATGCTGCTGCCCTTTTTTATCTTATGGACGGCATCCATGCCTTCGACTACCTGACCCCAGATAGAATATTGGCCATCCAGATGCGGCGCACGGTCGAACATAATGAAAAACTGGCTATCTGCACTATCGGGATGACCGGCGCGAGCCATTGAACATGTGCCTTCGATATGGTCTTCGTCGGAAAATTCGGATGAGAGATTCTGTCCCGATCCGCCCGTGCCAGTGCCTTGCGGACAGCCCGTCTGTGCCATGAAGCCATCAATCACCCGATGAAAGACAATGCCGTCATAAAAGCCTTCACGCGCCAGTTCCTTGATCCGTGCGACGTGGTTCGGCGCAAGATCGGGGCGCATCTCAATGATGACACGACCATCCTTTGTTTCAAGATAGAGGGTGTTTTCAAGGTCTCGTGCCATTATTTTCTCCTGTCTTCCGCGCACGAAGACGCACGCGGTTTAAAATTTCAACTATTTCGAATTTCTTTGAATAAGTTCGACCCGATCGACAATTTTCTGCGCCGTCGTCGCCGAAACAAATTTTGTGATATCACCATTCAGCAGGGCAATTTCCTTGACCAGGCTGGAGGCAATGAACTGATGCTGGTCAGAGGCCATCAGGAAAACCGTCTCAATCTCTGAATTCAGGCGCCGGTTCATACCAACCATCTGAAATTCATACTCAAAGTCGGATACCGCGCGCAGGCCACGGATAATGATGGCTGCGCCAACCTGCTCGGCGAAATGCATCAACAGGTTGTTGAAGGGTTTCACTACGAAATTGGTGCCTGGAAATTCCTCTGTCATTTTTTCAACCATCTCGACCCGTTCATCCACGGTAAAGAGAGGGTTTTTCCCGGGATTCATTGCCACACCGATCACCAATGTATCAACCAGCTTCGATGCGCGGCGGATAATGTCATAGTGACCCACCGTTATCGGATCAAAGGTCCCCGGATACAATCCTACGCGATTTTTGGACATGAATTTCCCTTTCTTTTCTTCGCTACTTCTATTTGTTAGCTTGATATTTTATGCGCACCGTTTTAGCCGTTCGCATCTTCATCTGTGGGCCCGGCATCATCCGCATTGTCATCAACTTCCCCATTCTCACCCTCGGACTTGTCATCGGCAAGCGCAGTCACAGAAACAACCTGCTCCCCTTTTGAGGTCTTGAAAAGGGTCACGCCCTGCGTATTCCGCCCGGCAATTCGGATATCTGTGACCGGTGTCCGGATGACCTTACCGCCATTGGTCACCAGCATGATCTGCTCATCTTCGGTGATTGGGAAAGTGGCAACCACATTGCCATTCCGATCGGAGGTTTCAATATTGATGATCCCTTGCCCACCACGATTGGTGACACGATATTCAAAGGCGTTCGTCCGCTTGCCATAGCCATTTTCGGTAATGGCAAGCAATACCTCCTCATCCTGCAGGAGAGCCTCATACTGTTCCGGCGAGAGAATGCCATATTCCGTGACGTTCCCGGCCTCATCGATGGATTTGCGCGCCCTGAGATACGCATCCCGGGTTTCCGTATCCGCCTCAACGGATTTGAGGATCGACATCCCAATAACACTGTCACCTTTGCCGAGCTTCATGCCACGGACACCGCTGGAATCCCGCCCCTTGAAGAGCCGCACATCGGTCGCGCGGAAGCGGATGCATTTACCGCCCTTGGCGGCCAGGAATACGTCAGAATCCGGCGTACAAATCCGGACATCGACAAGCTGATCATCCTCATCAAGCTTCATGGCGATCTTACCATTGGCCTTCACGTTAGAGAAATCACTGAGCAGGTTGCGGCGCACATTGCCCTTGGCTGTCGCGAACATTACTTCCAGTTCGGACCAGCTTTCCTCTTCCTCCGGCAGTGGCATCAGGGTGTAAATCACTTCCCCTTCTTCCAGTGGCAGAAGATTGATAATCGCCTTGCCGAGGCTTTGTGGTGACCCGAGCGGCAGACGATAGACCTTCATCTTATAAACCCGCCCAAAGGTCGAGAAGAACAGCACCGGTGTATGTGTATTCACGACAAATAGCTGCGTGACAAAATCCTCATCGCGGGTCTGCATGCCAGCACGTCCCTTACCGCCCCGGCGCTGTGGCTTGTAGGTCGAGAGCGGTACGCGCTTGATATAGCCCTTGTGACTGACCGTCAGCACCATATCCTCACGCTGGATCAAGTCCTCGATATCATGCTCGAACTCGCTTTCTTCGATCTGAGTCCGGCGCGGAACCGCATATTTTTCCTTCATCTCGAGAAGTTCGTCGCGGATGATGCTAATCAGGCGCGGACGGCTTGAAAGAATATCGAGATAATCGAGAATTTTCTCACCGAGATCTTTGAGTTCATCGCCGATTTCATTCTGGCCAAGCGCTGTCAGGCGTTGCAGACGAAGATCGAGGATCGCCCGGGCCTGTGCCTCCGAAAGGCGATAAGTGCCCTTCTCCGTAATTGCATATTCCGGATCATCCACCAGCCGGATCAGCGGTTCCACCGAGGAAGCATTCCAGTCACGCTCCATCAACTGGGCGCGCGCTGTCGCCGGATCTGGCGCGGCGCGGATCAGCTTGATCACTTCATCGATATTGGCGACCGCAATCGCTAGACCGATCAACACATGGGCCCGTTCGCGCGCCTTACTGAGCAGGAACTTGGTCCGCCGGGAGATCACTTCTTCGCGGAAATCCAGAAAGGCTTCCAGCAATTCCTTGACATTCAGAAGTTCTGGCTTGCCGCGATTAAGCGCCAGCATATTCACACCAAAGGACGTCTGAAGAGACGTGAAACGGAAAAGCTGGTTCAACACCACCTCCGCCATCGCATCACGCTTGATCTCGATAACGACACGCACCCCATGGCGATCAGATTCATCGCGAAGATCACCGATCCCCTCAATTTTCTTGGCGCGCACCAGATCGGCAATCTGCTCCACAAGGCGGGCCTTGTTAATCTGGTAGGGAATTTCGGTCACGATCAGCGCCTGCCGATCTTTGCGAATTTCCTCGATATCGACCTTGGCGCGCATAATGACCGAACCGCGCCCGGTGGTAAGGCCGCTGATCGAGCCGCTCCGACCGAGGATCGTGCCGCCTGTCGGGAAATCCGGTCCGGGAATAAAGTCGACCAGCTCTTCAACTGCCATTTCCGGCTTCTCAAGAAGCGCAAGCGCGCCATCAACTACTTCGCCGAGGTTATGCGGCGGGATATTAGTCGCCATGCCGACAGCAATACCACCGGCACCATTAACCAGAAGATTGGGATAACGCGCCGGCAAAACCGAAGGTTCGCGCTCGCTGTCATCATAGTTGTTAACAAAGTCGACGGTGTCCTTGTCGATATCATCGATCAGGCTCTCAGCGGCCTTTTGCAGACGCGCCTCGGTATAGCGCATGGCGGCAGCTTTATCGCCGTCCATGGACCCAAAGTTACCCTGCCCTTCCACCAGCTTGAGGCTCATAGAGAAATCCTGTGCGAGACGCACCATGGCGTCATAAATCGCGCTATCGCCATGGGGGTGATAACGACCCATCACATCACCGACGACGCGGGCAGATTTCCGGAAAGCCTTGTCCGAAGTATAGCCATTTTCATACATGGCATAAATGATACGCCGGTGTACCGGCTTGAGCCCATCACGGGCATCGGGAAGTGCGCGAGAGACAATCACGCTCATGGCATAGTCGAGATACGACCGCCGCATTTCCTCTTCGATAGTGACCGGTACGATATGGTTATCGGAAGGAGGTATTGTTACATCATTCAAGGCAGGGGTTCCTGAATAAACTTGAGTATGCCAGACATTGGTCGGGCACAGAAAAAACCATTAAACTCCCCTGCCGATATCAGCGACCGTCAAGGTTGGCCTGTTCTACAAGATATCCGCCTCATAAGCAACCTTTAGCGGGCCAAAAACCGCGCCTTTTTAGCCAAGAAGCGCCCCTAAAGCGCCGCACTGTCAAGGGCCTGGTGAGCTAGAGACGCGGACACCGGCTTCGTCACCCGCCCCGCCACCATCCGCCGATGCAACCTTGTTATGATCCGGCTTCCCGTTTTCTCGAACAAGAAAGGGAGAACAGCGTGAACCGTCGCACAGAATCCGGCAACGAAAAGCCAGAAGGCAAAGGAGCCGGACATTTCCATATGCTCGACATAACTTTCATTCACGGACGCGGGATGATCAGTAAACAGTTTCTGAATAGTCATGGTCTTTTTCCGTCATCTATCTAAACCCATAGCTTTAATATGGGATAATCATAACGGCAATTCCCGGAATATTTGCCTTTTATTAACCCATAATTCTCATATAATGAAACATATATTTCGATATTATCGTAAAATATGGGAAAAAATTCTATGGACGCCGTAGATCGAAAAATACTCGCCCATCTGCAGGAAGATAGTTCTATCGCCGTGGCGGAACTGGCTGAGAAAGTCGGCTGCTCCCGCACGGTCTGCTGGCGGCGCATCAAATCGCTAGAGGAGATAGGTGTCATCAGGGCACAGGTCACCCTGCTTGATCGGACCAAGCTCAACCTGCCGGTCACTGTTTTTGTCGCCATCAAGACCAGCCGCCATGATGCGGAATGGCTCCGCAAGTTTGCCGAGACAGTGGATAAATTCCCCGAGATCATGGAATTCTACCGGATGAGCGGTGATATCGATTATCTGCTGAAAGTGGTGGTCCCGGACGTCGCGGCCTATGACAAGTTCTATCATCGCCTGATCCGGGAGATTGACCTCTCCGATGTAAGTTCAAACTTCGCAATGGAGGAGATTAAATTCACCACCGCGCTGCCGCTGCAAATGCTTTAGCGGGTGATACGCGGTCGGCCGAAAGCGGTGGCCTCCAGAACGCTCTCAATAAACATCTCTCGCCCGCCGATATGAGCGACATTGTCCTGTCGGACGAATTTCGTGTGTACCTCCGCCGCGCCCGACTCCGTCGCGAGGGTCCGGGTCTCGCTTTTCAACAACTTTTCCGCTGCCGCCACCGCCGCGTCGATGCTCTCAAAATCCATCGGCTCCCCGCTGTGATAGAGGCGAAAGCCGTCATTATCTGTCGGCAGTATATTACCATGGGCACTCGTGCGAACCTGCCCCACCACCGCGCCCACCGCATTGGCGACGGCGGCATGATCGGGAATTATGGCAATGGTGCCGAGCTGCGTCGCGACATCCGGATAATAAATATGGGCGGAGGCACCAAGCCCGATCACCGGCAATTGAAGACCGATATCCAGCTTGATCAGCGGATGGGTGGCTTCTTGATGGGAAGCCCGAAGCATCGTCACCGCCTCCGCCGGGGTTAGAAGCGAGTCGTCCCCCAGCACCGCCGCGAGCAAGGTCTCACTGGAGATGTTAACCAGAGCGCTAAAAATCATCCGGCTCACCTCTTCTGCCGTATTGGACAGCGGCACACCGCGCGTATCCTTCTGCCGCCCAAAGAGAAGCGCCGCCTTTTCCGCCGCCTCTCTGTCCCAGCCCTCCTGTAACCCCAGAATATGTGCCGAGTCAGAGGGGGTCAGCCCGGCGATCATCACAAGACCGGTTGAGACCAATCTTTCGAGCGCCGAGAGTTGCCGCCGCCGCGTGATCAGTTTCTCCAACGGCTTTGGGCCGCTCTCCAACTCTGCGAAAAGTGCCGCCTCCAATTCGGACAGGGCCGCGAGATGCGCACTCTCCCGCCCAACGGCGAAAGCGAAGCGGCCAAAATTCTCCTGCCACCTGTCGCGCAACAACTGTGCATCCAGCGCGTCATGCACAAGGCCGGGATGCTCCGTGGCAAGCAGACTAACCGGCACCAGTCGTCGCGGCCCGAGCGTAAGTGCAAGACCGAAGCCGGATTTCACCGCCGCCACCTCGCTATCGCCGCCAAGGCCGACGGTATGGATTGCCACGGCCTCCACCATGGTGCGCCAACCGCCGACGGTTGCGCCATCCGCATCGAGACGCGGGCTGCCGTTTTCAAGTATCGCAATATCCGTTGTCGTGCCGCCAATATCCGAGACGATGGCATCTTCCTCACCACTTAGATACGCCGCGCCGACAAGACTTGCTGCCGGACCGGAGAGAATTGTCTCAATCGGTTTGAGTTTCGCAACCTCTGCCGAGATCAGCGCGCCATCTCCCTGCACGACCATGAGCGGCGCATCGATCTTCATATCCGCGAACAGCGCTTCACTGGAGGCAATCAGATGATGAATCAGGTTAATCAGCCGCGCATTGAGAACGGAGGTCAGCGCCCGGCGCGGCCCATCGAGCTTACTCGATAGTTCATGGCTGCAGGTCACACTGTTGTTTTCAGAGCGCGCGAGGATGATTTCCCGCGCGCGAAGTTCATGCTCCGGGTTGCGAATGGCGAAAAGGCCCGCGACGGCAAAGGCGGTGATAGTGCCTGCTGCATCTAACCCGGAATTGAGCGCCGCTTCATCGAGCGGAGCTTCCGCCTCCCCCTGCCCATTATGACCACCGGAGAGGAATATGACCGGATCACCCTTCAAGGCATCGCGCAGGCCATTGCGCTCCAGCGCTGTCTCGTCGAAGCCAATCAGGATCAGGCAGATACGCCCGCCCTGCCCTTCCACCAGCGCGTTGGTCGCAAGCGTCGTTGAAAGGGAGACAAGACCGATATCGGAAGTGGAAACTTCAGCCGAGCCGATCACGGAAGCAACCGACTTACCGATGCCAATGGCATAATCACGCCGTGTCGTGAGGGATTTGGCGCTCGCGATCACGCCCTTTTCTTCATCGAACAACACTGCGTCCGTGTAGGTCCCGCCGGTATCAATCCCCAACAGTAACGACATTAATTTCCCACGCCCACTGGTTATTCTGTTTTGGGAAAGGTCACGATTTCGACCTTGTTGCCATCCGGATCCTTGAAAAAGGCACCGAAGTATGTCGTGAGTGCCGCCTGCCGCGCCCCCGGCAAACCTGCATCTGTACCGCCATTCGCAAGCGCAGCCTGATAACATTCAAGAACCGTATCTTCACTTATGGCTCGGAGCGCGATATGAACGCCGGTATCGGCGGGCACCGGCGCCATGTCAGGACGCGCATTAATCCAGAATTCGGGAAATTTCTTGCCATACCCGACAGTTCCCGGGCGATCAGCAATCCGCGTCATACCCAAAAGCCCAAAGACAGCATCATAAAACTGCCCTGCTTTTTCAAGATCCTGTACAGCTATGGAAATGTGGTCTAGCGCCATTTTTCTTTCCTCCTCCGCCTTCAACCTCACTCCAATAAAAAAGGCCGCCCGCGACGGACAGCCTTTTTCTCATTTCACCGAGATGTTCACGCCCTTAGAAGGGAATGTCATCATCGAAATCGCCGCCCATGCCGCTTCCAGCCGGACCGCCATAACTGCGATCCCCACTCGGGGCACCGCCGCCGCCATAGTCATTGCCGCCCTTCTGTGTGCCACCGCCATAGCCACCGGCACCCTGTCCCTGACCACCGCCAGCACTATCAAGCATGGTGAGGGCAGAGTTAAAGCCCTGCAGCACGATTTCTGTTGAATATTTGGTGATGCCGTCCTGCTCATACTGGCGGGTCTGCAATTGACCCTCCAAATAAACCTTCGAGCCTTTCTTGAGAAACTGCTCGGCTATCTTGCAAAGTCCTTCATTGAAAATCACAACCCGGTGCCACTCCGTGCGCTCACGCCGCTCTCCGCTGTCCCGGTCCTTCCAGGATTCGCTCGTCGCTATACGCAGGTTGCAGACGGGCTTGCCATTATTCATATAGCGAACCTCAGGATCCGCGCCCAGATTTCCAACAAGAATGACTTTATTAACGCTGCCCGCCATGGTGTGTTCCGCTTTCGATTCTGTATTCTCTTAAAAAATTCTGGCCAGACAATAACGTGCAATAGCGCCTCTGGCCAGTGCTTTTCGACCATAATGTCGACCGTGAACAAAATGAAAACACTTTTTGCCGATAAGTCTGGCCTTTTCCCATATTAACCTATAAATTCCGGCACAGTTTTAAGCACATGTCAGGTATAATATCCGAATGCAGAAAATTCTCAGCATCCGCGGCGCCCGCGAACACAACTTGCAGAATGTTAATATCGATATCCCCCGCGATCAATTGGTGGTGATCACCGGTCTTTCCGGGTCCGGCAAGTCCTCGCTCGCCTTCGACACCATCTATGCGGAGGGGCAGCGTCGTTACGTCGAAAGCCTGTCGGCCTACGCGCGCCAATTCCTGGAAATGATGCAGAAGCCGGATGTGGACCATATCGACGGACTCAGCCCCGCCATCTCGATTGAACAGAAGACAACGTCGAAAAACCCGCGCTCCACAGTCGGTACGGTGACAGAAATCTATGACTATCTGCGTCTGCTCTATGCGCGTATCGGTGTGCCTTATTCTCCGGCAACAGGACTACCCATCGCCAGTCAGACTGTCAGCCAGATGGTCGATCAGGTGATGGCTAAGGGTGAAGGCAAGCGCCTTTATCTGCTCGCCCCCATTGTACGCGGCCGCAAGGGCGAATATCGCAAGGAATTTCTGGATCTGCGCAAGCGCGGCTTTCAACGGGTCAAGGTCGATGGCGAGATTTACGACATTGAGGACACCCCCGAACTCGACATGCAGATCAAGCATCATATCGACGTCGTCGTGGACCGCGTTGTATTGAATGAGGATATCCAGGGCCGCCTCGCTGATTCCATCGAGACCGCGCTCGACCTCGCCGACGGTTTGTTCGCTGTGGAAGATGCCGACACGCAGGAACGAACGATGTTTTCCTCCAAATTTGCCTGCCCTGTGTCGGGCTTCACGATTGAGGAAATCGAGCCGCGCATATTCTCCTTCAATAACCCTTACGGCGCCTGTACATCCTGCGGCGGATTGGGGACGGAAATGTTCTTTGATCCTGACCAGATTGTGCCCGATGTCACGCTATCCATGCGCGATGGCGCGATTGCCCCATGGTCCCGCTCCCAAACGCCAGCGCCATACTATATGCAGACGCTGGAAGCCCTCGCCAAGCATTACGGCTTTATGACGACGGAGCCTTGGGAGGAAATCGATGAGGAGGCGCAAAAGGCTGTCCTGTTCGGCACAGGAGAAACCAAAATCCAGATCACCTTCGATGATGGCTTGCGCACCTATAAGACCAACAAGCCGTTCGAAGGGGTTATTCCGAATATCGAGCGGCGCTGGCGCGAAACTGATAGCAGTTGGGTCCGCGAAGATCTGGAAAAATATCAGGATAAAACCGCCTGCAGTAAATGCGGGGGTCACCGGCTCAAGGAAGAAAGCCTCGCCATCCGCATCAATGGCCATCATATCGGCGAGGTCTGCGCAAAATCCATCCTCGATGCCCGCAAATGGTTCGAAGAACTTTCCGGAGCCCTGTCGAAAAAAGACAATTCCATCGCCGAGCGGGTTCTCAAGGAAATCAATGAACGGCTTGGCTTCCTTGTCGATGTCGGGCTTGAATATCTGACATTATCACGTGGCTCCGGCACGCTCTCCGGCGGGGAAAGCCAGCGTATCCGCCTCGCCTCCCAGATCGGCTCGGGCCTGACCGGTGTACTCTATGTGCTGGACGAGCCCTCCATCGGATTGCATCAACGGGACAACGCAAGGCTTCTTAAAACTCTCGTTAATCTGCGTGATCAGGGCAATTCCGTGATCGTGGTCGAGCATGACGAAGAAGCGATTATGACAGCCGATCATGTGGTCGATATGGGCCCGCGCGCCGGTCGCCATGGTGGTCGCCTGATCGCGCAAGGCTCTCCGGACGATATTATGAAGGAGCCGGAAAGCATCACCGGCAAGTATCTTTCCGGCGAAATGGAGGTTCCGCTTCCCAAGCAGCGCCGCCGTATCCAGGAATCGCGCCAGATTCATATCATCGGTGCGCGCCATAACAATCTGAAGCGTGTGAATGTCAACATCCCGCTTGGTACCTTTACCTGCGTGACCGGTGTTTCAGGTGGCGGCAAGTCGTCGTTAATTATCGAGACGCTGTACAAGGCCATCGCGAAGAAGCTCAACAACAACCGCAACCACCCGGGGCCGCATGACCGGATCGAGGGGATTGAGTGGCTCGACAAGATCGTCGATATCGACCAGTCTCCCATCGGGCGGACACCGCGGTCCAACCCCGCGACCTATACCGGCGCTTTCACGCCAATCCGCGAATGGTTTGCGGGCCTGCCTGAAGCGAAAGCCCGCGGCTATAAATCCGGGCGATTCTCCTTCAACGTCAAGGGCGGCCGTTGCGAGGCCTGCAAGGGCGACGGCGTCATTAAAATCGAGATGCATTTCCTGCCCGACGTCTATGTGCAATGCGACGTCTGCAAGGGGGAGCGTTATAACCGCGAGACGCTGGAGATTAAGTTCAAGGACAAATCCATCTCCGACGTGCTGAACATGACCGTCGATGATGCGGCGGTCTTCTTCAAGGCCGTGCCAAACGTCCGCGAGAAATTCGAAACCCTGCAACAGGTCGGTCTCGGCTATATCCATGTGGGACAGCAGGCGACGACCCTGTCGGGCGGTGAGGCGCAGCGCGTCAAGCTGGCGAAGGAACTCTCCCGCCGGGCGACGGGTCGCACGCTCTATATCCTCGACGAACCGACAACCGGCCTGCATTTCGAGGATGTGCGCAAATTGATGGAAGTGCTGCAGGCCCTTGTCGATGCGGGCAACAGCGTCCTCGTGATCGAGCATAACCTTGAGGTTATCAAGACGGCCGACTGGGTTGTCGATATGGGCCCAGATGGCGGCGATGCAGGCGGCTATCTGGTGGCCGAAGGGACACCGGAAGAGGTTGCCAAGGTACCGGAAAGCTATACCGGACGGTATCTGAAAGACATTCTCGCCAAACGACCCGCGGTCAAGCCGGCCGAAGGCACGGCGAAAAAGACCAAGAAAACGAAGGCTGCGTAATATCCATGAGTGCAGATCAAAAACCCGTACATATTATCGGCGGCGGTCTTGCCGGAAGCGAAGCCACCTGGCAGCTCGTTACGGCGGGTGTACCCGTCATCCTCCATGAAATGCGCCCCGTTCGCGGGACCGATGCGCATTTGACCGATGGTCTCGCGGAACTTGTCTGCTCCAACTCCTTCCGCTCTGATGATGCGGAAAATAATGCTGTTGGACTCCTTCATCGGGAAATGCGAGATATGGGCTCGCTGATCATGGAGAGTGCCGATATCAACCGGGTTCCGGCGGGTGGCGCACTTGCGGTCGACCGGGATGGTTTCTCCGCCTATGTACAGGATAAAATCGAGACTCATCCCCTGGTCACGCTGGAACGGGAAGAAGTCACGGACCTGCCCCCCGCCGACTGGGAACAGGTAATAATCGCCACGGGCCCCCTCACCTCCGGTGCGCTCGCCGAAAAAATCCATGCGGCAACTGGCGCCGATGCCCTCGCCTTTTTTGATGCGATTGCCCCGATTGTCTATAAAGACAGTATTAATTTTGATATCGCCTGGTTCCAGTCCCGCTATGACAAGGGCGACGGGTCGGATTATATCAACTGCCCGATGACCGAGACGCAGTACCGGGAGTTCATTCAAGCGCTGAATGAGGGCGGCAAGACGGAGTTCAAGGAATGGGAAAAGAACACTCCCTATTTCGATGGATGCCTGCCGATCGAAGTAATGGCGGAACGCGGACCGGAAACCCTGCGATTCGGGCCAATGAAACCCGTTGGCCTGACCAACCCGAATTCCGACGAGAAGCCCTACGCCGTTGTCCAGCTCCGGCAAGATAACAAGCTCGGCACGCTTTACAATATGGTCGGCTTCCAGACCAAGCTCACCTATGGCGAGCAGAAGCGGATTTTCCAGACCATCCCCGGGCTGGAGAAGGCTGAATTCGCCCGCCTTGGCGGTCTGCACCGAAATACCTTTATCAACAGCCCGGAAGTCCTGGACGAACAACTCCGCCTCAAGAATCATCCTCATATCCGCTTTGCGGGTCAGATAACCGGGGTCGAGGGATATGTGGAAAGCACCGCGATCGGGCTGATCGCCGGACGGTTCGCCGCCGCTGATGTCGCGGGGAGCGCTTTCGCCCTGCCGCCGGTCACCACGGCCATGGGTGCGATCCTGAGCCATATCACAGGCGGGGCCGACGCCAAGTCATTCCAGCCGATGAATGTCAACTTCGGCCTGTTCCCGCCCCCGGAAGGCCGGATCAAGAAAAAGGAGCGCAAACAGGCCTATACATCCCGCGCAGCGCAGGACTTCTCCGGCTGGCTTCAAAAGTCGCTACCTTAAAGAGCCGGAAAACTGCGTGATCTGGTAACCATTTGTATACGATGTTTATTTATTATCTGACGCAGGCATTTATTTTGACTGCCCCGATCTGCAACGATGACGGAAAATCGGGGGAACGGACAGGGTATATGCGGTTGGATCAGAATAACTTAATGCATAAGGTACAGCGGACATTTCTATGGAAGAAAAGCAGGATCCAAGCGTCTTTTTCGCATTTGACCATAAAATCTTCACCGTCGAGGGGGCTTATTTCAGCCTGACTCACGACACGAAAGAACCCTGTTTTTTTGTCAAAATTGGTGATGTTAAGGGTGCAATCCCAACGAAATCCCTTTGCCGGGAATTCGGTATCGATGACGAAAGCTCGGATTCTGATCTACTGTCCACCATTGGGCGTGCACTTAAATATGTCGAAGAAATCCGGCCTAATGATTCGATCCCGAAAGAACTGCTTGATGGTTCCGCTTCCTGGTCGATAGACGACTCGCACAAAGAAATCGCGCGCGGTCGTATTACGGCACAAATCATATCGTGGCTGCAAGGGGACGAGGAAATTGTCCTGAATATCAGCGAACTCGAAGCGATTGCCAATGACCCGGATACCAAGGAAAAAGTTCAGGAGGCTTTCCGCGAAATTGCTGAAAAGCTTGGTGTGCAGCGCGATGATGTGGTGGCAAAGATCGATGAAATTATTCGCGAACTCGCTTATATTGAAGCCTTGCGCGACCATTATTCAAAGATCAAGAAAATTAGCACTAATCTCGGTCGGATTGCCAATATTTACAAGCGTGATCGGGCGACATCCGAAGAAATAAACCGGATGCAGATTCTCATCGATCCTGTCATTCGAAGATTCGACAGGGAATTTATCGATATCGATGCCCAGACATGCGAAGTTATGGTCATCCTCAAAAATTTCCAGCCGACTGTCGATATTATCCGCAAAACACGGGACGAGTTGCATCAGCATTTCATGGTTTGGCGAAATATGGTGGAAAAATGGGATGGGATGATTATCGACGAAAGCTCCGAGATTGAACGGCTTTTACGGGATACATACCAGTTTCTTGCCCGCAATTATATGCAGTCACAAAGCTGGCGGTTGGGCGGCGTTTAGCCAACCCTCTTCAGCGCCCGAAGAAAAGCGCAGAAATTTTACGCAATCCCCCGATATCCATTTTCTCATGCGCCGGATCAAACCCCGACTTACGGAGCCGACTGAGGTAAAGCGTGCTAAGCGCGGAAAGGCGATAGACATTTTTTTCCGATTTAGGCCGACCTGTTATCAATTTTCGCGCGGCACTCTGTTCGCTCTCGGCAAGGTCCGTCAACTCTTGCATAAGTCCGAAAAATACTTCCCGGTTTTTTGACGTAAAGAGCGTATCAGCGTTAAGGCCATGCGCGTCAATCATCTCGGACGGAATACGCAACACATCTTGCGCAACGTGATAGGGCACGGCTCGAAGAATACCTACGAGCGCGTAGGCCTTGCCGACCTGACGTGCGGCGGCAAGACCGCCCGCATCTGTCACGCCCATTATTCGCATGAAAAGGCTGTTCAATATGCCTCCCGTCTGATCCGCATAGGAGAGCAGTTCTGATATGCGTTGAAACGGCTGTGGATCAAGATCATAAGCCCGGGCATCGATAATATTCTGAAAATCACCGACATCAAGACCATGAGCCGGGATAGTGTGCGCCAGCGCTTCCGCCACAGGATGGGCAGGCACTTTTCCGGCGGCAATCGAATTCAGCGCATCGCGCCACCATTGAAGGCGGATGTCACCGAGCATTGGCTCGCTCACCGTTTCGCGTATCCGCGCAATTTCCGCATGAAAGGCCAACAGGGCGAACACCC
This sequence comes from Sneathiella sp. HT1-7, assembly GCF_020731145.1. Classification (GTDB taxonomy): domain Bacteria; phylum Pseudomonadota; class Alphaproteobacteria; order Sneathiellales; family Sneathiellaceae; genus Sneathiella. The sequence goes on along the minus strand of NZ_JAJFZN010000002.1, from coordinate 826,425 downwards.
CGTCCCGAGCGGTGGGCGGCGCGAACAGAACCGTCAGCCAGCGATCATAGTCATACCGCTTCACTTCATCGGATAGATAGCTATTCTGGCCTTCTTCACTCACCAACTGTCTCAACTTTTATGTAGAATCATTATAAAAAACTGGAAGCGCACATAATTTGGTATATATCTGTATGCGTAGAGATATGCGAGTTCTTTCCCCGATCAGGGGCTTGAATTTTCACGGAATTAAGAACTGAAAAATTGACCACAAAAATGGCAAGAGGATAATTATGGCTTTTGAACTTCCCCCCCTTCCTTACGCAAAAGATGCTTTGGCCCCCCATATTTCGGAAAATACTCTCGATTTTCACTATGGAAAGCATCACAACGCCTATGTGACGAATTTGAATGGTCTCCTGGATGACGCCGACAGCCGCTCACTGGAAGAGATTATGAAAGATACTGCTGGCGACGCGAGCAAAGCCGGTGTTTTCAACAATGCCGCGCAGGTCTGGAACCACACTTTCTACTGGCACTCCATGAAGCCGAACGGCGGCGGCAAGCCAACAGGTGCCATTGCGGCAAAGATTGATGAAGACTTTGGCTCCTATGAGAAATTCGCCGAAGAATTCAAGACTGCCGGCGCAACCCAATTTGGCAGCGGCTGGGCCTGGCTGGTTCTCGACGGCGGCAAGCTGAAGGTCACAAAGACCCCTAACGCGGCCTGCCCGCTCACTGACGGCGCAAAGCCGATCCTGACCATGGATGTCTGGGAACACGCTTACTATCTCGACTATCAGAATGCGCGTCCAAAATATATGGAGACATTTCTGGCAAGCCTTGTGAACTGGGATTTCGCGAACGAAAATCTCGGCTAACGGCTACCATATACATCAAAAAAGGCGCTTCTTTCGGGAAGCGCCTTTTTTGTATCTAGAATAAATTCTGCGCCGAAACCATTGCGTAAAGCATTGGGAACGATAGCATCGTATTCGTCCGGGAAAAGAGCATTGCCGTCCGGGCCGACGCCGCCTTGGCTTCCGCATTCGCATCGACAATGCCGAGTGCTTTCTTCTGGTTGGGCCAGATCACGAACCATACATTGAACCACATAATGATGCCGAGCCACATGCCAATCCCGATGGCAAAGCTCTTGTCAACAGCGAAGCCCTCTTTCGCACCTAGGGTTAAGGCATCCACGATATAGCCGTTCATCCATGCCAACAGCAGGCCGGTAACGATGGTCGCCATTGCGGCCCAGCGGAACCACCAAAGCGCAGCGGGTGCAATCACCTTACCGATCGCAGGCTTCTGCTCATCCGGGATATTGGGCATGTTCGGAATTTGCACAAAGTTGAAATAATACAAAAGACCCACCCACATCACTCCGCTCAACACATGAAACCAGCGCATGACAAAACTGCTATAGGCATGACCGCCCATGTCGAAGCCGCCCCCGGTAACCGCGGTGACAATCACAACCATAATGATGGTCAGGACAATCCCGGCGATAACAGTATTTCTGAGATTTGATAAGATACTGGACATGACTTTCCCTCCCCTTGAGGATAATCCTGCCCGGCTCCGTTATGAGTTTTCTACGCCGGGAGGATATGTGCGCGAATCATAAAGCCGGAAAGCCATTCATGTAAAGTCTGTAATATATAAGGGTAGTTCAAATAGCGATCAGCGCCGCGGCGACCCGACGCCGCTCCAGCAGCAGGACATTATAGGTCCGGACCGCTGCGCCTGTGCCCATGGCGTCGATGACAATGCCTTTTTCTCTGAGAGCGTTACGGATATCATCCTCGATATAGGCCATCCCGTCGCCACATCCGATCAGCAGGATTTCAATCTCATCGCTCTTCTCAATCAGACTGGCGAGACTGTCGAGGCTGATCCCGTCGATATCCGCAAGAGACCAGTTCTCCGTCTTTTCAGGCAAGATCAGGACAGATCCTTCATACCACACACCGCTCACCCGGAAGCCGCCATCGCCGTAGCCATTGATGAGCTGCTGTCCTTCCTGGGGTAGGCCGGATATGTCCTGCATGACGTCTCCTGTTGTTGGATCGCGAAGCGTTAGCTTTTTTCTTCTGCATCCCCATCGGCACGTTCCGCGCCAGCGAAACCGTCTTCTTCCTCTTTCTGATGCGTCAGGCCGATATGAAGTAGAACCGGTGCGGCAACAAAGATCGACGAATAAGTACCGACAATGACACCAAAAATCATGGCCGTCGCGAAGCCGCGGATCACTTCGCCCCCGAAAATATAAAGGGCAACTAGGGCCAGTAACGTCGTGACCGAGGTCATGACCGTCCGGGTCAGGGTTTCGTTGATGGAAAGATTGATCAGCTCCGCGACCGACAGCTTCTTGTAACGGCGGAAGTTCTCGCGAATCCGGTCATAGACCACCACGGTATCGTTGATTGAATAGCCGACAATCGTCAGGATAGCCGCAACGGAGGCGAGATTAAACTCGATCCGTGTGATGGCGAACATGCCGATGGTCAGAATAACGTCATGGACCAGCGCGATAACTGCACCGACAGAATAATGCCACTCAAACCGCAGCCAGATATAAACCAGCATGGCCAGCACGGCGACGACGACCGCCTCCGTCGCGGCGATAACCAATTCTTCCGAGACCGTCGGCCCGACGAATTCCACGCGACGGTAGGAAATTTCATCACCGAAATCTGATGCCAACTGCTGTTTGATCACGGTCACCGCTTCCTGCTGGGCGGAGGCATCACCTTCCTGTCGCTGTACGCGGATCAGGATATCTGTATCGCTGCCGAAAGTCTGAAGCGCCACCTGGCCCAAGCCCAGCCCGCCGAGAGAGCCACGCATATCACCGAGATCCGGCGCGGTTTCCGTCCCGACCTCAATCAGGATACCACCTTCGAAATCGATACCCTTGTTAAACCCGATTGTCAGGAAGGCCCCGATTGATCCAAGGATCAACACCGCCGACAGAATAAAGGCGATCATCCGGTATTTCAGGAAGGGGATGGCGGTATTATCCGGCACAAGCTTGATTTTATACATGTTTCCGGTCCCCTAAATCTCGAGTGTCTTCGGGCGCTTGCGCTGCATCCAGAAGGAAATAAGCATGCGCGAGAGCATAATCGCCGTGAACATGGAACTGATAATCCCGATCAGCAGCGTCACCGCAAAGCCCTTGACCGGCCCGGAGCCCATCACGAACAGGATAACGGCGGCAATACCGGTGGTGACGTTGGCGTCGATAATCGTTGTAAAAGCCCGCGCAAATCCGGAATTAACCGCATTCAACGGCGTCTTACCCACTCTAATTTCTTCGCGGATACGCTCAAAAATCAGGACGTTAGCATCCACCGCCATACCGATGGTAAGAACGATACCCGCAATACCAGGCAGCGTCAGCGTTGCTCCCAGAACAGAAAGAACCGCCATGATCAGGAATATATTCATTGCCAGCGCCACATTGGCAAAAATGCCGAACAGGCCATAGCTTGCGATCATGAAGACCGCGACAGCGATAATACCGATAATACCGGCGATCTCACCGGCGGCAATACTGTCCGCGCCCAAGTCAGGCCCAACGGAACGTTCTTCCAGAATATCAAGCGGCGCCGGAAGCGCGCCCGCCCGGAGGAGCAACGCAAGGTCCTGCGCCCCCGCTACATTGAAACCACCGCTGATGACAGCGGAGCCACCCAAAATCGGCTCATTAATGCGCGGTGCACTGACGACCTTGTTATCGAGAACAATTGCGAAAGGCTTGCCGACATTGTCGGTCGTTGCCCGGCCAAACTGCTTCGCCCCCAGCCCGTCAAAACGGATAGAGACGACCGGCTGACCCTGCTGAAAAGTGGCCTGCGCATCTTCCAGATTCTCACCAGAGACCATGGTCCGGCTCTTGATAATGTATGTCCGACCATCTTCTTGAATCGACGGAAGCCGTTTGGAGCCCGGCGGCACCCGACCAGCCGCGCCAACATCGGAAGTCAGGTCAACTAGGTGAAAGGTAAGCTGCGCCGTTTCGCCCAGAAGGCGCTTAATCCGGTCCGGATCATCGATCCCCGGCAATTGCACCAGAATACGATCGGTTCCTTGTCGCTGGATTGCGGGCTCATTCACGCCCGTCTCATCGACACGGCGGCGGACAATCTCAATAGACTGATCAACAGCAGCACTGAGCCGCGCGGTAATCGCCGATTCACTTGGCGTCAGGGTAACGCGGCCTTCATCGGAGGCGATCACGACATCGCGCTGTCCGTTCGCCATGATATTCGATAAATCCGAAAGCCGTTCTCGCGCTTTTTCCTCATCCGCCGGATCCCGAAGGGTGAAGGACACCACTTCGCCGTCATGCCCAAGATCGCGATACCCGACATTATCGCCCTGTTGTCGCAAGCTGTCGCGCACGCCATCGACAAGGCTATCCATCATCTTGGTTTTTACGGTGTCGGCATCAATCTGCAACAGAAGGTGGGACCCCCCTTGCAGATCAAGCCCGAGATTAACCTGTTTCGTCGGCATCCAGTCCGGCAATCCACTGAGTGCCGATTTACCAACGAAATTAGGAAGCGTGTAGAGTATCCCGAAGGCGCAAACGATCGCCACAACGATAATCTTCCACGTGGGGAAGCGGTTCATGAGGGTTGGCCGTTATTTCTTGAAAAACTTGCTAACCGGATTGCCGCCCGCGGGCTTATCCCCTTCGGCCTTATCGTCACCACCATCTTTCGGCGCGGCAGGCGCAGGCTCACCCTTGGTCTTGACTTCCGTCAGGGTCGATTTCACAACATCGATGCGAACTTCCGGTGCAACTTCAATCTGGACGACATTATCGTCACGCACTTTGGTCACTTTACCCATGATGCCACCGGCGGTGACAACATTGTCGCCGCGGCGAACCGCCTCAATCATGGCGCGGTGTTCCTTTGCCCGTTTCTGCTGCGGACGAATAAGAAGAAAGTAAAACACGACACCGATCAGTACGAGCGGCAAAAGTTGGGTTAGTCCTTGGTCCATCGTAATAGGTCCTTTGGTACAATTCGTGACGAAGGGATGACAGCGCTCTGCCCTCCCCGTGGAAATACTGAACGACTTTTATATTGTTCCTGCCGCGCAATGCAAGCCGCAATCGGAAATCTCCGTTAATTGGAGGATCCTTGGGGCTGCCTGACGAACGGGCGCTTGAACATTCCGCCGTATGGTGGCATTTATGTTGCCTGTCCCGTAAATTGGGGTCTGCCCCTTCTGATTTCAATTGGTGAATATGAGTAACGATAAAATCCTCGCGCAGCTGACGCGCATCGCCGACAGCCTTGACCGTCTGGCGCCACCCGCAACGACTCCTGTTGATCTCGACAACGGCGACGCTTTTGTCTGGGAAGCCGAAAGCAATCACTTGCGTGTTATTCCAAAGGTCAACCATGTGGATATGTCGATCCTGCATGGGATCGACCGGGTCCGCGACATTCTCTATGACAACACCCTACGCTTCGCCAAGGGCCTGCCCGCCAATAACGCGCTGCTCTGGGGCGCGCGCGGCATGGGGAAAAGCTCCCTCGTCAAGGCATCCCACGCGCAAGTGAATGAGGAAATGGAGAACACGCTCGCATTGATCGAGATTCATCGGGAGGATATCCCTTCCCTCCCCACCCTGATGCAACAGCTTCAGAAAACAGATCGGCGCTCTGTCATCTTCTGCGATGATCTGTCATTCGACAGCGACGATTCCACTTATAAATCCCTCAAAACCGTGCTCGATGGTGGGCTGGAGGGTCGGCCCGCGAATGTGATCTTCTACGCCACATCAAACCGCCGCCATATGATGCGCAGGGACATGATCGAAAATGAGCGTTCCACCGCCATCATGCCGTCGGAAGCGATTGAGGAAAAAGTTTCGCTCTCTGATCGGTTCGGCCTCTGGCTCGGCTTCCATAGCTGTTCGCAGGATGAATATCTCGAGATGATTCGCAGATACCTCAAACATTACAACATCCCGATCAGCGAGGAAGAGTTCACGCGAGAGGCGATCGAATGGACCCGCACCCGCGGCAGCCGATCGGGCCGTGTCGCCTGGCAATATATTCAGGACGTCGCCGGACGAACCGGCACCGTCATCGAGTGATCGATAAAGTAATATAAAAAACGAAAGACGGCGATATGGAAGCAAGTTTCTGGCACGACAGATGGAACGCCAACGAAATCGGGTTTCACCAACCCAAACCCAATGCCCTGCTTGAAAGAAATTTCGCGGTGCTGGCTCTCCCAAAAGGAAGCCGTATTTTTCTGCCGCTCTGTGGCAAAACGCTTGATATCGGTTGGCTTCTTGCGAACGGATATCGGGTTGCCGGCGCAGAACTCAGCGAAAATGCCGTTAAACAGCTATTTGAAGAATTGGGCGTCACCCCTGACATTACGCCGACGGGCAAGCTCACCCGCTATAGCGCGCCGGATATCGATATCTTTGTTGGTGATATCTTTGAATTGTCTGCCGATCTGCTGGGTACGGTTGATGCAATTTATGACCGGGCTGCCCTGATCGCCCTGCCCGACGAGATGCGCAGACGATACGCGGGACATCTGCGGGAAATCACCGGCGCGGTCTCACAACTGCTAATCACAATCGAGTATGATCAGAGCAAAATGCCGGGTCCGCCCTTCTCTGTTGACGGCGAAACAGTGAAAAGCCTCTATAACGGCAGCTACCGCATTACCTCGCTTGAAGAGAAAGAAATACGCGGCGGGTTTAAAGGGCAGATCCCCGCGAGTGAGGTCGTTTGGCATCTCGACAAGGCCTGACCTTGTTCAGGCTGCTTTACCTCAGGCGTAATTGATTATCCTACGGGAGTGAGTCAGGATGGGGTTTCCTTTAATTTACAAGAAGCGCTCCGATGACGAAAACTGATCTTACCGCCTATATTCGTGACAGAATGCCCCTCTGTGCGACCCTCGGGATGAAAGCCGAGAAAATAGCCGCCGATGAAGTAATCCTGACCCTCGATTGGACGACGGGTCTTTGTACCAGTGCGGGCATCCTCCACGGTGGGGCCATAATGGCGCTCGCCGATAGTGCCGGTGGTGCGGCGGCCTTTGCCAACCTGCCCGAAGGCGCGAGCGGAACATCCACCATTGAATCGAAGACCAACTTTCTCGGTGCCGTGCGGGAGGGGCGCGTCACAGCGACAGCCAAACCACTCCATGTCGGTGGCTCGACAATTGTCATCGAGACGGAAGTCAGGAATTCGGATGGGAAGCTGATCGGCAAGGTCACCCAGACACAGACTGTGCTGCGCCCGAGAGGCTGATCAAATTATTGCAGCATCGCTACAGGATTGATCGCGCGGCCCTTTTTGCGAATTTCGAAATGCAACTGGCTGCGCGTCACGCTCCCCGAAGATCCGGCATAGGCGATGACCTCGCCCTTTTTAACCGCATCGCCCTTGGCAACCTCAGCCCGCTCCGTATGGCCATAGGCGGTGACATAGCCGTCCGCATGGGACACCAGGATGAGGTTCCCGAAGGAGCGCATTTCATTTCCAACATAGGAAACCACTCCATTTTCCGCCGCGCGGATGGGCGTCCCCTCCTTCACGGCGATATTGAGACCGTCATTGTGAAAACCGGTCTTCTTTTTGCCAAAGCCGGAAATAATCTGACCCTTCACTGGCCAGCTGAAGGATTTACCGCTCCGTTTGGGCGGCGCTTTCGTTGTATATTGGCGCGTCGGTACGGGCGGAATATCCAGCTTCGCCATCTGATAGCTGGGTTCAGACTTGGCCGGTGCCGGAGTTGCCTTCGGAACTGATTTAGGCGCTGCGGCCTTAGTCGTCATGACCGCCGGGGTCGCCTTTGGCGACGCTTGCGGGGCGGAAACGACCTGCGGCAGGGAATTGATCACGACCCGTTTCACGGGTTGCGTCGACGTATTTATAGCAGCAGGTTTTGGTGCGGGCCAAGCGGACATATCGGCGGAGGCAACCCGAACCTCCCCCTTTGTCTTCAGTGGAATTTTCAATTTCGTTCCCGGCATCAGCGTATAAGGCGCATCGAGAAAGTTAAAATGCGCCACTTCCGACATTTCCACATCATACACACGAGAGATTGCGTAAAGGGTTTCCCCCGGCCGCACAGAATGAGTATGGAACGCGGGCACTTTCAATTGCTGACCGGGGTAAATCAAGTATGGATCACGCATATTATTCATGGCGATCACCGATTTGACCGGCACATTGCTGCGCGCCGCCAGCTTAGAGAGCGTATCCCCGCCGCGCACGGTCACATACTGGTAGGAAAGATCCTGATAATAGGGCGAGAAATCAGCAGGCATAACGACTTTGGCGGTCACCAGCTGCGGTTTCGGCGCACGCACGATCTTGGCGCTTTTGTAGCGCGGAAGATAGTCGTCATAAAGGCAGCCCGCCAACATCGGGAGCAGCAGGCTTACGCAGGCAACGCGACTGAAAAAAGATACATACCTCGCCATAATGCTCCAATATTAAGCATATTTGGCTCCGAATCACAACAAATTTAACCACATACAAGATGTAGTGTTAATTTAAGATTATTCAGCAACCCCTTGAACCATGGGAACGAATCGAACAGGCAACATGACCTCTTCCGAGACATTGCCCTGCTGGTCCTTAATTAACCGCAAGATATGCTGGTTTGCGGAATCCCGTCCCACCGGGAGCACCATAACCCCATCTGGCCCGAGTTGATCAAGCAAGGCCTCGGGCACTTCTTCCGCTGCGGCGGTTACGATAATCCGATCAAAAGGCGCCTGCTCCGGCCAGCCCTTATATCCATCACCGAGCCGCGTGGTAATATTGGTGATTTTGAGTTCCTCGAATACAGCCTCCGCCTGCTCCAGCAGGTTTCGGTACCGTTCGATTGAATAGACACGACGGCACAGGCGGGCAAGGATCGCCGTCTGGTATCCGGATCCGGTCCCGATTTCCAGTACCTTGCGCCGTTTGTCGAGGTTAAGCAACTGGGTCATATAGGCAACCACATAGGGTTGACTGATAGTTTGGCCACTGGCGATGGGAAGGGCAATATTCTCATACGCCCGGTCCCGGAAGGTCTTCGGCACGAAAGCATCGCGCGATACCCGCTCAATCGCCGAGAGGACCTCCGTATTGCTGATCCCCTGCCGACGAAGTTCCATAATCAGGCGGATTTTCTGGGCAGGATTGTCAATCACGCAAATGCCTTCTTGATCTTGTCGGCAAGTGCAACTTTCGTCAGGTTCAGCTTGAGCGGTGTGACGGAAACTTTTTTGTTGATAACGGCCCATAGATCTGTGCCCTTCGGCGGGTCGCCGAGTGATGGCCGATAGCCAAGCCAAAAATATTCACGGCCGCGCGCATCGACCCGGTCATCAATGGAAAGATTGGATAAATCGCGTTTTCCTTGCCGCGTTACATCAATGCCCTCAACCTCTTCGGTTGTGATAGCGGGAAAGTTGATGTTGATCAGGACGTCCGGACCCCATTCCAACTTGATCAGCTTGCGAATAATATCAGGCGCAAGTTCGGCTGCCGTATCCCAATGGAAGATATCACTCCCGAGAATGCACTGGCTGATCGCGATAGAAGGAACACCCAGAAGGCACCCTTCACTTGCCGCCGCGACCGTGCCCGAATAGAGGACATCTTCGCCAAGATTGCCGCCCCGGTTGACGCCGGAAAGGATCAAGTCAGGGCGTTTATCCTTGAACAGATAATTCATCGCCATCATAACGCAGTCCGTCGGTGTCCCCTCTACCGAGTATTCCCGGTCACTGTATTTATTAATACGGATGGGGTCATGCAGGGTAAGAGACCGCGAGGCGCCGCTCTGTTCTTTTTCGGGGGCGACTACATAGATATCATCAGACAGTTCAGCCGCAATTCGCCGAAGGGTTTCCATTCCGGGTGCGTTATACCCGTCATCATTACTCAGTAAAATTCGCAAAATCTTTAATCCTTGTTCTTCTTGGTTTTAGGCCCGGATTTCCGTCACTCCGCCCATATAAGGCACGAGTACTTCCGGTATCTTGATTGATCCATCCGCCTGTTGATAGTTTTCCATCACCGCGATCAACGTCCGCCCAACAGCAAGGCCGGAGCCATTTAGCGTATGTACGAATTGCGTTCCCTTCTCTCCTTCGGGACGATAGCGTGCCTTCATACGGCGAGCCTGGAAATCGCCGCAGGTTGAGCAGCTTGAAATCTCCCGGTAGCTATCCTGCCCCGGCAGCCAGACTTCAATGTCATATGTCTTGCGCGCGCCGAAACCGGTATCGCCGCTACAGAGCATGACAACCCGGTACGGCAGGTCGAGGCGCTTGAGGATATCTTCTGCGCAAGCCGTCATACGCTCATGCTCGTCGTCAGACTGCTCCGGCGTGGTGATTGAGACCATTTCGACCTTCGCGAACTGATGCTGGCGCAGCATGCCGGCGGTATCCTTGCCCGCAGATCCCGCCTCGGACCGGAAGCAGAGTGTATGGGCGGTAAAACGCTTCGGCAGTTCATCTTCACTCAGGATGCTCTCGCGCACGAGGTTGGTCAACGGCACTTCCGAAGTCGGGATCATATATTGATCCTCCCCCGTCCTGTACGCATCTTCTGCAAACTTCGGGAGCTGCCCGGTGCCAAACATGGCATCTGCTCGCACCATCACCGGCGGGGAGACTTCAAGATAGCCTTTTTCCAGCGTATGCACATCAACCATAAAGGCCGCCAACGCCCGTTCCAGCCGGGCAATCTGGCCGCTGGTGACAACGAAGCGCGAGCCGGAGAGTTTCGCCGCCGTCTCGAAATCCATCATGCCAAGGGCTTCGCCAAGCTCGTAATGCTCTTTCGGCTCAAAATCAAAAGCCGAAATATCGCCGACACGGCGAAGCTCGACATTGTCGTCCTCACTCGCGCCATCCGGCACTTCGTCTTTCATGATATTGGGCAGACCAGCAAGCGCCGCATCAAGCTCCGCCTGCAGGTCGCGTTCCTGCGTCTCCAGATCCTGCGCAGCCCCCTTAAGATCGGCTACTTCACGGATCAGCGGTTCTGCATCTGCGCCGGACGCTTTCGCTTTGCCGATTTCCTTCGCGGCGGCATTGCGCCGGGCCTGAACTTCCTGAACTTCCGTTTGAATTTTCCGCTTGTCCGCGTCCAATTTTAGCAATTCACCGGACTGCGGTGGCAGGCCGCGCCGCTTCATAGCCGCGTCAAAAGCTTCCGGATTTTCCCTGATCCATTTTAAATCGAGCATTGATACGTCATTTCAGTTTCTGAAGGATGGATGTTCTGTGTATAAGGGCGTGGTCGCCCGACGTCCAGAGGGCTTTGCGCCGTCTTTCAAATTTATCTCAAAAATGTGGTGACCAGCCCACAGGCGACGATGAAAGATCAGTCTTCGTCTTCCAATGCTTCCCGTGCTTCGCGTTTTTTCTCGACCATACGGACGCTGACGATTGAAATTGCGTAGAGGACGATGATCGGGATGGCGAGGGTGATCTGGCTCAAGGGATCGGGCGGTGTCAGGATTGCCGCCGCGATAAAGGCAAAAACGATAGAATATTTGAATTTCGCCTTCAGCCCCGCAGAAGAGACAATGCCAACACGCCCAAGCAGCGTCAGCAAAACCGGAAGCTGGAAGCAAAGACCAAAGGCGAAGATCAGCTTCATGGAGAGGCTGAGATACTCGCTGACCCGCGTCTCCGACTGGATCGGCAGGGCCATCGGCTCGGACGGCGTGGGCAGGTAATTCACCATTGTCGGGTAATGCTCGACAATTGCGGCAACAGCCCGCGCATAGAGGCTGGCCTGGCCGTTACTTTCAAAGCTGAGCAGGAATTTCCACGCCAGTGGCATAACAATTTCATAGGCTAATGCGCCACCTAAGAAAAACAGGATCGGCGTCACCACAAGAAAGGGCAGAAACGCGCTCTTTTCATTCTTGTAAAGGCCTGGTGCCACAAAAATCCAGATCTGAGTTGCAATAATCGGGAAAGAGACAAACATCGCCGTGAAGAAGGCAATCTTGATATAAGTGAAGAAGGCCTCGTGCAGGCCGGTGAAAATCATCCGGCGGCCTTCGATATCATCGCCCATCGCCTCCACTAACGGTCGGACGAGAAAGGCAAACAGATCCTCCGCCACGACGTAGCAAAGGATAAACGCGACGAGAAGCGCAATGACCGAGTAAACCAGCCGATTGCGGAACTCGATCAGATGCTCCATCAGGGGAGCCTTGCTCTCGTCAATCTCCGTTTCGTTCACGACGCTTTGGTTTCCGATTTAGGCACTGGCGGAGCATCCGCTGTCTTGACAGGGGCAGGCTCAGCGGGTTTGGCGGGGGCGGGCTTCTCTGCGACCGATGGTGCGTCGGCCTTGGCGGGGCTTTGCGTCCCCTCCCCGCTTTTTACTGGAGGGGCAGAATAGTTATTGGCGCTGTCGCGCGGATCACGGATCTGCGGCTTGATATCGTTGAACATATTCTCTTTGGAACCGGTTGGGTCGACTGCATCCTCGATCTGCTTCTTGATATTGAAATCCGTCCCCTTCTGAATATCCTTCTTGATTTCATCCAGTTCCGTCTCCCGGGCAAGATCATCGATGCCGGACTGAAAGTCCCGCGCCATGGAGCGGGCCTTACGAACATATTTTCCGATGGTCGAGATTGCCTTTGGCAGGTCTTTTGGTCCGATGACCAGCACAGCGATCACCAGCACAAAGGCCATTTCTGTCCAGCCAATATCAAACATGGCTATTCACTTCGTCCAGGTTGAAGGGTTTCACGAATGAGGCCGCGTAAGGCTTAGCCTTGCGCCGCCTTGTCCTTGCTATCGGCCTTGTCATTATTGCTGGCGGATTCAAGCACTTCAGGCTTGCTCTCCTCAGCCTTCTCCGGCTTGTCGTCTTCGTTCATCCCGCTTTTGAAATTCTTGATGCCCTTTGCCAGATCACCGGCAACGCGCGGCAGCTTGCCGGCACCAAAAATAATGAGCACGATGACAAGAATTAGAATAATTTGCCACGGACCAATACTCATGTTCTATGCTCCTGTTCTCATCTCGAGAATATCTTAAATCTATATGACGACCGCAAACACCGAAAAGTTTCCAACCCTGGACTTTTTCAAGGAACTCTGCGGCTCTCCCTTCGTTTTATATAAAGGTCTATAGGCGTTTATACGACATTTAATTTGCGTTTGATATGTGTTTATCGACGTATGTGCCATTTCCAGGCTCCGGAAAAATGAAAACGCCGCCTAAATTTAGCGAGAAAGAGCAGCTTTCCCCCACCTTCGGCTGATACATCGACGCGACGCGCGCAGTCGCCCGAAAACCGCTCTCAAACTGGATGTCGATCAGACTATAGGCCCCAAGATTACGCGATAGCACCACTTTCCCCGTCGGCGCGTTAACGTCGACCACGGGCAGGAATCGGATCGCCTCCGGGCGGATCAGGATCTCGGCCGCCTTGTCACCTGTCGCAGCAGCAGTAATGGGTATCGGCCCGAGGTCAGTTTCGAAAAAATCACCATTCCGGCGCGCCGGAACCCGGTTCACATCGCCGAGGAAGGACGCTACAAACGCATCAACCGGACGATTATAAAGCTCACCGCCGGGACCTTGCTGCACGATTTTACCAGCGCGCATCAACACAATTTCGTCAGCCATGCGCAAAGCTTCTTCTGGATCATGGGTGACCATCAACACGGTCGTGCCCATTTCCTTCAAGAGGGCCAGCGTCTCATCCCGCACCCGATTACGCAAAACTGCGTCGAGGCCGGAGAATGGCTCATCCATCAGCATGATACGAGGGCTTGGGGCGAGTGCCCGGGCAAGCGCCACGCGCTGCTGCTCCCCACCGGAGAGCATATGCGGGTATTTCTGTGCCGAGGACGCCATGCCGACGGTCTTCAACATCGCATGCGCCCGCGCGCGCCTTTCCTCCCCGCTGAGGTACGAGAGGCCGAATGCAACATTATCCGCCACAGTCAGATGCGGAAACAGGGCGTAATCCTGAAACATCAGCCCGACGCGGCGATCCTCGGGCCCGACAAAGACGCGGTCATCGGCCATCACCTCGCCTTCAATGCTGATTTCACCGCTCATCGGGCTTTCAAGCCCCGCGGCAAGGCGTAACGTCGTCGATTTACCGCAGCCTGACGGCCCGAGCAGGCAGACAAGCTTGCCCGCCCCCACTTCCAGATGCTCGATATCGACGGAATTTACCCCGTCATACTGATGACGGACATTCCTGAAAACCAGATTACTCATCAAAAATCGTTTCTCGAAGCTGTATGCTGTCCCGGCCGGGATTTAGCGATTGCCCGGCTGAGGATAATAACCGGCAGGATACCGACAATAACTATGGCCAACGATGGTCCCGCCGCATCGGCAAGCCGCTCGTCACTCGCCATTTCATAAGCACGGATCGCCAATGTGTCAAAGCCAAAGGGCCGCAAAACGAGGGTCGCCGGTAACTCCTTCATCACATCAACAAAGACAAGCAGGACCGCCGTCATCAGGCTGCCCGAAATTATCGGGACATGCACCCGGATCATCTTTTTCAGTCCCGTAACACCGAGGGTTCGTGCGGCACGATCCATATTGGGCGTAACTGTATCCACCCCGGCCTCCACCGTATTGAGGGAAATTGCAAGGAACCGCACAATATAGGCAAACAAGAGCGCAACCATGGTGCCACTTAAAATCAACCCGGTCGAGATACCAAACGCGTCACGCATCCAGCTATCGACCGCGTTATCGACAAATCCGAAGGGGAGCATGATCCCGACGGCGAGCACAGGGCCTGGCACCGCGTAGCCCATTGAGGCAACGCGCAGCGCCCCCTGCTCCAGCCGGGACGGCGCACGGCTTTCCCGCCGCAGACCGTAGATCAAGAACAATGCGAGCAATAGCGACAGCCCCGCCGCGATCAGGGCCACGGTCACGCTGTTCAGCACCAACTGCGGAAAATGGGCGTTAAAGGCGCTGCTGGAATGCGATATACTGTCTTTCAGGAGCCATCCGGTCGGCAGTAGAAAGCCGAGAATAATCGGAAGCGCGCAGGCCAGCATGGCAAACCCTTGCCGCCCCTTGGGGAGAGAATAGCGGGTGATTTTCTGATATCGCCCGGTCGTGTGATGGAATTTCCGTTTTCCCCGATTAAATCGCTCGATCAGGATCAGGGTAAAGACAAAGAGCATCAGGATCGCCGCGAGTTGCGCCGCTGCCGCCGGCTCCCCCAGGCCAAACCAGGTCCGGTAGATGCCGGTGGTAAAGGTATCAACGGCGAAATACTCAACAGTGCCGAAATCACTCAACGTCTCCATCAGCGCCAACGCAAGGCCTGTGACAATGGCCGGACGGGCGAGCGGAAGCGCAATCGAGAAGAAACCGCGCCACGGCCCGCGCCCCAATGTCCGCCCCACTTCCAGCGCACAGATCGATTGCTCCAGAAAGGCTGCGCGGCTGACCAGATAGACATATGGATAGAGCACAAGACCGAGCATGGTGATGGCACCACCAAGGCTCCGGATCGACGGGAACCAGTAATCTGCCCGGCTCCAGCCAAACGTCTCACGGAGTGCTGTCTGGATAGGCCCCGCAAAATCGAACATGCCGGTATAAGTATAGGCAATGATATAGGCGGGCATGGCAAGCGGCAGGAACAGTGCCCATGAGAATATCCTTCGCCCTGGAAATTCACACATGGTGACCAGCCAAGCTGTCCCCACTCCGATCACTAACACCATGGCCGCAACGCCGAGCGTCAACAGGAGCGTGTTATAGAGATAGGTCGGCAGAACCGTACTGGCGAGATGAGCCCATATGTCCTGCGCGGGCACAAAGACATAGCCGAGGACAGCTAGTACCGGGATCGACAGGATGAGCGCAATCAGCAACACAAAGCCCGTCGCAAGGGACGCGCCCTTGCGCCGCCGCCCCTGCCGCGCAAGCGGTTGCTGATTTTCAAACTCCAGTACTGCCAATGATATCCCTCATTCCAGTTCACGCGAAGGGGCTTATCTAAGCCACCCGGCGCAATCGGTAAATAATAATCATTTGCAAGGGATAAGAAAAGGCGGATGTTAGCGGCAAATCGCCGCGTTTTGCCGTATCAGCCGACCGAAACGGGTCTGAACCTCAAATGTTCAACAGAATCTCGCCAAGTTCATCCGGCATTGAGGCAAAAGGCGAGTGACTGCTTTCGAGGGTATGGACGGTTGTTTTCGACCGCACGTTGGCATCAACGGCCTGGATCATAAACCGCTGCCGATAAATGGGAATCGCGTTATCTTCCAAACATTCAATGTAATGTCTCGGAACAGTTCCGAAATTCCCAGCCGTAATGGGTGACGGCTCTATCCGCACCCCTGCCGGTTCGTCGCAATGCAGGCTTTTACTCACTCTATCAAACGTCTCCTGATCGACATCGCCATAGAAACATTCCTTCATCCGCGCGCGATAGCCTTCGTCCTCACTTCTGGTATTCAGGCGCATCGCCCCAACAACAGACGGATTTGCACATATCAGGGACGGGAGCATTTCATCCGGTTTCGCGTCGCGTTTCGATACTTCCAGTGCGGACATTCCGTTCGGAAGCATCATGGCCGTTAAATAAACTACCGCTCCGATTTCCTCTGGAATTTCTTCTGCCACATGCGACACCGTCAAGCCGCCAAGCGAATGCCCAACCAGAATGGTCTTGCCGCCGGTTTGGCTATTGATGTCGCGAACCACCTTGATAACGGCATCTGTTCGTTCCCGTTGCGTGACATCTGCATTTGGAGAAGGTTCCGTTGCAAAAGCGTCGGCGTCGAAAGGTCGCCGTGTCAGCGAGGCCGGTTCGGACGCATTTGGCCCGGCCCCCGGTAAATCAACTGCCTGCACGAGATGCCCTTGCCTTTCAAGGCGAGGCTTTATTTCGGCCCATGTCTCACTGTTATGCCAAGCCCCATGAATAAAGACATATCCCTTGCGTGTTGACATCCCCACTCCCTCGTTTTGTCGCCTTGTGATGGCTTGTTCTTGTTATTCGTGATGGCGACGATGCCCGCCTAGAGTTCCTCTTCCTCCGGATCCTCAACTTCATCCAGTTCTTCGCCTGGGTGGGCAAGATCGTTGAAAATACCAGTGGGCTCCGTACTCAAAAGCCCCGCAGCTTTCATCTCGTCAAAGCCCGGAAGGTCCTTGATATCGTCAAGTCCGAAATGAATAAGAAAATCTTCTGTCACGCCGTAGGTGACCGGCCGCCCCGGCGTACGGCGGCGGCCACGCGGGCGTATCCAGCCCGCATCGAACAACACATCCATGGTGCCACGACTGAGGCCAACTCCGCGAATTTCCTCAATCTCGGCGCGGGTCGCTGGTTGATGATAGGCGATAATCGCCAATGTCTCCAACGCGGCGCGGCTGAGACGGCGGGTTGTCTCTCGTTCCTCCTCCAGCAACCAGGAAAGATCCGGTGCCGTCAAGAAAGTCCATTTCCCGGCGAGACGAGTGAGGTTAACGCCTTTATGGCGGTATTGCTCCTCAATTGTCGAAAGGATAGCCGGAATATCCGCGCCGTCGGGCAGACGTTCAGCCAGCGCTGCCTCGTCCAGCGGTTCTTTCGAAGCGAACAATAACGCCTCCGCCATTCTGACATGCTCGGGATCGAGACTCATTTCTCGCTCTTCCTCTTTTTCACCTGAATAGGGCCGAACGTTGCGCCCTGTCGCAACTCCAATTGCCCCTCTTTCGCCATCTGCAGACTTGCCAGCAAGGTCGAGGCCTGAGCCGAACGGCGACTGAAAGGATCTGAGATATTTTCTGGCAGATAGGCCATCAAATCCGTCCATTCCGGCAGCGTGCCGAGCATCTTTTCAAGCCGATCCAGCGCTTCCTCCACCGAGAAGACGGCGTCCCGCATCAGCCGGAGTGGGTTGATAATGCCCTTGCGTTCCTTCTGTGCAGCATAGGCCTGCAACAACTCACGCAGCGTACATTCATATTTCGAATGGCGGGTGATCCGGATGGCTTCCGGACGGCCCCGCTGCAACTGATCCCGCCCAACAACCGTGCCGTTCATCAGCTTTTCCGCCGCCTCTCGCATCGCCTCCAGCTTTTTCAATAGAAAGGCGAGCCGGTCGGCCAGTTCCTCCCCGCTTGGGCCATCATCCTCTTCCGCCGGGAGAAGCAGACGCGATTTCAGATAGGCTAGCCAGGCCGCCATGACCAGATAATCTGCCGCCACCTCAAGCCGTAGCGCGCGGGCCTGCTCGATAAAGGCGAGATATTGCTCGGCCAGTTGCAAAATGGAAATTTTAAGGAGATCGACCTTCTGGTCCCGCGCCAGCACAAGCAACACATCCAGCGGACCTTCGTAGCCGTCGAGATCGACTAGCAGCGCATGAGTGGGAAGCGGGATAACATCGGGGTTTTTCTGTCCCGCATCGTCGAAGGATCCCTTATCCACGGCGCGCCGCCTCTATTGCAAATTGTGAGCCTGTCAGCATTGCAAAAGCCTATCCCAGACCGGCCAGATTGGCAATCAGATTGACCACATAGCTGATGGGCCCGGTGAACAGCCAGTTCAGCAAATCGACCTCCATGCCGAGCTGACGCGTGATCATGGGAAGAAGAAAAATCACGCCGATCAGGATGAAGAAGCCATAGCGTTCCAGCCGGGCGAGTGGCAGGGCAAGACTATCCGGCAGGATTCCAACCGCGACCCGCCCGCCATCGAGCGGCGGCAGCGGAAGTAGGTTAAAAACGCCCAATACAACATTGAGAATAATACCATTTTTACAGTTATGTGCGAGCCATTGAGCGACTTCTCCCGGAAAAAGCGGCAGAAGATGAATCCCAAGTGCAAAGAGGAAGGCGAGCAGAAAATTCATCCCCGGCCCGGCCAGCGCCACCCAGATCATATCACGGCGTGGATTACCCAAGCGGCCGAAGTTCACCGGCACCGGCTTCGCATAACCAAACAGGAACGGAGCCTTGATCAACAACAGGAATCCCGGAATGATGATCGTTCCCATAAGATCGATATGTTTGAATGGATTGAAAGTCACCCGTCCCTGCCGCTTCGCCGTATCATCGCCGAGTTTCCAGGCAACAAAGCCATGCGCAGCCTCATGCAGAGTGATGGCGGTAAGCGCCGGGATAATCCAGACAGAAATCTGGTAGAGAATATTGCCAAAATCCATCAGGCGGCGTCCGTTTCAAAAAGTTTGTTTAGCTGTGCTAGGTCCGCCATTGCATCTAACTTGTCAGGTGCGTGATCGAACACACGGTTGCCAAGGGCAATGCGAGTTTGCGTTTCCTCCGTCAAAGGCGGGCAAACGGCCGCGACGTCCTGCATTTCCGCGAGTACGCCCGAACAATGCAGCACGATATCCACTCCGGCCTCCAGCGCGGCAGTAGCCCGTTCTGGCAGACTGCCCGACAGAGCCTCCATATTGAGGTCATCGGTTAGCAACAGGCCATTGAAACCTATCTCGCCCCGGATAATATCCTTGATAATCTTCGCTGACTGGGTCGCAGGATGGTCCGCGTCAATGGCCTCAAACACGATATGGCTGGTCATTCCCCACGGTAACACAGAGAGCGCCTTGAAAGGGAGGAAATCGGTTTCCTGCAAAGTCTCCGGTGCTGTCTCGACATGGGGTAGCGTGTGGTGACTATCCACCGTTGCGCGGCCATGGCCCGGCATATGCTTGATCACCGGAATGATCCCGGCGGTCAGCATTTCTTCCGCGACTACCGCACCGAGGCGGGCAACAACTTGCGGATCCTCCGCAAAAGCGCGGTTCCCGATAGCATCCACCGTTTCCGGCAGGGAAAGATCTAGACAAGGCGTGCAATCAACAGTGATCCCCGCATCTTGCAAGTCCGCCGCGATCAACCGCGTCGTAAGGCGCAGGGTCTCAATCGCCTTCTCCGGGTTGTTCTGATAGAGTTCGCCGAAATACCCAAAGGGCTTCGCCTCGAACCAGTGGGGGCCGCGCAAGCGCTGCACCCGCCCCCCTTCTTGATCGATCAGGACCGGCGCATCGGGTCGGCCAACCGCCGTACGCAGGGCTTTCACCAGTTTCCTGAGCTGTTTCGGCGTTTCCACATTGCGGGCAAAAAGGATAAATCCGAAAGGCTGCTCCGCCTTGAAAAATTTCTTCTCCGCCGCGGAAAGTTTAGTCCCCTCGCAGCCAAAAATGACAGAGCGGCATTTTGATAGATCAGCCGCTGACAACGAGACAATCCTGCTTTTGCGCCTTTAAATCATTACAGAGCTTGTTCGCACTATCCCGGCTGCCATAAGCCCCGAGTTGCAGACGGTAATATGTGCCTTTGTCCTTCACATCGACATCCTGCACCCGATAGCTAAGGCCGGAGAGAAGTGATTTATGCTTGGAAGAAAGCATTGACCATTGTTTCTCCGCCGCGTCGGCAGAGCGAAAAGAGCCAACCTGCACCCGATAGCGAGGGCCGCTTGCTTTAGGCTCCTCAACCTTTTTAGGAACCGGAGCGGCCACCACTTCGACCTTTTTCTCTTCCACTTCAGGGGCAACTTTCTCGACAACAACTTCCGGCTTTTTGACCGCAACTGTCGCGCTCTCGCTTGCTCCTGACGTGTTCGCCGCCTTCGATGCTGCCTCCGCTGCCGACGGAGCGTCTTTCGTCGCCTTCTCGATCAGGGTTTCAAGCTTACTGTCGTCGGCGGCCTTTTCCGCCGTACTCACCGCGGCATCGGCCGCTTGTTCGGCCACGTCATCCTTGATCGCGTCTTCCGGCGGCGGCATCAGCTTCTCCACCTTTTCCGGCGCATCGCCAGACTGGAGAACGCTGAAAACCTCTTTATCCTGATTGGGAATGTCCATCCCGCCCGGATCGTCGGGCTTGACCTTGACGGGCGATGTGTCGGCGCTAATGATAGGCGGGGCAAGTTGAACGCCTTTTTTTACGCCCTGATCATAGGCGTACCAAATACCGACACCGAAACCGCCGACAATCAGAATGGCTAGAATACCGCCGATCCATTTCTTGCGGCTGAAGCGGGGTTCGTCATCACCATCGTAGAAGTCGTCGTCCAGGTAGTCATCTTCGCCAGTCACTTAACCATACTCCCTTACTGTATCAACGCCGAGAAGCCCCACGCCGCCGCTTAAAATTCTGTCGAGCGCGCCCAACAAGCAATGCCGCGCCGATCCCTCCGCCTCCGCCATCAGATAGTTTGACGATATGGGATGCACTCGCTCTACAAGACGGAAAAATAGCAAGGAAAGCTCCTGGAGGAAAGAGGCGAGATAAAAAGCATCTCGCTTACCTAAAGCCTGTTCGAGCGCGAGTGGCCAGTCATTCAGCTGCCGCGCCAGCATCACTTCCTCCGGCAATACTAAAACTGACATATCCACCCCATCACTCACCCCGGTTTCCGCTGCCTCCGCCGTCGCGCCGAGCCGTTGCAGCA
The DNA here is from genome assembly GCF_020731145.1 of Sneathiella sp. HT1-7. Taxonomy (GTDB): domain Bacteria; phylum Pseudomonadota; class Alphaproteobacteria; order Sneathiellales; family Sneathiellaceae; genus Sneathiella. Next base: position 804,991 of record NZ_JAJFZN010000002.1, on the reverse strand, counting down.
TCAGGCGGGCGTAAGGTATCGCGAAAACAGGATTATCATAACGCCGGTCTATGGCCAAAATAGGGCTGAACGCGTCGATAAACCCGGGCGGATTGGCCAGAACGGCAAAGCGCGCCTTTGCCTCGGTGCATTTTGCTATTGCCGTGGTATGGGGAAATCCCTCAGCTTCCCGCGCAGGCCTGGTTTCTCGTTCAACATATGCGCCCACCGTTGTTGCGATCCGCGACAAGGCCTCGAAATTCACCTGCTGACGGTAACTCGCAAGATCGACAACTTCTTCCGGCGCTGGAAAAGTGTATTTTTTCGACGCCATCCCCCTAATACCAAATTCCGGCCCTTCTTCAAAAACCGGTATTATATTATTTAACCAGTAAATAATATTGTATTTAAGATTGAGATAGCCATTATCCTCCAGTCGGACATCGGCAATACCGTCCAATTTCTCAAAGGCGTCACGGAGTTTTTGTGAGAGTAAATTAAAGTCAATATTTTCTATTGATTTCAATAATATAAATGAATTTGATGATAAATCACCATAGGACTTTTCTTTCGGTGGTCGTAAGGTTATCTGCCGCCTCAACGCCGCATCGGGAAACTCAACCGTATCAAGGACGGCATTCAGCGCCGCGCGGGCCTGGGTTATATAACTCATGGACATAATACAGATTACTTTTCCGGACCGTCGATTGACAAACAAGCTTAGGATTAATACATCATTTGCTATATAGTCTCTATAACGAAGGCCAGTTGCCTTTGTAAGTTGGGAATTTAAGTACAATGTCTGTCATGGATAATATGGAGCCTCCCGTCAAGTTGTCGGAATCGGCGGCGGAGCGGATCAATGCCATTGTCGAGGAAATGAACTCCGACAAGAAAATGCTGCGTGTCGCAGTTAATGGCGGCGGCTGCTCCGGCTTTCAATACAGCTTCGATCTGGAGGATACGCAAAATCCGGACGATGTGGCGGTCATCAACAAGGGCGCGACCCTGTTGGTGGACCAAATGTCGCTGTTGTATCTCGCTGGATCAGAAATCGATTTCGTCGAGGATATGATCGGTGCGTCATTCCAGATCAAGAACCCCAACGCGACGGCGTCCTGCTCCTGCGGATCGTCATTTGCCATTTGATTGACTCCCTAAAAATGTTAGAAAAAGGGCCCGGCGGAATACCGGGCTTTTTTGTGGGGTAAGAGATGAAGATAGCCAGCTGGAATGTCAATTCGGTGAAAGCCCGCCTGCCGCGGCTTGTCGATTATCTCAAAAACTATGCCCCGGATGTACTCTGCCTGCAGGAATTGAAGGTCATTGACGATGCCTTCCCCCGGCTTGAGGTGGAGGACCTTGGCTATAATGTCGAGACCCATGGCCAGAAGACCTATAATGGAGTGGCGATCCTTTCCAAATCCCCGATCGAGGATGTGATGCGCGGCCTTCCGGGCGATGACGCGGACGAGCAGGCCCGCTATATCGAGGCAACTATCGAGAATGTCCGCATTGCCTCTATCTATCTGCCGAACGGAAATCCAACGGATACGGAGAAATTTCCCTATAAGCTTGGCTGGATGGACCGATTGATAACCCGTGCGAATTACCTCCTCACGCTGGAGGAACCCACTGTGCTTGGCGGTGACTATAACGTCATCCCACAGGATGAGGATTGCTACGATCCTAAAGCCTGGGAAGGCGACGCCCTCACCCGTCCGGAGAGCCGTAACCGCTTCCGCCAGATCCTCAATCTCGGCTACACCGACGCCTATCGCGCCTTTACGAGTGAGGTGAACTACACCTATTGGGACTATCAGCGCGGCGCGTGGCAGAAGGATAACGGCATCCGCATTGATCATCTCCTCCTCTCCCCACAGGCTGCCGACCGAATGACGGAGGTTGGCATCGACAAGGGCCCGCGCGGGCAGGAAAAACCTTCCGACCATACGCCGATCTGGGTCAATCTTGCGGACTAGATCAGAAAAATATTAAGGATTTCCGACTATGCTGCGCCTTTCGATGCCTGAAGAGGTGGGATTATGGGCCGGTATGCAAATATTGAACTGATCACCGAGGCAGAAGCGCGGCAAAACCCAGCGCTCTTGGCCGCAAAAATGTCCTGGAAAAGGCATTTCATCGTCGCGCTGTTCCTCTTGGGCTGGAGCATCGGATTTCCTGCATTCCTTGGGATCAACAGCCTCTTCAACATCGGGGGCTCGCTTTTCAGCCTCCTTTTCGGTGTCTTTATCTGGATCTTTTGCGGCCTCATTGTCCTGACCTGCGCCCTGGTCGGCCTTATCTTTCTTTTTTCCGCCTTCGCCGCCATGCGGCACAGCAACTGGACGCTCCGTGCCACGCCGGAGGGGCTCTATCTCAAGCTTCGCAATTACGGCGATTACCGCTTGAATGCCACCGATCCCATCGTCGCCTTTATTCCGAAGCGGGAGATCCGAGCGCTTCACTTCATGGGGCAGAAAACCCGCATGGTAACCGATCCAGACATCCCGGAGGATAAGCATCTTCACAAGGAAGAATGGCTTGAAATTGCGCTCTATGGGACCGATCTTACCCTGATCGACGACGCCCTTGGAAAAGAACGTACCCGCAAGGGTCCGACATGGATCAAGGGGGTGACCGCGAACGCCAAGGGCGCGGACATCAAGCTAATGGCGGAGACCGGCATCATCCGCGTCGACTGGAATACCCGCAAAACCCGCCTCACCCCTCCCTTGAAGGAGGCCGAAACTATTCTGGACGGGATTTACCTAACGGAAAAGGAGGAAGCCGCGGAGGAAGCCCCGCTCCTTACCCTCTCAAAGGAGCACCAGGAAGATCGCCTGCGCGAGATGGTCCGCCGCGGCGACGCCATCGGTGCCGCCGCGCTCGTGCGTGAAATCCATGGCTTTTCGCTCACCGAAGCGCATCAATATCTGAAGAGTTTGTGAGGGGTGGAAATCCCATCACTGGTTCAATGCCTTATGAAAGTTAGAAAATCTCTCAACCATTTTTTGCATTTCTAGGCAGTTTGCTATCTTGACCACAGCACCTGGCCTCTCGGGTTCACCCAGAAGGCCGTACGCGATCGCAAAGTCAGCATCCTCCCGATAGATGTCCTTATATAGCTTAAGTGCGGTTTCGCTTATGCCTGTATGATGATATTCATTGCATATCTCGCTATAGCGGACAGTCACACCATACATCCAAGCATCCGATTTCTCGTGTAACTTATTGGGCTGCAAGAGAAAAGGACGATTGCCCCTCGAGGGATCATAGAGGCTATCCAGAACCGCCCAGAAAACCTGATCTCCCTCTTCATTTTCAAGGACCAGATTTTCTTCAACCCATAGCGCTCCATAGCATCCGGATATCTCTTGGCTCTGACGATAAAGCTTCAGGCTACCACATATCCTGTCCGGCACCTCGGTCCACCATAACCCCTCACTCTTGCGCATCGTCATCCAGCTTTCGTCATAAAAGGTGGCTATTAGTTTCTTCCTTTCTCCCCCCTCTTCCGTCAGGGAAAAGACAACCCTCTGCCCGTCCCTCGTAACCCCGATAATATTGGCACCCTGGACGAATAGCTTTATTTGTTCCGCATGAAGGAACCGCCCCTCGAATTTGTTTTCCCGCAGGGAGGTCGCGATTTCCTTCAATTTTGCCGTGCTGACCTTATCTGAAATGCCATTCCTGTCCGTATGCTCCTCCCAGCAGGAAGCCAAAAGCGAGATCATCAGAAACACTAGGAAAAACTTCCAGCTGAAGAAATTGACTCTCAAGATATTCGGGCCTTTATCAATACAGCGGACGTATATCGCCCCTAACCAGCCGTGGCTTTTATTGCGCTATAAATTTTCTCAACACCTGCTTTCACTTCTTCGCAATTGTTCAAACCTGTCACAAAATCAAATCCCGTGAAATTGTCGAACTCGGCATAGCCGCGCTTGAAATCTGGATTAGTGGCAAACAGCTGCTTGATAGTGTTAATCATTTGTGGGTCAGCCCCGGACCCGCGAAATTCGCCGCAAATCTGAGTATAGCCGATCAGGCGGCCAATATGATATTCGCCAGGCTCCTTTTCATTGTCGTTCGAATTCTTGCTGGCGCTGTGCTGAGAGCTTGCTGACGGATCATAATCGCCAACCACGCGAAACCGGTAAACCTGCTCGCTCCTGCCATTGATCAAAGCAAATTCCTCATCTTGTTTCGTTACTGTAAAGCAATGGGACTTCGCATTATCAAAATTCTGCAAACGACCGCAAAGCTTGATCAAGCCGGCAATCCACCAGCTTCCCTTGTCGCGCCCGGTTTCCCGTCCGTGTTCGTCATAATAATACGAGAATAAATCGTGCGTATGTTTCCAGTTTGAAAGAGAGAATCCAATTCTTTCTCCTTCTCGAGTAACACCCCGAACGTTCTTCTTAGCTAACAAGGTATTTATTTGGTGCTTGTCTAGAATTTCGCCTCGGTCCATGTCCTGCTCCATCTGTGCAACCATCTTCTTGACCTCTGCATCACTAAAAACAGGGTCACTTTTCTGGGGCGTCTGGCAGGCTAACAAGGGAAAACTGCAAGAAGAATAAAAGAAAACCGCATGACAAATTCCATCACTAAAGCTCGTCAATATAGGAGGCGAATGGCACGCCCTCTTAACGACATTCTTCCTTTTAAGAGATCTGTCTGATATGTCTTAACCGTTACTACACAATTGGATTTTGCACCTTCAAGACGTTCCTGAGGACGTAGGAATTTGCTGGAAACAATTTCCTCTCCATCAATGGTAACTTTCGCATATTTCAGCCATTCTGAAGTCAGATCCTCGCTAATGCCGCTGCTCATGATGTAAAAGCCACAAATTTCAAGTTTTCCGCCATTTTGCAGCCTGCGCATATAGATATCTGTCTTTTCGTCCGCGAAAGTACCATTCGAAGTCAAGGTTATTCTTTGAAAGCCGGGATCATAAGGACGATAACTGATATCGCCGATGGTATCTTTGGTCTCGCATCCGGTCACAATGGCAGAGATAAATAGTATCAATAGACAACGCAGAATCATAATGCTCCCTGTCGAATTGCATAAAACGCGCAAAATTTGCGTCGTTTTACAACCATTAAAGGTGTCACCCCGCGTGAAGTCAAGGTAATTTGACACCAGCCTATGATAGAATATGATATTAACCATAAAAAATCCCGCCGGGTGAAGGGCGGGCTTTTTTATGGTTGAAGCTGGCTTAGCGCTTGAGCTGATCCACGTCGCGGACGGCGCCGCGCGCGGCGCTGGTGGTGAGCGCAGCATAGGCCCGTAGCGCGGTGGTAATCTTGCGGGCACGCGGTGCGGTCGGTGCCCATCCGGCATCGCCTTTCGCATCCATCTTGATCCGCCGGTCCGCCATTTCCTCATCGGAAATTCGCAGGTTTATGGTCCGGTTCGGGATGTCGATATCGATGATATCCCCTTCCTCCACCAAGCCGATCGCCCCGCCTTCCGCCGCTTCCGGAGAGACATGGCCGATAGAGAGGCCGGACGTGCCGCCGGAAAAACGTCCGTCGGTCAGCAACGCGCATTGCTTGCCGAGGCCCTTCGATTTGAGGTAGGAGGTCGGGTACAGCATTTCCTGCATACCTGGGCCGCCCTTCGGCCCTTCATAGACGATAACCACAACATCGCCCGCCTTGATCTCATCACCAAGGATGCCCTCAACCGCCGCGTCCTGACTTTCGAAAACACGGACCGGACCGGAGAAAACAAGACTGCCCTCATCAACACCCGCTGTCTTGACTATACAACCATCCAGCGCAATATTCCCGTAAAGAACGGCAAGCCCGCCATCCTGTGAATAGGCATGCTCCTTCGCACGGATACAACCATTTTCCCGGTCTACATCAAGGCTGGGATAGCGCTTAGACTGGCTGAACGCCTCCGTCGTGCGGACCCCGCCGGGGCCGGCGCGGTAAAACTCCTGCACTGTGTTACTGCGGGTTTTGACAACATCCCAAAGCTCAATCGCCTCCGCCATTGTCGGCGAATGCACCGTCGGCACATCGGTATGCAAAAGCTCTGCCCGGGACAGCTCCCCCAACAGGCCCATGATCCCGCCAGCGCGATGCACATCCTCCATATGATAGGTTTGGATACTTGGCGCGACTTTACATAGATGCGGCACACCACGGCTTAGGCGGTCAATATCCTCCATCTTGAAATCGACCTCCCCTTCCTGCGCGGCAGCAAGAAGATGAAGGACGGTATTGGTCGAACCGCCCATGGCGATATCCAGCGTCATTGCATTTTCGAACGCCTCGAAACTGGCGATTTCGCGCGGCAGCAAGCCCGGTTCATCCATTTCATAGTGGCGGCGCGTAATATCAACAATGGTCCGCGCCGCATCAAGAAAGAGCTGCTTGCGGTCCGCATGGGTCGCGAGCATGCTACCGTTCCCGGGAAGCGCAAGGCCAAGTGCTTCTGTCAGGCAGTTCATGGAGTTGGCAGTGAACATGCCCGAGCAGGACCCGCAGGTCGGACAGGCAGAGCGTTCTACTTCCGCAACTTCCGCATCGCTCACATTCGGATCCGCCGCCTGGATCATCGCATCAATGAGATCAAGGCCGATTTCCTTGCCGTCGGCCATTCCCTTCCCGGCCTCCATCGGGCCGCCGGAAACGAACACCACCGGGATATTCAGCCGCATCGCCGCCATTAACATACCGGGTGTGATCTTGTCACAGTTGGAAATGCAGACTAACGCATCGGCGCAATGGCCATTGACCATATATTCCACGGCATCGGCGATCACCTCCCGCGACGGCAGGCTGTAAAGCATTCCGTCATGGCCCATTGCGATCCCGTCATCGACAGCGATGGTGTTGAATTCCTTGGCAACACCACCGCATTTTTCGATTTCCCGCGCAACCATCTGGCCGAGGTCCTTCAGATGCACATGACCGGGCACAAACTGGGTGAAGCTGTTGGCAATCGCGATAATCGGCTTGTCGAAATCGCCGTCCGTCATGCCGGTGGCGCGCCAGAGCGCGCGGGCACCTGCCATGTTACGTCCCTGCGTGGTGGTCTTCGATCGATACTGGGGCATATTCTTCTCTTTCTTGAAATCTATTCCCTCTAGTTAATACGATCGGCGAGCAAGGACAAGCGCAAGCCCGGATTTACAAGGGTCACAAGGATATTTTTCACGCAAATACTCCTTATACTTGTTTATAATATTTTATTTACTATTTTTAAGATTATTTACTTCTTAAACCAAGAGGCGTTGAAACAATGCAATGCGAAGGAATAACGCGCGCCGGGCAGCGCTGTCGAAATAACGCCCTGGATGATGAAATCTTCTGCGAGATACATATGCGGGTCAACCGCACCTATAACCTCGCCCTGCTGGTCCCGTTTCTGACCACGCTGTTGCTCTGCTATTTCTTTGTCTTCGGGTTATTTTTTGAAACGCTGCACTACGGCGTGTTCGACATCCAGTATCTGAAGTTTGCAGGGCTTGATGATTTTTTCATCAGCGCACTCAGGAACGGCGGTGTGTTGACGGTTATTATCCTGAAATCCTGGATTTTTTATACGATTATTCTTGCCGTTATTTTCGGTATCTGGCTTTTGATCAAGGTCACTTTGTCCACCTCGCACAAGCATCTGAAACCCGTCCGGCGACTCAAAATCATCGGCCTCAGCCTCGGAATTTTCATCCTAAACGTCCTGCATATGTTCGTGTTCCTCCTGCCCAAGCGCAACCGCAAGAACCCGTCCCAAATTCTAATCGGGAGGGAGCATCTGGCACTTTCCCTTCATCGCCATAAGAAAGCGCTCCACCCGGCCGCCGGTCCCGAAGCGGTCAATACTGCGCGCACCGTCTATCGCCGGTTTCTGGCAGTGTGTACTTTCAACAATCACCGTTTCTTCGTGACCATCCTGCTTCTCGTACTGGCCTCCACCGGCTCAATCCTCTATGCTGGTCATCAGGCGCAGGATTTACGCGAATGTATCATCATGGTGGCCGACAAGAAGATCGTCCCTGCCGCAACAGAGACTGAAACTCTCTATCCGGCACTTAATATTTCAAACCTTTGTCATAGCGATTTGGCCGACTTACCCGAAGAGGTCGACGTGTCGAAAAAATTCCAACGCAGCCTGACCAATTTTTTCAGCTTCCCTGTCGTGCAGTTGAACCAGAAAGATAGCGCGGAGCCGGTTCTCTACCTTGGTTCGACCTCCCGGTTTGAGCTGTTCTTTAACGGCAGCACCCGCCTGCCCTTCGCCGTGCCGGTGCAAAATCTCGGGCCCCTCTATGAGCAGGACCGGGGCGAGAAAGAAATCAATTTTGCCGAAATTGAGAGCAAGATCGATACAGTCGAAAAGCTGGCGCGGGCAAACTCCGAAGATATCGCAACCCTCACCAAGTCAACACAGCAACGCGAACAGACTGACACTGCGAACCTCAAATTGAAACTCGACTCACTGGAACGGAGCGCCGCAAAATCCGAGATGGCGCTCAACACGCTTGAAAAAAGCCTCGGCCGGATCTCTTACGCGCTTAACGAAGTGGAACTCGATCACACTAAACGCATTGTGGCCACCATACCAGACTACTGCTGGAATCAATCTCCGCATATGGTGGTCACCTTCAAAATCGGCTCCACAGCCGTTTCCGGCGCGAAAACAAAAAAGCTGATCCGCGAACTCGCGGGTCGCTATCTTGACAGCGGTGCCCATTTCATTGTCATTTCGGGTCATTCAGACCCCAGCGGTTCAAGCTTTGATAATTATCGCCTGTCCCGCCAGCGCGCGGCAGCGGTAACCGACCTGATGACGGATGTCGGCCTCAACAAGACCGCGCTCTATATGATAGGCCGGGGCGAGGATACCAGTAATAACCTGCCCCAACGACGGGTGGAAATCAGGGATTGCTCACGTCGAGGGTAAAACCCTCGGCGGTCAACTCACCTGTTTTTCCTTGTCCGACCAATAGGGCTTGCGCAGCTCGGTTTTTAGGATTTTCCCAGCCCCGGAAAGAGGCAGCGGGTCTTCCACAAAACCGATGCTGCGCGGGCATTTAAAACCGGCGATCAGGGTATGACTGAACTCGATGATCTCGGCATCCGTCGCCTCCTGCCCCTCATGCAGGCGGACGATGGCATGGACCTGCTCACCCCAGGTTTCATGCGGGATGCCGATCACCGCGCATTCAGCGACCGCCGGATGCTGATAGACCGCATTTTCCACCTCAGCAGAATAGACATTCTCCCCGCCGGAGATGATCATGTCCTTCACCCGGTCAACAATATAGACAAAACCCTGCTCATCCATATAGCCACCGTCGCCGGAATGCATCCAGCCACCGCGAAGCGCTTCCGCTGTTTGTTCGGGCTTGTTCCAATATCCAAGCATGACATTGGCGCCGCGCACGCAAACCTGCCCGACGGTGCCATAGGGCACCTCTTCATCGTTGGCATCCAGGATCCGTACCTCGCTGGAATAGACCGCCCGGCCCGCCGATTTGAAGCGCCCCGCATTCGGCCCCTCCAGCACATGGAATTCAGGCCCGGTAAAAGTGACCAGCGGTGCACATTCGGTCTGGCCATAGGCATGGGTAAAGCCCGCGTCAGGCAAAACTTCCAGCGCCTTCTTGATGACCGCTTCCGGCATGGGCGACGCGCCATAAATAATATCTTTCAGGCTCGACATGTCATAGTTAGGAAGCGCCGGGTCATTGACCACCATATTGACCATTGTCGGTACCAGCAGCGTGTTGGTGATTTTGTATTTCTCCACTGCCTCCATTGTGCCCTGCGGCGTAAACCCCGGAATAAAGACATGCGTGCCCAGGCCCATGGTCGTCCCGAAGACCGCAGCGCCATCGGCGATATGAAACATCGGCGCCACATGCAGCCATCGGGCGTTTTCCTCGAAACTGAAGCAAGGCATTGCGTTCAACGTATTGACAACAAAGTTCGTGTGGCTCAGCATCACCCCCTTGGAGACGCCTGTCGTCCCGCCGGTATAGAAAAGCCCGGCAATGTCGTCGTAGCCTCGCCCCGCGTCCGCTACCGGTTCATGGCGCTCAATCAGGGCTTCGTAGTTAAGCATCCCTTCCGGCGTATCCCCATCACCGATATAGATAATTTCCCGCAGGCTCGCGACCCGCTTTTTCAGCTCTGGCACAGCCGGTGCAAAAGCATCATCGACGAGCAGCACTTCCGAGCCGGAATCATCCAGCCAGTAGGCAAATTCCGGCACCGCGAGGCGCGTATTGACCGGAACGAACACCCCCCCCGCCCATGGTGTCGCATAATAGAACTCCAGATATCGGTCGGAGTTATGGGCAAGAATGGCCACCCGCTCCCCCTTTGTAATCCCTAGTTCGCGTAGCGCACCTGCAAATTTCTGCACCCGCCCCCCAAATTCACTATAGGTCCTCTCCCGACCGGCGCAAATTGTGGCTAGGCAATCACCCTTGGTCTGGACGGCCCGTGACAATAACTGTGATATAAACATTCCCTGCTCCCTTTTTATTTTTCGAAGTATTAGAGAATTCGGGAGGAAGGTAAAGAGAAAGGATGCCATCGCAGGAAATGGGCGAATACATTGCATATTGCCCACCGCCGAAACTTGCGCCATTGTGGTTTTGGCAGAAATCTAACAATAAAGGGCCGCATGTCTGAAATCACCCTGACAGAAGCACGAGACTTCTTCGACAACAGCTTCGCCGACTGGATCAAGGATCTGGACATCACCATCACCGACATTACGAAGGACAGCGCAACGATGCGCATTCCGGCAACTGACAGGATCAATCGCCTCGGCGGAATGATCTGCGGTCAGGCGATCATGGCGCTTGCCGATACGGCAATGGTCTTTGCTGTCGCCGCCAATGCGGGATCATTTGTCTCCATGACCTCGGTCAATATGCAGACGACCTTCCTGCGTCCGGCGGAAGGGGAAGAACTTTACGCCGTGGCGCAAATCGTGAAATCTGGAAAGCGGCTCGTTTATGGGGATGTGAATTTACATATGGGAGATGCGGCAAAACCGGTCGCCCATGTGACGACCAGCGTCATGCTGCTATAACGCGTCGGTTATTTCTTCAGGAATGATCCCTGCCGATGATCATCGATCAATCGGTCGGATAGTTTCGGCGACGCCAGTCGGATCCGCTGTCTCTGCGGGGCTTCCCCGGTGTCATAAATATCTTCATTATCCTGAAAGCTTGGTGGAACGCGAACGAATTCTTCCGTATCCGCGCCGTAACTCTCCCGCGCCGGACGATAGCCCCGCGACAACAGAGAGTGATAATGCCAGGCGTTATAGACGAAAATAAAGACCGGCATGGAAAAGCCAAGCGTCGCCAAATTGACCAGCGACATGCCGACAAAGCCGAGAATATGGCCCCGGTACAGTGCCGGGAACGGCCCGAAAAACAAGCACGTCCAAGAGATCCCCGTATAGGCAATCGCCCGCTTACGGGTCTGCGACTCGATCATCGGAATGGCGTAGGCCATTTTTTGCCTCCAAAGCAGAAGTTCTGCCGTCACCCCGATCCATAATTGTCGCCCTGATCGGTGTGTTTCGGCGCTTTTCTCCTGCGACAAGAGGTAGCAAGAATTTCTTTACAAAGTCTTGCTATCTGTCTGCATTTTTACGAAAACTTTATCGTCCGGTCGCCCGGAAAATCATTTCTCGTTTAAATACAACATCTTATAAAAGCCCGTCGAAATTATGACATTTTCGGGGAGTTTTCGAGGATATGGCAGCCCCTGCCTATTCATAGCCGGGAGGTGGCGTAAAGCCGCCAAACGCCTCCTCAATCAGCTGACACAGCTTGAGGGAGGTTTTATCCTCACCATAGGCCGCGACAGCCTGCAACCCGACGGGAAGACCGGCTGGCGTAATTCCGGCCGGCACAACGGTGGAGGGCAGGTCGACCATATTCGGGTAGCCCGCCCAAAACATCTGATCCGTGCTCGGCTGCAGATTGCCATTGATATCAATCATCCGATCCTGCCGCTCTCCCTTCTGGTTTTGTGGGAAGGCGGGCCCGGCGGCGGCGGGGCAGATAAGGATATCCCATTCCTCAAAGAACGACGCCCATTTCCGCGCCATCAAATGCCGCTCGTTATTGATGCGTAACCATTCCTTATGCGGCAGTGTCCCCGCCCGCGCCATCAGGGTGAGATAGCTTTTATCGTCAGGATCGGCTTCGGCAACGATTTTACGGAACCGTTCCTGTTGCTCATCGGAAAGCGCGCCGGAGGTTGCCGCCCGCAGCAGCAGGATATAGGTCTCATAGGCCGCAGCAATCGGGATATCCGGCCGCGCGGTGCGGCTCACGCGGGCACCCGCCGCCTCCAGCTTGTCGGCAATGCCATTTAACGCCGCCTGATAGTCATTGTCCACATCGAAGCCCTCCGCACTTGTCATCACGGCAACGCGGAAGTCTTTAAGGTGCCGATGACGCGCGGGCTTCAGATCAAGGGCCCATGCCGAATTCTGCGGGCTTCCCGCCCCCGCCATCACATCAAGCGCGATCTCCAGGTCGAACGCGGAGCGAGCAAGTGGCCCTAGCACGGCTATATCGCTGTCGGCGACAATCCCCGGTGGCTTCTGGCCGTGCCCCGGAATAACGCCGTAGGTCGGCTTATGGCCACACACACCACAATAATGGGCGGGATTACGGATGGACGCACCAATGTCAGAGCCGGTCTCGATCCCGGAAAGCCCCGCTGCCAGCGCCGCCGCCGAGCCGCCCGAGGACCCCCCCGGTGTCAGGCTCATATCCCAAGGGTTGTTCGTTGTACCGTAGATATCGTTAAAGCTCTGCCAGTCGGCGAGCATGAAGGGCACATTGGTCTTGCCAAAGATATTCGCGCCCGAATCGAGGAGCCTCTGCACACTTAAGGCATTCTTCTCCGGGAAATGATCCTTCCACGCCGGATTGCCCCATGTGGATGGACTGCCGACAAGGTTATAGCTTTCCTTGATCGTCATCGGCACCCCATGCAGCGGGCCGAGCCGGTCGCCTCTGCTGCGCGCCGCGTCTGCGTCCCGCGCCCGTTTCCGCGCGCCCACCTCATCCATCCAGATCACGGCATTGAGATCGCCGTTATATTTTCCGATCCGCGCAAGATAGTGATCGAGCAACTCCTCCGCCCCGATTTCCCCTTGAGCGATTTTCGCCGCCTGTTCATGGGCGGACGCAAAATGAATATCTGTCATGGATATGTTCCCTCTTTGCTGACGCCGGGTATTCCCGGTTTTTCATTTCCTGAAATTATAAGTTGAAGTGTAAGTCCATTTTCCCTCCTGTCTCAACGACAAAGTGAAAAGCCTGCATTGACATGCGCATTTCCCTCGCTACAAAAAGCAGATAGTATGACGTTTTTGTTGCAATGCCAGAGTAAGATTGATCGCCATGTCCCCTTCTCCTTCTCCCGCGAAGACACCGCTGCGCAACCGCGTTGTCCTGATGATCGTCTGTACGCTGTTGGCCGTGCTCCTACTCGCGTCCAACTTGACTGAATTTTATAATGGCATCTGGAAAAGCCTTGATACGCGGGTATTCCGCAGCCTGAACAGCACGGTGACGCCAGATGGGTACCTCACCCAGTTCTGGGCCTGGACGAACAGCAAGACCTTCGATCAGGGAACCTTTGTCGCCATGCTGCTTATCTGTGTTTACATAGTGCTATCAACGGAGCGGAAAGACCGGATAGAGGTGATGGCCAAGATCGGATCGATCACCTTTCTGATACTGATTGCCTTGCTAGTGTCAAAAAAGGGGGTTGGCGAGTTTATTCACCCAAGCCCCGGTCTCGCCCTCACCCCGTTTAACAACATAAATGACTATATCACCGGCTATACGGTCAAAACTTCGACCGACAACTCCTTCCCCGGCGATCATGCCATGACCAGCGCATTGTTTGCGGGCGGGGTTATTATGCTGTTTCGGAATCGTCCCTATATCGCCACATTAAGCATTCTGCTGATGGTATTCGTCAGCGTCCCACGCCTCGCGGGTGGCGGACACTGGTTTACCGACGTGATCGTCGGTGGCGGTGCGGCCTGCCTGATCCTGCTGCCGTGGCTGAAAATCTGCCCGCTTGTCCGCTGGATAGACAGCCTTCTTAACTGGGGATGGAGAAAAGTCCCTGCCTTTATGCAGAGTTGGGCCGGACGCCCGTAAGCGTCCGATAAGCCCTAAAGTTCCGCGAGGCGGGCCGCCGCGTCATTCAACTTGGCGAGTTGGGTTTCAGCATCCGCAAGCTTCGCCTTCTCCCCCTCGACGACATCAGCCGGGGCATTGGCGACGAACTTCTCATTGCCGAGCTTCTTATTGAGGCCCGTCATATAGCCAGAAAGCTTGCCGATCTCTTTTTGAAGCCGTGCTTTTTCCGCATCCAGATCCATCGCGCCCGCGAGCGGGAGGATAACCGTCGCGCCCTTATGCACGAACTGGAGTGCGCCTTTCGGCACCTCGGCATCGGTCTCATAAGACTCCAGCCGCGCCATGCGAGCGATGATGTTCCAATGCTTTTCAAGCCGCGCCTTGTCGTCCGCGCTGCCGTCATTGAAGATGAGCGGGATTTTCGCGCCCGCCGGGACGTTCATTTCGCTGCGCACACCGCGGATGCCGGTGATCAGCTCCTGCACCCAGTCCATTTCCTCACTGGCTGACGCATTGACGGCGTCCGCCGGATAGACGGGCCAGTCGGCGACAATCAGGTCGCTGCTCCGCTCTGCGGCCACACTGCCCCAAAGTTCCTCGGTGACGAAGGGCATGAAGGGATGCAGGATTTTCAGGATCTGGTCGAACGCCCAGGCGGCCGTTGCCTGTGTCTCCGCCTTGTCATCCCCCTGGAAGGGCAGCTTCGCGAATTCGAGATACCAGTCGCAGAAGACATTCCAGGTGAAGGCATAGATGGCGTTGGACGCATCGTTAAAACGATAGCTTTCAAGCGCGGCACGCACTGCCGCCTCACATTTGACCGTCTCGCCGACAATCCATTGATTGATGGTTTCCTTGACCGTAAAGGGATCGAAGCCGTCCGGCACCTTGCACTCATTCATCTCGCAGAAGCGTGCCGCATTCCATAGCTTGGTCGCAAAATTGCGGTACCCCTCGACCCGCTGTTCGGAGAGGCGGACATCGCGGCCCTGCGCCGCACTGGTGGAGAGGAAGAACCGCAGCGCATCGGCGCCGTATTTATCCATCAGCTCCAGCGGATCGACCACATTGCCCTTGGATTTCGACATCTTCGCACCATGTTCGTCACGGACCAGCGCATGAATATAGACCGTGTGGAACGGCACCTCGTCCATGAAATGCAGGCCCATCATCATCATCCGGGCGACCCAGAAGAAGATGATATCGAAGCCGGTGACCAGCACATCCGTCGGATAGTATCGCGCAAGTTCCGGCGTCTTGTCGGGCCAGCCGAGAGTCGAGAACGGCCAGAGCGCGGAGGAGAACCAGGTGTCCAACACGTCCGTATCGCGGGTGATTTCCTCTTTCTTGCCGTAATGCGCTTCGGCGGCGGCAAAGGCCGCCTCTTCCGTTTCCTCAACGAAGATCATCCCGTCCGGGCCAAACCAGGCGGGAATACGATGGCCCCACCAGAGCTGACGCGAGATGCACCAGGGCTGGATATTGCGCATCCAGTCGTAATAGGTGTTCGTCCATTTCTCGGGCACAAATTTCGTCTTGCCGCTTTCCACCGCGCGAATGGCGGGCTGGGCCAGCGTTGCTGCATCGGCGAACCACTGATCGGTGAGCAAGGGCTCAATGATCACACCGGAGCGGTCGCCATAAGGCACCGTATGCGGATGATCATCGATCTTTTCGAGAAGCCCGAGGTTTTCCATCTCGGCGACGACTTTCTTGCGCGCCTCGAACCGTTCCATGCCCCGATAGGCTTCGGGCACCGTGTCGTTCAGATGCGCGTTCTCGTCCATGATATTGATGACATCGAGACCGGCTCGCTTGCCAACCTCAAAGTCGTTGAAATCATGGGCAGGCGTGATTTTCACCGCGCCGGACCCCTGTTCCGGGTCCGCATAGTCATCGGCGACAATCGGGATACGCCGCCCAACGATTGGCAGGATGGCAAACTTGCCGACAAGATCCTTGTAACGCTCATCCTCCGGGTGAACCGCAATGCCCGTATCGCCAAGCATGGTTTCGGGGCGTGTGGTCGCAACGGTGATAAAGCGCCCCTCTTCCCCCTCGACCGGATAGCGGAAGTGCCACATATGGCCGTTGACTTCCTTCTGCTCAACCTCAAGGTCGGAAATCGCCGTATGGAATTTCGGGTCCCAGTTGACCAGCCGCTTGTCGCGATAGATCAGGCCTTCCTTATAGAGCTGGACGAACACCTTGCGCACGGCCTTGGAGAGGCCTTCATCCATGGTGAAGCGTTCGCGATCCCAGTCACAGGTCGCGCCAAGGCGCTGAAGCTGTTCGAAAATCTGGCCCCCGGACTGGTCTTTCCATTCCCAGACCTTGTCGATGAATTTCTCGCGGCCGAGATCATGGCGGGTCATCCCCTGTTCGCCAAGCTGGCGCTCCACGACCATCTGGGTGGCGATACCGGCGTGGTCCATGCCCGGCTGCCAGAGCGTATCCTTGCCCCGCATCCGCTCGAACCGGATCAGCACATCCTGCAACGTGTTATTGAGCGCATGGCCCATATGCAGGCTGCCCGTCACGTTCGGCGGCGGGATCACAATCGTGTAGCTATCGTCGGATTTGGCGCGGCCGCAAGCAAACGCCCCTTGCTCCATCCATTTTGAATAGAGCTTTCCTTCGACCTCATCGGGTCGATAAGACTTGTCCAGCATTGCTGAACCTTTCTTTATTTATTCTTCGGCAAAAAATTCGGGAGTAATATAGTCGGCTCACATCCCGGGAGGAAGGACTTTATTCGTCGTCATCCGCCCGGTCCGCGAGCTTGCTCACTTCGCGCTCGACAATGCGCTGCACGATCTGAGGGAGGTTGTGATCGAGCCAGTCCTTCAATATCGGACGAAGCATATCTTTGACCATGTCTTCCAAAGTTGCATTTTTACCCATTTGCAATCCTCGTGATGAAGCAACAGCACCGGCCAGGCTGGCGAAGGCGGTCGTCGTTGCGGCGATGGTGGGGTCAGCCAACAGGCTGTTTGTTGTGATGGTGGGCGCTTCTTCCGCCACATCGTTTTCAGGTTCAGCTTCTTCCTCAGCCTCAAATGCGACTTCGGGTTCCGCCTCTTCTTCCACCTCAGCCTCTTCTTCGGCTTCAGCTTCCGGCTCATCAAAAGCCTCAACATCAAGTTCGACTTCTTCCTCGACTTCCTCGTCAAGGGTGAGAATGTCTTCTTCCTCGACCTCGTCCGTCAATTCCAAAAAATCATCCTCAGCGTCAGCTTCGGCTTCCGGCTCAGGTTCTGGTTCCGGTTCGGGCTCTGGATCAGCTTCGGCCATTGCTTCCGGTTCGGCTTCTGTCTCTGCGTCCGCAGCAGTATCAAGCTCGATGGCCTCTTCCCCTTCGTCAGCGCCAGCCTCGGCTGCGGCGGCGCCCTCCTCCTGGCCTTCTTCGTCTCCATCTTCGGAGATGATACGGCGGATGGAGGCAAGAATCTCTTCCATCGTCGGTTCTTGTTCTGTCGTTGGATCGCTCATAGTCAATTCACCATTGAATCCGGGGGCCTAGTTCACGACGAGCATGCACCTCATCGATATTCATCGCTCATTCAGTCAACTATGGCCGGTTTAATTTAATTATTTCTTAATCCAATCCACCATCTGTCCCGAACCACTTATTCCGAACCCTGTCGTAGTTCGTTGTCGGATCATAGTAGTCAACATCAAGATTTAGATCCCGCGCATTCAGCTTACCGATCGCGGAAAGGACCGTATAAATAGCCACATACTGGTCACGTCGCGCCGTTACAAGATCGACCTTGCTCTGGAGGAGCTCCTGCTCCGCGTTCAACACGTCCAGCGTGGTGCGGGATCCAACCTGGGCTTCCTGTTCAACACCTTCCAGCGCAATGGTGTTGGCACGAACCGCCTCTTCATTCGCGCCGATCCGTGACCGGGACGTTTCCAACAGCTCCCACGACTGAATAACAGATTCACGAACGAAACGAACTGTTTCTTCGATCTCCTGCATCCGCTGACTGTTTACCTGCCGGGCCTGACGGACCTGGCTGTAAACAGAGCCGGACTGATAAAGCGGCACGGTCAGAACGGCACCAACCCGGGCAGTATCCCCATTGGACCCTGAAAAAGATGTGTCCTTGCCCGACGTCAGGCTACCATTCACCTCAACAGACGGGAGCAGCTGTCCGGACGTTGCCCGGATGTCATAGCGGGAACTTTCCTCAAAAAATCTTGCGGCCTGGATATCCGGATGGTTATCAAGGGCGATCGCCAGTGCTGCCTCCTCCGACTCCGGGAAGTCGGCGGGTACCAAAGGGTCTTCAAGGCTCTCTGGCGGGCGACCGACAATCCTTTCAAAATTGGCCCGGGTGGACCGAAGGTTACCTTCGGCCTGAATCAGGTTTGAAATAGAGTCTGCCAGACGGGCTTCGGATTGCGCCACGTCCGTCCGGGTGATTTCACCAACCTGGAAGCGGTCATTCGCCGCCTCGAGCTGACGGCGCAGCACCACATTATTGTTGCGATTCAACTCGACCAGCGCCTCATCACGCAGGACGTTCATATAAGCCTCGACCGCGGACTGGAAGACGTTCTGCTCCGTCGAGAGCAATCCCGCCCGTGCGGCCAGCACACCGGCTTCCGCAGATTGCGTGGACGCAACAGTCTGCCCGCCCGTATATATGGGCTGAGATACGATTAAGGAAGCCTCGCGCGGATTGGAGTCCTTGTCGAGAGTTGAACTCATGGAATTTGACGACGTATGCTGTGCGGCGACTTCGCCGGTTGCATAGACTTCGGGGCGCCAGCCGGACAAAGCCTGCGGCACATTTTCATCAACCCCGCGCACATTGGCCCGCTCCGCCAGCAGGCTCGGATTATTCTGATAAGTTGATGCCAGTGCATCGCGCAGCGTTTCAGCATTCACCAGAGTGGCTGGCATCGTAACGGCTAATACGGATGCAACGGTCAAAGCTACTTTTTTCATCAAACTTGCCTCTCGAACCCAAAATCAGGCCGCTTATAAATTAACCATAGCCGAATTTAGTCCCGATACCGGTTTCAATCAACAATTTTAAGTAAATCGTTTAAATGAAACCTGATATATGGACCGATCAGCGTTGCGTCTATGCCACCGTTATTCCCGGTAAGCATGACAAAATTGTGGCCATGCCCTCTCGATCAAAACTCGAAGGAGGTGGCACTCATCAGATCCGGCAGGGCCGGAACCGACGCATCAAACGCCGCCCGCGGAAAAAACCTGTCTCCCTGACGACGGTATATAGTTGCAACACCCGGGTTTGAGCCGAGCACACAGACCAGCCTGCCACCTTCGGCGAGTTGGTCCAGCAAGCTTTGTGGCGCACTCGAAATCGCGCCATTGATATGAATGACGTTATAGGGCCCCTGCTTGGCGTTCCCATCGACCAGCGCCCCTTCAACAACAGCGACATTGTCACATTCCAGCCGACTCAGGGTTTCGCTAGCGGTTTCCACCAGTGCCGGATCACTCTCGATTGCGACCACAGCTTGCGCTAGAAACCCGAGAACGGCAGAAGAATATCCCGTGCCACACCCGATATCGAGCACGACATCCGTGGACTGAATATCGGCTTCCTGCAGGAGACGTCCGAAAACCCTCGGCTCAACAATAAATCGGCCCGGAGCAACTTCCAGATCTTCATCCAGATAGGCCACACCGCGCAGTTCTTTTGGCACGAACTCCTCGCGTGGGACCGTATCCATAGCCTCAGCCACCCGATCGTTTGTTACCCGGTTCGGCCGTAATTGACTGAGCACCATATGATGGCGCGCTTCCGCGAATTTTTCAGAGATCATGTTTTCCGATCACCCCCTAATGGAACTTTCCGTGGTTATACTGAATTACCGCCCTCTTGCGCAAGCCATAAGGTAACCACGGCAAGCTTCCTCATATTATTCGGCGCGCCTTAAAATTTTATTGATCCGGTCCGGAAAATTCAAAATTGGGCAAGGAACGGAACGCTTCCCGCAAGGCATCGCCCCACCCGGTGGAAATCTGGTTGAAATAGGGATCATCCAGCGGGATACGCCGTTCCTTCCCAATCTTGAAGCTATCATTCTCATAGACCTGAAGGTCGAGCGGCAGGCCAACCGAAAGATTGGCCTTTATGGTCGAATCAAAGGACACCAGCATCAGCTTGACCGCCTCTTCAAAACTCATGTCCGGATCATAGGCCCGGACGAGGATCGGTCGACCGTATTTGGTTTCGCCAATCTGGAAGAATGGAGTCTCGGCAGAGGCCTCGATAAAGTTACCTTCCGGGTAGATGAGAAACAGGCGTGGCTCGCTCCCCTTGATCTGCCCACCGAGGATCAGGGTTGCATTGAAAGCGGAATCCGCTTCCTGCCCTTCTATGGTAGCCCCGTGAATTTCCCCGCGAATGGTTTCACCGACCAGACGGGCGACCTGAAACATGGACGGCGCCTCCAATATTGACGGATTACGATCCTCCGGCGCCTTTGAGCGTTCGTCAAGCGTGCTGATGATGGCCTGTGTCGTCGCAAGATTGCCCGCGGTCATCATGGTAATAACGCGCTCTCCGGGGATGACCCAGCTATGCATTTTCTTGAAGACAGAAACATTATCGACACCCGCATTCGTGCGAGTGTCCGACATAAAAACGAGGCCCTTATTGAGCCTCAATCCAATACAATATGTCATTCTGGTTCTCTATTCCCTAACCCTGGAATCCCTTACTGTTGCACCTGTAAGGTTACGTCCATATGTTCACCGCCCGCGCCCATCCGCAAGCCTGAAATCGGCGCCGCGTCCTTGTAATCCAGCCCGGTCGCAACCCGAATATAGCGATCATCCGGCGAAATCCCGTTGGAGACATCAAACCCCACCCAGCCGAGATCGGGCAGATAGGCTTCAGCCCAGGCGTGGGTTGCGTCCTGCTCAATGCGATCATCCATCATCAGATAGCCGCTAACGTACCGGGCGGGAAATCCCATCTGCCGAACCGCCGTGACAAAGATATGTGCATGATCCTGGCACACGCCACTGGCGGAGGTCAGCGCTTCCTCGGCAGTGGTTTCAGAGTGGGTTTCGCCTGTCTGATAGGGCACCACCTCACCAATAAGGCGCGAGAGCGTATGCATCATGGTCACTTCTGTTTCATGATCCTTACCTAGCCGCTTGATCAAATTCTGTATCTGGCTTCCCGGCTGTGTCAGAGGTGTTGATCGGAGGAAAAACCACAGCGGCGCAAAGCCATTATTCTGCCCGATGACACCATGCAGATTGGTCGTATCGACCTCCCCTTCACAGAGGATGGAAACCTCTTTTTCACCAGGGTTGATATTGACGAGCATGACATTGTTATTGAACTGATCATCAAATTCCAGTTCCTTCACGCCACCATTCACCGTCACATCCCAATAGACCACATTCTGACCAACACCGGATTTCGGCAAAAGCCGGAGCTGCTGCAACGCATAATGCACAGGCTCCTCGAAATAGTATTTGGTAGAATGCGAAATTTTCAGAATCATATAGTCATCCGATAAAGCGATAATCCTGTTCAATCTGACTGCCCAGCGCCATGTTGTCCTGGATGAAAGCCGTGATAAATTCGTGCAATCCCTCATCAACGATGGAATTGATTGTGCTGCTTTTTAATCTGTCAAGTATAGGGGTCGCCATCTCGTGGCTTTGAAGCCGGAGGCCGTAATCATCGGCGAGATAGCCAAGATTATCAACTATTTTCGCATAGCAGAAGGTTAATGACCGAGGCAGCCGCCGGTCGAGAATGATAAATTCGGCAATGCTTATCGGGTTGATTTCCCCGGGGTTGAGCCAACGGAAGGCCCGCTGCGCGGAGACAGAACGCAGGATCGATTCCCACTGCACATTATCAAGTGAGGAACCGATGAAGGAGGCAGAGGGCAGCAAGACGTAATATTTCACGTCAAGGATTCGCGCCGTATTGTCCGCCCGCTCCAGAAAGGTGCCGAGACGGGCAAAGTTGAAAATATCATTACGCAGCATCGTCCCATGCAGCGCGCCGCGCACGAGCGCACTTTGCTGACGGATCGTGGCCAGCACTTCCGGCAAGTCTCGCTGTGACACTGGTTGGGCGAGAAGGTCCTTCAGCGTGATCCAGCATTCATTCGTCGCTTCCCACACCTCGCGGGTGAGCGCCGTGCGGACCATCCGGGCATTGTTGCGGGCGCCTTCAATAACAGACCAGACGCTGGATGAATTACTTTTGTCACGGAGCAGAAAATCGATCACATTGCTGGCGGTAAACTGGTCATACTTGGCCCTGTAAGCGTCTGTCACCCCTGTGGCGGCAACCACGGATGACCATTCATTTTCCGCCGCCGTGGATCGCGTCAGGGCAATATGAAACCCCGCGTCAAGCATCCGGGCCGTGTTCTCGCTGCGTTCGAGAAAGCGGAACATCCAGAACAGCCCCCCTGCGGTTTTGCCTAGCATTGCCCGATCACTCCTCCAACACCCATGTGTCTTTTGTACCGCCGCCCTGGCTTGAATTCACGACAAGCGACCCGGCCTTCAACGCCACACGCGTCAGGCCTCCGGGCGTGATATTCACGCTGCGCGGGGACACAAGAACGAAGGGGCGCAAATCCACATGCCTCGGCGCGAGACCTTTTTTGGTCAGGATCGGCACCGTGGAAAGGGCAAGAGTTGGCTGCGCAATATAATTTCCGGGCTTAGCTTTCAGTTTTCGGCGGAAAGCGGAAATTTCCCGCTTGCTCGCCGCCGGGCCGACCAGCATACCATAGCCACCGGAACCATGTACTTCCTTCACCACCAGCTCTTCCAGATTATCAAGGACGTAAGAGAGTGCCTCCGGCTCTGCGCAGCGCCATGTCGGCACATTCTTCAATATCGCGCTTTCGCCGGTGTAGAATTCAACAATCTCCGGAATATAGGAATAAATCGCCTTATCATCGGCAATGCCGGTGCCCGGCGCATTCGCAATCGTAATCCCGCCCGCCCGATAGACATCCATAATCCCGGCAACGCCTAGCTGTGATCCGGGATTGAAGTTCAATGGATCAAGATATTCGTCATCAACCCGGCGATATAGCACATCGATCGGGTCAAAGCCCTGCGTCGTTCGCATGGCAACACGCCCGTCAATTACGCGCAGATCATGACCTTCCACCAGCTCTGCGCCCATCTGATCGGCCAGAAACGAATGTTCGAAATAGGCGGAGTTATGAATGCCGGGAGTCAGCACAGCAATAACCGGTTTGCCGTCACAGGCCGGCGGCGCGCAGTCGCCAAGGGAGCGGCGCAGGTTTTTCGGGTAATTGCTAACCGACCGGACTCGCACCTGCGAGAACAGCTCGGGAAACATATGCAGCATCGTTTCGCGGTTTTCCAGCATATAGGACACGCCGGAGGGGGTGCGCGCGTTGTCCTCAAGGACGTAGAACTCATCCTCTCCCGTCCTGACAAGGTCGGTGCCGACGATATGCGTATAAACATTTCCTGGTGGCGAGACGCCAATCATTTGCGGAAGAAAAGCGTCATTATTGGCGATCAGCTCTTTCGGAATACGCCCTGCCCGGAGGATTTCCTGCCGGTGGTAGATATCATGGAGAAAGGCATTGATCGCCCGCACCCGCTGTTCTATGCCCCGCTCCAGCCGAGCCCATTCCCGCGCCGATATGACCCGGGGAATAACATCAAACGGGATCAGCCGTTCTGCGGCCTCTTCGCGTCCATAAACATTGAAGGTGATGCCGGTGCGGCGGAAGAATGTTTCTGCGTCGGTTGACTTTCGGCGGAGCCGTGCCGGGTCTTCACTCGACAGCCATTTCTGGTATTCTTCATAGGGATAGCGAACGTCGCCCGCCTCCCCATTCATTTCATCGAAAACAGTCTGGGTCTTCTCCATAAGAATAGAGTAGAGAATTTATGCTGCGGTGCAACTACAAAATGAAGGGACCTATGCTAATCTTCACAGAGAGGCAAAAGCTGTCCTAGTCATTCTCCTGATCAGATGGCCCCTCCGGCCCGCCGGTTGAAATTTGAGTCAGAACCTTTTGAAGCAGCGCCTCCGTCTTACGCCGCACTGTCGGGGTCATATTCTTCAAATCGATATCCAAACGAATATTTTGCAGTTCTTCAAGAGTGGTTACCCCCTCTCCTGACGCTGTATCACTTTCTGCCATCGCGACATAGGTGTTGATCGGAAGATGGAACCCCTTGACCGTGATTTCCTTCCGCTTGCCGCAAACGACATCATCCTTCACATTGGCATAGGTTTCATGGGAAATGCGGATTTCCCCCGTCGCCGCGGTCGATTCCAGGCGGGAGGCAAGATTGACGCCGTTGCCTATGGCCGTGTAATCCATCCGTTCGCTGCTGCCGAAATTGCCGACCGTGCAATAGCCGGTGTTGATCCCCACCCGGCATTGTAATGGTTTCTCGATGCCCATTTCAGACCAAAGCTCGTTCAACTCCTCCAACCTCTTTTTCATCGCCAGCGCCATCTTCACACAAGCGATGGCATCTTCCTTCACGCCCTTGCTTTCCGGATCGCCGAAAAAGATAACGATGGCGTCGCCGACGAATTTATCGATGGTCGCCCCGTATTCGAGTGCAATCTCCGACATCTCGGTCAGATACTGATTGAGGATGCGGGTCAGGTCCTCCGCCTCCATCTGCTCTGTTATTTCTGTAAAGCCGACAATATCGGAGAAAAATACCGTCAGCTTCTTACGCCGACTAGCAATGTCGCCGCTGTTGCGGCCCTCAAAAATAGAGGCATAAACCTGAGGCGAAAGATATTTCGCAAGCTGGTTGGAAAGCCGCTCCAGCGCCTGCGACTGCTCCGAGATTGCCTGCTCCTGCTGCTTGATCTGGGTGATATCGGAATAAACGGCAACGGTGCTGCCGTCCTCCGTCTTGCGTTCATTGATCAGGATCCAGCGATCATCGGCCCGCCGCTGCATATCTGTGTTGAGCCGCTTACGGTGATTTTGAAGGCGTTCACGCAGCCAGACCTCTTCCTGGTCCCACGCATCCTTGATCAGCCCCTGCTTCGTCGCCTGCCTCATAATTTCCTCGAAACCCTTGCCGATTTCGCTCTCGATAATCTTTTTCGGGAAGAACAGATCGCGATAAACGCTGTTGCAAACGACCAACTTGTCATTGGCATCATATAGTGAAAAACCTTCGGAGATATTCTCGATTGCGCTGATCAGGCGGCGACGACCCTCCTCTATCTCACGGTGATTAGACTCCTGTATCTCGATGGCCGTATCACGGAACACGGCGAGGGCATTGGCCATGTCCCCCACCTCGTCGTTCCGGCCACGATAGGGAATATCAACGCCAGTATCCCCTTCCGCCAGACTGGTCATCGCATCGGTTATATTTTCAAGCGGACGAATAATGCGCGGGCGGATATAAAACAGCATGACAAGGAGTGCGGTTGCGAGACTGGCTACCGCCACAAGCACCAAAAGATAGCGACCGAGCTCAATCACTTCGGCGGAATGCCCTTCAGCCGTGACACCGCGATCGCGCGCGGCGGCGACCAGTTTTGCGACCTCCGCCTGCAGACTTTCTGCATGTTCACGGCTGGCGGCCAGGGCCGACACGGCCCGCGCGCTGCTTTCCAGCTCCGCCTGATGTATTTCAAACAGGTTATTCTCCCCTGTCCCGATACTCAGCAAGCTCAGGGTAATATTCCGAAGTTCCGTCTTTTCCCGTGCGGTCCCGAGATCGGCCAGCATATCCTTGATCCGCGCCTCCGACGCCTCGAACCGCTCGGCAAAGGGGCCGATATTAGCAACATCCGGCACATTCGACATTTCTCCAAGAATGCTCGCCACCAGATTTCCCTCCGCCCGGAGCGACAACAGGAGATGCAGTGTGTTTGCGCCATCAAGAATAAGATCGCCAAGCTCGCTGCCCGACTGTCGGGTTTCACTCTGTGATCTTGTTTCAAGATTCTTCACCACATCGACCAGAGCATTTGAATAGACCGTGTGAAAGCTCTCATGGGCGAGCCTGAGGAGGTTTCCCTTCTGAACAAGCCTCGGTGAAAGCGTCGGACTTTGTCCCGGTGGCGTCTGCCAGAGTTCCTTCTCTTTCAGGATGAAAACATTATCGAGGCCCCGCCCAAAATCGAGGATATTCTGCGCAAGATCAACAAAGGCGGGCTCCCCCGTTTCCGCTGCCCATAGCGCGACATTTTCCTCAATCTCTGCCTCAAGCGCGCTGTAGCGTATCTGAAGAGGTCCGAAGCTGTCGAGATCGGGCGCCAGAATGACCGCCGATAGTACCCCTTCCAGTTCGTCTAGTGTCTCCCCGAACTTCAGAAACTCGCCAACCTTCTGGGTCGATTTTTCAATCAAATCCGCGATATAGACATTGCTCTTGGCAGAGAGCCATTCCCCTTGCATGACAAAATCAAACACCGCATCATCGATTAAAGGTTCCATCCGAAGCAGGAAAGTCTGGTGCAGGCGGGTGAGTTGCTCGGCACCCTCCTGCCGCTCCTCCCGCTCCGTCAGCCGGGTTTCCACTTCGTTTTTAAGGGTGCCAAGACTGAGCACAAGTTCATGCTCGATTTCCTTAAGCTTCCGCCAATTCTCCGACTCTCCAAAAACATCGCGCGATCGGTCGGTCAGTTCGGAGAGCCGAAAGGCCCGCTGGTTGAGCGCCTCGACGGTCTTTTTGTGATCATCCAGCGCTGTATTTGCCATCAAGTCCGGGGCAGAGGCGGCAATCTCTGCGCTGATCTGCGCGAGTTGCAACGCTACCTCAATCTCGGGGATGCTGCCGCGCGTAATTTTCTCGGTCGATTGCGACACATGATCGAAGGAATACCAGGCGATGACCCCGGCAACAACGCTCATCGCCGCGAGAAAGCCGAGCGCGAGGACTAGCTTGCCATTGATCTTAAGGCCGCGCACCTGATTGCTGTCTATACGTTGATCCGTCATTTTGTCATCCGATCAATGGCGCGGAAACTGCCATCACCGAGAATTTCGGTAAGAAACACTTTATCCAGTCCCTGATTATCGCCGGGACCGAAGATCAGTTCGAACCCATCGATATCGAAACGGCGGATTGATTTGACGGCGGCGAGAAATTTCTCCCGCGTCGGCTCCGGCCCGAGTTCCTCCAATACTGCCATCACAAACCGCCCGACCAGATATCCTTCCAACGAGACAAAACCGGGATCGAGTGCCGGATTATAGGCCGTCAGCGCCTTGCGATAGGCATCGACGACGGGAATAGTCCTGTCGTCAGGAAAAGGCACAACCTGTGTGACAAAAACGCCCCGGCCATCGCCATCAAGTTCCGCTGAGAGCGCTTTCGATCCAACAAAAGAGATATTCATGAAAATCACATTGAGGCCGAGATCACGCGCCAACCGGATAAAGGCCGCACTCGCCTTATAGGCGCCGATCATGGCAATGGCCTCCGGCTCACTGTCGCGGATCGAGAGTAGCGCCCGTTTCACCGCCGTGGTGTTGCGCATATAGCGCCCCTCCCCAACGATATCGAGACCCCGGCGCGCCAGCGCGTCCCGCACACCGGCGAGGCCCGCGCGGCCAAAGCTGTCATCCTGATAGAAGACCGCCACGCGTTTGATACCCAGATCCTCTGTCAGATGCTGGATCCATGCTTCCGTCTCCTGCTCGTAGGAAGCACGGAGATTGACCACATTAGACTGATCGGAATCCCGCAGGAATTTCGCGCCTGTGAACGGACCAATCAAGGGAACGTTCGCCGCCGCCGTAATCGGGGCAATGGCCTTGCTGGTGGGTGTTCCGACGCAGCCGACCAGCGCGAAAACCTTGTCATGACTGATCAGCCGATTGACATTCTCGATAGCCAAGGCGGGCTTGTATCCATCGTCATAGGAAAGCAGGCGGATCTTACGACCATGAATGCCCCCGTCACGATTTGCCTCCTCAAATGCGGCGAGGATGCCATCGCGCATCCCCTCTCCCAGTGCCGCTGATTGGCCCTCAAACGCAGCGCTCTGGCCAAACAGGATTTCGCCATTATGGATCCCCTCCGCAGCGCTAGCGGGCAGCAACGGTTGCAGTAATAAAAGAAGAACCAGGGAAAGGCGAAGGGTTGGAACTATACGAAGGAAGTTTGTCACCGGCACCAGATTTCCCCAGCGGGGTGCGCCCCCGACAGCACAAATTGAGTTTACAGGGCAAGGCCCCAACTTTGGCGGGCTATGCTACTCAATTCATGCGTCGAATAGAAGAAATTTCTGATTTATGTCTCTGCGAGCGCGGCAATATCCCCGATCACCCTCACCCGTGCGCGGATGGCATGGCCGGGAAGATAGGCGATGGGCAGGTCTTCCATCTCGATGGTTTTCAGCGTATCCGCTGCCGCGCCGGAGCTGATCGCCTTCTCCTCGGCGATCTTCAGGGCTTCCGCCAACGCCTCATCGCGGCTGAGCCCCTGAAACACTTGGTCCGCCTCGCCGCTGATCTGGGCGATGGCCGCCCCGACCGCATTGGCAACGGAGTAATTCTCGACATGATGCACCCGCGAAATACCCGGGATTTCGGTCGGGATCAGCGGTGCACCACCCCCTACCGCAATCAGCGGCACTTCCGTCGCCTCGGTCTTTATCCGGTCCACATTGCTGGCGATCCGCTCATGCACGATGGCGAGGATATCATCCACATAGCCGGCCTCGAGATCGGCAATTCTGGACGCGTCCCCGGCCTCCATCAACCCTTTGGAGACCGCCGCATCAGTGAGCGTCATCTGCGCGCCGCCAAAGACCCGCGCATCCTTCGTCAGGCGGAAGCCGACGCTATCCGGGCCGACATCCAGCGGATCGTCATGCACCCGCGTGCCGCCGCCGATGCCGATGGAAATAAGGTCCGGCATGCGAAACAGGGTACGGACCCCGCCGACGGTAACCGTGCTGTTGGCCTCCCGCGGGAAGCCGTTGACGAGGGAGCCGATATCCGTCGTTGTGCCGCCGACATCGCAGACGATGGCATTCTCGATTTTTGAGAGGAACGCTGCGCCGCGCATGCTGTTGGTCGCGCCCGACGCAAAGCAGTAGACCGGGAATTTCCGCGTCATTTCCGCGTTCGTCACCGTCCCGTCATTGAGCGCAATATAAAGCGGCGCAGTGATGCCAAGCTGCTCAAGCGCGTCCTGAAAGGCGCTGGTCGCCTCCTCCGCAAGATCCAGCAGTGCGGCATTGAGAAGCGTTGCATTTTCCCGTTCCAGCAGGCCAAGCCGACCAAGGCTGTGCGAGCAGGTCACCCGCACGCTGGGGCATTCAGCCTCAATAATTTCTCTTGCCCGTTCCTCGAACTCGGCATTGAGCGGCGAGAAAACCGCGCTGATCGCCACAGAAGTGATCCCCGCCTCCCGGATTTCACGGCCAACGCGCGCGAGTTCCTCCTCATCCAGCGGGACAATCTCCCGCCCGTCATATTCATGCCCGCCGCGCACCATGTAATAGCCACCGTTGGCGATCGCCGCCACATCCTCTGGCCAGTCGACAAAGGGCGGCAGGCTCGCCGACGCCGGCAAGGAAATCCGCACCGCGGCCACCTTGTTCAGTCGGCGCCGCTCGACCACGGCGTTCAGGAAATGCGTGGTCCCGACCGTCACCGAGCTCGCGTTCTTCGCCTCCGGCCCGACCAGCGAGATCAGGTCTTCCAGCGCCGTGGCGACACCCCCGGTCACGTCGCGTGTGGTCGGGGTCTTGACCGCGCCAACCACCTTGTCCTGATCGACCAGAACCGCGTCCGTATTGGTCCCACCAACATCAATGCCAATGCGTTGCATGAATTTAATTCCTTAAAATACTGATTTATAATCGAAATCGAACCCAAAGGCGCGCGGCCCAACAAGCTCAAGCCCACGCGGGGTCAGGAAGATATCCGGCGCGGGCAGCGCCAGAACCGTTACCCGCTGACCATAGCGAATGGTCTCTGTCGCGATCCCGTCCCCATTGACGCTGTCGACCACACAGATCAGGTCTGGCGTCATCACCACGGGCTCACCATTCTGCGATCCGACGGAAAATTCATTCTGGAAATCGAGGGTGAACTGCATGCCCTGATCCTCATCCATGCCTTCCAGCTCGGCCCGACCGCGCAGGAAGCCTTCCGTCGCGCGTCGCTCGATATCCGTAATCTTGCCCTTGAACAGCTTGAGCCCGGCGCAATTCTCGACGATCGCCGCCACTGGATCCGTATGATTTTTACGCGCCTCGAACACGGCGCGGCCGAGACTGATTGCCTTTGTTGTCGTGTGCAGCACGCCGAATTTCTTGACCTCGGCGCCGGAGCGCGGAGCCTTGCAGGTAGAGGCGGTAGATCCCATCTCGGTGCAGATCTTGCGACTGATCCGTTCCATCCATTTCCAGCTATCGGCCTTCTTGATCAGGATTTCATTGTCGCGCACATCCGCCATCGCCAGCGGGAAGCATTGCAACCCGGCTGCGGAGAAGCTGGTCATCTGGGCCTCCGGATAGGCCCGCCCCATGCTGTCTGCATCGATGGTCGGCAGGCCGGAAATGGCCGAGACCATGAGCGGCATCACGCCATTACCGCCGCCGATCTCCACCGGCATCACAGCGTCGAACTTGCGTCCGAGATAGTCTTCGAGAATGCGCAACGGCTTCAGGGAGTTTTCCGGATCGGCCAAGCGTTCCATGCCGACAACCGGCGCACCCTGTGTGGAAAGAACGGCGACCAGCGCGTCATCGGGCAAGGTCATCGGGTCTTTCAGGACAACTTTATGCCCCTGCTTGTACAGTTCCCGCACGTTCAGGAGGTTGAGGTAGGGCGAACCACCGCCGCCGGTCCCGAGGATCCAAGCGCCCAGCGCAAGCGCCTCGACTTCCTCGGCGGTGATATAGCGTTCTCCCGGCCCGAGCGGGCGTTCTTCGTCTTGCGCCCTGACGGCGGCACCTAACTGTTCAGCCATTTTCTTCTCACATGTTTCTTTCTGCATTGAGTGTTCAGCCTATCGCGAAGAAAACGTCGCTAAAATACGTACCGATACCTAGACTTGCCCACTCTCTTTAGGCTGGCGCAGGTCGATCAGCGCGATATAGTATGGCGGAAACGGTTGCGCCGCGCGAAAGAGGAAACCTGTTTGCAACGACTGACTTTTATTACGGCTGGGCAATCACCCCGGCAGGACATGATCGACGAAATCCTCGCCCATCTGCCCGAAGATGTCGAGATTGTCGAGCGGGGCGCGCTTGACGATCTTAGTCCCCCAGAAATCATGGAGTTGGAACCACGACCCGACGAAGCTGGAATTGCCACCACGCTCAGGGACGGGTCCATCGTCGCCATCTCCGAAAGCTGGCTGCGGCAGAAAATACTAGAGATGTGTGAAGGGCGCGGCAAGACGGTCAATGATCTCACCGTGATTGCCTCCACCGGAGTATTCGATCTTGGCACCACCAATCCGTATGTTATCCATGCACAGAACGCCCTCGATAAATTCACGGAATCGATCCTGATCGCAGGGCAGAAGGTCGGCCAGATACGCCCATTGAAAGGTCAACTCACCCGGGGCAAGGAAATCCGGGATTCCCGCGTCAAATCGGTCTACGCCCCCGCCTATAATCAGGACGCCCTGCTCCACGCGGCGAAGGAACTTCAGGATCAGGACATGATTGTCCTCAACTCCATGGGGTATGACCAGCAAGTGATTGATCTCGTCCGGGACGCCTCTGGCCGGCCCGTGGTGCAAATGAGGCGGATCATTGCTGGCACCGTCGCCAAGATGATCAAGCAAAGCCGCAATACCTCAAGCGGGGCAGACCTTCTGGAGGGAAGCGCGCTCAGCCTGCGCCTTGAAAAACTGACCAAGCGGGAGCATGAAGTGTTCGAGTTACTGATCAAGGGTTTCGCCAACAAGGAGATTGCGGCAGAACTCGGCATCAGCCCCCGCACGGTCGAAATCCATCGCGCCCGCATGCTCGCAAAAATGGGGGTATCCACGGGCGGCGAGTTGATGCGACTGATCGTCCGAAATATCTCGAACGCGCGGATTTAGGGAAGCTCAGGCCGTCTGGCGTTGTAAGTCCGGATCATACAGAACGCAGCGCACTTCTCGCCCGTTCTCCACGGTGAAATTCGGGACCGGTGCGACATCGCAGACCCCGGCTATCGCCTTTTCGCAGCGGTTGTTGAAAAAGCACCCTTTCGGCAGGTCGAGCGGGCTCGGGATATCGCCCACCAACGGCTTGCCCCGCCGGGGCTGGCCCGGTTCGGGCAGCGGCACCGCCTCCAGCAGGGCCTTTGTATAGGGATGCTTGGGGTTGTTGAAGATTTCCTCCGTCTCCCCCTGCTCCACGATCTGGCCCAAATACATCACCGCGATACGGTTGCAGACATAACGGATCACCGCGAGGTTATGGGAGATGAACAGATATGTGAGATCGAGTTCCTTCTGGATCGACTTCAGGAATTCGAGGATTTGCGCCTGCACCGACACGTCAAGCGCCGACGTCGGCTCGTCCAGCACCAGAAGCTCCGGGTTGAGCGCAATAGCGCGGGCGATGCAGACGCGCTGTTTCTGACCGCCGGAAAGCTCATGCGGATAGCGATAAAGGAACTGCTTTTGCAGGCCGACAATCTCCAAGAGCGAGCCGACTTTCTCCCGCAGAGGCGCACCGCGAAGTTTAGTATGCAGGATCAAGGGCTCCGCGACCGAGCGCATGATCGTCATGCGCGGGTTGAGCGCCGAATGAGGATCCTGAAACACCATCTGCGCCCGTCGGCGGAGGATTTTCTCATCCGCTGCTTTCAGATGCGTGATATCCTGTCCGTCGAGGATGACATTGCCGCCAGACGATTTGTTGAGATGCAGGATCGTCCGCCCCACAGTGGACTTGCCAGACCCGGATTCGCCCACCAAGCCCAGCGCATCGCCTTTCTCAATATGAAGATTAACGTGGTTTACCGCCGTCAAAAGGGCCTTCTTGCCACCGGATTTAACCGGAAAATTTACCGTAAGATCGCGGGTTTCAAGCATCCTCAAATCCTTCCTCATAGAGGTGGCAGAGCACAGTCCTGTCATGCGCCGCGTTGTTCCGGTCCGGGGGTGGCGTACCGCAGATATCCATCGCCTTCGTGCAGCGTTCCTGAAACCGGCAGCCCGCCGGCGGGGTCAGAAGGTTGGGCAGGAAACCCGGAATGCCGTAGAGTTCCTCCGGCGGTTTTCCCGGATGCGGAATGGATTTCAAAAGACCTTCCGTATAGGGATGCTTGGGCCGCCCGAACACCTCCTCGATCGTGCCATATTCGACCACCTGCCCCGCATACATCACCGCGACATTATCGCAGACTTTCGCGACCACACCGAGATCATGAGTAATGATGATGACGGAAAGGCCCATATCTTCCACCAGCTCGGCGATGAGATCGAGGATTTGCGCCTGGATCGTCACATCGAGCGCGGTCGTCGGCTCATCCGCGATCAGCAATTTTGGCGAGCCCGAGAGCGCCATGGCGATCAGCACGCGCTGCCGCATCCCGCCCGACAGCTCATGCGGATAACGGTCGATCTGACTTTCCGGGTTTGGCAGATGCACCTTGCGGAGCATCTCGATGGCATGGGCCCGGGCTTCCTTTTTGTTCTTGCGGGCGTGCCTGCCCAGCGCCTTCTGATGGGCAAGGATCACATCAATCATCTGTGTGCCAATGGTGAACACCGGGTTGAGATAGGTCATCGGATCCTGAAAGATCATCGCAATCTCGATCCCTCGGATTTTCCGCATCTCGGCCGGCGTGACCTTCAGCATATCCAAGCCGTTATAGAGGATCTCGCCAGAGATCACTTCGGCGGGCGGCGATGGCAACAGGCCGAGCACATTGCGCACCGTCACCGATTTGCCGCAGCCCGTCTCCCCCACGATGCCGAGGGACTGGCCCTTCCCGACCGCGAGATTAACCCCGTCGAGCGCATGATAAACGCCGTCAAACGTATTGAAATTCAAGCGATAATCGCGAATCTCCAAAACCGGAAGTTCCGTCATTATTCTCTCCCCTTTGGATCAAGGATATCGCGCAGGCCATCGCCCAGCAGGTTAAAGCCAAGCACCGTCAGAAAAATCGCAAGGCCCGGGAAGAAAGAATACCACCACCAATCTGGCAGATAGTTCCGCCCGACGCTGATCATCGCCCCCCATTCGGGAAATGGTGGCTGTGCGCCAAGGCCAAGGAAACCAAGGCTGGCCGCATAAAGAATGGCCATACCCATATCCATGCTGACCTTCACGATAATCGGCGACAGGCAGTTGGGCAGGATATGCACAAAAACAATCCGCATCTTGCTCGCCCCCATGGAGCGGGCAGCATCCACATAGATCGCGCTTTTTAACGAGAGTGTTTTCGCCTGCACCAACCGGACATAGCCTGGCCACCAGACCAGCGAGATGGCGAGCATGGCATTTCCGATCCCCGGCCCCAGCACGCCGACGATCGCAATGGCGAGGATCAGCCCGGGGATAGAGAGGAAAATATCGGTGATGCGCATGATACTTTCTTCGACCCAACCACCAACATAGCCCGCAATAATCCCGAGTGGCACGCCGATCAGCATCGAAATGCCGGTGATGATCAGACCGATTTGGAGCGAGACACGAGCGCCGACGACGACGCGGGTGAAGACGTCATTGCCGACCTCATC
Source organism: Sneathiella sp. HT1-7 (assembly GCF_020731145.1). Classification (GTDB taxonomy): domain Bacteria; phylum Pseudomonadota; class Alphaproteobacteria; order Sneathiellales; family Sneathiellaceae; genus Sneathiella. Next base: position 770,174 of record NZ_JAJFZN010000002.1, on the reverse strand, counting down.
AGTACCGAACCAGTGTTTTTCGCTCGGCGGCTGTAGCTTTTGTTCGATATGCGTCGCGCCGAGGGCGTCTTCGGGATAGGGCACAATGGAGGGACCAAAAATCACCAGGAACATAAACCCGACAATAATGAACAGGCCGATCATTGCCGCGCCGTTATTGCGAAACGTCCGGGCATAGAGCCGCATTGTGCGAATGGAACTGGCGTGCCGTTCGCGGAACGTCGGCTCGGCGGGGTTTTCTAGAATATCTGTCATCTGCCCTGCCCCTATGCCCGGCCGCGTACGCGAGGGTCGAGTACACCGTAAATAATATCAATAAGAAAATTGGTCAGCATGAACCAGGCCCCAAGGATCAGCGTTACTGCCATCACCGGCTCAAAATCCGAGGCGGTGACCGCCTGCAGCGCATAAAGCCCGACGCCGGGCCAGTCAAAAACGCTTTCGATCAGGACCGTGCCGCCCAGCATCCAACCGAAACGCAGGCCGATAATCGCCAACGTCGGCAGCATCGCGTTTTTAAGCGCATAGACCGCGATCATGCGAAACTTCGAGATTCCTTGCGCGCGGGCGTTGGTCACATAATCGAGACTAAGTGTCTCTATCATCTCCGCGCGGTTGACCCGGACGATGGAGGCCAGCGCCGGAAAGCTCAAGGCAACCGCAGGCAACACAAGATAGTTCAGCGCCTCGAAGAAAACACCGAAGCGAAGCGTCAGCAGCGCGTCGATCGTATACATGCCGGTGATCGTCGTCGGCGGATCGGTCATCAGGTCCAGACGTCCCCCTAGAGGAAACCATCCGAGCTTAAGGCCGAAATATAATTGCAGCATCAGACCAAGCCAGAACATCGGCAACCCGACACCGGAGGAGGAAATAATACGAACAAGATTATCCACCCAGCCGTTCTGCTTGACAGCGGAGATGACACCCATGGGAATGCCAAGAACGATCGCGAACAGGATCGAATAGATCACCAGTTCCAGCGTCGCCGGGAAGTAAACCATCAAGTCCTGTGCCACCGGCCGCGTGGTATAGACGGAGCGGCCGAGGTTCCCCTCGAAAATGCCCCCAACATAGATAAAGAACTGTTCCACCAGCGGCTTGTCGAAGCCGTATTCTTCCCGGACCTGGTCGATCATCTCCTGCGTGGCATCCGGTCCAGCCGCAAGGGCAGCGGGATCACCGGGCGCTATATGGGAGATGGAGAAGGTGATCACCAGCAATCCCAACAGCATGCCCAGCATCAGGATACTGCGCTTGCCAATCATCTGCAGCATAACATCTCCTATGGATTGAAGGGTTCTGCCGGATCAGTATAGACCCGGCAGAACAGTTTCGACGTTATTTTCCGATACCGAGGCCGTAATAATCAACCTCAGACGTCATCCGGACCGGAGTATAGGAGAAACCCGTCACATAATCGCGGTAGGCGATGAGACGCTTACGCATCATGCCGAAGATTTCCGGCTGATCCTCAACGATCATTTTCTGGATTTCCGCATACATCGGGGCGCGTTCTTCCCAATCAGTGGTGTAGCGGGCCTTCTCGATCAGTTCCGTAACCTTCGGATTGTCGTAGAAATGCGAGCCATAGTATTTACCCCAGGATTCGGGGTGATACTGATAGGCCACTGCATCCGGGTCGGTAGAAACCGGCGTTGCAAAAATCGCCATCATGTCTGCCGATGTTTCCGGCTTCGATCCACGGGCAACCAGGTTCGGCCAGGTCAGCGGCACCATTTTCACGGTGATATTGAGCGGCTTCAGATTATCGATCAGCACGAGACCCATCAAACGCTCAATCTCGAGACCCTGAACATAGACGTATTCAAGTTCAATTCCGCCTTCAGGCCACTGGGATTTCGCCAGATATTCCTTGGCTTTTTCCATGTCATGGCGCGCAATGCCCGGCACCTCGATCTTGCCCTTGATATCATCGGTAAAGGGGCTCGTCTGCAGAACCGCCTTGCCGTTGAAGATAGCAATCAACGCATCATAATCGAAGGCATAGGCCACCGCTTTGCGCAGGTTTTTGTCGGACATATATTTGCCCTTGGTGTTGAACTTCAGGCCAAACGCAGTCAGGGCTGGCTCGGTCGAGGTTTTGATGCCCTTGGCTTTGGCCACCTGATCGAATTCATCAGGAGAAAGATCAAGCACGATATCCGCTTTGCCGGTCATCAGGGCCGCGCGCTGGGCGGAAGTTTCCCGCATCAGCTTGTAAACGATCCCCTCGATATTGGAACCGCCATCGCCTTTCCAGTAATCCTTGACCCGTTCCACCTCATAGAGCGTGCCCTGATCGAAGCGTTTCAGCTTGTAGGGGCCGCTTCCGGCTTCATTTTCGGTCATCCATTTCTGGCCATAGTCATCATCCTCAACATGAGCATTCACAACCGCCGGGTCCATGATGTACCACCAAGGCAGGAAGGACAGAAACGCCGCATAAGGCTTTTCAAGATTGAATTTTACAGTGTAGTCGTCAACCACCTCAATCCCTTCGGGCTTCAGGAAGTCGGACAGCATCCAGGCAGGACCCTTGTTAAGTTCCAGCGTCCGGGTGAAGCTGTATTTGATCGCTTCCGCGTTAACCGGATTACCGCTATGGAACTTGGCATCTTTGACCAGATTGAAGGTCCATGTCTTGCCATCTTCACTGGATTCCCAGCTCTCGGCGAGCCAGGGCTTCACCGTCGGCGGGGTGTCTTCATATTTTACCAGCGCATCATAAAGTGCCTGTTGCAGGCTGCGAATGGACGCGTTGTATTTAATGCTCGGGTCCAAGGTGGACACCGGCTGCCGACCGGCAATAACGAGAATCTTGCCCCCGTCCACGCGCTCAAAGGCAGTCGCCGGTTCCATCGCCGCGCCCAGGCTGGCAACGGCCAGTCCCGCAACGGCGCAGGCTTTCACCAGCCGGCCAAAACTACGTCTGCTTAAGTCTTTCATTCTTTCTTCCTCCAGGTTGAATTCTTGCACAGTATTCCCGTTATTATTATGGATCACGCGGGCGACGGCGTTCAGGCCGCAGCATCCTTCGATAGCGCCCGTTCGATATGCTTCATGAAAATCTGCCGAACGGTCAGCGTTGGCACGGCGGCGGCCTTTTCAACCTTCGCGGCCATCTCGCTGTCAAAGCCCATGCAGTTCATGATAATGACGTCGGTGTCGTTAAGCGCCTCGCCCACCGTCTCGAATTCACCGCCGCCATAGGGCGATACATGGGCGAAACGCGCCTCTTCAGGCTTGTCGAACAGGGACTCATTTTTCTCCATCTGCTCAGCCAGTGGGGAGATCATGCCTATCACGTCACCGCGCGCGCGGCTTTCGGCAATTTCGGTATTCAGTGTATCATAAGGTGAAAAGACGGGTAGCTTATGGCTCGCCTCAGTCAGCTTGCCCGAACACAGCATCAGGATTGCATCGAACTCATCCGCATCAATACGAGCGAACAGATCGGCAAGCCGAGCCTCAATCGCAGCGTGGGAGCAGACAACCTCCTCCCCATCGACCATACGACTTACCAGCCGTTCCTCCCCGTCCTTCGGGGCGAGCGCGGCCACTTCTTCCCGGGTCATGCCGTCAAGGGCGCCAAACTCGGTAATATCGTAAGTATCTTCGAAGCCGCGCATCATGTCCGGGGTAATATCAACCCGGGGCGCCTGTCCGATGGTTACCAGTGCCAGCCTTTTGCCTCGTATCTGTTCCATGCGTATTGACTCGCCCCCTGATTTTTCTGAAAATCGCTTTATCCAGTGTGAGAAGTTTGAACCTTGTGACAGTTTCGTTAAATACGTAAAAGCCCTTACACATGTTGGACGCCATGAATTCCGCGCGCCGGGGCGTATATAACAATGTTTTCCATGAAGGGTTAAAGATGGCACGGCTGCCGAGAATTGCTTTTGTCACCATCGGTCAGGCGCCGCGTCCGGACATCGTGCCACAGCTCATTCGGCAACTCGACACCCAGATCATTGTCGAGGAGTTCGGCGCCCTTGACGGGATCGACCCGGCCGAGTTTGACGGCCTTCCTCAGGCGCCCAACCAGATAACGCTGCATACGCGCTTCGCCAATGGGGAATACAAGATCGTCTCTGCGGATATTGTGGAGCGGCGGATTGCGGCACTCTGCGAGCGGCTGGACAAGGAAAATTACGATTTCATCGTTGTCGTCAGTACGGGCCTGCGCAATGAAATCACGACCAAGACCCCCTTGCTCAACGCGCAAACCATTGTAGAATCCTGGGTTCAATCCCTCACCATGGTGGGCTGCCGCGTCGGTATCATCTATTCCGTCGATCTGCAGGGAACCGAGAATATCTTCACCCATGGTTCAGCGATCCGCCAGTCGGTCAGCTATACCCTGCCCGGCCCGAGCGGGAATATCGACGACATAACGCGCAACCTCAAGAACTGCGACTTCATCGTCATGTACAGTATGGCCTATTCAGGGGAGATGGCCCGGAAAGTCAGCGCCCAGAGCGGAAAACCCGTTGCCACCGCACGCAATATCCTCAGTAGTTCCCTGCGGATGCAGCTCAACTCCATGACCGATACCCGTCCGCGCGAGAAGAAGAATCTCGCCGTGCGGATGGCGCAAGCCTATCCGCAGCTGACCCGCCGTGAACTTGAAGTTGCGGAGAATGTGGTCGCTGGCCTCTCCAACAAGGAAATCGCCCGTACCCTCGATATCAGCCATCGGACCGTGGAAATCCACCGCAGCCGGGTGATGAAAAAGCTCGGCGTTACCACAGTCTCAGGCCTCATCCGTCAGGTGCTGATGCTCTAGTCCACATTTCGCAGGTACGTAGTCACCCTCATATTCAACCTTCGCGCACGCGGTCTAAATTTCAGACTGGGATTTAGTAACAAAAAGAATATGAGACATGCTGAAACAAATCATTGATATTTTTGAACTTCTGGATGCACCATCGGCCAGTGGCGCTGTGGTGCGGGACTATCTCATAGAAACCGGGAAGGTCGAGTGCGAGATCAAGCGCGCCACTTCCGACAAGGGGGCGACGGACTTCATCCGCATTACTATCCCCGGCACAAACGGGCGCGCAGGCGGCGGAGATGCCCCGACATTCGGCATTATCGGTCGACTCGGCGGCATCGGCGCCCGCCCGGAACGGATCGGCTTTGTCTCTGACGGCGATGGTGCCCTCGCGGTGCTGGCAGCGGCAGCGAAACTTGGCAAGATGGCGGCGCAGGGCGATCGGGTGGCGGGCGATGTTATTATCACCACCCATATCTGCCCCAACGCCCCAACCCGACCGCACAAGCCGGTGCCATTTATGGATTCGCCCATCCCGATGGAAATCAAGAACGAGTGGGAAGTCTCCAAGGAGATGGACGCGATCCTCTCCGTTGATACGACCAAGGGCAACAAGATCCTCAATCACCGCGGCTTTGCAATCTCCCCGACCGTGAAGTCGGGCTATATCCTGAAGACCAGCGACGACCTGCTTGATCTCATGGCGCAGGTGACGGGCAAGATGCCGCATGTATTTGCACTCACCCAGCAGGACATCACCCCCTATGGGAACGGCCTCTATCACCTGAACAGCATTCTGCAGCCCTCCACCGCGACGGAAGCCCCGGTTGTTGGTGTCGCCATCACGACGGAAGTGCCGGTAGCAGGCTGTGCAACGGGTGCGACCCATCTCACCGATGTCGAGGCTGCGGCGCGCTTCACGCTGGAGGTTGCGAAAAGCTTCACCGAGGGCACGTGCGCCTTCTTCGACCAGGATGAATTCGCCGAAATCACAAAGCTTTATGGCCCGATGGATCATTTCCAAGGGAATGGAAAAGGTACCTCCTGAACCCCTGTTCCGCTGCAGCCAGCCGCGCCGATTGTTGCGCTTGACACTCCCTGCCGAAAGCCTTACAACGCCAAGGCTTTCGAGCAACACACCACATATTTAGAGGCCTGGTGGCGGAGTGGTGACGCAGCGGATTGCAAATCCGTGTACACCGGTTCGATTCCGGTCCAGGCCTCCAATTTTTCCCGAATTTTACGCTGAATATCTCACAGATGCGCGGCTTTCCGCGTCCTGATTGTGGTGCCGCCAGATGCGCTGCACCGCCGCAAGCCGAAGGCCGCCAAGCCCGGAAAATTACTACTTTCCCCGCCGCCTTCATTTGCCAAGCAGCACGATGTTGGGTAAGCTGCGCTGCAGTATTATTATTCAAGGGAGTTGTCATGAGACTGATTATCGCGCTTATCTTGCCGTTTCTGGTTTTCTTCACCATTGGCAAGCCGTTTCAGGGGATTATCTGTCTGATCCTGCAAATCACATTGATCGGCTGGATTCCCGCTGCGATCTGGGCTGTCTATGCGCTGAGCCAGTATAATACGGACAAGAAAATCTCCGCCGCGCACGGACAGGATTAACGCTGGCCTACTCTCAGACCGGATATAGGCAAATTTTTTGCCGATTTGGTAAATCAAGGCTTGGCAGGGGTAATCGCAATTGCTATAAGCCGCCAACCCGATATAATTCGGGCCCTGATCCCCGATAGCTCAGTTGGTAGAGCAGCTGACTGTTAATCAGCCTGTCGCAGGTTCGAGTCCTGCTCGGGGAGCCAATTCAAAAGCCTTCGGAAGAAATTCCGGAGGCTTTTTTTGTGTTGAGGCTGGCCGCCACCATCTCCAGCATAACCTCAGCGGCGGGAGTTAGCTGCCAGTTGCGGCGGGTGATAATTCCGACGGGACGCGGGATATTTGGTTTTGTAAGCGGGATCGCAACAAGGCCGTCCATCTGCACCGCAGTCAGGTAAGAGGAGAGAATAACGCCAAGCCCCGCCCCCGCCACGACCAGCGCCGCCGCCGTCTGCACGAGCGCCGGCTCCATAATCGGATTAAGCGTTATCCCGGTGCCCATAAGGGCGGCATCGATGCTCTGGCGAACACCCGTGTCCGCCGAGAGGACGACGATCTCTTCCCCGTCAATCTCCTGCCAGTGAAGGCTTTTCCTGCCTGCGAGCGGATGGTCCTTCTTGGCAAGCAGCATAATCTCGTCATCATAGATTTTCTGAAATGAGAGATTCTCCATCTCCGGTGGCTCGGACCCGACACCGAAATCGGCAATGCCGGCGCGCACTGTATCGACAACCGTTCCCCATATCCCATCGACAACCTGCACCTTCACCTTCGGATATTGCCGGTGGTATGCCACCAGGATCGGTGGAAGCTGGTTCGCCGCGACTGAGGGGAAGGCCGCGACGGTCACCTTACCCGCCTGAAGATCGGAGAGGTCCTTCATATGTCGGACGGCAGACTCAAGGTCACTCACCGCATTTTCGGCAAGCGGCAGAAAGGTCTTGCCCATCTCGGTCAGGGCGACCTGCCGTGTGCTGCGCGTGATCAACTTGACGTTCAGCCTTTCTTCCAACTGCCGGATCAGCAGCGAGAGCGACGGCTGGGTGATATGAATTTCCTCTGCCGCGCGGGTGAAATGCAGATGCCGCGCCACCGCGACAAAGGCCTGAAAATGCCGATACATCCCACCTCCTATATTTATACAGAATTCATATCAATAAGCATGAAATTATTATTTATCATATTAATAGAAGCGATGTAGTCTTTTTGTTGCAAGCGATATGAGGGAACTATGACAATAATAAAAAAAACAATGCTGCTTGCCGGGAAAGAGATGCAGGGAGCGGGAGGAATACTCGCTGTAACGAACCCGGCGGACGGTTCCCTCATTACCGAGATCAGGATGGCATCGACCGAACAGGTTGACCTTGCCGTCACTCAGGCGATGGCGGCACTTTCAAAAAATAACTGGTTTGCCCGCCCGCCCCATGAACGGGCCAGCGTCCTGTTCAAGGCCGCCGAGTTAATGCTGGAACGCAAAGAGACACTCGCCGGATTGCAGACATCCGAGAATGGCAAAACACTGAAAGAATCTCTAGGGCAGGTAAGCGCGGCGGCGGGGATTGTCCGTTATTTCGCCTCCGTCTGCGAAACGGTGGAGGCAGAGGCCCCGCCCCCCCGCGGCCCGTATCTCTCCGTTACGACCCATGAACCCTTGGGCGTCGTCGCGGCGATTACGCCGTGGAATTCCCCCCTCACTATGGCGGCGCAAAAAATTGCCCCGGCGCTGGCGGCCGGCAATGCCGTCATTCTGAAACCGTCGGAACTCACAACATTGGTTTCTATCGAGCTTGCCCGCGCCTTTATCGATGCAGGTCTGCCAGAGGGGCTTTTAAGCGTGCTCCCCGGTGATCACACGATTGGCGAAGCGATTATCAATCACCCCGATCTCGCCATGGTCTCCTTCACCGGTGGCACCAATGCGGGCCGCGCGATTGCCGAAGCAGTAGCGGGCCGCTTTATCCCGACCATATTGGAGCTTGGTGGCAAATCGCCGACCATTGTCTTCGCCGATGCCGATCTCGACAAGGCCGCTGCCGATGTTTCTTCGGCCATATTCGGCTCCGGCGGGCAGTCCTGCGTTGCCGGGTCCCGCCTCTTCGTCGAGCAAAGCATCTATGATGAGTTTATGGACCGTCTCGTCGCGGTCTCGAAAAAACTGAAAGTCGGGCCGCCGCTCGATGAGGAGAGCAATATCGGCCCCATGGCGTCAGACACGCAGCGATCGCGGATCGAAAGATATGTGGAGATAGCAAAAAAAGACGGCGGACGAGTTGTCCTGGGCGGCACGCGCCCTGATGGACCAGAATATAGCGACGGTGCCTATTACCTGCCAACAATCATTGATGGGTTGGATCATAGCTCCCCCGTTTGTCAGGAGGAAATCTTCGGCAGCGTCCTCGTCGTCCTGCCCTTCACGTCAGAAGAGAATCTCATTGAACAGGCGAACGATACAGTCTTCGGTCTCGCCTGCGGGATCTGGAGCCAGGATCTCACGAAAGCCTGGCGGGTGGCGGGTGAGATCAAGGCGGGAACTATCTGGATCAATACCTATAAGCAGCTCAGCATCGCTTCGCCCTTCGGTGGCTATAAAGAAAGTGGTCTTGGGCGAGAGAAAGGCATTCAAGGCCTCCGCGCCTATCAGCAGACCAAGAGCATCTATCTTGGTGGCCTCGGAACTTAAGACAAACACCCGACGATAAGGAAACAAGATGACGGACAACAACGCACTCGGATTTGTCGGCCTTGGGGTCATGGGCGAGCCCATGTGCCGCAATATGACGAAAGCAGACCTCGGCACCATGACCGTGTTCGATATCTCCGAGGGGCCTGTCGCGCGGCTGGAAGCAGATGGCGCAACCCGAGCGCCATCCTTGGCGGAGCTTGCGAAATCTGCCGATATCATTTTCCTCTCCCTCCCCGGCGGAACGGAGGTGGAAAAAATCATTCTGGGGCCAGACGGCCTTCTTGAGAATGGGAGCAAAGGCCAGATCATCGTCGATATGAGCACCTGCCCTGTTGCCATCGCGCGAAAGGTGGCGGCCGCCCTCGAAGAAAAGGGTATGATTTTTGCCGATGCACCGGTCGCCCGTACCCGGCAGGCCGCCATCGACGGCACCTTGAGCATTATGGTCGGCAGCGATGAGGATACCTTCGAGACAATCCAACCCTATCTCGCCACCGCCGCAACCGATATCACCCATTGCGGCGGTGTGGGGACGGGTCAGGTGGTCAAGCTCCTGAACAATATGCTGCTGATCCAGTCCGTCGTCGCGCTCGGCGAGGCGCTGACCATCGGGGAGCGCGCAGGAGTGGACCGCGAACTGCTGGTCGAGACGCTCTCGAAAGGATCTGCGGACAGCTTCGCGCTCCGCAACCATGTAAAGAAGGCGATGCTGCCGCGCACCTTCCCGGTTGGCGCGTTTGGCACGGATTATGCCACCAAGGATATTACCTATGCGCTTGAACTGGCGGCAGATGCAGGCATCAAATCACCCGCCGGAGAGCTTGCGAAAGAAATGCTGGAAAAAACAAGCGCGGCCGGATACGGCGCGGAATATTTCCCGGTGCTGCTGAAAATGATTGAAGGGGAAAGATAATGGCGGACAGCCAATATGATGTCGTGGTTGTGGGCGCGGGAAACGCCGCCCTTTGCGCCGCGCTAAGCGCCGAAGAAAACGGTGCACGCGTGCTCGTCCTGGAATGCGCTCCAGAGGACGTGAGCGGCGGCAACTCGCGCTTTACCGCCGGCGCAATCCGCTTCGCCTATAACGGCCTTGAGGATTTACAGGCCGTGATGCCAGACCTCACGGAAAACGAGATCGCCACCACCGATTTCGGCACCTATACCGAAGATCAGTTCTTCGATGATATGTTCCGCGTGACGCAGCACCGCACCGACCCGGACCTTTGCGAAACCCTTGTACGGCAAAGCTTTTCCACCATCCGCTGGATGCGCGAGAAGGGCGTGCGCTTCGTACCGATCTACGGGCGGCAGGCGTTCAAGGTGGACGGGAAGTTCAAATTCTGGGGCGGGCTTACCGTGGAGGCCTGGGGCGGCGGTCCTGGCCTGGTGGAGGCACTGATAAGCTCTGCAAAAAAACGCGGCATCGATGTCTGGTATGAGGCGCGCGCACTGGAACTGCTCACCGATGGCGCGGGCGTCACCGGCGTGAAAATACGCCGCAACGGCAAGATCGAGGAGGTTTCCGCAAAATCCGTTATCCTTGCCGCTGGTGGTTTTCAGGCGAATACCGAAATGCGCACGCGGTATCTCGGGCCGAACTGGGATCTCGCAAAAGTTCGCGGCACCCCCTATAACACCGGCGACGGCATTCGCATGGCAATGGACATCGGCGCCAGCAGCGCCGGCAACTGGTCCGGTTGTCATGCTGTCGGATGGGAACGGAACGCGCCGGAGTTTGGCGACCTTGCCGTCGGTGACGGATTCCAGAAACATTCCTACCCTTTTGGTATTATCGTGAATGCAAAGGGGGAGCGGTTCGTTGATGAGGGGGCGGATTTCCGCAACTACACTTACGCAAAATATGGCCGCGAAGTGCTGGCTCAGCCCGGTCATTTTGCCTGGCAGATTTTCGATCAGAAAACGCTCCATCTCCTGCGCGATGAATACCGCATTCGGGAGGTGACCAAAGTCACCGCCGACACAATTGAGGACCTTGCCCAAAAACTGGAAGGCGTTGACCCGGAAGGTTTTATTGCAACGGTGAAGGCCTATAACGACGCCGTCCAGACCGATATTCCCTTTAATCCAAATGTGAAAGATGGTCGCGCAACGAAAGGCCTCGCGCTGCCCAAAAGCAATTGGGCCAACCAGCTGACCGAGGGGCCATTCGAAGCCTATGCCATCACCTGCGGGATTACGTTCACCTTCGGCGGCCTCCGCATCGATACGGCGGCAAAGGTCCAGAGCACGGACTATCACCCCATTCCCGGCCTGTTCGCGGCAGGGGAACTTGTTGGCGGGATATTCTATAACAACTATCCCGGCGGCACCGGCCTGATGAACGGCGCCGTTTTCGGCAAGATCGCGGGCAAATCCGCAGCGGAATATGTGAGCGGGAAAGCGTGAGTTGACGGCGTCAAACGCCTGTGGTTGAGTGGCATAAACCATCGCATATGGAGAATGGAATGAAAGTCACTGTCGCTCTGCTCGGCCTCACCCTCCTCGCTGCCTGCACGATCAATGAGCCGCCGATAGATTATTCGAACCTGCGCGAGAGTGACAAAACAGCGAGCTGTCAGGATTTGAACGTTGAGTATACGGCGAATACGGACCGTGCGACGGAGCTTGCGGGAAAGACGGCCACCTCCGGTCAGGCCAACGATCTGATCGACCGGAATATCTCGGTGAAGGAGCTGGCGGAGCGTAAAGGCTGCAACACCGTGCTCTGGCCGGAGCAGCCGGAAAAGGCGTTTTAGGCGGGAAAATCTGATGGAATAATAAAGGGAGGCCGGTGAGAGCCTCCCTTTTCGTTTGGATCAGCCGTTCTTTTCAAGCGCGGCGTCGATAACACGGCGGAGGTCGCTCGCCTCCTCCCCCACATGGTTGAGGATGGCGTCAATTTCAGCTTGGCTAAGCTCGCCCTTTTGAGCGCGGAGGGCGGTGTTCACGAGGAACGCGCCGCCCTCGATCAGGGCAATGATGGAGGCGGATGTGATTTCCATGGGCTAACTCCTCTCCTCGATTTCAGTCTCGGCGGCAAGCCGCGCTTCCAGCAAAATCACCGATTGCGCCGCAAGACGGTTCAAGGCCGACATATAGTCAGTGTCGCGGGTGCAGCTTTGCTCGACAATCACCGAAGCCCCGCGAATATCTCGGAGCGTCCTCGGGTCATCAATCGTGCCATCAAGGATAAAATTCTTCACGATCCCCATGGTGGTGGCGAGGCCGTCACAGGTGACGAGCAGCTGATCGCGCGCTGAGAGCTGGCCCAGCGGAGCGGCGCAGGCCGCCAGCCCCAGCAGGAGCGCTGCAATGATTATCCGTCTCATTTGGTGGCCTCCGTTTTGATGGCGGCGCGGATGGTCATCGCAGTCAGCGCCGCGAAAATCGCCTCGATCATATCCTGCGTCGGAATTTCATCGAGCAGATAACTGCCCACCGCCGCGATAATGGCGAGGGCCGCCGTGACATAGGTTTTCTTACCCTGCAAATAGGTCTTCATGAGGTTATTCCTTCTGTTAAGGGATGGGCGCTTTCCAGGTATTTTTCCACCGTGCCACGCCCGAGCGCGGTGTTGTAATGGCACTTCCAATAGGCCGCCTGCCCCTCCAGATTATCGGGGATCGCGCCGGGTTTGCGCCAGTAATGGATGCGGCAGATCGCGGTCGCGAATTTGAGGTTCCAGACAAGCTGGGTAACTTTCGGCACCCCTTCCCCCGCCATGAGAAGCCGGAGCCGCCGAAGCAGCGCGGGGCGGCGCCCGAGATAGTGAAGGATATCGTCATAGGTCGCGGGTTCGCATTGATAGAAGCCGAGTGCGGGCCCGCGTATTTGCCGGAGATGCCTGAAGCCGCTCTCTACCAATCCGGTACCGAGGATGAGATTTTCGGCATTCACACCGCCCATATGAAGTGCGTTCAATGTCGGACGGACAATAAGCTCGCGTAAGTCCTGAATAATCATTACCTTGCTCCTTAGGGGCCGCAAACTGGCCTTGGGTATCAGAAAACCGATAAGGGTCCCGATGCGCACACCAACCCACCCAAAAGGCCCGTTCGCCCGCTTTATCCACGGCACGACGACGCCGCTCGCCTCCATCTTCGGAAGCGGGTTTTTGGTGATCATTTCACTTCTGGCGGATACGACAGGACCCTTTTCCCTGTTCGCGATGGCGGCGATCTGCGCGATCGCCTATGCGGTTGGCATGGTCATTCGCCACAATATCGCCAAGGCGGAACCGGCGTTGAAATCCGGGCGCGGCCCCCGGCTTCTCACCCTGTTCGAACGGGTGTCCGATATCGCCCTGATCCCGGCCTATATCATCTCGGTGACGCTTTATCTGCGGATACTCGCGTCCTACGGCCTTGGCTTTTTCGGGGTCAATACAGAGTATAACGAACGGATGATGACCACCGCGATCATCGCCTTTATCCTGTTTATCGGGTTCGCCAAGGGCCTCAAGATGCTGGAGGGGCTGGAGCGCTGGTCACTGATCACGACCATTGCCATCATCTTCCTGGTGATCGGCAGCTTCGCTTGGTATGACGCAGGCGTTATCTCCGCCGGACCGGTCACCCTGCCGCCCCTTCCCGATCATTCGGCCTGGGAGATTGTGACGGTCCTCGCGGGCACCCTGATCGTCGTCCAGGGGTTTGAGACAACCCGCTATCTCGGCGATGAGTTCGACGCTGAAACCCGCATTAAGGCCAGCCGGAATTCGCAACTTATCTCCACCGCGGTTTATATTCTGTTTGTCGCAGTCTCTCTGCCGCTAATGCATATTCTGGGCGGTGATGTCTCCGGCAATGCGCTGATCGAGCTCGCTCAGGAGGTCGCCTTCTGGCTTGCCCCGCCACTCGTACTCGCGGCCGTGTTCAGCCAGTTCAGCGCCGCCACCGCCGACGCCATCAGTGCGTCGGGCAATCTGCTGGAAATGACTGGGCACCGGCTCTCGGTCCGGCTTACCTATGTAATTATCTGCGGCTTCGCCATTCTGCTCACCTGGACGGCAGATACCTTCCAGATCCTCGCCCTTGCCTCGCGCGCCTTCGCCTTCTATTACTTCCTGCAATGCCTTGTCGGGCTGGAGGTCGCGGAAAAGACAGGCCACAGGGTCGCGCTCGCCCTGCTGGCGGCACTGCTTCTCTTTATCACGATTTTCGCGGTGCCCGTGGGTTAGGGATGGCCATCCTTATGCGCGAGCAGAAGTGCATAGGCCATGTCATGGATCGGGCTTTCAAGGCCGAGTTTCTTGCTCTCCCGGCAGACCCAGCCGACAATGCTTTCCAGCTCCAGCGGCTTGCCCCGCTCCAGATCCTCCAGCATCGACGCCTTGGTTTTCGGGTTGGCGGTGGTCTTAACGAAATGCACCTGTTTCTCGGCGATGGTATCGGGCACATCGGCGCCCTTGGCCCGGCCAAGCGCACAAATTTCCTTCATCGCGCGCAGGAAAAGATCCTGCATTTCCTCCGTCCCGATCCAGCCGCCAACCGGCAACCGGGTCAGGCATCCAATCAGATGAAAGGGCGCCAGAACGACATATTTCGTCCAGATTTCCTTCATCGGCTCTTTGAGAGCAATGGCATCGGTTCCGTGTTTTTGAAGTGCCGCGGCCAGTTCATCATGGATCTCCATGTCACGCGGATGGAGAGGACCGAAAACTGTCCGCGTCAGGCTGCCCGTTCGCAACACCTGCCCCGGTGCCTCAACCACCGCCGGAATATACGTAATGCCCGGCGAGAGCTGACCCTCATCATATTTAGCGGCCAGCCGCTCAATCCCGTAAAGGCCGTTTTGCAGGCTGATAATCTCGGTTTTGGGGCCGATCATGGGCCGCATATCCTCCGCCGCCTGATCTGTTGACTGCCCCTTTACCGTGAACAGTACCACATCGCAAACACCAAGCTCCGCCGGACTGTCAGAGACGGCCGCGAATTTCACAGTGAGAACGCCTTTTTCCGACGTAAGGGTAAGCCCGTCGCGCTCAAGCACCTCGCGGTTCTTTCCGCGCGCCAGCACCACAACCTCATATCCCGCCTCAACCAGCTGGGCCGCAAAATATCCGCCAATGGCACCTGCGCCGACAATTCCGATTTTCACTGTTTTTTTCCTTATTTTTTAATTGCGTGACGCCGGGCGAGCCTGTCCGCCGGCCAGACTTCCTTCATATCATAATAGACCCGGAACGCCGGTACATCTTCCGGCAGGGTGACCCAGGGAAGTTTGGAGCGTGTAAAAATATGAACATCCGGCGGAAGCTTCGCAGGATCATCCAGCGTACCGACGCGCAAAAATCGCATCCCGGCACGCCGTCCATAGTCACTCCAGAGGGCTGTCTGGCAGCGCACGCAATGATATATGTCATGCGGGCCCCCGCTGTTGGTGGGCACGGAAATAGCAACAAGCTCGCCGCTGAAATGATCAATCCGGTCCGTCTCAACCAAGGCATTGATGACAAAAGCGCTGCCCGAATGGGTCTGGCATTCGCGACAATGGCAGCAATGCACAAATAACGGCGGTATCTGCAGCTTGTAGCGAACATCGCCGCAAGCACATCCCCCCTCAATAATCTCGCTCATGATCATTTTCCTCTGCGTTACAGGAACGTTAGGAAAATTATCTTCCCTCGGCAAGCCTCAATAAGGAGCGCCGTAATTAATTGGCCGAATGCCGATAGTTTCCCGAAAGAGGATCGAAAGGAATGAGATAAATACAGCCATGATAAAGGGCATGATCAGGAAGCTGGACAGCACAAAGAATACAATTCCCGCCAGATCCGGCTTGTTCATCAGGATCAGCAGCAGCATCGGCATATATATCAGGACATAAAGCCCGATCACCGCCACCAGTCCCAGCAGTAACGTGCCGAGGAGCGGCAGGAACATATCGATTATCGTTCTGGCAAATTCTTTGAGCGCCAACGGCTGATCGAGAGCGATGGCCGGAAAGACGAACATCAGCGGCATAAAACAAAGACAGAGCAGCGCCACAAACAGCACGATCGACGCGCTGGAGGCATCCCCCCCGCTCACCACATAGAGGCGCGCCAGCAGGTAAGTAATGACCACATAGACCAGCATCGATCCGGCGAACTTAATTTCCCGAAGGCCGAAATGCAGCCCGAAGGACGGGTTGCGTCGCTCAAACTTGAATACTGTAAAGCGATGCCAATAGACAGCAAAGATCGCGTAGAAAATTTCATTTACAACCAGGCGAAAATATTCCGCAGCCGCCAGAATATTGGTTTCCAACCAGGCAATCAGCCCCGTCATCATCACCACCGGCACCGCCCGGAACAGGCAGGACCAGCGGTGCCCGATCACAAAACGGAACGCCTCAAGAAGACAAGTTGTTGGCTTAACTGTATGCGTCATTTCCATGCACGACAAACTAGCGGGGAGACCCTAATCAAAGCTTAAATTTCGCGTATTTCGTTGAAAAAGCCGGCAATTATTCAAGCCCATCGCCTAACCGCCTCACTCGGTCGAGGCTAGTTTCTGCGAAACCGCATCTTTCTTCGGCGGCCAAGAAAAGCGATGCCCGCAAGGGCGGCCATAAAAAGGATGAATGCTTCACCTGGCAAGCCGCTAGTGGAAACTCCGCTTTCCTCCGTGCCACTCACGCTTACAGATTTGATGCCATCGTTCGCCACTTTCGATTGCTGGGGCGGCAGGAGCCAAGCTGTTGAGGCCGCTTTCACAAATGTGGCGCCGGCCACTCCGTCCTCACATGATTGCACCTGTCCGGACAACACCTTGCCGCAGTCCACCGACGTGGTGGCCGCGCTCGCTTGCTCATTAGCACCAAGAAGTGATGATGTTGCCAAAACAACGATAAGACCCAGCGCAATAACGCTGAGCTTTATATTCAAATATTTGAATGTCATGGGCGGTCTCCATTCAAAATGAATTTTGTCCAATCAACTGACCGTCGGAAAAGCGACTGTTGAAAATACAACAAACTACAAATTTTTCGATGATTAATAGGCAAATTCTACCAATTTTTTGACTAAAATCCAGAAAATTCTCAAATATAGTTAATTATTCCAACATAAAACCAAAATTTCCCTCGTTATCCCCTTTTCCTTCCCTGATTACGGAATCGGTTGGGGACTATTTAACCCCGAAGCCATACTGAAACCCTGTGACAGCTTTATGAAAATGCGATTGTCCGCACCCTGATTTATGGTATTTTATGCAAATGGATTCGCTTTTAGCTCTCGTCCTGATCACCTTCGGCCTCGTCGCCATACCAGGACCGAATGTCGCGCTGACGGTCGCAAACTCCTTGCGGTATGGGGCATTATATGGCCTTTGCACGGTAGTCGGGACAACGGCTGGCGTCGGCATACAGTTATTGCTTGTCGTGTTTGGAATCGGCACTCTGCTGCAAATTGCCGCCGATATCCTGTTTTGGCTGAAATGGGTGGGTGTCGCCTATCTCCTCTGGCTTGGCATCAAAAGCTGGGTGACCCCGGTGGAGGATCTCTCCGCCGTTCGCGCCGTCCCGGCCCCAGTCTGGACGCTCTTCTGGCGCGGACTGTTGGTGGCGATACTGAACCCCAAAACCCTGGTCTTCAACGCGGCGCTGCTGCCGCAGTTTGTCGCACCGGAGGGAAACTATATAGCGCAACTCTCACTGGTCGCTTTCGTCTTTTTGTCGGTTGTCACCCTCGGTGATGCGCTCTGGGCGTTATTCGCGGGCGCGCTTCGGCCCTTGATGCTCCGCTATCAGAATATCCGCAACCGGATCACCGGCGGCTTCCTGTTTGCCGCCGGGATCGGCCTTGCACTCGCGGACCGGAAATAGCGCCCATGCGCTTCAGTTCTTAAATAGATGCGCTTCAATCGTCCGCCGCAACCTCGTCATCCAGAAAGCCACGCACGCGCCGCCGGTCATCAGAAAAATCAAGCTCCCGTCCACTGATCATTTCCTCTGCGTGGTCAGCAATACCCCCCTCTTCCTGCAGGCCGATACGCTGCTGTGAACTTTCCGTATCCCGCCAGATACAGCCCTGCAAAATCTCATGGTCAGGGAAGTTGTCGTTCGCTTCCTCTTCCTCGCCGGAATAATGAAGATAAGGGTCTTCGGCGTTCCGCTCGATCAGCAACTCTTCCTCTGTCTCCATTTGATCCATTTTATACTCCCTGCTCATTGAAATCATTCTTCGCTCCCTTCCTGTTATTGCTGGTTGAACACATATTTTCCGTGGCGCCGCATCCGGATGCCGGTGAGATAGGCATTGATCGAATGGCCGAGCCCCGGCAGGCGGACGGTCCGACCGACATGCCAGTATGACTCTCGCGTCAGTGGATCACTCCCTTGCACGTCACCGGAAAGCGGCAACCGGGCCAGCACATCGCAACGATTGACGAAGCGCGTCACCCGAATATCTCGCGAAAAGCCATCGGCGAAGGCGCGATTCCCGAGACGCGGGCAGGCAAAGGCATAAACCCGGTCAGCCTCCAGCAGCATCGCCGCCAGCGTCGCCAGTGCCGCACCCATCGAATGGCCAGTGAGAATGATCTCCCTATCACCCTTCAGTTCACGCCGGATCGCCGCGAGCAACTGCCAAAGCGCCTGATAATATCCTTCATGGACCAGACCGGCGCCCGCCCAGGGGATCATGTCGGTGGAAAGGTTACTGCGATAGCTTCGTTTCTCCCTCCCGAACAGAGCCGTCCCGCGAAAACCGACAATGGTGATCCCTCTCTTGCGGCCGATCCACGCAAAATGATCCCGTCCTGCGATCGGATGGAATGTATAGCCGAGCCGTGCGGCCCACTCCGGCCCTTTCGGGTCATAGGCAATCTTCGCGCATATGGCGGCTTCAAACGGGCTCATCTGTCGTCCGCATTTCGGTTATGACCGACATTGCCGGCGATCAGGTTGAGGATCTGAAACAACCGGTCGAGAGGTTTCGCGCGCCAGCGCGTCGGAGTCATTACGGTAACGACAGTCGTTAGAGTAACCAGAGAGGCCAATCCCAAAAATGCTAGCCAGAGGATCTGCAGCACGTCGCCGATTGTGACGAAAGCTCCCAATTCGCTCTCCTTCTTGATTTACAGATTAAACGGCCGGAAGGCCTGCCCGATCCAGGCGGCAAAGGTGGTTAACGCCGCGACGGCCGTCCCTGTGATGCCGATAACTTTTAGCGCGCCGCGCCCCATGCTGACCTGAAGCGTCAGGCTTTTGACGTCGTCGCGTAGTTCCACCATATCGAGATGGAGATTTTCGATGCGGACGCGCATGGCGCCCATTTCCTGTTCAAGGTTATTCATGGCGATGCTCTCTCAGCTGTCTTTGGAGGTAAATCGAACGCTGCCGGTTGTCGCGCCGCAGTGGGGCGCAGACCCAGCGAATTCCAGTATTCTCCCGCTGCAATCAGGCAGGCGCGACCGCTCGCGTCGGTTTCCGAGAGGGTCCAGCGGTCCCGCGATTTCGTGGTGAACACCTCGATCAATGCGCCGCGATTATTGAGCCCTTGCGCGATCAGCACTTCGCCGTAATTCTCCGCAAGATGCACGGCGAGCTCACTGCGTGGCAGACAGATTGGCGCGGCCCTTGCGACCATATTGGTCATAAAAAAAGCGGCCCCAAGGACCGCGGTAATTATCAGCTTTTTCATAGTACCTCCCTATTCAATGGCCTGAATGCTGAACCAGGTGGCGACATGACTTTCGATGTCCCGGCTGGCGCCGCTGTCCTGCCAGGCGACCATCTCGAAATAGTCCCCCGGCGTCACGGCCAGCACCGGCGAGACGAAGCTCTGCATGGTGCGGTCCGTCTGCGCCTCGATATGCTCGAACGGACGGCCATCGAAGCTATTCGACCCGTTCTTCTCTAATAAGATTTCGCGCGTGCCGGTCCCATTATTGTCCCACCGGACCTGCCCGCTCACGATCACCTTGGAGACCCCACTTGGCACGGTCAGGCGGCTGTTGTTGGTGGAGTTGTCGTGATAGCTGTCGGTATCGTAGCTTTCGCTCGCCCAGTTGAGCGTGATGTTGGTGTTATTGGCAATGCTCTGGTTGGCACTCATCTTGACCAGCGTCCCCGCGTGGGTTCCACCGCCCCCACCGCCCGAGGTGCTGTCCGTCAGGCCGATGACATCCGTCCCGTCGCAATAGAAGAGCCGGGTTTCCCCGTCCAGCACCTGCCCCGCCGAACCGGAGGCGGTCTTGACCGTTGCCGTCTCCCCGCTTCCGTTGGTGACCATGAAAGGGCGCTTGATCTCCGGTACGATAAAATTAAATCCCGCTGCCGGGGTACCCCCGATAACATGATGCCAGGTCTCGCGAAACTCGGCGTCGGTTAGCGTCACGTCGCCGGCTGTCGGATCATGGCTGGCAATTTCATCGCAGAGTGCGGATTCCAACTTTGCGTCCGCGTCGTTGGAGGTGACATAGGCGAGCGCCTGGCTCTCTGCGATCTGCGGTAAATCAAGTTCTGACATGCTAGATAATCTCCGTTGCCGGAAAGCCCCGGCCTATGGTTTCTGAGAGTTGATAGAGGGTGAACGAAAGTTCCGGTACGTCCGTTTCCGATAGACCGAAATCCGCATTAAAGTCGGCGATCGTATAAGTATATTCCGTGGCATCAGATACATATTTGGAGACGCTCTCCCCGCCATGGGTAAAGATCAGCTCATACCGCTCCGACGCTTCGGAGAGCGGGACGCCGCCGCTCAAACTGCCGCCGCCGATCCGCGTTCTCCGCTGCCAGCTGAGAGAGAGATCCCCGCCATCGCGCGTGCCCGTAATCTGGACCGGGGCATAGGGCCGCAGGTCATTGCCGGTCAGGGCCTTGATGGTGGGCGAAACCTCCTCAATCAGGCGGCCCGCCCCCACCGCTTTCCAGCGGCGCGGCACGTCGAGGGTGTTGAGGGCACTAAAGCCCCCCCCGATATCGCCGGAGCGAAGCAGGATCGCCCGCTCCCCAACCCTGTGCGAGCCGGTCGCCCCTTCTGTCCCGCGACGTCCCCGGAGCAGGGTCGAGAGACGGTAGCTGCCATCCGCATTCTCCGACACATCGGCGAACTGGATAATCTCTGCGCCCACCAGCAGGGCATTACCGCCGTTCAACAATGCGGATGTGTTAATGCTTTCGAGTTCGTCCCCGCCGCTCACAAAACGGATATCGAGGGTCGAGCTTTCATCCGTCTGGAACGGCGTTTCCGTATCGGCGAGCGCGGTTAATGTCACGCCCCAGACAGCCTCGTTGCTGATTGCCCCCTCCTCCTGATAGCTGTCCTCATCGAAGGCGGAATAGAGGGTGCCGCCCGTCCAGCCGGACTGGTAGCCATCCATGGCGAAATAGAAACGGCTGCCGTTCCCCGCCGTCGCATCCTGATCCCTGAGCAGCGGCAGATCGAGCAGGAACAGCTCCGCATAGGTCCCACGGCGGATCAGCACCTGCTCATAGCCCGAGCCCGCATCCCCGGTTTCGCCCGCGTCATAGCTCAAGGGCGAAAGGGTCACGGCCTCGGTCTCGATCGTCATATCCGCGCCGAAATGGGACTGCATCAGCCGGGCGCTGCTGGTTGCACCATTTATCTCAAGGCTCAGCACATCCGCCGGATCGAGGGCGAGATATTTGAGCGGCAAAGCCGCGCTCACCGTCTGTCGCTCGGCCCAGGCGGAATAGAGCGTTTTCGCCGCCGCCTGCCGCGCCAGGTCGGCGGTCAGGGCCATCGGCAGATCCCGCGCAATCTGGTTGCGCCCGAACATGGTGGCTATCGGACGGAATGCCCGCTTCTCCATCTGCGTACCGATCTGGTAGCCCGCATCGGACGCAAGATAGGAGAGCGATATCCTCTCCGGCAGCTCGCTTTCCTGCAACCGGCGCAAGGCGGGCGGCGCGATCATCTCCTCATCCGTGATAGTCACGCCGCTGTCGGCCTGGTTGCGCGGGAGGAACTTCAGCACATCGCCGCTTTCCACCGCATCAAAGAAGGCATAATCGCTGAGCGGGGTCAGCGCGTCGGCAATCGACATCGGACGGCTCACCAGATAGCCCGGTATGCTGCCCGAAAGGGCGGAGACATCGACATCCTCATCCGTCAGACGCCCACGCGCACAGAGGTCACTGACGATATCGGCAAGCTCGGCCCCCGCCCCGCTCGCGCGGCGCAAGAAAAGCCGTTTCACCCCGAAGGAACTGTTGAAAACGAACAGGCTGTCCGTCGCCACGTCATAGACGCCATTGACGGACGCCTCCACCCCGTCGAACTGATAAAGATCGACCCGCTCCAGCTCTTCGAGCGTCTCGGCGCTCAAATAAACCGCATAACGCCCGGCGCTGATAAAGACGATCTCGCTACCGTTATGCGTATGGACGAGGGAGAGGCTGCCGCTCAAATCGCTCACATCGCGACTGGCGGTGATGGCCTGCGTGACCGTCGACCATTTGAAAATACGGTAATCATTCTGGAACAGTAGCTCATCGCTCGCGGGCAGATAGGCGACCAGACGGGTGATATTGTTGGTTTCGCTCCCCGTCCCGCCAAGTGGCGTGAGATCGGCGGTGGCGATGGTAAAAATCTCACTCTCGACGGAATAGTCCGTGCCCGAAACACCCGGACTGCCAAAAACCGACACGCGGACGATCTCAAGGTCGCTGAACACCGGGCCGGTTGCCCAGCCGGACAGGACGACCCAGGCGACTTCCTCTGCGTCTGTCACCGCACCCGTGCAAACGCGTGCGGATGTTGTTATGGTATCGACCACCTCCAGCGCCTCATCGAAGATCACCACCTGATAGCTCTGCTGCGATCCGGCGACCTGGAACTGCGCCCCGGTAAGCGGGTTGATGATATCGGTCGAATGGGTCACCGCGCCGACGCCACTCGGCAGATCGGCGCTGTCGTTGAGTTGCATTGTCTCGCCGTTCACATGGTGGATTTGCCGCCCGGCGAGCAGGGCTGCGCCCGTGCCGATCCAGAAATTGCCCTTGCGATCCCGCGAAAACCCGATCGCCGCATCGGGCAGGCGCGGAAATTCCGTCTCCACCTCGGCTGTCGCGAGTTCCTCCAGCGTCAGGGCATCGATCTTGCGAACCGTATCGACACCGCCCACCACCTCATAGCTGTAGACAAGGCCCCGCTCCGCATCATAGGCAAAGCTGCCCGCATCGACGGAGGCAATTTCACTATCCGTGACCGGATAGGCGCCGATCCCGTCGGTGGTAACCAGCACCTCGATATTCGGGATGCGGTTGCCAAAGGCGCGCAGCGGCAGGTCGTCGAACACGAGATAGGAGAGCCCGCGATAGGCGGGCGTATTGTCCTCCCCTTCCGCCGCCTCGATAATGCTGTCGGGGAGCTGTTCCTCATCTCCGGGGTAGAAGCGGAACCGCACATCGGAGGCGATCACGTCCCCCTCCGCGCCCGCATCATAGATGACCTCCCCATCGGCCCAGATTTTAAGGAGGTTCGATACCTCTCCCTCGCAGATAGCGACAGCGAAACTGGTGTAATAATTGTAACCGGTTACCTGTGAGGAACCGCCCGCGCCGCCCTTGCCGCCGCCGCTGCTGCTGGTCACAGCCTCACTTCTAAGCTCGCCCGCCCAGATGATATTCCCGGCAAGGCGCATGGTGCCATACAAACGCGGGATCGCCGCGCCATAGCTCGCCCCGGTGACATTAAGGTCGGTGAGCCGCGTCGCAGAGGACGCGCCGCCCTTCTCGGGGAACATAACACGGCCCAGCGTGGTGCCGAGAAGCCAACCGGCCCCGGCGCCGACACCGGTTACCGCACCGATACCGGCGCCCGCGAGCCCAAGTGCTAAAGTCGCCATTAGAGAACCTCCGGAAATGAGAAAACGGCAAACGGAGTACCGTAAGGATCAAGCGCCTCCTCGATCACCTGCCTTCTCCGGGCATGGGCATGGATGACCGTCGACACTCCATCGCGTTCGCTTAAAAACCCGACATGGATGGGAAAAGCGCTTTCCTTGAAAACACCGATATTTCCTATTTTCCAGTCAGTTGATGGTTGCAACTCAAGTTGTTTGTGAAGATGACGTAGAAGCGCCCGGCCATCCTGCCGCCGCGCATATCCGGTCACATCCTCGGGCTTGAGACCGAGAGTGTGCGCCACCAGAACGACCAGCCCGACGCAATCGACGCCCGCCCGGCTTCGTCCCTGATGCCGCCAGGGCGTGCCGACCCAGCGCCGCGCCTCGGTGATGATATCCTCGCGCTCAAGCATCGCCGGTCTCCAGCAGGGCATCAGTGCCCGGAATATGCGGAAAACCCCGGAAATTGTGATGGTTCGAGAAGCTATCGCGGCAGGTCGCATAGCGCTTGTCGCAACCGGGAAAGAAGGAAACCTCATCCCCCGCCTGAACCTCGTACGGCATTTCCAGATAGAGGGTCAGCGTCTTACCCGTTTGCATCCAGTCACGGATTTCGCAAGAGAGCCCGGCGTTCGCACCGCTGGTAAAGGTCAGCACCCCGCCATTCAGTACATCATCCGCGCCGCTATAGTCGGTGAGCGTGAACTGATCGCGGGAAGTGACACTCGCCACCACGTCAGTTTCAGTCAGTACGTCCACATCGACGCCACAGCGACTATCTCCGAGGTCCGCGCCGCAGAGGGGGGAATAGACCTCCCCAACCTCATAAAGGAGCGCCTGGGCGAGGCCGCGCAGCTCCGCTGTGAAGGCGCCATCATGCGCCGAGACTTCCCCGATCCAGCCACGCCGCAACGGAATGGTGCCCTGGGAGAGATCCTGCCAGTTGACCATGAAAATCCGCACCTCGGCAAAGTCATAAAGGCCCGCGAAGAGATCCTCCTCCCGGATGACATCGCTGGTGAGATTGCCGATGATATCGAGGTTATCGACGCTGAAGCTGCTGGAATTCGCAATAGCCGAGCGGGAATAACCGCTGGCCGCCAGATAGATGTCGCCATCGATTTCCAGATCCTCATCGAAATCGGTGAAGAACATTTCCGTCCCGTCCTGCCGGGTCAGCGCCCAGCAGGTGGCGAGTGTGGTCACCTCCCCGGCGATATGGCTGTTCAGGGCCGCACTGAGAGACTTCATATCCGTATCTCCACCAGTTTAACGCTCTGCCAGTGATGGATGTCCGGCCCCGGAATGGCGGCCTGCATCAGGTCCGTATCGAAGCGGACCGGCACATCGAACTCGCAAGCCACCGCGATATCCGCGTCCGTCGCGGGCGCGCTATCAAAGCTGAGGATGCCGGTCGTTTCATCCACGCTCCAACCGCTCACCATGGGTGCGCCGCCGACGGAGACCTCGACCGTGCCGGAGACGATCTTCTTCAGCTCCCGGTCATAGGGCGGGGCCAGTTCATCATCGTCGATGTAGCGCTTGACAATCTGAAATTCTGTGGTGCTGTTATCGCCGGTGCCGATAGATTGTTCAGCCATTTCAAAATCTGAAAAATCCTTCAGGCGAAAGCCATAGGCCCGGCCGCGCCGCGCGTGAAAGAAATCAAGCACGGCGGTCCATTCCGCGCCCCGGCTCGGGCTGATATCGACGGTGTATTCACGCCGTGCCTGCGCCCAGTTGATATTGCGCTGCTCATACCCGGAGTTCAAAATCTGCACCGTGGTCGAGAAGCGGGGCCCGCCCACCGCGCCATAAGAGACACGGGTCGGGAATCTGACGTCATGAAAGCTCATGGTTTATCCGTTCCTTCTAAGACTGCGTTGCGCCTGACGGAGTGCTTCGCCCTGGATCTGCGTCTGGCTGAGGCGAAAGCTTGCTGCGTCGGGCGTCGAGATGTTGAACGCCATATTGATAACCGGCGTCGGACTGGCAGCGGCGTTATTTCCCCGCTGCTGCGCCGGGGTCTCGATCGTCACCCGTTCGCCCCGCGTCAGACGAAGGGGGACAAGATTCTGGTCCACCCCGGACGCGCCGCCGACGGTGAACTGCCCGCCGGTGGAGAAACCGGGGATCAGGCTGGCGAGCGACGAACCGCCACCGCCGAAAAACGCGCCCGCAAGTTCACCAAACAGTTCGCCGGAACCGCCAAGGCTCTGCCCCGCTGCCGAGGTGAATGTCTTTGTGCCGAGACGAATGAGATCGGCCTCCAGCCCTTTCAGAACCGACTTGAAATCCTTCCCCGAGATCAGCAGCTTCTCGAACGCGTTTTCAAAGGCATTTCCGATGCTTGCCGCCACCTTGCCGGAAATCTCCGCAAAGCCGTTCATTTCCTCCATCGCGGTGGCAAGCCCGGTATTCAAGTCATCGACGAAGCCGTTTCTGCCGGAGCCTGCAAGATCGCTTTTCAGCCCGTCGAATTGGCGGGTGAGAAGCTGTGCTTCCCTTTCTGCCTTACGGGTCTTGTCGCTGAGCGCATCGAGACCTTTGAGCGCCGTATCGATACCGCCAAAGGCGGATAAATCTGTATTTTTTACCATTATTCTTATCCTTGTTCTGCGTCTCTGGGCCGTAGCCGTCGCCAGAGAGTGAAGAGATCGAGGAGAAGCCCGACCTCAAACCCTGCGGGGCGGAGGCCGAAGCGCGCCTCGATATCCGCCGCAATCAGTGCCGGGCGCGACAGAGGCCCCTCTGCATAGAGCGGCAGAAGCACCAAAAACCAGCCCCAGACATGGGCGATGCAGGACGGTGGCGGCGCAGCCATTGCTATATCGGCGATTTCCCGGCCTGTTGTTTTTGCAAGCTGACGGTTGGCGGCGGCACGGGTGATACCCGGGCCCACCTCCTCCGACAGATGGAATTGATGCGCCGCCCAGTCTTTCAATCGGGCGGCGGTCAGGGCAAAAAATTGGCCCGGTCCTCCACGAAGGCGGCGACCTGCTCGCGGATCCAGAGATGCTCCCGATAGAGCCTCAAGATATTCTCCGGCGTGGTGTCGTAACTCACACCGTCGAATTCGATATTCTCGAACCGCAGCGTAATCGCGGTAAGCCGTTCGATCAGCCGTTCCTCCAGTTCTGCGGCGGTCAGTTCCAGCTTGCGTTCCATGATCTGCCGGTCGATCTGCGACCGGAGGCACTTGCGGTAATTCTCCGCATCCTCCCCCTGCAGCCAGATAACGGCGGGGAGGTCTTCGCCCGTCTTGGGATGACGGAGGGTGAGCGGCGCCCCCGCCTCCGACCGGGCCTTCAGGTCAAACGCTGCCACATCAAATACATTCTTAGGCATTTAACCCCTCCTATGCTGCGGTCCGGGTGATTTTCAGGTTGGTGGCTTCCGTCTCGTCATAGAGTGCGCTAAAGGGCAACGAGAGGGTGATCGGCCCTGCGCCCAGCGTCGGGTTCTCCGCCCCGGTGTAGACAATCCGCGGGAGATCGAACTCAAGACTGCCGCCGGCCCCGCTGCAGGTAAGCGTAAGGCTGCTTTCGGTGCGGGCGGCGAATTTGTTGAGCAGCGCCGCATCCTCGAAATAGGTGGTGATTTCCCCGGTAATACGCGATTGCCCGGCGAACAGGCTCGTCGCCTCGTCCTCCCCGATCACGAAGGCCTGCTCCAGGCCGTTATCGATATTCAGTTCCAGACCGACCACGATACCGATGCTGCTGCCCCCCTCTTCCAGTGATCCGGAGAAGCTGTCCATCGGGTCATTGGCGGCGGCAGCCGTCGGGCTCGCATCAAGGGAAGAGGAATTGATCGCGGAGGATTTGCCGACAAGACCAAATGTTCCCGCGATCAACCGATCCGGCCGGACATTGAGACGCAGTCGGTCGATCACGCAGCCGGTCAGCACCTGATACTGGCCAATGTCAGCGAAGCCCCGCTCAAAAGTGAAGCTCGGCTGGCTCGCGCCCGCTTTCAACACATTGGACGACCAACTTGATTGCATCACCGCCGCAAGCATGTCATCAAACGCGCCGTAAGAAAGCTCCATATCTATATTGCCCGAGACGGTCTTCTGCCCGTGCAGGAGATGGGCGATCTGGCGGTCGCTGCGGATTTCCGCCGTCTCCAGCGTCGTCTTGGAAAGACCGAGGCTGCAGGCCGTATGACGACATGACGTCATCTCCGGCGAGGCCGGCGTCGTGCCGAAGACACTTTCGGCGATATAGGTCAGCCCATGCTGGGCTCCGGTGGCAAAGGTCATTGATTGGCTCCTTAAAAATAGCTGCGCCAGGAAACGAGAAGCGGGATGGCGATTTTCTTGAGGTCGCCCTCTTTGGCGCCCACAGTCGCACCGTCGAGATGAACATCAACGCTCTCGAACGTCAGCACGCGACCCTTGTTGAAATGCGACCGCAGGGCATCGATGCGGCTCTGCGCGGAGGCCATATCCGCGTCATGGACGGTGATGCGATAGTCGCCCGTATGCAGCTCCACCGCGCCGGAGCCGAGGAATATCCCCTCCGCCGGGGCTGGCAGGAACTGAACCTCCAGATATGAGGTGCCATGGGCGGGATAATAAGGCGTTCCCGGGAAGGCCACATCGTCAGACTCATAAGCCTGAAGCCGCGCATCCAGCACCGCCTGTATTTTGCGATAGCTCATTGGTAGCTCACCTCATAAAGAATGCCCGCACCGGTATCGACCGCGACCACCTGCAACAGGGTGAAAGTCGAAGAGCCGATAATCAGGTCGTCATCGGCCTTCGGCGTCACGTCCTCGCACTCGATCAGCGCATGATGAAGCGGAGGATCAATCGGCGTGCCGTCCGCATTCGCCGTATCAACGAGCCTTTTCTCCGTCCGCACCAAGCGGATCGCGGTATCGCTTGTGGTCTCCACCGTGCCGGTGCCGGGATCGTAATCCCCTTGTGCTTTCTGGCGGAGCGTTGCGCTCACCGCCACCTCTCCGATGGTATCGAAGAGATCGCGCACCATTCGCCGGATAGTTTCGTTCCGCATGGTTCACCCCCTCACCATCTGGCTGTCCTGGGCGCGCGCGCCGATCTGCTGCAGCAGGCGAAAGACGAAGCTCATGCGCTTCCTTCCCTCCTCATACGTCACCTCGATGGGGCCGATCTTCTGTCGCGTCACCTGCCGCTCATCGAGGCCCTCGGAATCACGCAGAAAGATATCCGCAAGCTCCAGCGTCGCGGTGCGCAATGCATGGGGGATGCCCGTCATGGCCCGACCGTCCCTATCATAGGCGCCACTCCTCGGCCATTTCAGGCCCTGATCCCAGTCAAGAACCGTGCCGGGATAAAGATAGCTGTCGATATGCAGGGCCGACCGGATCAGCGCCTGTTCACGCTGCCCGTCCGTGGCGCTGGTCCAGTCGTCATTAGCGAGCGCAGTGAAATGGCTGTCCGCCTCGGCAAGCGACACGTAACTCGTCGCCCCGGTCACGCCGCTGCCGGTTTCGGTTATCAAGGTCATGGATTTTTTCCTGCTCAATCACATAAGAAAAAGGGGAGCGGTGATGTTTCGTACCGCTCCCCACTCCGGTCAGCCAGCGAGGCGGACCGCCAGCTCGGGCCGGACCAGCGCAACACCCCAAAGGATGTCAAACTCCCAGACGACCTGCTTATACTGGCGCGCCACCTCAAGGCGGAGCGAGATGCCGGTCATCGGATCGGTCATCGAAAGGATCTGGCTGCCGAGTCCCATGTCCTGGGTGCTGTGGGCCAGCGGACGGTTGGCGAAGGCAAAGGCATCACGATTGAACACCAGATTGACCACATGATCCGCGACAAAGGTCATCGCCGCGTTATCCGACGGCGCAGAACTAATCGCCGGGGCGATGGTCAGGGTCGAGTCCGTGCCCGACAGGTCCGTTGCGGCCTGCACGACATATTGCTGCGTGTCGCCATCAATGGTGAAGATATCGCCGACGGAGGGTTTGGTCGTAAAGCCATCGGCGATCAGGCTGGTGCCGGTCTGGGATCCGCCTTTCACCAGCGGCGTTCCCTCCGCGCCGGTCACATGGGTAGCGACATGGTCATCGCTATACCAGTCGATCCCGTATTTGCGGCCGATCTCGCCTTCGATCTTGGCGGAGCTGCTGCCCGCGCGGTCCGCATCAGCGAAGGCCGCGAGGTCTAGCGCGTTGGATTCCGCATCGAAATCGAGCACGCCATAGCGGAATTCTTTCGGGGCCTTTTGCTCCAGCAGCAGCTTTCTGGCTGCCGTCGCATCGCTGGCATCCGACGCAAAGGGCGTCGTGCCTGCCGTGCCGACCAGACCATAGATGCCGGTATATTTCGCATGGATCGACTGGTTGACGGCATTGGCAAGCGCACGGATGGCCGCGCTCGCCTGTACGGGCATGAAATTCTCCCGCGCCTCGACCTCCATCATCTCCTTGTCGGTGAGGTAGAAATCCGCCTTCTTCCAGTTGTTCAGCTCAATCTGCACCTTCTCCAATGTCGAGCTGGTCGGAGTCGGCGGCGTTGTGCCGGGCGTCACGTCATCCGCCGTCAGGTCGGACGGCAGGATCACATCGATGGTGTCGCCCTTCTCAGCCGCATCGGCACTGAAATCGCCATTCACGAGGCGGGGCATCACGGTCTGTTCGCGCAGGGCCATCAGGCCGCGCGCAAGGATCTTCGGCATGGCGGCCGAGATATCATTTGCCATTTTCTTTATCTCCAGAATAAGGGATTAAGGGGTTATTGCAGACCCGTCCCGGGCCCTGCCGCATCCCGCGGACTTGGTTCTCTACATCGAGACCGACACCTTCCCGGCGGCGATATCCTCGATCCGGGCGTTGAGCGCCCATTGGTTCTGTCCATTGATGGTGGCGCGATTGACGGGCACCCCGCTCGGGTCCATGCCGCTGCCCTTGCTGCCGGTCGGGTTGAAGGCGCGGGCAAAGACGGGGGAGCTCCGCATTTCCGCCACCAGATCCTCGACGGTCAGGGGCACCCCTTCCGCCTTCTCGCGGAAGGAGCCGTCGGTATCGATAACACGAAGGGAGGGAGCGCCCTCTTCCTCCACCAACGTGATCGCGGCGCGAATATGCGGCATCAACAGCTCGACGCTACCGCCGGCTTTCAAAAGCGCCTCCGTCGCGCGGGTGGTGATCAGGAACTCGGCGTTCAGCTCCTTCAGGCGGGTAATCTCCACGTCCTTCGCCTCGATAATCGCATCGAACTGTTCCGTGAATTCCGCGCTGAGCGCCTTTTGTTTATCGGCCCAGGCGGTTTCCGGATCGGGGCCGAGTGCCTGCCAAGCCTTCAGCTCCTTCTCGAAGCCCTGTGCATTGCCCCGCTCCTTTTCAAGCGCCGAGAGCAGACCGGACACATCCAGCTTTTCGGCGAGCAGGGGATCGAGGGTGAACCCCTCCTCCTCCGGCTGGTAGAGCCCGTGGTACTGCTCCGGCACCTCGCTTAAGTCGGTCACGTCAATGGGAAATTCAAACATGGAAAACCTCAATAAAAAAGCCCCGAAACGGGGCTCTGTGGGTAAATAATTAAATGTTGGATGGGTTAGTCAGCAGCAGCGTTCACCTTGAGACTGTCACTTAGAAGTCCGCGCGTCTTCGCTTCGCGGATCAGTTCCTCCCCGCTCACGTCACCGAGGCGTCGCGCTTCCAATAGGAAATCGAGATCGCGCTCATTATTTTGCGCCGCGCCCGATTTGGTGCTGACGCCGATACTGCCGATAAGCGGCATTTCCAGCCAGTCCGCGAACAGCGACAGCATGGCATTCAGGCTGTCTTCCAGGTTCATCGCCATGGCGGAAAGCGGCGAGAGAGCATCGGCGGCGTCCAGCGCCCGGCCCGTAGCCGTCTCCATCTGCTTTGGCGTCTCGAACTGCAGACCGAACATCAGCATGGCTTTTTCCAGCGCCTCCAACTCTCGCGCCCCCGCCTCCAGCGCCG
Source organism: Sneathiella sp. HT1-7 (assembly GCF_020731145.1). Taxonomy (GTDB): domain Bacteria; phylum Pseudomonadota; class Alphaproteobacteria; order Sneathiellales; family Sneathiellaceae; genus Sneathiella. Next base: position 738,364 of record NZ_JAJFZN010000002.1, on the reverse strand, counting down.
CACCGGAACTCTCCACATAGTAATATTTGCCCTCGCTCTCGCTGGTGGTCAGCACCTTGTTGGGGCCCACCTCGATCGGGCCATCAATCTCCGGGTTGTAGCCGGAGGCCGCGAGGATCGGGAAGGACGCGACATTAAGCGCGTTCCGCTGATCGGAGCGGATCTGGTAATGCTCCAGATTGAGGAACGCGAGGTCTTCCAGCGGCGGCTCGGCCTGCAAAAATCCTGTCCGCGCGGTGTAAAGGGTGACAAGCGGGATACGGCCCAGGGTATTCTCCCCGGCGTCCGCCTCCTGCCAGATGCCCTTCTTGTCCTGCCGGTAGACACGCCAGCGATCCGGCTCGATCACGCGGATCTGTTCCTCCTCCCGCTCATCGAACCCGTGATAGCGCAACGCCTTCTCGCGAATGCGGATTTGCGTCAGCACCTTGTCACCGCTCCGGCTGTCCCATTGTGCGGCAATCAGCTGATCGGCGCGGACATGGACCGCATAGGGCCGCGCGCCCTGCTCCCGCTCCTCGGCAAGGGACTGCCCACCCGCCGACGCTGGGAAATCCACCAGCACATGAGAAAGACCGGAGACCAGCGCATCCTCGAACCAGTCGCGAGCGAAGACATTAAGGCCCCTCCCAACGAGATCGATATTGCGCAAAATCGCGACCAGTTCATCTGGCATATCCTCCGAGATGATGAGTGGTTCGGCAAAGATGCGACCAACGAGTTTGGTCACGGTGCGGCGGAAATGATTGCGCAACACTGATCGGCTCGCCCGCTCCGTATAGATGGCGCTATTCTCCGCCGGATGGCGCGGCAGATATCGTGTGCCCGCGGCCCGCATGGCCAGCGTGCCGCCCATCAGCGCCTTCGGCAGTGCCCAGCGCGTCGCCATTAAATCATATAGCTGGGAGGATGTGGAAGGATCGTTCATGAGTACATATCCTGTTGTGATTTCTGTGAAACTTGGGTGAGAGCGTGAAACGCCTCGCAGACCGCGTCGACCTGATCATCATGACGACCGGTCGGAAAATTCTCGAGTTCATTGAGGAAATCCGCGTTCCACGGTCCCGCCACAAGACGGACATTGCCCGCCTCGGCCTGCGACGAGAATGGCATGGCACGGACGACCTTGCTGCCGGTGACAGGCTGGCTTTTTATCCGGAAGCCCGCGAGCAGCCGGACGAGCGCCTGGACTTGCGCCTTTCCCGCCTGCCCCGGATCCTGCGGCAGGGCGATTTGCGTCTCCCGCCCGTCACTCATGGCAAGATTGCGGATGGCGCGCTCGACCTCATTCGGCGTGCCCCGCAGCCGCTCTATATGTTCTACATAGAACACCCCACTGGCGTCCCGGGCGAGTCGCGCCCCAACGGTCCAGTCGGGAGAGGTCCCCGGTTCCATATGGCTGGCCGCCAAGTCCCAGCCGCGCACCCGTCGCGCCTCAACTGGTGCCATCGGCACCACCGAAAACCAGCTTCGGCGAAAATAGGCGCCCGCAGCAGGGCGGATTTTCCAGTTTCCCTTTAACAGCCGCTCCCGATCGATTGAGGAGAGCGCGGCAAGATTGGCGCGATAGCCCGGATCCCGTTCCATCAGGATCCGGTTATCGTCAATGGAGGCAGCGATAAAGGTGACAGACTTGGCCACCTGTCCCGGATGCGCCAGCTCCAATGCGCGTTTATCATCGCCCCAGATAAGACTATCTTCATCACGAACAAACCAACGGAGTTGGCCCGACCGTCCCGGAACCGGGTAGCCCGTTTCCGGATCAATCCACCAGCGGATAAAATCGGCAACCCAACTATCCGCGTCCGGATTGCAGGTTCCCCGCACATAGGGCCGCGCTCGACCGGTGGAGCGATTGCGGCTCAACAGGTAAAAAAACTGGGTCTCGGTGAAATGGGTCAGTTCGTCAAAACCGATGAAGGCAAGTTCCGATCCCTGCCAGTCGTACTTGTTCTTCTCATGCTCCAGATGACCGAAGCTGATCGACGCTCCACTCGGAAACTTCCAAGACAGCTCGCTTTCCTTCGCCCGACCGCCAATGGTCCCGTAGAGCGCGGCGGACGCATCCCAAAGCCCGCCCTCATTCTTTACCTGTTTCGAGGTGCGGCGGAAAATAACGGCCTTGAACTCCCCTTGCGCCATGTGCCGGAGTGGCTCCATCAGCAGGGCAAAGCTCTTGCCGCCACCCGCCGCGCCGCCATAGATGGCGATGTCGGCGGGAGTGCCAAGGAACATCTCCTGCGGTCCCGGCTGCGGTTTAATCACGGCCATTTTCCGGCAGGTACAGGCGGGGTACGGGGAAGCTGCGCTTGCCCTTGTCATTCGCCGCGCCCTCGCCATATTGCGTCGGTGCGAAATGTGCCATCAGCCATTTCCGCGTATCGATCCGGAGCTTCGAGCGGGCAATATCCTCCCGTGCCTCTTTGTCTTCTCCGTTATCATTGACGCCGTCAGCGATTTCCAGAATTTCCCCGGCAAACACATCCGCGACAAAGCGGCGGACGGTCTCTTCCTCCTTCTTCAGAAAGACGGACCCCAATAGGGCAACGATATCATTGATCCTTCCTGCCTGCTTGATATCCTCTAGCAGTGGAAGGGCGACATTACGCCGCCATATCTTGTTATTCAGGGCAGATTTAATCAGCTCGATGGTCGACATTCCAGAAGCCTCAATTTATAGACAATAAGTATATTTACTACTATTTAGTGTTCACTCAAACCGTAATTATTCCGCCATGCGGCGTTCTCTGAGGAGGATAGATTTCCTCAGAGGGGCTATATTTTTAATTTGCTGGGTTTTTTATCGTTGTTTTTATTGATTTAATCTTCAATAAGAAAGGCCCACGGAAATTCTTCGATTTCCATGGGCCCAATTTCCGACTATGACAATCAGTATAAAGAAACGTTCCCCGATTGTCAATATTTTTCTATCATTAAGTGTTTTTATATGTTTTCATAAAGCGCCAAGGCATCATTCAACTGCGCCCGCGCATAGCCATTTCGCTTCTTTCGCGCTCGATCAACAGCCCGGCAACTCTTCCCAAATATAATGACATCAAGCACAGCAGAAAGCGACAAACCTGCTTCCTGTACCCGGACAGCCCAGAGCATAAATCGACGCATCAACTCAACCTGCCAATCCTCCGTATTCCCCGTTGATGAGGGTAATCGACTATAATTTTGCGTCCGCATACCGAGCCCCGCTGTACGCAAATGAAATCCGCGGGCAATTTTCTCCGCAATCCTTACCTGATCGTCCGTCAGCATGGAAAAGAGACGTGGCTCTCGCGCTTTCATATCTGTCTTTCTAAGTCTTCCCGAAGGATTAGCGCCGGGCCGGGATCGCAATTTTATGTTCCGGCCGCAGGCGGGTGATCTGACGCTGCGATCTGTCGTACGTGGCGCCAAAAGTGCTTCCCGCGCTGTGCGAGCGCCCGTCTGTTTGGATGTCATAGTTCCTCTCAATCATAGAATGTGATTTATTGCTTTGCTCATAATCCAGCTACGGAGGGCATTCTGCCGTTTCTGTAGGCCTTGGGAGTAGTCGGAAATATAAATGCGCACATTTTTTCGCATCGGAGGCCGACGCGTGCGCTTAAAAAAGAAGGGTAAAGTCGGTTGAGAAAAATGTTTAAAGTACAAACTCACACAACATTAAAATTATAAATGCAATTTTTTTGTAATATTAATAATATTTATATTATAACAACTTTCGACTTATTACGTCAAATGTTAGATTTCAAACATTATTTGCGTTGCACAAATAGACCCTGAAAATCAGTCGAAAATTTTATTCCTCCACAACGCTTGACGCTTCCGGGGTAAATCGCCAAATTAACATAAATACAATGGTAATAAGAAAGAACCACAGAGAATCCCATGGAAATTCGCAAAGACTTTATCGACAGCATCGGCAACACGCCGCTTATCCGCCTGACTGCCGCCTCGGAAGCTACGGGCTGCGATATATACGGCAAGGCCGAATTTCTCAATCCTGGTGGATCGGTGAAGGACCGCGCCGCCCTTGCCATCGTCAAGGATGCGGAGGCGAAGGGTCTGCTCAAGCCCGGCGGTCTGATCGTTGAAGGGACCGCGGGCAATACCGGCATCGGCCTCGCCCTTGTAGCGAACGCCAAGGGATACAAGACCGTCATCGTCATGCCTGAAACGCAGACGGATGAGAAGAAAGCGCTTCTAAGATATTGCGGTGCGGATCTCCGCCTTGTTCCGGCGAAACCCTATAAGGACGAGAATAATTACATCAAATATTCCGGCCGGCTGGCGGAGGAACTGGCGAAAACCCATCCGGGTGGCGCTATCTGGGCCAACCAGTTTGATAATGTCGCCAATCGTCAGGGACATATCGACACCACGGGCCCGGAAATCTGGAACCAGACCGACGGCAAGATCAACGGCTTTATCTGCGCGGTCGGTAGTGGTGGTACCCTCGCTGGCGTGGCGACGGCACTTCGGGCAAAAAACCCGAGCATCAAGATCGGCCTCGCCGATCCAATGGGCGCAGCGCTCTTTAATTACTACAAGAACGGCGAAATGAAGTCCGAAGGCAGTTCCATCACCGAAGGGATCGGCCAGGGCCGCATTACCGCCAACCTGGAGGGTCTCGATATCGACCTGCCGTTCCAGATCGACGATGTCGAGGCGCTCAACGTGCTTTATGACCTCAACATCCATGAGGGATTACAGATGGGCCTTTCCAGTGGCATCAATGTCGCCGGCGCCATCCGCATGGCGAAGGAAATGGGTCCCGGCCATACGATTGTCACGGTTCTTTGCGATACCGCGCAAAAATACTTTAGCAAATTGATGGACATTGATATGCTGAAAGAAAAGAACCTGCCGGTTGCTCCTTGGCTCTCCGGCGATAGCTGACCAACCGGAGAATATCATGACACTGTCCCTCTTTCGCGACGATGCCTATCTAACTCAAACGTCGGCGGTGGTGACAGGCGTGAATGAGCAGGGCGGCATCATTCTGGACCAGACAGTTTTCTATCCCACCGGCGGCGGCCAGCCGGGCGATAAGGGCAAGCTGATATTGGCCGACGGCACAAATATTGAAATCGCGACGGCTGTCAAAGGGAACACCCCCGACGAAATCGTCCATGTCCCGGCGGAGGGAAGCCCCCTCCCCGACATTGGCGCCACGATAACGGCCGAGATCGACTGGGATACGCGTCATCGCCTGATGCGCATGCATAGTTGCCTGCATCTTCTTTCCGCCGTGCTGCCCTACCCGGTGACCGGCGGACAGGTTTCCGACGGCAAGGGGCGGCTCGATTTCGATCTCCCTGAAGCAACCCTTGATAAGGAAGAAATCACAGTTGAGCTCAACCGGATTATCAATGAAAATCACGCGCTGACGAGTGACTGGATCAGCGAAGAAGAGCTCGACGCAAAGCCCGAACTGGTAAAAACCATGTCTGTCCAGCCGCCACGCGGTGCTGGTCGCATCCGCCTGATCAAGGTGGAAGGCGTGGATTTGCAGCCCTGCGGCGGCACCCATGTGCGTAATACTTCGGAGATCGGGGAAGTCAGGGTGAGAAAAATTGAAAAGAAGGGTCGGCAAAACCGGCGAGTATCGCTAGAATTTGTTGCGTGAAATCAAAGCCGGTACGACCGAATAAGGTGTAAGTAAAAATATGTCCTATGTAAATTCATCCTCGCTTGTTTCAACCGAATGGCTGACGGAGCATGCCGCCGCCCCTGATGTACGGATCGTCGATGCGTCTTGGCATATGCCCGCGACCGGGCGCAACCCACGCGCAGAATATGACGCGGAACATATTCCCGGCGCCGTCTTCTTCGATATTGACGAGATTGCCGACACTGATAACCCGCTCCCTCATATGGTGCCGAGCCCGGAAAAATTCTCAAGCCGGATGCGGAAACTTGGCCTCGGCGATGGGAACCGGATTGTTGTCTATGATACCATTGGGAATGTCAGCGCCGCACGTGCCTGGTGGCTGCTCCGCCTTTTCGGTCATCAGGATGTGGCCATTCTCGATGGCGGCCTGCCCAAATGGAAAGCAGAGGGACGCCCCGTCGATGATATGCCGGTAAAACCCGCCGAGCGGCATTTCACATCCCGCATCAACAGCTTCCTCCTGCGCGAAAAAGATCAGGTCGCGCGCAATATAAATCAGGGCCGCGAACAGGTGCTTGATGCCCGCTCCGCCGGTCGGTTTGAAGGGACGGAACCGGAACCCCGCGAAGGCTTGCGCAGCGGCCATATTCCCGGCGCAAAAAACCTGCCCTTCACAAATCTTCTAAAAGACGGTGATGGAACTTTCCGTCCTGCCGCTGAACTTTCTGCATCTTTTGAGAGTGCAGGAGTTGATTTAAAGAAACCGGTGATTACATCTTGTGGATCGGGAATAACCGCTTGCGTCCTGGCGTTCGGCCTGCATCTTCTGGGTCATCAACGTGTTGCCGTTTTTGACGGATCATGGACCGAATGGGCTCTCGATGAGGAATTGCCAGTCGAAACCGGAAAGTAAGAATGCCGATTAAACGCCCCCCGACACCGACCCACACGGGCAAATGGCCCGTTACCATCACTTTCCTTGAAATGACGGAACGGCAGAACGCCGCACCACCCCCGCCCCCGGCTATCCCCCACGCGATTATCCGCGCGGAGACGCCGACGGTATCCTTTTATCGTTATCTTTACAACACGGTCGGGCGAGACTGGGGATGGATTGATCGTCGTCTTGTCCCTGATGCGGAACTTGAAGAAATTCTTCAGGCGGAAACAACCGAAGTCTATGTGCTTTATATCAAAGGCGTGCCCGCGGGCTTTGTCGAACTGAACGCAGCCGAAATGCCCGATGCCGTCGATGTCGCCTATTTCGGGATCATGCCCGAATTTATCGGAATGCGGCTTGGCCCCTATTTTCTCAACTGGGCACTGGAAGAAGCCTGGGAAAAGGGACCGGAACGGGTAACCGTCAATACCTGCACGTTGGACCATCCGAAGGCGCTGCCGATGTATCAGCGCGCCGGGTTCGAACCGATCCGCCGCCGCGAGATCGAGATTGACCCCATAGAAGATATCTGATCGCCTGGAAGTGATCATCTCCGCGTTGACCGGTTAGGAATATAAGTTTATTCTGATGTATATGCCGGTTTCGTTACGCGCGGAGGTTTTCACATGGCGCCCCTGAACAAGAAACATCAGCCCTCCCTCTTTATTGCGGCTTCGCTGACCGCGGCCATAGCCGCCCTGCCAGCCCTTGCCGCACCACAGATCTTGGCCGTTGCGGCAACGGACCTGAAACTCCCCGTCACCTGCGAGGCCGGAGAATGCACGGTGGAGCTGACCACCATCTGCCTCCAGGAACATCGCGCCTCCCCTAATATTGGCGCGGGATACTATGTGCATGGAGAGACCTTCTTCGATCTTATGGGCCGGAACGCAGCGGGGCAAGAAATCTCCCTCGCCCATCTCCCGCTTGAGATTACCGCCGCGCGCGGCCATAACGCGGTGCGCCTCGCCTTTCAGGAAAGCCAGCTGACGAAATACGGCCCACTGGAGGTGAGCATTTCCGTGCCGAAAAATCTCTCCCTTGTCCCGCTGCCAATTGCCAATGACGTGAAGCCTCAGACGGAGGAGGATATCTTGCTCGCCACCGGACCGCTCCGGGCGGCGGCGACGCAGCTCGTCGATCTGGATGAGAACAAGCGCGACGCAGCAGAGCTTATCAATCAGGCGATCAACCGCCTGCCCTGGCGCGGCCGGGCCAGCGATGAAGATCGCGCCACCGTCCGCGCGAGCTATCAGGAAATCACCAAAAGCTCCGGCTTTGCGAGCGGTGCGAAGGACAATGCAAACGCTGTTGTTAAGGAATGCTATGACCGCACCATCGCCGGTAGCCTCAGCTTCCGTGGCTGCTTGGGCAGTTGGCACGACCGAATGATCGGCAAGCTCAATACCAAATACTGGAAATCCCTCGGCGCGGGGAGTTAAGTCCCTTTTCCCACAAAAAAGCCCGACAATTTATCGCCGGGCTTTTTCTTTCGATAGAATAGTTTATCAGCCGTTGTGCAGGATCTGGCTTAGGAAAAGCTGGGTCCGTTCGCTTTGCGGATTCTCGAAGAATTCCGTTGGTGGCGCCTGCTCGATAATCTCGCCGGCGTCCATGAAGATCACCCGATCGGCGACCGTCTTGGCGAAGCCCATTTCATGGGTCACACAGATCATGGTCATACCCTCTTCGGCGAGACTGATCATGGTGTCCAACACCTCTGAAATCATTTCCGGGTCAAGCGCCGATGTCGGCTCATCAAACAGCATGATGCGCGGGTTCATGCAGAGCGAGCGGGCAATCGCCACACGCTGCTGCTGTCCGCCCGAGAGTTGCCCCGGATATTTCAGCGCCTGTTCGGGGATTTTCACCCGTTCAAGGAACTTCATCGCCGTTTCCTCGGCCTCCGCCTTCGGGGTCTTGCGGACCCAAATCGGCGCGAGCGTGCAGTTTTCCAAAACCGTCAGATGCGGAAACAGATTAAAATGCTGGAAGACCATCCCCACCTCACGGCGGATTTCATCGATCTTCTTCACATCGTTTGTGAGTTCAATCCCGTCCACAATGATCTGGCCCTGCTGATGCTCCTCCAGTCGGTTAATGCAGCGGATCATCGTTGACTTGCCCGAGCCAGACGGCCCGCAGACAACGATTTTCTCTCCCCGCTCCACTGTGAGGTTGATGTCTTTCAGGACATGGAACTCACCATACCATTTATGCATCCCGATCAGTTGAATCGCGACATCCATATCAGTTTGTGTCATGGCAGCTTCACTCATATTTCCGCCCTCCTATCTTTTGTGACCGGTGTGGAGTTTGTTCTCCAACCAGATGCTATAACGCGACATACCGAAACAGAAGACCCAGAAGACGGCCGCAACGAAGACATAGCCTTCGGTCGCCATCCCGACCCATTCCTTATCGGTGGTTCCAGCTTTAACAATGCTGAGCAAGTCCAGCAACCCGATGATCAGCACCAGCGTCGTGTCCTTAAACAGACCGATGAAGGTGTTGACGATTGAGGGAATTGCAATCTTAAGCGCCTGAGGCAGTATTATAAGCCCCATTGCCTGCCAATATCCAAGGCCGAGGCTTTTCGCGGCCTCCATCTGGCCTTTGGGGATCGCCTGCAATCCACCGCGCACCACCTCGGCCATATAGGCCGCGGAGAAAAGCGACATGCCGACGAGCGCCCGGATAAGCTTGTCGAAGTTCATACCTTCTGGCAGGAACAACGGCAACATGACCGAGGCCATGAACAGGACTGTGATCAACGGCACCCCGCGAACAAACTCAATAAAGCCAACGCAGAGCATCCGCACAATCGGCATGCTTGATCGCCGTCCAAGCGCAAGGACAATACCGAGCGGCAGCGCGACAAAGATCGACACCGATGCCAGCACCAAGGTCAGGAACAACCCGCCCCACTGGGAAGTCTCTACGACTTCCAGACCGAAAGACCCTCCATAAAACAGGAAGTAACAAACGACCGGTACGAAGACGAACATATAGACCGCCGGCCATTTCTTGTTCTTGACCACGTCAGAGAGAACAAGGAACAGCCCGATTGCTGCAAGAACATACCCGATATCAACGCGCCAGCGTTCTTCAACCGGGTAAAAGCCGTACATGATCTGTCCGAACCGGGCCTTGATAAAGACCCAGCAGGCCCCTGTCCCGGTGCAATCTTCCCGGGTTTCCCCGACAAAATTAGCGTTGATGAAGGCGTAGGAGACTATTCCGCTCACTGCCCACCAGATCACATAGAGCGACACCACCGTTAGGAGTGCGTTCAACGGGCTGGAGAATAAATTCTCCCGCATCCATCCAATCACGCCGGTCTGGCTGGCGGGAGGTGGCAGATCTTCGTGGCGTTCTGTTTTAACTATTGCCATCTTATCTCTCCACCAATGCAATGCGTTTATTGTACCAGTTCATAAACATCGAAATCAGGAGGCTTATGGACAGGTAGAATATCATTGTGATCATAATGCACTCAATCGCCTGACCGGTCTGGTTAAGTGACGTTCCGGCAAAGAGGGCCGTAATGTCCGCATACCCAATGGCGGTGGCGAGCGACGAGTTCTTGACAAGGTTCAGATATTGACTCGTCAAGGGTGGAACGATGACACGGAGCGCCTGCGGCAAAACCACAAGTCGGGTCGTCTTGCCCGGGCTCAGGCCCAGGGAATGCGCTGCCTCTGTCTGGCCATGGCTCACCGCGTTGATGCCCGAGCGGACAATCTCGGCGATAAAGGCACCGGTATAGATCGATAATCCCAGCAACAGTGCGAGAAATTCCGGTTCTAGTGACCAGCCGCCAGTTATGCTGAACCGGCCATATTCAGGATAATTGATTTCGAACGGATTGCCCATAATCAGGGACGCGATCACCGGCAAAACGATAATCAGCCCGACGCTCGTCCAGAACACAGGGAAAATCTGTCCGGTCAGGTCCTGGCGTTTATGCGCCCAATTTTTGACGACAAAGCAAAGGACGATGGCCACGAGCAGCGCCACTGTAATAAGCCAGAATCCGCTTGCGGGGATAATAGCCGGGAAACTGACACCCCGGTTGTTGATCAGGAAATTATCGCCGATATGGATACTGTCTTTCACCAGCGGCAACACCGACAGAACCGCGAAATACCAGAACATCAGCTGCACCAGCAGCGGAATATTTCGGATCACCTCTATATAAACGGCGGCGATCTTGTTGACGACCCAGTTCTTGGAGAGCCGCAGGACACCGAAGATAAAACCGATGAGGGTTGCCAGGAAAATGCCTGAGATCGATACGGCGAGGGTATTGATAATACCGATGATCAGAACATCAAGATGAGTTGATGTCTGGCTGCTATAGTCCATCAAGAGGACAATACCGATGCCAAAGCCCGCAGGCTGGCTTAAGAAACCAAATCCGGACGCGATGCCGCGTTTTTCCAGATTTACAGCTGTATTATGTCCAACATACCAGACAAACAGAGCGATAAGCACGACAACGACAATCTGATAAAAAATCGCTCGGTATCGCGGGTCGCGAAACTTGTTGATCTTGGCAACTTCAAGATCTGCTGCTTCTGCCGTCATAAACTACACCTCCCCAGGGATTGTTAAGATTACGGCTGCCAAAAGGCAAAAGGAGCGCATGTCCGATCGAAACAGGCCACACGCTCCCTCTAATTACATAATCTAGACCCTTAGCGCAGTGGCGGAGCGTAGAGAATGCCTCCCTTGTTCCACTGAGCGTTTAGTCCGCGCGCAATGTTAAGGGCGGTTCCTTCACCAAGGTTGCGGGCAAAGCTTTCGCCGTAGTTGCCGACATTCTTGATAATGTTGTAAGCCCATTCGTTGGTGAGGCCGAGCTGCTGTCCGAGGTCACCTGAGGTGCCGAGGATACGCTGGATGCTCGGGTTCTTGGTGTCCGCTTTCAATGTATCAACATTGGCAGAGGAGATATTCAGCTCTTCTGCTTCGACCATGGCGTTCAATGTCCAGCGGGCAATATCACCCCACTGGTTGTCGCCGTGACGGACGAGCGGGCCGAGCGGCTCTTTCGAGATCACTTCCGGCAAAACGATATGTGCTTCAGGGTCGGCAATAACCGAACGCTGTGCATACAGGCCGGACTGGTCCGTCGTGTAAACGTCGCAGGTATCTTTCAGATACGCTTCACGAACTTCGTCTGCTGTGTCGAAAACGACTGAGTCGTATTTCATGCCATTGGCTGTGAAGTAGTCGGCAAGGTTCAGTTCGGTGGTTGTACCGGACTGCACGCAGATCCGGGCGCCATCAAGCTCAAGCGCGGATTTCACGCCGAGTGCCTTTTTGACCATGAAGCCCTGACCGTCATAATAGTTAACACCGACAAATTCGAATCCGAGGTTAACGTCGCGACTGAAGGTCCAGGTCGTGTTCCGGGCCAGCACGTCAATTTCGCCGGACTGCAGGGCGGTGAACCGCTCTTTTGCTGTCGTCGGCGTGTATTTGACTTTATCCGGAGTCCCGAAGACGGCGGCAGACATCGCGCGGCAGAAGTCCACGTCGAAGCCTTCCCATTTACCATCATTGTTAGGTGCGGCAAAACCTGCCAGACCCGTTGTTACGCCACATTGAATAAAGCCCTTTGCCTTGACATCATCCAGCGTCGCTGCGGTTGCCGCTGTCGCCATAAAAGTTGCTGCAGTAGCGACAGCAATAAAACTCGCTTTTCTCATGAAAATAACCTTCCTGTCCATTGATAAGTCTCAATATTCTCTCCGGTAAATCACATACTTCCATTAAGTACCGTACCCTTATCATGAGTACTTGAGTGAAATACGCGTGAAGATCATAATATATGTTATCATGACCCTCTAAGTCCTTGACGATAATATTTTTATAACATGCGTCAATGGAAAAATATGCTGCAAGTGCGAAATAATTTACTTTCCGTAGCGTCATTCCCGAAAAATTTTGCACTTTTAACTTAAGCGCCCATCCTATATGCAAATAGCAATTGCAAAAACAAATCAAAGGGCTGCTCCTTCCCATGAAAGATGAAACAAAAATTGTTACCGCCGGGCGCGATCCAGAATCCAATTTCGGCATCGTAAACGTACCAGTCTATCACGCTTCGACCGTTCTCTTTCCGTCATTGAAGGCGCGACAGGAAGCCCATGCCGCCCGTGCCGCAGGCGAACGGGTTGTCTCATACGGCCGTATTGGCACTCCAACAACCTGGTCGCTGGAAGATGCGGTTGCGGAACTGGAAGGCGGCTATCGCGCACAGGTTTTCCCCTCCGGCATGGCGGCTTGCGCCAACGCGATCCTTGCTTTCGTAGAGGCCGGGGACCACATCCTCATGCTCGACACTGTCTACAGCCCTGTCCGGTCTTTCTGCGACGGATATCTGAAGCGTTTTGGGGTAGAAACAACCTATTATGATCCGCATGTCGGCGCGGGTATTGCAGACCTCATACGCCCCAATACCCGGCTTGTTTATGTCGAGTCACCCGGCTCCCTCACCTTCGAGATGCAGGATATCCCGGCCATCGCGGACGTAGCGCATTCAAGGGATGCACTGGTCGTGATGGATAACACCTGGGCCTCTCCGCTCTTCTATAAACCGTTCGATCATGGTGTAGATGTCTCGGTTCAGGCCGGCACGAAATATATCGTCGGCCATAGCGATGTGATGATCGGTCTTGTCACAACAACGAAGGACTGCTGGCCAACCCTCCAGAAAGGCGCAAACTTGCTCGGCCAAACGACGGGGCCGGACGATGTCTACTTGGCGCAGCGTGGTATCCGCACTCTATCTGTGCGTCTGAAACAGCATATGGAAAACGGTATAGCAATTGCCGAATGGCTGAAGGGTCGCAAGGAAGTGGCAGAGGTTTTTCACCCTGCCCTGTCGGATGATCCAGGCCACGCCCTGTGGAAGCGTGATTTTCTTGGCGCTTCCGGACTGTTCTCTTTCCGACTTCATGAAATTTCGAACGATGCGCTCGCCGCTTTTCTCGATCATCTGGAACTTTTCGGCATGGGATCGTCCTGGGGCGGGTATGAAAGTCTGATCCTTCCCGCTGACCCGACGAGTGTGCGTACTGCCACGAAATGGGACAATAAAAATCCGCTGATCCGGGTTCATGTTGGGCTGGAGTCGGTCGATGACCTGATAGCAGATTTAAAGAGCGGCTTCGATCGGCTAAACGCGGCAAAATAGTATAATATGACGAATCGGAAAGTGATTCGATAAAATTGGATGCAAATTTTACATGGACAGCAACATACTTAACAATATTACCTTTGACGCGAATGGCCTGGTTCCCGCGATTGCGCAACAGCATGACACAGGCGAAGTCCTGATGATGGCCTGGATGAATCGCGATGCCGTTCAGGAAACCCTCGAAAAAGGACAGGTTTGCTACTGGTCACGTTCGCGCGGAAAGCTCTGGCGTAAGGGGGAATCTTCTGGCCATGTGCAACGACTTGTAGATTTCCGCATCGATTGTGACGGCGATACGCTTCTGTTGCTGGTCGAACAGACCGGGGTTGCCTGCCATACCGGGCGTCATAACTGCTTCTTCCAGAGCGTACGCGACGGGAAGATCGAGATTATCAGCGAGGTGGAGATTTCCCCCGAGGAGATCTACGGGGGCAAGACCCCCACAACATGAGTATCTCCCCGGCAGAGCTGGAGGTGATCTTGCTTTCCCTGAAAGTCGCGCTCTGGTGCGTCGGCATTTCATTGCTCCCCGCCCTTGTGATGGCGTGGCTGCTGGCGCGGCGGGAGTTTTACGGCAAGACGGCCCTTAACGTGCTGGTGCATCTCCCGATAGTTCTGCCGCCGGTGGTGGTTGGCTACTTCCTTTTGGTCCTGCTTGGCAATCGCGGACCGATCGGCGGCTGGCTGCTGGAGTATTTCGGCATTTCCCTGATTTTCAACTGGAAAGGTGTGGTCGCGGCCACTGCTGTGATGGCCTTTCCCTTCATCACCCGCGCCATCCGTCAGGCGATCGAGGCCGTGGACAGGACCCTTGAGGTTGCCGCCCTCACCCTCGGCCGGCCGCCCTTCATGGTTTTCCTAACCATCACACTGCCGCTTATTTTGCCGGGTATTCTGGCCGGGATAACCTTGGGCTTTGCGCGCGCGCTCGGGGAGTTTGGCGCGACCATTACTTTTGTTGCAAATATCCCGGGGGAGACACAGACCCTGCCACTCGCAATTTATACGCTCTTGCAGACCCCAAATGCGGAAACGGCAGTCTGGCGACTGGTCATTATATCTGTCGTGCTGGCCTTTGCCGCGATTGCCCTCTCCGAATGGCTGACCCGCCGTTCTGTCCGCCGGTTGGGTGGGGGAATCTGATGGCCTCTGATATCCGCCTTAAAAAATCCTTCGGCCGCTTTCACCTGAACGCAGAGTTCAACGCGGAAGATGGACTGACCGCCCTCTTCGGTCCATCGGGTGCAGGAAAAACCCTGCTCGCGCAGATGCTGGCTGGTCTGGTAACCCCCGATGAGGGTCATATCGAGATTGCCGGCCGCACGCTGTTCAGCAGCGCGAAGGGCATTAATGTCCCCGCGCATCAGCGACATATCGGCTTTGTTTTTCAAGAGCATCGCCTGTTCCCGCATTTTTCCGTGCGCGGCAACCTCACCTATGGCAGCGGTCGTCGCGCTGGAAAAGCCCCCCCTGTTTCCTTTGATAAAGTCGTCGATATTCTTGGTCTCACTGCCCTACTGGAGCGCAAGCCCGCCTCTCTTTCGGGGGGCGAACGTCAGCGGGTCGCCATCGGTCGGGCAATCCTCAGCAATCCGAAAATCCTGGTCATGGATGAGCCGCTTTCCAGTCTTGATGACGCGCGCAAGGCAGAAATTCTCCCGCTGATCGAGGATTTGAAATCAGAATTCAACCTCACCACCCTCTATATCTCCCACTCGATTGAGGAAATTGCCCGTCTTGCCGATACACTACTGCTGCTCGACAAGGGGGAGATGAAGGCCGTCGGTCCGATCAGCAACATCCTGAACCGGCTCGATCTTATTCCCTTCGCGGGGGGATATGATGCGGGCACCTTGATCGAGGCGACAGTCACCGTCTACGAGCCCGGCCATCATATGCTCACTCTGAAAACAGAGAGCGGCGGCAAGCTCTATATCACGGGCAGCGCGAAGGAGATAGGCAGTCCCGTGCGCCTGCGTATCCGTGCGCGTGATGTCGCTCTGTCCGAGACAGAGCCAAAATCCATCTCGATCCTCAATCGTTTCAAGGGCCGCGTGATCGATCATTGCAGTGGTGCACAAGGGATGGAAGAATTGCTTCTTGATGTCGGCTTCCCCCTGACCGCGCGGATCACCCGCAAATCATTTGAGGAAATGAAGCTCAAAAAGGACAGCCCCGTCTGGGCACTCGTGAAAGCGGTCACGATCAGCCGATCCTGATTTACGGGAAAGCTTAGCGGTTACTCTGGCTCGGCGTCATGGCGAGGGTCTTGATATAATCCTCAATCGCGCCGCGATCCTTCAGATAAAGCGTCTTCCCTTTTTTAAGGACCATCCCCTCATGGCCGAGTTGGCCGAGGACGCGCGCCACCGTCTCGCGCGTTGTCGAGACACGGCTGGCAATCACACTCTGGGTTGGCATCGGATAGATCAGCCAACTGTTCGGTGTCACCGGATCGGGCTCCGCCATGCGGAGCAGTTCCTGACAGACCCGCTGCACTGCGCCCAAGGTCGAAAGATCGAGGATACGATCGTCATTGATACGGATAATCCGCGCAAGCCGCTGCAGCACCGCCATCATGATTGCAGGGTTGCGCATCAAGAGATCACGAAACAGTTCCGGGCTGAGGCTCGCTAGCAGGCAGCGCGAACTTGCCACCACATTGGCCGAACGGGCGCGGCCGTCAATCGCCGACAGTTCACCGAAATACTGCCCCTCACCCACGGTGGCGTAAGTCACCTCCCGCCCGGAGACACCATAATTGACGATATTGACGCTTCCCGAGACGACGAAATACATATCGCGGCTGTCTGTTGACCGCTCCAGAATCTGTTCATTCGCGCCATAGGTCCGCCAGTTGCATTTCGCGGCAATGTCCATCCGTTCCTGAGGCGTGAGTTCGCTCAGCAGTTCTATCTTATCAAGATTTTGCATATCCCTGAAACAGAGCCCCTCTTGTCGCGTTGGATCGGAACAGACTATAAAGGATAATACGAAAAATAAAAACAGGAAGCTAAGGGCTAAAATTGGCGCATTCACGCGGGATCAGGGACCGGTATTATCATCCGGGCGGAAAGGGCAGTGCATGAACAAGCCTCTTGCCACCGATCCAATGATCACGCCGCTATTCAGCAAGCTCGATTTAAAGGCGAAATCTCTGCTCGTGACGGTCTGGGGCGACGCGGTTGCGCCGCATGGCGGCACGGTCTGGCTCGGTAGCTTGATCAATCTCGTCGCGCCGCTCGGCCTGAACGAGCGTGTGGTCCGCACTGCTGTCTTCCGTCTGCAGAAGGAAAGATTGCTCGCCTCCAACCAGATCGGACGGCGCAGCTTCTATCGCCTGACAAAGACCGGCGGCCATCGTTTTGCCGAGGCAACCCGCCGTATCTATGCATCGGGGGATATCTCATGGGACGGCAACTGGTTGTTCCTTTTCGCCCTCCGGCGGGAGCTTGCCGAGAAAGACCGCCGCAAGCTGGAGACGGAACTTGGCTGGCTCGGCTTTGGCAATCTCGGCGGCGGCATTTATGCCCATCCGACGGCAAGCGCCGAAAGCGTCGATAGTCTGCTCAGCGATCTTGATCTTGCGGGGAAAGTCACGGCCTTACGCGCGACCGGCACCGGGGCTGCGCCATTCGACGCGCCGGAAATCCTCGTAGCAAAGGGCTGGGCCCTCAAGGAGCTGGAGGCCGACTACGCCCGCTTTATCCATCATTTCGGCCGCTTCGCCGATGGTGAGGGACGGGCCCCAAGTCTTGACGAAAAAAAATGTTTTATCATTCGTAGCCTCTTGGTGCATGATTACCGTCGGGTGCTCTTGCGAGACCCGATGTTACCTGCGGAATTACTGCCGAAGGGATGGAACGGAAATCAGGCACGCAGCTTGTTTCGGACCATCTATGATCTGGTCTGGGAGGGAGCAGAGACATATTTGATGACGATACTTGAAAATGAGACAGGGAGACTACCGCCCGCCTCGGAAGAATTTTACCGGCGCTTTGGTGGATTGAAAAAACGCTAGTTCCGTATAACGATATTTCAAAAACAAGAATGAGCTTGGGAAAATGTCTGCAGGGAAATTGAAGATTTGTATCGTCGGCTCCGGTCCGGCGGGTATGTACACGGCGGGTGCCATCGTCAAGAAAAACCCCGAAAGCCAGATCGATATCATCGACAAGCTGGCCACGCCCTACGGGCTGGTGCGGGCCGGGGTCGCCCCGGATCACCAGACCACCAAGAATGTCACCCGCGCCTATGACAAGATCATGGAAAATGACAATGTCCGCTTCGTTGGCAATGTTGGCCTTTCCGCCGATATCCCGCTGGAAAAGCTGCGGGAGATTTATGACGTGGTGGTCATCGCAACCGGTACGCCGAAGGATCGCAATCTCGGCATCCCCGGTGAAGACAAGGAAGGCGTTTTCGGCGCGCAGACCTTCGTCTATTGGTACAATGGTCATCCGGAATATCGCGATGCGGTGCCCAACCTTGAAATCGAAACGGCGGTCGTGATCGGCAATGGCAACGTTGCCCTTGATGTCGCACGCATCCTGATGCGGACGGAGGATGAAATGGTTACCTCCGATCTCGCCGAACATGCCGCCAGCGAGATATTCAGAAGCCCGCTCAAACGGGTCCATGTGGTAGGACGACGAGCGCCGGAAAATGCGCAGTTCTCATCAAAGGAACTGGGCGAGTTTGCCGAGCTGACCTCCGCCAAAACCTATACGGACAAGACCGCCCTGCCCGAGGGGTTCACTTCCGAGGATAAAAAGGAAGAGAAAGTCGTCAACACCAATCTCGACCTCCTTCGTAGTTTCGAGCAGATCCGCCCAGGAATAGAAGGCCGCTCTATCCATCTCGATTTTCTGGCAAGCCCCGTCGAGATTCTGGGCGATGAGGCGATCACCGGTGTCCGTTTCGAACGGAATAAAATTGTCGATGGGAAGGCCGTCGGCACCGGCGAGACCTATGAGATAGACTGCCAGCTTCTCGTCTCCTGCATCGGCTATGAGATGGGTATTCTTGAAGGACTGCCCGTTGAAAAAGGCATCATCAAGAATGACGAAGGACGCGTCGCCGACGGTCTCTATGTGGTCGGCTGGGCGAAGCGCGGCCCATCTGGCACCATCGGCACCAACCGTATCGACAGTCAGAATGTGGTTGACCGAATGCTCGCCGATTTTGACGACGGCTGTGATCCCGCGAAGCCGGGTCCCGCAGGGCTGGATGCCTGGTGCCGGGAGAAAGATATCCACACTGTCTCTTTTGACGACTGGAAGAAAATAGACGAAGCAGAAGTGGCTCGCGGCGGCGGCACATCTCCGAGGAAGAAATTTGTCCGGACCCGTGATATGCTCTCTATTGTGAAGGAAGAAGGATAGGATATGCTGATTGCTCAACTCAGCGATTGCCATGTCGTGGTGCCGGAAGACGAGTTTAATGAACTCTATCATCCCGCCGATAAACTGATTGACGCCGCACGACACGTCAACAACAGTGTCAACCGCCCCGATATTGTCTTCCTCACCGGAGATTTGGTGAACACCGCCAAGCGGGAAGAATATGAAGTCCTGCGTGATATCCTTCCCACCTTCGAGATGCCGGTGTATCTCTTGCCCGGCAATCATGATGACTGCTCGCTTTTGCGGGAAATGTTCCCCGAGCATGATTACTTGCCGAAAGAGGGCAAGCTGAATTACGTGGTGGACGGCTGGCCGCTTAAATTTATCTGTCTCGACACCAATATCCACGGGAAACCACAAGGTCGCCTCGGCGAGGAGCAACTTGACTGGCTGGATCAGGAACTAAAGGCCGAAACCGCGCGGCCCGTGGTTATCATGCTCCATCACCCGCCGTTCAAGACCGGCCTTACCAGTATGGATGAGATGGGCCTTCTCGATATGGCGGAGTTTGCAGAAGTCGTTGCGCGTCATGATCATATCGAACGCGTCCTCTGTGGCCATCTGCATCGCGCTATCCAGAAGCTGGTCGGCGGTACGCTGGTGCAGACCTGCCCATCTACTTCACATCAGGTGCGGCTGCTACTGGGCGAAAATAACGCCCTCGGCACCACCTTCGAGCCGCCTGAATATCTGCTGCACTACTGGACGGAGGCTGGCGGCCTCGTCACCCATAGCGACTATGTAAAGGATTATGACGTCGCCTGGACCCTCGACGGCGAGATGTAATCAGGCGATTAGCACCCTACCCCGCATTAAGACCCATCTGCCAGAAGTCGGCCTCAAGCCGGGTGGCGGTGGCGAAGGTTTTGGAGAGATCGGCAAAGCGCGCCTTGGTAAAGCGCTTGGCGGCCAGCGTATCAATCTCCGCCATCATATCCACGACAAGCGCCTGATATTCATCGCCTGCATACATCTCGATCCAGGTGATATAGGGGTTCCCCTCGATCTTGGTCTCGCGTGATTTTGAAAGTCGCGCGCCAATCTCCCCATATCCGATGGCGCAAGGGCTGAGCGCGACCATCAGGTCAAGCAAATCACCGGCCATACCGCGTTCCAGCACGAAGCGGGTATAGGCGATATTCTCGGGCGCCTCCTCCAGCGTCTCCAATTCCGCCGCCGCGATGCCCCAGTCGGCGCAATAACCGACATGCAACTCCATCTCCATCTCGAGGATGGCCTTAACCCCGGCCAGTGCCGAGCGCATCTCGGTCAGGTTATCGGCCTTGTAAATGGCCAGCGCATAGGCGCGCGCAAACTGTATCAGGAAGAGATAATCCTGTTTCAGATAATGCTGAAAGGCAGCTTTGGGAAGGTCCCCGCTCTGCATGCCGGCGACAAAATCATGATGGGTATAGGCCTGCCAAGCCTCCGCGTTATCGCCCTTGAGCTGGTTAAAAAGAGCAAGGGTCATCAGATCATCATGTTGTTCGACCCGCCGGGCAGGCTCACCACGAGATCGTCAAGTTCCTCAGTGATTTCAATCTGGCAGCCGAGGCGCGAGGTGCGCGTGAGGCCGTAGGCGAGATCGAGCATATCTTCCTCATCCTCGGTCGGTTCGGGAAGTCGTTCGAAATCCTCCTCCGAGACGATGATATGGCAAGTCGAACAGGCAAGGCTCCCCTCACAGGCGCCTTCAAGATCGATGTTATTCTGATGGGCAATTTCCAGAATTGTCCTGCCAAGCGGCGCATCGACTTCCTGACGGGTGCCATCGGGCTTGATAAAGGTCATTTTCGGCATACGGGCGTAAACTCCTGAATACTCTTCCTATTTTACCTATCCTGCCCGTCGCCGCCTGTCCAGAGGTTAGGCTGCATATTTCGGCGATTTCCGGCGGTAGAGCTTTGTCCAGCTCTCGACCAGAGCGTCAATATCCGCCGCTGTCGTTAACCAGCCAAGACTGATGCGAATGGCAGATCCGGCCTCCTCGTCACTGGCGCCCATGGCGGTGAGCACATGGCTGGCCTTGACCTTGCCGGACGAACAGGCCGAACCCGCACTCACGGCAATACCATCGAGATCAAGGGACATGACCTGCAACTCCGACGCAACGCCCGGCATGGAAATCGTCGTCGTGTTGGGAATTCGCGGGGCCCCTTTTCCATAGACCTGGCTTTCTGGCGACATAACAAGCAGCCGTTCCTCCAAGGAATCGCGCAGATGAGCGACCGCCTGATAACTCTTAAGACCCTCCATCGCTGATCGTGCCGCTACGCCCATGCCGACGATCCCGGCGACATTCTCCGTGCCCGCACGCCGGCCCAGTTCCTGCCCGCCGCCTTTCAGCAGAGGCGGTACGGCAAGACCATCCCGCACAACAAGCGCGCCAATCCCCTGCGGCCCGCCGAATTTATGCGCGGAAACGGACATCATATCCGCGCCCAGCTCAGAAAAATAAAGGGGGATTTTACCGACAGCCTGAATCGCGTCGCAATGCAGGATGCCGCCTTTCTCATGAACGAGAGCGGCAATATCGGCAATCGGCTGGATCACCCCGGTCTCGTTATTGGCAAGCATGACGGAGACAAACGCCGGTTCGTCCGCCGCTTCCAAAAGATCGGCCAGCGCGGCCATTTCCAGCAGACCGTCACTGTTAAGCGGGAGAAACGTTGCTTCCCCTGCCGCAGCGAGGACCGAATCATGTTCCCCGGCAGAGATAAAAAGCGGCCGAGCCGGGAAAGCTGTAAGGGCGAAGTTATTTGCCTCTGTCCCTCCGGAAGTAAAGACAATCTCCGGCGGTTTGGATCCCAGAAGATCGGCAAGCGACGCCCGCGCCTCCTCCACCCGGTTTCTCGCTATACGGCCCGCCTGATGAACGGAGGATGGATTGCCCCCCGCCTCCATCATGGCAACCATAGCGGTCACCACCTCCGGCCGGATTGGGGCAGTCGCGTTAAAATCGAGATAAACGGTTTTCGCCATAAGCACAATCAGACCCGCCGGGGCGGTCATTCGTTGAGATCAAGTGTCCGTCTTCGCCTTGCTGGCGGCGCGGGTGGTGGGCTTCTTCTTGGGTTTCAGCGCAATCGGCGCATCGGCCTCTGCTCGGCGCTCATTTTCCAGCTCCTCCACGCGCATGGACAGCGACTGCACTTTATCAAGTAAGCCGTCCATCACCTTGAAGACCGGATCGGGCAAGTCATGATTCCCGACGCCATAGGCAGCGAATCTCTCATCCAGAGGTGTTTTCTTGCTGGCATTCACTGCGC
Source organism: Sneathiella sp. HT1-7 (assembly GCF_020731145.1). GTDB lineage: Bacteria > Pseudomonadota > Alphaproteobacteria > Sneathiellales > Sneathiellaceae > Sneathiella. The sequence goes on along the minus strand of NZ_JAJFZN010000002.1, from coordinate 715,935 downwards.
GGGCCGGTACACCGACGACCGTGGTATTTTCCGGCACGTCCTTGAGGACGACCGAGTTTGCGCCAACGCGGGAGCATCTTCCGATGGTGATCGGGCCAATGATCTGCGCACCGGAGGCGATGATCACACCATCCCCTAACGTCGGATGACGCTTAACGCCGCGCTGTGCATCGGAATCAATCGACGGCGCGACACCGCCTAATGTTACATCATGGTAAAGGGTCACATTGTCGCCGATTTCTGACGTTTCCCCGACGACAACGCCCATGCCATGGTCGATAAAGAACTTGCGGCCAATCTTTGCACCGGGATGAATTTCGATGCCGGTGAGGAAGCGGCTGAACTGCGACAAGAGCCGTGCAAGCAAGCGCCATTTTCGCTCCCACAGCCAATTGGCAAGGCGATGCAGGACGATGGCGTGGAAGCCCTGATACAGCAGCGCAACCTCAAATCGGCTCCGTGCCGCGGGGTCGCGTTCCATCACGCAGCTAATTTCTTCGCTAATATGCTTGAACATTTGCCCTTACCTTCTGTATTGTGCCGCTCTTGTAGCGGAATTCACCTGAGGTTTAAAGCGCCCTTAATAAACAGATATATGCATATCGGGAGGACCGTCAAGGATACCATTCGTATTCCTTTGACAGGTCGTTCGCGGCGGCAGGCTGAAAAATGGGTCATATTCAGGTTTTTTTCGGCTCGATATTGAAGCTGTTGTAGGAATTAAAAAAGAAATGCCCGACGTTATTTTTAATGGACCCGAAGGACGCCTGGAAGGGCGCTATCACCATTCCGATGATCCGAACGCTCCGCTCGCCCTGATCCTCCATCCCCATCCTCAATATGGGGGCGCGATGAATAACAAGGTCGTCTATAACCTTTTTACCACCTTCAAAAAGCGCGGTTTCTCGGTTCTTCGCTTCAATTTCCGGGGCGTCGGCCGCAGCCAGGGCGATTATGATCATGGTGTGGGAGAGCTTTCCGATGCCGCCGCCGCGCTCGACTGGATGCAGACCCATAACCCGAATGCGCCCGCTGTCTGGATCGCCGGCTTTTCTTTCGGCGCCTGGATCTCGATGCAGCTTCTGATGCGCCGACCGGAAGTTGCCGGGTTTATTTCCGTCGCGCCGCCCGCGAATATGTATGACTTCTCCTTCCTTGCCCCCTGCCCGTCATCCGGCATTATCATTCATGGCGATCAGGATGTTCTGGTCCCGCGCAAAGATATCAAGAAGCTGGTTGAAAAGCTGAAGGCGCAGAAGGGCATCACGATCGATTATGATGAAATCGCCGACGCCGACCATTTCTTCGAAAACACCCTCGATAAACTGATGGTGTCCGTCGATGACTATCTCGACATGCGCCTTAATGGCGAAGATAAAGAAGAAGACTGACTTTAAGCCCTTACACGTTCCTTTGACGGCGCGGCGTAAAATCGCCCGCCCGTCATCGGTTCTGGCACGCCCGTCGTCGTTGGCAGGCTGAGCGGCAGTCCCCGCACAGACCGCACGGCGAGAAAGGCAAAGGCTTCGGCCTCCAGATCATCGCCGCGCCAACCAACCGCCTCCACCGGTTCCACCGGAACCTGGGTGACTATTTCAATCGCCTGCACTAGGGCCGGGTTCTTGCGGCCACCGCCTGTCAACAGCCACCGTGCGGGTTTTCCGGGCAAATGAGGCAGCGCGCGGCGGATGCTCTCACTCGTGAAATGCAGCAAGGTCGCCGCCCCTTCCTCAAGACCGAGGCCGTTGATGGCCGCCGCCACCGGAAATTCATCACGGTCGAGGCTTTTGGGTGGTTTCAGATCGAAATAGGGATTATCGAGCAGTTGTGCGAGAACTGCCTCATTCACCTGCCCCGTCGCCGCGATCTTGCCGCCCTCATCGAAGGGTTGGCCCGTATGGGTCAAAACCCAGTCATCAAGGAGCGCATTCGCCGGTCCGGTATCGAAGGCCAGCACTGTCTCCCCCTCGATATAGGTGACATTGCCAACCCCACCGAGATTAAGTACTGCGAGCGGGCCCTCAAGCTCCGTCGCCAGCGCCCGATGATAGAGCGGCGCAAACGGGGCCCCTTCCCCACCTGAGGCAACATCCGCATGACGGAATTCGGCGACCGTATCGATGCCGGTCAGCTCCGCCATCAACACACCATCGCCAATCTGCACAGTGAGACGGTTGGCGGGATCGTGAAAAATCGTCTGGCCGTGAAAGCCAATCAGGTCGATATCGGCGGGCGAAAGGTTATTCGCTTCCAGCAATGCAAGCACAAAATCCGCCTGCACCTTCGTAAATTCCACGATAAGTTCGGCGGGAGCCGACTCTTTCCCCAGAACCTCACGCAGGCGGGCGCGGAATGCCGGATCGTAAGGGGTGGAACGAACAGGACCATGATCGAAAACCTCAATGCCATCGGTTTCGATGATTGCCGCATCCACCCCGTCGAGCGACGTTCCACTCATCAGTCCAAGGGCACGAACCGGCGCGTTTTCACCGTGATTTTGCTTAATTGTCGTCATATGCTATCCCGCACTTTTAAAATGCGCACCATATGTGCTAAACGATGGCGCTCTTGATCCTCATTAGAACAGAATTACGTCCCATGACCGAATTACGCTCCGACTTCCTTAAAGTCTTCACTGAACGCGGCTACTTGCATCAATGTACAGATATTGACGCGCTGGATAAAGCCTTTGCTGACGAGATCGTCACGGCTTATATCGGGTTTGACTGCACAGCAAAGAGCCTCCATGCGGGCAGCCTGATGCAAATCATGATTTTGCGTCGTCTTCAGAAGGCCGGACACAAGCCAATCGTGCTGATGGGCGGCGGGACGACGAAAGTCGGTGACCCGACGGGGCGTGATGAAAGTCGCCCGCTGATCACCGACGAAGTGATCCAGGAAAATATGGATGGCATCAAGAAGGTATTCGAGAAATTTCTCACCTTCGGGGATGGTCCGACCGACGCGATCATGGTCAATAACGCCGACTGGCTCGATAATATCCAGTACATCCAGTTCCTGCGCGATTATGGCCCCCATTTCTCCATCAACCGGATGTTGTCGTTTGATAGCGTGAAGCTCCGGCTGGAACGCGAGGAATCCATGACCTTCCTCGAGTTCAACTACATGATCCTGCAAGCCTATGATTTCGTCGAACTCAAGAAGAAATACAATTGCAGCCTGCAGCTTGGCGGCTCAGATCAGTGGGGCAATATTGTTAATGGCGTCGAACTTGGCCGGCGAACGAATGGATTCTCCCTGTTCGGCCTGACTTCCCCGCTGCTCACCACCTCCTCTGGTGCGAAGATGGGCAAGACCGCGGGCGGTGCCGTCTGGCTTAACGAAGACATGTTGAGCGCCTATGATTACTGGCAGTTCTGGCGCAACACCGAAGACGCTGACGTCGGCAAGTTCCTCCGGCTGTTCACCGAAATCCCGATGGATGAAGTGGCGCGTCTGGAAAATCTCGACGGAGCGGAGCTGAACGAGGCGAAGAAAATCCTCGCCGATGCCTGCACCGAAATGGCCCATGGCAAGTCGGCCGCCGAGGCCGCAGCCGAAACCGCCCGGCAGACGTTCGAAATGGGACAGACCGCGGAAGGCCTTCCGACATTGGAAATCCCGAAAGCGGAGCTTGAAGAGGGTGTTCTCGCCGCCGCCTTATTTCAGCGGACAGGTCTCGCCAATTCCAACTCCGAGGCGCGGAAATTGATCAAGGGTGGAGGCGCCCGGCTGAATGATGAGAAAATCTCTGACGAGAAAGCGATCGTCAGTCTTGATAATCTTGATGCGGACGGCCGGATTAAGCTTTCGGCGGGCAAGAAGCGGCACTACCTGATCCAGCCGGTCTGACGCTCACTTAAGGGCTCGGGCGGTTGTCCGGCTTGTTGGTTGATGGCGGCTGAATATCATCCTGATCCCAAGGTTCGAAGAACATCCGGCGGAGGATGCCCGGTGCCAGCGCTGAAACGGCATTGACGTCAATATCCGGATCTTTCAGTCCGCCTGTTACCTTGTAGGAAAAGCCGAAGATCCCTTCTCCCTTCTTGCCAACAAGAAGAGTACCCAGGATTGGTATATTTCCCAGCATGGAATTCAGGGTATAGGATGGAATAACAGTTCCGAACATGTCGATCTTGTCGGCTGGCTGATCCACAGAACCAGTCAGGGTGATCCCGATAGAGCCGATAGCGCGAAAATCCTTCGTTTTGAAAATCCCGTTCTCATAGGTGAAGGGCCCCTCCACCGTGGCAAAGACCATCCCATCACCCCGCAGCAGGTCAACAATACCACCAAGGGAGCCGAGGGTCAGTATCTTGCCCAGCACCGGCGCGTTCACCACCCGCACATCCTTGATATTAATTGCTCCCGTAGCCGGGCGGGATGGCAGGCTATCGTCGATCTCGGCGGTCAGTTTCAGATTGCCGTCACGGAAATCGTCATAAAGGTCCAGCCCCCGAAAGAGAGACCCCGCATCGTCGGAAATGAAACTTACCTGCCGCCCCTTTGCAGAAGGCCTGATTGTGAATTCGAAGCTCTTGTCGCCCTCGAACTTGCCCTTGGCCATGCCCGTTGTAATCAGGTTTCCGTCAATGCGCATATCGGAGCTAACATTATCAAGAGTGAGATCCTGATCGAGCAACACCCGGTCGAAATCGACATGAATATCTATCTGGCGGCTCTTTTCCGGGCCGTCAATATCCACTTCGTTCAGGTCATAAGTCGCCACCACAAAGGGTTTCAGGTCGAACTGAGTCCCCCGCACCCTGATTTTCATGTCGCCCGCCGTCGCCTGGGTGAAGGAGACATTGAAGTCATTTTCGCCATAACGGACACTCGGCATTGTCAGGTCGGTCAGCAGGCCACCCGTCAGCTTCGCCGTACCTGCCGCCGTCAGGTCCCCGACCGCAACCGCGACATTGGAAAGCGTCGTCACATCCGCCGTATCAGAATTGATCTCTGCCGTAAATGTTCCGGCCACACCCGCCGCTTTTGACCAGTGAAGGGAATCCACATGGATTTCTGTCTCCGTGACATCCAGCTTGATCTCTCCGCTGGCGCTACCGTCAGGGATGGTTTCAAGGGTGATATCCGCCGTCATCGGGCCCGCAAGATAGGACGTCTCCAGATGGAGCGCCTTGCGATCCGCGTCATTGGGAGTGGCGGTCAAGACATAGCGGCGATGGCCTTTTTTCGCACCCGAGAACCAGCTTTCCGCCTTGATGTCAGCGGGCACATCGTTGAGCGCAGCCGATCCCGTTACCTGCACACCCTTCGGATCAACCGCGACTTTCAGCGCACCATCCGTGAGGGTCACATTCTCCGCCACGTCCGGGATGGTCGCATCGGTAAAATCGCCCTTCGCCCAATATTCGACCTTTTCAAGCGTCAAATCAAAGCGCAGCGGGAATTTAAACGACGCATCAACCGTTCCCGTCCCCGTCATGGCGGAAGGAACAATGCCGTAGGGCGACGCGAGGCCGAGTGGTTCCAGATCGAGGAAGGTAAAGATTTCCTGGCTGCTGCCCGTCACGCGGATGACGATATCGGCAAGCTGGTCATATTTATCAAATTCGTTAATGATCACCTTATCAGAGGTTACATCAAGGCTGCCAAGCTTACCGGTTAAGCCGGTAATTGTGACCCCGGTTTCCGTCAGCACCCCGCTGCCATCAATATCGGTCACCTTGGGAAGCGGCGCGTAATAATCGGCCGAACCGCCTTTCAAATCGAATTTAAGAACGACGGAATCTTTCGGGATATTCCCACTCGAAAGCGCGCCAGGCGGCAGGTCAATGGTAAAGCTCGCCTTCGGCACCGTGCCGTCGCGGATATTCTTCGTCACCCAGTCATAGCCATTGCTCGCCATGGAATAGGGCCAAAATCGCCCAAGGTCATTGACGGTCAAATTTGCCAGATCCCCTTTGATCGAGAGGCCCACCCCCTCTTCGGCAATATCAACGGCCCCCGTCATATCAACCTTCGCGCCTAGGGTTTCGGCCTTCACACTATCGATTGTGACCTTCGTGAAATCGCCTGTCACCTCCCCCGAAACCGAGACGGAATCAATTGGCAAAGGCTGTTTATACAAGTCCGGCAGATCGACGGCACCGGCGCCCGCCTTTACATCGAACCCTAACATATCGAAGCTGAATTTTTCATCGAGGTCGAGATTGACATGTCCAGACAAGATGAGATTAATGCCTTTCAGCATCTCCAGCTCTGCCACCTGCGCGCCAACCAGCGGGAGTGGCAGGTCATTAAACTGCCCATCAATCTGTGTGCGTTTGAGTTCCCGATCATAGTCACCGAACGCCACCACAGAGACATTCTCGCTCCCGACCTTGATGGTACCGCTGGCTTGGCCGCTCAGGCCCCGTTCTTCGCGCCATACAAAGACATCCGCACCAGTCACCCGCCAAAACCGGCCCAGTATCTCATCTTCGATAAAGACAGCGGAATCATAGAGCTCCAGCCGTTCGAGATAACCAGTCAGGCTCTCAGGGTCTGGCTCCTTACTGAGTTCCTTCAGGATATCAAGATAGCCTTCCTCCAGGGCGACTTCTTCCGAGTTCTCATCGGGGTTGGTTGTCTTTACTCCACTGGTGCCTGCTTCGGCCATCAGGCTATGCTCATAACCGAACTTGATCTCGCCATTCTTGTTGCGGGTAAGGCGTATTTTAAGTCCGGTAAATTCAAGTTCCGCCGGAGCAATCCGCCCGCGCAGGAGCGCCGCACCGCTGAACACCATCGTCACATCCGGGATGGAGACAACCCGGCGTTTCTCTTCCGCTATTTCCAGATTATCGATCGCCACCATCAGGTTTTTGTCACGACCGTTCCATTCCAGTTCAAGTTTACGGAAGGAAAAATCAACCTCTGGATACTGTGCCTCCAGAATCTGCACGACATAAGGTTCGATAAAGGATAGTGACATCGGCCCGCGCGACAGTCCCGCCACCAACGCGAGCGCCACGAGGAAGACAAGAACAACGGCCCCCATCAAGGTCCGGTACAATAATCTGGAAGTAGTTCTGACCAACTTAAAAATTCGCTTTTAATAGTGCTTGTATAAAAAAAGTCTGTCCCGATAATTGACGTTTGTATCGTAACGCATGCAACCCGGATTAGGAATGCAGGATATCGCAGAAATTAAAAAAATTCCGTTCCTCGATGTGATGGCGGAACTACCCTCTCCCGGCGATGCCGAATTGCTCGTGGTCGGGCTTGAAAGCTGGCAGGAGGTCACCGCCAATGACCCCGAGCTGGCGGCCTTCGCCGTACGTCTTGCCGAAACCGACGCCGGCCCGAAAATCCTTGCCAGTGTTTTTGGCAACAGCCCGTTTCTATCGAGCTGCCTGCTGGCGGAGCCATATCTCCTCCGGCATCTGGTCGAGGAAGGTGCCGACCGGACACATCAATGGATATATAATAAGCTTCACGCGGATTGCGAGTTGGACGCGGATCGTGACGCGGTAATGGCCGCGCTGCGTGTCGCGAAACGGCGCATTGCCTTGCTCACGGCGCTCTGCGATATGGGCGAAGTCTGGGAATTGATGAAGATCACCGGCGTTCTGTCCACCTTTGCCGACACGGCGGTGGAAATCTGCTGCCGACATCTTCTCAAATCCGCGAGCGACAAGGGCGAATTGACCCTGCCCTACCCGGACGATCCGACAAAGGACAGCGGCCTGATTATCATTGGCATGGGCAAGCTCGGTGCGGGGGAGCTTAATTATTCCTCCGATATCGATCTCATTATTCTCTTTGATGCGGCGAAGACTACCTATACCGGTCGCCGCTCGGTTCAGGACTGCTTCGTCCGCATCGCCCGCAACCTCGTCACCATGATGCAGGAACGCACCCGCGACGGCTATGTCTTCCGGACCGATCTGCGGCTCCGGCCCGATCCCGGCGCGACGCCCATCGCGCTTTCCATCGGCGCGGCCCATGTCTATTACGAAAGCCAGGGCCAGAACTGGGAACGTGCCGCCATGATCAAGGCCCGCGCCATCGCCGGAGACCTCACCGCCGGGCGGGAGTTTGTCTCATTTCTGACGCCCTTCATCTGGCGCAAATCGATGGATTTTGCCGCGATTGAGGATATTCAGGCAATCAAGTCGCAGATTCATACCCATAAGGGATTTTCGAAAATCTCGCTGGAAGGGCATAACATCAAGATCGGCCGGGGTGGCATTCGAGAGATCGAGTTTTTCTGCCAGACCCAGCAGCTGATCGAGGGCGGGCGCAACCCTCTCTTGCGCGAGGTGACGACGCTTGGCACCCTCTCCCAACTCGCCGCCGCGGGCAAGATCGGCACCAGCGTGCGCGAAGAATTGCAAGAGGCTTATGTTTATTTGCGCGAGTTGGAGCACCGCCTGCAGATGACCCATGACGAGCAAACCCAGCTCCTGCCCGACGACCCGGAAGATTTTCGCAAACTCGGTGTCTTCTTCGGCTTCGACGACGCGGAGGAATTTCGCAAGAGCCTCCGCGCCACGCTTGAAACCGTGCAGGGCCATTACGATGAGCTTTTCGCGTTTGAGGAGACGACAGACCGTAAAGCAGGCCGCCTTGTCTTCACCGGGGCGGACGATGATCCGGAAACGCTTGTCTCCCTCGGCGAACTTGGGTTTGAGAATACCAGCGCCATCTCTCAGAAAATCCGCGAATGGCACCATGGCCGATACCGTGCGACGCGCAATGTCCGCTCTCAGCAAATCCTGACCAGCCTGATGCCGAACATCCTTGAAGCCCTTGGTGATACCAGTAACCCGGACGCCGCCTTCACCCGTTTCGATGTGTTCTTGCAAAAGCTGCCCGCCGGGGTTCAGCTTTTCACCATGTTCAAGGCGCACCCGAGTTTGCTGAAATTGCTGGCGAAGGTGATGGGCATGGCGCCGGAACTTGCGGAAACCCTTTCCGGCAATCCGATGCTGCTCGATGGTGTGCTGGATAGTGAATTCATGGCGCCGCTGCCGCCGAAGGATTATCTCGCCGCCGATCTCGAATTAATCCTCTCCACCGCGCGGGATTTTCAGGATATCCTCGACTACACCCGCCGCTGGGCGAATGACCGCAAGTTTCGCCTGGGCGTGCAGATCCTCGATCATGAGGATCATGGCACCGGCCTCGGCGCGACCGTTGCTGCCGGTCCCGCCTTCTCCGATGTTGCGGACGTGATTCTGGAGGCGATGCTGATCAAGGTGCGCGACGAATTCGCCCGCACCCATGGCGTCGTGCCGGGCGGAGAGTTCGCCGTGATTGCCATGGGCAAGCTTGGCAGTCGACAGATGACCCCGGCCTCCGATGCGGACCTGATCTTCGTCTTTGACACACCGGAGGAAGATATGGTCACCGACGGCAAGAAGCCGATCTCTGCCGGTCTTTATTTTACCCGCTTCTGCCAACGCTATATTAATGCGCTTAGCGTCCACACCGGGGAGGGCCAGCTCTATGAGGTGGATATGCGCCTTCGTCCGCATGGTAAATCCGGCCCCATCGCTCTCCCCCTTGCCAGCATCCACAAATATTACGAGGACGAGGCATGGACGTGGGAGCATCTGGCCCTCACCCGTGCGCGGGTGGTGGCAGGCGATGCCGCGCTTTGCGAGAAAACCGAGAAAATGCTGCGCGAGATTGCGCTCACCAAGCGTGACGCGGAGAAAATCCGCGAAGATACCCTCAGTATGCGCGCGCGGGTGCTGAAACAGCATGGCAGCGACAACCCGCTCGCCATCAAACATGCGAAAGGTGGGCTGATGGACCTGGAATTCCTCTGCCAGTATCTTCGTCTCAAATACGGGCCGGAGCATCCGGACATCCTCCATCCCAATTCCATGGACAGCCTGAAAGAGATGAAGGCATCAGGGATCCTGCCAGAAGAAACAGCCGACAGGCTGATGGATATTCTCAAGCTCTATCTTAATATCAGCGGGCTCAAGCAGCTTTGCCTCGGCGGGCGGAAAATCGACGAGAGCATCCCTCTCGCCCTTAAAAATGCGCTCGCCAAAGCCGGAGAGGTTGATAATTTTGACGCGCTTGCTAAAAAGCTCAAAACCGCACAGGACGATATCGACCGGCTTCTGAATGACCATCTCGCCGGTGATTAACAAAGGAGAGACCCATGCCCGACGTTGGAGAGAAAGCCCCGGAATTTAATATGCCCACCGATGGCGGGGAGGATGTGAGCCTCGCTTCGCTGAAAGGCACGTCGTTCGTCATCTATTTCTACCCCAAGGACAACACACCGGGATGCACAACCGAGGCCATCGAATTTTCGGAAAAACTTGAAGAGTTCGACAAGCTCGGCGTGAAAATCATCGGGGTTTCGAAGGATTCTCTCAAAAAGCATGCAAATTTCCGCGAAAAGCACGGGCTCAAAGTGATCCTTGCCGCCGATGAAGACGGCGCGACGTGTGAGGCCTTCGGGGTCTGGGTCATGAAGAAAAATTACGGGCGCGAATATATGGGCATTGAGCGGTCCTCCTTTCTGATCGATGGCGACGGCGTTATCCGCAATGTCTGGCGCAAGGTGCGGGTGAAGGGCCATGTGGACGCGGTGCTGGAAGCTGCGGGCGACCTTTGACAACAACCCTCTCTGATCTTGCCGTTGCCATCCTGAATGAGCCGGACGCCGCGCAGAAGGCTGTCAAAAGCCGGAGCGCGGCGATCGCCTGGCGCGCATCGAACGGCATGATGGAAGTTGGCATCACCGCCCCGCCCGACCGGCCCGCAAGGCCCGCGCGGCCCGAACTTCTCCCCCCGGCGGAGATGCCGCGTCGGCGAGGTCAGTCCGATACGGCGCGGGCGACGTTACTCCATGCAGTACAGCATATCGAGCTGAACGCCATTGATCTCGCCTGGGACATGGTCGCGCGCTTCACGAATGAGAGCCTTCCCCGCGATTTCTATGATGACTGGGTGCGCGTCGGGGATGAAGAGGCAAAGCATTTCAATTTGCTCGCTGATCGGATTGCCGAACTTGGGTTTAGTTACGGAGACTTTCCCGCCCATGACGGGTTATGGGAAGCGGCAATGGCGACGCGCGAAAACCTCGCCGCCCGGCTTGCCGTCGTGCCGATGGTACTGGAGGCGCGAGGCCTGGATGTGACGCCGGCGATGATTACCCGATTCGGCAAAATCGGTGACGAAAAGAGCGTCAACGTCCTTAATGTTATCTTAAAAGACGAAATTGGTCACGTCGCGATCGGCAGCCGCTGGTTCCACCATTTTTGCGAAAAAAGTGGCCTTGATGCACAAAAGACATGGCAGGATCTTGTGCAGAAATTCTTTAAAGGCCTTTTAAAACCTCCGTTTAACGATACCGCACGCGAGATTGCAGGATTGCCCGCCAATTACTACCACCCCTTGTCTACACCTCTCCCTCAAAAACAGACAAAATAGGGCAAATTTTAGGCGCCTCTGACAGCGGTTGATGTTAACAGAAAAATCAGTATCTATTATCCATTATTCCCGTAATTATTGATACGAAACGAAGAAGCAGGATGAGCAAATGAGGCTGAAGGCCGTCATAGATAAACTCTTTACGGACCGTCAGGTGATCATCTCCACCCGGGGTGAGCTCAAATATCTCAAGCTTTCCGTTGCAGCGCAGGCGATGGGCTTTGCCGCCGCCGTCGGCTTTGGCGGTGTATTTACCTATCTTATGGTATCGGGGGCGCTGCAATACCGCGAAATAACAATACAACAAGCGACCCTCCTCTCCTTACAATCTGACTTCAACTCAGTCTCCTCCGATTTCGAATTGGCGCAATCGAAAATCATTGCGACCCAAAACGAGCTGGATCAGCAATATGCCCGTCTTGAGGATGTGCTGGCCGACCGTCAGATCGTTGAGCAGGCACTGGAATTTGCCTCAAGTAAAGCGGGCGACAAAACACAGAAGAAATCGCTGGAAGATCGCATCCGCACCCTCGGTGAGAGCCTGCACAGTACTAACGCCCGGCGCGAACAGCTTGAACTGGAGATCATGCAGCTGAACAAGGCGCTGTTCCAGACCGCCCGTCAGCGCGATGAGGCCGATACTGACCGCGAGAAGACCCATTCACGGATCGCCTCCCTCCGGGGGCTGGTCAATCTCTATGCCTCGACAAAGGACGAGATTTACAAGGAGCTGGAGCACACCCGCACTGAATTTGCCAGCCTGAAAAATGAATTCAACAGCCGCGTTCACTCCGAAGGTAAACTGAACGCCGAAGTGAGCGAGCTGCGCTCCCGCCTGACAAAAATTTCGAGCGAGAACAAGGACCTGATCGGCCGCATTCACGACCGCACGAATGAAAGCGTGATGGCACTGCGCGAGATTATTGTCCTCACGGGCCTTGACCCCGAAAAACTCCTCGGCCACAGCGATGCAGAGGCCGGACTAGGCGGGCCATTTGTGGCCGCTGTGCCCGGCGTCAAGCTACTGGAAACGGAGCAGGACTTCTACGCCCAGACCCAGAAGATGGAGGCGAGCCTCGCCCGCTGGGAATCCCTGCAGACTTTGCTCAAGCAACTCCCCCTCGCCCGGCCTGTGGATGTCGGCTATATCACATCGAGCTTCGGCAAGCGGCGGGATCCGATGACCAAGCGCACCGCCTTTCATTCCGGCGTTGATATCGCGGGGCCGAAAAATTCAAAAATTCTGGCCACCGCACCAGGTGTTGTCACCTTCGCGGGCAAGAACGGCGCCTATGGCACCATGGTCACCATCGACCACGGGCTCGGTTTCAAGACGCGCTATGGCCATTTGAAGAAGGCGCTCGTCAAGAAGGGCGACAAGATCGAATACCGAACCGAAATTGGCGTGATGGGATCAACCGGTCGAAGCACCGGCCGTCATGTCCATTATGAAGTCATCTATGAAGGCGAGCATCAGAACCCGGCAAACTTTATCAAGGCCGGTCGATATGCGTTCAAAGCAACGCCGAAGCTTGAGAAAGCCGCCGCCGACTAATTCTGCGAAAGAGGTTATTCCATGTTTTCCGGTAACAGCAAAACCGATACGAAATCCGCCAAATCCAACGCCATGCCCTCGATCATCGCGGAAAACCTCAATATTGAGGGGAACCTCCTTTCCGAAGGGGAAATCCAGATCGATGGACAGGTCAGTGGCAATGTGCAGGCAAAGACCCTGACCATCGGCCAGAATGCCGAGATTAACGGAGATATTAACGCAGGCACCCTGATCATTCGCGGTGCGGTGAATGGAAGCTTGCGCGGAGAGGAAATCACCGTGACCTCAACCGCGACAATCAGGGGCGACATCGTCCATGCCTCCCTCAGCATTGAGCCCGGCGCCAAGATCGATGGTCATTTAAAACATAGCGAAAACCCACGCGACCTGCCCGATACCGTCACCTTTCTCGATAAATCCGAGGTCGCCAGCGGCGAGAAATAACGGCCAGTATACAGACGCAAAAAAGGCCCGCTGATCAGCGGGCCTTTTCTTTGGAGTGGTGTCCGCTTATGCGTGGATTTCGGAGCCGGAGAAGAAATAGGAAATCTCAATCGCGGCGTTGGCCTGGCTGTCGGAGCCATGCACGGAGTTGGCTTCGATGCTTTCGGCGAATTCCTTGCGGATTGTGCCTTCATCCGCATCGGCGGGGTTCGTTGCACCCATGACTTCGCGGTTCTTCATGATGGCGTTTTCACCTTCCAGAACCTGAACAACAACCGGGCCGGACACCATGAAATCGCACAGCTCACCAAAAAACGGACGCTCTTTATGAACGCTGTAGAAAGTCTCGGCATTTTCGCGGGTCATGCGAATGCGCTTCTGCGCGACGATCTTAAGGCCGGCTTCTTCCAGCTTGGCGTTGATCTTGCCGGTCAGGTTGCGGCGGGTTGCATCGGGTTTAATGATGGAGAAAGTACGTTCAATAGCCATTGGGTCACTCACCTTAAATATAGGGGACGAAGGAATATTTCCGCGCCTTATAGCGCTCCCGCGCGCAGGCGGCAAGGCGTTTGATGGGTTTTGCCGTATTTTACCTGTCCGGTGGGGTCCAGTCGCTTTCCACGGATTTGCGTCGACTAAACCGCAGGGCCAGGCCGATGGAGACCCCGGCGCCAATGGCCACAGTCAAATCGACGACAACGGTCAGGATAAGGGTCAGAAACAAAAGAAAGATGTCACTCTTTCGCCCGCGCAAATACTCGCCCCATTTATGCGGCTCGGTCATGTTCCAGGCGGTAACGATCAAAAGCGCGGCAAGAGCTGGCATCGCAAGATAGCTTGCAAGCGGTGCCGCGAGTAGCATCACCAGCAATATGACGGCCGCATGGATGATCCCCGCCACTGGCGTTTTACCGCCCGCCTTGATATTCGTTGCCGTCCGCGCAATCGCGCCGGTTGCCGGAAGGCCCGTGAACAGCGCCGACGCAATATTGGCGGCACCCTGCGCGGAGAGCTCGGCATTCGGCCTGTGATGTCCCTCGATCATTTTGTCCGCAACCATGGCGGAGAGCAGCGATTCAACGGCCGCCAGAAAGGCAATGATAAAGGCAGAGGGAAGCAGTTCGATAATCCGCGAGACGGAAAAATCCGGTAATTCCGGCCAGGGCAACTGGCTTGGCAACTCCCCAAAGCGGGAGCCGAGCGTATCCACCGGTAAATTCATGAACACCACCAGAGCCGAGCCAACCCCCACGGCGACGATCAGCCCCGGAAAACGCGGTGCAACCCGGCGCAGAAAAACAATCAGAACAAGCGTCACGATCGCGACGGCAAAGGTCGCCAGACTGAATGTCTCCCGCACTTCCCAGAGTGCCGGGATTTTCTCCAGAAAGTCAGCCGGATCTTCTACCACCGACAAACCCAGGAAATCCTTGAGCTGGCTCGTAGCGATAATAACGCCGATCCCGATGGTAAAGCCGTTCACGACGGCCTCGGGCACGAACGCAATCAGGTTTCCGGCTCGAAAGTAACCCGCTATGAGCAGAATTATGCCCGCCATAAAGGTCGCCAGAACGAGGCCGTCATAACCATGCTCGGCAATCACCCCAAAAACTACAACGATAAAGGCACCTGTCGGCCCACCGATCTGCACCCGGCTCCCGCCCAGTAGAGATATCAGGAACCCCGCAACGATGGCGGTCACAATGCCCTTCGCCGGGTCCGCCCCGGATGCGATTGCAATCGCAAGGCTGAGCGGCAAGGCAACCATGGCAACGGTCGCGCCCGCAAGTAAATCGGATACAAATATGGACCAGCTATAGGACTGGATTGTCGTCAGGATCTTTGGTTGGCGCATCAGGAGAACTTATAGACGGAGTGAAATGATATGCTTTATTTATATACACAATTCCAGTCAGTCGTACAGTAAATAGAGAGAACCGGACGGAATTCCCTCTCCCGTCCGGCCCTGATTGCAGCGCTATGACGTCACCCAGTCGCCCAGCATCCGCCATTCCGCCATCTTCCCTCCGAGTTGAACCGCGCTGCGGTCCGGGAAGTTCAGGAGGGAACTGTGCCCCGTCCCGCTACCGCGTTGACAATGATGGCATTGGCAATGAAGTTCAAATACCGGGGCGCTGTCGGTTTCGTAGCGCACCGCCCCGCAGGCGCAGCCGCCGGAATAGTGTTTTTTCCGTCATGATATAATCCGTTCAGAATGACGGCCTTACGCCGCCGCACCGGTGGCGCAGGGCTCAGCGAAGACATCGATCGGCTCATCTGTTTCCAGATAGGACTTGAGGCTGGAGAGCACGAGCGGCCAGCCCTTGCTGATTCCGGCTGCCATGCCGCTGCCGGCTTCCAGTTCGTCATGGGTGACTGTCAGCTTCACCATATCCTCATACGGCACCAGGTCGAAGGTGACGCGGCTGTGTTTCTCCGGGAGGTCATATTCGGACGGGTCCGACCAGCTGATCACGAGGCGGTTGGGCGCGTCGACCTCAAGCACGTTGCCCGCAATATTGACCTTGCGCTCGTCATTGTCGCGGACATGCTCCCATTTCGAGCCGACCTTCCAGTCGGAGACATTCTCATGGCCCCAGTAGCGGGCGGCAATTTCGGGCCGGGTAATCGCCTCGAATATCTTTTCGGGCGTCGCGCGGATAAAAGTCACATATACAAAAGTCGTCTTTTCCTTAGTCATCAGTCTCTCCTTCCAGTTCCGTTTTCAGGTCATGCAGCAGGGCGAGGCGCTGCTGCTCGAATTTTCGTATCCAGCGTTCATAGATGGTCTGCAGCGGCACCGGGTTGAGGAAATGAAGCTTCTCCCGCCCCCGCTTTACCGTTGAGACAAGATTAGCCTCCTCCAGCAGCCCGATATGCTGCGTCACCGACTGGCGCCGCATATCCAGGTGCCCGCACAACTCCCCAAGCGTCTGCCCGTTCTTCTCGCAGAGCAGGTCCAGCAGTTTCCTGCGTGTCGGATCGCCCAGCGCCTTGAATGTCTTGTCGTCACTCATACTCTACTCCCTAGGCTGGATATCATGCAGGTATTTACCTGCATGTCAAGAAGAACGCTCCGAATTCGCGTCTATAGGCGATTTTCCGGCTTTCGGGCGGGCGCGCTTTCTGTTAGAGAGTGCCCCATGCTTCAAATCAAAGATCTGACATACCGCATCGCCGGACGTACACTGCTGGAAAATGCCTCGCTGCATATTCCGGTCGGGCATAAATTTGGCCTGATCGGGCGCAACGGCACCGGCAAGTCAACGCTGCTCAAGATGATCACCCATGAAATCCAGCAGGATGGCGGCACGATAGAGCTGCGCAATGGTGCGCGCCTTGGTGTCCTGCCGCAGGAAGCGCCGGGCGGTCCGGAAAGCCTGATCGAGGCCGTACTCGCCGCCGATGTCGAGCGGGCGCGCCTGATGAAGGAGGCGGAGACCGCCACCGATGGCATGCGCATTGCCGAGATCCACACCCGCCTTGCCGATATCGACGCCCACACGGCGGAGGCACGGGCGGCAAAAATCCTCGCTGGCCTTGGCTTCGATCATGAGGCGCAGCAGCGCTCCTGCTCCTCCTTCTCCGGCGGTTGGCGGACGCGTGTCGCGCTCGCGGGTACGCTGTTTGCGGAACCCGACCTGCTCCTCCTTGATGAGCCGAGCAACTATCTCGATCTGGAGGCGACGCTGTGGCTGGAGAATTTCCTCCGCGGGTATCAGCGCACCCTCGTCATCATCAGCCATGACAAGGACCTGCTGAATAACGTGGTGACGGAGATTGCCCATCTCGACCAGATGAAGCTCGTCAAATACACCGGTAACTACGATTTCTTCGAGAAAACCCGCCGCGAGCAGATGGAGCTTCTGGCCGGCATGGCCCGCAAGCAGGAAACGCAGCGCAAGCATCTGCAGAGCTTTGTCGATCGCTTCCGCGCCAAGGCGTCAAAGGCACGACAGGCGCAGAGCCGCGTGAAGATGCTGGAGAAGATGAAGCCCGTCGTCGGCATTGTCGATGAACATACGGCAAGCCTGACCTTCCACGCGCCTGAGCCGCTCTCCTCCCCCATTATCACAATGGAGCATTGCGCCGTCGGTTATGAGCCCGGAAAGCCAGTCCTGCGCGGCCTTGACCTGCGCATCGACATGGATGACCGCATCGCGCTGCTGGGCTCCAACGGCAACGGCAAGTCGACCTTCGCGAAATTGCTCGCCAACCGGCTGCAACCCGAAACCGGGAATATGCAGAAATCGAACAAGCTGAAAATCGGCTTCTTCGCGCAGCATCAGCTCGACGAAATGCATGAGAACGAAACCGCCTACCAGCATCTCGCCGCGAAGATGGAGAATGCGCAAGAGTCAAAGGTGCGCGCCCGTCTCGGCCAGTTCGGCTTCACCCGCCAGAAGACCGACACGCCCGTCAAGCAGCTTTCGGGCGGCGAGAAGGCGCGGCTCAACTTCTGCCTGATCGCGGAGGAAAAGCCGCATCTGCTGATCCTTGACGAGCCGACCAACCATCTCGATGTCGACAGTCGGGAGGCGCTGATCCAGGGCCTCAACGAATATGAGGGCGCGGTGCTGCTGATCAGCCATGATCCGCATCTCGTCTCCCTCGTCGCCGACCGGCTCTGGCTGGTCAAGGATGGCGGCGTGCATGCCTATGACGGCGATATCGAGGATTACAAGAAAGAGATTCTGGACGCCGGGCGCGGCGGCAATGGCCGCAAACCGGGCGCCGAGACAGGCGCGCCGAAGCTCTCCGGCAAGGAGGCCCGCAAGGCCCGCGCCGCCGCCCGCGCCGCCCTCGGTCCCAAGCGGCAGGAGGTGAAAAAGCTCGAGCAGCTGATGCAGGCCCTCGCCTCCCGGCAGGCCGCGCTGGAAACCGAACTCGCCGACCCCGCCACCTACGACAAGGGCACGGACTATCAGGCCAAACTCACCGGCCAGATCGGCCGCCTGAAAGCGGACCTCGCCGAGGCGGAAGAAAAATGGCTCGCGCTGACGGAAGAACTGGAAGAACTCGGCGCGGCTTAGAGCGGTTATTGTTGGCGGCGGAGCCGATGAGGCTGTCCTCCTCGCCAAAGGGCAGGAAGCTCGCATCCCAGACGATATTGCGATCCACATCCGTCATCTTCTGCGGCGCGCCCAGATGATCGGGATGGACGAAATTCATCTCCTCCCCGTCGTTGGAGACCAGCCTGATCGCGTCGGCAAAGACCGAGGGCAGATCGTCACTTAGTACATGTCATCCAAGATCATCCGGTAAAAAGCTTATCTATTAGGTCTTCGAATTTCTTTCCTTCCTCATTTACTTCATAGTTTTCGTCAAAACCAATTTCCGTTAAACGTTCTCCAACTATATCACGTAGTTCATCCGCCTGTTCATTTGAAATATTTCCACCATCTGGAATAGAAACCAAAATTTTACGTAAATCGGGTGTTAATTGAGGAATTCTCAGCATAATTTTTACATCATCGTGATTTATTTTTATCATTACTTACCTTCCATCTGTCGTAGCAAACGCGTCGCTTTCTTCGTCGAAGTTGGATTAACAGAAATCACCTTATTTGTGTTGGGATTAATTACCACTTCTGCTTTCTGCCCAACATACCGTTGACTAGGACGTCCCATAGAATCATATCTAATTGGCCCTTTAGTTAATGGATTTTTTAGCGCATCAAGCTCATCCACAGATTTGACGCCTCTGTTTATTTTTTGATTCAGACCATGCTTGGTAGGTTGAGGTATTTTATTTTTTAGCGGGTCGCTAACTTTTTCTGTCTTCTTCGCCGCTTTCCAAAGTGTTTTAGCGTATTTTACACCTTTAGCTGCCACAGGCAGCAGTAACCATGGCGCTTCTTCCTTAGCGAATTCGAATAAATTAACACATTTGGGCTCCCAATTATTTTCATGAAGCTCCAAGAGGTAGTCAATCCCCACACCAACGGCGGCCCCGGCCAAGGCAAGACAGACACCTCCACAAGCAAACTCGCCCGTCGGATCCACATAATTGACCGGATTGCCGCTGACATAGCCATAGGTATTAATGCCGCCCGCAAGGCCAATGGGGTCGCTCTGCAGGTAGCGGCCCGTGGTCGGGTCATAGTCGCGGAAATAGTTGTAGTGAAGGCCCGTCTCCGCCTCCAGCCGCTGGCCTCTACCCCCTTAACACCCCTAAATCTTATCCTCAATCCCCAGCGATGAGATCAGTTCGAAATAGGCGTAGAGGGCGACGAGGAAGAAGGCGAAGAGGATCAGTTCGTGCTTGAACTGGTGGGAGTGGAAGAACGTCCGGTCGCGGTGGCGGATCACGTCCATCCGCGCATGGCCGAAGCGACGGGGCGCGCCCCGCACATAAATTCTCCTCACGCCATTTTCTTCCAGCCCGCCTCCGTCTGCTGGTAGTAGCTGACCGGGATGTCGCCGTCTTTCAGTTCGCGCCAGCGCGCGCGGGCGGCGGTGAGGGAGGCCTCGTCCTCGCCGTCGAAGAGATAGAGGCAGCGGTCGAACGTCGCGAGGTCGGCGGCGGGGGCATCCTCGATCAGCACCAGCACCGCGGCGCCGTTCGCGTTCCCCTCCGTCGCCCGGGTCAACAGGACCGGCTGCGCCGCCGGATCGACGCCCTCCCCCGCCAGCGCATAGGGCAGGAAGCTGTCGGATGGCCGCAGAGCGAAAGTGCTTCCATCAGTGCCTGAGTTGACCTATGTTTGAATATTATTAGAAGAGCATATGAGAAATATCAGATTAGATGTAACTATATTTACGGGAGATACGGACGATGCAAAAGGTAGCGGCTGTCGCAATTGTGCTTTCCGGGTTGGCGGCGGGTCCGGCATCCGCTGCATGCCTATATCAGGGCGGGTATTACCCGCAGGGAACAACTATGTGCTTTGACGGGTGGCTGCAGGAATGCACGGTCGCCGACTATTGGAAAGCGATCGGCATGTGCCATGCTCCGGACGCCAAGGAACCGTTTGTAAAGTATCAGAAACCCGATGCTCAGACGCTGATGGCAGAGATTCTCGCCGGTAGTACGCGCCAGTTGCCCCATTCGGTACCGACGGACGATTGATCAGGCAATCATGATCCTGCCAAAGGCTGCCAGAAACGGCGCTTATTGGCAGGCTCAGAGTGAGTTCGTGCTTGAAATGACGGGAGTGGAATTTTTAAGCGGCTCTATCATGTCATCAATGCCCCCTCACGCCTTTTTCTCCCACCCCGCCTCTGTCTGCTGATAGTAGCTGACAGGAATGTCGCCCTCCTTGAAGGCTTTCCAGCGGGTGCGGGCCGCCGTTAGCGCGAACTCGTCATTGCCGTCGAACATATAGAGGCAACGCTCAAATTTTGTGAGGTCGTCCGCCGCGGCATCCTCGGTCAGGACGAGGACGGTGGCGGCATTGGCATTCCCCTCGCCCGAGAGGGTGAGCAGGATCGGCTGCGCCGCGGGATCGAGGCCGGACTCGTCGCGCGCATGGGGCAGGAAACTCTCGCCCCGGTAGGTCCAGAGCGCCTCATCCAGTATCTCCAGCCGTTCCTCCGTCACCCCGCGCACAATCACACGAAAGCCGCGCTCCGTCACCTTTTCGAGCAGACGCGGGAGCGCCCGCTCGATCGGGTCCGATTGCAGGTGATAGAAGCTGACCTCGGTCACGGAGCTCTATTTGCCCTCGTAATTATCCCGCACGAACTTGTCGAGCAGGCGGACGCCATAGCCCGTGCCGCCCTTTGGCACCGTCGGCTTGTCGGCCTTCGACCAGGCCATGCCGGCGATATCGAGATGGACCCACGGCACGTCGTTGACGAATTTTTGCAGGAACTCGGCGGCGACGATGGAGCCCGCGCCGCGCCCGCCGGTACCGATATTCTGCAAATCCGCAATCGGCGATTTCGTCTGTTTGGCATAGGCGTCGGATAGAGGAAAGCGCCAGACCCCCTCGCCCACGGCCTTGCCGGCCTCAAAAATCTGCTCGGAAAGCTCGTCACTGTTGGAGAACAACCCGGCGTTTTCATGGCCGAGCGCGATGATGATGGCGCCGGTCAGCGTCGCAAGATCAACCATGAATTCCGGCTTGAACCGGTCCTGCGTGTACCAGAGCGCATCGGCAAGCACGAGGCGGCCCTCCGCGTCGGTGTTCAAAATCTCGATCGTCTGCCCGGACATGGAGGTGACGATATCGCCCGGCCGCTGAGCATTGCCGTCTGGCATATTCTCGACGAGGCCGATGACACCGACCACGTTGACCTTGGCCTTACGACCCGCCAGCGCCTTCATCAGGCCGGTGACCGTGCCCGCGCCGCCCATATCCCACTTCATTTCTTCCATGCCGGGGCCGGGTTTCAGCGAGATGCCGCCAGTATCAAAGCAAACACCCTTGCCGACGAAGGCGAGCGGCTTGCGGTTGGCTTTCTTGCCGGTTGCGCCATTCCACTGCATGATGACCATGCGGCTGTCGCGGCGGGAGCCCTGCCCCACACCGAGCAGCGCGCCCATGCCGAGCCGCTCCATCTTCGCCTCATCGAGAATTTCCACATGAACGCCCATGTCGGTAAGCTCAAGGCAGCGATCTGCGAAGCTTTGCGGATAGAGCGTGTTCGCCGGCTCGCTCACCAGATCGCGGGTGAGAAAGACCCCCTCGACCAGCGCTTCCTGATCAGCGAAGGCTTTACGCGCGGTCGCCGAGCCCTTGCAGGACACAGTCATTCGCGTGAGTGTCGGCTCCTTCGCGTCATCGATATCGGTCTTGTATTTCTGAAACCGATAGGAGCCCATCATCGCGCCCGCCGCGACAGAGGCCGCCGCCTCGTTCGTCTTGATCTCATCGGCGTTCAACTCATCAAGGATGACCGTCACACTTCGTGCGCCGGACGTGTTCAGACGCTTCACCAGCGATCCGCCCAATGTTTCCATATCCGTCTGGCCCAGCTTTTCCACCTCGCCAAGGCCGAACAGGATCACGCGGGAAACTTCCAGACCGTTCGGTGCCATGATTTCCAGAAAGTCGCCTTTCTTGCCCTTGAACCGGCTGGTTTCCAGCGCCCGCGTGAGCGCGCCGCCTGTTTTCTTGTCCACATCCTCTGCCGTTGGGGAGAAGGCATTGTCGGCATAGATCGCGACGGCGAGTGACCCGCGTTTGGGGAGGGAGATTTCAGAAAATGCGAACTTCATGGAAAATTCCTATTGTTTTTAGAATTTGACTCAGCAATACCGAGCGTCATCAACTATGTATGCGTAATATTTTTCATAGCGCGTCCTTTCCTGACTGGCAACAAGCAAAACTATCGCTATACTCCCCCCCATGAAAAATATTAACCGTTATATTATGAAGCAATTGGCCGTTCCCATGCTCTTCATAACCTTTTCGTTGACCGGGGTGATCTGGCTGTCTCAGTCGCTCAAGTTCGTCGAAAAGCTGATTAACGGTTTGCCGGTTTCGACCTTTCTCTATCTCTCGCTGCTGCTGTTGCCGGAGATCCTCCGTTATACCTTGCTGCTCGGCCTTTTCTTCGGAACCCTGTTCGCCTTTAACAAGCTGTATTCGGACAGCGAATTGATCGTGATGTGGGCGGCGGGCCTCAGCAAATCGGCACTCATAAAGCCCGCGATTTATCTCGCGCTGATTGTTGCGCTGGTGATGTATTTTCTTGGGTTTATCCTTGTGCCCTACGGCAACCGGACAGTGACTGAACTGCGGGTTGCCTGGCAGGACAGCCTTGCCGCTGTGGTGCTGCGCGAGGGCGTGTTCAACACCCTCACCGATGGCGTAACCGTCTATATCCGTGAAAAAACACCTGCGGGCGAGATGCTGGGTATTCTGGTGCATGACGAGCGGGTACCGGAAAAACCCGTGACCTATATGGCCGAGCGCGGGGCCTTCGTGAAGACCGAGGAAGGTCCGCGTTTTATCATGAACGCCGGGAACTTGCAGGAAGTCTCGAAAGAGGATGCCAAGCTCAGCCTGCTCTATTTCGATCAATATACCCTCGATATCAGCCAGTTCGAGAAGAAGAGCGGCGCCCGCTGGCTCTCGCCGGAACATCGCTATATCTGGGAGCTGGTTAAACCGGAAGACAGTGAGCGAGTTACGCAGGAAATGCACAAGCTGACGGCGGAACTTAACCAGCGCATCGTGCTGCCACTCTATGCGGTGGCGCTTGTCATGATTGCGCTTGCCGGGGTGATGGGTGGGGAATTTACCCGCCGGGGCCGGGCGACACGCATGACCATTGCCGCCGCTGTCGGGGTGCTGCTGTTGATCGGGGCGATGGCGCTGTTCCGGGCGACTGTGCAGCCGGTACTGGTCACAACCACCCTCTATTTGCTCCCCGTTATTGTCTCGCTCGGGGCGGCCTATCTCGCCAGCGGCGGGCGGGTGCCATTCCTTGACAGCAAAGCGCCGCCGGATAGCTTGCCCAGTGGGGAGCCCGGTTGATGTTGTTACCTGAAACGCTTTCCATCTACCTTGCCAAGCAGTTCATCAAGAATGTCGCCGTTATTTTCGGCGTGCTGATGACTATTGTGTTCCTCGCCGATTTTATCGAGGCATTGCGCCGGGGCGGTGATCGCGGCGATATCACGATCTTCATCCTGCTGGAGATGGTGCTGCTGCGCATTCCGACATTGGCGCTGAAACTGCTGCCTTTTATCGCGCTGTTCGGAGGTATGCTGACCTTCTTCCGTCTGTCGAAATCCAGCGAACTCACCGTCATCCGCGCAACCGGGGTGTCGGTCTGGCAATTTCTTTTCCCCTCTCTCTTCATTGCCTTTATCGTCGGTTTGCTGGTCCTGACCGTGATCAATCCCATCGCCGCCGAGATGCAAGCCCGTAACGACCGGATGGAGGCGAAATATTTCGAGACGAAATCGAACCTGCTGACCCTCTCCACCAACGATCTCTGGCTCAGGCAGCTGGACGAGGACGGCTTGTCGGTCATTCATGCGCGCGGGGCCATCAACCGCGGTCTCGACCTGACGGACGTCATCATTTTCGAGTATGACCCCGAAGACCAGTTTACCGGCCGGATCGATGCCGATCAGGCACGGCTCCATCCGGGATACTGGGAACTCGATAATGTCGTGATCACCGGCCCCAACAAACCGGCGGAGCGGCGCGACAAACTGGAACTGCCGACAACACTTACGGTCCTGCAAATTCAGGAAAGCTTTGCCTCCCCGGCGACGCTCTCGTTCTGGGACCTCCCCGGTTTTATCGAGACATTGGAACTCGCCGGTTTTTCTGGTGATCGCCACCGTCTGCATTGGTACAGCCTGATGGCGGGACCGATCCTGATGCTGGCCATGGTGCTGGTCGCCGCGACCTTCTCGTTGCGTACCTTACGGCAGGGTCGCACCGTGTTGATGGTGCTCGGCGGCATTACCACCGGCTTTGTATTTTATTTCATGACGGATATTATCTATGCGTTGGGATTGTCGGGGAGTCTGCCAATCATTTTCTCCGCCTGGATTCCCGCCGTGGCCATCACCTTGTTCGGGCTGGCCATGATGTTTCATCTGGAGGATGGCTAGAAAATGCGGCGGATGATGCCTCTTTCCCTTGCAGCGCTTCTGCTGCTACCCGCCCCGATCAGCGTCGCCGTCGGGCAGGAAGCGCCGTCGGACGAGCTCGATCTTTCCAAGGAAGCCCTCCTCAGCGCGGATGAGGTGACGTATTTCAACGCCGAGCAACGGGTCGAAGCCACCGGCAACGTCGAGATTGTGCAGGGTGATCGCATTTTGAAATCCGACAGACTGATTTATGACATTGCCACTGATACGGTCCGGGCAGACGGGAATGTCGTTCTGGTGGACCCGACGGGCAACGTCCTGTTTGCGGATAATATGGAGCTTGAGAACGAACTCAAAACCGGGGCGATCCGGGATTTCAAGCTCCTCTTCACCGATAATTCCCGCCTCGCCGCCCATGACGCGGTGCGTGAGAATGAAAACCGAACAGTCATGACAAAGGCTGTTTTTACAAGCTGTGAGCCCTGCCGCGAGGATCCGGAGCGCGCGCCGATCTGGCAGATCAAATCCGAAAAGGTTATTCATGACCGGTCGGAAAAAACCATCACCTATCGCAACGCCTTTCTGGAATTCTTCGGCGTACCGATTGCCTATACCCCCTATTTCTCTCATCCCGACCCGACGGTCGATCGCGAGAGCGGCTTCCTCGCACCCACAGTGTTTGATTCATCCACCCTCGGCTATGGCATCAGCATTCCCTATTACTATGTCATTTCCGAAGACAAAGACCTGACCGTTACGCCGACACTGACCACCAAGGAAGGGTTGCAGATGGCGGCGGAATATCGTCAGGCGGTCGAGAGCGGCAACTTCAAGATTGACGGCTCCCTCACCTATGTCGAGGAAGTGGACGATAACAATATAGAGACCGGGGATGACGAGTTTCAGGGACATATTCGCGGCGACGGCCAGTTCAAAATTGATGACGGATGGATTTGGGGCTTCGATGTTTTCCGCACGACTAACGATACCTATCTCGATAAATACGACATCAGCGATGACGACACCTTGACCTCGACCGTCTATCTGCAAGGACAGCGGGGCCGAAATTTCTCGCTCCTTAGCGCCTATAGTTTTCAGGGGCTGACCGAAGAAGATGTCTCGGGCGAGACCCCGGTTGTGCCCGCCTGGTGGAACTATTCCTATGTTGGTGAGCCTAATTCCTTTGGTGGCCGGTTCAGCGCCGATGCCGATGCCCTTGCGATATACCGGACCGATGGGCAAGACACTGACCGCTTCTCGCTGGAGGGCGGATATCACGTTCCCTACACCACGGCGAACGGCCAGGTCATCACCTTCGATACGTCGCTCCGCGGTGATCTTTATTATGCTCATGATATCCTCGCCAATCCGGATGATCCCTCCAGCGCGACGGACCAGAATGACTTCTATGGCCGCGTTGTCCCCTCCGCCTCAATTGAATGGCGCTATCCCTTTGTCCGCCAGTCCGGCTCCATTCGCCAACTGGTCGAACCAATTGTCGAGGCTGTCTGGTCCGATGTAATTGGGGATAAAGACACCCCGAACGAGGACAGCCTCAGCTTTGAATTTGACGATACAAACCTGTTCGGCTCCAACCGTTATGCTGGTCTCGACGAAGTAGAAACCGGTGGCCGTGTTAACTACGGCATCAACATGGGGGTCTATGGGGCCTCCGGTGGGTACACCACCTTCCTGTTCGGGCAGAGCTATAATTTCAGCGACAACACCGGCTTTGCCAACGGCACCGGTCTGGAAGATCAGTTCTCAGATTATGTCGCCCGTCTTGAAATCCGCCCCGCCGATTATCTGCAATTCGTGAACCGTGTACGTCTCGATCATGACAGCCTCTATCTTGCCCGGAACGAGGTGACCATGGCGTTGGGCACAACGGACAACTGGTTCAACCTTGGCTATGTTTACCTGCGCGATGACCCCAATGGTCTGACACAGGACAAACGCGAGGAAATCTATGTCGAGGGCAAGACAAAAGTCGCCGATTTCTGGAGCGTTTATGGCAGCTATCGGCGCAATCTCGTCAACAGCGGTAATTCCATTGACGGGACACTCGGTTTTGAATATCTGGATGAATGTTTCGGGTTTGCACTGGAAGCAAAACGTTCTTTCACACGTGACCGGGATGTCGAGCCGGAAACCCGGGTCAGCGTCAAATTCAGACTGCTGCCTTTCAACTAGGGTCGGAACAGGTTATTCTATGTCCTAGCTGCATAAAGTGGCGGAATATTTTTGTAAGAACACGTAAAGATTTTTAAGAATGCTAATCCGTCAAATGTTGAAAAGCTCCCTGCTCGCAGGCATGGCTATGTTGTTTGTCATGACGACAGTTCTGGCGCAGGATGTGCAGAAAATTGTCGCTATCGTTAATGACGAGATCATTTCCGGCTATGACCTGAACCAGCGAATTGCGCTTACAATTTTGCTCTCCGGCTTTCCCGACACACAAGAAACCCGCCAGCAGCTCATCAACCCGACCGTGGCGCGGCTGATTGACGACCGGTTGAAGATGCAGGAAGCCGCGCGGTTCAATATTTCCGTTAGCGATGAACAGGTGTTTGAAGCGATTTCTTTCCTTGAGAAAAACAATGGCATGGAACCGGGCCAGATAGACCGGATGCTCCAGCAGGGCAATGTTGATATCGAGACCATTCTGGCGCAGGTTCGCGCCAACCTGACATGGAACCGGGTAATCCAGGAACGGATCATGACCCGCATTACCATTTCGGATGAGGAAGTGGAGTCCGTGCAACAGCGGCTGGAAAATAACAAGGGCAAGAGCGAATATCTGCTCAGCGAGATATATCTGCCTGTTGAGTCCAACACGCCCGAAACTCAGGTCCGCAATGCGGTTGCCGACCTTGTTTCTCAGCTTCGGTCCGGCGCCTCGTTTCAGCGCGCCGCTGCTCAGATCAGTCAGGGCGCAACAGCCGCCTCCGGGGGGTCGATCGGATGGGTGCTGGAAGATGAAGTCCCACCAGAAATTGCAGCTGTTCTTCCCAGCTTACGCCCGGGGGAAGTCTCTGATCCGATACGCACGACCGATGGATATTATATCCTGCTGGTACAGCAATCCCGCAAAATTCTGGATACCGACCCTGATGACGTGACCTTCGATATCACGCAAATCGTCGTTCCGGCTGGCAGCGGAGAAAATTCGGACGCCGCAACGCAGAAAAATCTCGCCTCCGCCATCAGCAACGTGATCGAAGGATGCGAGCAGCTCCCTGATCTGCTGACGGAATTGAACAGTTCTGATAGCGGGAATATCGGTCGCTTGCGCCTCGGTGACATGCCGGATCATATCAAGGAAATCCTGAAAGACATGGATACAGGGGATGTCAGTGAACCTTATCAGGACGAAGATCTTTATCGCATTTTCGTTGTTTGTGACCGCGATGATCCGCAGGCACGCAGCAACGACCCCAACGAGATCCGAAAGGAAATCCTGATCCGCCGGGCCGAGAACCGGGCACGCGGCTATCTGCAGGATATCCATAATGCCGCGACCATTGAGACCCGCTAGGCGCGCGACGGTGAGATCATGACCGATGTGCCTCTCCTTGCCGTCACCATGGGCGACCCCAACGGGATCGGCATCGAGGTTACGGCGAAAGCCTGGTCTCTCCGCAAGGAAGAACGGCTCTCGCCCTTTTTCCTGATCGGCGGACGGGAGGTTATCGCGGCGCAGCTTGAAACGTTCGAGCCTAAAGTGCCGCTGGCCGAGATCACATCACCGGAGGAAGCGCGCGGCGTTTTTTCGGGTGCACTCCCGCTCCTCCCGCTTGATCCGACACTCAATGACGCGGAGCAAACGATTGAGGCCATTCGCCTCGGCACCGAGCTTTGCAGGAACCGGCAAGTCCATGCCCTCGTCACCAACCCGATCCATAAAAAGCGACTGTATGAGGCAGGCTTTACCCATCCGGGCCATACGGAATATCTCGCCGCACTTGATGAGCGGCCGGGCCAGTCGGTGATGATGCTCGCCTGTCCGAAGCTGAAAGTCGTGCCCGCGACAGTCCATATCCCGATCCGGGAGGTGCCCGCGAAGCTAAGCGCCGATCTGCTCACCCGTGTGATCGAAACCACCCATGCGGACCTAAAAAGTCGTTTCGGGCTTGAAAATCCGCGCCTTGCGATTGCCGGGCTAAACCCCCATGCAGGGGAGGATGGCAGCATCGGAGACGAGGAGGAAATGCTTCTCCGCCCCCTGATAGATAAGCTCTGCACGAACGGGATGAATATTACCGGGCCTTATGCGGCGGACAGCATGTTCCATGCAGCAGCGAGGGAAAAATATGACGCGGCGATCTGCATGTATCATGATCAGGCGCTGATCCCGATCAAGACCCTCGATTTCGATGGCGGGGTCAATGTCACGCTTGGCCTGTCCTTCATCCGCACCTCGCCCGACCATGGCACCGCGGAGGATATCGCCGGCAAAGGCCTTGCAAATCCGGCAAGCCTGATCGCGGCAATGCATATGGCGGCGGCGATGACCGACAAAAATAATGACTGAGGGCGACGCCCTCCCCCCGCTGCGTGAAGTGATCGCGCGATATGGCCTCAATGCGGAGAAATCACTCGGGCAGAATTTCCTGCTCGACCTCAATCTCACCGGACGCATTGCCCGCTGCGCCGGGAAACTAGAGGGAAAGACGGTGATCGAGATTGGTCCCGGCCCCGGCGGCCTGACCCGCGCCATATTGGACGCGGGCGCAAAACGCCTCATCGCCATCGAGAAGGATACCCGCTGCCTCCCCGCCTTGGCCGATATCTCAAACGCCTATCCCGGCCGTCTGGAAGTGGTGAATGACGATGCATTGGAAATTGAAGAGACCGCACTGTTTGACGGCAAGGCGAAGATCATTGCCAACCTGCCCTATAATGTGGCGACGCCGCTGCTGATCAAATGGCTGGGAAAACGGGATCGGTTCTCAAGTCTCACCTTAATGTTCCAAAAGGAAGTCTCCGACCGTATCACGGCCGTGCCAAGTACAAAGGCCTATGGTCGCCTCAGCATCCTCTGCCAATGGCTGTGCGAGACAAAGCGGGAGTTTGATATCTCGCCGCGTGCCTTCACTCCACCTCCAAAGGTGACCAGCACCGTCGTCACCTTGCGCCCGCGTGACACGCCCGCCTTCCCCGCCGACCAGAAGATATTGGAGAGGGTGGTGGCCGCCGCCTTTGGTCAGCGTCGCAAGATGCTGCGCGCCAGCCTCAAACCCCTCGGCAAGCCGACGGAAGACATGCTGGAAAAAGCCGGGATCACCCCGACCCGCCGGGCTGAGGAACTCACCGTGGAGGAATTCTGCGCGCTGGCGCGGGTCTACGCCGATCAGTAACCCTCGCGCAGGCGACTGACGAAATCGATGAGGCCCGCCCGGCGCTGGGTGCGGAGCCGTTCCGCCTTCAAGATCGCCTTCACCTCGGCAAGGCATTGATCGACATCCTTATTGACGACCACATAGTCATACTCCCGCCAATGACTGATCTCTTCCGATGCCTTGGACATCCGCTGTGCAATCACTTCCGCAGAGTCCTGCGCCCGGGTCTTGAGCCGTTTTTCCAGCGCGGCGGTGGACGGCGGCAGGATGAAAATGCTCACCAGATCATCGCCTGATTTCTGGGCGAGCTGCTGCGTGCCCTGCCAGTCGATATCGAACAGGATGTCATGCCCCTCTGACAGAGCCTTCTCAACAGGAGCGCGCGGCGTGCCATAATAATGGTTAAACACCTTTGCGTATTCCAAGAGTTCGTCGCGATTAATCATCAGGTTGAAATCGACAGGCTCGACAAAATAATAGTCCCGGCCCTCATCTTCGCCGGGACGGCGCGCGCGAGTGGTCGCAGAGACGGACATAACCAGCCCCTCATCCTCTTCCAAGAGTGCGCGGGAAATTGTGGTTTTCCCTGCTCCCGATGGAGAGGACAGTACCAGCATCAACCCCCGCCGCGTCAGCGCCTCTGTCTCAACTTCAGGTGACATCTTTAACTCTTCCTACTCAATATTCTGAACCTGCTCGCGCATTTTATCCACCAGCACCTTGAGATCGAGACCGATCTGCGTGAGATCTTTGTCATGGGCCTTTGAACACAGAGTGTTGGCCTCGCGGTTGAATTCCTGGCAGATAAAGTCAAGCCGTCGCCCCACACTGCCTTTCGTGCTACCTTCCAGCAATTCGCGCGTTGCCGCGATATGGCCCGTAAGCCTGTCAATCTCCTCCGAGATGTCCGCTTTCGTCGTCAACAGCGCGAGTTCCTGTTCCAGCCGTCCCGCATCCAACTCCGCCGCCTCCAGGATCAGGGCCATCTGCGCCTTGATCTTGGCGCGGGCCCGCTCGGGCCAGCTTTTAGTGATCTCGCCTGCGCGACCGACCAGCGTCTCAATCTCATCGAGCTGCGCAAGCAGGACCGGGAAAAGCTGTGCCCCCTCTTCTCCGCGCGCAGCAGCCAGACTCTCCATCAGTTCCTCCGCCGAGGTGAGCAGCGACGCCGTGAAGGCATCGGTATCAACATCAGCGGCGGGATCCTCCTTCGGCTCGATCACACCGCGCAGCGCGAGCATGCCATCCATCCGGGGGCGACGCGCCTGATCATCATCGACATAATGCCCGGCGAGGGTGAGCAGCTCTTCGAGAAATCCCCGATTGACCTGATAAGCCACACCTGCCGTTCTGCTTTCAAGCTGGAGATGAACATTAATATTGCCGCGCTCAAATCGCGCTTTGACCAGCTTGCGTAGCTTGTCCTCAAGGTGGTCGAAGCCCGACGGTAAGCGGCAGCGTGCCTCAAGCCCCCGGCCATTGACGCTTTTCACTTCCCAAAGCCAGCCAACCCCGTCGAAGGAGCCGCTCGCCCGGGCAAAGCCGGTCATACTGTTTATGGTCAAATTGGCCTCATGCGCAAGGGACAGGATATGCGTTCCTGTATATCCGCTTCCGCGGGAGGCGACAAGCGCGCGGCGCTATTTTTTAACGATCTTGACGGGTGTCGCGGGTTCAATCCAGCCCGTGATGGCATTGATCATCCGTTGCAAGGCAACGAACAGGATCGCGGAAAGCATCCCACCCGCAAAGGCAATCGCATCAAGGGCGAAATCTGCCGTCGCGTCACTCATGGGGAGCCAAACCTCGGCGATCATGAACGCCACCGCCCCGATCAGCCCACCAAGAGCGCCGCGCAAGGCGGGTGATCTTCGCCCCCCGCCATCGAAGCGGCGGCGATACACCAACCGCGCGATATTAAGCGCGAGCAACGTAAGCGCCCCCACCACGCCCCAGAGAAAAGCGGCGGCAAGCCCGAAGGACCAGATGAGGTCGACGGCGAAATCATTGGTGAACATCTCCCCGATCAGATGCCGGGCGAGCAGCAAAAGCGGAAAGACGATAAGGATCAGGAGGGAAATTGCAAAAGGGATCGTCCAGAGGAGCGGTGCCCCCGCCGCGCTATCCTGCAGTGTTGTGCCACTTATGCCGGAGGCCGCAAAAGTTGCCGCCGATATCTTGCGATAGGCCGCCTGCAAAGTATGATAGCAGGCTTTCTTCTCCGCCGGGGTATTGGCCGCCTCACTCACCGTGATGGCGGCATCAAGCGCCCCCAGCTCCGCCGCAGGGAGTTTGGATGGGTGATCGAGCAAATAGTCCGATAAAGCCCGCGCCTTTTCCAACAACTCCGTTAGATCATCGTGATCCCCCTCTTCTTCCTTTGGCGGATCGTCGGGCACATCCGATTTTTCGGCCGACTCCTTTTTGGCCTCTTCTTTCGGGGCAGATTGCTGATCCTCATCCGTCGCCAGCTTCGGTGTAGCCTCAGGCTTCTTTTGTGGCGCGGCAGTTGGCGCCGTCAACACAGGCTCCTTGCGGGTCGGGGCCTCTGGCGATATCGTATTTTTTTCCAACGCGGGAGCCACCGTTCCGGTTTGTTGTTCAGGCTCAGACGGCGGTTCAGGCGTCTCCTTGGACGGAATTTCCGCGGCAGCAGGTTTGACTGCAAGCGAGGGCGCGGGCTGAGCCGCCACAGTCGGCGGGGCGGAGGTCTTTATATTCTTGTTCACCAGATCAAGGGAGGAGGCATCGAGAGTCGCAATCTCTTTACGCAAGTTAAGCAGGGCCTCCCGCAGGTCCTGACGCTGCCGGAGCAACGTCTGTATCGTATCCGTACTCACCGCCATGGGGCCCGCTCCTTACCTAATCATTTTCGGCAATGACGTCTGGCAGCGATTATTTGTGTCAAATCAGGCGGTGGAGAGGTTTTACTTGTTTTTGTTGAGCTTGCGCCATTTGCGGACATTGTCGTTATGCCCGTCCAACGTGGTGGAAAAAGCATGCCCGCCCGTCCCGTCAGCCACGAAATAGAGGAACTTCGTCTCTTCGGGCTGTAATACGGCGCTCAGGCTTTCAAGACCCGGATTGGCAATCGGCCCCTTGGGCAGCCCCATCATCTGATAGGTGTTATACTCAGTCGGGGTGGCGAGATCCTTCTTACTGAGCGGACGACCAAGATCGCGCTTGCCCAGCGTGACACCATAGACCACTGTTGGGTCCGATTGCAGCATCATCCCCTTACGCAATCGATTGAGAAACACCCCGGCGACGCGCGGCCGCTCTTCGGGAACTGCGGTTTCCTTCTCGACGATGGAGGCAAGTATGACCAGATCTTCCGGGGTTTTTATTTCCTTCGGAAGCGGTGTTGTCGCGATGACCGACGCAATCGCCCCTTGCATCGCCGCCGCCATGCGCCCAACCAGTTCATCCCGGCTATCCCCAAGGCGATATTGGTAAGTCTCAGGCAGGAACGCCCCTTCGGGCATCTCCCGCGTAATCTCCCCCTCAAGCCCAGGTGCGGCCTCAACCAGCGCTTTTATCTCGCGGCTTTGCAGGCCTTCGGGGATTGTCAGCCGTCGCTCGATCACCTTGCCCGAGACAAACAGCGCCATCAGGTCAATGCCGGAAATCGCGGCCGGAACAAGATATTCCCCAGCCTGAAGCCGCGCCGCATTTTCTTCAATTCTTACACCAAGAATGAACGACAATTCATTATTTATAATGGAATTTTTCTCAAGTTCCGTGGCCAGCGCACGAAGACCTGTTCCCTTTTTAAGGACATAGACGGTCTCCGTTTCCAGCGGCCCAGGCGACTTGAAAAGATGCCAGCCATAGCCCAGCGCCCCGCCGAGGGCGAGGCCCGCGCCAACGATAAGCGCAATCAGGGTATAAAGGACTGGCCTCATCGCATCCGCACCCGAGCCGGGTCAGACGCGCTTCATGACGAGGCAGGCGTTGGTGCCGCCAAATCCGAAGGAGTTGGAAAGAACCGCATCAACTTTACGTTCCTGCGCCTTGTTCGGCACAAGATCGATCTCGCAGTCTTCCGCCGGGTCGTTCAGGTTGATCGTCGGCGGGACAATCCCTTCATTCATCGCGAGGATGGAGAAGATCGCCTCAACACCACCCGCCGCACCGAGCAGATGGCCAATCGCAGATTTTGTGGAAGACATGGCGACATTCTTCGCACGCGCGCCGAGCAGGCGTTCCACCGCGCCGACTTCGATAAAGTCCGCCATGGTGGAGGTGCCATGCGCGTTGACATAATCGATATCTTCAACATTCAGGCCGGATTTGCGAAGAGCCATCTGCATTGCGCGATACCCGCCGTCGCCATCGGAGGATGGTGCGGTGATATGGTAAGCATCGCCGGAGAGGCCATAGCCCAGCACTTCGGCGTAGATTTTCGCGCCGCGCTTTTTGGCATGCTCATATTCTTCGACAACAACAACGCCCGCGCCCTCTCCCATCACGAAGCCGTCGCGGCTCTTGTCATAGGGGCGAGAGGCCGTTTCCGGCGTGTCATGGAAGGAACTGGAGAGCGCCTTGGCGGAGGCAAAACCGGAAATACCGAGGCGGCAGATCGCGCCTTCCGCACCGCCCGCCACCATGACGTCGGCATCGTCATCGGCAATCATCCGCGCCGCATCGCCAATGGCATGGGCACCGGTGGAACAGGCGGTAACAACCGCATGGTTCGGGCCTTTATAGCCATGACGGATAGAAACCTGACCAGAGACCAGATTGATCAGCGCGCCGGGAATAAAGAATGGTCCGATGCGCCGGGGTCCGCGTTCATGGAGGATGATGGCATTCGCCTCGATCGAAGGTAGACCGCCGATACCGGAACCGATGGTCACACCGGTGCGGCAGAATTCTTCTTCCGTTTGTGGCTTCCATCCGCTGTCCGCAATTGCCTCATCTGCGGCGGCAATTCCGAACTGGATAAAGCTGTCGACTTTCCGCTGCTCTTTCGGCGCCAGATAGTCGTCCGCGATAAAAGAATCCGGTTGATCGGGATCGATCGGCACTTCGCAGCCGTAGCGAACAGGCAAATCCGTCGTGTCGATCTTGGTGAGCATCGCTGCCCCAGATTCACCGGCTATCAGCTTCTTCCAAGTCGGCCTAACTCCGTTCGCCAGCGGGGTCACAAGCCCCAATCCGGTTACCACCACTCGTCGCATGCGTCACCCACTGTTAGTTTCAGGAAAAGAAGTTCGGGGCCATCGGCCCCGACCAGTTACGCAGCGTCGATATGCGTGATGGCGTCTTTTACTGTCAGAATTTTTTCAGCGGCATCGTCCGGAATTTCAATACCGAACTCTTCTTCAAACGCCATAACAAGTTCAACCGTATCCAGGCTGTCTGCGCCCAGATCGTCAATGAAGCTTGCTTCGTCTGTTACTTTGCCTTCATCTACTCCGAGATGCTCAACGACGATTTTTTTAACGCGCCCTGCGATATCACTCATATCTGTATCCTTAGAAAATCCGACAGTTCAAAAAGTATGTGCTCTTTCCTTACCCCCAAGGTACTAAAAATTCAAGCACCATTGGCGGTCAATTTGGTGCGGTTTCCTAACATACTTTGATCATCTTGCAAAGAAAACCTCACCGTGATTTGATTTTTATATGGGGGCCTTGCCACCGTAATCAAATCATTGCCATGCCGCCGTTCACATGCAGCGTCTGGCCGGTCATATAGGCCGCCTCGTCCGACGATAGATAAACCACGGCGGCCGAGATATCGGCGGGGTCACCCAGTTTTCCGGCGGGAACAGCCGTCAAAAGCGCCTCTTTCTGGGCATCGGGAAGCGCATCCGTCATTGCCGTCTCAATAAAGCCGGGGGCCACACAATTCACCGTGATACCACGCGTCGCCACTTCCTGCGCGAGGGACTTCGACATGCCGATCATCCCTGCTTTCGAGGCGGCGTAGTTCATCTGGCCCGGATTGCCCGTCACCCCGACGATGGAGGTAATGCCGATAATCCGCCCGAAGCGCCGCTTCATCATGCCGCGCAGGGCATTGCACGACAGCTTGAATGCCGCTTTCAGATTGACATCCATCACCAGATCCCAGTCCTCGTCCTTCATCCGCATGGCAAGGCCATCACGGGTAAGGCCTGCGTTATTAACCAGGATATCGACCTGGCCCATCGCCTCTTCGGCCTGCTTGATCAAGCCATCAACCGCCTCCATGTCGGAGAGATTGCACGGCAGCACATGAACGCGGTCTTTAAGCTGCGCCGCCACCACATTCAGCGCATCCTCCCGCGTGCCGGAAAGGGCCACTGTCGCACCCTGCGCATGCAGGTCCCGTGCGATTACCGCCCCAAGACCACCGGATGCGCCGGTGACCAGCGCACATTTTCCTGTAAGATCAAACATTCTTTTCTACTCCCGCTTCCCCTAGAGTTTCGCCAAAAAGGCGTCGATATCCGCTGGCGTTCCAACGGCAGAGCCGGTCATCTCGCGATTGATCCGCCGGACCATGCCGGTCAGGATCTTGCCTGCGCCAAGCTCCACCAGCTCGGAAACCCCCTGCTCACCCATATAAAGGACACTCTCGCGCCAGCGCACCCGCCCCGTCACCTGTTCCACCAGCAAACGGCGGATGGTATCGGGATCACTCACCTCGCTCGCGGTGACATTGGCAATCAGTGGGACACGCGGCGGCGCAATCACCACCTCTTTCAGACGTTCCGCCATCTCGTCGGCGGCGGGCTGCATCAGCGGACAATGGAATGGCGCACTCACGGGGAGCAGCATCGCCTTCTTCGCACCCTTTTCCTTTGCAATCTCGATGGCGACCTCGACCGCGCCCTTATGACCGGAGAGAACCACCTGCCCGTCCGCATTATCATTGGCGGCGGCGACAACCTCTCCGGGAGCCGCCTTTTCGCGCGCTTCCGCGACGACTTCCTCGACCGGCTCGATATTAAGACCAAGCAGCGCGGCCATCGCGCCAACGCCAACCGGCACCGCCTGCTGCATCGCCTGCCCGCGGGCTTTCAGCAATCGCGCTGCATCCGAGAGATCCAGCGCCCCCGCAGCCGTCAGGGCGGAATATTCACCCAGCGAATGGCCAGCGACATATTTGGCGGTTTTGGCGAAATCCATATTGCCGTCTTTTTCCAGGATGCGGACCACCGCCATGCTGACCGCCATCAGGGCGGGTTGTGCATTCTCAGTCAGGGTCAGCTCCTCGATCGGGCCTTCGAACATTAACCGGCTGAGATTCTGGCCCAGGGCCTCATCCACCTCTTCGAAGACTTCGCGGGCAGCGGCGTGGCTCTGCGCCAGCTCCTGCCCCATACCGACAGCCTGGCTGCCCTGGCCGGGAAATACAAATGCACGTGTCATGATTTTGGGTCCAATTCTGATCAAGTTACTGCCACAGTCATATTGCAGCAAAATTTCCTGTCAAGCCCACTTGCATATAGCGGTAAAATCTGTATAGTCCGCCGCCTCAATACTCCTTGCCGACGGAGGTCGGCTAAGTCTGTTCGGTTACATGTCGTAACTCCAGACACCCAAGAGCCATAAGGAGCTTTATATATGCCTCTCTATGAGACAGTTATTATTGCACGTCAGGATATCTCCACCCAGCAGGTGGAAACACTGACCGAAAATATGTCCAGCTTTATCACCGATGGTGGCGGAACCGTCGCCAAGGTCGAAAACTGGGGCCTTCGCAATCTTGCTTACAAAATCAAGAAAAACCGTAAGGGCCATTACGTTCTCCTCAACCTCGACACTCCGGTCGATGCCATGAAGGAAATGGAACGCAACCTGCTTCTGAATGAAGACGTGCTGCGCCACATGACCATCAAGGTCGAAGAGCTGGAAGAAGGCGACAGCGTGATGCTGCAGAGCCGCAGCGCCCGTCCGGAACGCCGTCGTGATTCTGATGATGATGCCGACAGCAAGCCTGCTGCAAAATCCTCTGATGAGGACGACGCCGCAGATAAAACTGAAGATAAAACTGACGAAGGGGAAGAATAATGGCTGACGCACAACGCCGCCCGTTTTTCCGCCGCCGCAAAACCTGCCCGTTCACGGGAGACGGCGCGCCGAAGATCGACTATAAAGATGTCAAACTTCTGCAGCGCTATGTTTCAGAGCGCGGAAAAATCATGCCAAGCCGGATCACCGCCGTTTCTGCAAAGAAACAGCGCGAACTGGCCACGGCCATCAAACGGGCAAGAAACCTCGCGCTATTGCCGTTTCTTGTAAAATAGAAAGCCGGGGACGGCGCGTTTTTGCCGACCCCGTATGATAGACAATGGTCAAGGAACTGGCAGTTGCCGTTGCGCTCGGCGTTCTGAACACGGCGCTCGTCATGCTTTCCATCGTTGGAAATGCGGGCGGCACCACGTTAGGGACGGCGCTGCAGACCCTGATCTTCTGGATATTGTCACTGGTCCCGCTGTTTGTGTCCGGGCTGGGATTTGGCGTTAGAAGCGCCGTTATCTCCGTCCTCACCAGTGTGGTGGTCGCCGCCTTTGCGATCAACATGGACTTTGCGCTTGCCTATGCGGCGGTTTCCGGAATTCCGGTGGTCCTGCTGGTTCGTCAGGCGCTGCTCTGGCAAGAGAGTGACGGCGTAAAATACTGGTACCCCGCCGACCGCCTGTTGATGTGGTGGGCGGGTATCTGCATCGGACTGACGTTGCTGGCCATGGGCCTGCTCCAATGGGACGATGCGCTGCGGCAGGGGCTGATCGAGGGGTTCGATCAGATGCTGGTGCAGATGACGGAAATACAAGGTGTCGCCCCGGCACTGACTGGCGTTGAATTTGTGGCGATGTTGCCGCAGTTTATGGGCCCGATGTGGGGAATGTTTATTCTGTTAAGCGGCTGTCTGGCCCAAGGGCTTCTGGTCCGCTTCAACAGGAACCTCCGGCCGACACCGGAACTGACGAAGATGGCGCTACCCAACTGGTTGGCGCTGGCCTTCATCGCAGCGACTGCGTTAAGCGTCATTCTCGACGCGAGCCTGCCGCTGCTGGGGGCCGTAGTGATCACGCTGGAGATACTGTTCTTCCTGCAGGGAATGGCAGTCATCCATGTGGTGTCACATAGATGGAACGGCCGCCCGTTTATTCTGGGCGCAATTTATGTGGCGACGGTTATGATGTTATGGCTGGCCCTGATAATCACAATATTGGGGCTGATGGAAAATTGGGTCGGGTTCAGGCGTCGCTTTGCGCCCGCCCCCCGCCAGGAGGAAGACTGATGGAAGTAGTATTACTGGAAAGAATTGAGAAACTCGGTCAGATGGGGGACGTCGTTTCGGTCAAAAACGGTTATGCCCGCAATTACCTGTTGCCGCAGAAAAAGGCGCTCCGGGCGAGCAAGGAAAATCTCTCGGTTTTCGAAGCACAGCGGGCCCAGCTCGAAGCGGACAATCTGAAACGCCGCGAAGAAGCGGAAAAAGTCGGCGAGAAGCTCAACGGCGAAGCCGTTGTCCTGATCCGGGCCGCCTCCGAATCCCAGCAGCTGTACGGCTCTGTCAGCACGCAGGATATCGCCAAGGCGGTCACCGAGGCTGGCTTCACCGTAACCCGCAAGCAGATCGAGCTGGACATGGTCCTGAAAACCCTCGGCCTGCACGACATCAAGGTGCGTCTGCATCCGGAAGTCGCTGTCTCGGTCACGGTCAACATTGCCCGCTCTGAAGAGGAAGCGGAAATTCAGGCCCGCGGCGAATCTGTTGAGGAAGCTGCCGAAGCCAAGCTCGATGGTCGCGACGAAGCGGTTGTCAATGTTTTCGAATCCACCGCTGATGTGGATGTTGAAGAACTTGAGCAGGTTGCTGCCGGCGTCGATGTTGATGCAGAAGAAACCAAGGACGACGCGTAACCCGCCTCCCCTTTTTACGACACTAGAAAAACGGTGCCATCGCGGCGCCGTTTTTTTTATCCCCGAAGTTCACAGGCTGTGAATAATCGTTATCCACATATTTTTTCCCCGGCGTCCGCTCTCTTTCCAGAATGCGATTGGATATAAAAAATCGCATGTGATAACATTGAAAAATGGAAACCGTATCGCTTAATGACGACCGTCCTGACGAGGATAAATCCGGCCCGGCCTACCGCGCGGCCCCGCATAATATTGAGGCGGAGCAGGATCTGCTCGGCGCGATCCTTGTCAATAACGATGCCGCCTCAAAAGTTTCCGGCTTCCTGAAGGCCGAGCATTTTGCCGAAGATGTACACCGGCGCATTTATGATGCCGCCACCTTGCTGATCGAGCGCGGGGAAATCGCCGATCCGGTCACGCTTAAATCCTATTTCGACCGCGACGAAGGCCTTGCCGATATTGGTGGGTCGCAGTATCTGGCCCGCCTCGCGGCCTCCGCCACCACCATCATCAATGCGGAAAACTATGGTCGGCTGATCTACGACCTGGCCATGCGGCGGGAATTGATCCTGCTGGGCGAAGAAATCGTCAACACTGCCTATGATTCGGATTTGGAAGAAACTTCCCAGTCGCAGATCGAGAATGCGGAGCAGAAACTCTTCTCCCTCGCGGAAAACGGTGCGCATGAAGGCGCCCTGATGCCCATCCGCCTGGCGGTGGACGAGGCCCTCAAATCCATCGAAGAGGCCTTCCAGCGCGAGGGTAATCTTGTTGGCGTGACGACGGGCCTGAAAGACATGGACGGCAAGCTCGGCGGTCTCCATAAGTCCGACCTTCTCATCCTTGCCGGACGTCCCTCCATGGGGAAAACGTCGCTGGCCACCAATATCGCCTATAACGCGGCGAAGGCCTATCACGCGAGTGGCGGCGAAGAGGGCGCGGTCGTCGGCTTCTTCTCTCTTGAAATGTCCGCCGAGCAGCTCGTCGGCCGTGTCCTTGCAGAAGCGACCGAGATCAGCTCCGAGAAACTCCGGCGCGGTGACCTGACTGATGAGGAGTTCGCCAACAGGCTGGTGCCGGAAACGGCGCGCCTCTCGGAACTGCCGCTTTATATTGACGATACGCCTGCCCTTTCCATCGCCGCACTCCGGACCCGGGCACGGCGGTTGAAGCGAAGCCACGGCCTCGGCCTGGTCGTGGTCGACTATTTACAGCTCATGAAAGGCTCCGGCCGCCGCTCCGATAACCGGGTGCAGGAAATATCCGAGGTGACGCAGGGCCTGAAAGCGATCGCCAAGGAACTCGATATTCCCGTGATCGCCTTGTCGCAGTTGTCTAGACAGGTCGAGAACCGCGATGACAAGCGCCCTCAGCTGTCGGATTTGCGCGAATCCGGCTCGATCGAGCAGGACGCCGACGTGGTCATGTTCGTCTATCGCGAAGGCTATTACGAGGAACGCAAGGCGCCGTCGGAAGGCACGCCCGAGCATGCCGACTGGCAGGAACGCATGTCCCGGCTGCACAACCTCGCAGAAGTCATCATCGGCAAGCAGCGTCATGGCCCAATCGGCATCATCAAGCTGCATTTCAAGCCCGAGTTCACCCGCTTTGGCGACTATGTCTCCGACGAGTATCTGCCGGAACATCATTAGGTGGGAGCGTAGCGTGTATGGAGCGTAAATTGGCGGGGGCGCATCTGACGATTAACCTGGGTGCCCTGAAAGAAAATTACCGATTGCTCGCGGATCAGGCCGCGCCCGCCGAATGTGCGGCGTCGGTCAAGGCAAATGCCTATGGTCTTGGGATCGAACAGGTCGGCCCGGCGCTCTATGCCGCGGGATGCCGCCGCTTTTTCGTCGCCCTGCCCGGCGAAGGCGTGACGCTCAGAAAACTGCTGCCCGACGCGACCATCCATATTCTTGGCGGCATACTGCCCGAGACCGAGGAAATATACCTGGAATATAACCTCGTTCCTGTCCTCAATTCCCTGCATGACATTCGGCAATGGGCGAACTTTGCGAAAACGCGCGGCGGTTTGCATGCCCTTCTCCATCTGGATACAGGGATGACGCGGCTCGGCTTGCTGGAAGCGGAAATCAGGGAGCTGGCGGCGACACCGGACCTCCTCGATCATATCAAGATTGACTTCGTTATGAGCCATCTTTCCTGTGGCGATGTCCCCAGCGATCCGATGAACCGCGAACAGCTTGAAAAGCTTCTCTTTTTCCGAACCATCCTGCCCAAAGCTTTGCGCGAGACGCCGGTCTCGTTCGCCAATTCCGCCGGGATATTTTTAGGGCCTGATTTCCATTTCGACATGGTCCGACCCGGCATCGCGCTTTTTGGCGGCAACCCCCATGCGGGCGGTCCCAATCCGATGCATGAAGTGGTGCGGTTACGCGGGCGCATC
Source organism: Sneathiella sp. HT1-7 (assembly GCF_020731145.1). Lineage (GTDB taxonomy): Bacteria > Pseudomonadota > Alphaproteobacteria > Sneathiellales > Sneathiellaceae > Sneathiella. Next base: position 673,409 of record NZ_JAJFZN010000002.1, on the reverse strand, counting down.
CTGCAGGTGCAGGACGTTGACAGCGAAATTCCCGTTGGCTATGGTGCGTCATTCCGAACTGAAGGATCAAGCCGGATTGCGACCGTTTCGGTGGGTTACGCAGACGGCTATTTCCGCGCCCTGGGTAATAAGGCTGAATGTGCGGTTAAGAATATCAAGGTTCCAGTAGTAGGGCGCGTTTCCATGGATATAATCACCGTCGATGTCAGTAAGGTTCCCGAGGGTGACTGTGCGCCCGGCGCCTTTGTCGATCTGATCGGCGGCGCGGTTCCGCTTGATGAAGTGGCCGCCCATGCGGAAACAATCCCGTACGAAATCCTGACCTCTCTCGGCAGCCGCTATTACCGTGAGTATCTGGACGCGGCGGTTTAGGGGATGGAAAAGAATTTTCTAGCCACAATCGGGCGGGTCTTTTTGTCCTTCATGGCGGCGGTCGGCCGGATCGCTATCTTCACCGCCCATAGCCTGCGTCATTGCATCGTGCCGCCCTATTATCTCCGCCTGCTCGGCAAGCAGATGATGGATATCGGCTATTACTCCCTCCCCGTTGTGGGGATGACGGCGCTGTTCACCGGGATGGTGCTGGCGCTGCAAATTTATGTTGGTTCCTCACGCTTCAATGCGGAGAGTGCCGTCGCGACCATCGTTGTCATCGGCCTGACCCGCGAACTGGCGCCGGTGCTGTCCGGCTTGATGATCGCGGGCCGTGTTGGCGCGGCCATCGCCGCCGAGATTGGCACCATGCGGGTAACGGAGCAGATCGACGCCCTTGTCACCCTCTCCACCAACCCGTTTAAATATCTCGTCGCGCCGCGGCTAATCGCCGGGCTGGTAACGCTCCCCTTCCTCGTGCTGATCGGCGATATCATCGGTGTCTCGGGCGGCTTTCTGGTGGCGACGGAAAAGCTCGGCTTCAATGCCAGCAACTATCTTAACAACACCTTTGAATTCCTCGAAATCCGCGACGTGGTGTCTGGCCTGATCAAGGCCAGCGTGTTCGGCTTTATCGTCACACTGATGGGCTGCTATCATGGCTTTAACTCCACTGGCGGCGCGCAAGGCGTGGGTAAAGCGACGACAAATGCGGTTGTCTCCTCCTTCGTGCTGATCTTGATCAGCGACTATTTCCTTACCGTCCTGCTGATCGATTGAGGTCATGAGCGAAACGCCGAAAATCGAGCTTCGCAACGTCTGCAAGTCCTTCGGTAAGAAGGTCATTCTCGATAACCTCAACCTCTCCGTTGCCAAAGGGGAATCGCTGGTGGTGATCGGCGGGTCCGGCACCGGGAAATCAGTCATGCTGAAATGCATTCTCGGGCTTTTGAAACCCGAAAGCGGCGAAATTCTCATCGATGGGGAGGACATCACCAATTCCAGCGGCCATAAGCGCGAGCAGATTTTGCTCAAAACCGGGATGCTGTTCCAGTATGCCGCCCTGTTCGACAGCCTGACCGTATGGGAGAATGTCGCCTTCGGCCTGATCCAGGCCCATGGCATGAAGCGCAAAGAGGCGAAGGTCATCGCGATCGAGAAGCTCGCCCTTGTGGGTCTCGGCCCCGATCTCGCGGACAAGACCCCGGCGGAACTTTCCGTTGGTATGCAAAAACGCGTCGGCCTCGCGCGGGCCATCGCGGCGGAACCGGAAATTATCTTCTTCGATGAACCGACGACCGGCCTCGATCCGATCATGGGCGATGTGATCGATAACCTGATCCGCGATTGTACGCAGGATCTCGGGGCGACGACACTCACCATTTCCCACGATATGGAGAGCGCGCAAAAAATTGCAGACCGCATCGCCCTCCTTTATAAGGGGAATGTGGTTTGGGCGGGTCTCGCCTCGGAGATTCATACCTGCGGCGACCCTTATGTGGAGCAATTTGTCCATGGCGATGTGGATGGACCGATCAAACTGGATATTTTAAAACCCTGACTTTCAGGGCAAGCCGCCATTTTTACGACGGCGACCGAAACAGATTTAAACGGAAAGCTGAATGGCGCGACCCAGCGAACAATTCACCTGTCAGAGCTGCGGCGAAACCTATCGCAAATGGCAGGGACGCTGCGATTCCTGCGGAGAATGGAATTCGCTGCTTCAAAGCACCGCCGATGTCGCGGTGCCGAGTGGGCTGACCACCGGCAAGGGGCGCGACCTCACCTTCACCGCGCTCAATGCGGATATCTCCGAATATAAACGCTCCATCAGCCATATCGGGGAGTTGGACCGGGTGCTGGGCGGCGGCTTCGTTCCGGGCTCCTCCATCCTGATCGGCGGCGATCCCGGTATCGGCAAATCAACGTTGCTGCTTCAGGCGGTCGCGAAGATGGCTATGGCGGGCGCGCCCTGTATTTACATCTCCGGGGAGGAGGCAACGCAGCAAATCTCCATGCGCGCCCAACGGCTCGGCCTTGCGGAGGCACCGGTGCAGCTTGCCTCCGCCAACTCGATCCGCGATATTATCACCAGCGTCGAAAAGACGAGCCCGGTGCCGAAACTTCTGGTCATCGATTCGATTCAGACCGTCTTTGCCGACAACCTGCCGAGTGCGCCGGGAACGGTGGCACAAGTCCGGGCCTCCGCACAGGAACTGATCCGGTTGGCGCGAAAAACCGGCACCAGCGTTATATTAGTTGGCCATGTCACCAAGGACGGACAGATCGCCGGCCCCCGCGTGCTGGAGCATATGGTTGATACGGTGCTTTACTTCGAAGGCGACCGCGGCCATCAGTTCCGGATTTTGCGCGCAGTGAAGAATCGCTTCGGCGCAACGGATGAAATTGGCGTGTTCGAAATGTCAGATGCGGGATTGAAGGAGGTAGCCAACCCTTCATCCCTCTTCATCAGCAGTCCTGACAAGACAATTAGCGGCGCCTCTGTCTTTGCCGGGATGGAAGGCACCCGCCCTCTCCTCGTTGAAATTCAAGGGCTGGTCGCCGCCACAGCGCAGGCCACCCCGCGCCGCGCCGTCGTCGGATGGGATAACGCCCGCCTCGCCATGATCCTCGCCGTGCTGGATACGCGCTGCGACCTTTCCTTTTCAGGCAGCGAGGTGTATCTCAATGTCGCCGGGGGGTTGCGGGTGCAGGAACCCGCGGCGGATCTGGCCGTCGCAGCGGCACTTGTCTCTTCCGTCTCCGATATTCCGGTGCCACCGGGCAGTCTCTTTCTGGGGGAAATCGGCCTTTCCGGGGAGGTAAGACCCGTCGGCCAGACTGATGCCCGGTTGAAGGAGGCCGCGAAACTCGGCTTCACCACCGCCATCATCCCGGCGGGCAGCAAGGTGAAAAGCGGGTCCATGAAGATTATTGAAATTGAGCATTTACGGGAAATCGTCTCGCTCTTCACGGAGACAAAGCCGATGACCCGGGCAGTATAGAGAGTAGGAGTACCCATGGAAAACATGCCCATCCAAGGCGCCGATGCCGTTATACTGGTGATCCTGCTGATCTCGGCAATCTTCGGTTTCGTCCGTGGTTTCGTAAAGGAAACGCTTTCGGTGGCGGGCTGGGTCGGCGCGGTTTTCCTTAGTCTTTACCTCTTCCCGCTGCTGCAACCGATCGCGCGGGAGTTCATTCTGAACCTCTTGATTGCAGATATTTTGACCGGGGCGGTGATTTTTATTCTCTCTCTCGTCATTTTGTCCTATATCAGCCATGCAATATCGGAAAAGGTCAAGGCGTCGAGCCTTGGAGCGCTGGATCGCTCGCTCGGTATTTTTTTCGGCATCGCACGCGGTGCCATACTGCTCGGGATAGCCTGGCTGATTTTTGTTCAGTTCATCCCCGAGAAGGACCGGCCCGACTGGGTATTGCAGGCGAGGATGCTGCCGATTATTGAGGGCAGCGGCGAGTTTATAGCCCGACTGTTGCCACCGGATATGCAGGAGAACCTGAATATTTCGAAGGAAAGCGACAAGGACACCATGGATCGCCTGAAAGAGAAATATGAAGAACTGCCCGACGGCGTAAAGGACGGGCTGAAAGACGGTGTCGATGGGGCCAAGAATCTCCTCGACAAGGGCTATGATGACAAGGCCAGACAGCAGATGGAAAACCTAACCAAGAGCTCACAGGAAAAACCCTAATGACTGAGACTTCCGCCGACCACGTTTCGTGCAATCCGTTTGACGATGACAAGCTGCATGAGGAATGCGGGGTATTCGGAATTTACGGCCATCCGGAGGCGGCGGCCCTTGCCGCCCTTGGCCTCCATGCGCTGCAACATCGCGGCCAGGAAGCCGCCGGGATTGTCAGCCATGACGGCAAGCATTTCCATTCCCACAAGGCGATGGGCAAGGTCGGCGATAATTTCTCGACCGAGGAAGTGATCAACAGCCTGAAGGGCAGCACCGCCCTCGGCCATAACCGCTACGCCACGACAGGCGGCACCGTCCTTCGCAACGTCCAGCCAATCTTCGCCGATCTCGCCAATGGCGGCCTCGCCGTGGCCCATAACGGCAACCTCACCAACGCCTCTACCCTGCATCGCCGCCTCGTCCTGGAGGGTAGTATCTTCCAGTCGACCATGGACACAGAAGTCATCATCCATCTCGTCGCCAACAGCAAGAAAACCCGCATTGTCGATTGCCTGGTCGATGCGATGTCGAAAATCACCGGCGCCTATTCCCTGGTCGCGCTGACCAGCAAGAAGATGATCGGCATGCGCGACCCCCACGGCGTGCGCCCGCTGGTCCTTGGCAAGCTCGAAAACGCCTATATCCTGACCTCGGAAAGTTGCGCCCTCGATATCATCGGCGCGGAATTCATCCGCGATGTGTCCCCCGGCGAGGTTGTTGTGGTGGATGACAGCGGGATCAGTTCCCACTTCCCCTTCTCCGCCCCGCCCAAGCGCTTCTGTATTTTCGAACATATCTATTTCTCCCGCCCCGATAGCGTGGTGGAGGGCCGCTCGGTCTATGACGTCCGTAAATCCATCGGCAGCCAGTTGGCCACGGAAAACCCGGTCGACGCCGATCTCGTGATCCCCGTGCCGGACAGTGGCACCCCCGCCGCCATCGGTTATTCCGAGAAATCGGGCATCCCCTTTGATCTTGGCATCATCCGCAACCATTATGTCGGCCGTACCTTTATCGAGCCGACGGACCAGATCCGCCATCTCGGCGTCAAGCTCAAGCATAACGCCAACCGCGCTCTGATCAACGGCAAGAAGGTTATTCTCGTCGATGACAGTATCGTCCGCGGCACTACCTCCACCAAGATCGTGCAGATGGTGAGGGAGGCCGGCGCGACGGAGGTGCATATGCGCATCGCCAGCCCGCCAACCACCCATAGCTGCTTTTATGGTGTGGATACGCCAAGCCGGGCGAAGCTGCTCGCCGCGCAGTATGAACTTGATGAGATGTGCGCCTTTATCGGCGCGGACAGCCTCAACTTCATCTCCCTCGACGGGCTCTATAAGGCGATGGGCGAAGATGGCCGCAACCCGAAACAGCCGCAATATTGCGATGCCTGCTTCACCGGCGACTACCCGATCGAGCTCGTGGATAACGAGAGCGGCGTGGATAAGGAACTCACCCTGCTCACCGAGCGTTACTAATATTTCAGGTTAAAGAAGGCTTTTATGTCCGGTAAACTACAAGATAAAGTGGCGCTGATCACCGGCGCCTCCAGTGGCATTGGCGCGGCAGTGGCGAAGAAATTTGCGCACCATGGCGCGCATGTTATCCTCGTCGCGCGCTCTGTCGGCGGGCTGGAGGAAGTGGATGACGAGATCCAGAACGCGGGCGGCAGCGCGACGCTCGTCCCCCTCGATTTGCTGGATACCGCCGCGATTGATGGCCTCGCCATGCCACTTTATGAACGCTGGAAAAAGCTCGATATTCTCATCGGCAACGCGGGCATGGTCGGCAAGCTGATGCCGACGCAGCAATATGTGCCGGAACTGTGGGACGATGTGTTCAAGCTCAATGTCCATGCGAACCAGCGGCTGCTCCGCGCTCTCGATCCGCTGCTCCGCCAGAGCGAGGCAGGCCGCGCGCTCTTTGTCACCTCCAGCATCGCCCATGAGAACAAGCAGTTCTGGAGCGCTTATGCCGCGAGTAAGGCCGCGCTTGAGACGATTGCCAAAACCTACGCCCACGAAGTCGCGAAAACGAACGTCAAAGTGAACCTGATCGACCCCGGCCCGACCCGCACCCGCCTCCGCGCCGTCGCCTACCCCGCCGAAAACCCCAAGGACCACCCCCTCCCCGAGACCAAGGCGCAGATGTTCCTCGACGCCGTGCTGAGTGAGGAAAATGGCGTGCTGTTTGGGGGGTAGTTTACTGGATGGTTAATTTGCACTGGACCCTGAACAACTATAAATAGTAGTTTCCTCTATAGCTATTGTAGAAATCAGCTTTAGGGAAAATAAGGCTATGGACGTAGTGAAGGGAAAGGTACCATCGCGTTATGTCGCTCACCTATTTCGATTTATGTCTCTTTTCGACATAAACAGATTTGCGATTCTGGGTACATCGAAGACCTCCATCATCGCAAAAGTTGGATGGGCGGACGACGGCTCACCCCATTATGACGAATCTGAAGAGGTTCAGGACATTATCTGGGACATTCAATATTTTAAGAATATTGAGGACGCACTCGAACTTGGCGAGTTCCTGAAAGACAATAAATTATTAAATGGCGACAGGATCACAATTGCCAAGGACGATCTAGCCAGCAATATTGGCTGGACTTCTCAAAAAATATATAATGCATTGAAAACATTATTGAATATCAAAGTGGATATGTTGGATGACGGAAAAAAATCTGATTATTTTTTCCTGCATTTCTAACCTATTGCGAAATAGTTTTCCAAGCCGAGGTATTTGGATATGAAAATGACTGTAGAGATCGGCAGTTATCGGGAGCCCGAAAGAGGTCGCCCGTGCGAGGTACAAATCTATTGTGATAGGGAAGGTTTGGCTTCTCTAATCACAAAGTTATCCAGACTCAAAGAAGCTGGCGACCACATACATTTAATGTCGTCGTCTTGGGGCCCGGGTGACCTCGATGAGGACAAATATGTTGCTGAAAATGATTTAGCACATCATCTTAGAATATCATTAATTTGACTTGCCTACCACGCTCCTCACCCCTTATCCACATAAGGATTCTTCCCCGTCCGCGGGAAAAGGCGGATGGGGACGGCAGGGAGTTTGAAGTCCTCCCGCAGGCCATTGATCAGATAGCGGATATAGCTTTCCGGCAGTTCGCCACGTGAGGACATAAACAGCGAGAAGGTCGGCGGGCGGGCCTTGACCTGCGTCATATAACGGATTTTAAGGCGGCGCCCCTTGGCCATGGGCGGCGGATGCTGTTCCAGCATAATCTCCAGCCAGCGATTGAGCCGCGCGGTCGAGATGCGCGTATTCCAGAGCTCATAGACCTCCAGCACCGCCGGGATCAACTTTTCCACCCCACGCCCCGAGAGCGCCGAGAGAGTCACCACCGGCACGCCCCGCACCTGTGGCAGCGAGATAGAGAGCCGGTCGCGGATGAGTTTCAGCGTGCCCTGCCGGTCCTTCACCGTGTCCCATTTATTGACCGCGATGACGAGGGCGCGCCCCTCCTCAATCACATGGGCGGCGATGGTGAGATCCTGCTTCTCGAAGGTTTCCTCCGCATCGACCATGAGGACAACCACCTCGGCCATGCGGATCACCCGGAGGCTGTCGGTAACGGAGAGCTTTTCAAGCTTTTTCTGCACCCGCGCCTTTTTGCGCAGGCCCGCCGTATCGACAAGCTTGATCGCGCGGCCTTCATAGTTCCACTCAACGGCGATGGCGTCGCGCGTGACTCCGGCCTCCGGCCCGGTCAGCATGCGTTCCTCTCCGATGAGATGATTGACGAGGGTTGATTTCCCGGCGTTCGGGCGGCCGACGATGGCGAGTTGCAAGGGCTTTTCGTCGTCGTCCTCGCCCGCCTCACCGCCTTGATCTTCGAACGGGAGCAGCACGTCGAACAGCTCCGCCAGCCCCTCGCCATGCTCGGCGGAGAGCGCGATCGGCTCCCCAAGTCCGAGTGAGAAACTCTCCATCAGGCCCGGCATCCCGGCCTTGCCCTCACATTTATTGGCAACGAGAATGACCGGCGTTTCCGACTTTCTGAGCCAGCCTGCGAAATGCTTGTCCAGCGGCGTGATCCCGGTGCGCGCATCGATCAGCATCAGCGCGACATCGGCTTCTTCGAGGGCGATTTCCGTCTGGCGGCGCATCCGCCCTTCCAGGCTGTCGTCGAACTTTTCTTCCAGCCCCGCCGTGTCGATCACGCGGAAATGCAGGTTGCTGATGCTGGCCTCACCTTCGCGACGGTCGCGGGTGACGCCGGGCGTGTCATCGACAAGCGCCAGCTTCTTGCCCACCAGACGGTTGAACAAGGTCGACTTGCCGACATTCGGACGGCCAATGATCGCAACGGTAAAGGACATAATCTATTCTTCGCTTGAGCCGCGCAACGCCACCAGATCGGCGTTGTCCGTCAGGATATAAAGGGTATTTCCGGCCACCACTGGTGGGATCGAGGCCTTGTCAGAGAGTTCAATCTGGCCAAGGATCTTCCCGTCATAGGGGGAGACCGAGACCGCCACCCCATAGTTCGAGACCAGAATCAGTCGGTCGCTTGCCAATATCGGGCCGGTCCAGATGATGAGATCGCGCTTTTCCTCCGGATCCTCATACTTCCCCAGCGGGCGGACCCAGCGGATCAGGCCATTGCGCCGCGACATGCAGACAAGATCGCCATCGGTCGTGACCACAAACAGGAAGTCGCCCGCGATCCATGGGGTCTGCAGCGTTGAAATCTCCTGATCCCAGAGCCGGTTGCCCGACCGGAGATCGACGGCGATCATGCGGCCGGAATAGCTGGCAGCATAGACGACGCCCCGGTCGATCACGGGGAAGGCGTTGATATCGGTGAGCGAGGTGAGCGAGCTGTAAAAACGGCGACGAACGAGCTGTTCACTCCAGGCCTGCTGCCCATTGGCGGCACGAAGGGCAAACACCTCCCCACTGGCGAAGGGAACAACGACGGTGCCACTTGCGAAAGCCGGGCTGGCCGCTCCCAGAAGGCCGGTGGTTTCCACGCCGCCCTCAAAGTTCCAGTTGATCTCCCCCGTCGCCGCGTCAAAGGCGAAAATCCGGCTATCGAAGGTAATGGCAAAAACCTGCATATCCGCAATGGTTGGCGCGGCCCGGAGCGGCACACCGAGGCTGGTTCTCCAGAGTTCCTCCCCGGTTTCCCCGTCCAAGGAAACAATATCACCATAAGACGTCGTGACAAAGACACGGCCATATTCGTAACTTACGCCGCCGCCAATGCTGCCCTCGTCTTCATCTTCGGGTGTGAGGTTTTTCTCCCACAGCTTTTTGCCGTCCTCCGCCGAATAGGCGGTGACGGTGGTGCTGCTGTCCATGGTATAAACCTTGCCGGCCGCAATCACGGGGGAGGAGAACATGCGGTTCTCATCATCCGACCCATCGCCAATGTCAACCCGCCAGATTTCCTTCAGGTTATCGCCAAGCTCAAGGTGATAGAGCGCGTGTGTCGGAATGCCGCCAGCCTGCGGCCAGTTGGCATTCTCATACGGCGCCGGAAGACGCACTTCCAGATCGGCGAGGCCCGCATCTGCCTCGAGCGTTTGTTCCAGCGAGAGGATGGAAATCCGGTCGCCGGGAAGCGGCGGCGGTTCATCATTGCCGAACCAGGAGCAGGCGGAGAGCGTTAGCAGCACCGAGCCTGCAAGGGCTGGCCGCGCAAATTGCCGGATCATGTCAAACTGCGGGCGCATCAGCATCCGATTACATACCCTCAATCGCGGCGAGAAGCTGGGTCACCCGAGCCTTGACATCTTCGGGCGCAGCGGCGTCATTCTGGACCAGGGCCAGAACCTCTTTCGCCTTCGCACTGTCGCCATCCTTAATATAGGAAAGCGCGAGTAATTCATTGGCAGACGCACTCCAAAGGCTGCCCGGTTCCGTCAGCGGGGCAATCCGTTCGCGGACCTGCTCCGTTGTTCCGGCATCAAGCAGATAATATCCTGCAAGCAGGTTGGCGAGAGATGAGAATTCCGCATCGACAGAACTATCGGCCGCAATCTGTTCATAAACGAGGAGAGCTTTCTCCCCCTCTCCTGCCGCGATCATCGCCTCGGCTTCGCGAAGGGCGGCGAGCGGACGATATCCGGCATTCCCCGATTCTGCGAGGCCCGCAAAGGCGGCGGCCCCTTCCCCAAGCTTTTCACTGGTCACCAGCGCAGCTGCAGCTTCAAACTCCGCGCCTTGGGTGCGGGACTGGCTTTGGGTGTAATTCTGCCAACCGACATAGGCCGCGGTACCCGCGACGATCAGGACCGCCAGGGCTATGACATAATTTCCATAGGTCTTCCACAGCGCCAGGGATTTATCCTTGCGGACATCCTCATCCACTTCGTTAAAAATATCGGCCACAAATAACTCCCGTTCCGCCGTCAAAATTCGGTGCAAAATAAACTGCCAGACGAATTTAAGCAAATGTTGTCTCGCGCACAGGCAAAAATTTGATATTTTGGCCGAATACGCCCGTAAAACAATATAGTATGGCGGGGTATATAACCATTCGGATACGGAATTGCATGAGCGAAGGGCAAATTTTACAACTGGTGGCGATGGTGGCGGTCCTTTTCTTGGTGCTGCCGGGCTTTCTTTACTACACGCGACGCGCCGGCAAAGCGGCATTATTGCGCAACATCGCGATCTGGCTCGCGCTGGCGCTGGTCATCGCTATCCTCTACAAGACCTTCGGCGGCGGATAGAGGCGCGAGGGGCCGGACGGTGCGGGGCTCTCCCCCTCCAGTGCATCCGGGTTATGGTTGAAGAAAAGACGCCGGTTCCCATCCGCATCAAGACGTAAGGCTCTGGCCGGGAGCCGGGCAATCTATCAATCGGAGAAGTCCCTGTCGGTGACACGCGGCGGACGATTGCACGCCGCCACTTGCGCCAAAAAGAAAGGCTGACAAACAGAGGTCGCGGCAAATTTCGTCCGAGGGGTCCCACCTGGGCGTCCAAGAAACTGACGGGGATACCGATAAGCAAATTCATGGTTTGAATAAGCGCCGGTCCTCGCCGCTCACGACGATATCAATTTTTATCCGGCACAGGACGTCCTATTTATCCGCAAGGCGCCATTCAAAAAAAGCGTCCCTTGAAATTCGTCCCAATTCCGGCGATACCAGTTCGCAGAGGGTCTCTTCTTCTTGGTATCATCGACATCGCTATATATCGGGGATTTGGTATCCAAACTGTCCTTAAACCTCCTTTAAAATTCCCCCGGAAAAAGGGGCGAAGTGGCAGTGAAATCCAATTCCTTCCAACAGATGAATTATATCACAATCACATTGCATATGCAATAACTCTAATAATTAAGTTTTGGCTTTTTCATGGTGCTTTCGCCTCTTTACCGTAATTTCATGATTTGGCCTTAATCTGTTCCTAAATGCAGCGTTCTTAAATGAAGAACCGGAGTTTAGAGTAGATGGCCAGTCAATCCCTCGACAAGCGCAAACGGGCAATTGCGCAGAACCTCATTGATACCTGCGGGTTACAGCGTGCCGTCCATGCGGCGAAGCAATATGGCTGGAACGATATCGCAGAGGAAATTGAAAGCGAGATCGAGAAGAGCAGCCAACTTGGCCGCCGCCGCACCGATCCCCCCTTCCACCACTAGGCCTTCGCGCCCTCCCCTTCTCCTCCGTTATTGACAATGCCGGCCCCGCGCGGGCATGGTTCTGGAAAAACACGGAAGGACGAGAGATGAAGATTTACTGGATACATGCACAGGCACCGCTGCGCGTTCTCGCGCTTATCAAGCATCTGGGTGTGGAGGCGGAGCTGATCCGCATCGATCCGGTAACCGGCGGCCTTCATACCCCCGAATATAAAGCGCTCAATCCCAACCGGAAGGCGCCGACGATGGTCGATGGCGACGTCACCCTCTTCGAATCCTCGGCAATCATGGCTCATATCTGTATCAAGGCGGGCTCCGATATGTGGCCGACGGAAAACCTCGCGGAGCAGGTCGAGGTGCTACGCTGGCTCACCTGGAACGAAGGGCATTGGGTCGGCGCCGTTGGCCCTTATTATATCGAGCATATCGTGAAGAAAACCTTCAACATGGGCCCGCCCGACGCGGCTGTGCTGGAGAAAAGCGCTAAGAACTTCGTGAAATACGCGAAAGTGCTGGAGGCGCATCTTGCGGACAAAGACTTCGTCGCAGCGGACCGCCTGACCATCGCCGACTTTTCGCTGGCCTCCATGGCGCGCTATTGGCGGGAGGCGGAAATGCCACTCGCGGATTTCCCGAACATCACCCGCTGGCTCGCCAGACTTGAGCAAGTCCCCGCCTGGAAGAACCCCTGGCCAGAAGAAGACGCGGCGTGACGGAAAGGGCTTATTCCGCCTTCTTCACATCATCAATCAGCTTGTAGCTTTTCGGCGGATCGGCGCAGACGGTGGGGCCGCATTCGATCAGGGTGCTCACCGCATTCCCCGCCGCCAGCAGCACCATCAGCGCAAAAGCCGCGATGGCGAGACGGCTGCCGCCGAATTTCTTCGCGGGCGCTGGCTTGGGCGATTTGCTGAACTGCCCCTCGAACAAAAGCATGAAAGCGGTGCCAAGAATGATCAGGAAGAAACAGATCCCCGCCCAGCTATAATAATGCAGCCCCCAGACCGGGGACCCATAATGCCCGGTGCCGGGCACGATATGCAGGAGTATCTGGCGGATAGAGACGCTGCCGCCGTAAACGGCCGCGATCAGCATGATACCGTAGTGATGCGGCTTTGGCCCCCGCACCAGATTGAGGCAGAGCCCATATCCCACCGCGACCAGCCCGACCCGCTGCAGCAGGCAAAGCGGACAGGGCAGTTCATCAAGGGTGAATTGCATCGCATAGGCCGCGATCAGCACACCGCAAATGGCAAAAAGGCCGATGGCGTTCAAATTGCGCGACGCGCGGGCATCTAACATCATCGCGCTGCCCCCTTATAGCTGAATGGTGAGCGGCGTAGTCGCATGGAACCTCAGCCAATAGATGCTGAGCCCCATGGTGACAGCAAAGAGGCCGTAGGATACCCCCCATTTATCCCGCCAGGCAGCCAGCATCGCCAGGGTAAGCAACAGAAACAGAAGTGCAATCATCTCCCCCTCCCCTTAATCAGATGAGATAGGTATAGAGCAACCAGAGGCTGGCGATCAGCAGGGCAAGAAAGGTGAACACCATACCGATTTTGCGGAACTGGAAGTTCGGCGGCGTGCGGCTGACCCCAACCGCATGCAGGCAGCGCCCGACGAACAGCAGAACACCCAGCACAATGATCACATAGATGCTGACCGCGCGCATCTCCAAAAACAGCATCATCAACAGGGTGATCGGCACATATTCGATGAAATTGGCATGGGCGCGGATCGCCTTCTGCAACGGCTCGTCCCCACCATCGCCGAGGGACACTTGCGCCTTGCGCCGGGCGTTGACAGTTCGGATGCTGAGAAAGACAAATATCAGCCCGAGCAGGGCTGCGAAAATAGGCGTTACCGTCACATGCATAGTTATTTTCTCCATTGATCCGCGCTCTTATCGCGGCGCATCCACATCATGCACCTATTCTGGGGCCTCAGACAAGCTTGAAGGAGGCATTGGCCCGCGCGATCAGCTTTTCTTCCCCGTCCTTTGTCGCCACCACCTTCATCTCGGTAAAGCCGATGGAGCGGCCAATTTTCAACACGCTCGCGCGGAACTCCAGCCAGTCACCGATTTGGGCGCTGTCGATATAGTCGGTGGTCATGCTGAGGGTCACGGCGCTTAACTTATCATTCGCGAATTTCTCCCGCGCCATCAGAACAAGGGACATGCCCATGGTGTTATCGGAAAGCGAGGCGATCAGCCCGCCATGGGCGAAGCCACGGCCATTGCAATGGGCCTCCCGCACCTCTATGCCAAGAATACCGCCCTCAGTTGCCATTTTTATATAGATCGGCTCCCACGGATCGGTGAGCGGACTCTTGCGCGGACTTTTCGTAAACCCCTCGGGTATGGTACTCATTTTTCTTATCCCGTTTTGTTTTTATTCTCCCCTGCTCAGGCGGCGTCAACCGGCTTGCGTTGCGGGGAGGCAGATATTCTTTCCGGCAGGTACGGCGTGATATTTTGCTGGGCGCGTTTGAGAAATCCGTCCTTCTCCCCCACCGGCGCAAAATAATAAAGCGCCGTTGAGGCCGTCTCGATCCCGTCCAGCATGGCGATGGTCCAGCCGGTGAGATAGGCGGAGCCGAGACAGCCGCCCGCCGTCGCCACATTGCCATGGGCGACAAGCGGCTGGTTCAGAACCTCGACCCCCGCCTCCCGCACCCATTCCTTGGTGGCGCTGTCCGTGCAGGCCGGCACACCACCGAGCAATCCGAGCTTTGCCGCCATCAAGGTGCCGGAGCATTGCGCGGCAATCACCTGACGCGCAGGGTTAAGTTTAATGCGGCTCATGATGCTCTCATCCTCGACAATCTGGCGTGTCATCGATCCGCTACCGATCATGACCGCGTCGGCGTCGCTCGCGTCCTCAAGGGCCGATTGGGCGCGGATGGTAAGACCGCCCATGGACGTCACCTCCGCCTCCGGGCAGCAGACGGTGATCTCCCAGTCCGGCTTTTGCAGCCAGTGCAGCATCCGGTAGGCAACAAGGGAATCAATTTCGTTAAAGCCCTGAAAGGTGAGGATCGCGATTTTCATCTGTTTGCTCCGCTTCAGCCAGAGGATCAATCTATCCCGAGGGGCGGAGAATGCGCAACCCAAAGCTGATGCGGGAACAGGCCGGAGCCTACTCTGCCAGGAAACTCAGCTGGGCAATTTTAACGGGATCGCCGAATAATGTGACGGAAACGATTAAAGCCGCCACTGCCACCAAAGATATATAAAACGGCTTGGGCGTAACGAGCTTGCGGTTTCGAAAAGGCTGTTCGATGCAGAAATAGGAAATTATCGCGAACAGGAACGACAGGATGATCCAGCCGACCTTGTCTAAATTCGTGGCATCCGGCTGGGTTATTTCAAAATAGGTATAAACGGGATAATGCCAGAGATAGAGGGAATAGGATATCAGCCCGATGCCGACGATCGGCTTAAAGCTCAAAATCCGCCCCACAAGATCCTCCTGGGAGGCGAAAGCGATGATGAGCACGGTTCCAAGCACTGGGACCAAGGTCGTCAGGCTTGGATGCTCCGGACCCGGATCGAACAGCAGGAGAAACCAGAGGATCGAGGCCATACCGACCACCGGCATCACCGCATTCAGAAGCGGGCGCCGGATTTTTCCATACTCCTGCTCCAAATGAGCAAGGAGCGCCCCCGCCAGCAGCTCCCAGAAGCGGGACGGCAGCATAAAATAGTTAAACTCACCATGTCTGTTTGTGTTGAACTCCGCAAAAAGCAGGCTGAGCGAGAACAGGACCAATAAAATCGATAGGGTAAATCTTTTAAAATACCTTGCGCACAGCAGCAGGATTACCGGGAAAACCAGATAGAACTGCTCCTCAATCGCCAGACTCCAAGTGTGGAGAAAGGGTTCAAAAAGATACTGCTCTTCTCCACCAAAACCAACGTGGTTCTGATAAAAGAAATAGTTCGAGACGAAGAAAACGATGTAGAGAAGGCTGTCCAGATAGGTCGCCAGATCGAGCGGCGGCAAAACATGGATCGCCACCGGAAAACTCGCCAGGATGATGAAAAACAACGCCGGCAATATACGCCGTGCCCGTCGTTCATAGAATTTCCGGAAACTGAAAGTTCCGGTTTCGCTCATTTCCTTTAGGATAATCTTCGTAATCAGATATCCGCTGATGACGAAAAAGATATCGACGCCGATATCTCCCGCGCCGAACAGGTCATGGCGACCAAAAACGCCAAATGCCGCGTGATACAGGAGGACAAGCATAACGGCAACGGCGCGCAGGCCATCTATTTCCGGCCGATATTTCACTCATGACCTCCTGATACGAATACTGATACTGATACTACAGGAAGTCTAGCGCGTTAACCTTAACGAATGCTGAAGGGTCCGCGCATATAATATTATTATCTAATTGACTACATTGATTAATTACTGATTTCCGCCCGCCATTGGCTTTTCTTGACGTGTGGCTATCCATTTTGAATACTATACTACTCCCACTCAATCGTTCCGGGTGGCTTGGAGGTGGTGTCGTAGACGACGCGGTTGATGCCCTTCACCTGATTGATGATGCGGGTTGAGACGCGGCCCAGAAACTCATGGGTGAAGGGGTAGTAATCCGCCGTCATGCCGTCGGTGGAGGTGACGGCCCGGAGCGCGCAGACATAGTCATAGGTGCGGTTATCGCCCATCACACCGACGGTCCGCACAGGCAGCAGCACCGCGAAGGCCTGCCAAATCTCGTTATAAAGGCCCGCTTTGCGGATCTCGTCGAGATAGATGGTATCGGCTTTACGCAATATTTCCAGCCGGTCGCGAGTAATCATGCCCGGAATGCGGATGGCGAGGCCCGGCCCCGGGAAGGGATGCCGATCGACCAGTTCTGGAGCCATGCCAAGCTCCCGTCCAAGATCACGAACCTCGTCCTTGAACAGCTCACGGAGCGGCTCGACAAGTTTCATATTCATCCGTTCAGGAAGCCCGCCAACATTATGATGCGACTTGATGGTGACGGATGGCCCGCCCGCAAACGACACACTCTCGATCACGTCCGGATAAAGCGTGCCTTGGGCGAGGAACTCCGCACCGCCGACCTTGCTCGCCTCCTCATCGAAGACATCAATAAAAATGCGGCCAATGGTTTTGCGCTTTGTTTCGGGATCATCGACACCCTCAAGTTCGCCGAGGAACAAATCGGACGCGTCGCGATGAATAAGCGGGATGTTGTATTTATCGCGGAACAGGCTCACCACCTGCTCCGATTCGCCCGCGCGCATCAGCCCGGTATCGACATAAACACAGGTGAGCTGATCGCCGATCGCCTCATGAATGAGGACAGCCACGACGGAGCTATCGACCCCGCCGGAAAGACCGCAGATGACTTTCCCGTCCCCAACCTGACGGCGGATCGCGTCAATCGCCTGATCCTTGAACGCGGCCATGGTCCAGTCGCCCGCGAGGCCGCAGATACGATGCACGAAATTGGAAAGGAGCGCCGCCCCGCGCGGTGTATGGACCACTTCGGGGTGGAACTGTACGCCGTAGAATTTCTTCTCGTCATTGGCGATGGCCGCAAAGGGCGCGCCCTCGGACGTTGCGGCAACGGAAAAGCCCTCGGGGATATGCACCACATGATCGCCATGGCTCATCCAGACCTGATCCTGTGCGCCCGCTTCCCACACGCCATTAAAAAGGTCGCAATCCGCGACCACATTAATATCGGCGCGACCAAATTCGCGATGGTCCGGTGCCTCGACCTTGCCGCCGAGCTGATCGACCATGGTCTGCTGCCCGTAACAGATGCCAAGGATGGGCACGCCCATCTCGAACACCGCGTCGGGCGCGCGCGGCGTCTCATCGCCGATGACAGAGGCCGGACCGCCCGAGAGAATAATCCCGGCGGGGTCAAAGTCGTTCAGCCGTTCGGCCGCAGAATTGAAAGGAATGATTTCGCTGTAAACCCCAGCCTCCCGGACGCGCCGCGCGATCAGCTGGGTGACCTGACTGCCAAAGTCAATGATCAGAATACTGTTTTTCATAAACGGGGTTTAGACAGTTTGGGGGTGCCTGTCCAGCCCGTTTATGCGGAGAAACGGCGTTTTTTCGCCACCTTAGCTCTGCTTGGCCTTATAGTCCTCTACCGCGCGTTTCAGCATGGTATATTCGGGGCACCCGAAGAAGCAGAGCGCATCCAGTTTCAGGAGATGCTCCTCCGCCATTTTAAGATTGCCCGTCTGCAAATAGGCCTCCCCGATATATTCATTCGCGCCCTTGTGGTCGGGGTTGATGGCGAGGGCATTGTTGTAGTTTTCAAAGGCCGCATCATAGTTTTTCAGTTTGCGGTTGGCATAGCCGAGATAGTTATAGGCATCGGCATTTTTGGGTTCGTCCGTGGTCACCTTGGTGAAGGCGGCAATGGCCGCTTCCCATTGCTCCGCGTCGATGGCGGCCTTACCGGCGGCGAAATCCGCACTCTTCGGCGCCTCAGCCTCGGTCGTGCTGCTACTGCTGCCAGCCGAGAAAACAATCTGCGCGGCCAGAAGCTGCGCCGCAAAGACGGTGAAAATTGCCAGAATAAATTTGCGAAATGTCATTGTCCCCATCCACTCCCATTCGTTTCCGCGCATTTTAAGAAGATACGCCCTGTCCGCGTCATTGGATCACTAGTATAACGCAACCGGACGGCAATTCCGTTCACGAGATGGTGATTATTTTCCAGTATATTTCAACTATGACTACTGTGCGCTTTTTTCAAGAACGGCGGTGAAGAAACCATCGCTTCCGCCCTCGGTCGGCGTCACCGCGAACATCTTGTCCGCCCAGCTGCCATCAAGGCCCACCGTCTCCCAAAGCTCACTCACGGGAAGAAGACTAAACTCCGGATGTGACGATAAGAAGGCATCGATCTGCGCGGCATTTTCCTCACGCAGGATCGAGCAGGTCGCGTAAATGAGACGACCGCCGGGCGCAACCAGCGGCGCGGCGCGGCTCAAAATTTCCGACTGCACCGCGGTGAGTTCCGCCAGCCGCTCCTCGGTCAGTTTCCATTTCTGGTCCGGTTGCCGCCGCCAGGTGCCGGACCCGGAACAGGGCGCATCGACAAACACCCGATCCATCTGACCGACGAGGGGGGCGAAAATTTCGTCATCGCTGTCATCCCCGGCAATTGCGAGCGGTTCAATCAGCGTAACCCCCGCCCGCTTGGCCCGGCCCCCGATATCGCGCATCCGCCGCGCATTGGTATCGAAGGCGTAGATCTTGCCCGCATAGTCCATGGTCGCGGCCATGGCGAGGGACTTGCCGCCCCCGCCTGCGCAGTAATCCACAACCGTCATGCCCGGGCGCGCATCGGCGAGACGGGAGGCAATTTGCGCCGCCTCGTCCTGCAACTCGATCCGGCCGTTTTCCAGAAGCGGATGACGGCTGAGGTTCAATCGCCCCTCAATGGTCAGCCCATCCGGGGACAACGCCGTCGGCGCGACATCGATCCCCTCATTTTTCAGGAAATACTGGATATCACTCCGTGTGCCTTTTTGCGCATTCACCCGGAGGGTCACCGGCGCGCGGGAGCCATAGGCGCGCATCACCTCGCCTGCCTGATCGCCATATTGCGCGGTGATCTTCTCGGTGAGCCATTCGGGGAAATTTCCGGCGGCCTCCGTCGGCATGGTGGAAAGATCAAGCGTGGCCGCCTTGACGAGCGCCGCTTCCTCCTCCGTTGTTAATTCGGAAAGACCATGCGGCCCGCCAAACCAACTCGCGGGCACATCCGCCGCCGCGACATTATCGAACAAGATCAGGCTTAGAAAAGAACGGATTCGGGGTGTTTGTTCAAGTCCAGCCTCAACCGCGGCCCAGTCCAACTCCCCCTGCCGACGCAGAGCACGATAAACAAATTCGGTGACCCATCGGCGGTCCTTCGACCCGGCATAGCGGCGGTTTCGAAAATAGGTTCCGATATGCTGCTCGGCGGGGGTTGTGGCCGCGCCGATCATCTCCAGCAGTTCAGCGGCGGCGGCGAGCCGGGCGGCCGGGGTCATCCGTTCTGCCGGTAATTCGGCGCCTCACGTGTGATGGAAACGTCATGCACATGGCTCTCGGTCAGGCCCGCGTTGGTGATGCGGACGAAGGAGGCCCGTTCCTGCAAGCTTTCAATCGTCTCCGATCCGGTATAGCCCATCGCCGCCTTCAACCCGCCGACGAGTTGATGAATAACCGCATTAGCCGGCCCGCGATGCGGCACCCGCCCCTCAATCCCCTCAGGCACGAGCTTGAGGTTATCGGAGACTTCCTGTTGAAAATACCGATCAGCGGAGCCCCGCGCCATCGCGCCCAGAGACCCCATCCCGCGATAGGATTTGAACGACCGCCCCTGATAGAGGAAGACTTCGCCGGGGCTTTCGTCGGTGCCCGCCAAGAGCGAGCCGATCATGGCGGAACTTGCTCCGCCCGCGAGCGCCTTTGCAAGGTCGCCCGATGTCTTGATACCGCCATCGGCAATCACAGGAACGCCGGTGCCTTTCGCCGCCCCGGCCGCATCCATAATCGCGGTCAATTGGGGTGTGCCGACACCGGCGACAATCCGTGTTGTACAGATAGAACCGGGGCCGATGCCAATTTTCACGGCGTCCACACCCGCATCGATCAACGCCTTTGTGCCGTCCGCGGTGGAGACATTGCCGCCGATCACCTGCGTCCGGTTACTCAGCTTCTTGATCCTTGTCACCGCCTCCAGCACCCGGCTGGAATGACCATGCGCCGTATCAACGATGATCACATCAACCTCGGCGGCGAGCAGTGCTTCGGCCCGGGCAAAGCCGTCATCGCCGATACCTACGGCGGCGGCGACACGTAAGCGTCCCTGCTCATCCTTCGAGGCGTTGGGGAAAAGGGTCGAGCGTTCGATATCCTTCACCGTGATCAGGCCGATACAACGATAATCATCATCAACAACCAGCAGCTTCTCGATCCGGTGCTTATGGAGAAGGCGTTTTGCTTCGTCCTGCGTCGCGACTTCCCGCACCGTCACCAGATTCTCGTGGGTCATCAATTCGCTGACCGGCTGGCGGCTGTCGGTGGCAAAGCGGACATCCCGGTTGGTGAGGATGCCGACCAGCTTGCCGCTGTTTCGCTCCGTCACCGGAATACCGGAAATCTTGTTCGCCTGCATCAGGAAGAGCGCCTCGGAGAGCGGCTCATCGGGGGCGATGGTGACCGGGTTCACGACCATGCCGGCCTCAAACTTCTTCACCCGGCGGACCTCGTTCGCCTGCTCCTCGATATCGAGATTTTTATGAACCACGCCGATGCCGCCGGCCTGCGCCATGGCGATGGCCATTGGCGCCTCGGTCACCGTATCCATCGCGCTGGAGATGAGCGGAATGCCAAGCGAGATCTCCCGGGTCAGCCGGGTTGTCGTATTGACCTGCGTGGGGAGGATTTCGGAGGCCGCCGGTTGCAGCAGCACATCGTCAAAGGTAAATGCTTCGCGGATATTCATGACAACTCCAGGCGCATAGACGCACTATATATGGTGGAGATCATTCCCTGCCGGTATAGATATATACAGCTACCGTCAGTTTGATCTATGGAATTGCCGCGCAATCATACAGGCAGTTTTCAAAATTCATAGGGCGAATTTTGCATAGCACCCATTTTTTATTCGCAGGGCAAAAGGAGGGCTATTCGTCCGCGTCCGCGTCGTCTTTTCCGCGAAAGCCGGTGGCAACGACATAGGCCTCCCGGGAATCGGCACGGCTGGCTTCAGGCTTGGCGTGGCGGACATGGGAGAAGTTCTTCTTCATCCGCTCCAGAAGCTCGTTTTCCG
This sequence comes from Sneathiella sp. HT1-7, assembly GCF_020731145.1. GTDB lineage: Bacteria > Pseudomonadota > Alphaproteobacteria > Sneathiellales > Sneathiellaceae > Sneathiella. Next base: position 651,890 of record NZ_JAJFZN010000002.1, on the reverse strand, counting down.
TGCCGCCCTTCAGGACCTTGGCGATAAACACCCCGCCGGGCGCCAGCACGTCAATGGCGAATTCGAGTGCGAGGTCGCACATCATGACAATGCGCAAGTGATCGGTCTGCTTATGACCTGTCGTCGGCGCGGCCATGTCGGAGATAACGGCATCCGCCGGACCGCCGAGCACGGCTTTTACTTTTTCGTCGGCGTCCTCTTCGGTGAAATCAAGCTGCATCACCTCCGCGCCGGAGATTGGTTCCATCTCCAGAATATCAACCGCAACGACCTTGCCCTTGCCCTTTTCGGCCCCGACACGCCCCACCGCCACCTGTGTCCAGCCGCCCGGCGCGGCGCCGAGATCAACGACGAAATCGCCGGATTTGAGGAGGTTATACCGCTCATCAAGCTGCATCAATTTGAACGCCGCACGAGAGCGCAGGCCCCTTGTTCGCGCCTCCGCCACGTAAGGGTCATTCAATTGGCGCTGCAACCAGTTGGTGGAGGAGGTTTTGCGCCCCCGTGCCGATTTCACCTTGGTATGGAGCAGCCGTCCAGTCATGCCGGTGGCGCTTTTGCCGCTCGGGCGTTTCGGTCCATTACTCATGTTGCTGCCTTCGGTTCAGTTGCCGCCTTCTGCTGTCGCCGCCGTGTGGCGGCCTCCTGCGCCTGTCGGCGGTCCCTTTTTGCGCCGCGCATCATCCCGAGCAGCATCCCCTCTCGCAGGCCCCGATCAGCAACACGCAGTTTCTTGACTGGCCAGCGGCTGTGCATCGCCTCGACAATCGCGCAGCCGGAAACAACAAGATCAGCCCGCTCCGCCCCGATGCATGGTTCATTCCGCCGTGTCTCATAATCACTGGCCGCGAGACGATGGCAAATATCCAGCATGGCATTGGTATTCAGCCAGGCCCCATCCACGCGGCGGCGACTATAGCGTTCCAACCCGAAATGCACGCCCGCGAGCGTCGTCACCGTACCGGAGGTGCCAAGCATCTGGACATTCCCCTCGCGGATCTGCCCGGCGATGCCGTGCTCCGCCTCAAACTCATCCACATGATGGCGGACATCGGTAATCATCGCGGCATAGGCCCCTTCGGAGACCTGCATCCCGCCATGCCGTTCGGTCAGGGTGACCACGCCGACGGGGATCGACATCCAGCCCAGAACCTCGCTCTGTTTGCGGCCGGAAAGACCGAGCCAGACCAGCTCCGTACTGCCGCCGCCAATATCGAAAACAAGTGCGTTCCGATGGCGGTAATCAATGAGCGGGGCGCAGCCTTCAGCGGCCAGCGCCGCCTCCTCTGCCGTGGTGATAATGTCGAGATTTATACCGCAATCGAGCCGCACCCGATCGAGGAAATCATCGCTGTTGTCCGCCTTGCGGCAGACTTCCGTCGCGACGCAGCGCATATGGGTGACCCCTGCGCGGCGCATTTTATCCGCACAAATGCCGAGCGCCTCGACCGTTCTCTCAATCGCATCCTCAGACAATTTGCCGGTCAGGCTGACGCCTTCGCCCAGCCGCACAATGCGCGAGAAGCTATCAATGACGCGAAATCCCTTGCCCTGCTGCTTCGCGATCAGCAGCCGGCAGTTGTTGGTCCCAAGATCAAGGGCGCCGAACACGTCGGGCGCATATCCCCTGTTGTTGTGAAGTTTGCGTCGATATCCTCTGCGGTCACTCTTGTCTGTTCTCCGGGGTTGTGATGTTGCCACCCAGGACTACCTCCAGGTAAAAGTTCTGCGGGTGCGACGATGAACGCCGCGATCCCTTTCCCCCATGCTAACAGTTTTCCGCGAAAGGTTCATATATATATTTTTGCGAGGGCGAGTGTTGAAGGAGCGTTGACAGGTCCTCGCGGAATTGCTAGTAAGCCGCCTGCCCCGCGCATCGCGGGCGCACCGCCTGCATGGTGGGGAATCGTCTAATGGTAGGACAGCGGACTCTGACTCCGTCAATCCTGGTTCGAGTCCAGGTTCCCCAGCCATCCGCCTTCGCTGATTTTGCCAAAGGCAAAATCTAGCTTCGGCGAGATTGGGTGAAACCCAATCAGCGACGGAGCGTGCGAAGCGGATGCCTCGCCGAAGTGGATGCGTCGCAGCGCAAGCGAAGACGAAGCAACGAAGGCGGGCTTTATGCATTACGTCTATATTCTTCAAAGCATCGATTATCCAGAACGGTTTTACGTCGGCCTTACGACAGACCTGAACAAACGTCTGGCGCAGCACAATAACGGCGAGTCAGTCCATACAAACAAGTTCAACCCATGGAAAATCCAGACGGTTATCCGATTTGAGGATGCATCAAAGGCGGAGGACTTCGAAAAATATCTAAAATCCGGTTCCGGCCGCGCCTTCGCAAAGAAACATTTTTAGTAACTAACCTTTGCTGATTTTCCAAAGATCATTAAGTGGAAGAATTTCTGAGCCATCAGCCGTTATCCTGACGATCTCGTTTCCGGCCTCGATAAAAATTGCATCAAAAGCGAAATCTGCATGCCATGTCTGGTGAATACGCGGTCTTAGATATTTAATACAAATATCCATTTCCGGCATCGGTAAGTATAGATTGTCGTATATCGAAAGCCATTTCTTATCGAGGTTCAAACAGGTGAAATTCTTAATCTTGGATCTCTTTTTCTCAATGAGATCTGCCATATAGAATGCCCAATCACACTCAACTTCATCACCACTATATCCCGGCGAAGGCGCAACATTCCCCGTACGCAAATTTCTTAAATATTCTCTGCCGTACTTCTGACCATAACGGAAACGTCCGCTTTCAATATATTCTTCTGGCTTATGCTCATTCAACCATGCATCGAGCTTAGCGTCATGCTCATCGACAGATTCAGTGACCTCAATACCTATTTCTTTCCCCTCCGCAGACAGTAGAAAATCTGGCTTATCATCATGAGTAATTTTCAACGGAAAACGGAAATGATTGGTTGCTGCCAAAGTGGATATGAGACGGCAAGCTGTATAAATCTCAACATGTTCCTTCTCCCGGCCCATGCCGCGTAAAGGAACTGTCATCTCCTGCCGCCGCAACAAGCCAAGCAATTCTTCAATAGAAAAGGCTTGAATAGGGTTCATTTTGGGATGCGCCAAGGCAGAACTCCAATTCGCTAGAGTTGAGAGTTAAGCTACCTTATGTTGAATATAAATACGCTTCAATCAACATTTGCAATATTTTTCCGCCCCGCTCCCTACAAATCCACATCACCTTTCAGCAGTCTCTGCGCGATGGTCTTGTTGAGGATTTCGTTGGAGCCGTCGGCGATATTGATGATGCGGAGGTACTGCCACGCCTCGGCGAGGCCGATCTCGTTGGTGAGGCCCATGGCGCCGTGGGCCTGCATCGCCTGGTCGACGGCCTTGAGCCCGACCTGCACCGAATAGGCCTTGGTCATGGAAAGTTCCTTGATCGCCGCCTCCCCCTGATCGAGGAGTTTCGTCGCGTTCAGCCCCATCAGATGGGCCGCATGCAGCTCCGTCGCGGCGGTGGCGAGCGGAAAGCTCACCCCCTGATATTCCGCAATCGGCTTGCCAAAGGCGATGCGTTGTTTGGCGTATTCAAGGGCCAGTTCCACCGACCAGCGGCCAAGCCCGACGGCGCGGGCCGAGTTGTAAATCCGCCCGAGCGACACCCCGTAGAGTGCCGCACCAAAGCCGTTATCCAGCTCGCCGACAACCTGCCAGGGCTCGACCCGGAGGTCTTCGAACACCAGCTCCGCCTCGTCCCCGCCGATATGGCCGAACAGCTTGACGACGCGCTGTACCTCGAATCCCGGCGCATCCGTCGGCACGAGGAAGGCGGAGATGCCGCCCTTTTTCGCGGCCGCCTTCTCGGCATCGGTGACCGCGAACAGCACGCAGTAATCGGCGATCGGCGCGTTGGAGGTCCAGATCTTGCGCCCGTCGATGACCCAGCCGTCCCCGTCCTTGCGGGCGCGTGTCTTGATCATGGAGGCGTCCGACCCCGCGCCCGGTTCGGAGAGGCCGAAGCACATGGATTTCTCCCCGCTCATGAGAGGGCCCAGAATCTCGTCCCGCGCGCGATCCGTCACCTTTTCAAGCAGCCGGCTTGGCCCGAAGGCCCAATGGGACAGCGCATAGAGCATCATCCAGTTGTGCGGCCCGCAGCTGTGGAACAGCTCCTCCCAGCAGACATAATAGGCCTGCATCCCGAAACCGCCACCGCCGAGCGCCTCCGGCACGCACATATGGTAATAGCCCGCCTCAGCCGAGGCCATGCGGATTTCCTTGATCAACGCCCGTACCGGCGCGGAAAGACGGCCATCCTCGTCATATTTGCGGCGCGGATCCTCCAGAAGGTCGCGATTTTTCTCATGGCGGGGGATCACCTCCTGCTCGGCGAAGGCGCGAATCCCGTCGCGTACCTGTTCAACTGTATCGGGGAGATCGAACGCAATGGCAGCCATTTTTCCTGCTCCTTCTTATGGGGATGTTATCCGGGCCCGGCCGCTATTCCCGCCGCCGGACATTCTTCTTAGTTATTGTTTTTTATCTCTTTTTGGGATCAGCCGCGCGGCAACCCAAGGCCGACCCGGCAAAATTCTGCACAATAAGGCGCCCCAAGTAAAGCGCGAACTGATAGCAGAAAGGCGCGCCCTATGTCCGGAGGGCGTCGCTTTCGTCTGTCGTCTCGCTCGGGGGGGCGAGGAGGGTTTGGCCGCGCGCGTTAAGGCGGGAGGGGAGCTGCAAAAGCTGCGTTGGCACGCGGATTTCTTTGGGCAGATACGACCAGAGAAGCAACGTCAGCAGCACAGTGAACGGGGAGAGCAACAGGCTCAGCATCGCCCAAGTGATCACCGCCGCGCCAAGACTGATAATATTCTCAGACCCTTCAAGCTGCGAAATCACAACGATCAGCACGGCAAAGGCATGGGGGAGATAAAGCCCGATGAAAAGCGCATCCATAAAGCGCCGTTCCTTCCGGCGGTGCCAGATGCGGTTATAAAGCCGGACGGAGACAAAGGTGAGCGGTGCAAAGAAGACGAGCAGCAGACCTGCCGTGCCGAGGAGCGAGAAAATCCACCCCAGCCCCGTCATGTCGCGCAGGAAGATATCCAGCAGCAGCGTCACTCCGGCAAAGAATAGCGCCGCCAGAAACGGCGCCGCAAATATTAACCGCTCCGTTCGGGAACTGGTCTTTGCGCGCTTGATCATGGCCTGCCGGAGCAGCGTCAGTTTTGCTTTAAGATCAGATAAATGCGGCATCTTCTACACAACAACATCTCTTGGGAACGCGACAGGGGCCGACCATCCGGGATATGTCCCCAGATGTACCACATCCCTCATATTTGCCAAGTCTGATTTTAGAGTGTGCCCCGCCGAAGCTGTGACGGGTTTGACGGCGTTAGCGCGGGCCGAGGCCAGTGATAATGCCGGAGATATCCTTGAATTCATGTGACAGTGCCTTAAGGGTTTTCGCCTGCTCCTGGCGGCTCGCCCCCTCCTGCTCAGTGTCCGTGGTCTCAAGTATCAGGTCCAGCGCGGCAAGGTTCGCACCATTGGCCCGGTCCGCGATCGATTTGCGGTTCAGCCGAGGCGCTTTGTCGAATTCGGACTTCAATCCCTCTACGAGGGAGGCGAGTTCCTGTTGCTGCATGACGGACCCTTTCCTGTTAATGACCCACCAAGAATAAAGCGAGAGGGTGAACGAAAGGTTAATAGATGACCTCCTAACGCCAGTTTATGGCGATTTATGGGCATTGCAAACGACTTCTTAACCAATCTTCACCAGACTGCGTCTTTAACACCGACGGAGCCGGTAACGCCAGCCCTCACCCTCAGGAGCAAAGATGACGACGACCACAGCAGAGAACCGCCGCGCGCATCGCCGCATTGTGATGGCCGGGGAAACAGAGGTTGCCCATGTCGGTGGCCGCCTGCCTGCGCGCATCCTGAATATTTCTCTTGGCGGGGCCGGATTGCAGATGGACATGCGCCTGCCGGACGCGACAGAAATCAGCGTCGAGATTGAGAATATTGGCCTCATCCCGGCACGCATCGTCCGCCAGATGGAGGACGGAGTCGGGATCAAGTTTGAATTTTCGGAAGAAAAAGAACAGGCCCTGATCCGGCAGATCGCCAATCTGGTGGCGAGAAAGCGCCGGGCACAGTTCTACGTGGTTAGTTAATCTCAGCCGGAGTTTTAGCCGCCCTGACGTCCGGCATGGAGCACTTGCTTGGCGTCTTTATGAAACATTTCCGCCAGTTCATATTCTTTACGCAAATCGAAAATTGATTTTTTCAGGTCGTCCGAGTTGAGGCCGCCATCGACCGAGAAGTCGACCAGCGCGCTTGCGCCCGAATTTGCCGCCAAATGAAATCCCATGCGCAAATAGGCTTCGCGACGGTTCCGCACCCAAACTTCCAACGCATCAACCTGTTCCTGGGTAACTTCAAACATTTCTTCTCGTCCTCGGCGTTGTTTCATCAATTAACGGCAGATAGCAACTAACTGTTAACCTTGTCTGTTTATAAAATCAGATAGCAGTTATTTACTGCCCCGAAGTATGTGAGATAAATGTTAATCTAGTCTTATCAAAACCAAGACAAGGTTCCGGCAAAGAGAGTACCGCATGACATCAATGACGCCGCAAGATATAATGGGAATGCTAGCCGAGCACGGAAAATGGCTGGTGAATCCTAAAAAAGGCGCCCAAGCAAACTTCAAACATGCCGACTTCACCGGGGCGAATTTCGCCGGGGCAAAGCTTCAGAAATCCTGCCTGTCGGGTTGCAAACTCTCGCGGAGCATCTTTCGCGGTGCCAATCTTATCTCCGCCGATCTGTATGCCGCCGACCTGACCAAAGCTGATTTGCGCGACAGCCTTCTTATCCGCGCGGATTTGCGCGGCGCAGAGCTGAAGGGCGCGAAACTCAATGGCGCGAACCTGCAGGAAGCAGACTTCCGGGGTGGTTCCCTCATCCTGTCGGGTGGCGAGACGGTCACCTTCCCCGCAAGCGATCTATCCAATGCCGAAATGGAAAAAGTTGTCGCGGAAAAAGCCAACCTGAACGGCGCCAACCTTTCTGGCGCGGCGCTCGGGAATGCGAATTTCGCTTTCTCCCAGCTGCGCGGGGCCAACCTTTCCAACGCGGATCTGCATGGCACGGGCTTTATGGGCTCCGATATGGCGGGCTGCGATCTGACAAATGCCGATCTTGCCGGCGCTGATCTTTCCAATGTTGATCTCACGGGTGCCAAAGTCGAAGGATGTAATTTCGAGAATGTGAAACTCGACGGGGCAAAAACGGAAAATGTCGATTTCTCCAAATCCAAGGCGGTCGCCGCGCATCTGGTTCCGGAGCAGGAAGAATCAACCCCGCTCCCACCGAACCTGCAGGCGCTATTGAAAACACATTTCCTCTGGGTGGAGACAAATGGCCTGAAGGGCGAGCGTGCTGATCTCTCTGGCATGGACCTCTCGGGCATGGATCTTTCCGGCTGCGCCATGAGCGGCGCAACGATGAAGGGCGCCAACCTAAAGGGTACCAACCTTCGTGGCGCACAGGCCGTGATGAGCGATTTGTCCCAATGCATCATGGAGGAAGTGGACCTCACCGATGCGATGATGGAGGGGGTCAATCTCTCCCGCTCCAACCTCAAGAATGCCAAGATGAAAGGCGCCATTCTCACCGCGGTGGACCTTAAGGGCCCGAACGGGGAGCCATTGGGCAAAAAATGGCCCGCCAACCTCTCTGCGGCGAGCTTTGCCGGTGCGGACCTTGAAGGCGCGGATATGACCGACGCCAATCTGATCGACGCGAATTTCAAAGGCGCAAAACTGAACGGCGCCATTTTCGACGGCGCAGATCTGGAAGACGCCCATTTCGACACCAAAGTCAGCGCCTGAGGCTCAGCCCTTCTTCCGATCAGTGATCGACTTAGTTGATTTTCCGGTCGCCGTCGCCGCTATTGACCTCATACACATGCACGAAATAGCCGGCCATCGGGTTGCGATCCAGATATTCGACGAGGTAATCGCGGGCAGCCTGGCTCGCATCCTCAATCACATACTGCCAGAGCGGTTCCATCGGGTTGGTGTTTGTATCATGGTGGGGAATACTGATCGTGCCCGCCCATTTCACATCGAACCCGCTCAGGTAATTCTCCGCGTAATGGCGAAAGACGGCGGCTTCGTCGATATTCACTCCGGCTTTATTCTCAAAACAAAGGCGCAAATTCATAAAATTCTCCCGTCGCTAGGCATTACGGCAATCGTCATGGATATATGTAGGGGAAAGAGATGGAAATTGAAAGAGATGGGAACACAGCCAGTAATCGCCGGTGGTATCCCCTAGGAGAATCGAACTCCTCTTTCCAGAATGAGAATCTGGCGTCCTAACCGATAGACGAAGGGGACGCATCGAGAAATGGCACCGGTATCAGGATGGTATCCCCTAGGAGAATCGAACTCCTCTTTCCAGAATGAAAATCTGGCGTCCTAACCGATAGACGAAGGGGACATATATCCTGTCGCAGGGGCAGGATTTACCTATTCTATCCCCACATATCAAGTAAAAAATGTGAAATATCTCAAATTCAGTACTTCTGTTGCCTATGCAAGGCGAAAGGCGTCCTCGATCATCAGCTGTGCGGAGACTTTTCCCTGCCAACTGTTCTTTCTCAGATGCCCGGCAATATGAAAACTACCGCCGTTATGGCCCAGTAGCGCATCACCAAGCGGCGTCTCCAGTGCGCGGAAGGCTATCCCTGCCAGACGCCCGCGCCCGGCCGTACCGGTGAGGATACAGCGCACATGATTTTCGCCGACAATGCTGGCCTGGACCAGTCGAACGTTGGGCAGCGCGAATCTCGGCTCCGGGTTGCCCGCCCCGTAAGGACCCGCCTGATCCATTAGCGAGATCAGCTCCGTTGTTGCACCATCCACCGACAGCGCGCCGTCCAGACCGAGGCTGGCCGTCTTTGCCGCCTCGCTCACATCTTTTGCGAGCCGGTCATTGAGAAAGGCGCGAAACTCATCGATCCGGTCGGTCGCGAGGGTCAACCCCGCCGCCATCATATGGCCACCGCCCGCGATGATCAGTTCCTTATGCCGAGCGGCGCCCACAGCCGCGCCCATATCCACACCGGGAACAGAACGGCCGGAGCCTTTTCCGGTGCCGCCTTCCAGGGCGATAACCACCGCCGGACGCTGATAGGCGTCCTTAATGCGGCTAGCGACGATGCCGATTACACCCGGATGCCATCCCTCCCCTGCGACGACAATTACCGAATCATTCTTGAGATCGCTTTTCTCCACCATCAGCATGGCTTCCGCCTGCACCCCGGCCTCAATCTCTTTGCGTTCCTTGTTATAACGATCGAGATAACCCGCCAGTTCCCGGCATTTTTCCGGGCTGTCGCTGGAGAGAAGCTCCGGGCCATATTCAGGGCGACCGACGCGACCGCCTGCATTGACCCGCGGCCCCAGCAGAAAACCAGCGTGATAGGTACCCGGCGTCTCGTCAAGGCCCGCCACATCGGCAAGCGCCGCAAGACCCGCATTGCCCCGCCGCGCCATGACTTTCAGCCCTTGCGCAACAAACGCACGATTAAGCCCGATCAACGGCACCACATCACAGACAGTGCCGAGTGCCACCAGATCAAGCCAATGACGCGGGTCCGGCTCCGGCCGGGACTCACTATACCAGCCCGCCTTGCGCAGCGCGCGGTTGATGGCGACCACCAGCAGGAAAGTTACCCCCACAGCGGCGAGATAGGTATAGTTCTGGCTCTCGTCATGGCGCTTGGGGTTGATGACGGCCACCGCCTCGGGCAGGCGTGTTTCCGCCTGATGATGATCAACAACAATCACCTCCAACCCGATCTCTTTCGCATGGGCCAGCACATCGAAGGAGACGATCCCGCAATCAACCGTAACGATCAGATCAATTCCCCGCGCCTTCAGCGTATCCATTGCCGCCGCATTCGGGCCATAACCCTCTTTCATGCGGTCGGGTATATAAATATCAAGGGGTTGCCGGATGGCATTAAAGAATCGCTTGAGCAGTCCCGAAGACGTTGCGCCATCCACGTCATAATCGCCAAAGACGGCAATTCGCTCCCCCGCCTCGATGGCGGCGGCAATGCGCATCGCGCCCGTATCCATATCCTTAAAGCTGGACGGATCAGGCAGCAAATGGCGAAGCTGCGGCGTGAGGTACTGTTCCGCCTCCTCCAGCGGAACACCGCGCCCGGCCATGACGCGACCGACGATTTCCGGCACATCAAGACGTTGCGCAATGGCAAGGCCGAGACGCTCATTTTCAGAACGCAACCGCCAGCGCCGGGCTGTCAGCGAATTTTCAACATCCAGAAAGGCCGGCGCTTGGGGCGCGTCCATCAATCAGATCCCGTTATTTGGCTTTGTGATCGCCCCGGATATAGCGCACAGTGCCGGAATAGGACCGCATCACGATGGTTTCCGTATAGACCCGGTCGCCTTTCTGGCGCACACCCTTCAGCATGGAACCGTCAGTGACACCTGACGCGGCGAAGATGACTTCCCCGGCGGCAAGTTCTTCAAGGTTATAGACGCGGTTTAGGTCAGTAATGCCCCATTTTGCGGCGCGTGCTTTCTCGTCATCATTGCGGAAGACAAGCCGTCCCTGCATCTGCCCGCCGATACAACGAAGCGCCGCAGCAGCCAGAACACCTTCCGGTGCCCCGCCCGTACCGATATACATGTCGATACCTGTATCGGGGTTTGCCGTTGCCATCACGCCGGCAACGTCACCGTCAGAGATAAGCTGGATACGGGCACCGGTTTTGCGAATATCGGCGATGATCTCCGCATGGCGCGGCCGATCAAGAACGCACGCCATGGTCTGACTGACCGGCACGCCCTTTGCTTTCGCGATCGCGCGGAGATTCTCACCCGCCCCCTTGTTAATATCGATAATCCCGTCCGGGTACCCGCCGCCAACGGCGATCTTTTCCATATAGGTGTCCGGCGCATTCAGGAATTTACCGGATTCAGCAAACGCGATCACGGCAAGCGCATTCGGCCCGCCCTTCGCGGTCAATGTCGTGCCTTCCAGCGGATCGAGCGCAATGTCGATCTTCGGGCCTTTGCCTGTGCCGACCTTTTCGCCGATATAAAGCATCGGTGCTTCGTCCCGCTCGCCCTCGCCGATGACGATCGTGCCATCGATATTGAGTAAATTCAGCGCGGTGCGCATGGCATCAACAGCGGCCTGATCAGCGGCCTTCTCATCGCCGAGACCCACGAGGTTACAGGCGGCGCGTGCGGCGGCTTCTGTCACACGAACAATTTCCAGAGTGAGATTTCTATCCAGCTTCGAGGATTTAGTCATGTTTTCTCTTCCATTACTTTAATAAAGCTTACTGTTTTTTAAAGCGAGACGATGCGAATCATACGCGGTTTCGCCACACTATGGGTGAATTTTTCGATTTTTCCAAGGGCGCGCAGCAGTGCCGCCTCCTGCACCTCATGGGTGACAAGGATAACGGAAACCGCCTCCTGTTTAGAGCGGCCGCGCTGTAACAGGCTCTCGATGGAAATATTCTCATCACGGAATACCGCCGAGACATCGGCGATGACGCCCGGCTGGTCATAGACCGTCAGGCAGACATAATAGGCGCCCACATGGTCCGCGACAGGAACTTTCGGGATATCCGTCATCTTCTCGACCGGAATACCAAAAGTCGGCGTATGACGGCCCAGCGCGATATCGACGATATCGGCAACCACAGCGGAGGCTGTTGGCCCCTCGCCTGCGCCGCGCCCGACGTAAGACGTCTCATCGACGAAATCACCATCAACGACGACCGCGTTAAAGACACCATTTACATTGGCGATGGTGGTATCACGGCGGACCATGCAGGGATGCACCCGCTGCTCGATTCCCGCATCTGTCCGCCGGGCAACGCCAAGAAGCTTGATGCGATACCCAAGCTCACTCGCAGCTTTGATATCGGCGGCGGTGACATTTCTAATCCCCTCGATATAGACACTGGCGAAATCGACAGGCGTGCCAAAGGCAACGCTGGTCAGAATGGCAAGCTTATGCGCCGCATCGACGCCATCAATATCAAAACCGGGGTCGGCCTCGGCATAACCAAGATCCTGCGCATCTTTCAGGATCGCATCGAATTCTCCGCCCGTCTCTTCCATCTCAGTCAGGATGTAGTTGCAGGTGCCGTTGAGAATGCCATAAACCCGGGAGATCGCGTTGCCCGCCAACCCCTCGCGGAGTGCCTTGACGATTGGAATGCCGCCGGCGACTGCCGCCTCATAGGCGAGCTGGGCATTATGTTCCTCGGCAAGCTTCGCAAGCGCGTTGCCATGCTCGGCCAGCAGGGCCTTGTTCGCGGTGACGACCGGCTTGCCGTTCAAGAGAGACTTCACACAAAGGTCCTTGGCCACGCCATCACTGCCGCCGATGAGTTCCAGCACGATATCCACTTCGGGATCATCGGCGAGCGCCCGCGCATCATCATACCAGGTCAGCCCATCGAGGGAGACGCCCCGGTCTTTGGTTTTATCGCGCCCGGAAACGGCCGTGACAGTCAGATGCGCGCCTGAGCGCGCCTCCAGCAGATCGCCATGTTCCCGGATAATCTTTAATACGCCCGCGCCGACAGTGCCCAGCCCGGCAATCCCTATTTTCACGTTGGTACTCACTTTCAGGAAGCCTCTTTCCGTCCAAGATGCGCATCTGCATTGGACATGAATTTCTTGATATTGCGGCTTGCCTGCCGGATCCGCTGTTCATTCTCAACCATGGCGACACGGACAAAGCTGTCCCCATGCTCTCCAAAACCAAGTCCCGGGGCAACAGCGACCTGCGCTTCCTGCAACAATAGCTTCGAAAACTCAAGACTGCCAAGATGCCTGAAGGGTTCCGGTATTGGTGCCCAGGCGAACATGGTCGCATCCGGTGAGGGCACGTCCCAGCCAGCCGCAGCAAAGCCGGAGATCAGCACATCACGCCGATGTTTATAAAGCTGGCGGAATTCCTCGACGCAGTCCTGCGGGCCGTTGAGCGCCGCCGTCGCCGCCACCTGAATGGGTGTAAAGGCGCCGTAATCGAGATAGGACTTGATCCGCGCCAGCGCGCCGATCAAACGCTTGTTGCCCGTTGCGAAGCCCATGCGCCAACCGGGCATGGAATAGGTTTTAGACAGAGACGTAAACTCGACCGCGATATCGCGCGCACCTTCGACCTGCAGGATCGAGGGCGGCTTCACATCGCCGAAGTAAATCTCCGCATAGGCCAGGTCCGAGAGAATATACATCTCGTGATCCTTGGCGAATTTCACAACTTCCTTATAGAAATCAAGATCGACCGTCATTGCCGTCGGGTTTGACGGAAAATTCAGGATCAGGCAAGTCGGCGTCGGAATACAATGGCGCACGGCGCGTTCCAGCCCCGCAAAGAAATCAATCCCCGGCCCGACTTCAAAATGCCGAACAACAGCGCCCGCAATAATAAAGCCGTAAGGGTGGATCGGGTAACTCGGGTTCGGCGAGAGGATCACATCGCCCGGCGTCGTAATCGCCATGGCAAGGTTAGCAAGCCCCTCCTTCGATCCCAGTGTTGCAATGGTTTCCGTCTCCGGGTCAATCTCGACATCGAAGCGGCGCGCATAATAGGCGGCGTTGGCGCGGCGCAGGCCCGGGATGCCCCGGCTTGTCGAATACCGATGGGTGCGGCCATCGCGGACCGTTTCCACCAATTTATCAACAATATGCTGCGGCGTCGGGCTGTCCGGATTACCCATGCCAAGATCGATGATATCCTCTCCGGCCGCTCGCGCTGCTGCTTTCATCCGATTGACTTCTTCGAAGACATAGGGTGGCAAGCGTTTTATGCGGTGAAAATCCGGGTCCATCGGCCTCTTCCAGTTAGTTGTAATAATGCGGTTCCCGGCGCGCGTGGACGGCGATCCGGGTTCCTGAGTTAAATTCTATGCGGGTATTTAAACGACTTTTAGTTAATTTAGAAGAAAGATTTCTGCGCGGCGGTTCACGGCTTCCGCACTCGGCATCGGCTCGGCGATCCGGGGTTCCGTATCGCTGACGGATTCAACCAGCAGATTGGAGGGTTCTACCCCCGCCTTGATGAAATATTCCGCAATCGCCGATGCTCGCGCTTGCGAGACATTCAGGTTGACGATCATATGCTTTTCTTCCGCCATCTGCCGCGTCCGGCTGGAGGCATGACCGACAATTTTGAGCGTGCCGCCCGCGGCCATCTGTGTGCGTGCAATACGGTCGAGTTTATCCTTGTCCGACCCGTTGATCCGGTGGGAGCCTTGCGCGAAATAAATCGTCTCGATCGGCGTCGTGCCATCGGATGCCGCATAGTTTGGAATGGTGCGCCCGCCATCATTGAGCGGCGGGGTCAGGGTCACCGATCCGCTGGAAGAGGCTGAGATAGTTGAAGACGAAGATACGGCAGGCGCAACAGATGAGGCTGACGTAGCAGTAGAACTATCGGAACTCATCGTGGTTGGCAGACGTGTGACACCGGACGCTGCGAGCTGCTGCTCAAACACGCTTTCAATAGCGGGTTTGGGTGCTGTCTCTCCGCTGATAATTTGCTCACGCATAGGTGCGGGTTCAGGCGCCGGTGTCTCCGGTGCGGAATCAACGACTGAGGGCGCGGGCAACGGGGTTTCTGTCACTTCCTCTTGCGCCACGGCAGCAACGACGGGCGCCGCCTCGACCGTCTTTTCTTCAACAACTTCCGTGACGGTCTCTTTCACCGTCTCGGAACCATCGGCTGTCACTGTTTCCGTTACTTCTGTAACAGTCTCGGTCTTGACCTCCTCGACCACCGGTTTCGGCGGTGCGGCCAGTGGCGGCTGCAAAGAAGTATCGGCACGCAGGGTCTCATCGGTATAGCGGGCATTCTCGCGGTCGGCGCGCAAGCCTTCCTCGATTTCCTCTGCCTCCGTCAATGTCGCAACGGTTTCCGGTTGTTCCGGCACCTTGTTCACATTCGGGTATTCCGCCGCGTCCTGTTCTTCCGTATTATCCGTAGAGCAGGCAGTGCCCGCCAACACAGCGAGCAGAAGGGCACCCCCCAGCAGAAGGCGCGAGGCACATAAAAAGCGATTTTCGAAAGTGTTTGGCGTCATGGTCATCGATGCGTCCGTCCTGCCAGTTCCTGCTGCGGCGGAGGGCCGCATTGAGATTGGCAAGTTTTTTGATATACTCTTAAAAAAACAAGGTTATCATAAAACATATGAGGGGAAAATTCGCAATGTTTTCTGACGACTTCAAGGCAGCGAGGAAATTTCATGTAGCCTGAAATATGTTGGTTTGCATAGAAGACAACAACTCTGGGAGAATGAGTCGATATGACAAGTAAAGAGCCGCTTGAAAGCAGCCAGGAAGCCCTTGAAGCTTCCAAGGAGTTCGCTGAGAATTTCGCCAAGATTGCCGCACAGAGTCAGGAGGTTGTTACCGAGTTCCTGAACAGTCAGCAGCCGACCCATATCGATCCGGACCCGGCGACCGTCAGCAAGACCTTTATGGAACTGATGAATAAGATGATGGCGGACCCGGCCAAAATCGTCGAGGCACAGGCCGCGCTCTGGAAGAATTACATGAACCTCTGGCAGAACGCTGCGATGCGCGCGAGCGGAGAGGAAACGCCGCCGCTGGTGACGCCGCAAGCGGGCGACAAGCGCTTCAAGTCCGACGAATGGAGCGAGAACCAGATCTTCGACTATATCAAGCAATCCTACCTGATGACCGCCAACTGGATTCAGGAGACCGTCTCCGAAGTTGAGGGGTTGGACAAGCAAACCAAGACAAAAGCAGATTTCTACACCAAGCTCTATACCGACGCCATGTCGCCGTCGAATTTCTTCTGGTCCAACCCGGACGTCCTGAAAAAGACCATAGAGAGCAAGGGCGAAAACCTCGTTCATGGCCTTGAAAATATGCTCGATGATCTCAAGCGGACCAAAGGGCAACTTATCCCGAAGATGACGGATGAAGATGCGTTCGAGGTCGGACGCAATATCGCGGTGACGCCCGGCAAGGTGATTTATGAAAATGACCTGATGCAGCTCATTCAGTATGCGCCGGCAACGAAAGAGGTGTATAAGCGCCCGCTGCTGATCACCCCGCCCTGGATCAACAAGTTTTATATTCTCGACCTGAAATCGGAAAATTCCTTCATCAAATGGTGCACCGAGCAGGGCTACACCGTTTTTGTGATCTCCTGGGTCAACCCCGACGAGCGGCATGTGGAGAAGACGTTCGAAAGCTATATGGCGGAAGGTATTCTTGCCGCGCTCGACGCGATCGAAACCTCCACCGGGGAAAGGGAAGTCACTACCATCGGCTATTGCATCGGCGGCACCCTGATGGCGACGACGCTGGCCTATCTCGCCGCGATTGGAGAGGAAGACCGGATCAAGGCCACCACCTTCTTCGCCGCCCAACTCGATTTTGAGGACGCGGGCGACCTCCTTGTCTTCACCGACGAGGATCATATACAGCTGGTCGAAAGCAAGATGAAGGGAGGTTATCTTGAAGGCAAGGAAATGGCGAACACCTTCAACCTTCTCCGTTCCAACGACCTGATCTGGTCCTTCGTGATTAATAACTACATGATGGGCAAGTCACCCTTTCCGTTCGACCTGCTCTACTGGAATACCGATGCGACAAACATGCCGCATCTGATGCACAGCTTCTATTTGCGTAATATGTATCAGAAAAACCTCCTTCGGCAGCCGGGCGCACTCACTTTCGGTGGGCAGCCCATTGATCTTTCGAAGGTGAAAACGCCAATCTTTATCCAGGCGAGTAAGGAAGACCATATCGCACCGTTCAAGTCGGTCTTCAAGAATACCCAGCTGTTCAGCGGCCCGACGGAATTGATGCTGGCGGGTTCAGGCCATATCGCCGGGGTGATCAACCATCCGGACGCAAATAAATATCAGTACTGGACCAACACGAAGAAGAAAAAGAAATACGAGACGGCCGAGGAATGGTTTGCCGATGCGAAAGAGCATCCCGGCTCCTGGTGGCCCTATTGGGACAAATGGCTATCCAAGAAATCTGGCCCCAAGGTCCCGGCGCGCGATCCGGCGAAAGGCAAACTAAAACCGATCGAGGATGCGCCCGGAAGCTATGTGAAGGTCAAGGCCAAGCCTTACACGGGAGACGGCGGCGGCGGCGAATAGCCAACCGCCGCTGCTCCTCAGGAGAAATTATTTTACGCGAAGCTCTTCTGGGAGGAAGAACAGGCTGTCCGTATCCTCCATGACCATGTGGCATTCGTAACAGAAGACCATATTCTCTGAGCCCTTGCCGTTGGTGACCCCGGCGACGGCGCCGTTCGGCAGGATCATGGAATATTTCCAGTCTCCGCTCGCCTCGTTAAAGCCAGCCGCCATTTTCTCCATCAGGAAGAGCGGCCCGACAGCGGCATGCCCGTCAGTTTGAACAACGAAGCTGTCTTTCGCTAGGATCGAACCGACCGGCATCTTGCCGACCTCCTCATATTTGCCATAGGCTTCCTTGGCCACGTCATTGGCGTAGTTCATGACATGCCGCCCGCCATGGGTGGCGGAAGCGTAAGGCGCACTTGAAAAGGCTTTCCAGTCAAGATAATGCGCGGCCTCGGGCACGCCAGATCCGGCATAGGCCGCCTTCATATCTGCGTTCAGGCACTCATAGGCGGCGGTGGCTTCGGCGGGCTCCAGTTCAACTTCCGCAACGCCTCCGGCACTGCAAGGATTGCACGGGTTACAGGGATTGCAGGGATTACTCGCCGCACATGGATTTTTCTTTGCGGCGCAAGGATTACAAGGGTTACAGGCCTTTTTCGCAGCGCATGGATTACAAGGGTTGCAGGCATTGGCAGGCTTCTTCGCCGCACAAGGATTACAGGCCGCCGCTTTTTGAACCGAGGGCACAACACAGCCGGAGGCAGTTGCCTTGGCCGCCGCGCAAGGATTACAGGGGTTACACGCCTTTTTTGCCGCGCAAGGATTGCTCGCAGCGCAGGGGTTTTTCTTGGCCGCGCATGGATTGCACGGGTTGCAGGCGTTAGCGGGCTTCTTCGCGGCGCACGGATTACAGGCTGCAGCCGCTGGCTTGACGGTTATGGCGGTGATCGGCACCGCCACCGTAGCGACAGCGACAACGCCGCCCACACCGATCAGGGCTGCCACGAAGGTGGATGACAGAAGTTTCGAATTTAGTGCGGACATATACTTTCTCCTGGTTTTTTGAATGCTTTGGGAGGAGCATATGTCGGTGTCAGCGAGAAATAATCTCAACTCTCATCACGATGGAGTGAATATTGCGCGGAGGAACCACCCGGCGCACGAGGGTTACTCGATCCGAATCGCCGAAAACTGTTCGGGCAGCATTTTCTTCAATAACCGGTCGATACGGCCTGCGTTCGGTTGGTAAAAAGGACGACGTGGATAAATACGATCATTCACCCAGTAACTCGACCAGCCACTGGTCATGTCGATACATTGCGTCAGAAAATCGTCATCCTCCGCAGCAGATTGATTGGACAACTCAATACAACCGCTCAGGAAAATATCGACATAGGACTGAATTATGGGAAATTTCTCGTCTGGCGGCCGTATATGCTCCGCCTCGAGCACATAAATCCATATGGTGCCGTCCTTAGGCGCAGCGGAATTATCGAGCGGATGTATCCGTTCCGAGGGAACAGGCACCCGACAATAGATGGATTCACGCGCATCGCCTGTCTTGAAGTCATTGAGATCTTCCACCCTGAACAGCGCGGCCATCATCTCTGCCCCCGCCGACGGAGTCACACCAAGAAAAGTCGTGCTGAAACCAATGTCAAGGCCGCGTGCTTTCCAGCCATGAGCATATCCCTCAACCCGCACCGGCACACTTGTGTTCGCATTTGGCCAAGCCCGAAGCCGGGATGCAGTCTCCATCAGGCTACCATAGCCGAGAACGTACTGCGCCTTGTCCGGCTCGAGCGCGGGATGGCAGGCTATGTCCGTACCCGCACGTGCCATGCCGTGTAAGGAAAAGAGAAGAACCAGAGCGCCAATCAGCGTCGGAAATAAGGAAAGTTTTCGCGAAAACCCCATGACCTCGACCACCCGTCTCTAACCCTGCTCCGCGCGATAGACTTGCGCCAGTTCCGCGTAATGGTGCGCCCCGCTCGTGAGGTCCGCTTTTTGCTCATCAGTCAGCTTCCGCAGGCATTTCGCAGGCGAGCCGCCCCAAAGTTCACCGCTGGGCACGCGCTTGCCCGGTGTGACCAGCGCGCCAGCCGCGACCATCGCGCCTGTCTCCACCACGGCGCCATCCAGTACAATCGCGCCCATCCCGACGAAGCTGCCGTTTTCCAGCGTGCAACCATGGATCAGGCAGTTATGGCCGACCAGCACATCATCACCGATTGTCGTCGAATGAGTGCCGCCCGAAACATGGATCACCGTGCCATCCTGGATATTGGTGCGCTTGCCGATACGGATTGAATGGACATCACCGCGCACCACGCAATTAAACCAAATGCTGGATCCCTCCCCGATCACCGTATCCCCAATGACAAAGGCGGAGGGCGCGATAAAGGCGTCCTTGGCAATGGTAGGAGAGGTCCCCTTGAAGGGAATAATATTTCTGAGCATGGTTTGTATCTCTTCTTCTTGTTGTATTTAAGGGAACAGGGGCGCCTGCTCCAGACCGAGGGTTTCTTCAAATCCGAACATCAGGTTCATATTCTGAACCGCCTGCCCGCTCGATCCCTTAACCAGATTATCGATCGCCGCGATCACAGTGGCCCGGCCGGGAATCCGGTCCTCGAACACATTGATCACACAGTTGTTAGAGCCCCGGACCATTTGAGTCTGCGGGATTGCGCCCTCTTTCAGCAGCCGGACAAAAGGCTCATCCTTGTAGGCTTTTGCAAATTCGTCCCGGAGGTCATCGACCGTCTTGCCCTCACTCAGCCGCACATGGGCGGTGATCAACTCGCCCCGGCTCATGGGGACAAGATGCGGTACAAAATTGACCCGCATGTCGGCGGGCGCCCGGCCGATGGCCTTGGCGATTTCCTGTTCGATCTCCGGCGCGTGCCGATGTTTCGAAATACTATAGGGGCTAAGACCCTCCCCTGCTTCGCTGAACAGGGTGTTCTGCTTCAACCCCCGGCCCGCACCGGTCACGCCCGATTTCGCATCGATCACCAGATCATCTGTATCGACCAAGCCTGCCGCAGCCAGTGGGACCAACGCGAGAAGCACCGCCGTCGGGTAACAGCCCGGACAGGCAACCAGCCGGGAAGAACTGATCTTTTCCCGGTTCAGTTCCGTCAGGCCGTAAGCCGCTTTTTTCTGCAGGTCCAGCGCCCGATGCTCATGGCCGTACCATTCGGCGTAGGTATCGGGGTCCTCAATCCGGAAGTCGGCGGAAAGATCGACCACCTTCACGTTTGCGGGCAGGGTGGCGATAATTTCCTGCGTTGTGCCATGCGGCAGCCCACAGAAAACGACGTCGACATCGTTCCAGTCAGCCTCCTCCACTGCGATCATATCGGGCAGACCATAGCCACCGAGATGGGGATAGACGTCCTCTACCGGCTGGCCCGCCTTACGGTCAGCGGTCAAGAGTTTGATCTCGACATTCGGATGCCGAAGAAGGAGCCGCATGGCCTCTGCCCCCGTATAGCCGCTGGCGCCGAGAATACCGGCGTTGATTTTATGTGTTGTGTTCGTCATGTTCTTATTCCGGGCGGGATCGCGCCGGACTCCTAAAAGCGTTATTTTGTCAAATAGCTCTGGTGCTCGCCCTTCAGGGCCTTATCCGCAAACCAGATCAAAATATTCAGATCAAAAGCCTCTTGGGCTTCCTCGCCTAATCGGAGCCGGCCTTTTTTCAGGCCTGCGAGAATATCCTTATTCGCTTTTCTCAGGAGAGCGCCACGCACTGAACTCCGAACATCGAGTTGGTCGCGCATTTCCGCCACGAGTTCCTCACCGGTCAGACGCTGGACATGGTCCTTCACCTTAATCGCAAAAGCGCCCTCTGCATCGAGAGGGATGCCGAGCGTTTCAATATCGATATCGTCCGCGTTTTTAATCGGATAGTTCATTCGCTTAAACCTTGTCGCCAGCAGTGGCGCGTATCAGCGGCGTTTTTTGCATGAAAATCCGTTATTTGCAACGGTTTCTCATCGAAACCTTTGTTTTTTAGCCACAAAAAAAGGCGGCAAACGCCGCCTTTTCTCTATCGTATCGGAACCTTTATCTCAGTCCAGCAGCACGAGTTCTTCAGCGGATGCTTTGCCGTTACGCCCTTCAACAAGCTCAAACTGAACTTTTGCGTTTTCCTGAAGGGTCGTCAAACCGGCTCGTTCAACAGCCGAAATATGCACGAAAGCGTCTGACCCGCCATCCTCTGGAGCAATGAAACCATATCCCTTGGTTGGGTTAAACCACTTTACTGTACCTTTTGCCATGTTTAGTCTCCTGGACACTCATTCTATATATCAGGTCGATAGCGCTGTCGAAGTGCCCAAATAGCAGCGACAGATCAACCTTGGAAGCAATGTCGCCAGCAGCAAATTAACCGAAAAACAAGGACTCCCGACGACTCGCGTAATTGATAATGAGAGTTTTTGCAAGAAAGATTTCAGTAAAATCAAATTTTTGTGACTCTCCATATGGAACAATGCAACAGAGTTAGGCAAAGCGCATATTTTCTAGGCAGAATCCAGGCAAAGCGCCGTTTGCCGCGAATTTTACGGGTATTTCATCCAACCACTCCGACGAGCCTTTTTAAAGGCTGACGCAACACATAAGCCGGGCTATTCTTTCGCGGCATAATTCAGATGAATCGAGGAAAGGCTCAAATATGGAGAATAAAGCCATTAAAACGGGTGGATGCCTTTGCGGCGCCGTTCGGTATGAAATCGACGGGCCTTTGCGCGATATTATTTCCTGCCATTGCGGTCAGTGCCAAAAGACCAGCGGCCATTATTTCGCGGCCACTGCTACGCCAAAGGAAAATTTCCATCTGGTCAAGGATGACGGCCTTAAATGGTACAGCTCATCTGACTGGGGCGAGCGAGGCTTCTGCGCGGAATGCGGCAGCACCCTCTTTTGGCGGCTGAAGGACGAAAGCCATCAAAGCATTCTCGCCGGCAGCCTCGATGGGGAAACCGGCCTTAAAACCAGCCATCATATTTATGTCGCCGACAAGAAGGATTATTACGAAATTACCGACGGCGTGCCCCAATATGATACCTATCCGGAAGAACTGAAAAACGGTTAAGCGTAACCGACCAGAAATTTTGCAGAGGAAGAGCATATGAAACTAGATGGGTCCTGTCATTGCGGCGCGGTGACTTTCTCACTCAACTCCACCCATCCCTACCCCTATAATTACTGCTTCTGTTCGATCTGTCGCAAGACGCAGGGCGGTGGCGGCTTCGCGATTAATCTTGGGGGGGACGCCAACAGCCTGAAAGTCGAAGGCGAAGAGAATATTTCCGTTTATCAAGCGAAACTTGAAGGCGAAGACGGATTAAGCCCTGCCCGGCGACATTTCTGTAAATCCTGCGGGAGCGCGCTTTGGGTCTATGATCCACGCTGGCCCGAACTGCTTCACCCCTTTGCCTCCGCCATCGATAGCGAGCTTCCCGCCGCACCAGAGCGGACCTATCTCATGGTCGGATCGAAGAAGGCATGGGTGCCGCTGGAGCCCGGACCGAATGACAAGGTTTTCGAGAAATATCCGGACGAATCCATCGCCGACTGGCACCGGAGACTTGGTGTTGAAAAATAAGGCCCCTAGACCCACTTTCTTGTCATACTATGTCCATGCGAGACTGATACATCGCGGATCTTCAGGGAAATGGGAAAGACAGATTCATGCGTAAACTGACCTTGCTTCGCCATGCCAAATCAAGTTGGTCCGACCGGGCCAAAGCCGATATTGACCGCCCCCTCTCTTCCCGCGGCCGTCGCGGGGCGCTGAAAATTGGCACTTACATCGAAAAGAACAAAATTTTTCCCGATCTCATCCTCTGCTCCCCTTCCCGGCGCACCCGTGAGACTCTCGCCCAGATCGACCCATTCCTGCCCGATGGAACCGAGGTGAAAATTGAGAAGTCCATCTATTCTGCCGGTACAGGTTCCGGTCTGATCGCCTATCTCAAAAGCTCGGCTATTGAGGAGGTGCATGTCATGATCATTGGCCATAACCCGACAATGCAGCAGATGGCCCTCGATCTTGCGGAGCGGACACCCGATAATGGCTATGACCGGATCGAGCGGAAATACCCCTCTGCCGCGCTCACGCAGATAAAATTTGATATTGATGACTGGCGCAATCTTGGCGAACGCGGCAAGCTGGCCCATTTCGTCACGCCTAAAATGTTGCCCGGGCCGGATGACGAGGATGAGGAATAAATATGAGCGAGACGGAGATCGACCTCGCGTCGTGGGATCGGCGGACTCATTACGAGATGTACCGTGCGAGTGAGTTACCACATTTCAGCCTCACCGCCTCCCTCACCGTCACCCGCCTGCTTGGTGCCGCACGGGATAGGAAACTCTCCCTCTTTAATGCGATGCTGTTCTGCGTCATGCAGGCCGCCAACGCGATTCCGGAGTTTCGCACTCGATTTCGCGGCCAGACAGTGGTCATGCATGACATCATCCATCCGTCCTTCACGGTGCCGATAGAGGGCGAACGCTTCGCTTTTTGTCACGCGGGCTATCATGAGGACTGGCTTACATTCGACGCCACTTGCCGCGCAGCGATTGAGACGGCATCAAAACAGGCCACGCTTGATAGCGAGACCGAGGGAGAGGATCAGTGGATTTACCTAAGCTGTCTCCCCTGGCTCGATTTTACATCCATGACCCATCCGCTTCAGGATAAGGATGACTGTATCCCCCGCATTGCCTGGGGGAAAATTGTCGAAGAAGAGGGCCGCGCGCGGGTTTCCGTCAATCTACAGGCG
The DNA here is from genome assembly GCF_020731145.1 of Sneathiella sp. HT1-7. Taxonomy (GTDB): domain Bacteria; phylum Pseudomonadota; class Alphaproteobacteria; order Sneathiellales; family Sneathiellaceae; genus Sneathiella. The sequence goes on along the minus strand of NZ_JAJFZN010000002.1, from coordinate 627,908 downwards.
CATCACGCCATCATGGACGGCCTGCATGCGGCCCGTTTTTTTGAAGAATTACAGAAAAATATCGACGCGTTCTAATTGTCGAGCTGAATGAAAATGGTTTGCTCAGCCTCGAGGGACTTAATACGATCTTCTTCCGGCACTCGGAAGCTATCTTCATCAAATCCAGAGGAATAAAACACCAGGCGATTACAAGTATCGTCCTGATCTAGCAGGGGAAACCCAGCGGCCACGCTTGTTTCCACCCGCCCCTTATAAGAGACGCCGGTTAGTCTGGAAAACATCCCGCAGGGTCTGGAGACGCATTCATACATCGCGTCCGCCGCCTTTGCGCGCCGCTCACCTTCGAAGAAATCCAGAAAATTCTTTCCCGTCACTTCCATGCCGATCCGGTCGACCAGTTTGGTCCCCGCCAGGCGGTAGAGAATCTCGTCCCGTGACCTGACCTCATAGATCGCAATACCGTGCAGTAAAGGTGAAATCCGACCCGGATCGAAACTTTGCCGCCTCGGAATAACGCGATCGCGGTCGAGGCTGCGCCAATAATATGCAAACTCTTTTACGTCCGGCGTCACCCAGTCAATATTATCGAACTTTTCATAGGCCATACTTTCTTGGTTCCCCGTATCCCCGATTATTAATTGAGCCCGGTTCCGACAGAACGAACCACTTTATAGTATATACCTTTATCATCGGCGGCGGGAAATATACTCATTTATTTAGCGCATGCCAATACGCATTTTTCACGCACAGCGTTCTTTAAAAAGCACTAATAGCAAGTAAAAGTATAACCCGTTTATTTGCCGTCATTATTTAGATTTACTGCTATAGCTTACGCCCATGCCCGCACGAACATCATTCTGGATGCCATATTGCGCGATCGGATAGCGCAAGCCGTTCTTCGAGAGCGCCGCCAGCCCCGCGATCACCTTGGGCAGATAGGCGGGCGGAATGGCCATTAGGAGTTCATCTTCCAGCACGCCGCCATAGCGCCGCTCGGCAAAGCAGGGCAGCGACAGGCTCGGCTCCCCGGTGGACAGCGCCCGGCCCCAACTATCAGCGCAGGAGGATTCCCCCACGACCGAGAAATCAAGCTTCTTATAGCCCGCCCATTGTAGGCCATTGATGAAGATGATCATCTGCGCCGGCGTCGCGTAAATCAGACAGATATCCGGCGGATTAAGCCGTTTTGAACTCAGCGGAGAGACAGCCATCGCCGTGAACTGGCCCGACGGCACAACAGTCATGGCCGATTGATGATTGCGCGCATCCTCCGGCGTTTCATACCAGACACCGGCGTAGCGTTCGCCCTTTTGCCATTCCTCATCCTGCGGATGCAGCCCCATCACCGCGCCGCATTGCGCGCCGACAAAGTCGTCGGCCGTTACCCCAACGGTCCATCCAAGGCGAGCGGCCTGCCCGACGATCTGGTCCGCCGTATGGATTGAATCAGGACGGCGAATTTTTTCCACCGCCTCCATCTCCTCTTTCGTTTCGAACAGCTTCATGCCGATCGGCGTCGCGCGGATGCGAAGGTATCTATTCAGACCGTCGAGGATTGAGTCCCAATCATAATATTCGTCGAGTTTTGTCAATTTTCGTCTCCCGTTCTTTTTATCAAGCGTGACATGAAGGCCTGCTCTTGTCGTCCTGCCCGTCTTCTGCGGAAATATCTCCCCGACAATGACCACCGCTTTTTATTCATCTGCTTTGGCGTTCATCCGGGTTTCAGCTACCACAATACCGGCAAGGGCGGGAATGATCCAGATCAATAAATCAGGAAACAGGATCGCGCCGCCGTCCCGCGTGTGGTCAGCGAGTGAGGCGCTTTATATATTTGCGGTGAAAGGCGAGATAGCCCGTCTCGGTCACCTTCAAATGCGGCCGCGTCAGCATATGCATATTTTCGAGGGCGTGAAACGGCACCGCCGGAAAGGCATGATGCTCCGCATGAAAGGGCATGTTCCAGGCAAGCTTGCGGATGACAGGATTGGTGAGCGTCGTGCGGGTATTCTCAAAAATATTTGTTCCCGCCTCCGGGCAGAGCCCATGCTCCGCGAGCAGGAAGAGCCGCAAAAATGGCTGGCCCAGAACCGCCGGAATGATCCAGACATAAAGCAAAATCGCGGAGCCCGCCGCGACCGACCCGATAAACAGCACCGCATAGATCAGGAGCATTCCTTGCGCCTCCCGCTGGATCGCCACCCGGCCATGCTCCGGCACGAAGGGATCCTCAATCCGGCCCGTCGCGTTCTTGAGGATGGTCTTTACATGCGACACCCAGATCGGGAGGCCGGACACATGCCAGAGATATTGCGGCAGCGTCGTGATTTTCGGCGCGTGCAGCTCCGGGTCGCGCGTCGGGTCCTGCGTGAAGCGGTGATGCTCAATATGAAAATAGCGGAACCATTCCGCGGGCAGAACCGTCACAACGCCGCACATCGAACTCACCAGCTTGTTGAGCCAGAGGCTTTTAAATGCCGTGCGGTGGGAGGTTTCATGGAGCGCGGGGAACAGAAAGACAATCAAAATCCCCTGTGGCAGCATCAACAAGGGCCAGCCCGGCCCCTGCATCGCGATCAACGCGCCAATCAGCAGGATCAACCCCACATGCCCGGCCAGATGCAGGAGGCCCCGCGCGTCCGACCGGCGCGTCAACATCTCCCGCTGCCCCCGGGTCAGGGATTTGATAAACTCACGACTTTCCATGCGCAGAGTTTACGGGAGAAAGCTTCGCAATGAAATGCGGCATTTTGGGAGAACGTCAAATTTAACTTGGAGGATGAACCAAAAAATTTCTTATTTTAAAGAAACACTATTCCGGTATTGGCAAAGCTACATTAATTATTTCATAGCTTTTTAGTCTTCCGGTACGACTCTCAATCCTGTGAGCCTCGCAAACTATAAAGCCATTTCGTTCAAATCTGTCTGCGGCATTTAAACTAAGGCTTTGAGTAATTTTATTTATGTTCGAAGGGAATAGAGCACCTTCCTTTAAGATGAAGGGTATCGGCCTTCCTTCTTCCTTTACGTATATCCTGCCTTTATAGGTATTTATATTGTAACTAGATACACGGCCTTCGACATTTACAGGGTTTTTATCTTTAACAGTATAGCGCAGATATTCAAATGTATCCCTACTAAATTGTGATCGCAAAGGCTCAATATTCGGGCCACTCTGAAATGAAATTTTCCCATCCGTCGCTGTTTCAGAATAAATTATCGGCCTGTGCATCTCTTTTATTGCGGCCTCACATTTCTCTATCACAGAATCAAACCTGCTCTGTTCTAGTATTGGCAAAGCACTCTGCTCATCTTTCTTCAATCGATCATACTGCTCACCCAAAGTACTATTGTAATCAACATGAAAACCTAATGACTCGGAAACAACATAATCATACGCCGAATGCATCAAATGTCCGATAGGTGTGTCTTTCGGAACCGTGCCGAGCGCAAACAAACCACCAACAATGGTAGCTACGATCTTCCAGCTTCCCTCTTCAGCGGGAAAAGTAAGAATCTCTGCGTTTTTAAGAGATGGGGCTTGGGTAATTACTTGACCATTCAAAACTAAATGCGTGGTAATTGCTAGCGAGCGTTGAAAACCTAGCATTGCTTGGGCGGCATCGTACAAATCTAATGTATGCTCATCTGCGTTGCGCCCCTCAAATTTTAACGCAAAACTTACCATCTAATACCTACCTATATCTGACAAAAGATATTCCGAAAAAGAGTTAATCAAGCGATTACAACAAAGACCCCTTCTATAACACTTATTCGTCATACACCAATAATCTAAATAAATATCAAATTTTTCAACTATTAAATGATGAACCACAACAAAAAAGGGCCTGCCGAAGCGAGCCCTTTTCTTTGTCGTATGCTCTCGCGATTAACGCTTTGAGAACTGGAAGCTCCGGCGGGCTTTCGCGCGGCCGTATTTTTTCCGTTCCACAACGCGGCTGTCGCGGGTGAGGAAGCCTTCGGCCTTCAACGCCGGGCGCAGGGCCGGTTCGTAATAGGTCAACGCTTTCGAGATACCGTGGCGTACCGCACCGGCCTGGCCGGAGAGTCCCCCGCCCTTTACTGTGCAGATCACATCGAACTGGTCAACGCGGTCGGTCACTTCGAACGGCTGCAGCAGGATCATGCGGAGCACAGGGCGCGCAAAATAGACTTCCTGATCACGGCCATTGACGGTGAACTTGCCCGAACCGGGCTTGATCCAGACGCGGGCAATGGCGTTTTTCCGCTTACCGGTCGCGTAGGAACGACCGAGGCTGTCAATCACTGGATCGACATGGACAACTTCTATAACCTCGGCGGCCTCAATTAATTCAGCGCCTTCTTCAGCAGCCGGGGCATCCTTGGCGGCGCCTTCGGTCAGGTCTTTCAGATCCTCAAGGGAGTTTGCTTCATCGGCCATACTCAGGCGCTCCTTACGTTCTTAGCATTCATCGACGCAACATCGACCACTTCGGGGTTCTGCGCCGCATGCGGATGTTCGGAACCCGCATAGACGCGCAGGTTGCTGAACTGTTCGCGACCAAGGGCGCCGCGCGGGATCATCCGCTCAACTGCCTTCAGGATCAGCCGTTCCGGATGCGCGCTGGAGAGCGTTTTTTCCGCCGTCCGGCTCTTGATGCCGCCCGGATGTCCGGTGTGCCAGTAGAACACCTTGTCGGTCAGCTTCTTGCCGGTCAGGGCGACTTTTTCCGCATTGATGACAATGACGTTGTCGCCGCAATCGATATGGGGTGTGAACATGGGTTTATGCTTGCCGCGCAGGCGGGTCGCAATAATCGAGGCAAGACGACCGAGAACGAGCCCTTCAGCATCGATCAGCAGCCATTTCTTCTCCACCTCGGATGGTTTCGCAGAATAGGTTTTCATTTAACTCAAGCCTTCGCGTAAAGCGTGCCACAACAAAATAAAGGGAGCAATTGGCTCCCCGATCTGGTGGCGGGTATAATCTCACTTCAAATCCAAGTCAACCGAAATAGCGGTTTATTTTCATTAATTTACGTTTGTGGTATTATAATACCGCAAAATCAGCCGGATATATGCAGAACCGAAAAGATATCACCTTTTCGGCGGGATCGCATAGGTCGCAGTGACATGGGCAACCGGTTCATCCGGATCACCGGCAAAAAGGCTGAATTCCCCGGTGGCGAGGGTTTTCCCGAGTTTTAGAAGACGCCCCTTCGCGATTAGCTCCCCCGGCTCCGGTTTGCGCAGGAAATTGATATTAAGGCTGGTCGTCACCGCAAGCGCGACAGGGCCTATCTGTGCGAGCAGAAGAAGATACATCGCGGCATCGGCCAGTTCCATCATCGTCGGCCCCGAAACCGTCCCACCGGGACGCAAATGCCGCTCCCCGGTTTTCATGGTGACGGTAATGGAGTGATCGTCCACATGATCCACCTTCAGTCCGAGATGATCGACCTGGGGGAAATGCTCCCGATTGAAGGCTTCAAGGTCCTTGGCGGTCATCATGGGCATGGGCGGTTTCTCCTCTTTGTGATGCGGGCAAGATAATCGCCCTCCCCCGCCGCGGCAAGCCCTTCGCGCAACGAGCAGAAAATTACCGCTATAGCATTGATCCGCCGCCAGAAAGGATTATGGTATCTGTCAAAAGACGAATTTACGAGGAATACCCGAATGTCTAGCAGAGAAATAACGAACAAGGACAACGAGGACATCATCCGGTTCAACGTGGCTGATCACATCGCCACAATAACGCTCAACGATCCGACAAGCCGCAACTCCCTCTCGCGCAAGATGATGGGGCGGATGCAGGAGTTGCTGGATGAGATTGCGGCATCAACAGACATTCATGTCGTGATCATCGAGGCGACGGGTCCGGTTTTCAGTTCCGGGCATAATCTCAAGGAAGTCATCTCTGCGCATGAGGATGAGACGGTTGGCGATCTCTTAAAACAATGCTGTACCATGATGCAGGGTGTCGTCACCCTGCCGCAGCCGGTGATCGCCCGCATCGATGGCGCGGTGACGGCGGCGGGAACGCAGCTTGTTGCGTCCTGCGATTTGGCTTACGCGTCGGCAAATTCGAAATTCGCCACCTCGGGCGTTAATTTCGGGCTGTTCTGCTCCACCCCCATGGTCGCCCTCAGCCGCAATGTCGCGCCAAAACAGGCGATGGAAATGCTGGTCAGTGGTGACTTTATTGACGCCGGGCGCGCGATGGAAATTGGCCTGATCAATGCCGCCCTGCCCGAAGGCGAACTGGACGATCATCTACAGGCAATGGCGAAGAATATCGCATCGAAATCGCCGCTGGTCCTGAAACTCGGCAAATCGGCCTTTTACAAGCAGCTTAATATGCCCCTTGAGGAAGCCTACAAATTCACGTCCGGTGTTATGCAGGAAAACATCGCCTCCGAGGATGGGCAGGAAGGCATGACCGCTTTCAAGGAGAAGCGCGCACCTGTCTGGCGGGGAAAATAGGCTCCATGGATCACAACGCATACGCCGATGATTATATCGGCGGGATCCTCAACGAGGTGAAGACTGTTGCCGTGGTCGGCGCGAGCAGTAACCCCTCGCGACCGAGCTACTACGTCATGAAATATATGAAGCGCAAGGGATATCGCTGTATTCCGGTCAATCCGGGCCTCGCGGGACAGGAACTCTTAGGCGAGATGGCCTATGCGTCGCTGTCCGATATCCCTGATCCGATCGATATGGTTGATTGTTTTCGCAGCTCCGACGCCATTCCGCCCATAGTGGACGAGGCCATCAAGATCGGCGCGAAGGTCATCTGGATGCAGCTGGGTGTCCGCCATGACGAAGCGGCGAAGGTGGCGGAAGCCACAGGCCTTAGAGTCGTCATGAACCGCTGCCCCAAAATCGAATTCGGACGACTGTCCGGGGAAATCGCCTTTATGGGCGGCCGGTCCGACGTTATTTCATCAAAAAGATCAAAACTAGTAGGGAAAAAAACATCATGAGCACCCCAAAATTCGAGACCCTCTCCATCCATGCTGGCGCGACGCCGGACCCGACCACTGGCGCCCGCGTCACCCCGATCTATCAGACCTCCGGCTTTGTGTTTGACGATGCGGATCACGCGGCGGAACTGTTCAACCTTCAGGCCTTCGGCAATATCTATTCCCGCCTGACCAATCCGACCAATGCAGTGCTGGAGGAACGGGTGGCGACTCTGGAAGGCGGCGCGACCGGCCTTGCGGTCTCCTCCGGTCATGCCGCGCAGTTGATCGTCTTTCATACATTAATGCAGCCGGGCGATGAATTCCTCGCCTCCACCCGTTTATATGGCGGCTCCATCACCCAGTTCGGCCAGTCGTTCAAGAAATTCGACTGGAACGCCATCTTCGTAGACCCGAAAGACCCGGAAGATTTCAAGAAGGCCCTGACCCCAAAATGCAAGGCCATCTTTATCGAGAGCCTCGCCAACCCCGGCGGCGTGATGACCGATATCGACGCGATTGCCAAGATCGCCCATGACGCGGGCATCCCACTTATTGTCGATAATACGCTCGCCACGCCGTACCATTGCCGCCCGATTGAATGGGGTGCCGATATCGTCGTTCATTCAGCGACGAAATTCCTCTGCGGCCACGGCAATTCCATGGGCGGCATAATCGTCGATAGCGGCAAGTTCGACTGGAGCGCATCCGACAATTTCCCGACCCTGAGCCAGCCGAACGACTCTTACCACGGCCTCAAATTCCATGAGACTTTTGGTCAGCTTGGTTTCGGCATTGCCTGCCGGGCGCTGGGCCTGCGCGACCTCGGTCCTGCCCTCTCCCCGTTCAACGCCTTCATGATCCTGACCGGGATCGAGACCCTGCCCCTTCGCATGGAACGACACAGCGAAAATGCCTTGAAGGTTGCGGAATACTTACAAAAGCATGACAAGGTAAGCTGGGTTTCCTATGCCGGTCTGAAAGGCGATCCTTATTTTGAGCTTGGCCAGAAATATCTGAACGGCGGCGCGGGCGCCGTCCTCACCTTCGGGATCAAGGGCGGCTATGATGCAGGTGTGAAGGTCGTGGAATCGGTGGAGCTGTTCTCCCATCTTGCCAATATCGGCGATACCCGGAGCCTGATCATTCACCCAAGCTCCACCACCCATCGCCAGCTGACCGAGGAACAGCAGGTCGCGGCGGGTGCCGGGCCGGATGTCGTCCGTCTTTCCATCGGGATCGAGAATGTCGATGACATCATCGCCGATCTGGAACAGGCGATCAGCGCCAGCTAACCCTGTCCGTCATAGACGGATAGCTCTATCAGGTTGAGATCGGGGTCGCGCACGTAAATTGACGTGATCGACCCCTTCGCCCCTGTCCGGGCCACCGGCCCTTCGAGAATGGCAATCCCGGCCGCAACCAGCCGGGCCTGCATCTCCTCCAGCTCCCCCTCGATAATAAAGCAGAGATCCGCCGTGCCGGGTTTCGCCAGATGCGCCTTCGGCTCAAACTCATGACCGGCCAAATGCAGGTTGATTTTCGACGTCCCAAACTTCAGCGCGCGCCTCCCTTCCCCGAACTCTTCATAAGTCATTTCCAATAATTCACAATAAAAATACTTGGTTCTCTCAACATTCGAAACAGTTAAAACAATATGATCTATATTTTTAATCATTTTAATTACATATTATTATTGAAAAATATTTATTTACTATCATTTAAATAAATATCCATAGATAAAACAAAATAACCATGAAATATTTATTCATCATTTCGACAATATTCCTATCTATTTGTCCGACAATAGTCGCGGCCAAAGACGGCAGCATTTCCGCCGCAGAAGGCTGGAATAACAGTGCCGGTTTTCAATCATCTTATGACAAGCTGGTCAAGCTGACCACAGCTGAAGCCATTGAACGACAAAATGGTGGATATTACGACCAGTGGTCGCAAAACAATCTCTATGTTTCGAATGTTACCATTGGAGCCCAGACTGTTTTCTCAGAAAGCTCACTTGAAAACGTGCAGATCAATACCGGAAATTGTGGGGCGGTCGGCGGGTTGACCAACATTGAGTCTCCGGGGGAAACCAGGAACACAATTGATGGCGCCCCGTGCCAAGTTGAAAATTCCAATGCAACACAGAATTAGTTCCATATTATTGATCTCTCTTCTCTTGACCGGTTGCATTGGCTTCGGTGACAAAAACATTAGTCAGCCGAAAGGGCCGCCAGTTCAGTCACTGATCACGCCTTATGATCAGCTGATAGCTTGTGTCGCTGAAAACAACATAATGCCTGGCGTCTGGGCAGTCGGCGAAATCATAGACGCGACCGGAAAATTCAGCTCCGAATATGCAGGCACGGGTAAGTATGTCAGCCAGGGCGCAGGCGACATGATGCAAACCTCCCTGATGCAGGCGAAGGCGGAAACTGTCGTGAACCGGCGCGACCCGCGGCCCATCATTTCGGAAATCCAGCTTGGGATCCGGGATACGAAACAGTTCGTCCGGATGGATTATTATATTACCGGATCGATCAACACGCTGGACTTTATCCCAGGTGCCGCAGCGGAGGTGACCATTGCAGGGATCGGCCCGCGCTATCGGCAGAACCGCGCAATTATCGGGCTGGATTTGCATCTGACTGATGCGCGCACATCAAAGGTATTGGCGGCGGTCAATATATCCAAGCAGATTTTTGCCGACGAGGCTGGATTCGGGATCGGACGCTTCTTTGGCGACACGCTGGTCGATCTTGATGTCAATGTCCAGAACCGTGAGCCATTGCAGCTCTCTCTTCGCTCCATGCTGCAGTTCGGGCTCTATGAGATGCTGTCTGAGCGGAGCCCCGAATTACGGGATAGCTGTCAGCAAATCGTCGACTCTGTTGAGGGGGTCGAGGATACAACCACCGAAACCTTAAAAATATTTCATCCAACAGGTTAGCGTCATTTTTAATTTATTTTCGCGAAAGGAATTTATTATGAAAAAACTTATTATTGCGGCTTTTACTCTTTCACTCTTTGCCAGTCCCGCTATCGCAGGGAGTATTACTGGCGTAACTCCGCCCGTTAGCAGTGGCAGTGACGGGCAAATCGGCACATATGGCAACAGCGCTCTGGATATCAGCGTCACTGGCGCGACTGGAAACATCGTAAATAACGGGAACTATGCCGCTTTCTTTGGGTCTTCTAACACCGGCAGCATCGCTGGAACGGTCAATATCAATAATGCCAAACTGATGGCCCCGACTTTCCCGTCAAAAATTAATACCGGCAAAGGCGGCTTTAGCTATACAACTGTCAGCGGCGCCACAATCGGTGCCAATACCTACTATGAATCTAAAGCTGTACGTTTTGAAGCGCTGCAATATGAGGACGGCCTGATAAACCTGCTCGAATCCCTGGTAGATGATTAATCAAAGCTCGTTACAGAGCGACGTAACGACCTCACAGAGATAACTAGCCAGCCCTGGGGTCCCTGGGGCTGTTTTTGATTGCGCCAATACGGCGTCCAACGATTTTTTTATCCTAATTTTCTATCTGGAGTTTATTATGAATAATATATTTAACTTATTAATAGTATTTTCGCTTCTTTCCGGCCTTATGCTGGCCGGCTGTAGCTTCGATGGACCGTCCGGAGATCCACAGAACGATGACCGGAGAGATGGCGGTGACGTTACCAATGACACGCCCGACGACGGAGTAGGCGGCGAAGATACTACTGGCACGCAAGGCGGGTTAGATGAAGATGGAAATCCAACTTAACTCTGATGACGGCGAATAAAACGGCAATATATCGGCTGCGCACCCTATGCGATTTCCCGTAAGGGAAAGCTTTATACTATGTCCTCCGACCGGTCAGCATCCGCTGGCCGGTTTTGTTGTGCCCGCTCCGCCCGGATTTCATGCACCACGAAGAGCGCGGCGGCGAGCACCAGCATCCCGCCCGCCTGATGCGCCGCGCCGAGGGCGACCGGCACCACATGAAGCAGCGTCACAATCCCGAGGAACACCTGCGCGAAAACCAGGCTGACCAGCAGCGACACACCAAGGCGCAGCCGTGCGCTAATGCTTCCGCTCCGGCTCGTGAGATAGAGCCAGACGGCGACGAGCGCAATAACATAGGCAATCATACGGTGGACAAACTGGACCGTCCCCGGATTTTCGAGGAAGTTGTGATAGAGCGGCTGCATATAGAGGAAATCCTCGGGGATGAAGCTGCCGCCCATCAGCGGCCAGTCCGTATAGACAAAGCCCGCATTGAGCCCGGCGACGAACCCGCCGATCAATATCTGAAGCGCGATCAGGACCAGCAGGAAATACCCCGTCTGCCGAACCATAGCGCTCGCGGGCACGGCCCTTTCAATCACGGGCCGGGTGAGGTCGAAAATCGTCCACAGCAGCACGGAGAATATCAGGCTGGCGAGCGCGAGATGCGCAGTCAGGCGGTAATGGCTGACGTCCGGTTGATCGACCAGACCGCTTTTGACCATAAACCAGCCCATGCCGCCCTGCGCCGCGCCGAGTAGAAAGAGCAGCGCGAGCCGGGGCGCCATTTGTCTCGGAATTTTTCGGAACAACAATAGCAGGACGAACGGCACAAAAAACGCGAGGCCGATCACCCGGCCCAACACCCGATGCGCAAACTCGAAAGCGTAGATGCCCTGAAACTCGGAAAGGCTCATGCCCTTGTTGATTTTCTGGTATTCGGGGAACGCCTTGTAGCGTTCGAACTCCGCCATCCAGGCTTCATGGCTCAAGGGCGGCAGCCAGCCCGTCACCGGCTTCCAGTCGGTCATCGAGAGGCCCGAATTGGTCAGCCGCGTCACTCCGCCCAGCACGATCATCGCGAACACCAGCACCGCCACCAGCGTGAGCCAGCCAATCACCAGTTTGCGCCCGTCACGCGCGGGCGCGACCCTGTTTTCCTGTATATCCGTCGTCATGGCCGCAACATAGCCCAATCGCCGACAAAAGCAATATAGCGAAAAGGGGATTGCGACACCCCGCCGCAGGGGATGCGGAGGGGAGGGCGCGCTACGATATCTACACCCTCCTCGTCGAGGAGATCACTAAATGCATGGTCTGCGACAACCGTCGCAGCCGCTCGAAAAACTTCACGACCAAAGTCGCCAGCCCACCCGTCACACCGTTCGCCAAAGGGTATGAATATCCGGATTTTTCGAAGGATCGAAATTTAACCGGGAGAGCCTAGGTTTTCGCGTCGGTTTTTTTCTGAATCAATTGTTCTTCGAAGAAGAGATCGCAAAGGCAGGGATTTCATTTTCCCACTGTTCAGATCCAGCAGCCAGAAATGTTCAATGTCAGCCGCAAAATCTTCGGGCGATATCGGTTCCTGCGGCGGCAAAATCACGAGTTGATTGCCATCGGAGGAAATTGAGACTTGGCTCACCCTGTCAACGCCTAGGTCTGCGGCGGTCGTCAGCGTGCGAAACTTGCCCTTTTCCCAGAGATAAACGATGTCTTTCTTGCCGCTTAAGGCGGCAATCCGGGCGCCGTCAAATGAAGAGGATATCGAGCGAATCCGATACTGGCGATCTGCCGGGAACCGGGGATCGAAAGGCATATTGTCCTTGTCAAAAGCGACGGAAAGTTCATCACTTTCAATACTATAAAAAAAAGCGGACGGCTTGCGCGCTTCCAGTTCCTCATACCCCGGCCCCAACGCGACCGTGCCGCTGAAGATAAGACGGTTATCCCCTGAGCGGGACAATCGGCCATCACCCTTGAAAATGACGGCGTCATGATCATAAGCCAATACCGACTCATCGGACGCAATATGGGAACCGGTTGAATTTTCCAGATCAAGTTCATTCAGCCAGTAATCCGCGTTGAACTGCATCCAGAATACGATTGAGCCTTTAGCGCCCCCACTCATCACATGATAAATGCGGTTCCCATCAGATGAAAAAATTGGGTAACCACGCACAACAGAACGACCATATTTCGGCCAACTTGTTCGACGTAATCCTCTAGCAGATAGCAAATAATCCCAATTGTACGTCTTTTGCCGTGCGTCTGTGATCCAAGTGAATTTATTGGTGTCAAGCTCAAAAACACCAATCTGCGTTCCATATATTTCATCGGAACAATTTTCAGTGATGCAGACAGTAACCATCGTCAGTTTTTTACCGGTGGGATCGAAGCTCGGTGAATGCCATCCGAAACCCATTTCGGGATTCAATGGAGGTTTGAGAATATTGACAGCCTGACTTTTCAGGTCATAAATCCCGATCGCAAGACGGGATCGATTGGTGCGCTGATCGACAAATGAAAATTCGTAGAAATCGAAGGCAAAATATCGGCCATCTGGTGAGAAGGACGGATTATTGACCGACAGCCTCACTAGCGGTTTGCCGTCTGCTGTCGTTTCATCCATTGAAGCGCCCCGGAATTTGTAATCTGACGCTGAGCAGGAAATGCAGGCAAGAACCGCCAGCATCAAACTTACAAAAACTTTGCCGGAAATCATTATGACGGCTCCCTACATCAATACCAGAATCACCACCTTAACGATTTAACAGAAGAATTAAAATCTCTTTAAAATCACCACTAAAAAAAGCCCCGAAACCGTTAGGCTTCGAGGCTTTTAATTGGTCGGGCAGAGAGGATTCGAACCTCCGACCCCTTCGCCCCCAGCGAAGTGCGCTACCAGGCTGCGCTACTGCCCGCCAGATCCTGGCGACCGGGCCGTGTGTTACCGGCCCAAGGCTGGCGCACTATACTGACGCCCGCGCGCGATGGCAACGCCCGTTATGGCACCAAACCCACTTTTTTTAGGACCGCAAAAATCTCCCGCAAGAGCGCCTAGGCGAGCATCTCTTTCAGCTCTTTCAGATCGCTCAACACACCGCGGAGCTGCGCCTTCGCATCACCGGAAAGAGGATCACCGCTGCCGCCGTCACTGGCCGACTGGCTAAGCGCCGGATTCCCCTCCGCCCGCGCGGCGGAGACCATGGCATCGACATTATCGATGCGACCCCCCTGCTCTTTCAGGAGCTTCTGCGCCCCGCGAATCGTAAAGCCATGCTTATAGAGAAGGTCGCGAATGCCGCGGATCAGCTCCACATCGGAGGGGCGGTAGTACCGCCGACCGCCACCGCGTTTCAGCGGCTTGACGACCTTGAACTTGGTTTCCCAAAAACGCAGGACATGCTGCGGAACTTCCAGCTCCGCCGAGACTTCGCTGATGGTGCGGAAGGCATCGGGCGATTTTTGCAGTTTCTGTGCTTCTCTCGCCACCTTATGCGCCACCGTTGCCCTTATTGATCTTGTCCTTCAGGACATGCGACGCGCGAAAGACGAGTACCCGGCGCGGGTTAATCGGCACTTCCTCCCCCGTTTTCGGGTTACGGCCGATCCGTCCGGTTTTCTGCCGCACCTGCAGGCTGCCGAAGGAAGAAATCTTTACAGTCTCGCCGGCAACGAGCCGGTCCGAAATTTCTGACAGAATAGCCTCGACATGATCCGCGGATTCATTGCGGGACAGGCCGACCTGCTGATAAACAGCCTCTGCCAAATTTGCTCTGGTTAAAGTATTTTTCGTCATGTTATCACCCCATTAGACTTTACAGGATTATCAATGCGACGGGCCTCGTCAATCATAAAGGTGTAATTATCGGCTGTTACCCGCCGAAAAGCCCGGTTTTTGGCAAAAAGACACGATAACTGATTGAAATTGATCGCGGATTTGACGGCCTATAGAAGTTGCCGAAAAAGAGATTCGCGAGACGCGACTACCAGCGGACCAGCGCAGAGCCCCAAGTAAAGCCCCCGCCCATAGCCTCCAGCAGCAGCAGATCGCCGCGCTTGATGCGCCCATCCCGCACCGCCTCATCCAAGGCAAGCGGCACAGATGCGGCGGAAGTATTACCGTGTTTATCGACAGTTAAAACAACTTTCTTAGGATCAAGTTTAAGTTTTCGACCGGTCCCGTCGATGATCCGCTTGTTCGCCTGATGCGGCACCAGCCAGTCGATATCCTCTGTTGTCAGGCCCGTTGCCTCCATCGCCTCATGGACGACGCTGGCAAGGTTATTCACTGCATGTCGGAAAACCTCCCGCCCCTCCATCCGGAGGAAACCGGTCGTCTGGGTCGAGGACGGGCCGCCATCGACATAAAGAAGGTCATGCTTGTCGCCGTCTGAATGCAGATGGCTGGTGAGAATGCCGCGGTCATCCGATGTGCCTGCGCCGTCCTCCGCCTCCAGAATAACCGCGCCCGCGCCATCCGCAAAGAGAACGCAGGTCGTGCGGTCTTCCCAATCGAGAATGCGCGAGAATGTCTCCGCCCCTATAACCAGAGCGCGATTAACCTGACCGGATTTGACGAAATTATCCGCCGTCGCCAGCGCGAAGAGAAAACCTGTACAGACAGCCTGAACGTCGAAAGCAAAACCGCGCGTCATGCCGAGGTTCTTCTGCACCACCGTTGCAGACGCGGGGAATGTCTCATCAGGCGTCGCGGTGGCAAGGATTATCAGGTCGATGTCATCGGGCGTCAGCCCCGCCATCTCCAGCGCCGCTTTCGCCGCATGGGTTGCCAGATCGGAGGTTAGCTCGTCATCCGCTGCGATATGTCGCTGCTTGATGCCGGAACGGGCGACAATCCATTCGTCCGTCGTATCGACTCTCTTGGACAACTCGTCATTCGTGACAATACGTTTGGGAAGGTAGGATCCGGTGGCGGTAATAACTGAGCGACGCATGTACTTCCTGTTCTATCCGGCATCTTCTACGGTGCTGGAAGCTTTATTTGTGTTTTTGATGGGCCGGGATGCCGAAGCGGCAGATTGCTGTTCTTCCGCGTCTTCGTCAGGCGTGACAGCATTATTACTCATTTTCGCGGCCATATCAAAGGTCTCGAAATTATTCCGCATTTTATCGATCATGTCATCGGAAACCATCTCGATGGCAACCCCGATGGCATTGGCAAAACCCATCTCATCGGTCCCGCCATGGCTTTTCACGCAGAGACCATTGAGACCGAGAAGAACGCCGCCATTATACATACGCGGATCGAGCCGCTCTTTCAGGATGTTCAAGCCCCCCCGAGAGAAGACATAGCCTATTTTAGCGAAAATCGAGCTTTTGAAACCGGCCCGGAGGAAATCGGTAAAGAGCCGCACCACTCCTTCTGCGGTTTTCAGCGCGACATTACCGGTAAAGCCGTCGGTAACGATGACGTCAACAACGCCGCGGGTGATATCATCGCCCTCAACAAAACCCTGATATTCAAATGGCGGGTGCTCGATCGATTTAAGGCGCTCTCCCGCCTCCTTGATCGTATCGTTGCCCTTGAGTTCCTCAATCCCGACATTGAGAAGTGCGACGCGAGGCGGAACACGGCCCAACACTGCGCGCGCAAATTCGGCGCCCATAAAGGCAAACTGCACGAGGTTATCGGCATCACACTCGACATTGGCGCCGAGATCAAGCATCACCGTCTCTCCCCTTGGGGAGGGTAGGACTGAGGCAATCGCCGGCCGGTCAATCCCCGCCATCATTCGGAGCGAGACTTTCGCCATCGCCATCAGAGCTCCGGTATTACCGGCGGACACAATCGCCCCGGCCTCTCCTGAACGCACAGAATCGATCGCAAGACGCATACTGCTCTTACGCCCCTTCCGCAGCGCCTGGCTGGGCTTATCTTCTGATTTAACGGCCTCATCCGTGTGGCGCAGCTCACAAGCATCGCGCACCCCGGGATACGCTTTCAAGAGCGGCTCCAATCGCGCCTCATCGCCGAACAATAGGAAACGGGCCTTTGGAAATTGCACACGGACAATGTCGATGCCCTTAATCACGATGTCAGGAGCATCATCTCCTCCCATCGCATCAAGAGCAATGACAATATTCTCAGGCATATTTCTGTCCGGTTCCGGCCATCCTAATCAGCAATCGCCGATTAGAGGATGTCGCTCGTTTCCAGGATTTCGCGGTCGCCATAATGGCCACATGAACCGCAAATATGGTGGGCGCGCTTCATTTCGCCGCAATTCGGGCATTCCTGCGTCTGGGTGCCGACAAGCGCGTCATGCGACCGGCGCATGTTGCGTTTGGATTTGGTGGTCTTTCTCTTTGGTACTGCCATTTTTCCAGTCTCTCACTTCAGATGCCCTTCGCCAGGGCGATAATATAAATTACATTGATATGAGATAGCGTTACGCCTTCATATCACTTCTTGCTCATCAAGTCCTTCAAATTTGCAAAGGGTTGGTGTGTCCCCTGCTCCTTCTTGACCTGATCCAGGTCTAAATCTTCTTCTTCCACCGGCTCCGGCAGGTCCGCCCGTCGCGGATAAGGCTCCAGCGCCAGCGCGATCTGCTCCATCACCATGGTCAGCAGGTCGATCCGGTTATTTACGATCAACTCCGGCGGATCCGGCTCTTCCAGCCCCACCACCTTGTCCATATCCTCGACAACGAGATCTTCCGGATCAAAGGTGTATAACACCGTAAATTCTTCGTCAATCGCTTGTGCCACCGGGTCCAGCGACACGACACAGGCCTGAACCGCCGCAGCCTGCAAGCGCCCCGTCAGCAACACCTGACCGTTTGCTCCCTGACGAACCAACGATCCGCGCGCCGTTACATCGGAAAGACCAAGGATATCCAGCGACTTCGCCAGAGCCTCACATTCCTCTGTCGTCGCCTGAATATTGAACTTCAGGGGCTCTCGCCCAAGACGCTCGACATTGATCAACCGAGCGACATCACCCCCGGTATCTTTCATGGCGATAGTTCCTTCTAAATTCAGCACAAGCATAACCTGCCGGCGTCATTCCGTCGGGCACGCGATTCGAAGGCGCGAAAATACTGTTTTAGATGCCTGCGGTCAACGGATTTTGTCATTTCCCGCAAATGGCATCCCCCACCCCGTCAAACAAGGGTGAAATTTAGCAATTTCGCTGCCTGTCAGCATGCGCCAAACCCGCCGAAATCTGCATTTCCCTTCATCAGCATATCGACCCCCTGCCCCGCAAGCCGCTGATCCGCCGCCCGCAGATAACGCGCGAGTGACGCGACGGCCTCTTCCGGAACCTCATCGACCGTACCGTAATGGTTCCGCCGCAGCGCTTCTGCGAGAGATTCCTCGCCCTCCCCATCAAGGGCAGAATCATAGGCCGCGACGCGGCCATAAAAGGCCTTGGCCATTTTCTTGATGTGCTTGCCAATGCTGAGGTCGCCAATACCAATTTCGCGTAAGGATTGGTCCATATCAGCGAACATCTCATCGAACAGGGCCTGTGAAAGTTTTTGTGCCTTGTCCCCGCCGCCTTTCAGCTGCCGCATAATCAGGAAGGCATGCAGCGAAATCATTTCGAACCGGCCATCGACTGTGTCGGGGACCGCCGCGTCCTCGTAAAAAGCCGGAATGCGCGACTGACGGACGATTTCCGCATAAAGGTCGGCCGCCGGGCGTTCCAGCGGGTTGCGGCGAAATAAATCAGCTATTCCCACGCGATTTCCCCGTAAATCCGGCATCTATGCGGTTTTTCATCAACATCGGCGTCCTGTTTCCAAGAAAATTTGACAATTGCCAATAGGCAAGTCATTTAGTACCCTTGAGTTACGCATTTCGCGGCGGTTAGTCAACCGAAAGACACGCCGGAGCAAGGAACCATGAAACGATTGAAGACCGGGATTTCTATTGCCGTTCTTGGCCTCGCGCTCACCGCGTGTGATCCGATCAAGACGAACCAGGGTTATCGCCTGGACCCTGAGCAGCTTGCCCAGATCGAGGCGGGCGTCACCAATAAGGATTCGGTGCAGGCAATCATGGGCTCTCCTTCCAGCATTGCGACCTTCCAGACCGAAGGCGACGCCTGGTACTATATCAGCAGCAAGACGGAACATCTGGCCTTCTTCGCAAAGGAAGTGACCGAGCGCGATATTGTCATTGTCAAGTTTGACATCAATGACACAGTGGCCGAGATCCGGGACCTCAAGAAGGAAGACGGTCAGGAGATTGAGGTTGTCGAGCGGGAAACCCCGACCGGCGGACGCAAGCTTGGCCTGCTGGAGCAGCTGTTCGGAAACCTTGGCCGGTTTAACAGCGCAGGAGAAGGGCAATAATTCCTCCCCATTGTTTTCACGCAAGAAAAAAACCCCCGGCCAAAACCGGGGGTTTTCTTTTAGGCTTTGACTGCTTTGGCTTAATGCGCCATCGCCGCCAATAAGAGGAGTGCGATGATGTTCGTGATCTTGATCATCGGGTTCACGGCTGGACCAGCTGTATCCTTGTAAGGATCGCCAACCGTATCACCGGTCACCGCCGCCGCATGAGCATCTGTGCCCTTCCCGCCGTGGTTCCCATCCTCGATATACTTCTTGGCATTATCCCAGGCACCGCCGCCCGCCGTCATGGAGACAGCGACGAAGAGACCGGTGATAATCACACCCAGAAGCATGGCACCAAGGGTCGCGAAGGCGGCTGATTTATCCGCAATAAGCAATATCACGAAGAAGACGACGATCGGCGCCAACAAAGGCAGCAAAGACGGTATGATCATTTCCTTGATCGCCGCCTTGGTCAGCAAATCCACCGCACGCCCATAATCAGGCTTGCCAGTGCCTTCCATGATGCCGGGGATTTCCTTGAACTGCCGACGCACCTCACGCACAACGGAACCCGCCGCCCGGCCCACGGCCATCATGCCCATGGCCCCGAACAAATAAGGCAATAATCCACCCAAAATCAGGCCAACAACGATATACGGATTTTGCAGGCTGAAATCGAGGGTGACGCCCTGGAAGAACGGAAATTTGGTCGGGCTCGCCAGACTGATGAAATGCTTGAGATCCTCCGTATAGGCGGCAAACAGCACCAATGCCCCCAGCCCGGCAGAACCAATAGCATATCCCTTGGTGACGGCTTTCGTTGTATTCCCAACGGCATCGAGCGCATCCGTGGTTTTACGCACATCCTCATCCATCTCTGCCATTTCCGCGATACCACCTGCGTTATCCGTTACCGGACCATAGGCATCGAGGGCGACGATCATACCGGCCAGCGCCAACATCGTTGTCACCGCAATCGCGATGCCGAACAATGCCGCCAGATTATAGGACACGATAATACCGGCACAGATAATAATTGCCGGAACGGCTGTCGCTTCCATCGAGACCGCAAGGCCCTGAATAACATTGGTGCCGTGACCCGTTTCCGAGGCCGCGGCAATGCTGCGTACCGGACGATATTCAGTCGAGGTATAATATTCCGTGATCCAGATCAGCAGGCCCGTCACCACGAGACCAACAAGACCACAGAAGAACAGGCTCATCCCCGTGAATTCCTTATCGCCAATCGTATAGACCGTGTCCATGCCGATGGTAAAGGAAGTGACCGGCCAAAGCGCGATCGCAGAGAGGACTGTTGTCACGAGGAAGCCCTTATAAAGAGCGCCCATGATGCTGTTATTGGCGCCAAGTTTGACGAAAAACGTACCGATAATGGAGGTCAGGATACAAACTGCGCCGATCATCAGCGGATAGCTCATCAAGGCGGCATCATTCGCGAAATAGATGGAGCCCAGAACCATGGTCGCAACAACTGTCACTGCATAGGTTTCGAACAAGTCAGCGGCCATACCGGCGCAGTCACCGACATTGTCGCCCACGTTATCGGCGATAACCGCAGGGTTCCGAGGATCATCCTCAGGAATACCGGCTTCGACCTTACCGACGAGGTCAGCGCCAACATCAGCACCTTTGGTGAAGATACCGCCGCCAAGACGGGCGAAGATGGAAATAAGGGACGCGCCCAGGCTGAGAGCGACAAGGCTGTTGACCATATCCCGGCCATCAACGCCCGCGCTTGTCAGATAAGCGTAATAGCCGGCAACCGCCAGCAAGGCGAGACCGACAACCAACATACCCGTGATCGCGCCCGCCTTGAATGAAACGTCAAGACCGTCGCTCAGGCTCTTGGAGGCTGCGGCGGCTGTGCGCACATTAGCGCGGACAGACACATGCATGCCAATAAAGCCCGCCGCGCCGGACAGAACCGCGCCGATGAGGAAGCCAATGGCGACCTTGAGACCAAATATAAAGAACAGAATAACAAATATGACGATCCCAACGAGACCGATGGTCATATACTGGCGGTTCAGATAGGCAGATGCCCCTTCCTGAATTGCCGCCGAAATCTGCTGCATTTTTTCCGTTCCGGCATCACGCGAAAGAACCGACTTACCTGCATACACACCGTAGCCCAAGGCTATCAGTCCGCAGACAATCGGAATCCATAATTCTACTGACATTCTTTCATCCCCATCAAAGTTACAAGCTGGCCGTTACATGGCCATACGTTTTTTGTTGATTATTGTGCGAAGTATTCCCCCATAAATGTGAAACCGGGCTTTCTCAAGTACCGGTCGAATAGTAGAATGCCAGATTACCTTATTTTGCGCAAGGATTGGAAATACCTAATTTAGCCAGCCCTTTCCAAGCATTTTGTCATATGCTTTTTACTTGATTTTTTTTGATTAGCCGGTGGCAAAATCTTCCGGAACATGCTATCGCAGCGCCAGTATTTCCCAGGAGACAATGAGTCATGGATCTTTCAAAAATTCCGGCGGGCAAAGATGTACCGCGGGACGTCAATGTCGTGATCGAAATCCCTCTTGGCGGTGTCCCCGTCAAATATGAGGTGGATAAGGAAAGCGGCGCGATGTTTGTCGACCGGTTCCTGCATACGGCGATGTTCTATCCCTGCAACTACGGCTTCATTCCCCAAACCCTCGCCGATGATGGCGATCCGGTCGACGTTCTGGTGGCGGGCCCCATCCCGGTCATGCCCGGTGCCATCATCCGCGCACGTCCCGTTGGCGTATTAATCATGGAGGATGAGGCTGGTCAGGACGAGAAAATCCTGAGCGTACCGGTCGATGAGTTGCACCCCTATTATTCCAACATCGCCAACTATTCCGATCTGCGCGGCATCCTGCTCGACCAGATCTCCCACTTCTTTGAGCATTATAAAGATCTGGAAGAAAATAAATGGGTCCGGATCAAGCGCTGGGGCGATGCCGAGGAAGCCGGAGAAATGATCCGCAAGTCCCTCGTCTGAATTAACCAACTGAGGTATGAGGCGGGCTCAGGCCCGCCTGCCCAACTACTACTTAGCGGCGACGCGCCGACGCTGTCCGCGCATGCTCCAGAGTGCGAGCAGGATTACGAAGCCGAGCAATGGCAACGCCCCCAGATTGACGACTTCCCAGCCGAACCGCTCCTGCAGCTGACCGCTCATCAAGGATGCGGTCGCCACCGTACCAAACACCATAAAATCATTCAGCCCCTGGACTTTCGCAGTCTCTGACGGCCGATATGTTGTGGCGACCAGTGTCGTGCCTCCGATAAACATGAAGTTCCACGAGAGGCCGAGCAGGACCAGAGCAATATAGAAGTTCGCAAGTTCCAGTCCGATCAAAGAAACGATTACGCTTCCCAGACCCAGCAGGGCGCCCAGAATAATGATCCTGTATTCCCCATAGCGCGAAATCAGGGATCCCGTGAAAAAGCTGGGGCCGAACATGGCGACCACATGCCAACTAATGACATTGAAGGAATCACTCGGCGCGTGACCGCAACCGACCATAGCGAGCGGCGTCGCCGTCATTATCAGGCTCATTACACCATAACCAATCATGGCGCTTAAGACCGCAACGATGAAGGTCGGCTGCTTGACAATCTCCGAAAGTGGACGCTGGCTCGTTTCATGATCAGGGATAACCATTTTCGGTATCCTGACAAAGCTCAGTAATATGAGGGAGATAGCCCCCAAAATTATGATTGAGAGATAAGAGCCGAGATACATAAATGGCGCGAACAGGTCTTTGCTGTGGCTTGCGATCTGCGGCCCGAGAAAACCGGCGATCACCCCGCCCGCCAAGACATAAGAGACGGCCTTGCTACGGTTCTTGTTGCCAGCAATGTCGATCGCGGCGAAACGATAGTAGTTTCCGAATGCCGTCGACATGCCGACAAATATGGCCCCGAATGCGAACAGCCAGAAGCTGCTGATCCAAATGGCATAGCTGCAGATCGCCGCGCCTGTGATGCCGATCATCACGCCGAAGAGAAATCCGGGCTTGCGCCCGACCTTCCGCATAAAGAAAGAGGCCGGAATGGTTGCAATCGCCGTTCCCGTCACAACGGCCGTTACCGGCACGGTCGCAAGAGATTTGTCATCGCCGAGCAAAACAAGACTTGCGAGCGCCGCCGAGGAAATCATGATGGAGGTGGTGCTGTTCATCAGCGCCTGACACCCGGACATCAATAAAATACTTAACTTCGTCCGGCGGTCCATCATTTCCCGTCCTTCTCGTTTGCTTATAAAATACGCGCGCTAATTATGCAGCGCCCTGCATTTTCCGATAGCTTTCCAAAACCGCATAGTCACTGACGCAATCCGCCTTGACGGGCACGGCCTGCTCCCTCGATTGCCAAAGACTGTAGAGCCCCTTCTCCCAGCGATCCGGATCCAGCAGAACCATATGTGCAAAGAGCCCCGGTGTCTTCAGAAGACTTTGGTGATGCTCCTTCTCTGCCTGCATCAGCGCACCGACAGGACTGCCGGAAGGCACCTTGTCCACAGCACTACACATATATTTGGGGTCGCCCTTGGCCGGACCATAATCAAATGCAATCACTTGCCAGCTTCGAACGCGCGGGCGACCGAAAGTTTCAGTCACGCCATTAAACAGGTTGTTGAGAAGGAAGTCCTGGGCGAACTGGGCGTTCTCCCAAATATAGAAGGGCGCATAAACATGCTCTTCGGCATCATACAGATAAAATTTATGACGCAGCCCGGGGCATCCCTCGAACAGTTGACTTCTGGCCGCGACATGCTCTTGTATTTGCTTATCGTCAAAATCTTCCGGCAAGCGCACCGTGTATTGCATCGCCAGCATACATGTCTCCCGAATGTACATAAAAATCTCGTGAAATATGTCAAGATTAAGACAAAAGCACAACCCACACAAACGCATAGCTATTATGCATTATCGCTAAAGCAGTTCAAAAATGCTGCCATCCACGGGCGGAAAGCGACATCTCTGTCCCATCTTCCTCAGTCACACGAACCCCTTTTTCACCCTCTACCATCTCCCCGATGATGGTCAGCGGGACACCGCCTTTTTTTGCGAGTTTTACCAGATCATTCCGCCGCTCAACCGGAAAAGTAAAGGCAAGTTCATAGTCGTCACCGCCTGTAAGCACCTTCTCGATCAGGGAGTTATCAGATTGCACCGCCGACTCTGCGGCGTCAGAAAGAGGAACCTTCGTCCATTCAATGACGGCACCCACGCCGGATTCCTTCGTGATATGCCCGATATCGGCGATCAGACCATCGGAAATATCGATGCAACTTGTCGCCCGTTCGACCAGCGCCTGCCCGAGTGCCAATCGCGGATCCGGCAGATGATAGCGATCCATTAGATATTCCTGATGCGTGGTATCCAGATCGGGGAGCCTGTCCCCTGCAGCAAGAAGACCGAGTGCACCATCCCCAATCGTACCGGAGACAACGATCAGATCGCCTGCCGCGGCGCCATTGCGACGGAGGGCCTTCCCCTCTTCTACCTCACCGATTGCCGTGAGGGAGAGCGACAGCGGCCCCGCTGTGCGCACCGTATCGCCGCCCAGAAGCCCGACTTGGAATTCGTCCTGATCGAGAGACAGCCCCTCGGCAAAGCGCTCAATCCAGATATGCGGGAGATCCTCCGGCCAGAAAGTTGCGAGAAGATAGCCGACCGGCACCGCCCCCATTGCCGCGAGATCAGAAAGATTAACCCGCAGCAGCTTGCGCGCCACATCACCCGGCAGGTCGGACTCGCGAAAATGCACGCCAGCGACCATCGCATCCTTGGTCAACACGAGGTCTTTTCCCTTGGTCGGACTAAGAACCGCTGCATCGTCTGTCAGACCGAGCGACGCGGGTGTATTGGCAGCGAGAGGTTTCAACACCCTCTCGATCAGTGCGAATTCACCTTCCTCGGTATCTCGCGTATCGTCTGACATATCAGTCAAATTCGCCAGCGCGCAGCTCTTTTGCGATCTTGTCCAGAACACCATTGACCAGCGCTGGCTCCTTCCCCGTAAAGAAGGTCCGCGCAATGCCGATATACTCCTTGATCAGTACTTTCGCGGGCATATCGACGCGGGCAAGAAATTCATAGGTCGCAGCGCGAAGCAAGCAAAGCAACACGACTTCCAACCTGTCCGTCGTCCGGTCTTTCTCTAGACGATCACCGATCAGCTTGTCGATCTCTTCCTGCCGCGCATCTGTGTTGAGCACGATATCCTCAAACAGCGGCTTGTCGCTATCCTTGAATTGATCGCCATCCAACTCCGCACCAACACGATGCTGAAGAAATTCTTCCACCACCTCTTGCGCAGACTTGTTGTCATCATGCGCCAACTGGTAAAGAGCCTGCACCGCGTTCAGCCGGGCAAGGGTGCGGCGACTGTGCTTGTCGCCCCGTTTTTCACTGCGGGCGTTCATCGAGGGAACATTCCAAATTTTTCCTTGAGTTTAAGCATTTGAAGCGCCGCTTCCGCCGCGCCGCCGCCCTTGTTCTTTTCGTTTTTGCGGGCACGTGCCCAAGCCTGCTCATCATTTTCGCAAGTGATAATGCCATTGCCTATAGCAATACAATAATCTGTCGAGATATCCATCAGCGCCCGCGCGCTTTCCTCCGACACCGTGTCATAGTGAGAGGTTTCGCCGCGGACCACGCAGCCGAGCGCAACATAAGCATCATAACGCCTGCGGCCGCCCATGAACTCCATCGACTTGATGGCAAAGCGGATCGCGGCCGGAATTTCAAGACAACCCGGCACCTGCACGATTTCATAGGTTGCGCCCGCCGCGTCCAGCGTCTCTTTTGCGCCGTCAAGCAAGGCATCGGAAATATCGCGGTAAAAATCCGCTTCGACGATCAGCACATGTATATCATTGGTCATGGCTTACCCCTTTTGCTCGATCAGGCGCGTTTCCGTGATCGCAAGACCATAGCCATCGAGTCCGACAACCGTCCGCGTATGATTGGAGAGCAGGATCATGTTCTTGATTCCGAGATCAATGAGGATTTGCGCACCGATACCGTAGTCGCGCAGTTCATGCTG
Organism: Sneathiella sp. HT1-7; assembly: GCF_020731145.1. Taxonomy (GTDB): domain Bacteria; phylum Pseudomonadota; class Alphaproteobacteria; order Sneathiellales; family Sneathiellaceae; genus Sneathiella. The sequence continues at coordinate 601,804 of NZ_JAJFZN010000002.1, read as the reverse complement.
CTCTTTCAGCGGCTCGCCAAGCTTGCGCCGCACCCGATCGGAAAGCGCCATGGCGCGCGGCTCGCGAATAAGAACAACAACGCCCTTGCCCGCCGCATTAATCTGTTCCATCGCACTGTGCAGCGTATCAGGATTCTCATCCAATTCGCCAAGGACATCGCCGAGCAGATTCAGCGCATGCATACGCACCATCACCGGATCGTCGCCAGAAACTTCGCCTTTCACCAGCGCCACATGCTCCGCATATTCCGGGCGGTTGGAGAAGACGATCATTTTCCAGTCGCCGCCATATTTGCTGGAAATGTCGGCCTCGACCTCCCGTGTGATCAGGCTGTCATGGCGACGGCGATAGGCGATTAGATCGGCAATGGTGCCGACTTTCAGGCCATGGAACTGGGCAAATTTCACCAGATCGGGAAGGCGTGCCATGGTTCCGTCGTCATTCATGATCTCGCAGATGACCCCGGCGGGCTGTAGCCCCGCAAGACGGGAAATATCAACCGCCGCCTCCGTGTGGCCCGCGCGGCGCAAGACCCCCCCTTCGCGTGCAACCAGTGGAAAGACATGCCCCGGCGAAACGATATCCTGCGCATTCTTGGTCGGATCAATGGCAACAGCAATCGTACGGGCGCGGTCCGCGGCGGAAATGCCGGTAGTGACGCCTTCGCGCGCCTCGATCGAGACGGTGAAGTTGGTCGTCAGGCGGGAGGCGTTATCCTGCGCCATAAGCGGTAAACCAAGATGGTTGATCCTGTCCTCCGACATTGAAAGACAAATCAGCCCCCGGCCAAACTTTGCCATGAAGTTGATCACATCCGGGGTCGCCATCTGCGCCGGGATTACCAGATCGCCTTCATTTTCCCGGTCCTCCGCATCGACAAGCACGAACATCTTGCCATTGCGGGCATCCTCAATGATTTCCTCTGTTGAGGCGAGGTACTCTTTATAGCTCATTTTTTCTTATTTACCTCTGTCATGCGGGCGACATAGCGCGCCAGTACATCAATTTCGAAATTGATACGCCGCCCGACGGTCAGCGTGCCAAAAGTGGTATGTTCCTGCGTATGCGGAATGATATTGACGGTAAAATGATCGTCACCGACTTCATTCACGGTGAGGGAGACGCCATCAAGACAGATAGAGCCTTTCGCCGCGACCAGCCCCGCAAACTTTTCCGGCAGGGAGAAGACAAGCTTCGTTGAATCGCCCACAGTTTCCATAAGCAGCAGCGAGACCACCGCATCGACATGGCCGGTGACAACATGGCCGCCAAGTTCATCACCGATTTTAAGCGCCCGTTCGAGGTTAATCTTCGTGCCTTCTATCCAGTCGCCAAGGTTGGTGCAGGAAAGCGTCTCGTCCGACGCATCGACAGCGAACCACCCCTCCCCTTTCTCGATCACGGTGAGGCACGGGCCGGAGCAGGCGATTGACGCGCCGATATCGATTGTGTCCGTGTCAAAGGAGGTTTCGATTTCAAAGCGGGTATCGCCGGTTTTCTCAATGGCGCGGACCCGTCCGACATCTGTAATTATGCCTGTAAACATTCTGCTCAATTCCGAAGAAAATAACTTTCCAATAAATCATCACCCAGCCGACGTTCCTCGATCAGGTGAAGTTCCGGCGCCTCGCTGATCCGCTCCAGCCCGATGGATTCAAGGGCGGGAATACCATCCCCGCCAATAATACGGCCCGCACGGAACCACATCAAGCGATCCGCCAACTCATCTTTTATCAGCGTTGCCAGAAGATGGGAACCACCCTCGACAAGTATTCGCGTTATTCCACGCTTCGAGAGCGTCTCGAGACCAAGCGTCATGTCCGGCAGACCCGAGGCATTAGCGGTAACCTCAATAACTTGAACACCGAGATCCTCAAGCGCCTGCAACCGGTCTTTATCGTTGCCCGGCACGGTCAAAATCCAGAGTGGAATCTCTTTCGCCTTCGCCACCAACTTGGACGTAAGCGGCAACCGCAGGCGCGAATCCGCGACGATACGAATGGGGGAATGTTTCTCCAGCCCGTCAATGCGACAGGTCAGGTCCGGGTTATCGACCAACGCCGTGCCCACACCGATCATGATCGCATCATTCTCAGCCCGCAACATATGGCCGTAACGTCTCGCCGCCGGTCCTGTGATCCATTTGCTATCACCTGTGGTGGTGGCAATCCGCCCATCGAGGCTGGTCGCCATTTTAAGCGTGACCAGTGGTCGCCCATGCAACCGGGTGGTGAGAAAGCCCGCATTCAGTTCCGAGGCTTCGTTGGCGAGAAGGCCTTCGACAACCTCGATCCCGGCCTTCTGTAGAATTTCGATGCCACCACCATTGACCCGCTCATCCGGATCACGAAGCGCGACGACAACGCGCCCGACCCCAGTCTTAACAAGTGCCTCGGCGCAGGGGGGAGTCTGTCCATGATGCGCGCAAGGTTCCAGCGTGACATAGACAATGGCCCCCTTCGCCTGCGCACCTGCCATGTCGAGCGCCATGGTTTCCGCATGGGGACGACCGCCATCCTGGGTCCAGCCGCGCCCCACGACCTTCCCGCCCTGAACAACCACGCAGCCGACCGCTGGGTTGGGCGCGACCCGACCCAGACCACGCGCGGCAAGGCGCAAGGCCGCCCGCATATGAAATTCATCCCGTTGGGTGTTAAAGGCTGTCATAGGTTCCGGCGTTCCTGGAGACGGAGTTCAGCTTCAGCTCGTGACGTTGGTGCTGAGTTCGCCGATAAATTCTTCGAAATCCTTGGCTTCGCGGAAATCCCTGTAGACGGAGGCGAAGCGCACGTATGACACGCTATCAAGCGCGGCCAGTCCTTCCATCACCAACTCCCCGATTTTGTCGGAGGGAATTTCCTGATCGCCGCTGCTTTCAAGCTGACGAACAATGCCGTTGATCATGCGATCAATCCGGTCTGGATCGACCGGGCGCTTGCGGGTGGCGATACTGACGGACCGTTCCAATTTCTCGCGTTCGAACGGTGTTCTTTGTCCATCTTTCTTGACGACGGTCAACTCGCGTAGCTGCACTCGCTCAAAGGTGGTGAAGCGGGCGCCGCAGGTTGCGCAGGCCCGTCGCCGCCGGATAGCCGTGTTATCTTCAGTCGGACGGCTGTCCTTGACCTGTGTTTCGTCACTGCTACAAAATGGACAGCGCATCCAATCTTCCCCTTTTTATCATGTCATCTCCCCCGCTGCCCCTTTGTCGGTCATCCTGCCTACATGTTCGGGTAAAGAGGGAATGCGTCACAGAGTTTTTTGACTTCGCCGCGGACTTTTTCCTCAACAGCGCCGTTATCCTCCGGATTTGCGGCCAATCCGTCAAGGACTTCGGCGATCAGGTCGCCGACTTTCGTGAATTCTTCCGTCCCGAAGCCGCGCGTTGTCGCCGCAGGTGTACCCAGGCGCACGCCCGAAGTGACCATCGGTTTTTCCGGATCGAACGGAATGCCATTCTTGTTACAAGTGATATTGGCATTTTCAAGCGCGCGCTCTGCGAAATTACCGGTGAGCTTTTTCGGCCGAAGATCAACCAACATCAGATGCGTATCCGTACCGCCGGAGACAATATCAAGCCCGTGACCGACGAGCGTACTTGCCAGCACTTCCGCATTCTTGACGACCTGCGCCGCATATGTTTTGAACGCCGGAGTGAGCGCTTCACCAAAGGCAACCGCCTTCGCCGCAATCACATGCATCAACGGTCCGCCCTGCATTCCTGGAAAAATTGCAGAGTTTACCTTTTTGGCAACCGTCTCGTCATTTGTCAGGATCATGCCGCCCCGCGGGCCGCGCAATGTTTTATGGGTAGTCGTGGTTGCAATATGCGCATGGGGGAACGGGCTCGGGTGAACGCCCGCCGCAACGAGACCGGCAAAATGCGCCATGTCGACCATCAGATAGGCCCCGACTTCATCCGCAATCTGGCGGAAGGTCGCGAAATCGATATGCCGCGGATAGGCAGAACCACCCGCGATAATCATTTTGGGTTGATGCTCTTTCGCGAGCTGGCGGACTTCATCGAAGTCAATCTGGTGTGTTTCCCGATCGACACCATAATGAATGGCGTTGAACCATTTACCGGATTGGTTCGGCGCGGCACCATGAGTGAGATGACCACCAGCGGCCAGTGACAGGCCGAGAATAGTGTCGCCGGGCTTGATCAGCGCCATGAAAGCGCCCTGGTTCGCCTGTGATCCGGAGTTGGGCTGGACATTAGCGAAACCGCAGCCAAAAAGTTCCTTTGCGCGGTCAATCGCCAGTTCCTCAACAATATCGACATACTCACAACCGCCGTAATAGCGGCGGCCGGGGTAACCTTCCGCATATTTATTAGTGAGCACGGAGCCTTGAGCCGCCATGACAGCCGGGCTGACGATATTTTCAGATGCGATCAGTTCGATCTGATCCCGTTGCCGACCGAGTTCCAATCCAACCGCGCGAAAAACATCAGGATCATTCCGCTCAAGATCGGCTTTGAAAAAATTAGCCAGATCAGCACTTTGAATCGTCATCTATTGAACTCCTTTTCGGACCGGCCCAGCCTACCCCGGGTGAACCGTTTAAGACAGATAAAACACCTCTCCGCCTGACCTTGCAGGACCCATTCAATGGAGCCCAGCGCTTATCCTGAACGGCCGAAATTGACCGACGGAAGGGTAGTTGAATATGCGTATCCCGCGCACGCGCAAATACTGCGCCGGATGGATAGCACAGGTGACAGGGAGTTCCTAGAAAAACTCTGCCGTTATTGTTCTTTTTTTTCGCATGCAAATAGTCTTCGCGCCGCCCAAGAAAAGACTGACAAAATTAATACGAACAACTCAGTATTGAAAATAATTAAAAGGACTTATCTTCATAGATATCTAATCATATAGATGGTATATGATATCTAATGCTCACATTTACAGTATTTAATAATGATTACTAATGCGAATTTTCTAGATCTGGCTCCAGATCGCTTAACAAGACATTTCGGCATTATGATATATATAAGTCATTACTCAAAATTTGACGTAATTAAACTACTTTTATATGCGATTTTTTGTAATTTCGAATATTCGAATAGAGCCGTAGAATTAGAAATCAAAAAAAAAGCAATGATTTGACACAATTTTTAGATCAGGCATTTGCATTATTTATAGTTTGCTGGTACTTAGTCACGGCTTTGTCTGTTAATCGCCTCACGATGTATTGACATTCTTAGACACTTCGTAACAAGTAGAGAAATATTACAGTCCCCTTAAAACGAATGAAATAAAAGCAAATGACACAATCTTTTTCGAAAGAGGGTAACCCCCAAACTCAATCTGAACGTGAAGAATTGCTCCGCATGACGGCGGACATCACCGCAGCATATGTCAGCAATAACCAGATTGAAAACTCCGAATTGATCGAAGTGATCAAGTCAATTTATGGCTCACTGTCGTCGCTTGACATGGATACAGAGTCAGAACAGGCAGAGCTGAAACCCGCAGTTCCCATCAAACGCTCTATCCAGAACGACTATCTAATCTGTCTGGAAGATGGCAAACAGCTAAAAATGCTGAAGCGCTATCTACGGTCCAATTATGATATGACACCGGAAGAGTACCGCGCCAAATGGAACCTCCCGCCAGATTATCCCATGGTCGCGCCAGCTTATGCAAAACGGCGTTCGCAATTTGCGAAGGAATTCGGTCTCGGGCGTAAGAAAAAGACGGCATAGCTGAGGACATAACCGCCACATTTTTCGGAAAGACAATGCCAAAAACCTACATGGTTTCTGGCAGACGCGTCATAATGCCGCTAACGCAGTTCTTGTATAGCCCCCATATATCCGGTTAGTAGATACTTCAGGGTTCGTAGCCAATCGGCTGCGGACCTGACTCGGCCTTTTTGGCAATGTATCTATATCGCGGATGTCTCAGATTAATGAAACCACGTTTTGCTCTTAGCCCTGGCATTTTGCTATGGATCATATCCTTGTTCCTGCTGGCAACGGCAAACCTGCAGTATTTCGAACAAACCATTGCCGTCTACGGGATTGATCAATACCTTCCCTTTCTGATCTCCCAAGGGGTCGTTCTCCTCTGTGCGATCATGCTGGTAGCGACAGTTTTTTCATTCTTTCTGCCCGTTCGGATTGTTGCCGTGCTTTTCCTGATGATTGGCGCGGTGGTTGGCTTTTTCAGTGACAATCTCGGAATCCCTATCGATCAGGATATGATCCGCAATGTTTTCGCGACGGATATAAATGAAGCCGGTGATCTACTGAACTGGGGATTGGTTCTTCGAGTTGGCTTTCTTGGTCTTCTTCCCTCCATCCTCCTGTTCCTGATCCCCATTAAACCAGCCTCCTTGTTTACGCGACAAAGGCGCCTTGCCGGAGCCGCAGTCATCTCTGTTCTGGTCGCGGCGGTTTCCATGGCACCTTTCGGTAATTCCTACGCCAGCCTTTTTCGCGAACATAAACCACTTAGGTATTTCACGAATCCCGTTCATCCAATCTATTCCGCGATCAAGCTGGCCATCGATATCGGCGGCGGTACTGTTGATACAACGTTCCGACCTCGTATCAAAACAGCGATCATCCCGTCTGATGATGCGGAGCATGAACTAGTGATTGTTGTCGTTGGCGAGACGGCCCGCGCCGACCATTTCGGGCTGAATGGATACACACGGCAAACAACCCCGAAGCTTGCCAAGCGGGAAAATATTCTCTCCTTCACTGATATGCGATCTTGCGGCACATCGACCGCAGTTTCCCTGCCCTGCATGTTTTCTCTTGATAACCGATCAGATTTTGCCATCAATCAGGCGAGCTTCACGGAAAATACACTCGATGTTCTGGTAAAGGCTGGCGTGTCCGTTCTCTGGCGAGATAACAACACAGGTTCGCAAGGGGTGGCGAGCCGGGTCACCTACGAATACTTCCAGGACCCGGACATAAACCGTCAGTGTGACGCCGAAGAATGCCGCGACATCGGAATGCTGGATGGGTTGGAAGACTATGTCGCGCAGCAGGATGGCGATATCCTGATCGTCCTGCATCAGTTGGGAAGTCATGGTCCCGCCTATTTCAAACGCTATCCCGATGACTACGCTGTCTTTGAACCGGATTGTCAGTCAAAAGAGCTTGGCTCCTGCACCGAAGCCGAAATCATCAACGCCTATGACAATACTATTTTATATACCGACAACTTCCTGGATGCCGCTATTAACTTTCTCGAAAGCAAGCAGGGTCGATACGAAACATCACTGATCTATTTAAGCGATCACGGAGAATCTCTGGGTGAGATGGGCGTTTATCTGCATGGAATGCCCTATTTTGTTGCCCCGGAAACCCAGACACATGTGCCCTTTGTCATCTGGGCCAGTGACACATCGGATATCGACAAGAATCAGCTTCAAGCCCGCCTCAATGATCCCATGACCCATGATGATTTCAGCAAGCTACTTCTCGAGATGTTCGAAATTATTGTGGATGAGAACAAGATCGCCAACGGGTCGGGCATCCTGCCCATGAAACCAGAGAGTTACCACCAGTAAGCCGCCGGGTTAAACAATAATCCCCGGCTTCTTTGGTATATCCGGCGCGGAACTGTTTTCCGTGACAACGCGTCCGTCCTTCTTGTTCATTACATAGTGCAGTTTTTGAAGCGCGGTGCGTTTAAGTTCCTCCTGCCCGATGGAACTCGGCCCAACGATGGAAACCTCTGTCATCGTTACCGGATCAATCGCAGAAACCTTGACGGAAGCACCATGCTGCTGGAACTCAACGATATACTCGCCTTTTACATTGTCAGGTGCCATACCCATTTGCCTGAATATTTGAAAGCTACTGCGTTAAGCATATCATATATTGTTTTAAAGACTATGAAGCATATTGATGTTGCATCGCAAAACGGCTAAACAATCGACTATATGCCGCCTGCCCGGCCAAATAATATAATTATATAAACGGAGATATCCCTATGAGCAGCGCCTCTTCCAAACCCGTCTTTGATCCTGTCGACCCTTTCTTGCTGGATGATCAGCTGACCGAAGAAGAACGGCTGGTCCGCGATACAGCCCGCGATTACTGTCAGGAAAAACTGATGAGCCGGGTGCTGGAAGCGAACCGCCACGAAACATTCGATCGGGCGATCTTCACCGAGATGGGCGAACTGGGCCTCCTCGGCTCTACGATCGAAGGTTATGGCTGCGCCGGCCTCGGCTATGTCTCCTACGGTCTTGTCGCGCGCGAGGTTGAGCGGGTCGACAGCGGCTACCGCTCGATGATGAGCGTGCAGTCCAGCCTCGTCATGCATCCGATCAACGCCTATGGCACAGAAGAGCAGAAACAAAAATACCTGCCGAAACTTGCGACCGGCGAATGGATCGGCTGCTTTGGCCTGACCGAACCCGACCATGGCTCCGACCCCGGCTCCATGGTAACGCGGGCGAAATCCGTCGATGGCGGTTACCACCTGAACGGCGCGAAGATGTGGATCACCAACGCCCCGGTCGCCGATGTCTTTGTCGTCTGGGCAAAAACTGACGATGGCGTGATCCGCGGCTTTGTTCTTGAAAAAGGCATGGAAGGGCTTTCCGCGCCGAAGATCGAAGGGAAATTTTCCCTTCGCGCCTCCATCACCGGCGAAATCGTTATGGACAATGTCTTCGTGCCGGAAGAAAACCTGCTGCCAAACGTCCAGGGCCTTGGCGGACCGTTCGGCTGCCTCAACTCCGCCCGCTTCGGCATTGCCTGGGGTGCACTTGGCGCTGCGGAATTCTGCTGGCAGGCCGCGCTTAATTACACGTTAGAGCGCAAGCAGTTTGGCCGTCCCCTCGCCGCCAATCAGCTGATCCAGAAAAAGCTCGCCGATATGCAGACAGAAATCTCCCTCGGCCTGCAAAGCTGCCTGCGCGTTGGACGCCTGCGCGATGAAAACCGCGCCGCACCGGAAATGATCTCGCTGATCAAGCGCAACAGCTGCGGCAAGGCACTCGATATTGCGCGCATGGCCCGCGACATGCATGGCGGTAACGGCATCTCGGATGAATATCACGTCATCCGCCATGTCATGAATCTGGAGGCCGTCAATACCTATGAAGGCACCCATGACGTCCATGCGCTGATTCTGGGACGCGCGCAGACCGGCATTCAGTCCTTTACCGGCGCGTGAAATAACGCCACAATCAGCCCTATAAACCAATAAAACAGCATAAAGCTGCGGGAGGAAGAACATGAAAATAGCGGGCAAAAATGTTGTCATCACAGGCGGGGCAAGCGGCATCGGAAAGGCGCTTGCGGAACGCTTCCATGCGGAGGGGGCGAAGGGTATCACCGTTGCCGACCTGCAGGAAGGACCGCTGAAAGAGGTTGCGGCCTCTGTCAACGGTCTTGCGGTTCCCTGCAATGTGGGCAAGGAATCGGATATCCAGAATCTGGTCGCGAAGGCGGAGGAGGCTTATGGCCCCATCGATATCTTTGTCTCCAACGCCGGGCTCGCCCGCTATGGCTGGGAAGAAACGTCGGACGAAAACTGGCAGCTTAACTGGGATGTCCATGTGATGGCCCATGTTTATGCGGCCCGCGCGGTGGTCGATAAGATGATCGCCAATGGCGGCGGCTATCTGGTGAACACCGCCTCTGCCGCCGGCCTGCTGTCGCAGGTCGACAGCGCGACCTACGCCACCACGAAACATGCGGCCATCGCCTTTGCGGAGACCATGTCAATCCGCTACGGTGACAAGGGCGTGCGGGTTTCCGTCCTCTGCCCGCAGCAGGTCCGCACCGCGATGACGGAAAACCGTCTTGACGGGGTTGCCTCCGTCGATGGGACGATGGAACCGGAAGAACTCGCCGATTGCGTGGTCGAGACCATGGACAAGGAAGAATTCCTCATCCTCCCGCACAAACAGGTGCGCGAATATATGCTGCGCAAGGCGACCGACTATGACCGCTGGCTGAAAGGCATGCGCAAACTCCGCGACGCCTATGTGAAGTAAAACAGCGCCCCGCGCTATTGATCGGCGGCCAGCGCTTTGTCGAAAAAGCTGGTCGCCATTTTCATATCGCCATAACGGCCGAGGTTGTTATGCCCCGCGCCCTCAATCTTGATAAACTCGGTGCCTGCGAGCGCAAGGGCGGCGAGCTTCTTCCCCTCCTCAAACGGGATCACCTTGTCCTCTGTGCCATGAATGATCAGGATCGGGGCAGTTACCCCGCCAATCCGTTCGTCATTCCGGAACGGGTATTTCAGCATAAAATGAAACGGCGGTAGCGCGCGATATCGAGCAGCGACGTAAACGGGCTTTCCAGCACCACCGCGAAGACGGGCCGCGCCGCCGCGACCGGGATCGCCGCCCCGGTACCGAGCGAATGGGCAAGGATACCGATGGGGCCATCCGTCTCCCCCTCCAGAAAATCATAGGACGCGAGGCCGTCGGTGATCACCCCCGCCTCAGAGGGTTCGCCCGTGCTGCCGCCATAGCCGCGATACTCCGCGAGCAGGACACCGAACCCCACCTCGGCCAGCATCGATCCACGCGCGATCTGGTTGGCCGCTGTCTCCGCATTGCCATGAAAGACGAGAATGCTCGCCCCCCTCTCGCCCGGCGGATGATAGAAGGCGTTGAGCCGCTCCCCATCCGGCGTGGGGATCGTCACCGGCTCGAACCCGGCGGCCGGATTGACCGCCCCCGCCCCCTCCGGCACCGGAAAAACAAACGCCCCTTGCGCAAAATAAATCCCCGTAAAGGGGATCACGACAAAGAGCAGGATCAGGGCGAGAAGCCAGAGGAATATTTTACGGGATAAGGTCATGGGGGTTACTGTACTATTCCATTATTAAAATTACACGTATAATATGAAAATAACGATGTATATATACACTGAAAAGAAAGATGGAAACTGAAAGCGAAAAGGCAACAGAGCCAGTGACTATCAAAAAAATTCGCCGGATTTCAAATACTGGTGTCTGGAAGAATCACGAGCAAAAAGACGATAAAGCAAATTTTCTAAAAAAAACCCTAATATATGGGTTCAACGGAACCGGAAAAACAACTATTTCGAGAATATTTTCATCTATAATTGATGAAAAAATAGATGAAAACTTACCTAATTCATGTGAGTTTGTAATTGAACTGTCAGATGGCACTACTATTAACAGCACGGAAATTAAAAACCATTTAGGCGAAAATCTATTGGTATTTAATAGAGATTTCATAGATAGGAATGTCATTCGGGCTGATGGCACTGCAAGTCCGATATTTTATATAAGTGAAGAGAATGCTGACGCCGCACCAAAACTTGCGACAGTCAAAAGGCGTTTAGAAAAACTTGCTGGCGAGGAAACGCAGGCGGAAGAAAATAAAAAGCAGTCGGCGAAAGAATTTAAGGAATTTAAAACCAAAACAGCCGGGCAAGTCCGAGATATGGGCGGTGTATTTCGGACACAAACCTATAACGCTAGCCACTTGCAGAATGATTTCGAAAAACAGGAATATAAACAAGGAAAACTTCTCAAAGATGAAGAGGTTGAAATACATCGGAATATTGTAAGTTCAAACGCCCCATTGCCTAAAATTGAATATAGTCCAACTATTGATTTTGGACTGCAAGATCGCCTAGCAAAGCTTGTTAGAAAACTGGATGTAACAATTGGCAATACTATAGATACGATATTGCAAGAACATTCTGACATGGTTGGTTGGGTTCAGTCTGGCCACGAATATCATAAGAATAATGGGTTAGATCATTGCCTATTTTGTAAAAACCCAATTTCAGAAAGCCGTAAAATCAACCTCGACAAGTTGTTCGACGCTAGTTGGCTCAATATCCAAGCCGATCTAAACAAAGAACTCGACGGATTGAAGTTAGTTATCAAAAATCTTAAGGGATCGGTACAGACGCTACCGCGTTCCCACGACATTGATGTCAACAAACGCGCGTTGTTTGAAGAGACTAGACCAAAGTTTCGGGAAATCATTGTAAACGCAGAAACAGCAGTAGAACTCGCAGTATTGCTGCTATCTGAGAAGGCAGAGAAACCGTTTCAATCGGTTTCAATCCCAACAGAATTAAATGACTTTGTTGAATCGAGTTGGTCTGAAGACGTTGGGAAAACACTTTCGTCAATAATTGAGATTATTAAAGACCATAACGAAGCATTTGATGAACATGAAAAACGGCGGAAAATATCTGCGGACGCGCTTAAAAACCACATTTTGTTAAAAGAAGAAAAACAATACGAAAATCTATCGGAGCGCTGTAAACAAAATGATAATGAATTGGAAAGGATCGGAAATGAATTAAGGGAAGCCAATGTCGAGAAACTGGCTCTTTCCGAACAACTGAGCAAACATGGAGTTGCTTTGCCTTATCTCAACGCCCTTCTTCAAGATTATTTAGGACATAAAGACATTACTCTTCGTTCAAAAGATGAAGGGTACGAATTATTAAGAAGTGATGGTTCCGTAGCGACAACTCTTAGTGAAGGTGAAAAAACTGCAATTGGTTTTTGCTATTTCATAACTTTATTGAAGGCAGAAGGCAGAAATAACAAGGAACTTGTTATCGTTATTGATGACCCAATTTCCAGTTTAGACACCCAATCCATGACACACGCGTTCGCATTAATTAAACGTCGGACAAAAAAATGCGCACAGGTAATTGTGCTAACTCACAACATCCAGTTTCTCCATATGGTGAAACGGAATTTCAAAAATACATATAGCGGCCAGGTCGAACCCAATTCTCAATTTTTATATTTAAAATGCGAATGCTCAACAGACGACCTTACAAATCGTGAAACATCATTAACTTTGATGCCGGAATTAATTCGAGACTACGAGTCCGAATATCATTACCTATTCTATTTAACGTATACCGCAACTACTACTGATGAATTTTCCCAACTGTTTTTACTGCCTAACGCCATTCGGAAAATGCTTGAAATTTTCCTTGCATATGCCTCTCCAGGAACAGATAGTTTTTCAGCAGCAATAGCCGAAATTCAAGACAACAAAGAAATGACTAGAGAAGAAATCACAGCTTTGGAACGATTACTTCAAATTGAATCACATGGAGGCATTGTCGGAGCAACTTCACTCTCATCTCTTACTATAGAAGAAGCAAAACATGCTGCTTCTGCAGCAATGAAATACATTCGCAATAGAGATAAAAATCACTACAAACAAATGAGAAAGCTAATTTTGCCTTCTTAACCCCACTACCGCCCCTTAAATACCGGGTCGCGTTTTTCGAGGAAGGCCTGTATCCCCTCGGCGTGGTCTTCGGAGGTGATGGCGACGGTGTATTGGTCCATATCCATATAGCTGACGGCGTGGTTGAGGGCGTTGGCGGCGACGCTTGCGCCCTGCTTGATCATGCGGACGGGCAGCGGCGGCATGGCGGCGATTTTCTTTGCGAATTCCAGCGCGAGGTCGTAGGCGCCGCCCTCTTCCGCCACTTCCTCAATGAGGCCCCAGTCCCGCGCGGTCTCGGCGCTGATTTTGTCGGCGATGATACAGAGCTGCTTGGTGCGCGCCGGACCCATCAGGTTGACCATGCGCGGCACGGATTGCCAGCTCATATTCATGCCGTTGCGGATTTCCGGCACCCAGAAGATCGCGCCCTTTGACGCGATGCGCATATCGCAGGCGACCGAGAGCGCGACACCGCCGCCGATGCAGTAGCCATCCACGGCGACGAGGGTCATGGGCTCCAGATCCTCCCACGCCTTGCTCATCCGCGGGCCGACTTTCAGCATCTCCCGCCGCTCCATCACGCCGGCGTCGATCCGCGCTTTCACGGCGGGGTCTTTCAGATCGAACCCGACGGTGAAGTTCTTCCCGTTCCCGGTGAGGATGATCGCGCTTGTCTCCGTATCCCCCTCGAACGAGTGGGCGACCTCGGTCAGTTCCTTCATCGCGTCGATGGAGAGCGGGTTGACGTCATTGCCGCGATCGAAGCGGACGGTGGCGATGCGCCCCTCCCGTGTGACTGTTACATACTTGTAGCTCATGCCATTCCCCCTTATTGTTTTTATTAATTGGATCGCAGAAAAGGACCGTAAAATGCCCGCTTATATGATCGCCCGGATCGATGTCACCGACCCGGAGCAGTATGAAGTCTATAAATCCCTCGCGCCAATCGCCATCAAAAAATACGGCGGGCGCTATTTAACGCGCGGCGGACCGATGGAAACCCTTGAGGGGCCGGAGGAAACCCGGCGGGTGGTGATCGTCGAATATCCGGATATGGCGGCAGTCAAGGCCTTCTATGACAGCCCCGAATACAAGAAAGCGCGCGACGCCCGAAAGGATGCCGCCAAGGGGCAGTTTGTCATCCTCGAAGGGCTCGACAAACCGCTTTGGTAGGCGGCTAGAACAGTTCCCCGTCCGGCAACGGCTCGAAATAGGCCGCGATGTCCGCGTCGCTCACCTCGTCCAGCGTCGCCGGGGTCCATTTCGGGGACTGATCCTTGTCGATGACGGCGGCGCGGGTCCCCTCGTAGAAATCAACACCCTTGATCACGCGGTTGACCATGCGGAACTCCTGTCGCATGCAGTCATCGAAATCGAGCGTTTTACCGCGGCGAAGCTGTTCAAAGGTGAGCTTCATGCTGGTTGGTGACTTGGTGAGCAGGCTGTCCGCCGTCTTCGCCGCGAACGCATCGCCGTCGGACTGCAGGCTCTCGATAATCGCCGGGACCGAGCTTTTCGCGAAATGCCGGTTGATCGCGGGCAATGTCTCCGCAATCGGTGCATCGCCGGGATCGGCGGCGAACCCAGCCAAAAGCTTGCCCACCTCCGCACTGGCATCGCCCGCAAACTCATGCGCCGCGAGGGCGTCTTTCAACGCAGGCAGCTTCTCGGACGGGATATAACTCTGGGCGATCCCGGCAAAGACGGAATCCGCTGTTTTAAGCCGCGCGCCGGTCAGGCCGAGATACATGCCCAGCTCCCCCTCCAGACGCGGCAGGAAATACGTCCCGCCCACATCGGGGAAGAGGCCAATGCCGCTTTCGGGCATAGCGAACAAGGTGCGTTCGGTGGCGATGCGGTGGCTGCCATGAACCGAGACACCAACCCCGCCGCCCATGACGATCCCGTCGATCAGCGCAATATAGGGCTTCGGGAAATGCTTGATCCGGGCGTTGAGAAGATATTCATCGCGGTAGAAATGAAGCGGATAATCACCGCCAGCGCGTCCCTCATTATAAAGCTTGACGATATCACCGCCGGCGCAGAAGGCTCTCTCGCCTGCCCCTTCGATCAACACGGCACGCACGCTGTCGTCCGTTTCCCACACCTTCAACTTCGCATCCAATGCGAGGCACATTTCATGGGTGAGCGCGTTCAGCGCCTTTGGCCGGTTCAGCGTGACAAGGCCGAGCGCGCCTTCACGTGCAAACAGGATTTCTTCTTCCGAACTCATACCCTAACTTCTCCCCTGCCCTTCGCTCAGCTTGCGCGAGATGACAACGCGCATGATCTCGTTCGTGCCCTCCAGGATCTGGTGCACGCGGGTATCGCGCACGAAGCGTTCCAGCGGGAAATCACGGAGATAACCGTAGCCGCCATGAAGCTGCAGCGCCTCATTACAGACATTAAACCCAACATCAGTCGCGAATCTCTTGGCCATGGCGCAATAGAGCGTTGCCTCCGTGTCCTTCGCGTCCAGCTTGGCCGCCGCCTGCCGGATCATAAGGCGCGCCGCCTCCAGCTCTGTTGCCATATCCGCAAGCTTGAACTGCACAGCTTGAAAACTGCCGACGGGTTTGCCGAACTGCTTGCGATCGGCGGTGTAGCTTTGCGCAAGCTCAAGACAGGCCCGCGCCGCACCAATGGAGCACGCCCCTATATTAAGCCGCCCGCCATCGAGACCCATCATCGCAATTTTGAAGCCGTCACCTTCGTTGCCGATCAAATTTTCAACCGGTACGCGGCAGTCATCGAACAGGACCTGCGCCGTCGGCTGGGAGTTCCAGCCCATCTTGCGTTCCTGTGCGCCAAAGCTGATACCCGGCGCATCCGCGGGCACCGCAATACAGCTGATCCCTTTCGGGCCATCATCACCGGTGCGAACCATCGTGACATAGAGATCCGCCTTACCTCCGCCGGAGATAAAGGCCTTGCCGCCGTTGATGACATAATGATCGCCATCGCGCACCGCTTTCGTGCGAAGTGCTGCCGCATCGGAACCCGAGCCCGGCTCGGTCAGGCAATAGCTCGCGAATTCTTCCATGGTGGTGAGTTTCGGAAGATACTTGGCCCGCACCACATCAGAGCCAAAACGGTCGATCATCCAGCTCGCCATATTATGGATGGAGATGAAGGCTGCGGTCGAGGCACAGCCAGATGCCAGTTCCTCAAAAATGATCGCTGCATCGAGGCGGGTCAAGGCGGAGCCGCCATGCTCCTCCCCCACGTAAATGCCCGCAAAGCCAAGTTCGGCGGCTTTGCGCATTTCCATGACAGGGAATGTTCTTTCCTCGTCCCACTTTTCGGCGTTGGGCGCAAAAACCTCGGCAGCAAAACTTCGCGCCATATCACGAAAAGCCACCTGATCTTCAGATAAATTAAAGTCCATGGGTATCGACCTCTTTTTCTGCTTTGCCATGTTGATACGATCTTGCGCGATGGCTGTCAATAAATTACCAAACGACTGTTAGGTTTAGGATTGAGCCCCTAAACATTTGCGACCCGACGCGCATAAGGATATTATGCCGCGAAATACTATCATCTATGCGACAGAAGCAGGAATCCTTTCATGAAAACCCTTGCGCCCCATTTTCCCCGCACCCGCATGCGCCGGGTCCGCAGAACCGACTGGTCCCGTCGTCTAGTGGCGGAAAACGCCCTGACCCCCAATGATCTGATCTGGCCGGTCTTCGTGCATGAAGGTGAGGATCTTGCTATCGATATCCCGTCGATGCCGGGGGTAAAGCGGCTCAGCCTTGATCTTCTGAAAGTCGCCGCGAAGGAAGCCCATGACCTTGGCATCCCGGCAATCGCGCTTTTCCCGGCGATTGAACATGACCTGAAAACCGACGACGGGCGGGAGGCTCTGAACAAGGACAATATTATCTGCAAAGCGATCAAGGCGATCAAGGACGCGGTGCCGGAGATGGGCGTGCTTTGCGACGTTGCCCTCGATCCCTTCACGACCCATGGGCAAGACGGGCTTGTACAGGATGGATATGTCGTCAATGACCCGACCCTTGATGTGCTGGTCGGCCAGGCGCTCAATCAGGTGGAAGCCGGTTGCGACATCATCGCACCGTCTGACATGATGGACGGACGCATCGGCGCTATCCGGGATGCGCTGGAACAGGAAGGCCATCGCGATACGCTGATTATGTCTTACGCGGCGAAATATGCCTCCGGCTTTTACGGGCCCTTCCGTGATGCGGTGGGATCAACCGGTAATCTTGGTACCGGGGACAAACGCACCTATCAGATGAACGCGGCCAACAGCGACGAGGCGATCCGCGAAGTGGCCCTTGATATCAATGAGGGCGCGGATATGGTCATGGTTAAGCCGGGCATGCCCTATCTTGATATCTGTCGCCGGGTGAAGGACGAATTCGGCGTCCCGACCTATGCCTATCAGGTGTCAGGCGAATATGCGATGCTCGCAGGTGCGGGGCTGAACGGCTGGCTGGACCGTGAAAAAATCGTGATGGAGAGCCTGCTCTGCTTCAAGCGCGCGGGCTGCGACGGCATCCTCACCTATTTCGCGATCGAGGCTGCGAAGAACCTGCAGGGTTAGGCTTATCGCCCGCCGGACACGTCGATTAGGGAACCGGTGACATAGCTCGATTTATCAGACAATAACCAGAGGGTTGCGTCGGCAATTTCCTCCGCCGTCCCGCCGCGCTGCATCGGCACCATGGATTTCACCCGATCGACCCGACCCGGCTCCCCGCCGCTTGCATGGATATCGGTGTAGACAACGCCAGGGCGCACGGCATTTACGCGTATACCCTCTGCGGCGACTTCCTTCGCAAGACCTATCGTCATAGTATCAATTGCCGCCTTGGATGCGGCGTAATCCACATATTCGCCGGGACTGCCCAGCTTGGCCGCGACGGAAGAAATATTGACGATCCCGCCCCCCTTCCCGCCGTGGACTGTTGACATGCGTTTCACCGCTTCCCCCGCGCAGAGAAATGGACCGGTGATATTAGTGGTGAACATGCGTTCCAGCCGCTCAAGGCTCATCTCCGAGACCTTCGCCGCTTTATCGACAATCCCAGCGTTATTCACCAGCGCGCCGAGCGGCGCCAGTTCCTGATCGACAGTTTCGAACATCCGGAGGATATCAGCTTCTTTCGTCATATCGGCCTGCACCGGAATCGCCGTGCCACCTGCCGCCTCGATCAGGGAAATAACCTCCTCCGCCGCCTCTGCGTTGTGGGCATAATTGACGCAGACCTGATAGCCTTCCGTCGCCGCACCGAGAGCGATGGCGCGGCCGATTCCCCGGCTGCTGCCGGTCACAATGATTGATTTTTCCATTAGCTGTTCCTCCCCTCCAGTGCCTGTTCGATATCCGCAATCAGATCGTCGACATTCTCAATCCCGACAGAAAGTCGCAATAAATCCTTCGGGCAGGGCGTGCCCTCTCCCTCAATGCTGGCGCGATGCTCGACCAGGCTTTCGATCCCGCCGAGGGACGTTGCCCGCTTGAATATATTGAGCCGAGCCGCGACCGCCATCGCGGCCTCCTCTCCGCCATTGATACAAAGACTGAGCATCCCGCTAAAGCCGCCGCTCATCTGCTTCGCCGCGATGTCATGGCCGGGATGAGATTCAAGCCCCGGATAAAGCACCGCACGGATGCCTTTCGCGCCGTCGAAATGCCTAGCGATGGCCATGGCACTCGAACAGGCGCGTTCAACCCGCAAATGCAGAGTGCGCATCCCGCGCAGCAAGAGCCACGCCTCGAACGGGCCCATAACCGTGCCGTTGGTCCGGCGGTTGGTGATAATCCTGTCCCAGAAGTCATCTTCGGTCGCGGTAATCAGCGCGCCCGCCAGCACATCGGAGTGGCCATTCAGATATTTCGTTGCCGAATGCATGACAATATCCGCGCCGAGCTTCAAGGGGTTGGTGAGTAAGGGTGTTGCCACCGTGTTATCAACGGCAAGACGAGCTCCCGTCTTCTTGGCCACCGCGGCCCAGACGGCGATATCATCCACCTCCCATGTCGGGTTCGCGGGGGTTTCCATCCAGAGGAGTTTCGTCTTGCCCGGAATGACAGCTTTTTCCAACGCCGCAAGATCACCATTCGGAACGGTGGTAATCTCGATCCCCCAATCCTTGGCGAAGGACAGCATCCAAGCGCGCAGACCCCAATACATGACACGCGGAATAACCATATGATCACCGGATTTAAGCGCCTGCACCACCGCAACACCGGCGGACATGCCAGAGGAGAAAAGAAGTGCATCGCTCCCCCCTTCAAGCGTTTTTAGAAGTTGTTCCGGCTGCTCATAGTTCGGGTTATCCGGACGGCTATAGATGCGCCCTGAAGGATAGCTGCCGTTCCCTTCCCGCTCATAGGTGGTGGCAGGGTAAATACCGGGCGCGAGTGATTTATGCTCCGGCTCCATCCAGCCCAGTCCCTGCGCAATCAGGGTGTCGCGGTTTAGCGGTTTATTTTCGTCCGTCATGGTGGAAATTCCTCACAAAATGACCGGTAGTCACGTTCTGATAGTGATCATGCATATTTTTGGTTTTGACAACAGGGGAATTCCAATGAGCCTGATAACAGATGTCATCGACGGCCTGAATGCTGAACGCGGGAAGGTTAATCTTGCACCACTTATCCCAAACGACCTACTGATGCAAACCGCACAGCAGCATGCGGAATTCATGGACCGAAAACAAGCGCTCTCACATCTGGGCGCGGGCCAAACAACATTCGATCAGCGAATTCACAGCGTCGGTTATCGCTTCTCCACCGCCGCCGAGAATGTCGCCCTCGGCGCGGTGGATGCGGCTGGCGTGGTCAGAATGTGGATGGACAGCCCACCGCACCGCGCCAATATCCTGAATGACAAGGTCACAGATGTTGGCCTCGGCATCTCGCCCGCCACGCCGGAGACGCCAGAAATCGCGCGATACTGGTCTCTCTCCCTCGCCGCACCGCTTTAATCTATTTGTTCAGCTTGCGAAGTCGCGTGATCAGGCTGGACGTGTCCCAACGATTGCCGCCCATGTTCTGAACATCGCTATAATATTGATCGACGAGCGCGGTATTCGGTAGGCTCGCGCCAATCTGGTCACCGGTCTTGAGGCAAATCCCAAGATCTTTGCGCATCCAGTCCACGGCAAAACCATAATCGAATTTATCGGCGATCATTGTTTTGTAGCGGTTTTCCATTTGCCAGCTTTGCGCCGCACCCTTGGAGATCACCTCAATCACCTTCTCCGCATCCAGCCCCGCCTTTTCGGCAAAGTGAATCCCCTCCGAAAGACCCTGAACCACGCCGGCAATACATATCTGATTAACCATCTTGGTGAGCTGTCCCGCCCCCACGTCTCCGAGCAACTTGCAAGCTTGGGAATAGGCGTCGATCGGCTTGCTGGCACGGTCAAAATCTTCTTGGGAGCCGCCACACATGACAGTGAGCACTCCATTTTCCGCACCCGCTTGCCCGCCGGAGACTGGCGCATCGACAAAGCCTATGCCCTTTTCCTTGGCGAGGGCGCCAAGTTCACGCGCCACCTCAGATGAAGCAGTGGTGTGATCCACAAAAATCGATCCCGCCTTCATAGTGGAGAGAATACCAGTCTCGCCGAGAACAACGCTGCGCAGATCGTCATCATTGCCGACACAGACCATAACGAAATCAGCGCCTTCCGCTGCCTTCGCCGGGGTCTTCGCGAAGGAGCCACCATATTCCGCCACCCATTTTTCCGCCTTAGCGGTGGTGCGATTATAGACGGTCATCTCGTAGCCGGCCTTTTGCAAGAATCCCGCCATCGGATATCCCATAACGCCAAGCCCGATAAATGCTGCTTTTTCACCCATGTTCACCCGTCTCCTGATCCAATTATTCTGAGTCAGTTGTAGCGGGTCCCGGCCTTGGTTGAAAGACCCGAGAGGGAATTTTTCGATAGATGGAAATCTGAAGGTTCAGAGCGTGTGGTACTGTCCTTTATGAAAGAGGAGTGCCTCTTCCTTATCCGCCATGATGACATTCGTTACCTTGCAGATAAATACCGCATGATCTCCGGCCTCATGCACCGCATGTGTCTCACATTCAAAAACAGCGAGACTGCTTTCAAACACCGGGCTACCATTCTCCCCGACGAGATGATCAATCCCTTCAAATCGGTTATCACGGTTCATGGAAAAGCGATCAGAAAGATGGCGCTGATCCGGCGTGAGAATATTCACGGCAAACTTCCCGCTGGAAAGAAATTCCTGACAATGGCCGCCGACATGGGCAAGGCTGAACAGGACCAACGGCGGGTCGAGGGAGACGGAACTGAAAGAGTTTACCGTCACACCAAGGGGTTCGCCCGACGCGCCTTTCGACGTGACAACCGTTATCCCCGTGGCGAAACACCCCAGTGCATTTCTAAATTCTCTGGCGTCAAAGCTCATGCGCAACCGGCACCTATATTATAATCCGCGCTTGATTTGCGAGTGATTTGCAAACTGGCGGCACTTTCCCATAAATTGCATCCGAAATCACCCATTTTTTTACACCATCTTTTAGCGACGAATATTGACCAACTCTTTGTGCATACAGGGCTATCTTTAAAAACTTCCTAAAATTACACACTGTTTATTAACCATTCTCGGGGCAAAATCAGCATCCAACTCCTTGGAAGCCATCGTGTAAGGACATCTGTGTAAGAATGTTTTGGATTATTGGTATCGTAGTGACATTCGGCTCCGTCGCCGGTGGTTATGCCCCCCACGGCAGCTTTGCCGTGTTGTTTCAACCGCTAGAGTATTTGATTATTCTCGGCGCAGGTGTTGGCGCCTTCCTGCAGTCCAACCCGAAATGGGTGATTTTCGGATTTCTAAAGTCATTCGGCAAGCTGATGAAAGGTGCGCCTCATGACAAGAAATCCTATACCGAGCTGCTGACCCTTCTCTACGCCTTATTCAAGCTTTCCAAGACCAAAGGAATGATCGCGCTGGAACCGCATATCGAAAATCCGCATGAAAGTGAGCTTTTTCAACATTTTCCAGCCTTTTCCAAGAACCATCACGCAGTCGATTTTGTCTGCGACTATCTCCGGCTGATGACCATGGGGACTGAAAATCCACATGAACTGGAAGACCTGATGGATCAGGATATCGAAACCCATCATAACGAGGGACATGCCATTTCCGGTGCGGTAACTGCGCTGGGTGAAGCCCTTCCCGCCTTCGGTATCGTTGCGGCCGTGCTGGGTGTGATTATTACTATGGGTTCTATTGCTGAACCGCCGGAAGTGCTCGGCGGTCTTATTGCGGCAGCGCTTGTGGGTACTTTCTTTGGTATTTTCGTGGCCTACGGCCTGTTTTCTCCCATGGGTAAAAACCTTGAGCAATTCACTGATGCCGACAGCAAATATTTCGAATGCATCAAGCAGGGATTGCTCGCTCATCTACAGGGGTATGCCCCGGCTGTCTCGGTCGAGTTCGCCCGCAAGACCCTTTATAGTCATGAACGTCCGACCTTCATAGAGCTGGAAGAAGCCTGCAATGAAGCGCCAACTGTCTGATATTTTACGCCCAAAAGTAAGAGTGTCCTATGGCGGATGATCTCGCCCCAATTATCGTCAAGAAAATCAAGAAAGGCGGCCATGGCGCGCATGGCGGCGCCTGGAAAGTTGCCTATGCTGACTTCGTGACGGCGATGATGGCGTTCTTCTTGCTACTTTGGCTTTTGAACGTGACAACGACCGAACAGAAAGAAGGCCTGGCCGACTATTTTGCACCGACAACCGCCAGCCTGAGTCAGTCCGGCGCGGGCGGTGTTATGGGCGGAACCAGTATGCAGACCGAGGGGGCACAGATTTCAAATCTTGGTGTTCCGTCCGCTGTTTCCAGCATCAGCCCGCCGGACAACGGCCGCAAGGGCGAGAGTGAAGACGCCCGCAAAACCCGTGAAATGGAAGAAGCGGAACTTCTTGAAAAGCTGCGCAAGATTGAGGAGGCCAGCTTCGAGCAAGCTCGCGACCAGATCCGTCAGGCGATCAACAAGGACCCGGAGCTTTCCGGCCTAAAGGACAATATCATTATCGACATGACACCCGAGGGCTTGCGCATTCAGATTGTCGATCAATTCAACGAAAGTATGTTCGAAAGTGGCAGCTCCAACATCACACCGCGCATCCAAAGCCTGGTAGGAAAGATTGCCAAGTCGATTGAAGAACTGCCCAACAGTCTTTCTATAAGTGGACATACGGACAGTTCCTCCTTCAATGGTGGCGACTATTCAAACTGGGAACTATCGTCGGATCGTGCAAATGCCAGCCGCCGCGCCCTTCTGGATGCCGGACTGAAACCGGATCGGATTGAAAAAGTCGCCGGTCGGGCGGATACGGATCCGCTGATTGCCGACGACCCATCCAACCCCGGAAACCGCCGGATCAGTATTATTCTCCTGCGGGAGACACCGGTCCTTCCGCCTAACTTGAAATAAATTACATCTTCCAGATCAGCAATTTTGT
This sequence comes from Sneathiella sp. HT1-7, assembly GCF_020731145.1. Lineage (GTDB taxonomy): Bacteria > Pseudomonadota > Alphaproteobacteria > Sneathiellales > Sneathiellaceae > Sneathiella. Next base: position 578,139 of record NZ_JAJFZN010000002.1, on the reverse strand, counting down.
CTGACGTCGGTCATCCACCTTGACCGTCCTATTGGGTTTATGGCCCGGCACCACAAAGCTGTTACTGATGAAAAGACTGCCGGGTTTCATTTCCTTTTTTGCTTTTTCGAACAAGTCCGGCATCGGCACCGGGGAGAGAAAGCAATAGACCACATCAAATTCGCTTAAATCAGCCTTGAAAATATCCTGAAAACGAAACTCCAGGTTCTTTATGCCGCTCAAGCGACCCAACAACCAGGAAAGTGCGAACGGCAGCGGTGCCGTTTCAAGCCCAGAAAACTGAGCATCCAGCCGATTTCTCGAAAGGTGACGAAGCGTACCGCCAAGCCCACTCCCAAGATCGGCCATATAAAATCCGTTCTTTTTCGGGAGCAACTTGAGAATTGCCTCTGATGTGGTGCGGTTGGTCAGGAACAGGGGCACCCGCCCCACTGCCACGTTCCAGAACACCAGAACCAGCAGAATAAGGATAACCGGGAAAATCCAGCTCGGCAGGTCGAGCGCGAGCGCAAACAATAAAAGCGGTGGTGCGATCACCTGCCCGATTACCCATGGGATGGAAAAACCAAATCCTCTTGTCACAATCCCGGCAATAAGGCCTTGCGCCAACACCAGCCAGAGCATCGGAACCGGCCTGTCTATCCCTTCCTCCACAACCGGACGCAGCAGGTAAAGCCCGACAAAAATCGCTGCCTGAATGGCAAGGGCCGCAAGGACCGGTGATATTTTCTTCCCCCGCAAGTTCCCGCTACCCTCGTCTAGCCACCAACCGCCTGGGCCGGACGAGTTGCCATCCCCTCCCGGATCGGCCAATGAATAAGCCCGGAAATAATGCCGAGGGCTACACTCATCCACCAGACAATATCGTAGGAGCCATATAAATCGAACGCTACACCCCCGATCCATGCTCCGAGAAACGCCCCAATCTGATGGCCGAAAAAGACGAACCCAAACAAAGTCGTCATATATTTAGGCCCGAACATCACCGCCACCAAACCGGAGGTGAGCGGCACGGTCGAGAGCCACAAAAGACCGAGCGCGCCTGCGAAGACGATAATCGTCAGCGGGCTGATCGGAATGAGGATAAAGGCAACAAACAGCGCGGCGCGGAGGAAATAAAGCGCACTCAGCAGGTATTTCTTGGAATATTTACCGCCGAGATAGCCGGACGCCAGCGAACCGATCACATTGAACAAACCGACCACGGAAAGGGCAATCGCACCATATTTCGGCGCAACATTCATATCCACGATATAGGCGGGCAGATGCACGGCCACAAAAGTCACATGGAAACCACACACGAAAAATCCGAAGAAAAGCAACCAGTAGCTGCCATTGCCCGCGGCCTCCCGCACGGCGGAGGAGAGATTGGCCGCGCCGGCGGCGGCGCTGTCTTCCGCCTTGCCCCTCACAAAGGCAGAGGCCGGGATCATCAACAGCGCGCAACAGCCAATCAGCACCAGCGCCATCGACCAACCATAGTTTGCCAGGAATGCCTGACCCAGCGGAACCATCAAAAACTGACCGAGACTACCCGACGCGCCAACAATCCCAAGCGCCATTGAACGTTTTTCCTCTGGTACCGCACGTCCGACAGAACCGATGACCACACCAAAGCCGGTCCCGGAGAGGCCAAGGCCAATCATTAGCCCGGCGGAGAGATGCAGTTCTGTCGCATTGCCTGTCTGCGACATCAGGAATAACCCTGCCGCATAGACAATTCCGGAGACGACCAGCGTGCGGCCCGAGCCGTATTTATCGGCAATGGCGGAGGCGAAGGGCTGGGACAATCCCCAGACGATATTCTGGATTGCAAGGGCGAGGCCGAAAACCTCCCGCCCCCAGCCGAAATCTGATGAAACAGGCTCCAGAAACAGGCCGAAGGCCGCGCGCGACCCCATGGCGATCAGGCTGATCAATCCGCCAGCCAGAATTAAGATAAGTATCGGCCGTGACTGCATTTTCTTTCCTTTTCATGCCATCCTGCCGCGCCCGGAAACAGCAATGGAGCATTGTATTTCAATCGACAAGTACCATTTACAAAAAAAATGCGATACCAATTGTTTCACATGCGAAAGGATTTCGCGCACTATGAAAAATCAGAACGGCCCGTTGATTGAGTTGTCGCCGCTGGAGGAAAATGGCCCCAGAAGCAAGCCCGCGAGCGGCACATTCAATCCCGATGATTATGAATCGATCCGCCTCCGCCGTGTCTTTGCATATGCGATCGACGTGCTTTGCATCGCGGTTATTTCCATTGCTGCGACCATTGCCGCAACGCTGATCGGGGTGATTACCTTTGGCGTGCTGACCCCGCTCCTCGTGCTTATTCTGGCGGCGATCCCGATTCTTTATCATACTCTTCTTGTCGGTGGACCCGGGAATGCAACGATCGGGATGCGGTTTATGAATGTCCGGATGGAGCGCATGAATGGCGACGCGCCGGATTACCTGATCGCGCTCATTCATGCGGCGTTATTCTATTTCACCATGGCTGCGACATCATCCCTGATCCTGCTGGTCTCGCTGTTTAACCCACGTGGACGGCTGCTCCATGACTATCTGGTCGACACGGTAATCCGGCGCGTGCCGATCCGTTCATAAGGCATCCCTCAATTCATAATAAAGCCGGGCGATGGAGAGCAGCGGCACGCGAAGTGCTGTTCCGCCCGGAAAAGCCTTGTGCGGAATGCGCGCAAATACGTCAAATCTGCCGGCATCCCCCTGGATTGCCTCGGCGATGAGGCGGCCAGCAATACCCGAAAGCGGCACTCCCTGCCCGGAATAACCTTGGGCGTAGTAAATATTGCCGTCCATCCGCCCCACATCGGGAAGAAGATTGCGCGTTACCGCGACTTTGCCACCCCAGATATAGTCAATCTTCACATCTTCCAATTCGGGGAAAGTCGCCAGCATATTTTCCCTAAGCGCCGCCCCCGCCATCGTTCGCTTGCTGATCAGCTTATCCTGCCCGCCATAGAGCAGTCGGTGGTCCGACGACATTCGGAAGTAGTCGAGATTGAAGTTGGTATCAGAAACGCAGATATTCGCTGGCATCAAAGCCTTCGCACGCACCTCCCCTAATGGTTCTGTCGCGATGATACAGGCATCGACAGGGATTATTTTCGCGGCGAGCGAGTGATCCAGATCGGCAAGATAGGCATTGCCCGCCAAAACCACATAACGCGCGGTGACCGAGCCTTCTTCCGTGGTGACAACAGCAGTTTTACCTTTCTTGACGTCCTCTACACGGGAGTCTTCGAAAATCTGCACTCCGGCGTCATGGGCCGCCCTACCAAGACCAAGTGCATAATTCAGCGGATGCAGATGCCCGCCGGATGAATCCAGCAGCCCACCGCAGAAGCGCTCGGAATTTATATAGTCGCCCAGCTCTTCCTGCTCCAACCAGCGGTAATCGCGATAGCCATAGTTTTTCTCGCAATGTTCCTGTTCTTCCAGCAACCAGTCGCGATGACGCGGTTTAACGGCGGCATAAAGCTCTCCCGCTTTCAAATCACAGGCAATATTATGATGCGCGATGCGTTCTTTCTGAAGCCGGATCGCCTCTGCCGAGAGATCCCAGAGACGGCGTGCGTCTTCCGGCCCGACCAACGCCTCCGTATCGATCATTCCCGGGGAGTAACCTGTCGCGATCTGGCCGCCATTTCGGCCCGACGCACCGAAGCCAATCCGCTCTGATTCCAGCACGATTACCGATAACCCGGCCGCAGCCAGATCCAGCGCTGCACACAGGCCGGTGTAGCCTGCGCCAACAATACATACATCAGCAGTTTGCGCACCCTTCAGTCGTGGATACCCGGCACGCGCCAACGCCGAGGCATCATAATATGAAATGTTCATCTTGGTTTTTCTTCAAAGGTTTATGGCCATTCGGCGATAACAACAGGCTTGCAAGATCAGAGACAATCCTCATGATGGAGGTGTCGGTATATCTGCCAACGCGAAGCTTTTACTCCGACTCGTAAAAACAGCAAGGAAATTATTGCGGCCAATGGAAATAGTTGGGTCAGTGTATCATATCTGGGCGGTTTTCGCCCTTATTGCCGTTGCGATTTTTGCCTTCGCCAATGAGCAGGTGGAGCTGGAAATCTCCTCAATCGGAGTAATCGCGGCCCTGCTTCTGCTGTTTCACTTCTATCCGCTGGTTGATGAATCGGGCAAGAATCTGCTCACCCCGACGCAAATTCTCGCCGGGATTGCCGATCCTGCGCTGATTACCGTTCTTTCCCTGCTCGTTGTCGGGCAAGGCATTGTGCGCACCGGCGCACTGGAACAACCGATCCGTCGTCTCGTGACCTTGCGCCGTCATCACCCGATCCTTGCCATTGCTGTCGTGCTTGCCTCCGTGCTGGTGATTAGCGCTTTTATGAACAACACGCCGGTCGTCGTGATCTTCATCCCTTTGATGACCGCACTGGCCGAACGAATGCACCGCTCCACCTCGACCCTGATGATCCCGTTGAGCTACGCCTCCATTCTCGGTGGCATGACCACGCTCATCGGTTCTTCCACTAATTTGCTTGTGATGGCCGCAGCGACGCAAGCGGGGCAGCCAAAAATTGGATTCTTTGATTTCACGATCCCCGGCGCGGTTCTAGCGTTTTTCGGGATGATTTATGCGCTTATAGTCATCCCGCGCATTCTGCCTAACCGGACATCGATGAAGGGGGAGGTTGTCGACATTTCGGGCAAGCAGTTCATCGTACAGATGGAAGTTGCCCCCGACAGCCCTCTCGTGGGAGAGGAAGCTGTCGCCGGTCAGTTCCCGAGCCTACGTAATATTACCATCCGCTTTATACAGCGCGGCGAGCATGTGCTGCTGCCACCATTTGACGGCATTACCCTGAAACCTGCCGACGCAGTGGTATTCGCCGGCACCCGTAAATCCATAACCGAAGCCTTTTCTGACAATCCACAAATATTGCAGGGATTTCTGGAGCCGGACAGCCCGAATGCGGAAGCAACAGAAGAGCTTGGGAATGTGCAGGAACAGACGCTGGCCGAGGCCGTCGTCGCCCCGGCGTCCCGCATGATCGGGCGGGCACTCTATCAGATCAGTTTCCATTATCGTACCCGCTGTGTTGTGGTGGGTATCCAGCGCCGCTCCCGCATGATTCGGACCAGCCGGATGACGGATATCCGCCTTGAGGCCGGTGATGTACTGCTCATCCTCGGGAATCGGTCGGATATAATGCGGCTCCGCAATAATCCGGATGTGCTTTTGATGGAATGGTCGACACGCGAGTTACCGGCGACGGCGCTTGCCTGGCAGGCGCGCATAATTTTTGGTGCCGTTGTTGTTTGCGCCGCGACCGGATTACTCCCCATCGTGGTGGCCGCCGTCTGCGGGGCGGTGGCAATGGTGGTAAGCGGCTGCCTCAATGTCTATCAGGCGAGCCGGTCGATAGACCGACGCATCCTGCTGCTGATCGGTGCGGCCCTAGGCCTGGGCGCAGCTATGCAGGCGACCGGCGGCGCGAGCTACCTCGCTCATGGGATACTCGGGATTATGGCCGGTGCTGGTCCGAGTGTTATTCTTTCGGCCTTCTTCCTGCTGGTTGCCGTCTTTACAAACATTCTCAGCAATAACGCGACGGCCGTCCTGTTCACCCCTATCGGGATCAGCATCGCGCAGGAGTTGGGCGTCGATCCAATGATCTTCGTCTTTGCTGTAATCTTTGCCGCGAACTGTTCTTTCGCCACACCGATGGGTTATCAAACGAATCTTCTCGTAATGGGCCCCGGGCACTATAAATTTGCTGATTTTTTCAAGGCGGGTGCGCCACTGGTGTTGCTGCTTTGGATCATATTCTCCCTTTTCGCGCCTTTTTATTATGGATTAATGTAAAATCGCGACATTTATTTGTGCGCGCTATTTGCGAACTCAGTAATTCGCGTTACCTTTATCATATGGGAAATAAAATGGGACATATGGCAAGATGAAACGCGTGGAAATCCCATCGCGGTTTTTCTTCTCGACCCCGCCCGCCCCCTGCCCGTATCTTGATGATCGGTTGGAGCGCAAGGTGGTAACCCTGCTTGCCGGGGATGACCCCGATGGATTGCATAACACGCTCAGCCATGCGGGCTTTCGGCGCAGTCAGGATCTTGCCTACCGGCCAGCATGTGACGGCTGCGACGCCTGCATTCCTATCCGTGTCAGAGCCGCTGATTTCCGGTTGAAAAAGTCATTTCGGCGTACCTGGAAGGCGAATGAGGATATTTCCGCAAAAATTCTCCCCTCAGAGGCTTCACGCGAACATTTTGAATTATTCCATCGCTATCTGTCTTCACGTCATTCTGAAGGCGGTATGGTGGATATGGATTTCTCCGACTATCAGGCAATGGTTGAGGAGAGTCCTGTCCGCTCCAAACTCGCAGAGTTCCGAAAGCCCGACGGTAGTCTGTTCGCCGTCTGCCTGATCGACGAGATGGAAGACGGTCTGTCGCTTGTCTACAGTTTCTTCGATCCAGATGAGGACCATCGCAGTCCGGGCAGCTATTTGATTCTCTGGCATATAGCCGAATCCGAGCGGCAGAACCTCCCTTACGTTTATCTTGGCTACTGGATCGATCAAAGCCCAAAGATGGCATACAAAAAGCGCTTCTATCCCTCTGAAATATTGACCCGCGACGGCTGGAAACTGTTGCCAAAATAGCAACGCCGGGTCCAACCAACCTTTCAACAGCACACACAAAAGCGGCGGGCTTTTCTGCCCGCCGCTTCGTCATTTTTCTATCCCATCATCAGATATCAGAAGTAATGGGACACATCCCGGTGGCCAGACTGACACGCTGCCACAAAGATCGCCTGATCCTTATCCAGCTTGCGTTGCTCCCTCAGCCCCACAGTATCGCGAATAACCAGTTCATACTTCTCCAATGTCGGCAACAAATTGGTTCCAGCCTGATTTCGCCAGCCAACCTGTTCCTCATATTTCGCGAGAACCTTATCCATCTCTTCCGTTGCCTTTTCGAAATCAGGCGTATTGGCTTTCAGGCTGCGCCGGACTTTCGACAGTCCGGAGGAAACATCAGATGCCCCCTCTACTTCACTGACACGGCTGCTCAGATCCTCAATCGATGCAATCAAGGCCGCGGGGTCCTCCCCGGCGAAATCGTCCTTAATCTGATCCAGATCCGCCTTTAGATCGAAATACCCGCTGTTGCTTTGCAAGATAGCAATCAGTTCCGCAACCGGCTTATAAGCTTCCCCCGCGGCACGATTGTACTTACTCCGAAGCAGTGTTTCTGCCTTCAGCAGCTTATGAAAGCTGTCATAGGTTTCTTTCCAGTCTGATGGAATTTCCGCGGCCAGCTTCGCCCGTTTTGTTTCCAAAACCGCGACCTGATCCTCTAATTTCTTCTTGGCATCAGCCAAATCTTCAGAATACATCCGGCCAATGTCGACTTTGAGATCCTTGATCTCCAGATCCACATCCGCGATCTCAGCCTCAATGCCACGAACGACTTGTTGAATAGGCTTGAACGCGCCAACATTCTCATTGATGACGCCATCGGCCTGCCAAGCCTCCGCCATCAATGCCGGAGCAGAAGACGCCGCGTCAAAGCTTTTTTCGAGGCTAGTCTTCAACCGCTTCGGCAGGTAATCGAGATTAAGCTGACGTGCCTCCGCAATCGAAGCATTGATCGCAGCACCATTGGTTTGGAACTGATCGGCGATATAGCGATCAACGCAGTAATTCAGGCGCGGGTTCCTAGGTGGAGGCGCCGTCTCCGACGTCAAGGAAGAACGGTTCGGCAAATAGTTCACCAACTGTGGATATAGCCCGACGATGAGCAAAGCAATCAGCTGCAGCGAAATAAAGGCGATCACACCTTTATACATATCAACTGTCTTAACGATCGCCGGTGCCACACCGCGCAGGTAAAAGAGTGCAAAACCAAAGGGCGGCGTCAAGAAAGATGTCTGGATATTCAGCCCGATCATCACCCCGAGCCAAACCGCGGTAATATTCGCCGATGGATCGGCCAGCAGGATCGGCGCCACGATCGGCACAACAACCACCGCAATCTCGATAAAGTCGAGGAAGAAGCCAAGCACGAAAATCACCGCCATGACGATGATGAATTTTGACCAAAAACCACCCGGCATGCTGTTAAGGAAGTCACGGACGAGTTCCTCACCGCCAAACGCGCGGAACGCCGCGGTCAGCATCGCCGCGCCAAGCAGAATGATAAACACGAGAGACGTCGTTTTCGCCGTCTCGATCATCACTTCCTGCAGGGTATTCTCGATCTTGAGCGCCCGCATACTGCTCCAGCCGATGGCGATAATCAGGCCCACAGTCCCGATGGCACCAAGCGCAATGCCAATCGCATCCTTGGTCGTTTCAATAGATTTGACGTTGGGCTGGAATATCATCAACACGCCCAGAATGAGAACGAGAGATGCCAAGCCGAGCAGAACCGGCGTATAGGCCCCTCTCTCTTCACTTTTCAGGCGATATCCGGCCATCATAATGGCACCCACGGCCCCAATGGCACCCGCCTGGTTCACCGTTGCAATACCCGCAAGGATCGATCCGAGGACGAGAAAAATAAGCCCGAGCGGCGGAAAGAGTGCCAACGCCAACTTGCCGAAAAACGCTCTGTCGAAGGTTCCGCCATGAACGGCCGGGGCCACCTTCGGATTGATCAGGGCGTAGATCAAGATAAACAGCATATAGATGGCGACAAGCAGCAAGCCCGGCACAAACGCCCCAAGGAACATTTCTCCCGCACTGGTTGACACCACATCGAAGGAGGAAGGCATGGACAGCTCCCCCGTCGCGGATTTGAATAGTGCCTTACGCGTCGTTCCCGCCTGATCGACCGCGCTCGCGAGCTGGTCGGCGAGAATGATGAGAACGATCGACGGCGGAATAATCTGGCCCAACGTGCCCGAGGCGGCAATCGTGCCCGTTGCCAATGATTTCGAATAGTTGTTGCGCAACATCGCCGGCAGTGAAATCAGTCCCATCGCGACAACGGTCGCGCCAACAATACCTGTCGTCGCCGCCAGAAGCGCGCCCACGAAGACAACGGAAATTCCAAGGCCACCCGGTACCGGGCCAAACAACTGCGCCATTGTAACCAGCAGATCCTCGGCAATTTTGGAGCGCTGCAGCATAATGCCCATGAAAATGAACAGCGGAATCGCGATGAGCGTATCACGCTCTACCTCCCAATAGACGCCGCGCAGGTTGGTCACACCGGCACTCAGCCATTGCCAGGGACCGCCATGCGAGAAATAAGCGTCCGGATTACCGGTTGCCGCATAGCCAACGATGGCCGCGAGGCTAACGGTGATAATCGCAGATCCGGGCAGCGCGAAGGCAACCGGATAGCCAGACCCAAGAGCCAGAGCCATCAGGAAGATAAGGAGAGCGAGAAAGACAAGTTCCATGATTTATACTCTATCCCGTCAATGACGCTTCATGGTCGTGATGACCCGGTTGCTCCAGATAATCGGCGACAGCCTCCATCAGGTAACTGACAAACTGGATTAACATGGTCACCGCAAATACGGCTAGAAATCCGGCCATGAGATATTTCACGTGCAGGCCGAACCCGGACTGGCTCACTTCAAAATTGGAGAGCGGGCTGTAGATAATGGACGCCTTGCTGCCCATACCGACAAACAAGATTGTCCAGCAGAGAGTAATCCCCATAAACAATGTGCCAACCGCATTCACAAAGCCCTTGGTCTTGTTGGTAAAGCCGGCATAGAACACATCGACGCGGACATGCCCCTCCTCTACCAGAGTATAGGCACTTGCAAACAGGAAAAGCGCGGCATACCAGAAACGCACCAGATCTCCCATGAACGCCTGTTCATAGGAGAAGATGAACCGGGAAAGAACAATCGCCAATTCGGCAAAAACGACCAGCAGTGCCAACCACTGAAAGCCCAGCGTGCGGGAGCGAAGCGCAATCAGGAGTGACAGGAATATCAGGGGAATATGGATATAGGGCCCGCGAAAATGGGCGCGCCCCATCTCGACATTTAACTCATCCCCAATCAGATGCTGCAATAGCCCCTCGATCCGGAGAAAAGAGAGAGACATATCAACAATGCCGACCAGAAATACTGCCCAGAATGCTGCGCGGACAAGATAGGTATTAAAACGGGTGATCATCGCCGCCTCATCCCGCAAATGGCGGGTAGATGTCCGGCGGACCAGGACAATGGCAAATACAAGCCCGAGAATATATAAACTGAACTGTATCCAGGATTCTGTTGAAACCTCACCATCGCCAAACATAGGCGCGATGCCCGGCCAGTCCTGAACAAAAATCAAATAGTTATTGAAAAAGTAGATTGGTAACCCAACCAACATGCACCAACCAAATACACGAACCGTCCACTGCAGCCCGCGGTTTGATGCATAAACATCCCCCGCCATCATCATCAGCGCCTCCCATAGGGGAAGGGGCGAGATTGTAATCCCGCCCCTGTCCGCATTAAATGCAACTTAAATACCCAGCACTCGGTTCCGCTGGTTAGAGAAGGCGACTTCCGCGATCTTCTGGTAACCGCCGATTTCCCGGAGGTTCATCTGGAAGGAATCGTCGATCTTCGTTGCAAGCGCACTATGAGCGCGTGTTTCTTCAAACACCGCTGCCGCAGCTTCGGCAAAGGCGTCATAGACATCGTCGTTGAATTCCTTCAAGACAACGCCATTTTCCGTGATCATCTTCTGAAGATACTCACCGTTAAGAGCCTGAGCTTCTTCGTACTGCGCAGCATGTTCTTCCATGCAGCAAGTCGTGATCAGTTCCTGCTCCCATTTGGTGAGGCTTTCCCACCATGCTTTGTTCATGCCGAAGGCAAGTCCCCCGCCCGGCTCATGCATGCCCGGATAGTAGTAATACTTGGCGGCTTCGTAGAATTTCAGGAAGTAGTCATTGTAAGGACCAACCCACTCCGTTGCGTCAATTGCGCCAGAAACGAGGTTTTCATAAATCTGACCGCCCGGAAGAGAAACAACGGATGCGCCAAGCTTGGCAATCACGTCACCGCCGAGGCCCGGCATACGGAATTTAAGGCCCTTGAAATCTTCAGCAGAATTCACTTCCTTGTTGAACCAACCACCCATCTGGGTACCGGTCGCGCCGCAAGGCAGTGCTTTCAGGCCGAATTCACCGGACATTTCGTCCCAGAGAGCCTGACCGCCCTTGAACTTGATCCAGGCATTCCATTCTACTGTGGTCATTCCGAGAGGCACGGACGTGAAGTACGCAAAACCCGGATGCTTGCCTTTCCAGTAATAGTCAGCGCCGATGTACGCCTGAGCGTTACCGGAGGCAACTTCGTCAAACGAGTCAAATGCACCAACACGTTCACCAGCAGCGAAATAGTTCACTGTAAGGCGACCTTCACTGACTTCGGTGATACGAGCGCAAAGACGCTGTGCACTGATTCCGAGACCCGGGAAATCCCGTGGCCAGGTAGAGACAACCGTCATTTCCTTGCGTTCCTGTGCAAGGGCCGGTGCAGCAAACGGTGCCGCGGCAACCCCTGCACCAGCAAGTGCTGCGCCTGTTAAAAACTTGCGTCGTTCCATAAAATGATCCTCCCATTTTAAAACTGAAAGACGGATTGATCCGTCCCTCAAAATAGCGTTCATGTAACAGATTATTCGCGGGATTTCGGTGACCTGCTTTGGCGCAGATTTCTTATTAGTCTGGCATCTATGGCCAGTTATTTGATTTCGCGAATTCTCCCTGTTGATTGCATTTTGCAGGAAGATAGGTCAAATACAAGGCAAATTTTCATATTCAAAAAAATGCATATTATTGCCGTATTCTAATATTTTAGATTAAATATAGTATATAATTATCTGTTTTTATTATATATATTATCAAATAAATCATATTTACAGACAGAGGTAATCTCGTCTTCATATTTTTTTGATGATGACTAGAAAAACAGTATAAATTATCGCGGTTTAGGGCAATTTCCTCCTTATTCAAGATGTAACTATTCGAATCCGTTCAAAATGCTGCATAGGGCGACCCCTAAAAATTCCCTTTAGTTGCCAAATTCCAGCCGCTCGCCTATAACGCCTTCAGTTCTGCTAGACAGGGGCGAAGACCCTGTAATATGGAAGAAATCTGCGTGACCCGCCTCACCTCACTTGCCGGATTACTTGATTCACTGAGCGCCACCGTCGGAAAATATATTTCCTGGCTCGCGCTGTTTATGGTGCTCACACAGTTTTTCCTCGTCCTCGCCCGCTATGTCTTTGGCATCGGCCTAATCGCAGTGCAGGAAAGCGTGATCTACAGTTTCGCCCTTTTGTTTATGCTTGGCGCCGCCGATACCCTGCGCCGCGACGGACATGTGCGCATCGATATTCTCTATGGCAAGCTCGGAGAAAAAGGCAAGGCCTTCATCAATCTTCTGGGTAACCTGTTCGTACTGATCCCGGTTTGCCTCGTGATCCTGATTATCAGCTGGCCCTATGTTGCCGGTTCCTGGACGATTATAGAAGGATCGCGCGAAAGCTCCGGCCTGCCGGTTCTCTTCTTTTTAAAATCTCTACTTTTGGCCTTTCCTGTCCTGATGATCCTGCAAGGGATCGCGAGCACCTGCCACGCGATTGTCCAAATTTTCGCGAAGGGACAGCCATGACGATCGCGGACACTTTCGCTTTTGCCTTATTCGCGGTTACCATCCTCAGTCTGATGGCGGGATACCCGGTGGCCTTCACGCTCGCGGGCAGCGCGCTTTTTGTGGGCGGCGTCGGCTGGCTGTTTGGTGTTTTTGAGCTTTCATTATTGGGTGCAATCCCGTCGCGCATCTTCGGCATCGCTATGTGGAATGAGACGCTGCTCGCCGTGCCGCTCTTTATCTTTATGGGAATCATGCTGGAAAAATCCCGCGTGGCGGAAGAACTGCTCGCCGCCATGGGCGCCCTATTCGGGAATTTGCGCGGTGGTCTTGGCATTTCCGTGATCGTTGTTGGCGCACTGCTTGCCGCCTCCACCGGCATTGTCGGCGCGGCCGTCGTCACCATGGGGCTCATGTCTTTGCCGACCATGCTGAACAAGGGGTATGATCCGCGCCTTGCCGCCGGATCAATCTGCGCCGCCGGTACCCTCGGACAAATAATCCCACCCTCTATCGTATTGATTATTTTAGCGGAACAGGTTTCGAATGCTTATGTCGCCGCCCAGTCGCTGCAGGGCAACTGGTCGCCGGAGCCTGTCTCGGTTGGTGATCTTTTTGCAGGAGCTCTGTTTCCGGGATTGATTCTCGTCGGGCTCTATATTTTCTATCAGTTCGCCATAGCCTGGCTGAAGCCAGAAAGCTCCCCGGCGGTCCCGATGGAGACCACAACAGGCTCCGGGATTAAACTGTTTCCACTCCTCCTCCGTTCACTTTTGCCGCCAGTTATCCTGATCATTGCGGTGCTGGGCTCGATCCTGCTCGGTATTGCCACCCCGACAGAGGCCGCGTCCGTCGGCGCTATTGGCGCGATCCTGCTCGCCTCCCTGCGTCGTGGGGGACGCGAGACTTGGCTGCTCTATGCCGCAGGGATCAGCGTATTTGCGTTACTCATACTCGCCAACTTCGTTGATTTGAAAGGCATCGCCACGGAGGGGATTGGCCTCGCCGCCGTCTTTGCATTTCTCCTCCTCACGCTAATAATCGCAGGGCTGATGCTCGCCCTTCTCCGGCTTTACCAAAGTCGCATCCTGAGCGAGGTGTGCCAGTCGACCATGGAAATGTCGGCTATGGTTTTTGTTATCCTGATCGGCGCAACAATTTTCAGTCTCGTCTTTCGGGGCCTCGGCGGGGATGACCTCGTCTACCGCCTGCTGAGCGATCTGCCGGGCGGACGTTTCGGCGCTTTGCTCGCCGTCATGATCGTGATATTCCTGCTCGGCTTTTTCCTCGATTTCGTAGAGATTACATTCGTTGTAGTCCCCGTGGTTGCGCCGGTGCTGCTGCTGATGGATATCAGCCCCATCTGGCTCGGCATCATGATCGCGATGAACCTGCAGACATCCTTCTTAACCCCGCCGTTCGGTTTTGCACTCTTTTATCTTCGCGGTGTTGCCCCGCCGGAAGTGACGACAGGCGTTATTTATCGCGGCGCAATTCCCTTTGTGTTGCTACAGCTTGCGGCGCTCGGCCTGCTTGCTGCTTTTCCCGCGCTTGCAACCTGGCTACCTCATTATTTGAACGGCGGGGGTTAACAAAAAACGGGCGGGACGCCTTTCAACGCCCCGCCCGCCTGTCGCATAAAATTCTGTGAATTATTTACGGATTTTACCGACCAGCTTCCATGCCATCGGCAGAACAGCAACCGCCAGCGCGATCTTGACTACTGCGCCGACGAGGAACGGATACATCCCGACAACCAACGCCTTTTCAACGCCAGTGAATGTGGAGAGCCAGGCAACGCCGCCCGCGAAGATCACCGCTGTACCAATCGTCATGGCCAGCGTTGTTTTCGTGAGGGAGCGACCCCAGCCCTTCTCGACCAATGCGCCAACGAGGGCGGCGGCGGCAACAAAGGAAACCAAATAACCCGCCGTCGGGCCAACAAGGGAGGCAACGCTACCCGCATTTGCAAAGACCGGCAGGCCCATGGCCCCTTCGGCGAGATAAAGCGCCACCGTGGCACCACCAAGACGCCAGCCATAGGCCGCCCCGATCAGGACAACGGCAAATGTCTGCATGGTCATGGGCACGGGCCACATGGGAACAGAAATCTGTGCGGAAATCGCGAGAAGCGCGGTTCCGGCGAAGGCAAGAACGGCAATCCGGAATAGTTTTTCCACACGGGAGGCGTCCGCATCCACGCTCCACAATGCGCCGATCAGGGTTGAAGAAGTCTCAGATGAAGCCATTTGGGTTCCTTTTACTAACTTGCCCGAACGGGCGTAGGATAAAAAGTAAATCTACCAAACGTCTGTTTGGCAATCAATATAAAATATACGTTAAGCGCTTAAATTTATTCAGAAATCTACTTGGACTTTTTCTTAATGCTCCGAAAATCAACCGCCCCTTCTTCTGCACGGGGATCGACGTCAGACCCGAAAATTCTGGTTTTCTGAATTTTCTGGGTGCCAGTTGTTGGCAGGTCCTCCAGAAACAGGATCCAGCCCGGCGTCTTGAAGTAAGCAAGTGCTTCATTCGAATAATCGAAAATCTTCCGTGCAGTCTCTTCCGAAGAAACGACCCCTTCCATCAGAACAATGCAGGCCATGACTTCTTCTTCACGGATTTCATCCTTCACCGCGATCACTGCAACTTTGGCCACATCGTCATGCGCCTGTAGCACAGCCTCCACTTCGGCGGCGGCAATATTCTCTCCGGAGCGGCGGATGATGTTCTTCTTGCGGTCGACGAAATAAAGCATCCCGCTCTCGTCCTGGCGCACTGTGTCACCGGTATGGAACCAGCCGCCTTGCCAGGCTTCCTCTGTCGCCTCTTCATTCTTGAGATAACCGGCAAAAAAGCCTCGCCGTGGATCTTCGCCAGCGCAGTTCACCAGCAATTCGCCTTCTGCCCCGACGGGAACATCCTGATCCTTCTCGTCAACAACTCGCGCCTGCATTTCGCCCGGGCGACCGAAGGCGCGGGTATGGATTTGCCGCGGTTCAATGCTATCGGCGAAGATACGGCCGGTTTCAGTCATGCCCCACACCTCGACCAACGGGAAGCCGAAGCGCTTCTCGAAGATTTCATGTAGCTCCGGCTCTACGCCTGCACCAAGCCCGAAGCGCACGTTATGCGCGGTGTCCAGATCACTTTTCGGCCGATTCAGGAGAAGCGGTGGAACAACACCGAGATAATGGATGCCAGTCGCGCGTGTCTCGGCGATTTCCTGCCACCAAGTTGAGGGATGAAACCGGTCGGGGATCACCAGACAGCCTCCGGAGAGAATCATACAGACGAAAGACACCGCACCTGCGTTCATGTGAAAGAGCGGTAGCGGATTATAAACCCGTTCCTGCCCCTCACGAATGGTGGCAACGCCACCCAGTTCCATATAGGTCCGCCCGGCGGTCAGGAAGTAATCATTGGTCAGGACGCAGCCCTTTGGTCGCCCGGTCGTGCCGGAGGTATAAAGAAGGCTGACCTCGCTCATCAGTTCTGGCTCTTTTCCTGCGTGTGGCGCCGGACGAGGGCGCGGCATAGGGCCGCCAAATTTCTCGAACAGAACAACAGGAAGTGGACGAACCCGCTCCGATGCGGCGGCCTGCACATCTTTTGCTCGTTCTTCGATCGTGACGACAAGATCGACTTCCGAATGATCGAGCAGATAGGACATCTCATCATGCAGGTAGTCCGGATTGACGGGCACGCAGGAAACGCCAAGGGAATTCGCCGCCAACAGATGCAGAAGGTAATCGGGACGATTCTCCAGTAGATAGGCAATCCGGTTGCCGTGGGAAAAGCCGTAACTCCGGTAAACTGACCTCAGTCGCTCAACCTCTTCCGCCGCTTCCGCATAGGTTATCTCGATACCGCCCGGATGATAGCTGCGCTTCGCGTAAGCAGGCACACAGAGAAATGGATTATCCGGATATTTCGCAAAGGTTGTGCGAAAAGCCTCATAAACAGTGTTCATTATCCCCTCGTTTCACTGACAATACTGGAATTAATCTAGCTGAATTTATTGCTCTTGTTGAAACCACGCGGCGGCAGACGACCTGCATTCCCGCGCCGTGTGTACCAACCGGTGAGGTCGGCCTCGGTCCGGGTGCGCTCCCCCGACTTCCAGGTGAGCCCTTCTTCCTTCGTAAAGGTTTTGATGTCCGATAGCCCGCCATCCTTATAGCGCTGCAACGTGACGCCGCGCCCGCGAGCCATTTCACCAAGTTCCTCAAGCGCGAAGCAGTTGAGCTTGCGGTTATCGCCGATCACAGCGACACTGTCGCCTTCTACATCGACACAGAAGGCCGCCTCGACATCGCCGGAAACATTCAGGACCTGTTTGCCGTTTCGGGTCTGGGCGATGACGCCATTTTCATCAATGACAAAACCGCGCCCGTCACTGGAAGCGACAAGCAATTTGCGGTCCGGCTTATGCACGAAGAGCGAAACTATATCCTGATCATTACCAAGATCAATCATCAGGCGCACCGGCTCTCCATGCCCGCGTCCGCGCGGAAGCTTGTCGCAGCCAATCGTGTAGAACCGTCCGTTGGTCGCAAACAGGACAAGCTTGTCCGTCGTCTCCGCCTTGATCCAGAACCGGCCCTTGTCTCCATCCTTGTATTTCTCGCTCCCGCCTTCATCAACATGGCCTTTCAGCGCACGGATCCAGCCCTTGTCGGAACAGATAACGGTAATCGGTTCTTTCTCAATCATCGCTTCAAGCGGGATATCGGGAAGCTCTTGTGCCTCGCCGATGCGGGTCCGCCGTTCGGAAATTGCGGGCACCTTTTGTAGGGCCTTCTTCATCTCGCGAATCTCGTCCGAGATGGCTTCCTTTCGGAGATCCTCGCTCTCCAGCAGGGCCTCAAGGCCAGCCTTTTCCGCGCTCAGAGTATCATGCTCGGTGCGCAGCTCCATTTCTTCCAGCTTGCGCAAAGACCGCAGCCGCATGTTGAGGATCGCTTCCGCCTGATTGTCTGTCAGCTTGAAGGTGTCGATCAGGCTTTGCTTAGGATGGTCCTCCTCGCGGATGATGCGGATCACCTCGTCAAGATTGAGGAAGACGATCAGATAGCCTTCCAGAACTTCCAGCCGTGCCTCAATCTTGCCAAGCCGGAATTTGGAGCGACGGACCAGTACCTCGAACCGGTGATCGAGGAAGGCAAGCAGCACATCTTTCAGGCTCATCACCCCGGGCGTCTGAGTTGCATCAAGCACATTCATATTGAGTGAGAAGCGTGTTTCCAGATCGCTGAGGCGGAAGAGACCCTGCATCAGCATCTCAGCCTCGACATTCTTGCTTCGTGGTTCCAGCACGAGCCGAACATCCTCCGCCGATTCATCGCGCACATCGGCGAGGAAGGGCAGCTTCCGGGTCTGGATCAGATCGGCAATCCGTTCGATCAGCTTGCTTTTCTGCACTTGATAAGGAATTTCCGTGACAACAATCTGATATGTGCCGCGCCCAAGGTCTTCCACTTCCCATGTCGCACGCTGACGGAAACTGCCGCGCCCTGTGAGATAGGCCTCGCGGATATTTTCCGGTTTCTCCACCAACTCCCCGCCAGTCGGGAAATCAGGACCCGGAATAAACTCCACCAGCTTGTCGATGCCGGCATTCGGATACTTGATCAAATGCAAAAGCGCATTCGCGAGTTCAATGGCGTTATGCGGCGGGATAGAGGTTGCCATACCGACAGCGATACCCGCTGAGCCATTGGCGAGCAGATTCGGAAAAGCCGCCGGGAGTACCATTGGCTCTTTATCTTCACCATCATAAGTCGGGCGAAAATCGACCGTGTCCTGATCGATATCACGAAGTAACATTTCGGCGATGATGGTAAGGCGCGCCTCCGTATAACGCATGGCAGCTGCGTTATCGCCATCGATATTCCCGAAATTTCCCTGCCCTTCCACCAGCGTATAACGCTGCGCAAATTCCTGCGCGAGACGGACCAGAGCGTCATAAACCGACTGGTCACCATGCGGGTGATATTTACCGATCACATCGCCGACAACACGGGCACATTTCTTGAAGCCCGACCCTGGATCGAGCTTGAGCAGCCGCATCGCATAAAGGAGACGCCGGTGAACCGGTTTCAGCCCGTCGCGCACATCGGGAAGAGAACGGGACATGATGGTGGACATCGCATAGGCGAGGTAACGCTCGCTTATGGCGTCTTTCAGCGAAGTAGGAACAATTTCGCCAGGTCTAATGGGGGAATGGTCACTCATGCCTCCTATATACCACCTGATTTTCGTTTGAGGAGGAAAAAATTAGGCCTCGTCATTTTCCGGTATTTTTTCCCCGGATTGAGGGGCGTGACGACGCCGGAGAGCACTCAGCATCCGCTCCCGCGCGGAGAGATGAACCCTCGGGTGATGCTCGCTGATAAATTTCCCGATGAAGTAGCCGGTAAGCTCCAGCCCGCCGAGAATATCTGCTGAAGGCGCCTCCTCTGCGGCGTCCGGATCTAGCGACCGGGCACCAAGAAAAGCCGGCAGGGGCAACAGTTTCTCCCGGTAGGGTGCGCCGGCGCCAGCACTGACAGCGCGCCCGGATTTGGGGGAAACATAGACAAGATCGCTCGTCACTCCCGTCGCGGCACAATGGGTCAAGTCAAGGCCGTAACCAATCTCAGTCAAGAGGCCGAGTTCCCAACGCGCCAGCAGAAGTGGCCATATTTCCGGCTGGTCGGCAAGTGCATCGAACAGTAAAAGCGTTGCATCAAAGAGCGCGCCATGCGCTTCCCGCTCGGGCAAGACAATATCCAGAAGCGCCAACGCGGAACTCGCGCCTGCGAGCGCATCCGGCATATCAAACAGGGCGCTTGCCCGGGATTTCTTAAGTTCGACTGTGAAAGACCCAAGTTGTTCGGAAAGGCGGCTCCGCCATTCAAGCTCAACTTCATTGCCCGGCTGCAAAATACCGCGTAATCGGCGGCCAACTCCGCCGCGCACCAGCCCGGAAGAACGCCCCTGCTTCCGGGTAAAGGCATGAATAATCACGCTATTTTCCCCGTGTTTGCGGACACTGAGGATAAGGCCACTATCGTTCCACTGCATTTAATGAGCCTACCAGATCATGCGGTTATTCCGAACAGAATTCGCACTCCTTTTTCTCACAAGGCGGAGCGGCTATGCGTCCCAAGGGGGACAAAAAAGGAAGGAAGAATGCCCTTGGAAACCCATATCGCCCTGATCAGCACTATCAACGATAAAAACCTCTACTATCAAAAGCTGGACACCGAGAGCGTGGAATGGCTGTCTCCCCCGCCGGAAATTCTCACCCCGTTCAAATATCACCGCTGCCGGTGCCGCGGGCCATCGTCTGGCTATCAGGTCGCATTGAAATATGACGGACTAATCTGCCGCATCGACGTGACAGCCTGGGGCGTTACCTACCGTAAATCAACGCCGACAAATCACGACATAGAGATTATCCAGATCACAAAGGACTCACCCTACCGGTTAGAAATTGTCTTGATCTAGCGACTTGCCGGAAAAATGTTGCGCTCGCGAAGTAAATCCGGCAAGCCATTGATTTAAATCAATGCTGCATATGCGAAACAACCACATTTTCTCGCACATAAGTTCAATTTCTTCATGTATTTCAAGGATAAATCATGTCTTCACGCAAAACCAAAGCCCGCAGTAAACGGCTCTCCAACCTCCGTGAAGTCGCCTATGTCTTGACCTTCCCGGCGTTAATGTTGATCTGGGCGGTGCAATCTTACGCATAAGATAAAGAAAATGCGGCTGCTCACGCGACCGCATTTTGTCTTTGCTATTTCGTCGAACTAACCGTCGAGTTTGGGTCGCAGGATTTCGGTGACAACGCCGGGGTTCGCCTTGCCCTGCGTCGCTTTCATCACCTGCCCCATGAAGAAGCCGAAAAGCTTGTCCTTGCCGCCGCGATATTCCGCAAGTTTATCGGGGTTAGCGGCAATCACTTCATCAATCGCAGCTTCAATTGCGCCGGTATCGGAAACCTGTTTCAGGCCTTTTTCCTCGACAATATCAGCCGCGGCCTTACCGGTATCGAACATCTCCTCAAAGACTTCCTTCGCGATACGGTTGGAGATCGTCCCATCTTTAATCAGGTCAATCAGTTCACCGAGCGCCTTCGCCTCGACCGGGCTGTCCGAAAGATCCTTCCCCGTCCGGTTGAGGTTGCCGAACAACTCGCCGATCACCCAGTTGGCGGCGAGCTTGGCATCGCGTCCCTCGGCCACCGCCTCGAAATAATCGGCGACTTCTTTTTCCGTAACCAGCACGCCCGCGTCATAAGCGGAAAGGCTAAGTTCACTGATAAAGCGCGCCTTTTTATCATCGGGTAATTCCGGCAGGGTTTCGCGAATGCGCTCGATAAACGCACCGTCGAATTCAAGCGGCAGCAAGTCCGGATCCGGGAAATAACGGTAGTCATGCGCCTCTTCCTTGGAGCGCATGGACCGGGTCTCGCCCTTGTCCGGATCGTAGAGCCGAGTTTCCTGATCGACCGTGCCGCCCGCCTCGATAATATCAACCTGGCGGTTGGCTTCATAGATGATCGCCTGCTGCATGAAACGGACGGAGTTGATATTCTTCATCTCGCAGCGCGTACCAAACTCATCACCCGGTTTGCGCACGGACACATTGACGTCGGCGCGCATGGAGCCCTCGTCCATATTGCCATCACATGTCCCAAGATAACGCACGATACTGCGTATTTTCTTCACATAGGCCGCCGCTTCCTCGGGCGAACGCATATCTGGCTCGGACACAATTTCCATCAACGGCACGCCGGAACGGTTAAGATCGACGAACGTTTGGCTCGGGTGCTGGTCATGCAGGCTTTTGCCCGCGTCCTGCTCCAGATGCAGGCGGGTAATCCCTATTTCCCGTGTCTCCCCGTCCTTCAGGTCGATGAGGATTTTTCCCTCTCCGACGATCGGCTGCAAGAACTGGCTAATCTGATAGCCCTGCGGCAGATCGGCGTAAAAATAGTTCTTCCGATCAAAGACAGAAAATTTATTTATCTTGGCATTGAGCCCGAGTCCCGTGCGCACCGCCTGCTCCACCGCCATCTCGTTGATCACGGGAAGCATGCCCGGCATCGCCGCGTCAACGAAGGAAACCTGGCTGTTCGGTTCTGCCCCATAGGCGGCGGATGCACCCGAAAAAAGCTTCGACTTGCTGGTGACCTGCGCATGGATTTCAAGGCCGATCACGACCTCCCAATCTCCGGTGGCACCCTGAATAATCATACCCATCGTTATCCCCTCCACCAGTCGGTCGGTGTGGCGGTAAAGCCGGCGGCCTCTTCGAGAACGCCGCCCACGCGGAAGACAGTTTCCTCATCGAACGGTTTGCCCAACAGTTGCAGGCCAAGCGGAAGACCTTCCTTGGAAAGACCTGCCGGAACCGAAATGCCGGGAAGACCGGCAAGGCTCGCCGGAACGGTAAAGACGTCATTGAGATACATCTCGAGCGGGTCATCCCCCTTCTCGCCGAAGCCAAAGGCGGCCGAGGGCGCCGTCGGGGTGAGGATTGCATCGACATTGAGATATGCCTGCTTGAAATCCTCGGCGATGCGGGCGCGGACTTTCTGCGCTTTCAGGTAATAGGCATCATAATAACCGGCGGACAGCGCATAGGTGCCAATCAGCAGGCGGCGCTTCACTTCCGCGCCGAAGCCTTCGGCGCGGGTGCTGGCATACATGTCGTTGAGGTCTTCCCCCTCAACCCGGAGGCCGAAGCGCACGCCGTCATAACGCGCGAGGTTGGAGGACGCCTCCGCCGGTGCGATAATGTAATAAGCCGGGAGTGCGTACTTTGTATGTGGCAAACTGATATCGACAATCTCCGCCCCGGCATCTTTCAGCCAGTCGATGCCCTGCTGCCAGAGCGCGTCAATTTCATCACTCAAGCCGTCAATGCGGTATTCCTTCGGGATACCGATTTTGAGACCCTTGATATCGCCGGTCATAGCGTCCTCGAAATTCGGCACTGACATATTCACACTTGTGCTGTCTTTCGCATCGAACCCGGCCATGGCCTCCAGCATGATCGCTGTATCGCGCACGCTGCGGGCCATAGGTCCCGGCTGATCGAGACTGGAGGCAAAGGCTACCACGCCCCAACGGGAGCAACGCCCGTAGGTTGGCTTCATGCCGACAATCCCGGTGAAGGCCGCAGGCTGGCGGATCGATCCGCCGGTATCCGTTCCCGTTGCGCCCATGGCGCTGAATGAGGCAACCGCACTGGCCGAACCACCGGACGAACCGCCCGGCACAAGCGCACTATCGTCGCCGTCGCGCCGCCAAGGATTGACTACATTGCCGTAATAGCTGGTCTCGTTGGAGGAGCCCATGGCGAATTCGTCAAGATTGACCTTGCCGAGCATCACCGCACCCGCATCCCAGAGATTGGCCGTGACGGTACTTTCATAATGTGGCGTGAACCCATCGAGAATATGGGAGGCTGCTGTGGTCAGCACGCCCTTGGTGCAAAAGAGGTCCTTGATGGCGATTGGAATACCCTCAAGCTTGCCCGCCTCCCCTTTCGCGCGGCGTGCATCCGACGCGGTTGCGGCATCGACCGCCTGCTCCGGCGTTTCGGTGATAAAGGCGTTCAGCGGTTTGGAGGCCGTCATCGCCGTGATATGGGCAGCTGTCAACTCACGCGAGGAAAAGTCGCCTTTCTCAAGGCCGCCTAACGCCTCTGCGATTGTCAGTTTTGTCAGATCACTCATTATTCGATCACTTTCGGTACGGCGAAATACCCGTCTTCACTGCTCGGCGCGTTCGCGACGACATCCTCAGCATAACCGCCGTCGGTTACCTCATCGGCGCGCCAGCGCAGACTCATCTCGGCAACCGAGGTCATCGGCTCCACATTATCGGTATTCACCTCGCCAAGCTGTTCAACCCAGCCCAGGATATTATTCAGTTCGGCCGCCATCGGTTCGAGGTCTTTTTCCTCGATCTTGATGCGGGCCAGGTTGGCTACTTTAGCCACAGTGGCTTTATCAAGCGACATCTGTCACCCTTTGCTATAAAAGAAGCTATCCGGAGGGTCGGCCCGGACTGTTTCCAACTTAAAACGAACGCCAAGCCGACATTGGCTGCAAATTAGCGTAACCAATGCTTCTCGACAACCCCACCCATTTGAAACATCTGTTGCCCATCGACAAGCGGCTACTCGGCATGGACCCCGGCACGAAAACCATCGGTCTGGCCATTTCCGACCCCGCCTTGAAAATAGGCACGCCTCTTATGACAATCAAGCGGACAAAGTTCAAGGTGGATGCGGAAGAAATCCGCAAAATTATCGAGAAATGGTCCATCGGCGGTTTCGTCATTGGTCTACCAGTCAATATGGACGGAAGCGAGGGGCCGCGCTGCCAGTCGATTCGCCAGTTTCAGAAAAATCTTGAGGAATATTTCGACCTGCCCATGTGTTTCTGGGATGAGCGCCTGTCCACCGTCGCCGTCACCCGCAGCATGATTGACGCCGACGCATCCCGCCAGAAACGGGCAAAAGCGGTCGATAAAATGGCCGCCGCCTTTATCCTTCAGGGCGCGCTCGATGCGATGAGATAAAAAAATCAACTTGCGCTTGTCGCTTTTTGGGAAGGCCGCTATACAGTTGGCTTTTAATGACAAACTCAGATCCCATACGATTTGCCCATCGGCATCTCCTTGATATCGCACGGCTGAATGCAACCGATATCAATCAAATCCTTTCTTTGGCCGAACATTACGCAGAGATCGCCCGCACGCCAGATAAAAAGCGTGATCTCCTGCGCGGCAAGACCCAGATCAACCTCTTCTTTGAAAACTCCACTCGGACCCGAACCTCGTTCGAGCTGGCGGGCAAGCGCCTCGGTGCGGATGTCATCAATATGTCGGTCGGATCGAGCTCGGTGAAAAAAGGCGAAACCCTGATCGACACGGCGATGACGCTAAACGCCATGCACCCAGATGTGCTGGTGATCCGCCATGGTGATTCGGGCGCGCCGCATCTCCTCGCCCAGAAAGTTGATTGCGCCGTCATCAACGGCGGTGATGGCAGTCATGAACATCCGACACAGGCGCTCCTTGATGCGCTTACTATCCGGCGCCGCAAAGGCCGACTGGAAGGGCTGATTGTTGCCATCTGCGGCGATATCCAGCATAGCCGCGTCGCCCGTTCCAACATTGCGCTTTTGAACATCATGGGCGCGCGGGTGCGGATCGTCGGGCCGACCACCCTGATCCCGTCCAACGCCGCGAAGATGGGTGTGGAGGTTTATAACAAAATGTCCGAAGGGCTGAAGGACGCCGATATTGTCATGATGCTGCGATTGCAGACCGAACGGATGCAAGGCTCCTTCGTGCCGTCGATCCGCGAATATTTCCATTTCTTTGGCTTGAATAAGGAAAAGCTATCCGTCGCCAAGAAGGACGCTTTGATCATGCATCCGGGGCCGATGAACCGGGGCGTCGAGATTGACTCCGAGATTGCCGATGATCTGAACATCAGTGCCATATCGGAACAGGTGGAAATGGGGGTCGCCGTGCGCATGGCTTGCCTTGACCTTCTATCGCGGGAGATAGTGGAATGAGCAAACCGATCCGTGCCCTTATCAATGCCCGCCTGCTGGACCCGGCAACAAACTCGGACACCCAAGGCGGAGTCCTGATTGAAAAGGGGAAAATTCTCGACTGGGGCACGCAAATCACCAAAGACACGTTGCCCGACGGCGCAAAAATAGAGGATTGCAACGGCTACTGCCTTGCCCCCGGCCTTGTCGACGCTCATGCCTATCTGTGCGAGCCCGGCAAGGAACACCGCGAAACCATGGCGACCGCCGGGATGGCCGCCGCCGCGGGCGGGGTGACCACCATCAATGCCTTTCCTGCCACTGAACCGGTCATCGATGATCCGGCACTGGTTGAAATGGTGCAGCGACGCGCGAAAAACTCCTGTGCGGTCAAGGTATGTATTACCGGCGCGCTGACGAAAGGCCTGCTCGGCGAGGAAATGGCCGAGATGGGCCTTCTCTCCGAGGCAGGTGTCGTCGCCGTCAGTGATGGCCAGTTCGCCATTCAGAATATTAACCTGATGCGCCGGGCGCTTGCCTATTCCACCATGTTCGACCTGCCCATCATTGTCCATGCGGAGGACCCCGCACTTGCGGCGGGCGGCGTGATAACCGGTGGACGCACGGCCACTTTCATGGGTCTCAAATCCGTACCCACCTGCGCCGAAGCCATTTTGGTGGAACGTGATATCCGGCTGGTCAAAATGACCGGTGCGCGATGGCACGCCGCGCATTTAAGCACAGGCGATGCCCTCGACACTATGCGCCGGGCGAAGAATGACGGCCTCAATGTCACGGCCGGCACCGCACCTCATTATCACGCGCTCAATGATCTGGAACTTGGCGAGTACCGTACCTTCGCCCGCGTCTCCCCGCCTCTTCGTGAGGAGGAGGAACGCCTCGCCGTGATCGAGGGGATCAAGGACGGCACCATCGATATTATCTCATCCCAGCATCTGCCGCAAAGCGCGGACAGCAAACGTGTGCCATTTGCACAGGCCAAGCCCGGCGTGATCGGACTGGAGACCATGCTGCCGGTCAGCCTGCGGCTCTATCACAACGGCGATGTTGACCTCCTCCGTCTGCTCCATACCATGACAGTCGCACCTGCAAAGCTGCTCGGGCTGGAGGCCGGGGCGATCAGAAAAGGCGCCGACGCGGATCTTTTCCTTTTCGACACGGAAAAACCCTGGCAGGTGGATGGCGACGCCCTGCTCTCCAAATCGAAAAACACCGCGTTCGATGGCCATCTGTTGCAAGGCCGCGTCCTTAAAACCTTTGTTCGCGGCAAAGCCGTTTTTGAGCTGTAGGAGGCCCGAATGCCTGATCCTTTAGGCGATTTCAGCTATACTTGGCCCTTTTATGCCGCCGCCGTCATCGGCTATTTGATTGGCTCCATCCCCTTCGGGCTGGTGCTCACAAAAATGGCCGGGCTTGGAGATGTGCGGAAAATTGGCTCTGGCAATATCGGTGCGACAAATGTTCTGCGCACTGGCAACAAGGGCCTCGCGCTTGCCACCTTGTTGCTTGACGGTGGCAAAGGGGCTCTTGTCGTCATTCTCGCCAATACATTCTTCACGCAGGATTATGCAGTGCTCGCGGGCGGTGGAGCTTTTCTCGGCCACCTCTACCCAATCTGGCTGAAATTCAAGGGTGGCAAGGGTGTCGCGACTTTTATCGGTGTGATGCTGGCGATAAGCTGGCCCGCCGGATTGGCCGTTGCGCTCACCTGGCTGGTGACCGCGCTGATTTTCCGGATTTCGTCGCTGTCGGCGCTGGTCGCAGCCGCGCTCGCCCCGCTTTACATCTATATCCTACAAGATCTCTCTCCGCTTGGCGGTACGTTTTATGGAGACACCCAACGGATTGAGTTCTCCGCGCTAATGGCCTTGCTGATATTTCTCCGTCACCGGGAAAATATCGGTCGCATAATGAAAGGTGAAGAGCCCCATATCGGCAAAAAGAAATCCTGATCATCGGTTGAACTATATTTTCTTTATACTTATTTAAAAGAGAATATTAACGCCTGAGAGATCAAGGACAAGCCGATGGAATCGGGTGCCACGCAGTTTATTGAGGATGCCAACGTCCTCCGCCTGCAACAATTGCAGGACGCGGCAGGGAATGCTTTTACGGCGCATGTCACGCGCCATAAAGCCGACATCGCCGAGCGTCACAGCTTTTTTCAGAATAAATTTGTCATCCTTCATAAAACGGTTCTGGATGATCAGCAAGAAGCACCATCGCCGACCATCGAAGAACCAGACACGCGCAGTTTTAGGGCCCCCGACCCAAAGGCAAAACGACGCGAGCTATGGCAGGATGACCGCCACCCCCGCAAGCTGAGGCGGCGACAGATGATCAAGCGAAATCCCCGGACTACCATGCAGACCCAATCCAATAAGAGATCGCCCGACGTTATGATGAAATCCCCAGTTCAACGACAGAAACTGCAGGACAACAACGTGGCGAAAGAAATGAAAGTTCTGGCGGAAATCGAAAAATTCGAGAATATGATGGAACGATTGGAAGCGGCGCCTGATCCCCTGATCATTCCCGCAGCAGAGCCATCGATAGGGTCTGTTTCCGCCAATCCACCACCAATTGAAGAAAGAAAATCGGACGCCTTGTCGTTTAAAAACCTTTTCAACATGTCGCCGCAGTTTCGCGACATAGAGACTGACGATGACAAGACCTAGGCAATATATAACGCGCATATGTCGTGGAAAAATTCAATTGACGCGATAATTGTTCTTCTGTCATCTTCCAAAAATGGAACAGCAAACAGAACTGTCAGCAGAAGAAAGACTGGCCTGGCTTCGCCTTATCCGGTCCGAGAATGTAGGCCCAATCACCTTTTTTCAGTTGCTGGGTCGTTTCGGCAGTGCGTCAAAAGCACTTGAGGCTCTCCCCGATCTCGCGCGAAAAGGGGGTCGCAAAAAACCGATCCGCGTCTGCCCAGCCGGGGAAGCCGCGCGGGAGATGGACGCCGTTTTGACCTTTGGCGGGCAAATGATCGCCGCATGCGAACCTGATTATCCGCATTCCCTGCGTATGATTGCCGATCCGCCGCCCGTCATTTCCATTCGCGGCCATGCCCATTTGTTAAATAGGGACATTCTGGCCGTTGTCGGCGCCCGCAACTCTTCCGCTGTCGCGCTGCGCCTGACTGGACAGATCGCTAGTGGCGTATCCGAGGCGAATATCATTATCGCGTCTGGCCTTGCGCGCGGCATCGATACGGCGGCGCATAAGGCTTCACTGGAGGGCGGAACCATCGCCGTGGTCGGTGGCGGCCTCGATTATCCGTATCCGCGCGAGAACAAGGCCCTGCAGGAGGAAATATACGAACGCGGCTGCGTCATCGCGGAGCAGCCCATGGGCATCGTCCCGCAAGCACGTCATTTTCCCCGCCGCAACCGGATTATTTCCGGCCTTGCACTTGGGGTACTGGTAATGGAGGCGTCTCCCCGCTCTGGCTCACTCATTACCGCGCGCATGGCTCTGGAACAGGGGCGCGAGGTGTTTGCTGTGCCGGGTTCCCCCATGGATCCGCGTGCAAAAGGAACAAACAACCTTATCCGGAACGGTGCTATGCTGATTGAAGAGGCAACAGATATCATCGATGCGTTGCAGAGCATTCGCCAGCGCCCCTTGAAAGAACCGGACCAACCGCTTCTACCATTCCTCGATCCTGTACAGCCAGCGGAACAGGAACTTGATCGGCTACGCCCGGATATTCTCTCTTATCTCAGCCCGACGCCGGTCGAAATCGATGAACTGATCCGCCTCACCGGACACTCCCCTGCAACGATTTTAACGATTTTACTTGAACTGGAACTGGCAGGCAGAATAGAACGCCATTTCGGAAACAGGGTTTCAATCGTCGAATAGCACCTTTATATATCACGGCATGACGTGCAAAAGAGAGACCTTGTATATAAGTAGAAAGTCTGCGGTATTGATATGAACGTTGTTGTTGTCGAATCCCCTGCAAAAGCCAAGACGATTAATAAGTATCTGGGCTCGGACTATACGGTTCTGGCATCCTACGGGCATATCCGCGACCTGCCGTCGAAGGATGGCTCAGTCGAGCCGGATCAGGATTTTGCCATGCATTATCAGAATGATGCGAAATCCGCAAAGCATATCAAGGCCATTGCCGATGCGCTTTCCGGCGCGGAAAATCTCTATCTCGCAACTGACCCGGATCGTGAAGGAGAGGCCATCGCCTGGCATGTGCTGAAGGTAATGGAAGAGAAGAAAAAACTGAAGGACGCGAAAGTCAGCCGCGTCGTCTTTAACGAGATCACCAAGCGCGCCGTGCTGGAGGGAATCGCTAATCCGCGTGAGCTGGATATGAACCTCGTGAATGCACAACAGGCGCGCCGAGCACTCGATTATCTTGTGGGTTTCACCCTATCGCCGGTTCTCTGGCGGAAATTGCCGGGCGCGAAATCTGCGGGCCGCGTTCAGTCCGTCGCGCTCCGCCTCATCTGCGAGCGGGAACTGGAGATCGAAGCCTTTACCGCAGAGGAATACTGGACGATCGATGCGGATTTCCTGACCGGCAAAAAGGACAAGATCACCGCACGGCTAACCCATCTTGCGAACAAGAAACTCGACAAATTTGCCCTGCCGAATGCAGAAACCGCGACGGCAGCCGCGGAAAAAGTCCGGGCTGGCAGCTTTTCAATTGCAGATGTCACGCAGAAACCCACAAAGCGTAACCCCTCCCCGCCCTTCACCACCTCGACCCTGCAGCAGGAAGCCTCTCGCAAGCTGGGTTATGGGGCGAAACGGACGATGATGGTCGCGCAAAAGCTTTATGAAGGCTTCAACCTCGGCGGTGAGACGCAGGGCCTGATTACCTATATGCGTACTGACGGTGTCAGCCTGGCGATGGAGGCTATGCATAGCGCCCGCGATGTGATCGCCAGCGAGTATGGCAAGGAATATGTGCCGGAGAAGCCGCGCTTCTATAAATCGAAATCCAAGAATGCGCAGGAGGCCCATGAGGCCATCCGCCCGACGGATCTGTCGCGCACGCCGGCAATGGTCGCTAAATATCTGGATCAGGAGCATTTGCGGCTCTATGAATTGATCTGGAAGCGGACAATTGCCAGCCAGATGGAAAGCGCGCAGCTTGAACGTACCACTATTGATTTCAGCGATGGCGAGGGCCAGATATTACGTGCCACCGGCAGCGTCGTCCGCTTTCCCGGCTTCCTCAAACTCTATGAAGAAGGCCGCGACGACGTGGCGGATGACGAAAATGGCAGCCGCCTGCCCGCTGTCAAGACCGGAGAAGATGTCGCAACGGACAAAGTCCGTGAGGACCAGCATTTCACCGAGCCGCCACCCCGCTATTCGGAGGCAAGCCTGGTCAAGAAGCTGGAAGAACTCGGCATCGGCCGACCATCAACCTATGCCTCTATCATTTCTGTTTTGCAGGATCGCGATTACGTCCGGATCGACCAGAAGCGCTTTATCCCCGAAGACAAGGGGCAGCTCGTCACAGCCTTTCTCTCGTCATTCTTCACGCGCTATGTGGAATATGATTTCACAGCGCAATTGGAAGAAAAGCTAGATGATGTGTCCGCCGCGAATATGGATTGGAAACAGGTTTTACGCGACTTCTGGTTTGACTTTAATACATTAGTAGAAGGCACTGCAGAACTTCGTGTTTCTGATGTTCTGGAGGAACTAAACCGGGTTCTAGCACCCCATGTTTTCCCCCCGACCGAGGATGGGAAAGATCCCCGTTCCTGTCCGAAATGCGACGATGGCCGCCTCAGCCTGAAGACCGGCCGTTTCGGGGCCTTTATTGGTTGTTCCAACTATCCAGACTGCCGCTTCACACGCAAGCTGGGCGAAAGTGCGGAAGACACGGACAGCACAGCGGACGATGGCCCGAAAGAAATTGGCGTCGATCCCGCAAGCGAGCTGATGATCACTCTGCGAAAAGGTCCCTACGGACCCTATCTGCAGCTTGGTGAGCCGGAACCCAAGAAAAAGCCAAAACGCGTTTCGATCCCGAAAGATATCCCTCTGGAATCCATCGATTTCGATCTTGCAGTCCAACTCATCGGCCTGCCGCGCGACATCGGCCCACATCCGGAAACCGGCAAGATGATCACCGCGGGGCTCGGCCGTTATGGCCCTTATGTGGAAAGCGAACGAAAATACGGCAAGCTTTCAAACAGTATGGAAGTGCTGACCGTTGGTATGAACCGTGCGGTCGAACTACTGGCCGCAGCAAAAACACGCGGTGGCGGTCGCACGACAGCGCCGCTTCGGGTTGTCGGGCAGCATCCGGCAGATGAGGCGGATATCAACGTGAAAGACGGGCGCTACGGGGCCTATGTCACTCATGGCGGTATCAATGCGACCATCCCGAAGGATGCCGACCCCATGACGATCACACTGGACGAAGCCGTCAAGCTGCTGGCCGAACGGGCGGAGAAGAGCGGTAAGAAGCCAAAGCTGGTCAAGAAAGCCGGCGCCACAAAGAAAAAGGCACCGGCGAAGAAAAAGGCGCCCGCAAAGAAGAAGGCAGCCCCTAAAAAGCCGGCGGCTGCGGCGGAATGAACTTATCGTTTAAAACAGAAAACCGGATATTTTGACGCCTAAAAAACCAACGCGCGACCATCTGCCGACCAAGGAACAGGTTCGCGCCTTTATCGATGAGAGTGAGACACCCGTCGGCAAACGGGAGATCGGCAGAGCCTTTAATATCAAGGGTGCCGACCGGATTTACCTGAAAAAAATCCTGAAGGAACTGGTCGAAGAAGGTCAACTGGAGCGTGGACGCAAACGGGAGCTTGCCCCGGCGGGCGCCTTGCCGTCTGTCACAGTGATCGAGGTGGATCGGATCGACAAGGACGGGGAGCCCATTGCCAAGCCCGTCAGTTGGCAAGAGGATAGCAAACCACCGCTTATTTATGTGCTGCATCCCGGACGAACACAGGCGCCGGGCGTAGGCGATCGCCTGCTTGCCCGTCTCGCGCGACAGAAAGACGGAACTTATGAAGCCCGCGTTATCCGCCGCCTGGAAGCCTCTGCAGGTCCCGTGCTCGGCGTTTATACCAAAATAGGCAAGGACGGCCGCGTACAGCCAACCAACCGCAAGCTCAAGAAAGAGGTTGTCGTCCGCGACGAAAACTCGATGGGAGCGCAAACAGGTGAAGTCGTGCTCTGCGATATCCTGCCGGGCAAAACCCACGCCCTGCCGGAAGGGAGGGTGACACAACGCGTTGGCCCCATGGGGGATGCGGCGTCCCTCAGCCTGATTGCAATCCACGCCCATGGCATCCCGGACAAGTTTAGTGACGATGCCATCAATGAAGCTCTGGCGGCGAAGCCGGTCACACTTGGTAAGCGCACCGATTTGCGCGGCCTGCCCCTGATCACAATCGATCCGGCGGATGCCCGCGATCGGGATGATGCGGTCTGGGCCGCACCGGATGACGACCCAAAGAACAAGGGCGGCTGGCAGGCGATTGTCGCCATTGCTGATGTCGCCCATTACGTGACCCATGGCTCCGCCCTCGACAGAACAGCGAAGGAGCGCGGCAACAGCGTCTATTTCCCGGACCGTGTGGTGCCGATGCTGCCGCACGAACTTTCCAGCGATCTCTGTTCCCTGCATGAGAACGTCGACCGACCGGTGATGGCAGTGCAAATGTGGTTCGATGCAGAGGGTAATAAGCTGCGGCATAAATTCATGCGCGGCCTGATCCGATCTGTTGCCTCCCTCACCTACCGACAAGCCCAGAACGCCCATGAGGGTGAATTCGACGACAAGACTGATATGCTCGCCGCCGAGGTGATTGAGCCGCTGTATGGGGCCTACGCTGCGCTTAAAAAAGCAAAGGCCCGGCGCCATCCCCTTAACCTTGACCTGCCTGAAAGGCAAATAGAGTTTGGCGATGACGGCTTTATCAAGGCCGTGCACAAGCGTGAACGGTTCGAGGCGCATATGCTGATCGAAGAATTCATGATCCAGGCCAATGTCTCGGCGGCGGAAACGCTGACTCAGATGAAGCGTCCTTGCATGTTCCGTGTGCATGAACCTCCGGCGACCGACAAAATGATCGGCCTGCATGAAACACTTGCGGAGATGAATATCAGCTTTGCGAAAGGGCAGGTTGTCACGACGGAAACATTCAATCGTATCCTCGCTCAAGCTGATAACGAGATCGACCGGGAACTGGTAAGCTCGTTGGTCCTGCGCAGCCAGTCGCAGGCGGTCTACAGCCCGGAGAACCTGCATCATTTTGGACTGCATCTCTCAAATTATGCACATTTCACCTCCCCCATCCGGCGCTATGCTGATTTGCTGGTTCACCGCAGCCTGATCGCGGCGCTCAAGCTCGGCGATGGCGGCCTGAAGGAAGAGGAAGCGCTGGAATTTACCGAGATCGGCACTTTGATTTCGGCAACCGAACGACGCGCCATGGTGGCTGAGCGTGAAACAACGGATCGGTTTACCGCCGTCTTCCTTGCCAACAAGGTGGGAGAGATTTTTCAAGCCAAAGTCTCCGGTGTTACCCGCGCCGGGCTGTTCCTATCTCTGGATGACACCGGCGCCGACGCACTGGCCCCCATATCGACCCTCGGCAGTGATTTTTTCAATTTCGACCCCGAAAAGCATATGCTGGTCGGCAAGCGAACGGGCCAAGTTTTCCGCCTCGCCGACCGTCTAGCCGTGCGCCTGCGCGAAGTGGATATCGCGACAGGCAGCATGATTGTCGAGATTGACGATGGACGAGAGGGCGCCCCCTCCCCTCGCCGCCGTCCGGTGACAGACCGTAAAACCAGAGGCGGGGGAAAACCACCCACCCGAAAACCGGTTAAAAAGAAAAAACGTACGCTCCCCAAGGGGAAAAAGCGGGCAAAACGCCGTCAACAAAGCGATTGACCGCTGCGGCAGAGTGTCGCAAAGCCCTTTTCATAATACATTTCAAGCATATCTGATGCTAGTATGCAGCGTATTAGAGTGAGAAAAGTAGGGAAAAGATGGAAATAATGTCAGCTTCAAGATCGGTATGGCAGGCCATGATGAATGGTCTACGACAACGCTGCCCGGATTGCGGCAAAGGTCATGTTTTCGGAAAATATATCAAGGTCAATCATACCTGCGACGCTTGCGGACTGGAATTACATCACCAGCGCGCCGACGATGCACCGCCTTATTTCACCATGCTCATCGTGCTCCATTTTGTCCTCTCTGGCATGCTGACAGTTGAACAGGTCTACAGCCCGGCAACATGGATACAGCTTACCATCTGGCTCCCTGTTTCCCTAGTCTCGGCGCTGTGGTTGCTGCCCAGGATCAAGGGCGCACTGATCGGTATTCAATGGGCCCGCCAGATGCATGGTTTTGGCGGCGATTTCACTTAAACTTTCTGGACTTGCCCGGCTGGCAGGTGCATAGTTGGACGAAAAATGGAAGTCCAACGATTATGAGTACTGAGAAAAAAAGAAGCGTCGCCGAAAGCCGTACCGACGGTAGTAAAGCCCCTCGCCCCAAAGATGCCGCCACCCTGATCCTGTATCGGCAAAGCAGCAAAAATGTTGAAATCCTGATGGGAGAGCGCAGCGGGCGACATAGCTTCATGCCCAACACTTACGTTTTCCCCGGTGGCCGCGTGGACGCCAGTGACAGCCGCATTCCCCCCGCCGAAGACCTGCGCGAGGATGTGATGGAACGGCTGCTGCGCGGCGGATGCACTCCGGCCCGCGCCCGTGCACTTGCCATTGCCGCCATTCGTGAAACATTTGAGGAAACGGGCCTTCGTCTTGCCGGAAATTATTCACGCCCAAGAAAATCCCGTGTGCAGGTTTGGAACGAGTTTGGCACGACCACTTGCGGGCCCGACTTATCAAAGCTCGACTATATCGCCCGCGCAGTGACGCCGCCGTCACGCAAGAAGCGCTTTAACACACGGTTTTTCGTGGCCGATGCAGAAACATTGGAAGGCGATATAAAGGGATCAGGTGAGTTGCTCGATATTCGCTGGGTAACGATCAAGGACGCATTAAATCTTGATATACCACTCATTACCGAAAATATTCTAGGATACGCCGAAAAATTCCTCAATGATCGTCCCCCGCAGGATCCAAAAGTGCCTGTTCCTATGTTCATGATGCGCCATGGCAAACGAATCTATGGTGAAGAATGACAAAATTCACCCGCCAACTGCAGCCGGTTAAGCCCCGGCATGCCGCCAGCCT
Organism: Sneathiella sp. HT1-7; assembly: GCF_020731145.1. GTDB lineage: Bacteria > Pseudomonadota > Alphaproteobacteria > Sneathiellales > Sneathiellaceae > Sneathiella. Next base: position 542,686 of record NZ_JAJFZN010000002.1, on the reverse strand, counting down.
TGTCATCTATGAACAGCGCGCCGATGATCTATATGTTCTGATGGGTCGTCGATCAAAGGCCCACAGGTTCCTGCCGGATGTTTATGTTTTTCCGGGGGGCCGCGTAGACAAGTCCGACGCAAGCATGACACCACTTGCCCCACTTGCGCCGGATATCGAGAAGATGCTTTCACAGCCCGCCGGCATGGCCCATGCGGTCGCAGCGGCGGCCGTACGCGAAACCCATGAGGAAACCGGCCTGATCATTGGTGATCTTCAGGGCGATCAACTCGTGCCGGACCTGTCACAGCTAGATTTTATCGCCCGCGCCATCACGCCACCAAAAAGCCCCATTCGTTTCAATACGCGATTTCTCACCGTTGATGCCAAGCATATAACCGGTGGCGACCTTGGTGGCTCGGGCGAGTTAGTCGATTTGCACTGGATTCCACTATCCGAGACCCATCGCGTCCCGCTGATCGACGTAACAGAATTCGTCCTCGACGAGATTGACCGGAAAATAAAACGGGCCGCAGCGCCGCTGCCCCGTCAATCTGGCAACGTTCCAATCTTCACTTATTACAAGGGCAAACCCTTTATCCGCAATCACGACAATGACTGATGCCGCGCTGGTGGATAACCGGCGCGCCCTAATTGCCGTGATTGCCGCTGTAACGGCGATGGCAGTCTCCCTTAGTCTTTCGATACCCCTCGTTTCCCTGCTCATGGAGAAGCGGGGCTATGGCAGCGATGTCATTGGCCTGATGGGAGCCATGCCTGCCCTTTCCTTCCTGCTGGCGTCCCCGGCGGTCCCGGCCTGCACACGCGTCGTCGGGTCAGGGAAGATGCTGTGGGGGGCACTGCTGATCTCCGCTGTCTCCATCTGGGCGCTATCCCTGTCGGACAACATCTATTTCTGGTTTTTCCTGCGGCTGATGATCGGTCTGTCGATGGCCATTCTGTTCCTGATCAGTGAAACATGGCTCAATAAAATCGCGCGGGAGAAAACCCGCGGGCGGACCATTGCGATTTATGTCTCCTCCATGACCTGCGGATTTGCCTTTGGCCCGGTGCTGATCAATTTTCTTGGCGCGGAGGGGAGCCTGCCCTTCATCGTCGCCAGCCTGATCGTCCTCAGCGCCGGATTCGCGTTTCTTATCGTCGGCGACCGGTTCCCGGACCTTGGGGAGAAAAGCAGCTATTCCATTTTCTCCTTTATAAAGATTGCGCCAATGATCAGCGCGGCAACTATACTCGTTGCCTTCTTCGACGGATCGGTGCTGACTTTGCTGCCCGTCTATGGCGTAAAGAACGGACAGGTTCTGGGAATTGCCGTGCTGATGACGAGCGCCCTGCTCGCCGGCAATATCCTGCTGCAGGTTCCCATCGGCTGGCTGGCGGACCGGTTTGACCGAACCCTGGTGATTCTCATCTGTGGTATCGTCGGGGTCCTTGGCGCCCTGATCCTCCCCCTTGTCATTTTAACTCCCTACCTGCTCTGGCCGCTCTTAATTGTCTGGGGCGGCGGGGTCGTCGGCACCTACACCATTGCCCTTGTTATCATGGGCCAGCAATTCAAGGGCGGTGATCTGGTCACCGCAACGGCGGCAGTCGGCATGCTCTGGGGCCTTGGCAGCCTGCTAGGTCCCGTTTTGGCAGGTGTGGCGATGGAGATAATCAAACCGCACGGCATGCCGTTGACTTTCGCCGCCGCCTGCCTGCTGTTCGTCCTTGTTGCCGCCAATCACCTGCGCCGGTCACGCAAGGCCTAAAAAAAGCGAATTTTCCAAGCATCCGCTTGACTTCGCCAATTAAATCCGTATTTTCCGGGCTTCGATTATTATTTTTGCCCGCCTTTCTGCGGGAACGACTGGAGTTTCGGACATGGCTAAGCCGACAACATTGAAAATAAGGCTGGTAAGCACAGCGGATACTGGTTTCTTTTATGTGACCAAGAAGAACCCGCGCACCTTGACGGAAAAAATGGTCGTACGCAAATACGATCCCGTTGTCCGCAAGCATGTGGAATTCAAGGAAGCCAAGATCAAATAGGCTTTCTCACGCTGAATGAAAACAGGCCGCAAATTGATGCGGCCTTTTTTGTTGGAAAAAACGCGCCTGTCAGCGCGCGACGACACCCGGCGCTCTATCAAAAGTCTCGACATTAGACGGGGCAACGACCACACGATTGCGGCCATCCCCTTTCGCCTTGTAGAGCGCTTCATCCGCCCGCTTAAGTAGACGGTCGGAGTTTTCCTCCTCTTTCGAGACGGTAACACCAATTGAACAGGTCAGGTCAAGCTCCAGAGCTCCTTTGCTCGCGGAGAACGGCTTTTCAGAAATCTGCCTGCGCAGGCGTTCGGAGACAGTCGAGGCAACGGAAAGGTCCGTGTCGGGCATAACCACGACAAATTCTTCTCCGCCATAGCGGCAGGCAAGATCAATACCGCGAACACTTGCGCCAATACGCTCGGAGAATTCGCGGATCACCTCATCGCCCACATCATGGCCGTGGGTATCATTAACCCGTTTAAAGAAATCAATGTCCATGATCATGACGCAGACAGGTTTATAATCCAGTTTCGCCCTCTGCAGCAATGCATCGAGATGATTTGACATATAGCGACGGTTATACAGACCGGTCAGGCTGTCTGTCACCGCCAGTTCCATGCTACGATGGAAATTGTGTCGCAACCGGTCCTGATACTGCTTGCGAAGGATTTGGGTCCGTGTCCGGACAATTAATTCATTCGCATCAATAGGGCGCATCACATAGTCATTAACGCCGATTTCCATGCCTTTGATAAGCTTGTCCCGGTCCGAATCATCTACCAGCGTCAGAATGGGTAATTGCCGCGTTTCCTCAAGACTCCGGATTTTAGAGCAGAGCCGCAGCGGATCGTAATTTGCAGAATCGAGGCTGACAACCGCAAGGTCATAGTCGCCACCACGGAGCAGCACCAGTGCCTCTTCCATATCCGGTTCAAGCGTAATATCGTAGGTTTCCGCGTAAATATCCTTCATCATGCGGACCGAATATTCGTTGTCGTCGATAACCAGTATTCGGGCCCGCTGAATGGCTTCTTCCTTGCGGTCGGACATACTGATCACGCCCAATTCCGAACTGGTCTCTTCGCGCAGGCGGAATTCATCCATCATCATTTTAAGGCGCAAAAGAGACTTTACCCGCGCAAACAGAGCGAGATCATCAACCGGTTTTGTCAAGAAATCATCTGCACCGGATTCCAGCCCTTGAACACGGTCCGCAGCTTCGCTGAGCGCCGTGACCATCACAACCGGGATATGCGCCGTGCGTTGGTCGGCCTTCAGACACCGACAGACTTCAAAGCCGTCCATCTGCGGCATCATAACATCGAGCAGGATAAGATCAGGCAGCTGTGACTGCGCGATCTCCAGTGCATCAGGGCCGTTGTATGCCGTTACCACGTCATAATATTCGACAGACAGTTTTGCCTCGAGTATTTTAACGTTCGGGATAACATCGTCGACGACCAGGATGCGTGCAGACATAATCTAGCTCAAAAATTCTTTAACTGTATTCAGGAAATTCTCGACGGAGATTGGTTTCGCGACATAGGCCTCACAGCCCCCCTCGCGGATTTTTTCTTCGTCCCCCTTCATTGCAAAAGCAGTGACGGCGATAACAGGAATTGACTTCAACGTCTCATCCTCTTTAATCCATTTCGTCACTTCCAGCCCGGAAACTTCCGGCAACTGAATATCCATCAGGATCAGATCCGGCATATGCTCCCGCGCGAGGCTCAAAGCTTCCATTCCATCTTTTGTCTGGATGGTGTTGTAACCATGCGCTTCCAGCAGATCGTGGAATAACTTCATATTTAAGTCGTTATCTTCGACAATCAACACTGTCTTCATTTTCAGTATGTCCAATTCACAAGTACAATCGCCAAAGTGAGACGGTTTACATAGACCCAGAGAGAGCTTTCGATTTCCTGCACATGGGGCTATCATTCATTCACAATAAACAGAAATATGTTTAATTTTCCCTTACCATACAGGGTTTCAAGCACAGAAAATTTTATGAATCACGAAAAATCCGAAATAATCGCGCTGCAGGCGCTCACTTTTATTGCAGAACAGGAAAAAACCATGAGCTGGATGCTCGCGGAAACCGGTATTGACACTGGCACTCTCGCCAGCTCAGCCGAAAATCCGGAGATTCTGGCCGGTGTACTTGATTTTTTGCTGATGCATGAGGATATCTTAATCGATTTTTGCGCAAGCGAGAAGCTGGATCCTACTGGCATCATTCGGGCGCGTCAGTTTTTACCCGGTGCGCCGGTAGAGGATTATTAAATATGTTTACCGGTATCCACGATGAAGTCCGCCCGCAGCTAGAGGAACTAACGATCGACCGCGACCGTCCGCTTATCATCACAGATGCGGATGAAGTCCTGTTTAACTTCATGATCGGGCTTGAAGATTTCCTCAAATCGCTTGATCTTTATTTCGACTGGTCGTCTTTTGCCCTCACCGGCAATATCCGTCGTATTGCCGATAAAGAACCGATTGACCAAACAGAGGTCGGTGTCCTTCTGTCCGACTTTTTCGATCAACGCTGCGCCGTTCTTCCCGCCGTCGATGGCGCGGCAGAGGGACTTGCCAGCCTCCAAGATCATGCGCAGATTGTCGTCCTCAGTAACGTCCCGCCCAAATATGCAGCCAAGCGACTGTTAGGCCTCAAGGACAAAGGGATGGATTTCCCTCTGATCGCCAATGTCGGCAGCAAGGGACAGGTTGTCCGTTTCCTGACAGAGGGGTTAAACGCTCCAGCCTATTTTATTGATGATATTCCGCATAATCATAGCTCCGTTAATGAGCATGCCGCGCATGTCCACCGTCTGCATTATATAGCCGATCCACGGCTATCCGATCTTCTGGGGCCCGCGGAACATAGCCACAGCCGCCTCTATAACTGGCCAGAGATCAGCGCACATATTATCCGCCATATCGAGACAGGCGAGTACTGACAGAGGCGCTATGGACAGCCTTTGCCGCAACTGCCTGACAATCCTGGAAGAAAATTCTGCGCGCGACGGCAAACGCTGCCCTGCCTGCCGGTCGCCGAAGCTCCTCCGCCATGCGGAATTGTTCGACCTTTCCATCGCCCATGTCGATTGCGATGCCTTTTATGCATCTGTGGAGAAACGCGATAACCCAGAGCTGAACGCCAAGCCGCTCATCATCTGCCATGACAGCCCACGCGCCGTTGTCTCCACCTGCTGCTATATCGCCCGGATGTCAGGGGTGCGGTCGGCCATGCCGCTGTTCAAGGCCAAAAAATTATGTCCCGATGCGGTCATTATCCCGCCGGATATGGCGAAATACGTCGTCGTCAGCAGAGAAATTCGCGCCCTGTTTGATATGCTGACACCGGATGTGGAGCCCCTCTCCCTTGATGAAGCGTTTCTTAATCTATCTGGCACCGAACGGCTGCACCATCGGAACGCAGCGCAATCTATGGCTTGGCTCGCGCGAGAGGTGGAGAAGAAAATCGGGATCACCGTCTCCGTCGGGCTTAGTTATAATAAATATCTCGCCAAGCTCGCCTCAGACATTGATAAGCCAAACGGATTTGCCGTCATCGGCCGAGCGGAGGCGATAGATTTTCTAAATCCCCGACCGGTCAGCGACATTTGGGGCGTCGGTAAAGCACTTAATCGTAAACTTGCGGCAGAAGGCATCAGCACCATCGGCCAATTGCAGCATCGCGAGAAAGCGGAACTGGTGGCGCGTTATGGAGTGATGGGAAGCCGCCTCTATCACCTTTCGCGCGGAGAGGATGAACGCCGCGTGAAAGCTGACCTCCGCGCCAAGAGCATCTCCGCAGAGACCACATTTGCCACGGATATTTCGGATATCGATATTTTGCTAGCTCGACTGTGGCCACTCTGCGAAAAAGTCTCCAAGCGCCTTAAAAAATCTAATAAAGCAGGTAAGACGATCACGCTGAAACTCAAAACCGGCAATTTCAAGACCCTGACCCGCAGCCATACCCTCACCCAACCTACGCAACTCGCGGAAACACTCTACCGGGAAGTGCGCCCGCTCCTCCAGAAGGCGGTGCCGGGCCATAACTTTCGGCTTATCGGGGTGGGTATCAGTAGTTTTGGCGAGCTTGATGACGCCGATAGACCCGACCTCTTAAGCGGCAATTCCGGGCACGACAAAGAGGTTGAGGCCGCAATTGACAAGCTGCGAGATAAATTTGGAGATGCAGTCATCACCAAAGGACGTGGCCTGACCGGCAAAAATTGACCGCCCCTGGATCAGGAACATTTCTCCGACGTCAGGAAAGTTAATTCCGCAATCTCTCCGCGCAGCGAAAAATCGCTGTAATCAAGATGCAAATCCGTAGCGACACCGTTGCCGAAGATTTTCATGGCAATTCTATAATCCGGTTCGGTTTGTTGCTGCCTCAGATCAAAGAAAGATATCTGTAGTGGCCAGAAAACCTGCCCCTTCAGTTCCTCCTCCGCTTCAGACGGTTCCAGGAGCGTCTGCCCCTTGCCGATCACAGCAAGAGTGTCAGAAAGCCCATCTTCCCCATTGCCGTCATAAACTTTCGCGGAAATCAGGTTCTTGCCGGCGGCGGCGGCTTTCAAAACCATTCGCGTATGCTCGCCTGGGAAAATGACATCGCTGGGTAGTTCCAGATCGGGCTGATCAGGATCGCCGAACTCGACAACCGTGCCATTCTCGCGATGCTCGGCAATACCGCTGTATTTCTCAATCAGTTGTCCGTTCAGCATATTCGACATGTCAAAGCGCATCATCCGGCCGTCATTATCTTCCCAAGTCGACTGGCTGTAATCAGAGACAATGACATTACCTTCAAAATTGATCATTTCCAGCAGCATACGCTGGTTCACAATCAGGCCATCACATTGCTGCTCAACCTTCATGACAATGCGCCCGCGAACGCCTTCAAGGCCACTGTTCTCACCAATATCTTCCATGTGGAGGTCATATACGGCCTGATGAGACGCCAGTTGCAGCGGTGCCGCGGAAGTAAATCCGGCAATACCGGTCAAGCCGATACCAACAAGCGTGAAAACAACTTTAGACCATTTCATTTCAACTATTAATCCATTTTAACTGAGCTGCGCAGGCCGCCTAAAATCCATAAAGGCCAGTAATATACCTCAATTTTGCGACTGTGAAGGCTTATCGTGGAAGATGGGAGTATTCTATCTATGTAGGTCAATTATTCCGATCTGAAAGGCATAAAATTCCCCACAATTTTGTCTAAAATATGAAGAAAATCTTTATTTTTTAGCTCAATGCATTGATTTTAAACGATTTTTATAAGCTCAAATATTGGCATGGTAGTTGCTTTTATTGGGGCAGTAGTTTACGCCGACCTGGATTATAAAAAGGCACAACCAATGTAGCTTCCAGAGCGGCTTTTGTGAGGAGACTAGAGTTATGTCATCGTCCATGACACATATATCGTCCGTTCAAACAGATCACCCACCGGGGTTTGAGGCGGAAATTGGCTCGCAACTGGAAGATCTTTCCACGGCCCTCCAGTCCAGCCTGAGACGACAGGCACCGGCCAAACACTGGCAGCTGATTAATCGGGTCATTGCCTATGCCGCAAGTGCTGAACAGCATATAACAGAGCAGCAGCATCGGATCCGGGAGTTGGAGGCCCTTTCCACCACGGACGAACTGACCGGTCTACATAATCGTCGGGGCTTGCAGGAATTCATGACCCGGGCTCTTGCCTCTGCGCAACGGCACGGTGAAGAAGGAGTTGTCGCCTTCCTAGATCTGAATGATTTCAAGGAAATCAATGACCGCTTCGGTCACGACACAGGCGATATTGCACTACAGAAATTCGCCGCGAATCTACAGCATAACCTTCGCAGTTCGGATTTTGTCGCCCGCATCGGCGGAGATGAGTTCGTTTTTGTCCTGACCCGGACAAACACCGAAAACGGCAAAGCTCGCGCCCTGGCCATTCAGCGTGAAATCAGCGCCACCTCCATTCCGGCGCGTGGACGGAAAATCTTTCTGAAAGCCAGTATGGGGGTTATTCCCTACACTGGCGACAAGTCATATTGCGACCTGATGAAAGCCGCGGACCACGCCATGTATGAGAATAAGAAGGCGAACAAGAAGGTAACGCGCGCCTCTTGATCGTCGCGTTACCTGACGTATCGAATTAGTCGCGGCAAAAAAGCTCTATCGGTTCGCGTACGCCGCGCAATTCGTGATATCCGCAGGACCGGAGTGGTAAGGATACGTTACTACAGGTCCGCATGAAATCGCCGGACGCGAGCAGGTTCGTCCCAAGTTTATCGCAGAGGGCCTCAATTCGGCTGACTTCATTCACCGCCGGTCCTATGACGGTAAAATCGAGCCGCGTTTCAGAACCTACATTGCCATACATCACCTCGCCAACATGTAAGGCGATATCGAGTTCCATTGTCGGTTTGCCAGCCTCTCGCCTATTTCGATTGAGAAGTTTAACGCCTTCCGCCATTGTCTCAGTCACGTCGAGAGCTGTCTTACATATATCCATTACCGCCTGATCATCCGCCGAGGTCAGATCAAAGCTTGCAAGAACACCGTCCCCCATGAATTTGAGGATCTCTCCGCCAGCCGCCTCAATCGGGCTGGCCATTTTGGCGAGATAGTGATCCAGCATTTCCACCAGATCGCCTTTTTCAATGGTATCGGAAAGTTTGGTGAAGCCTTTCAGGTCCGCATAAATAAGCACAGCATTGATACTGTCGACAGAGCCGCGCCGCACCTGACCAGAGAGAACCTTCCCCGCTGTGTCCCGCCCGATATAGGTTTCCAGCATCGATCTGGCTGTTCGGAACGATGCAATCCCCTTGATGGCAAGGCCGAATAAGGGGATCGCCTTACTAAGAATGGCAAATTCCTCCTCAGTAAAGCCGCCCGGTCGATCGCTCGCCCAGCTTGTAATCAGGCCAGCGGACGTTTCCAAATTCTGGTTCTCAAAACCCCAGCCGAAATCAAATATCTGGCAGAACCAGTCCGTTAGCCCCTCGTCCCGAAACTCGACAAGAACCGGAAAATCGAGCTCATTGTCCTTCGATAGCGGCCGGTGTAGAAAGGGAATATTGTTCGCCAGCATAAAGAAAAAGGGGCTGGAGAACCAACCTTCCCCGGGAATGTCCGAATGCAGGAAGTTTGTGTTTGTTACAAGCCCATCGCCACGCCGCCAGGTATACATGAACGCACTGACCTGCGGATGGATCGCACTCAGCGCGATATTCCCGCGCTTGAGCTGAACCCCCCGCGTATTCAACCGCTCACAAAATTCTGTAAAGACATCCCGGACACGTGTCCCCGTCAAACCGGCTTGGATGAGCCAAGCGAACAGTTCCCCATTCTCGTCATCGGCCTGAAAATGGCCACACCGATTCTCGCCATCCACATTATTCATAAGACCCATGAGTGCACCTGACTGCTTTGATTGGTCCCGTTGATATAGGCTTACTCTACATTTATAAAAGTCGAAATTGAAATTTTTACCGTCAGAGCCAGCCCGGGCTGGCTCTCGGCCTATCGCCGTGATAGAAATCGCAAAAATAGAAAGCAAAGAAGGCAAGCCATGAGCGAGATAAAAAAATTCTGGCAGAACTACATAAACGGTGAATGGGTAGACGCCATAGATGGCGGTCGTATCGAGATTGAAAACCCTGCAACAGGCCAGATTATCGCTGAGGTGGCGCAGGCGCGACAATCCGATGTAGACACGGCTGTCTCCGCGGCCCGCGCCTGTTTTGAGACCCGGGAGCTTTACAATATGCGCCCGACAAACCGCGGCGCGCTGATGTTTGAGATTGCCCGGCATATGACAGAAATGGCCGATGAGATTGCCCTTGCAGAATGTCTCGATAACGGAAAAACCCTCGCAGGTGGCAAGAATGAGGCATTGGCCGCGGCACGTTATTTCACCTATTACGGAGGCCTTGCCGATAAGCTGGAAGGACGGATGATCCCGCTCGGCGCAGATTATGTGGATTACACAATTCCCACTCCCTTCGGCGTCTCGGCACAGATCGTGCCTTGGAACTTCCCGCTGCAGATTGCCGCGCGGTCCGTTGCCTGCGCCCTTGCAACCGCAAACACTGTCGTTCTGAAGTCACCGGAACTCTCCCCCGTTTCCACCTATTTTATTGCCGAGGCATGTCATCGCGCCGGGGTGCCAAAAGGCGCAGTGAATATCCTCTGTGGCTATGGCCATGAGTGTGGCGCGGCGCTCGTCTCACATCCCGATATCGATCATATTGTCTTTACCGGTTCAGTCGCGACGGGCCAGTCGATCCTGCGTGCGGCGGCGGAGCGTGTCATCCCCTGCGTCATGGAACTCGGCGGTAAATCCGCGGGTGTCCTGTTCAAGGATGCTGACGTTGATCAGGCCATCAACTCCACCGCTAGCGGAATTTTCAGCCATGCTGGACAGGTTTGCTCCGCGCAATCGCGCCTGATCGTGCCAAAGTCCCTTCAGGCTGAAGTCGTTGAGAAAATGGCCGCAAAGGCGAAATCTCTCTCTATTGGTCCCGGCATCGATGGCCATGATCTCACACCAGTGATTTCAGCCGCGCAGGCTGACAAGATAGAGGGTATGTGCCTCGCCGCTTCTCAGGCTGGTGCAGAGGCTGTTTCCGGCGGACGGAAACATAACGAACTTCCCGGGCATTTTATCGAACCTACGGTCTTTGCTAATGTTGCGCCGAACATGACCATCGCGCGGGAAGAGGTTTTCGGCCCTGTGCTTTCCATCCTCACCTATGATGACCCGGAAGAGGCCCTCGCACTCGCAAATGGGACTGACTATGGCCTTTGCGCAGGCGTATACACCAAGGACCTCGCAACGGCGCATTGGGCGGCAGACCAACTGGTCGCCGGCCAGGTCTTTGTTAATGAATGGTTCGCCGGCGGGATTGAAACACCTTTCGGCGGCATGAAGCGGTCCGGCTACGGCCGGGAAAAAGGGCAGGAAGCGCTGCTCAACTATGTTCAAACGAAGAATGTCGGCATCCGGATCACCGCGGGCGGCGGTGGCCGTCCGGGGGGTTGATTTAACGCATAATTCAAAACAAGAGGTATAGAATGACTGGCAAGATTGACGCCCATTTGGCGGAGCTCGGTATCGAAATTCCGGGCGCAACAGCCCCAGCGGCAAATTACGTCCCGTTTGTGAAGACAGGAAATCTGGTTTTCGTTTCCGGACAGGTGCCTTTCGTTGACGGCAAGATCGCCTATCAGGGCAAGGTCGGCAAGGACTTCACAACAGAAGAAGGTATGGCCTGCGCCCGGGTGTGCGGCCTCAATATCCTCTCTCAGGTGAAAGAAGCCTGCGGCGGCAATCTCGACAAGGTGGTACGCTGCGTGAAGCTGAGCGGCTTCGTCAATTGCATCGACGGCTTTGGCGAACAGCCGAAGGTTGTAAATGGGGCCTCTGACCTGATGGTTGAGGTTTTCGGCGATAAGGGTCGCCACGCCCGCTTCGCCGTCGGCACCAATGCCCTGCCGATGAATGTCGCGGTCGAAATCGACGCGGTTTTCGAGATCAGCTAAGGGAAAAGGGGAGCGCGATAAACGCTCCCCCCTTAAATCAGCCATTAACGCATGAGCACAGCTCAAAAACACATTTGATGTATGAGTGCCATCGGAGCAATAACTTTGTTGCTTGATTTATTCCTAAACGTGCCAAAATTTTGAGCCCTTAGAGTGATCTTCATTTGACAAGTGTTTGGCTCACCTAACATGCCACGAGTGTTTTACCGTCCGTGCTTTTGCATAGGGAATTGTTCGCCCTGCTGACGATTATCCATCTTGCTACTTCCGGTTAGCTGTTCCATCAAGTTCCCGCCTTTAGGATTCGCGGCGGGTTTATCGAAATATATAACAAGAAACGCCGTGATAGCGGCGGCAACCGCACCGCCGAGTAGTGCGCTAATACCGACTTTTATCCAATCCATGTTCATCTCCAATTACGTCTGCCGGAGCAATCTCCGAGTAAATAATCTCCTCTCTTATACATATATAAGTTGTATTTTTTTCAAGTCATTAAACCAAAAGTATTTTCTGGGAAATTTTCTTGAATTCTTCCCGCAGCGAAAAAAGATATCTGTTACAGTAGCAAAGGGCGCTCCTATTTCAGTTTTCCGGGCCGTATGTCTGACACTCCTTTGATTAAAACCCTTCAATCCATTGCCGAGATACGGGAGGCCGATTGGAATGCCTGCCTGACAACGGATCATCCCTTCGTCACCCACCAGTTCCTGAAAGCACTGGAGGATAGCGGCTCCGTCTCCGCTGATAGTGGCTGGATGCCTTATCACCTCGCATTGGAACTGAATGGCACGATTGCCGGGATCGCCCCAATGTATGTGAAGGGACACAGCCAGGGGGAATATGTCTTCGATCATAGCTGGGCCCATGCCTACGAGCGCGCAGGCGGACGCTATTACCCGAAACTGCAGCTTTCGGTGCCCTTCTCCCCTGTGACGGGCCCTCGTCTTCTCGTGCCGGAGGGGCCGGAACGGTTGGTACATCAACGTCTCCTCCTGCAAGGGACAAAACAGGTGGCGGACAAACTCAACCTCTCCTCAGTTCATGCGACCTTTCTGGAACCTGAGGAACGCGAGTTGATGGAGCAGGAAGGCTTTCTCATCCGCACGGGCGAGCAGTTCCATTGGGTGAATGAAAATTACGAGACGTTTGACGATTTCCTTGCGCAGCTGTCCTCCCGCAAGCGAAAGGCCATCCGGAAAGAACGCAAGGGGGCAACGGAAAATGATCTGGAATTCGAAATTCTTACGGGGAATGACATTGGTGAGGCGCATTGGGACGCCTTTTATCATTTCTATATCGACACAGGAAATCGCAAATGGGGGACGCCCTATCTAAACCGCGAATTTTTTAGCCTGCTGGGGGAGCGCCTTGGCGAAGCGGTTGTGCTCTTTATGGTCAGCCGAGACGGACGCTACATTGCCGGCGCGCTAAACCTGAAAAGCAGTGATTGCCTCTATGGCCGCTATTGGGGCTGCACAGAGGATCACCGATTCCTGCATTTCGAAACCTGTTATTACCGCGCCATAGATTATGCGATTAAACATGGCATCAGACGGGTGGAGGCCGGGGCGCAAGGGCCGCACAAGCTCGCCCGCGGCTATTTACCAACGGAGACCTACTCCGCCCATTGGATGCGCGATCCGGGCTTTCATGATGCAGTCTCCGATTACCTGAAGGCGGAGACAAAACAGGTTGAGGCAGAGATCAATTATCTTGCCGAGCATTCCCCCTTTCGTAGCGAAAATTCCCGCTAGATTTTTTGACGAAGCCACTATCGTCCGAAATCTGTTGTTGAAAAATCCCTAAATTTGATGTATGTCATATTGACGTTTACGTAAACGTAAAGAGCAGCCGCGAAAGACGCTGCCGGCGAAAACAGGTGCAAGGGAGCCAACATGACCGACCATATTACGCACGATCCGATTTACGATACCGTGAACCGCGACGACTTTCCGGCAATGCTGGAAGTGGACCGTTATGGGACGCGTACAGATGCTTTCGATGGCATTATTTCAGCAACCCATGATCATTTCTGGGATCCCATGGATTCCACCTATCTCGATTTTTCGAGCCCCTTTGACATCAACGCCGAATATATCATGCCGCCCGAAACTATCCCGGAACTGCAAAGCGCCGTGGCCGATAAGCTGGATGAAGGTCAAAAAATCAAGCTCGCCAATGAAAGTACCCGTTGGAGCCTCTCTACTATCCTGCATGGTGAACAGGGTGCGCTTTCCTTAAGCGCCAGCCTTTGCCATATCATGGTCGATCCGGGGGCACAGGAATATGCCTCTAACCAGACCCGTGAAGAGGCCCGCCACGTCACTGCGTTCAGCCGCTATATCAGCACCCGCTGGGGTCGCCCCTATCAGATCGGCGAAGCTTTCGGCGTCCTTCTGAATGAACTTGTCGGCGCCGAAGAAGTTTACAAAAAGCTGGTCGGCATGCAAATGCTGGTCGAAGGCTTGGCCATGGGCGCGTTTGCGAATATCCATGCGAAGACGAACGACCCACTTCTGAAACGGCTGACCCAGCTGGTGATGACCGACGAGGCCTTCCACCATAAATTCGGCAAGATCTGGGCCGATAGAACCATCCCAAAATTGTCAAAAGAAGAGCAAGACCGGGTTGAAGATTGGGCTGCCCAATGTTTCGAGACCGTTCTCTTCAATCTGATCAATATCCGCCAAAAACGGGTCATTTATGATCAATTTGGGCTGGACTGGGAATGGGTGCGCGACGCCTGCCGCGAAGTATTCACGGATGAAGATCGCCGTGACACGCTAAAAGAATCCACAAACATCTTCCGCGTTCTGGTCAAGACCCTGCTGAAATCAGGGATCATCACTGAGCGGACCCGTCCGATCTACTCCCATTGGGTGGATATGGAGGAAATGGCCGGCGAGAACGAGGATATGGTTGGCTATGCTATCGCCGATGAAGGGATTGAACTTCTCAAGGGCCTCAATCAGGGCCGTAGGGTCATCGGCCAGAAATAACCAAAGACTGCATTAATAAAGGCGGGAAATTTTCCCGCCTTTATTGCGTTCTGGAACGGCAGATTACTTTTCAGCCAGTTCCTTATCTTTTTTGGGTCCCTTCTTCGCCACCTTCTTGTCCGCTTCCTCCTTGCGGCTCAACTCGGCGGCGCTTTCGACCCTAAAAGTAAGCTCCCCTGCCTTCACACCAACAGAGACATGTCCACCTTTCGCCAGCTTGCCAAAGAGCAGTTCTTCGGACAGCGGCTTCTTGATACTCTCCTGAATAACCCGGGCAAGTGGCCGGGCGCCATAATTGACGTCATAACCCTTCTTGGCGAGCCATGTCGCGGCGGTGTCAGACAGCGAAATCGTGACATTCCGATCCTGTAACTGTGTTTCAAGCTGCAGAACGAACTTTTCGACAACACGGGAGACAACTTCCGGCGGCAGCGGTGCAAAAGGAATGGTCGCATCGAGACGGTTGCGGAATTCCGGGGTGAAGAGACGTTTAATCGCTTCCTCATCCTCGCCCTCGCGCACATCATTGCCAAAACCAATGGCCTGCTTGGTCATTTCATGAGCGCCCGCATTGGTCGTCATGATCAGAACCACATTTCGGAAATCCACCTGTTTGCCGTTGTTATCCGTCAGCTTGCCATGATCCATGACCTGCAGAAGAATATTAAATAGATCCGGATGCGCCTTCTCGATCTCATCCAACAGAAGGACCGAATGCGGTTGCTGATCAATGGCGTCGGTCAAGAGACCACCCTGATCAAACCCGACATAGCCCGGGGGTGCGCCAATCAGGCGGCTGACCGTATGCCGCTCCATATACTCAGACATATCGAAGCGGATCAGGTTGAGTCCCATGATAGAGGCTAGCTGCCGTGCAACTTCAGTCTTACCAACACCGGTCGGACCGGAGAAGAGATAAGAACCGATAGGCTTTTCAGGTTCGCGCAAACCCGCGCGCGCCAGTTTGATGGAACTTGCCAGCGCATCAATCGCTGCATCCTGACCGAAGACAACGCGTTGTAAGTCAACATCGAGCTTGCGCAGGTTGACTGTGTCTTCCTTGGAGACCGATTTCGGCGGTATCCGTGCGATTTTGGCGACCACAGCCTCGACATCTTTCACACCGATGGTTTTCTTGCGCTTGCTTTCTGCTTTCAACATCTGCGCCGCACCCACCTCGTCGATCACATCGATCGCCTTGTCCGGTAACTTGCGGTCATTGATATAGCGCGCGGAGAGTTCCACGGCCGTGCGAATGGCCTCCGCCGTGTAGCGGATCTTGTGATACTCCTCGAAATAGGGTTTCAGTCCCTTCAGGATCTTGATGCTATCCTCGACCGTCGGTTCGCGAACATCAATCTTCTGGAACCGCCGCAACAGTGCCCGGTCTTTTTCGAAATGACTGCGGAATTCCTTATAAGTCGTCGACCCGATGCAGCGGATTTCCCCGCTGGCGAGTGCCGGCTTGAGAAGGTTGGAGGCATCCATCGCCCCACCACTTGTCGCACCTGCGCCAACAATAGTGTGGATTTCATCGATAAAGAGGATGGCATCGTCCAGCCCCTGAAGCTCAGAGATGACTGCCTTCAGCCGTTCCTCAAAATCACCGCGATAACGGGTACCCGCCAGCAGCGATCCCATATCGAGGGAATAGATGACGGCAGGCAACAGTACGCTTGGCACATCCCCATGAACAATCCGACGAGCAAGGCCTTCGGCAATGGCCGTCTTGCCAACACCGGGATCACCCACATAAAGCGGGTTGTTCTTGGACCGGCGGCAGAGAACCTGGATCGTCCGCTCCACCTCATCGGCGCGACCAATCAGCGGGTCAATCTTGCCCGCAGCCGCCTTCTCATTCAGATTAACGCAGTAAGCGTCCAGCGCTTCGAGGTTTTCAGCTTTTTCCTCTTGCGGTGGAGTTTCTTCCTTTTCGGCCTTATAATCTCCCTCTACTCCTCGAATAGCACGGGCCGATTCCTTGCCTGGTGCCTTGGCAACGCCATGGCTAATGTAGCTGATCGCGTCGAGGCGGGTCATCTCCTGCTTCTGCAGGAAGTAGGCCGCATGACTCTCCCGTTCAGAGAAGATCGCGACCAGAACGTTGGCGCCTGTCACCTCTTCCCGGCCAGAGCTTTCCACATTGATCAACGCGCGCTGAACCACCCGCTGGAAACTCAGCGTTGGGCGCGCCTCGACAAAGCCGTCCATGACCAAATCATCCAGTTCGTCGGTGATAAATGTCTCAAGGTCCCGACGCAGCAGATCAACATCCACATTGCACGCACGCATCACGGCGGCGGCGTCCTGGTCCTCGGTCAGGGAAAAAAGTAAATGCTCCAGCATCGCGAATTCATGTCGGCGAGATGTCGCCAATGCCATTGCACGATGTAGAGTTTCTTCAAGTGAGTTGGAAAATCCGGGCACTATTCTTTCTCCATCGTACATTGTAAGGGGTGTTGATTTTCGCGTGCATAATCAATGACCTGGGCAACCTTGGTCTCGGCAATTTCATACGGGAACACCCCGCAATTACCGACGCCCTTCTGATGAACATGTAGCATCACCTGAACAGCGGTTTGCTCATCCATATTGAAGAACTTCTGGAGCACAAAGACAACGAACTCCATCGGGGTGTAATCATCATTCAACAACAACACACGCCAAAGAGACGGTTTTTTGGTTTTAGGCTTTGTCTTGGTGACTAGGCCTGTTCCCGTACCCCGGTCGTCTTCGTCTTTTTTATCGTTGCCGCTCATCTTCATTTTTATCCAACCAGATATGATAATATTCTTTCGCTCCATCTTGCTACGCCAGTCTGGCTTTAACTATAACCCTACGCCCACTTATTTAAGTATATATCTTATCAGGAAATTCAAAAAATATTATTACCGAAGGCAAAATTTTATAAAAAAGTGACCAACTTTCGTTTGGGCACGAAAAAAGGCCCGGAAGAATCCGGGCCTTTTCAAGACGCTTGAAATGTCAGCTGGCGTTAAGCCGGCTTCGAAAACATATCAAGGCTGGCTGCATACTGTGCGCCAAATGGCTCAACAACTGATTTCGCAGCTTCCGCAATGAGAGAGTTCAGCTTGCCTACTTCAGACATGTAGCTCTGCATGGATGTGCGAGCGAATTCAGTCTGAATTTCGACAGCCTTGGCAACATCTTCTGTTTCAGCAATTGTTTTCGTGACGTTGAAAACTTCCTGCAGCTGACCTGTACCGAAGTCGATCATTTCCGCGCCGATTTTTTCGCTTTTCTCGACGGCTGCGTTGCTTGCCTTTACGAAAGCCTCTGAGCTGTTCTTGTCATAGAACTGCGAACCTTCAAGAGACTTGATAGCTTTTTCAAAACCGGTCTTACCTTCGGCAATTGCCTTTTCGTAATTGGTCTTGAATGTTTCGGTGTTGGACTTGAATGCTTTTTCAGCAGCTTCAGTTCCATTAATAAAGGCTTCCTGAAGCGACTTGCGGCCGGTTGCGACCATTTCTTCAATTTCCTTAGTAACGACAGCCGGGTCAACGGTTGCGTTTGTAGTGGCTTTCTTTGTCATTGACTTAACCTTTCTGATTAGCGTCTCAAAATTTCTTTTGCTGCACTGCAACAATGTCACCTGTATATAATAGGGTGCTGATAAATGTCAATGATTTTTTTGTGCAGTGCAACAAAGAATAGAAAGTATAATAATCTATTGATTTAATTATAATATTTTAAAAAATAACGCCTGATTTTTTTGAAAAACCCGCAAATGCAACAAAAATTTCACACCAAAATCTTGAAAAAGTCAGCCTCTTCAAAGATCCAAACCATTATCGCCAACCTGTAACGTGAAATATGTGCTGTCCCGCCCGCCATTGTAGTATCGCGATGACCGACCGAAAACCACAGGCACATAGGGTTCCTGAAATGGCACGCCGGTTTTATCCCCTTTCGACAGAACCTCGCGGAAAGGTAGGTTGGCTATGTCCGCATTGTCATCTGTCCAGGCATAATATTTAAAGTTGCCATCCCGGCAAACCATAGCAATCCAGTAGAACTCATCGGAATAGAGGATCTGCCCCTTGATGGCGGGTTGCTCAAATCCGGATTTGATCAGTGCCTGCTCAATAGCAATCAGATCCTTAAGGCTGATCACCTCCTTGCTTTCATGGGTCGCCTGCGGCCCACTAGTGCCTCCGGCCGCGAGCAGCCAATCCACATTGATACCGCCACGGAACGCGCGCGTTGTCTGGGTCGCGGATTCAGATGTCGTAATTTGGAGGATGTCATAGGTTCGCACCTGCTCATCATATATTGCGTTGTAGATCATCCGATAGCGGGCATTGCGCCCAGGTTCGCAGTTGGCGCGGATATCATCCCCATTGGCATAGGAAAACCATTGGAAAGGCCGGAAGATCGGGTTGTTCGTTCCCCCGTCCGAAGTACAGGAAGCGAGCAAAATGGACAGGCACAGAACCCGCAGACTTGTAGATACGACGTTCATCGGCCCTCTCCAGTCAATTAAATTAATAATGCTTACCAGATATTAACCATCCGCCTGTAAGATAAAAAGGATAAATCACAAAAATGCGATAATACACACACATCAAGAGGATAAGTTATTTTGTTGAGATACAGAGATAAAAAATTTATCGGGATTTTGATGGACATGATTCGCCGAATTTTTTACACTCCCTCAGGAACGGGAAATTCCGTGCGTAATCGTATTCGTATTCATAGTATTATAGGTAAGCCGTTGGTAAAGGTTTCAACAACAGCGACGTTCAGTGCCGGACAGGAAAATCTCCGGATAAAATTGCTTGCCATGGCAAAGGGACGAGTATTGTCTCAGCTGGTTGGTGGCATCTTGCTTCTCCTGACTGTGATGATGACTATACCGACTGCCGCAGAGGCCCGCTACGCCGCCGTTGTCATGGACAGCCGTACAGGCGAAGTGCTTTATTCACGCAATGCCGATGATCGGCTATACCCTGCATCCCTTACCAAAATCATGACCCTTTACATGACTTTCGATGCGCTTCAGCGTGGCAAACTCCGGCTGGATCAGAAACTGCCTGTCTCTGCCCGTGCGGCCGGTCAGGCGCCGACGAAGCTGGGACTGAAAAAGGGTCAGCAGATCACTGTGCGCGACGCAATGTTCGGCCTGATTACTAAATCTGCGAACGACGCCGCGACAGTTCTCGCCGAAAGCATGGCCAAGACGGAAGCCGCCTTTGCCCGTGACATGACGGCGAAAGCCAAAACACTCGGCATGAGACGGACGAGCTTTCGCAACGCCAGTGGCCTTCCCAACCGGCGACAAAAGAGCACAGCCCGCGACATGGCCATTTTGGGCGCTGCCCTGATTCATGATTTTCCGCAGTATTATCATTTCATGTCTCTGGAGAAATTTGACTACAAGGGCAAGGCCTTTAAAAATCACAACAACCTCCTGAAGAAGTACAAGGGTGCGGACGGTATCAAAACCGGCTATATTCGCGCGTCCGGCTTTAATCTGGTTGCCTCCGCCAAACGTGGCTCCAACCGGCTGGTCGGCGTCGTTTTTGGCGGACGCAGCGCGAAAAGCCGCGATATCCATATGGCCGCCCTCCTCGATAAAGGGTTCGGCCAGATTGAACAATTGCACCCGACCGTCGTCCCGCTGCCGATTGACAAACCATTACAAATTGCGCTTGGCACGCCTCATAGCGGAACCGCAGAAATCAAGGTTGCCAGCACCGCAGCCACTCCCCTGCCCGTCGTGAACAAAGCTTCCACGAGTTATTCACATGTTCGCAATGTTGACGCAGTGAAGAGCACCCGCGCACAGCCTTCCGCCTTCCAGCCACGGCCATTGGAGAATACTAACTGGGCCATCCAGATTGGCGCATACAGCCTGATGACCACCGCCCGCGATCAAGTCTATAAGGCCGCCGCTCAGGCTGGCGGTATTCTGGAAGGAAGGCGCGTTAATATTGAGAAAGCTATTTCTGACGGCAAGCCTTTCTACCGAGCGCAACTTATCGGCTTTGAAGAGGCGGAGGCTCGCAAAGCCTGCAGCAACCTGGCAGAGCGACGTTTCTCCTGTTTCGTCGTCGCACCGGATTTACGGCTTCCAAACTATATCGCACAGAACAGCAACTCCTGACCCGCTAAAGGGCATTTAACGGGACCTTCAGATAGGAAACGCCGTTTTCCTCGGCTTCGGGGAAATGCCCGGCACGCATATTGACCTGGATAGACGGCAAGATCAGCACCGGCATAGAAAGAGTCGCATCGCGTTCTGTTCGCATTTTCACGAACTCTTCTTCTGATATTCCGTCATGGATGTGGATATTGTTCGCGCGCTGCTCGGCAACCGATGTCTCCCACGCGTAATCCCGACCATTTGGCCCATAATCATGGCACATAAAGAGCCGCGTTTCCGGGGGATAGGAAAAAATCTTCTGGATAGAGCGATATAATGTCCGTGCATCTCCTCCCGGAAAATCACACCGAGCCGTACCAAAGTCAGGCATAAACAATGTATCCCCAACGAACACGGCATCGCCGATTTTATAAATGATACAGGCTGGTGTGTGGCCCGGCGTCGCCATCACTTCGATGGTCATACCGCCAACCTCAACGGTCTCACCATCCTGGAACAAATGCTGAAACTGTGATCCATCGTCCGCAACTTCGTCGCCGCAATTGAAGACCTTTTTAAAGGTCGACTGGACTTCCTTTACGACACCGCCGATTCCGATGATGCCCCCCAGCTTTTCCTGTAAATAAGGTGCAGCGGTCAGATGGTCTGCATGGACATGGGTTTCCAGTATCCATTCAACATCCAGTTCCTGCGCCTTTACAAAATCGATGACCTCATCGGCCGCTGTCGTCGCCGTCCGCCCGGATGCGTTATCGTAATCCAGTGCACTATCGATAATAATAGCCTTCCGGCTGTCCGGATCTGACACAACATAGCTGACAGTAAACGTTGGCTTGTGAAAGAATGCCTTTACATCTGGATTCATCATTCGCTCCTCTCCGGGTAAGTCGCAGGAAGTTACTTTGTAATTTTTCATCATGCTTGACAATATATTCATATATACGTAGATATACAAGCATGAAGATTAAAGATATGAAACATTCCGCCTCCCGTGCCAGCAACCTGATGAAGGCCTTGTCGAGTGAAACCCGGCTATTGCTGCTCTGCCGGATGAGTGAGGGAGAGATCTCAGTCAATGAATTGGCGGAGGCACTGGATATGCGCTCCTCTTCTGTATCACAACAACTTGCCCTGCTCCGAAAGGATGGGTTTGTACAGACCCGACGTGAGGGTCAAACAATTTTTTACTCTCTCGACGGAGACGAGGCCAGACAGGTCATTTCCGTTCTGTACGCGCTATATTGTAAGACAGACAGACAAGGACAATTCTGAAATGGAAAACTTTACGCCCTATAGTTCACTGATCGGAGGCATTATCCTCGGGATTGCCGCGACGTTACTGCTTATGGCGGGCCGGATTGCCGGAATCAGCGGAATTCTATCTAACCTAATTCCTCCTCAATCAAATGACGCTCTCTGGCGGATCCTGTTTATTGCCGGGCTCATCGTCGGAGCCGCCGCTTATCCTCTCTTCGGTGGTGATATGTCATTTCTGAACATCAATCCCTATCAACTTTCTGACAATGCTCATTATGCCCTTCTTGTCGTTGCAGGGCTTCTGGTCGGAGCTGGTACCTATGTCGGTGCGGGCTGCACCAGCGGGCATGGCATCTGCGGTCTCGGCCGTCTTTCGCTGCGATCCCTGACCGCTGTCATGATTTTCATGGCTGTCGCGGTTGTTACTGTTTTCATCATGCGCACCGTAGTGGGAGGCTAACCATGTTCAATATCATCAGTCTGATATCCGGCCTTCTATTCGGGTTTGGCCTCGCTCTCTCCGGCATGGTCAGCCCCGGCAAGGTCATTGGCTTTCTCGATCTGACAGGCAACTGGGACCCGAGTCTTGCCTTTGTAATGGGCGGCGGCGTTCTTGTCACCGTCATCACTTTCCGTTTCATCCTGAAGCAGCCCTCCCCTTTCTTTGGCAAGGAATTCAAGCTGCCCACTAAGACGGATCTGGATAAATATCTCATCTCTGGCGCCGTTCTTTTCGGTCTTGGCTGGGGTCTCGGCGGTCTGTGTCCCGGTCCGGCGCTCAGTTCTCTCGCCTATGGCAACCCGAAGATTTTTGTCTTTGTCGGGGCGATGATCGCGGGCATTGTTGTCGCCAAAGTCCTGACAGGGGCCTTTAAAAAGACAGCATAAGGGCGGGCTGGTATTTTCTCGTTTATGTCACGGCCAAACTTGGGTAATCTGTCGGCCGGATATAAATAAAAACAACGGGAAATATCATGTCACCATCCAATAAAGTTGCCATTGTTACCGGATCTGCCACAGGCGCAGGGGCCGCGATCGCCCTCGCGCTCGCGGACAAGGGCTATAATGTTGTGATCAACTATACAAAAAGCCTGAAGGAAGCCGAAGAAACTGAAGCAGCCTGCGCCGCCAAGGGCGTCGAGACGCTTTTGTTTCAGGGCGACGTTTCCAAGGACGACGACTGCCATGCCATGGCCAAGGCCGCGGCGGAAAAATGGGGTCGGCTCGACGTGCTGGTCAACAATGCGGGTAAGACGAAATTCGTCGCCCATAGCGATCTCGACGGGCTGAGCGCCGATGATTTCCATGATATCTACAGCGTCAACACCATCGGACCGTTCCAGATGTCCCGCGCCGTCGCTCCCTATATGAAGAAAACCGGCAAGGGCTCGATCGTCATGATATCCTCCGTCGCCGGAACAAACGGCATCGGCTCCAGCATCGCCTATGTCGCCTCTAAGGGGGCGCTTAACTCGATGACCAAGGCCCTCGCCCGGACGATGGGACCGGAAATCCGCGTCAATTCCATCTGCCCCGGCTTTATTGAAACCCGCTGGCTCTTGCAGGGTTATGGCGAGGATAAATATGACGCCTACAAAAAGAAGCTGGTCCGCGATGTACCGCTGAAAGCCGTCTGCCAGCCGGAGGATATTGCCGACGCTGTTCTTTGCTTTACCGAAGGTGGCCACATGATCACCGGCGAAATTGTCATCGTCGACGGCGGCATGCATCTGGGCGCCTAATCCGCGCTGGTGCCCCCTCTTCCCGACGATATCGCCCGCGCCCTCGGCTATCCCTATCCGAGGCCCGCGGGCTCCTTCCTCTTTTCCGGCGGCGCGGCACAAGACCTACCGCCGGAGACAGATTTTGGCGGGAGAATACCGGTGCTTGCTTGCGGCTCCAACGGATCGCCGGTACAGCTGCTCCGTAAATACGGCACGTCGCCAGATCTTCATATTCCGGTGACGGCGGCGAAACTCCATGACATCTGCTGCAGCTATTCGGCGCATTTTTCCGGATACGGATCGGTCGCCGCGGCCCTGCACGCCGCTCCGGGTGCTATCACAAATGCCCATATCACCTGGCTGAACGAGCAAGAACTCACCCGTATGCACGAAACCGAAGCCATTGGGCAGAACTACCGCTTCGTCAGGATGGATGGGATCGATATATCTTGTACGCAGCATGGAACCATCGACACCGTCCACGCTTATATCAGCCTCCATGGAAGCCTGCTTTTGGACGGGTCGCCAGTCATACTCGGCGGCATTGGTTGTGAGGGGGCACCCTTCCCGATTCTGGATCAACAGGCCCTTCAGTCCCATCTTCGCGATTCCCTCGCGCCCGGAATGGACCTTCATGATTTTATCCGGCAAAATATAACGGATGCAAACATCAGGGCGAAGAGAACCTCCCTCCTTGCCCAGCACGCCCAAGTATTTGACCATCTCGGCATGACAACACTCCTTGAACAGGTGTAACATAATGAACAATCTGACTGCAGACCGCCCAACCTTTGTTTCTCATCTTGAATGCAGCATGACCGGGAAGATCTACCCCGCTGACACGCTCCATAACCTGTCAGACGATGGCTGGCCACTTCTTGTGCGATATGACCTTGCAAAGCTGAAGGAAGCACTCACCAAGGAAACCCTCGCAACCCGCCCACAGGATATTTGGAGATACCGTGAATTTCTTCCCGTTCGGCGGACAGAAAATATTGTCTCTTTGGGAGAGATTACCACACCGCTGATATCCCTTTCCGGCGACGCGCCCCTCTATGTCAAAGATGAAAGCCGCCTGCCGACGGGTTCCTTCAAGGCCCGCGGCCTTGTTATGGCGGTCAGTATGGCCAAGGAACTCGGCGTCCGCAAAACGGCCATGCCGACGAATGGAAATGCCGGCGCTGCCCTAAGCGCATATGCCGCACGCGCAGGGATGGAAAGCTATATTTTCTGTCCGTCCGACACACCGGAAATCAATATGTCGGAAACAGGCCTTCAAGGAGCAAACCTGTTTCGCGTCAACGGGTTGATCAACGACTGCGGAAAGATTGTTGGGGAGGGAAAGGCTGCAACGGGGTGGTTTGATGTCTCCACCCTAAAGGAGCCATACCGCATTGAAGGCAAGAAAACCATGGGGCTGGAACTTGCAGAACAGTTTAATTGGGAATTGCCGGATGCCATTTTCTACCCCACCGGAGGCGGCACGGGATTGATCGGTATGTGGAAAGCCTTTGACGAGTTGGAGGCAATCGGCTGGATCGGCTCAAAAAGACCCAAGATGTTCGCTGTTCAGGCAGAAGGCTGCGCGCCGATCGTGCGGGCCTATGAAGAGGGCAAGGAACATGCCGAGCTGTGGGAGGATGCGCATACCGTGGCCGCGGGGATACGGGTTCCGGCGGCCATCGGCGACTTCCTGATACTGCGCGCCGTCCGGGCAAGTGGCGGCGCCGCGATTGCCGTGTCCGATGCCGCAATCGAAGATGCACGCGCCACCGTTGCCGGGAGAGACGGCCTTCTTCTCTGTCCGGAAGGAGCTGCAACCTATGCCGCCTATCAGCTTGCGCGCGCCAAAGGTCTTGTTTCGGATACCGACAATACCGTCCTGTTTAATTGTGCAACGGGATTGAAATATCCGATGCCGAAAGCCGGAACATCGCTCAACCGGAACAAAGCAATCGATTACAGCGCGATGGGGCAGAACTGACGTGAAACGTACTGCTACTGCACTCCTCATCGGCGGGATTGGCGGGGCCCTCTTTTTTATTGCCGATCTCCCGCTCGCCTGGATGCTGGGCTCGATGGTGTTCTCCACTATCGCGGCGCTGCGCGGTTTCAATCTCGCGGTAAATGGAACCTTACGTAAAATAATGACCGCAATCCTCGGCGTCATGCTTGGCAGTGGCTTTACAACAGAGACATTTACCACCATGGGCCGTTGGAGCGGCGGGCTCCTCCTCCTTGTAGTGAGCGTCGTGATATCGATGGCGCTGGTCTATATCTTCTATCGCCGTGTGGGTAAATTTGATCCCACCACTGCCTACTTCTCCGCGGCTCCCGGCGGTCTAAACGTCATGTATGAAGTTGGTGAGGCGAAGGGCGGCCATGGCCCGACAATCGCGCTGATTCATGCATCACGCATCCTGATCCTGGTGATGACTGTTCCGATGATCTTCCGCTATGGGGTCACATTGGAAGGGACGGCCCAGACCGTGTCACTGTTCGGCTCAATTCAGGATATTGCAGGGGACGGCTGGCTGCTCGTTGCGACGCTGATCGGCTATGGTGGCGGCTATCTATGCCGCCTGCCTGCCTATCACCTGATGGGACCTCTGTTGGCGACGGCAGCCTTTCAAATGGCCGGGATAACGGACGTTTCGCCCCCGATGATACTTGTCTATGCGTCGCAATTGGTGATTGGAACAGCGATTGGCGCGCGTTTTCTTGGCACCCGTTTTCGCGACATCCGGCATGTCATCGGGCTCAGCTTCGCCTCAACCACCTTGATGGTTCTGATTGCCGCCATCTTCGCCTATTTCTTTGCCGAGACCATCGGCGTTAGTATTCCTGGAATAATTCTCGCCCTCAGCCCCGGTGGCCTTGCGGAGATGTCACTGGTCGCCCTCGCCCTTGGGATTGACGTTGCCTTCGTCTCCACCATGCATGTTATCCGGATCAGCCTGATCATCGCGCTGGTGCCTATGGCATTCTCCGCAATCGAGCGGCGTCTGACCGGTCAGGCAAAGTAATAGCGCTCAGGCCCTCGCCCGCCGTTCCACGCGCGGATAGACGACGGCCAGCGTCACGGCCCGAACAACGAAGAACACGACCAGCGCCCCCCAGAGCCCCTGCGTCCCCCACTGCTCGCCAAAAACATGCATCGCCGCCATATAGGCAATGAAGGAAATGATCATGCCATTGCGCATCTCCTTCGACTGCACCGCGCCGATGAAAATACCGTCGATCTGATAGGACCAGATAGCAACCAGCGGCATGAAAATGAGCCAAGGAAGAAACTCATTCGCGCGCGCGCGCACATCATCAATGCCAGTAAGTAAATCGATAATCGCGGAACCAAACACCAGATAAACCAGCGCATAAAGGCAGGCAACGATCAGCGCCCAAAATCCGGTGACATAGACAATCTCCCGCAGCTTGTCAGGCCGCTTCGCCCCGATGGCCGTACCGATCATCCCCTCCGCCGCGAAAGCGAAGCCGTCCAGACCGAAGGCCATGAAATGGATGAAATTCATCAGCACCGCGACGGCCGCCAGCGTGACATCCCCCTCTTTCGCGGCTTGGGCGGTGAAATAGGCGAAGGCGAAGATCAACAGAATGGTGCGGATGAAAATATCAAGATTGACAGCCAGAAGCCGTCCCATCTTGGCAAGGGACAGGATCGCTGAGCGTTTCCATACACCACCAATCTGCGCAAGTTCCCGCCGGACGATATAGAGCCCCAGCAGAAGCGCCAGGGATTCTGAAATCGCCGTCGCCGCCGCGACACCGATGACATTCCAGCCAAAACCGATAACAAAGATCAAGTCGAGAATGATATTCAGGCCGTTCATGAATATCTGAACGGTGAGCGCCGCTTTCGTATTGCGGATGCCGATAAAGAACCCCATCAACGCATAATTGGCAAGAACCGCCGGCGCACCCCAGATTCGGACATAGAAATAATCCGCCGCCCCGCCCTCAACGAGGGGCGAACCTTCGATCATCAAAAGCGACAGCCACAGGACCAATCCCTGTATAAGCAGGACAACGACGGCGATGATCGTAGAAAGGATGATCGCCCGCGCGAGGACCGAGCGGATTTCCGTCGCATCCCCCTCACCGGAGGCCTGGGCAACAAATCCCGTCGTCCCCATACGGAGAAACCCGAACCCCCAATAGAGGAAGCTGAAAATAAGCGCGCCTATGGCGACCGAGCCAATATAATGGGCCTCGGGCAGATGGCCGACAACGGCGGTATCCACGGCCCCCAGCAGCGGAACGGAGGAATTGGACAGGATAATCGGCCAAACCAGACGCCATGTCTCGCGGTGGCTCGGCAGGGAGAAAAAAGCGGATACTGTCATCAGAAACCAAAATAATCGCGGACGCGGTAGCCCATCATGGCGACAGGCAGGAACCAGGGCCTGCCGTTATAATAGAAACGATCCTCCAGCGGCAAGCCGTCAAAGGCTGTCTCCCCGTCCGGATCACCGAGAATTTTAAGCGCAGCCTTATGTCCGAAATAACCCGACATCGCCACGCCCGAGCCGCAATAACCCATGGCGTAGAAAATACCTTCATGCTCCCCGATCGTCGGCATGGCGGCAAAGTCATAGGCGACATTACCGGACCAGACATGGCTGACCGCCGTCGACCGGAGCGCCGGAAATATCTGATCCAGCGCCTTTTTGAGGGAGCGGGCCTGCACCTCCGGAGTGGCGGGAAAGATGGTCGGACGCGCACCAAGCAGCACCCTGCGTCCATCTGGTGAGGGACGGTAGTAGCTCAGCATCTTGCGCGTATCCGTAATCATCCGTTTTGTCGGAAACAGGCTAGCGACCAGATTCTCGGAAAGTTCCTCGGTCGCGATCATGGTGCTCCCGACCGGGAAAACACGTTTCTGTATATAGGGAAGGAGCCCGCCGCCATAGCCATTGGTAGCGATCAGCAACGCCCGCGCCGCCAGTTCACCTCGCGCGGTGCGGACCGCAAAGCCTGTTGGTTTTTTTGTAACTTCTTCCGCCCGGAGCGGCGCAATGATCTGCGCCCCGGCCCGCATTGCGGCATTCGTCAGGCCCGTCACATATTTCGCCGGATGTAACCCGCCCGTATGATGCTGCCTAAGCCCGCCCTTATATCCGGCACTATCGACATCCTCTCCATAATCATTCGCCCCGACCATCTCTTCGGGAATATCGAGATATTTTTGCCGAACCTCAAAATCGTGGCTCATGCGGCGATAATGTTTCTCAAGCACGGCGGGGTAAAAGCGGCCGGTCAGTGCTAGATCGCAGTCGATCCCCTCCTCATTAATCCGCTCTGCAATAAAATCAACGGAAGCCAACGCTTCCTTATAAATGGCACAGCCTTTTTCCGCGCCATAGCTGTTGATCAGGCCGGAAAGCCCAGGTTTGAGTAAATTGCCGATCATGCCGCCATTGCGTCCGCTGGCACCATATCCCGGCATTTCCGCATCAAGAACCGTGACCTTCTGTCCCTTTTTGGCAAGAGTGAGCGCCGCCGACAGCCCCGTATAGCCGCCGCCGATGATCAGCACATCACTGACGCCGTCCGGCAACACTGTGCCGGTGGGTTCCGGCCTTGCGGCATCCCACCAGAAAGGGTCGGTTTTCATTGGCTGTCTCCGTATCAACTCACTTTTTTAATCATTCTTGTCCCGCGGTCCGCCGAAGAGCAAGCCTAATTGCCTTTGAATTGAATTTTTCTTCAAAAACACCTATCTAAGGGGTAAGGATCGGCAAATGGGGAAAGCTCGGCTTGGCCAAAAATATAGAGAAATCTGATAAAAAGTCCGGCAAGGATGACGTCACCGAGTTTTTGAAGAAAGTCGCGGCCGCCCCGGTGCGGGCACCGACAGGCAAGAACGGACGGCTGATATTCTCGATCGACGCCACGGCAAGCCGCCAACCAACCTGGGACAGAGCATCGCATCTACAACATGAAATGTTCGAAGAGGCCGGCTCAATCGGCGGGCTGGAACTTCAGATCGCCTTTTTTCGGGGCTTTGGCGAATTCAAGGCAACCAAATGGACGACCGACAGTCAGGCCCTAATCCGTCCGATGTCTCGCGTGTTCTGCCTTGGCGGCCATACACAGATCGAGAAAGTGCTGAAACATACCCTCCGCCAGACGAAAAAGGACCGCGTCAATGCCCTTGTCTATATAGGTGACTGCATGGAGGAAGATGCGGACCAGCTCTGCCATCTCGCCGGGCAGCTCGGGATGTTGAAGGTTCCGATATTCCTGTTTCAGGAAGGACATGACACGATCGCGGAAAATTGCTTCCGCCAGATGGCACGGCTTTCGGGCGGGGCCTATTGTCGTTTTGACAGTGCCAGCGCAGCTACACTCCGCAACTTGCTTCGGGCTGTTGCTGCCTATGCCGCCGGAGGGCGCAAGGCCCTCAGCGATTTCAGCAAGAAATCTGGCGGCGAGGCAAAGCTCCTCCTACAGCAGATAAAGTAACCCATGCTGGCCTATTTCATCATTGGTGTTTCGCTACTTCTGGCTGTGATGATCGGCAGCCAGGCTATTGCAACTGCCGATCCTAAAAAGCTTGTCAAGGCACTCAGAATTTCCGCTGTCATCATCTGCTCCGTTCTTGCCGGATTTTTTGTCCTGACGGGTCGCTTTGCCTATGCCCCACCGCTGGTCTTTGCCGCGTTGTTTTTCCTCAGAAGTAAACCCCTGTTTAGCTCCCGCCGTCCCTCTACCGGGCAACAATCAGATGTGGAGACAGATTGGCTGCAGGCCTCCCTTAACCACGACACCGGCGAGATGGATGCCATGATCTTGCGCGGACAATTCGAAGGGCGGCAACTCTCCTCCCTTAGCCGTGCGGAGCTTGGTGAGTTTCATCACGAATGCGCCGATGACGAGCAAACCATAGCGATTCTGGAAAGTTTCATCGCCCGTAATTTTGATGAAGATTTCGAGGCAGAAGGCGGTGAAAGCCAGTCAAAGGAAGAACGCACCCGGGCGACAAGTAGCGACGGACCAATGACCCGGCGGGAGGCATTTGAAATTCTTGAACTTGGCAGTGACGCCTCAATTTCGGACATCAAGGCAGCCCACCGCAGGTTGATGAAGAAATTTCACCCTGATCATAATGGATCCGATTACATGGCCGCTAAACTCAATGAAGCAAAGGAAGTTCTGCTCAAAACCTGAAAATCAGGGGTTGCCTTAGCGGCAGGCGAAATGCCATAAATTTTATAGTACAATCATCGGGTCAGATCAGCATGCCAAAAAAAGTTCGCAAAGCCGTGTTCCCTGTCGGGGGACTTGGAACAAGATTTCTTCCAGCAACGAAGGCCATGCCGAAGGAAATGCTCCCTGTCGTCGATAAGCCGCTTATCCAATATGCCGTTGAAGAAGCGCGGGATGCAGGCATCGAGGAGTTCATTTTTGTCACTGGACGCGGCAAGACCATCATCGAGGACCATTTCGACCGGTCCTATGAATTGGAAAGCGTCCTGAACGAGCGGCATAAACATGATGTTCTCCGGGAAATACAGGAAGGCGTGCCGAAAGCGGGCTCCATCGCCTATATCCGCCAGCAGGAACCGCTTGGTCTCGGCCATGCGGTCTGGTGCGCGAAACGCCTGGTGGGGGATGAACCGTTCGCCGTTATTCTCGCCGACGACCTGATATTGGCTGACACCCCCTGCCTTGCCCAGATGACTGAGGCGCGCGAAAAGATTGGCGGCGGCAATATGCTGGCGGTAATGGAAGTCCCTGAAGAACATACCTCCCGCTACGGTATTTTGGGTCCGGGCGCGGAAAATGGAAACCTGATCGAGATTAAGAGCCTCGTGGAAAAACCCGCCCCGGCGGACGCTCCTTCCAATCTTGCGGTCATTGGGCGCTATATTCTGGAGCCAAATATATTTGACCTCCTTGAAAACCAGGCCCGCGGTGCCGGCAATGAAATCCAACTCACTGATGCGCTCTCCACCATGCTCGGCGGCGATCCGTTCTTCGGCATGAAATTTGACGGCACCCGATATGACTGCGGCGATAAAATTGGATTTTTAGAGGCAAATATCGCCTTCGCGCTCCATCGCGAAGACATGAAGGTCGATTTAATGAACATTGTCAAAAAAATCGCCAATAAACTGTAGTATATCATCTCACGACTAATAGTACGGAGATTTTGCGATGCATATCGCTGTGATTGGGACAGGCTATGTCGGGCTGGTCTCTGGTACCTGCTTTTCGGAATTCGGGCATGATGTGATCTGTATCGATACGGATGCAGGGAAAATTGACAGCCTTAATGCTGGTGAGGTGCCAATATTCGAGCCCGGCCTGCAGGCGATGATCGAGAAGAACACCCGCTCGGGCTATCTCAAATTCGGGACGGACCTGAAAAGCGCTGTGGCCGGCGCGGATGCCGTCTTTATTGCCGTCGGCACGCCAAGCCGCCGCGGCGACGGGCAGGCTGATCTCACCTATGTCTATGCTGCGGCGAAAGAAATTGCCGCCGCCCTCTCCGGCTACACGGTGGTTGTTACCAAGTCCACGGTTCCCGTCGGGACCGGCAGGGAGGTAGAACGCATTCTGCATGAGACCAATCCGGACGCGGACTTTGATGTAGTTTCCAATCCCGAATTCTTGCGTGAAGGCGCCGCGATCGAGGATTTCATGAGACCCGACCGCGTGATCGTCGGCACGACGGAGCCCCGTGCGCAGGAGGTGATGTCGGCGATTTACCGACCGCTTTCTCTATTCCAGACACCTCTTGTCTTTACCAGTCTAGAAAGCTCCGAGCTTACGAAATATGCGGGTAATGCCTTCCTTGCGACCAAAATCACTTTCATCAATGAAATTGCGGACCTTTGCGAGAAAGTTGGCGCGAATGTCCATGATGTCGCGCGCGGCATTGGACTGGACGGGCGAATTGGCGCGAAATTCCTCCACCCCGGCCCCGGTTTTGGCGGCTCCTGCTTTCCCAAAGATACCCGCGCGCTTTACCAGACCTCGGTCGAGGCAGAGGCCCCAATGCGCATTGTCGATACCGTCATCGATATCAATGAAAAACGCAAAATGGACATGGCCGCACGAATAGTCGACGCCTGCGGAGGATCCGTATCAAGCAGAAAAATTGCCGTCCTCGGCCTCACTTTCAAGCCCAACACCGACGATATGCGCGAGAGCCCGAGCCTTGATATCATTCCGGCATTGGTCAAGGCCGGAGCCGTCGTCCGAGCCTATGATCCCGAGGGCATGGAAGAAGCGCGCAAGCTCCTCGACGACGTGGAATTCTGCGACAGCTCTTACGCCACAATTGAGGGGGCGGATGCCCTTGTCATCATCACCGAATGGAATGAATTTCGGGCATTGGACCTCAAGCGGGTCAAATCCATGATGAAGACGCCTGTCATGGTAGATTTACGGAATATTTATGATCCTCATGATATGGCTATCAAAGGGTTTACCTATCGCAGCATTGGGCGCCCGACGTAAGTTCAGGAAATCCGGGAAGTAACATTAAATGACCAAGCATGAGTTCAACCCAACCATTTTGCGCGAATATGATATCCGGGGGATCATCGATGAAACCCTATTTGATGAGGACGCCGAAGCCATCGGCCGCAGCTTTGGAACCCTTCTCAACCAAGGGGGATATGAGAATGTCGCCATTGGCTATGACGGGCGCAAAACATCCCCGAAGCTGAAGACAGCCCTGATCAAGGGTTTGACCTCAACAGGAATTGATGTTTTCGATATCGGTATGGGTCCGACCCCGATGCTCTATTACGCCACTTATGCCCTGAAATCTGGCGGCGGGATCATGATCACCGGCTCCCACAACCCACCAAGCCATAACGGCTTCAAGATGATGCTGGGCGGCAAATCTTTCTATGGCGAACAGATACAGGAACTTGGAAAATTAAGCGTCTCTGGCCCATTTGAAGAAGGTTCGGGACGCGTTATTGACCACCCCATTATGGAAGAGTATCTCGCCCGACTGTTGCAGGATTTCGTCGGCGGTCGCGACCTGAATGTCGTCTGGGATTGCGGCAATGGTGTCACCGGCGAGGGATTACGCAAGCTGGTCGCCAAGCTTCCCGGTAGCCATATGCTGCTTTTTGATGAAATCGACGGCAGCTTCCCAAATCATCACCCCGACCCAACGGTCGCTGAAAACCTCGAAGACCTGATCAACACTGTAAAGGGTGTGAACGCCGATCTCGGTATCGCCTTTGACGGCGACGGTGACCGCATCGGTGTTGTCGATGGACAGGGACGTATTCTCTGGGGCGATCAGTTGCTCGCCGTCCTTTCAAAGGAAATTCTCGCCAACAGCCCTGGCGCTCCGATTATTGCCGATGTGAAGGCGAGCCAGATCCTATTTGATACCATACGCGATCTCGGCGGAGAGCCGATCATGTGGCGGACCGGCCATTCACTGATCAAATCCAAAATGCAGGAAGTGAACGCCCCTCTCGCCGGGGAGATGAGCGGTCATATCTTTTACAATGACCGCTACTATGGCTATGACGATGCGCTCTATGTCGCGCTCCGTCTGCTCAATATTGTTGGAGCGAGCGCTCAGTCCCTGGATGAGATGCGTGATGAGCTCCCGGAAATGATCAATACGCCGGAACTGCGCTTTGCCTGTCCGGATGAAGAAAAATTCGGCGCCGTCACCCGCATTCAGGATGCCCTTGCGGCGGCTGGTGCCAATTATTCCGATATTGATGGCGTTCGGGTTAGTACGGAGGATGGCTGGTGGTTGCTGCGTGCGTCAAATACGCAGGCCGTTCTGGTCGCGCGCTGTGAAGCCAAGAATGATGAAGGGTTGTCCCGCCTCAAATCCCAGCTTCAACAAGCACTATTAAACGCGGAGGTGGATGCGCCCACTTTCTAGGCGTCAATCCTTCGCTTTATTTGGTGCGTAAAAGGCAAGCTTGTGCCCTTCCTGATCGCGGAAGTACCCGAAGAATAGTTGACCAGCGCCGCGCGGTCCCGGCGCACCTTCGTCCGTCGCACCAAGCTCAAGCGCTTTGGCGTGCATCTTTGACACCGTTTCAGGGCTATCCAGCAACAGCGCCGACATTGTCCCATTGCCAAATGTTGCTGGCTTCCCGTCATGCGGCTTGATAACGCCAAGCATGGGCTGGCCTCGCGCCACACTCCACATTTTCAGGTGATCTTCATTGACGACGCGCTTCGCCCCGATTTCACCGAGCAGTGCCTCATAAAACTCCGCGGCTTTATCAATGTCATTCGTTCCCAGGGTTATGTAACCGATCATCTATTTTTCCTTTTTATCTGATGTCCCGAAAATTACAGATGCAAGCTACGCGGATTTTGAAAATCTGTATAGCCCCCTATTATTGAACGAAAAAGGGCCGGATCAAACGATCCAGCCCTTTCCCATCCATATACATCACAAAGCCATACATGACGCTACGCGCTTTTAAATACGCATGTATATGCGACTAGCTAACCTTGCCCTTCTTGGGCTTTTTCATGCCTACCCAAGATTCACCCGACGCCATCACACAGGTTGCGCCATTCGGTTGCGTCAAAACAATTGTCCAGGTAACACCATCGGGGCTCGAAAACAGTTCAAGCACGCTTCCATTCGCAGCAAGGCCCGCCGCAACCGGTGCTTCTTCAAATTTGCCGCCCAAATGCTTCATTAGTGCGGTTCGCTCAAAGCACACATTCTGGGCTGTTGCGTCTGTCACTTGGAATGAAACCAACGTGGCTGCGATAAAGAGCACTGCAAGTCCAAAAGAAATGACAGAGCGCATGCCGACATTACGAATGAGAAAATGTCTGGTATGGTTAATAAAGCTTAACATACGCTCCTCCTTTTCCGCGAATTTGTCTCGTCATTAACCCCACGGAAAACAAGGAGACCTATCGCTATGGTGAAAAGCGTATAGATTAAAGGTTAATAATAAATTAGCCGGCCCCATTAAAAGGGCCGGCTATCATATTGTTGAGGTTCTCTGACGGATACGAGGTAGGGCCTTTGCCTTTCAGCACGCTATCTCCGGAGCATTGAATACCCCTTTTAGAGGGCTTTACTCAACAACTGCCAAGCGATACCGGTCACGACCGACCCTGAAATACCGAGGAAGAGATACAGACCGAACACAGGCTTCTTAACCAGGCCGAAAACCGCGATTGCCGCCGGAATAGAAGAAACTGCTCCAGCCGTCATAAAGGCCATCGCCGCACCCTGAGACATACCCAGATCGAGAAGACCACTGACCAGCGGAATGGCGGCGTATCCGTTCAGATAGCTTGGGATACCTACCAAAACAGCCAGAGGAATGGCGAAGAGATTATCCTGCCCGACAAACGCCTCGATAAAGCTGGTGGGGATATAGGTCACCATCAGACTCTCGATGAGGAAGGCAAGGATCAACCAGCGACCGATCAGCCAACCGTTGGACGCTGCCGCACTGGCGAACTGCCGCGTACGATCTGAATTTTGCCAGAACTTCCACTCAACCTCGACCGGACCGGTGAGCGATATTTTCTTGCGGCAGCCAGAAAGTTCCCCCTTCAACGGATCAAGTGCCCATCCCTTTCGTTGCAGGAGATATACAGAAGCCCCGGCAAACAGGCCGAGTAAAATGGCAATTACAGCTTTACCAACCGCGAACTCGAAGCCGATTCCGACGGAGGTCAGCACAAAAATTTCCGGGTCCATGATTGGTGACGCGATCCAGAAAGCCATCACCGGCGCGAGCGGAACTCCGGCGGTCAAAAGAGACGCGACAAGCGGGATAACCCCGCAGGAGCAAAAGGGAGAAAGCGCCCCAACCACCGACGCGGCGGCGATCGCCGTCATGGGTGATCCGGAGAAAGCCCGCGCGATCAGATTATCGGCTCCGGTTGCCGAAAAGTAGGCCGCAAGGCCGATGGCAAGGGCAAAGAAAGGCGCCATACCAACAACTGCGTCCCATAAAAATAGCAGACTGACGGGGAGATTGGCAGGATCGAAAACCGCCACCAGAAGGACTATAAAAAGTGCCGTAAGAATAACCCGGTCACTTAGCAGAGCCCATAAACGGGACTTACCGTGAGATAGATTTTGTAAAGCTTCATTAAGAGACATATTCATATTTCCAGATTAGTCGAATTAATAAACAGGTAACACCGACTCTGAAACTTTGCAAGAAGTTATTTCGATAATTGTCGAAATATAGGAATTTTGGCTTGATTAGCCTTCTTCGGCCAAAATCTCGGCCTTAGGGAGGTCAACGCCCATGCAGCATTTATCGGTTAGAAGCTCAACCAGCCCTTCCACCTTTTTATAATTGACGAAACAGCGCAAGGTGCGACTTTCTCGCTCCTGCCGGATCAGTCCGCCGCTGACAAGATGGGAAATATGATGGGACAAGGTTGATGCGGGAATATCCAGAAGTGCCTGTATCTCACCCACGGCCAATCCGGCCTCCCCTGCCTGCACCAGATACTGCATAATCCTCAACCGGACAGGATGACCAAGCTTCGCAAGCGCGACTGCGGCTTCTTCAGTCTCCATCATTTTGGATCTCTTTCACGCTCGACCGTGGCTATAGTTTTTCGACTTTGTCTTCAACGCCCGGCAAATTCAGCGACTTGATTAAATGGCGCAATTCATGGCGCGCCGCCACATGGCTCATGGACATCTTAACGCCAACGCCCTTCTTGTTCAAATCGAGCATTGTCAGGCCCTTGAGAAAAAGCTCGCGAAATACCACTCGTTCACCGAAACCGGGGGCCGCGCGAAAGGAAATGCGCGCCGCCAGTTTTTTCAGGATTTTCTCGATATGGCGCTTATTATGGGCATCCGTATGAGAAAGCCGGTTGCGCATCACCACCCAGTCAATCTTGTGATTATCGATCAATGCCCGACGTTTACGCTGTTCCCAGACCATTTCGCTATACCAGCTTGGTTTTTCAACCTCGAGGCTGGACCCATTAACCGTCGCTAGCAAATCAAGGTCGATAAAGCTGTCGTTCATCGGTGTCAGCAGGGTATCTGCAAAGGAATGGCCCAGTTTGGAAATGAAGCTGTCAGCACCCGGGCAATCGACGACAACGAAGTTATTTTCATAGACGAGTTCCTGTAGAGCCCCAACAAATCTTGCGCGCTCATCCGATTGTGCCTCGTCCATATTCTTCTTCGGGCTCGGCTCGATCACCTTAAGCGACGGCATCGGCAGTTGAAGATTTTTCTTCGTTATGAAGCTTTGCCGGTTCTCGATATATCGCCCAAGGGTTTTCTGCTTACCGTCAAGATCAATGGCCCCGACCTTGAAGCCCATCGTCAGCAAGGAAATGATGATATGCATGGCGGTTGTGGATTTCCCGGATCCGCCTTTTGCATTTCCCACCACAATTATATGCGCACGAGTGGGCTGCTGATCTTTTTCAGAATTTGAGTCGTCCAAAGTCACCGTCACGTTTGACACGTTTTATTCGCCCCCAGCAATTCTCACCGCCGCCAACTAGCTTCCAACATCTGATATGATGCGGTAATTTAGTAAACCAGCCACCGGTACAAGACAAGCATCATATCCAGATCGGATTTACAAAAAGTTGACGGAAGATGGAAATCTCGCTCATTCATGAACGATCGGCTGATCGGGGTGGAAGGCGTGATGAGCAAAGGCGAAATCGACGGTATAGACAATATCAATGTAACCCGTCTCCGTCTGACGACGAACCGTTACATTACCGATATCAACCCCCTCCCCGATAACTCCCGCATCAAGCGCAGAATTCTGCCCTTTCTCCCATTTTAGAAGGAGGCCGTTGGAAGTTTCAATCTGCTTTTCCTGCCGCAGGAAATCGAGCGCCCAGGCGCGCCCTTCGGCAACAACGACCCGCGAAAGCGCCGCAACATTTTCCGGCAAGTCCCCATTATACATGAAAGGTTGCCAGGCGCTGTCATATTGCTGATACGGATTTAGTCCGTAACGACGAAAATTTTCATCATTCGGAACAAGAATTTGACCATTTGGCATTCTTTCCCTGAACTTGGCGAAAGATTCGATTCTCACCGGCAGCATATCCAGCTCCATCCCGGTGAGTTCCCCGATAATCGCCTGGCCTACGAACTGCTGCCACCAACTTTCCGTCTGCCGATCGTACATGACTAGATCAGAATGGCGGAGTTTCCCGGTTGTCCCGAAATCGAGGATCATATCTCCCCTCGAAGGATGGGTTATGCGACGGTCAAAGACAAGTGACGCATTACAAAGCGGGCAAAAGGTCACTGCAATTGGAACACCGCCAATTTCATCATTCACAATTTCATGCCAGATAAGGACCTGAAGCGGATAGGCCTTTGCCTCCCCATTCACTACGACACCAATCACCGGTTCGGTCGATTTAAGATGGTCGGCCTCGGCAACCGGAATGAACGCCGGGTTATCGATTGCCGGAATGCCGTCCTTCGGGACACCGCCATTTCGAATTTCATCAAATGGCACGTCGCTTTTAGAAAAATCTGTGTCTGGCCAGAACTTCGCCCATAGCTCTGGATTTGCGGACGCGTCTACGGCGCCAAGGAGTGGTGCAAAAAAGCTTAGAAGAAGGAGAGCATAAATTCGTTGCATGCCTTATTCTAGGAATATTGACACAGATTTAAAAATCAACCCTTTGTGATTGAAGGGAAAACTGTTAGGGACGGCTATGTCTTTGGATGTTGAAAATATCGTAATTGGCGCCGGCGTTATCGGCCTCGCCATCGCCCGGACCCTTGCGGTAGCGGGCCGTGACGTGCTTGTTTTGGAAAGATCAGCGCATTTCGGGGAGGAAACGTCGTCGCGTAACAGCGAGGTTATCCACGCGGGTATCTACTATCCTAAAGACAGCCTGAAGGCGCGCTTTTGTGTCGAAGGGAAGAAGCGGCTTTATGACTATTGCGTAGCCCGCCATATCCCACATCAGCGATGCGGCAAGCTGATAGTCGCCACGTCGGAGGCGGAGCTGGAAACCCTCGATTCTCTGGCGGCGAAGGCGGCCGCCAATGACGTTGATGACATAGAATATCTTTCGCAGGATGCGGCCATAAAGATGGAACCTACGCTCAACTGCGCAGCCGCCCTTCTCTCCCCGTCCACCGGGATTATCGACAGTCACCAGCTCATGCTCGCCTATGTGGGGGAGATAGAGGATAACGGCAGCGCCATTGCCTATAACACGCCGTTCGAGACGGCCGAAAGAACGAAGGAAGGGTTCGCAGTCACTGCAGATGGGACAACTGTTCAATGCCGTAACCTGATTAATTCGGCGGGGCTCTCTGCGCAAGAGATCGCCGCGAGTATTTCAGGCCTTGCGCCGGCACATATTCCCACGCGCTATCTGACCAAGGGCAGCTATTTCACCATGACAGCGCGCGCGCCCTTCTCGCATCTCATATATCCGGTGCCAAATACGGCGAGCCTCGGTATTCATGTGACTCTTGATCTTGCAGGGCAAATCCGGTTTGGACCCGATCAGGAATGGATCGACCAAATCGACTATGAAGTTGATCCTGCCCGCTGCACAGATTTTTATGAAGCGATCCGCCGATATTTCCCGGCGCTGCCCGATGACAGCTTGATCCCAGCCTATTCCGGCATTCGCCCGAAAGTTCAGACCCCGGACGGCGCCGCCGCCGATTTTGTCTTATCTGGCGAGCAGAATCACAATATTCCGGGGCTGGTTAATCTCTTTGGAATGGAAAGTCCCGGACTAACCGCCAGCTTGCGAATTGGAGAGGCTGTAATGGAAATGCTCGATCAAACTGAGCGATTGTGAAGCGCCTGAATAGGCGATTTTGCGCCAAATCAGCGTTATCAGGGCAGATTATTTATTTCTTTTCCATGCTTCAGGTGGAAATTTTGCAAATCCTTTCCCGAATTTGGCGCAAGGATGCTGCGAACTTTCAATATGGGCAAAATTTGAATTGATTTCGTGCAAATTTAAGAAAATATCAAGCTTAGAACGCTATATTAGCTAAATATTTTTTGGGGCTTGTAATGACAGTATTTTCTGCGAAAGAGTTCGACAATCACGAAGATGTTCTGTTTTTCCATGATCAGAAGTCGGGGCTAAAGGCAATTATCGCCGTTCATGACACCACCCTCGGCCCAGCACTTGGCGGAACGCGCATGTGGGATTACAAAAGCGAGGAAGAGGCCATCGCCGATGTCCTCCGCCTCTCCCGCGGAATGACATATAAATCCTCCCTCGCCGGGGTTAATCTTGGCGGCGGCAAGTCGGTCATCATAGGCAACGCCCACACAGATAAGACACCAGAACTGTTTGAAGCCTTCGGTCGTGCCGTCGGTCAACTGGGCGGCACCTATATCGCGGCGGAAGATGTCGGCACCACCGTGCCAGATCTTGAAATCGCCCGCCGATCCACCCGACATATTGCTGGAATTACTGAAGGAAATAGTGGCGACCCCTCTCCCGCGACAGCTTGGGGTGTTTTCCATGGCCTGCGTGCAGCGGTTAAACTCGAACTGAACAAGAGTGACCTTTCCGGCGTTAAAGTCGCAGTGCAGGGTCTTGGCAATGTCGGATATGGGCTGTGCGAGCTGTTAAAGGAGGCCGACGCTGAACTGATTGTCACCGATCTTAATAAAGCCGCTGTCGAAAAAGCCGTGCAAAATCTCGGTGCGACCGCCGTCCCCCTCGATGCGATCTATGATCAGGAAGTTGATGTCTTCGCCCCATGCGCGCTTGGCGCCATTCTCAATGACGACACGATCCGCAGGTTGAAGGCCCGTGTTATTGCCGGGTCCGCCAATAATCAACTGGCAGAAGATCGTCACGCGAAAATGCTTATGGAAAACGGCATCCTCTATGCACCGGATTACGCAATCAACGCGGGCGGCATCATCATCATCAGCCATGAAGGACCGCAGTTTGACCGCGAGAAAGCAATGCAGCAGGTCGCAGGCATATATGACACATGCCTCAGTATTTTCGAGAGGGCAAAGCGTGAAAAGGTAACAACCGCCGAGATCGCCGATAAAATTGCATTAGAGCGGTTAGAACGTGTTCGCAATGAAAAGGCTGAGCTCGCTCTCGCAAGTTAAGAAGCAGTTCAGGACCAGCGGTTATGGACCCAGAACCAGTGGTCCGGCCGCTCGGTTATCCATTGCTCATACGTCTCATTGATCGCCTTCAAAAGCGCAAAGACATCCGCTTTCCGGTCGCCCATGCGCGATGTTTCAAGCGCGGGATAGATGGTCAGGCGGCGGCGCCCGCCCTCCAACCGTTCGGCACGCATTGGATAAACGGGCACATCCATCTTGCAGGCAATCTCAGCCACCGCTGGAGCGGTCATGGCTTCGTGCCCGAAGAAAGGCACCGCAACGCCGGTATTCAGCTTCTGATCATTGAGAAGGACAATCGCCCCGCCGTTCCGCGCCGCTTTTAAAATGGTGCGCGCGCCTTCATTCCCTTTCGGCACAAAACGATAACTTGGATCGGCGCGCATTTCCTGAAAATATTTTTCAACAAGCGGATTGTTAGCTGCGCGATAAATACCAGTCGCGCGCTTTCCGAACCGCCGCCCCACCAATGCAACAAGTTCCCAGGGGCCATAGTGGGCCGTCACAAAAAAGGCCGCCTTGCCATTTTCGACATGAGCGGTCAAATATTCCTCCCCGACAATCTCAACAGCTTCCGTATCATCAAGAATTTCCCGGTTAAACGGAATCTCCCCGACATTTCGGCCAAGATTGTCCCACATACTGAAAAGATTTTTCTCAACATCACGGTCTGTCATGCCAGGAAGAGCCATTTTCATATTCTCCCGTGCAAGACGGTGAACGTGCATGCGCGGACCTACTTTACGGGCCAGCCAGCCGCCAAAACGAGCGGCCCGATCCCGGCCCAGCAGTCGAAAAATAGCCATCATGATTCTAACGGCTATCCATTCCAGGCGATATTTGGTGGAAATTTTCTCCAAGTACTACCCTTTCTTCAGAACCGAAAGTAGAAGAGTTTTCAGTTTATCCGGCGCAGCAAAAGTCATATCAACATCAAAAACGGTAACCATCATCTTTGCCTCTAGCGACAGCCTGACATAGTCCTTTCGGGTCGTAACCAGAGCCGCATTTTCCGTCGCTGCCGCCTCAACCATACTCATAATTTCTTCTTTTTTATAAATATGATGATCGGCATAGCTAAAGTGATTTATTAATCCACATCCAGCGTCTTTAAGGCTCTGAAAAAATTTCTCAGGGCGGCCGATACCGGCAAAGGCAACCACCTTCTCTCCGCTGATCCCATCGATGGATTCACGCGGAACTAATCTAGACTTAAACACCGGTTTTATATTATTTAATTGGTTTTTTAAGTTATTATCTGGATTTTCGCCAACAAGGATAACTGCGTCGGCTCGACAAAGCCCCGCAGCAAGGGTTTCCCGAAGCGGCCCCGCAGGAATCAATCGCCCGTTCCCTACGCCATACTCTGCATCCAACACGAGGAGCGAGAAATCCTTTTCAAGCGTCGGGTTCTGAAAACCGTCATCCATGATAATCACATCCGCCCCTGCCTCCGCCGCGGCACGCGCACCAGCAACCCTGTCCTTAGCAACCCATGTCGGTGCTGTCTCGGCAAGGATCAAAGGCTCATCCCCC
The DNA here is from genome assembly GCF_020731145.1 of Sneathiella sp. HT1-7. GTDB lineage: Bacteria > Pseudomonadota > Alphaproteobacteria > Sneathiellales > Sneathiellaceae > Sneathiella. Next base: position 499,365 of record NZ_JAJFZN010000002.1, on the reverse strand, counting down.
ACCTCTTGAAATGTATGCACATCGAGCACAACACGGATAGGGCCCATCAGGCTTCCGCCATATCCCCGTGTCAGAAAGTGCGGTCTCTTCCCTTCAGCCAGAAACAGCCGAGCGACAGCGATGGCAACCGGTGTCTTTCCCGCGCCCCCGGCCACCACATTGCCGACACAGATTACCGGCGCGGAAACCTGTGCTGACTTTTGCGAAGCACGGTGACAACGGCTGATCCCTCCATATAGCCAGGCAACCGGCGTCAAAAGATCGGGAAGCAAACTTTTGCTATCGCGCTGCCAGAACTGGGGCGTTTTCATTGCATCCCTCCCGCGAGGAGATCTTCGATCCTGGCGAGCGTCTTCTGCAGTGTTTCAGTGCCGCCCGCGACAACCTTGCCCGCGCGGATTACCATCTCCGCCCGTAGCGCTGGATCGCCTAACAAATCGCCAACGGATTTTGCCAGTGTTTGAGCATCTGTGACAGTCAGGCTCGCATCATGCTTATCGAAACTCTGCATTACATCAGTGAAATTATCCATATGCGGCCCGTGCAGCAACGCACAATCAAGTCGCGCTGCCTCCAGCGGGTTCTGCCCGCCCGTCGGCACTAACGATCCACCGATAAAGACAATCGGTGCAATCCGATAAAAAAGGCCAAGCTCTCCAATGGTGTCCGCAATATAAACTTGAGTTCCAGCCTCAATTGTATTGCCATCGGACCGCTGCACCACCGCAATCCCCTGCTCCACCGCGAGCGCCGCCACTTCCGCGCCTCGTTCGGGATGGCGCGGGACAATCAAGGTTAGCAGGTGCGGATATGTCTCCAAAAGCCGACAATTTGCCGAGAGGATGAACGTTTCTTCCCCCCGGTGGGTACTAGCTGCAAGCCAAAGCGGTCTGGCTCCAACCGCGACCTCCATGCTTTCAATCGCCTCAGGATCAACCGGCAAGGGTTCAGCGGCAAATTTGAGGTTACCAAAACATTCCACAGAATTCGCCCCAAGATCGCGCAGCCACGCGGCGGTTTCTTCCGATTGGGCAGAACAAAAGCGAAAACAGCCGAGCAGTTTTCTCGAGAAGCCGAAAGATTTCCGCCAGGTTCGATAGGACTTTTCCGTGATCCGCGCATTTGCCATCATCATCGGAATCCCGCGACCGGCACTTTCAACGATCAGATTGGGCCAGATTTCCGACTCCATCCAGATTGCCATGTCCGGTCGCCAGTGATCAAGGAACCGTTGCACCGCGTCTTTCTTGTCAATCGGGACATACTGGTGAATGGCACGATCCGGCAGGCGGTTCGCCATAATCTCCGCCGAAGTGCGGGTGCCGGTCGTTACCAGAATATGCCGCTCAGGCGACCGCTTCAACAGCCCGTCAATCAGCGACAGAGCCGAAACCGACTCCCCAACGGACGCGGCATGTATCCAGATGAGCTGCCCTTCCGGTCGCGTGCGAGAAGCATTCCCCAAGCGTTCCGGGAACCGCTCCGGGTCTTCTTTGCCCACCGCGAGTCGCTTTTTCAAATGCCGGTTGAGGATCGGCGTGCCAATCCACAGCAGGCCATTATAGAGGGCCATCTGCATCAGAGTTCTGCTGTCTTCTTATGCGGCTTCACGGGCTTATCACGAGATTCCGGAGCGACTGGCTCCCGCCCGCAGGCCTTATCTGCAGCATGAGTAATTTCGTTGAGGCTGTTCTCAATTGCATCGCGCGCCTGCTGATAGGCACCGTTTTCATCTCTCCGTGGTACCTCGACCCCATCACCCCAGATAACAACGCCCCGGCTGAACGGCGCGGCGAGGAGAAAGCGATCCCAGCTACCAAGTATTCTACCCCGCGTGGTTGAGAAGCTAACCGGATAGACCGGCAAACCGGACATGGCCGCAAGACGAACGACTCCCTCCTGCGCGCGCATACGTGGCCCGCGCGGCCCGTCCGGAGTAATAACCGCCACCTCCCCCTTTTTCAGGATCTTCAGCATCTGCTTAACCGCAGCCGCCGCACCCTTTGTCGCGGACCCTCTTATACTCTCCTGTCCCCAATGCTTAATCGTGCGGGCGATAATCTCCCCATCGCCATGGTGGGAGATCATGACATGAACCGGCGTCTTGCGCTGAACGGAGATCGGCATCATCAACAGGCGACCATGCCAGAAGGCAAGGATAAAGGGTTTGCCTTCGCTCATCAGGGCGTGCGGTGCCTGCCCATTGATAACCTCCCAGTGACTGGTGCGGTGGACAAGCCAGATATAACCCGCCGCCAACAGGCTGATCACAGCCTTGGCGCCGTTGCTTTTCAGTATTTTCTTAAATAACTTCAAATATCTGTGCTTTCACCGGGTTATCCCACGCCCCGATATATCTTGCCCGACCCGCCAATTCCAGCCTATTCACCAAAAAATCACCTTTTTCATCGCCATGGATTGCAGCGCTTTCAATATCTCACTAATCTATCTGCCAACCATCGATCGCAAAAAACGCCTACCGCCAAAGCAAAAACTAAAGAAAAGCAGCCCATGACAAGCATTGCTCCAGAAATTCTCCCCTCCGCCTGTCCGCATGACTGCCCGTCCACATGCGCGTTGGAGATTGAACGGCTGGGACCGCAGCAAATCGGCCGGGTACGCGGCGCGGAAGACAACACATACACCGCCGGCGTAATCTGCGCGAAGGTCGCCCGCTATACAGAGCGGACCCATCATCCCGACCGTCTGATGCATCCCATGCGTCGGGTTGGCCCGAAAGGCAGCGGCGAATGGCAACAAATCAGCTGGGACGACGCCCTTGATGAAGTAGCAGATGCGTTCCTGAAACGCGAAGCCGAGTATGGCAGCGAAACCATTTGGCCCTACTATTATGCGGGAACAATGGGGCTTGTGCAACGGGACGGGATCAACCGGCTGCGCCATGTCAAAAAATATTCGCGGCAGCAGTCCACAATCTGCACCATGCTGGCCTGGACCGGCTGGAATGTTGGAACCGGATCGCTGCACGGGACCGATCCAAGAGAAATGGCAAAATCCGATCTTGTGGTCATCTGGGGGACTAATGCTGTTCACACCCAAGTCAATGTGATGACCCATGCGACCCGCGCCCGCAAAGAGAGAGGGGCGAAGATTGTCGTCATCGACCCCTATCGCAATCCGACGGCGGCAACCGCCGACATGCATCTCTGCCTCCGGCCCGGTACAGACGGCGCGCTTGCCTGTGCGGTCATGCATATCATGTTCGCGGAAGGCATGACTGATCGCGCCTATATGGAAAAATACACCAAAGGCGCGGCTGAGCTGGAAGAGCATCTTAAAACCCGGACACCGGAATGGGCCGCCGAGATAACAGGCCTCACGATTGAGGAGATATATGAATTTGCGAGGCTTTATGGCCAGACGAAGAAGTCCTTCCTCAGGCTCGGCTATGGCTTTTCGCGGAGCCGGAATGGTTCTGTCAACATGCATGCCGCAAGCTGCCTCGCCGCTGTAACCGGTTCCTGGCAATATGAAGGCGGCGGCGCTTTTCACAACAATGGTGCCATTTATCACTGGGATAAAACCCTTGTCGAAGGTTTGGATGCACGTGATCCATCCATCCGCAATCTCGATATGTCGCGTATTGGACCGGTACTCACCGGCGATAAGCGAGACCTTGGCGATGGGCCGCCGGTTACCGGATTGCTGATCCAGAATATGAACCCGATGGATGTCGCGCCGGATCTCACGAAAGTTCATGCCGGCTTCGCGCGCGACGATCTTTTCGTCTGCGTGCATGAACAGTTTATGACGGAAACCGCGAAAATGGCGGATATCCTGCTGCCCGCCACAACCTTTGTGGAGCATGATGATTTTTATCAAGGGGGCGGACAGAATCATATCATGATGGGCGGGAAGATTATCGAGCCACTTGGTGAATGCCGCTCCAACCATGAAGTTATCTCTGGGCTCGCAAAGCGCCTCGGTGCGAAACATCGCGGGTTCGAGATGACGGAAATGGAAATAATCGATGACACCCTGAAAATATCTGGCTGGCCCGACGCGGAAAACCTGACCGCCAGCAAATGGCATGACTGCCAGATTCCGTTTGAAGAGGCGCATTACCTGAACGGTTTTGCCCATTCCGACAAGAAGTTCCACTTCACACCTGACTGGTCACGCATGGGGCCAAATTTTGAGGGCATGCCGTCCCTGCCCGATCATTGGGAGGTGATTGACCAGACAGACGCAGAGCATCCCTTTCGTTTGGTGACAGCGCCAGCGCGGAATTTTCTCAACTCATCTTTCACCGCGACGCCTACCTCGCTAAAGCGGGAGAATCGACCGACAGTCAAGATCCATAGCAGCGACGCCGCCAGACTTGGCGCAGATGATGGAGCTGTTGTGCGTCTCGGCAACCGGTTGGGGTCGTTATTAATTCATGTAGAGGTTTTTGATGGCCAGCAGCCCGGCACCGTGATTTCTGAAGGGGTCTGGCCCGGAAAGCATTTTATCGAGAAAGTCGGGATCAATATCCTTATCAGTGCAGAGGCCGCTAAACCCAACGGTGGCGCAGTGTTTCACGATACCGCAATCTGGATCAAGCCGGAACCTGCCCCGTCAGATTAGGCCAAGGTTGCGAAGTTCCGCGGCCATTTCCTCGGACATCTCCCCTTCGCTATCTTCGTCGGCTTCACTTTCCTCTACCAGATCACGAAGGTCACGCGGGGCATCATCATCTTCCAGATAGCGCCATCCCTGATGCGGATTGCGCGAAAACAGTTCCGTCTCGATCAATTCGGGATCAAGGATCAGGCCGCATTTCTCGCCCTCAGAGTCAAAAAGCCGTTCAAGCTCCACGACCTTCTGGCGCGCCGCGATATGACCCTTGATAATCCAATATACGGAGCCCCCCTCTAGCAATTCTGCCTCACGGGCCGGACGTTGTTTCGTGACATGACAAAGCGGGCCCGCAATCAGCCGTCGTGACTGATTGGCGCGCAGCTGATCCACCGTCGTGATCCCGACGCTAACGATTAGAAGATGTACTGACATATCCTGAAGATACTCCGAAAGGGCCTTGCTTGTCCAGCTAACCCGGATTAATCGACCTTATTCTTCAAAGCCCTGGCAACACTACTCACCGGCGGACGTCCAAGATAATCAGATATAAACCATGCTGTCTTGACCAACTTCTTAAGATCGAGCCCACTATCAATCCCCATTCCGTCCAGCATATAAACAACATCTTCTGTCGCCACATTTCCCGTTGCACCCGGCGCATAGGGACAGCCGCCAAGCCCGGCAACGGAGCTGTCGAATTTCGAGATGCCCATTTCCAGCGCCGCGAAGTAGTTCGCCAGCGCCTGACCATAGGTATCATGAAAATGCACGCCCATAACATCAAGCGGGATAACATTGGCCACAGCTTCGATCACCTGCTTGGTGCGGGTCGGTGTACCGACCCCGATAGTATCGGCAATGGAAACTTCGTAAGCGCCCATATCATATAGATTTTTGGCGACATCGGCCACCGCTTCTGGGGCGACTTCCCCCTCAAACGGACAGCCAAGCGCACAGGAAATACTTGCACGGTAGGGAATGCCCGCCGCTTTGGCGGCGTCTGTAACCGGGACAAACCGTTCCAAGCTTTCAGCAATGGAACAATTAATGTTTTTCAGGTTGAACGCTTCTGACGCCGCACTGAAAATTTCGATTTCGTCAGCCTTGGCGGCAATCGCTCCTTCATACCCTTTCATATTCGGTGTCAGAACCGCATAGGTAACATCATCATAACGAGAAACCTTCGCCATCACATCGGCAGTATCCGCCATCTGTGGCACCCATTTCGGGGAGACAAAGCTTCCAGTTTCAATTGCAGTCGCGCCCGCCTCGACCAACCGCTCGATCAATTCAACCTTGATATCCGCCGGGACCATCTGCTTTTCATTCTGCAGGCCGTCCCGCGCACCGACTTCAAAAATACGCACCTTGGAGGGAAGCGTCATGATGTTTCCTCACTTTCAAGGCAGACAAGCACTGTGCCATCATCCACCTGGTCTCCGACGTCAAAAAATATCTCTTCAATAATGCCGTCCCGCGGGGCCGTTAATGTATGCTCCATTTTCATGGCCTCCAGAACAACAAGAGGATCGCCCTTCGTGACTGATGCACCCGATTCGATAAATACCTGAATAAGCTTTCCAGGCATGGGCGCCGTGATGGCACCAGCCCCCGCTTGCCCTCCGGCATCATCAAAATCATCAATGATCCGCGTCAGTTCAACCTGCCGCCCGGTTGTCATGACAATAATTTTGTTACCCTGGGTCACTGCCGCAGCGGACAGCTTATGTCCGGCGATATCCACAAGAAGACCACCATCCGCCGTCCTTTCCGCCTGCACTGGGAGCACGCCAGTCGGCAGATCGATCAGATAGCCTCCCCTTTCATAAACGACATGGGTGGTGACTTCCATCTCGTTTATCTCGAACTTGAAATCATCATGGCCAGTATCATTAGGTCGCCAGCCGGTAAGATCATCCCAGGGCGAATAAGGATCATTTGTCGCGGCACGAATCGCTTTATGAGCTTTCTCCCGCTCCAGCAGGAGATGCGCCACGGCAATCGCCATATCCTTATCCGACGGGGTCAGCGGGGCCGGCACCAGGTCATCCTTGAAACGGTCGATAAAACCAGTATCGAGATCCTTCGCCGCAAAAGATGGATGGTCAGCGATATTACCGAGGAATGCGAGGTTCGTCGCAACACCCGCCACCTGATATTCATCAAGGGCGGCACTCAATTTCTGAAGCGCCAAATCGCGCGTTTCATCCCAGACAATCAGCTTTGCGATCATCGGATCATAGAACGGCGTCACCGTGTCACCTTCCCGCACGCCGGTATCAATTCGCACTCCGTCCGATTCCCGAGGTGGGCGCAACCGGAGCAATTGCCCCGTCGCTGGCAGGAAATCATTCGCCGGGTCTTCGGCATAGAGCCGCACCTCGAACGCATGGCCGGAGATGGAGAGGTTTTCCTGCGCACAAGGGAGTTCACCCCCCGCAGCAACCTTCAACTGCCATTCCACCAAATCCTGCCCGGTGATCATTTCCGTCACCGGATGCTCCACTTGCAGGCGCGTGTTCATCTCCATGAAGTAAAAGGCATCTTCCTTCAACCCGTTGGAGACATCGGCGATAAATTCAATGGTGCCTGCCCCAACATACCCAATCGCTTTGGCCGCTGCGACGGCTGCGGCCCCCATGGCCTCTCGCATCGTCTCAGGCATATCCGGCGCCGGTGCTTCCTCGATCACCTTCTGATGCCGCCGTTGCAGGGAGCAATCGCGCTCGAACATATGCACCGCATTACCATGGGAATCAGCGAAAACCTGAATTTCGATATGGCGAGGCTTGGTGAGGAATTTCTCTATCAGTACACGATCATCGCCAAAGGCCGACTTTCCTTCGCGCTGCGCAGACGCCAAAGCCGCCGGAAATTCGCTTGCGGAACTCACGCTCCGCATTCCCTTGCCACCACCACCAGCGACCGCCTTAATCAGGACAGGATAGCCAATCTTTTCCGCTTCCTTCGCCAGCATATCGGAATCCTGCCCTTCCCCATGATAACCCGGTACCACCGGCACCCCGGCCTCGACCATCAGGGCCTTTGCTGCGTCTTTCAGTCCCATCGCGCGGATCGCATCCGCGGGTGGGCCGATAAAGACAACACCTGCCTCTGCGCATTTCTCCGCAAACCCCGCATTTTCAGAGAGGAAGCCATAGCCGGGATGGATCGCCTCGGCCCCGGTCCCGCGCGCAACCTCAAGCAGGGTATCCCCCTTCAGGTAACTCTCCGAGACTTCTGCCGGGCCGATCAGGACGGCTTCATCCGCCATCTCGACATGGCGGGCATTGGCATCTGCCTCGGAATAGACGGCAACCGTCCGGATGCCGAGCTTCGCCGCCGTGGCCATGACCCGGCAGGCAATCTCTCCGCGGTTCGCTATGAGTATTTTTTTAAACACCGGTTATATATCCTATTTAGGTTAAATAGTGTGCCAGACGGGCTTGCGCTTTTCAAGGAAGGCTTCGACCCCTTCCTTCCCCTCATCTGTTGCCCGACGGCTTGCTATGCGCTCCGCTGTTTCCTCAATCATATTCTGATCAATTGGACGATCCGCGACCGTATAGATCAGGTCTTTTGAATCCGCCATAGCGCCCGGCGCATTCTTCATAATCTGCTCCAGCAGTTGGTCCCGTGCTTCGGCAAGATGATGTACATCTTCAACTACTTCGTGCAACAGGCCAAGACGATGGGCTTCTACCGCATCAAATACTTCCGCTGTAAGGAAGTAACGGCGACAGGCGCGAATACCAATTGCCTCTACCACATAGGGCGAGATCACGGACGGAAGAAGACCAAGTTTCACTTCGGAAAGACAGAATTTAGCGGCTTTGACCCCGATGGCGATATCGCAGGCGGCGACGAGACCCAGTCCCCCGCCATAGGCCGCGCCCTGCACCAGCGCGATGGTTGGCTTCGGAATGGCATGAAGGTTTTTCAGCATTCTTCCCAAAGCAATGCTGTCCTCGCGGTTATCTTCATCCGTAAAATGAGCCGCCCGCTTCATCCAGTTTAGATCCGCACCTGCACAATAGCTCTTGCCTGCTGCCGCAACGACGACAGCACGCACACCTTCCTGATGACCGACATCCCCGAACATATCGCCAAGGCGTTCGATCAGTTCCTCATCAAAGGCATTGTGCACCTCTGGCCGGTTGAGGGTGATGGTTGCAATACCATCAGTGGAAAAATGCAATACGGCTGATTCTTCACTCATAAAACTCTCCTACATTCTGAACAGGCCGAACTTTGTCGGCTCAATTGGCGCGTTAAGGGCAGCGGAAATACCGAGCCCCAAGACCATCCGGCTCTCCGCCGGATCGACAATACCATCATCCCAGACACGGGCGCTCGCGAAATAGGGATGGCCTTCCTTTTCATATTGCGCTTCGATCGGCGCTTTAAAGGCGGCTTCTTCTTCCGCGCTCCAGCTCTCGCCGCGCGCCTCCATCCCGTCGCGCTTGACGGTGGCGAGAACCGAGGCAGCCTGCGGTCCGCCCATCACTGAGATACGGGCATTCGGCCACATCCAGAGAAGGCGCGGGCTATAGGCACGACCGCCCATACCATAGTTTCCAGCCCCGAACGAACCACCAAAAATCATCGTGAATTTGGGAACCTTCGCAGTTGCGACGGCGGTCACCAACTTGGCACCATCCTTGGCGATGCCGCCTGCCTCATATTTCTGGCCAACCATGAAACCCGTGATGTTCTGCATGAAAACAAGCGGGATATTCCGCTGGCAGCAGAGCTCAATGAAATGCGCGCCTTTTACAGAAGACTCGGAAAAGAGTATGCCATTGTTTGCGAGAATGCCAACGGGATAGCCATGGATATGGGCAAAACCGGTAACCAGCGTCGTGCCGTAATTCTTTTTGAATTCATCGAATTCGGAACCGTCGACGACGCGGGCAATAATCTCCCGCACATCGAAAGGCGTGCGCATATCCTTCGGGATCAGGCCGTAAATTTCCTTCGGATCATAGAGCGGTGGTCTGGGTTTACGCAGCTCAAGCTGCATCGCTTTCGGCTGGTTGAAGTTGGCAACGCAACGCCGCGCGATCTGCAAGGCATGTAAATCATTCTCGGCCATATGGTCGGTCACGCCGGAGGTGCGCGAATGCACCTCAGCCCCACCGAGGTCCTCAGCGGAGACGACTTCCCCCGTTGCTGCCTTCACAAGGGGCGGACCCGCGAGGAAGATAGTGCCTTGATTGCGCACAATAATGCTTTCATCACACATCGCCGGAACATAGGCCCCGCCCGCAGTACAGGATCCCATAACAACCGCAATCTGCGGGATGCCAAGGGCAGACATATTCGCCTGATTATAAAAGCTCCGACCAAAGTGATCGCGGTCGGGAAACACATCCTGCTGATTGGGAAGGTTCGCCCCGCCGGAATCGACAAGATAAATACATGGAAGCCGGTTTTCCAGTGCGACTTCCTGCGCCCGAAGTTGCTTCTTGACGGTCAGCGGATAATAAGTGCCACCCTTTACCGTCGCGTCATTGCAGATGATGATACATTCGCGCCCTTCAACCCGGCCAATTCCGGTGATGATCCCAGCAGAATGAATATCCCCGCCATACATATCCCACGCCGCCATCTGGCTGAATTCCAGAAAAGGAGAACCGGGATCGAGAAGCTTGCGCACCCGCTCACGCGGGAGAAGTTTTCCGCGGGAGAGATGCTTGTCGCGCGCACGCTCCCCACCGCCCTGCTTGATGGTTGCCACTTTTTCCTTCAAATCCTCGACGAGGCCCGCCATATGCGCCGCATTGGCCTTGAATTCGTCACTCCGGGTATTGAGGCTGCTTTTCAATACAGTCATCTAGGTCATTTTCCTTTTCAGCACGCGAAAATCGATTGCTTGGCGAAAGTCGCCCTATGTGTTACGGATTTGCCTCTACGCAAGAAACAATAAAGGAGCCATAAATGGCCTATAATCCATTTGATCTGACAGGTAAGGTCGCCCTCATCACTGGCGGAAACGGAGGCATTGGCCTTGGCATGGCGGACGCCATTGCGCAAGCAGGTGGCGACATCTGCATCTGGGGTACAAACGAAACCAAGAATGCCGCCGCCGTTGAAAGCCTCAAAGCTCACGGTACGAAGGTTTCCTCTCTCATCTGTAATGTTGCGAAAGAAGATGAGGTCAAGGGCTGCTTTGCCGAGACGCTGTCGCAATTTGGCCGTGTTGACGGCTGCTTTGCGAATGCGGGCGTAAGCTCGGGCAAGAAATCCTTCCTGGATATCGACGACGAAGAATGGCATCGCATCCTCGATATCAATCTCGATGGCGTCTTTTATACGTTCCAAGCCGCGACGAGACATATGGTGGAGCGCGCCGAGAATGGGGATCCGGGCGGACGCCTCATCGGCACAGCCAGTCTCGCTGCCATTTCTGGCGCTGCACGAAACGAGCATTACGCGGCGACAAAAGGCGGCGTCATCTCCATGATCCGCGCACTTGCTGTGGAATTCGCCGGCAAGGGCATCACTGCAAACGCGATCCTGCCCGGCTGGATCGAAACCGCGATGACGGAAAATGCCATCGCCTGGCAGAAATTCTCCGATGCCGTTAAACCGCGCATCCCGGCCAAGCGTTGGGGCCAGCCCGAAGATTTTGGCGGCATGGGCGTTTATCTGATGTCGGACGCCAGCGCCTACCACACGGGCGATACCATGCTGATCGACGGCGGCTATTTCCTCTTTTAAGTTCGCTACATCTTCCGGCTCCGCAAAGGCGGGGTCGGAAATCTGAAAATCTTGCGTCTCCAAATTCATTACCACCCCCCTGTCTCAAGCCATTCATCAAGCTGACCCACGCGATCCGCGCCCCAGAAGCGCTCTCCCTCAACAATGAAAAACGGTGCGCCGAAAACTTTCCTGTTGAACACGGTATCCTCAACCGAGGCCTTGAAGGCCGCCTTGATCGCGTCATTTTGCACAGCTTCCATAAAGGCGGCGCGATCAACGCTGGTCTCTTCCGCAATGTCGGCAACGATCTCGATATCGGAGATATCCTTGCCCGAGACGAAATAGGCGGCGAAGATTTTCTTCGCGAACTCGACGGCTTTTCCCGGATCCTCGCGCGAAATCCAAAGGAACCCACGGGAAGCACCCAGGGTCAACTTCGGAAAATCCGCCGGCATGGCAAAGGGGATTTTGTGATAGCGGGCGGTTCGCTCAAAATCCATCCGTGAATAGTCCCCTTTCAGGGGATATTGCGTCAGCGGGAAGGTTTTCTCCCCTTGCATGGCAACGCCGAGCATAAAGGGATGCCAATTGACCTCACGACTATGCTTTGCCGCAATCGGCTCGATCAGGCAACTGCCAAGATAAGCGTAAGGGGATGAGAAATCGAAATAAAAATCAATGGGTTTAGACATATTCTTAAACCACTACCCCATCGCCAGGTTGCGCGCAATCACCAGCTTTTGAATATCAGATGTGCCTTCATAAATCTGGCAAACCCGGACGTCGCGGTAAATTTTCTCGACCGGATAGTCGGCGATATAACCATTGCCGCCGAGGGTCTGAATCGCTCCAGAGCAGACCTCTTCCGCCATTTCTGACGCAAAGAGTTTCGCCATGCTTGCCTCGGTCAGGCAAGGCAGTCCCGCGTCTTTCAGGCTTGCCGCATGCAGCACCATCTGCCGTGCAACCTCCAGCTTGGTTGCCATATCCGCAAGGCGGAAGCCGACTGCCTGATGTTCGATGATTGTTTTGTCAAATGCCTTGCGCTCTTTTGCATAGGCCAACGCATGTGCCAGTGCCGCGCCGGCCATACCGACGCTCTGCGCGGCAATACCGATGCGCCCTGTTTCCAAATTGGCGAGTGCAATGCGATATCCCGCCCCCTCCGGCCCGAGCATATTCGCCGCGGGAATATGTATATCATCTAAGGCGATCTGGCAGGTGTCGGAGGCTTTCTGACCGAGTTTTTTCTCAACCGAGACGACGCGATACCCTTCGCTGATCGTCGGTACAATGAAGCAGCTAATTCCCTTCTTTCCGGCATCCGGATCCGTGACGGCAAAAACCAGAGCAATTCCGCCAATCTTGCCCGACGTGATGAATTGCTTGGTGCCGTTCAGGACGTAATGGTCCCCGTCCTTACGGGCTCGGGTCTTCAGCGCGGACGCATCAGAGCCCGCCTGCGGTTCGGTAAGACAGAAAGCGCCAATCTCTTCCCCCTTAGCAAGCTGTGGGAGGAAAGCCTCTTTCTGCGCCTCGGTTCCTTCCTGCAGAATCGCGGCACAGCAGGGTGAGTTATTAACGCTCATCACCGTAGAAACCGCTCCGTCACCGCCTGCAATTTCCATCAGCGCAAGCGCGTAGGAGACATAGTCAGCCGCCGCCCCGCCATAGCTTTCCGGCACCGTCATGCCCATCAGGCCGAGGGCTCCCATCTCGTTCAGAACGCTACGCGGGATGGCAGCAGCATCTTCCCATTCTACGGAATGAGGGGCCAAACGATTTTGCGCAAAGTCACGCGCCATGTCGCGGATCATGGTCTGCTCTTCGGTTAAAATCATCTAGCCTCCTCCATTTTGCGTGGGTCTCAGCGATTAATTGACAAGTTCAAGTGCCATCGCCGTCGCTTCCCCGCCGCCGATGCAGAGGGAGGCAACACCACGTGTCTTGCCGTATTTCTGCAGGGCAGAGAGAAGTGTTACGACAATCCGTGCACCGGATGCACCCACGGGATGGCCGAGCGCGCAGGCACCGCCATGCACATTGACTTTCTCATGATCAAGGCCAAGGTCTTTCATTGCCGCCATTGTGACGACGGCGAAGGCTTCGTTAATCTCGAACAGATCAACGTCGTCTTTCGTCCAGCCGACCTTGTCCATCACCTTCTGAATCGCGTCGATTGGTGCCATGGTGAATTCGGAAGGTTTACGGGCATGGGTCGAATGGGCGAGGAATTTCGCGATGGGCTTCAACCCACGCCTCTTCGCCTCGCTTTCCTTCATCAGGACCAGTGCCGCGCCGCCATCTGAGATAGAGGAGCTGTTTGCCGCCGTGACCGTGCCATCTTTCGCGAAGGCGGGTTTGAGCGTTGGAATTTTATCTGGCTGGCCCTTGAGCGGCTGCTCGTCTTTGTCGATCGTAACATCACCCTTTCGGGTCTTGAACGTGACCGGCGTAATTTCGGCGGCAAAAGTACCATCTTCCGTCGCCTGTTTCGCCCGGCGCAGCGATTCAATTGCGTATGAGTCCTGCGCTTCGCGGGTAAACTGATAGAGGCCAGCGGTTTCTTCCGCAAAGCTGCCCATCAGTCGGCCTTCCTCATAAGCGTCTTCAAGCCCATCGAGGAACATATGATCCTTCACATCGCCATGACCGAGCCGCAGTCCTGTACGCATTTTCGGCAGGATATACGGGGCATTCGTCATGCTTTCAAACCCGCCCGCGACAACAACATTGTTGCTGCCTGCCTTGAGGGCGTCATAACCATACATCGCAGCGCGCATGCCGGAGCCACACATCTTGTTCACGGTTGTACAGCCCACACTGTCGGGGATGCCCGCGCCGAAGGAGGCCTGACGCGCTGGCGCCTGACCGAGACCCGCCGGCAGGACACAGCCCATGATCACTTCGTCGACATCAGTTCCGGTCACACCAGCGCGGTCCATCGCCGCCTTAATCGCCGTAGCACCCAATGCCGGGGCTTTTACGTCGGAAAGATCGCCCTGAAATCCGCCCATTGGCGTCCGCGCCATACCAACGATGACAATTGGATCTTCACTCATTTTCTTCTCCATTTTCAACAGGTTATTTTATATTTTTATGATGTCTCGTTAAACAGTTCGCGCCCGATCAACATCCGCCGGACTTCGCTCGTGCCCGCACCAATCTCATAGAGCTTGGCATCGCGCAAAAGCCGTCCGGTTGGATAATCATTAATGTAGCCATTACCGCCCAGCGCCTGGATCGCCTCCAGCGCCATCCAAGTGGCTTTCTCCGCCGCATATAGAATTACTCCGGCCGCATCCTTTCGCGTCGTCTCTCCCCGGTCGCACGATTTAGCAACCGCATAGACGTAAGCCTTGCAGGCATTCATGGTCGAATACATATCTGCAACCTTGCCCTGCATCAGTTGAAACGTCCCGATAGGCTGGCCGAACTGTTCCCGATCATGAATATATGGGATCACCGCATCCATGCAGGCCTGCATGATGCCCAGCGGTCCGGCGGAAAGGACAACGCGTTCATAATCGAGCCCACTCATCAATACGCGCACACCTTCATTAAGCGGCCCCAGAATATTCTCCTCCGGCACCTCACAATCCTCGAACACCAGTTCACAGGTGTTGGAGCCGCGCATGCCAAGTTTATCGAGCTTCTGCGCCGTGGAAAACCCGGCAAAATGCTTCTCTATGAGGAAGGCCGTAATGCCCCGCGGGCCCGCGTCCGGCGCGGTCTTCGCATAGACGACAAGGACATCCGCATCAGGGCCGTTAGTGATCCAGAATTTATTGCCATTCAGGATATAACGATCACCCTTTTTCTCTGCTCTGAGCCGCATTGAGACCACATCGGAGCCCGCGCCCGGTTCACTCATAGCCAGCGCGCCGACATGTTCTCCGCTGATCAGTTTTGGTAGATACTTGGATTTTTGCGCCTCGGTCCCGTTACGAGATATCTGGTTCACACAGAGATTTGAGTGCGCGCCATAGGATAGCCCGACAGAGGCTGACGCTCGACTGATTTCCTCGACCGCAACACAATGCTCCAGATAGCCTAGACCAGCGCCGCCATAGGCTTCGTCTACGGTGATCCCGAGAAGCCCTATATCTCCCATCTTCCGCCACATATCCATGGGGAATTCGTTGGTGGCATCGATTTCCGCAGCTCTCGGGGCGAGTTCTTCGCTGACAAAGTTGGACACCGTATCGCGAATCATATCAGCCGTCTCACCAAGACCGAAATTGAGACCCGGAAAATGAATTGCTGACATCGTTATTCCCTACCTTCAAAAGATGATTAAATGATGGTTTAAAATACGCAAATGGCCTGACAAAACCTAATATGGCGCGTCATGCTACTCATGTCGATACTACTTCGCGGCCAAGGTTCAACGCGTCCGATTTCCCCATCAGACACATCATCGTAAACAAACCGGTCAGGCAGTGCTTTTCACCACTATCCCCGTCCGAATAGACATCCGCTTGGCACACAAATAATGTCTTGCCCGTCTTCAATACTCGCCCCCGCGCTCTCAATCGCGCCCCTTGAGAGGGATTGAGGAAGTTTACCTTGAACTCAGTCGTCAGAATCGTGCTGTTCTCGGGAAAGAGTGAATAGCAGGCATACCCCGCAGCGGAATCAGCAAGAGCCGCCACCAACCCGCCATGGAAAAAACCATGCTGCTGCGTTAGCCCCGGACGCAACCCTAGGGACAGCTCACATACACCCGGATCAATCAGATCAATCCGGGCACCGATATCCGCCATATAGGGCTGCCGAGAGAAACTATCACGGACAGCGCTATCATAATTCGGATTGCGTGGTTCGAATTCCGTCTGCATGCCTTATTCCCGAATTTGAGGACCGTTCCGGGGCGATAACCCGTCAATCCTTCCCAATTGCTTGGTGACAATATAAGCGTTTCCTTCCAATAGATAAAATCATTTGTTTCAATCATAGTTATTGATATTATCTATAGTATGGATCTTTATCAGCTCAGATATTTTCTGGCCATTGTCGAAACCAGCAATTTTTCACGCGCGGCAGAACGCGCCTTCGTGAGCCAGCCAACACTGTCCGCAGGAATTAAAAAGCTTGAAACGGAACTTGGCACTCCGCTTTTCAACCGCGGATCCAGGAAGATATCGTTGACCGAGGCTGGCCGCCGATTTCTCCCCCGCGCCCGCACCATAATATATGAATGTAACGCGGCAAAATCAGACATCACGCGAAAAAACCCGATCCGGCGTTTGCAGTTGGGCTTGCTTCGAAGTGCGCCTACGGGACGGATAGCAGCATTACTAAATGATTTCGGGAAAGCCCATCCGGATATTCAGATATCCATAAAGGATAGCACGCCAGTTCAGCTACAACGCTGGCTTGATGAAGGGCGGATCGATCTTGCGATCTCTACGCCCCCTGAAGAAGTCAGCAACGCTCAGTTTACTCGGCTTTATAACTGGAAATATATGCTTGCCGTCCCGAGCGGCCATTCCTTCGCCAACCGCAACGCGATCCCCTTGACGGAGTTGGACGGACTGGATTTCCTGCATCGGTCCCATTGCGAAGCGGAGACCGAAGTAACCCGGTCCTTCTCCAGCGCAGGTGTCAATCCGCATATTGTTTTCAGAACTGATCAGGATGAAAAAGCTCTTGCATATGTCGGCGCAGGCCTTGGGCTCTGTATGATGCCAGATACCTTAAACGCGCCCGGCGTTACACTTGTGCCGGTGGAAGGGATCAACATTGATCGCGTGATCGGGCTGGTCTGGCCAAAGGAAAAACAGAATGATCGAGTTCATTCATTTCATATGTTCGCGACCAGCCATGACTGGCATCCAGAGCGCGCCGCAGCGAAAAACCTCGATTGGGCGCGGTAATCAACATTTAGAGCAGGACAACCGTCGCCAGGCCGAGAAAGGCAACAAAGCCAACAATATCGGTCACGGTTGTCACAAAGACGCTGGAGGCAATGGCCGGGTCGATATTCATCCGGTCGAGCGTGACCGGCACGATCATCCCTGCGACAGCGGCGACTAGGATGTTCATGATCATCGCCAGCGCAATAATCAAGCCTATCTGCACATTATCGAACCAGGCCCAGGCGATCACGCCGATCAAAACCGCAAAAACACTGCCATTCAAAAACGCCACCATGGTCTCCTTACGCAGGATTCGGAGCATATTGGCTGCGGTCAACTCCTTCGTTGCGATGGCGCGCACTGCGACCGTCAGCGTCTGGGTACCCGCATTGCCTCCCATACTGGCAACAATGGGCATCAGAACGGCAAGCGCGATAATAGCCTCTAGCGTTGCGTCGAATAAACCAATCGCGATGGAGGCTGCAATGGCCGTCAATAAATTAACGAAAAGCCACAGGAAACGTGCCTTTGTTGTCGACATCACACTGCCGAACAGGTCATCTTCGGACACACCACCGAGGCGCAGGATATCCTCCTCCGCCTCTTCGCTGATAACATCGACGATGTCATCAACCGTAATCACACCGATCAGCGCACCATCATCGTTAACAACCGCCGCGGAGGTAAGGCGATATTGCTGGAACAAATAGGCGACTTCTTCCTGATCCATATCGACCGAGATAAGCTTCTGCTCCGTATCCATGATGTCGCGGACTTGAACAGGGCGCTTGCTTCGCATGGCGCGGTTGAGCGGAATAGTGCCAATGGGGTGATGCCGAGGATCAACCACAAAAATTTCGTAGAATTCTTCAGGTAGATCTTCGGTATCACGCATATAGTCGATGGTCTGGCCGATATCCCAATATTCCGGCACCGCAATCAGGTTACGCTGCATCAACCGGCCGGCACTATCCTCCCCGTAGGATAGACCTTCCTGCAGAATCCCCCGCTCATCGGCCGGGATTTCCTTCAGAACTTCGCGCTGCTCTTCTTCCTCAAAGCTCTCCAACACGTCAACTGCGTCGTCAAGCTCCAACTCATTGAGGAAAGCGGCAATCTCCGCTGGTTCCATATCATCGACCAGATGTTCACGCACATTCTCGTCGAGATCGGAATAAACATCCGGATCGACCCGGCCTTCCATGATGTTCAGCAGAGGCAGGCGCAGCTTCGGCTTCAACTGCTCGATCAAATCCGCCATATCAGCGGAATGCCAATCCTCGAGCTTGTCATGGATGAAAGACGCGTCGTCGCGCTCTATGGCGCCCTGTATTTCCTGAACAATTTCATCGCTCAGACCGTAAGAAGGCGCAGTGTTCTCCTCATCGAGGAGGTCGTCTTTATGTTCCTGCGCATCGGTCATGATTAACCTTCTTCTATCAGACGTTCTCTTCTCGCGACTGGTCCGGGCATCATTTTTCCAACCTTATGATCTTGCGCATCAACAGCGGCAATCGCCGTCATATTTACAAGTCCGCGTACGGTGATCGACGCCGCCGTCACATGCACGGACTTTGACATGCCGATCAGGATCGGTCCAACGGCTATGCCATGCCCGATGCTCTTCGCGATATTATAGCTGATATTTGCCGCATCCAGATTGGGCATAACCAGAAGATTTGCCGCGCCCTGCAGCCGGGAATTAGGGAAAATCGCCTCACGGATTGCAGGGATCAGTGCCGTATCAGCCTTCATTTCCCCCTCAACCTCCAATTCGGGAGCCAGCTTCTCTATTATCGCAAGGGCTTTACGCGCACGCCGTGCCGACGGCATATCTGTCGAGCCAAAGTTAGAATAGGATAAGAGCGCGGCCTTGGGTTCAATCCCGAATCGTCGCACTTCTTCCGCAGAGAGAATTGTCAGCTCAGCGAGCTCTTCCGCCGTATGTTCATGGCTGATTTGTGTATCGGTGAAAAACAAGGTGCGATCGGGCATGATCAGCAAATGCAGCGCTGACGCATCACGCACCCCTTCCCGGAACGGAATGATATCGGAGACGCGTCGGTAATGCTGATCATATTTACCATAGGTTCCGCAAATCATGGCATCCGCATGACCAAGATGAACCATCATCGCGCCAATGATCGTCGTGTTGGTGCGGATGCGGGCCTTTGCGGTTTCCACATCGACCCCAAACCGCTCCCGCAGTTTGTGATAGGCCTGCCAATATTCCCGGTAGCGCGGATCATCTTCAGGATCGACAATCTCAAAATCAACACCGGGACGGATACGAAGGCCAAGTTTCTCGATCCTGAATTCAATGACTTTGCTTCGCCCGATCAGGATAGGCCTTGCCAGCTCTTCATCGACGACCGTCTGAGCGGCTTGAAGGACACGCTCTTCCTCCCCTTCCGCATAGGCGACGCTCATAATTTCCTGACGCGCGCGATCGAACAACGGCTTCATGACAAAACCCGTACGATAAACAAAATGCGAAAGATGCTGGTGGTACTTCTCCAGATCTTCTATGGGGCGAGTCGCAACGCCGCTTTCCATTGCCGCCTTTGCAACGGCGAAGGAGACTTCCAGATAAAGACGCGGATCAAATGGCGTCGGGATAAGATATTCCGGGCCAAAACACGCCTGCGCGCCGCCATATGCTTTCGAGACGATATCCGATTGTTCCGCCATTGCGAGATTGGCGATGGCCTTGACCGCGGCGATTTTCATTTCCTCATTGATTTCCGTCGCGCCCACATCAAGGGCACCGCGAAAGAGATATGGAAAACAAACGACGTTATTGACCTGGTTCGGATAATCCGAGCGTCCCGTCGCGATAATAGCATCCGGCCGAACCGCCTTGGCCTCCTCGGGCAGGATTTCCGGTGTCGGATTGGCAAGTGCCAGAATGATCGGCTTCTCGGCCATAGTCTCCACCATCTCAGGCTTCAACGCACCGGGACCAGAACAGCCGAGGAATATATCTGCGCCATGCATGGCATCTGCCAAGGTTCGCTTGTTCGTATCCACGGCGAAGACAGATTTATATGGGTCCATCTCGACCGTACGCTCTTTATAAACAACACCATGAATATCGCAGACGGTAATATTTTCCTTTGGCAACCCCAGGCTGACCAGCAGGTTCAGGCAGGCAAGCGCTGCCGCCCCTGCCCCACAGGCCGTTAGCTTGACTTCGGCAATATCTTTCTCGACCACGCGCAGCGCATTATAAACGGCAGCTGCCACACAAATCGCCGTGCCATGCTGATCATCGTGAAAGACAGGGATGTTCATGCGCTCCCGGCAGAGCTTCTCAACGACAAAGCATTCCGGCGCCTTGATGTCTTCCAGATTAATACCGCCGAAAGTCGGCTCCATCGCCGAAATAATATCAACCAGTTTTTCAGGATCTGTCTCGGCCAATTCAATATCGAAGACGTCTATCCCGGCAAATTTCTTAAAAAGAACGGCCTTCCCTTCCATCACCGGCTTGGAGGCGAGCGGGCCAATCGCGCCAAGGCCAAGGACTGCCGTGCCATTGGTGACAACACCGACGAGATTGCCGCGCGCAGTTAGTTCCGCGGCCTGAGCGGGATCATCCGCGATGGCAAGACATGGATGCGCAACGCCCGGTGAATATGCCATAGCCAGATCAGTCTGAGTATCCATTGGCTTTGTCGGCGTAATGGTCAGTTTTCCGGGCTTAGGCAACCGGTGATAATCCATTGCCTTCTCAGAAATATCTTTCACCATGCTCTCCCAATCTCCCGAAAAAATCGATGCCCGCTGCAACCTGATGGCAATATATAACACCACCATAAATAAATTAGCAGCATCAATATATTAAGGAAATACGCGAACATCCCTATACCACGCCATCATAACGTAGTTGGGGAAAGTTTCATGAAATTGTTGTGGAAAACTTCTTCAGCCAGATATGGGCTATATGAGAAGTGGTGCGGTCGAGAAGACTCGAACTTCCACCCGTGTTACCGGACAGCGACCTCAACGCTGCGCGTCTACCAATTCCGCCACGACCGCACAATGGACGAGGGAAATAACAAATGTTTGTCCCTCACGCAACAACTGAATCACAAATTCGATGAATTAAAATTCCGGGAGATTTGTCTTGAAGCTATCGGTGATCGAAATACCGATGTTATCATCAACGATAATAATGCCCCCGTAGGCAATCGGTTTGTTGTTTGCAAGAACAACGGCATCGTCATCCGCACCGGCATCAAGTTCGATAACCGCGCCACGCCCCATTTTCAGAAGCTGGTGAATTGGCATGACTGCTTTTCCCAGAACTACCGAGAGTTCCACATCAACGCCTTCAATTGCCTTGTCTTCCTCGCTCATGCCCGTAAATTCCTGTAAACCGAAGATGGGCCATTATCAACCATCAGGGTTAACAGGATATTAAGATGAACAACCACCGCCAAATATTGCTGTTTCGCTGGAAAATGCTATATAGCGAGCATGCAGGAAATTGAATGGAAAATATCTGACGCGCCGATCCCCTATGAAGAGGCGCTTGCCGCAATGGAGGCCAGAGTTGCGGCCATCCGCGAGGGAACCGCGCGGGAGTTGGTCTGGTTGCTGGAGCATCCCCCGCTTTATACCGCAGGGACCAGCGCAGATGCCGCAGATCTTAAAGACCCGAACCGATTCCCCGTTTATAACGCAGGCCGCGGCGGACAATATACTTATCATGGCCCCGGACAGCGTATCGCCTATGTTCTGTTGGACTTAAAGAAGCGCAATGCGGATATCCGCGCCTATGTGCAGGATTTGGAAGACTGGGTTATCGAGTTACTCGCGCAGTATCAAATCAAGGGCGAAAAACGCTGTGAGCGGGTTGGCGTCTGGGTGGACAGGGGGTTTCGCGAAGACAAGATCGCGGCAATCGGCGTGCGTGTGCGTCGCTGGGTGAGTTTTCACGGGATCTCAATCAATGTCGATCCCGACCTCAGCCATTATGAAGGAATTGTCCCCTGCGGCATTGCCGAGCACGGGGTGACGTCCCTTGTCGATCTGGGAATTCCGGTCAGCATGGCGGAAGTCGACATGGAACTAAAGGCTGCCTTCAATCGGGTCTTTTTAGAGAACGGCGACCTCGGCACACTCGTGACCGAAGCCGCCTGATAGCTTATTCGAATTCCAGAATAACGTCGTCCACCGCCAGGACATCACCTGCGCCTGCTTTCACGGCGGAAATCACGCCATCCTGCTCGGCACGGAGAATATTCTCCATCTTCATCGCCTCGACCACAGCAAGTGCCTGACCGGCCTTTACTTCATCGCCTTCACTGACATTGACAGCGACGATTATCCCGGGCATCGGGCAGAGAAGATATTTCGACATATCCGGTGCAATCTTGACCGGCATTATTTCCGCAAGCGCCGCCGCATTTGGCGTCCGGACAGAGAGATCAACTTCTGCACCACCATGAGTCAATCGGATAGCCCCCCGGAAGAGTGAAAGCTGAGCAATCATCTTGACGCCATTGACCTTGGCCTTGATGCGCCGCTTGCCCGGTTCCCATTTGGAACGAACCACAATGACGCGACCCCCGATCTTCACCTCGATGCCGCCTTTCGCATCTTCTGCCGAAACCACTACGGACTTTTCCTTGCCTTCGCTCACGACCCATTTCGTGGCTGTCTTCTCAACCACATGCTTCAGTGATCGACTGACGGAGCGTAAATGGACAAGCGTAGCAATGGCGACAAGATTCTCATAGGTTTCATCGCTAAGCGGCGCACCGTGGAACCCTTCGGGATATTCCTCGGCAATAAAACCAGTCGTGAGATTACCCGCCTTGAAACGCGGGTGGTTACAAACCGCATTCAGGAAATTGATGTTATGGGCGATACCGCTCACTTCATAAGCATCAAGCGCCCGGCCCATTTCCTCAATCGCCTCATCACGATCCTTACCATAGGTGACCAGCTTGGCGATCATCGGATCATAGAACATGGTAATCTCGGAACCTTCGGTCACACCGGTATCAACCCGGACGTTATCCCCCTTCGGCACCTTGTAGCGGCTCAGGCGACCAATGGAGGGAAGGAAGCCCCGGTAGGGGTCCTCGGCATAGAGGCGGCTCTCCAGGGCCCAGCCAGTGAGCTTGATGTCCTTTTGCTTCAGGCTCAACTTCTCGCCATAGGCAACTCGGATCATCTGCTCGACGAGATCGATCCCTGTGATCAGTTCCGTCACCGGATGCTCCACCTGCAAGCGGGTGTTCATCTCCAGGAAATAGAAGCTCTTGTCGCTGCCGACGATGAACTCGACCGTTCCGGCAGAATGATAATCCACCACCTTGGCCAGCGCGACCGCCTGCTCCCCCATGGCTTTACGCAAATCTTCATCAACGAAGGGGCTTGGCGCCTCCTCGATTACCTTCTGGTGTCGCCGCTGGACGGAACATTCGCGTTCCCCCAGATAGAGACAGGTTCCATGCTTGTCCGCCAGCACCTGAATTTCGATATGGCGCGGATCGACGACGAATTTCTCGATAAAGATACGGTCATCGCCGAAGCTGCTGATCGCCTCATTCTTGGCTGACTGGAAACCTTCGCGTGCTTCCTCGTCATCATGGGCGATCCGCATACCCTTGCCGCCACCGCCAGCGGATGCCTTGATCATCACAGGATAACCGATCTCCTTGGAGATTTTGACGGCATGCTCCGCATCTTCGATCAAGTCCATATGGCCCGGCACGGTATTGACGCCGGCGTCCAGCGCCAGCTTTTTGGACGCAATCTTGTCACCCATAGAAGCGATGGCCTTCTTGCCCGGCCCTATAAAGGCAATCCCCGCCTCATCCAGCGCATCGGCGAAAGCCTGATTCTCAGACAGGAAGCCGTAACCCGGATGCACGGCTTCAGCGCCGGTTTCCTTACAGGCACTGATGATTTTCTCAATAATGAGATAGCTTTCGGCGGCGGCAGACGGTCCGATATGCACGGCCTCATCCGCCATCTGCATATGAACGGCGCCATCATCCGCGTCAGAATAAACAGCCACAGTCTTGATGCCCATCGCACGGGCGGAGCGGATAACACGGCAGGCGATTTCGCCACGGTTGGCTATCAGGATCTTTTTAAACATTGTTCTTTCCCTTTACCTTCGACCCTATAGCGGAATATTGCCGTGTTTTTTCCACGGATTTTCCATTTGTTTGTTTTTTAGCATACGCAGTGATGTGGTGACACGATGCCGGGTATTATTAGGCATGATCACGTCATCGATAAATCCGCGATGACCGGCGACGAACGGATTGGCAAAGCGAGCCTGATATTCATCGGTACGCTTTTGTATTTTTTCTTCATCACCAATCTCGGAGCGGAAAATAATCTCCACGGCACCCTTGGAGCCCATCACAGCAATTTCCGCCGATGGCCAGGCATAGTTGACGTCGCCGCGCAAATGCTTGGAGGCCATCACATCATAGGCCCCGCCATAGGCTTTGCGGGTAATCACAGTAACCTTCGGCACCGTCGCTTCGGCATAGGCATAGAGCAGCTTTGCACCATGCTTGATAATGCCGCCATATTCCTGCGACGTGCCGGGCAGGAAGCCGGGAACATCGACAAGGGTGACGATTGGAATATTGAAGCAGTCACAAAAACGAACAAACCGCGCCGCTTTCTTGGAGCTATC
Organism: Sneathiella sp. HT1-7; assembly: GCF_020731145.1. Lineage (GTDB taxonomy): Bacteria > Pseudomonadota > Alphaproteobacteria > Sneathiellales > Sneathiellaceae > Sneathiella. The sequence continues at coordinate 474,543 of NZ_JAJFZN010000002.1, read as the reverse complement.
GATATCCAGGCAGCCAGCGAGAACCATCGGCTGGTTGGCTACGATGCCAACAGTCTGCCCTTCCATCCGGCCAAAGCCGGTAATGATGTTCTTCGCAAAATTCGGCTGAATTTCAAAAAAGTCGCCTTCATCGACCAGCTTCTCCACCAGTTCCATCATGTCATAGGGCTTGTTGGCATTGGCGGGAACCAGCGTGTTAAGTGATTTTTCCTTGCGATCCGGATCATCGAAGCTGTCCCGAACGGGCGAGGATTCCAGGTTGCTGGAGGGGAGAAAATCGACAAGACGGCGAACCTCCGTCAGGACTTCCATGTCATTGTCATAGGCGTTGTCGGCAACAGATGACTTGCTGGTATGTGTACTTGCGCCGCCAAGCTCTTCCGCTGTCACAGTCTCGTTCGTGACCGTCTTGACCACGTCCGGCCCCGTCACAAACATGTAGGAGCTGTCGCGGACCATGAAGATAAAGTCTGTCATCGCCGGGGAGTAAACTGCACCACCCGCGCATGGCCCCATGATGACCGAGATTTGCGGTACAACACCGGACGCCATCACGTTACGCTGGAACACCTCCGCGTAGCCCGCGAGACTGTCAATTCCTTCCTGAATGCGAGCGCCACCAGAATCATTGAGGCCGATGACCGGAGCACCGACCTGAACAGCTTTATCCATGATCTTGCAGATTTTCTTGGCGTGGTACTCAGAGAGGGAACCGCCGAATACGGTGAAGTCCTGACTGAATACAAACACCAGCTTGCCATTAATCGTGCCGTGGCCGGTAATAACACCATCGCCTGTGACAGTTTCTTCCTGCATGCCGAAATCGACGCAGCGATGCTCGACGAACATATCCCATTCCTCGAAGGATCCTTCGTCGAGAAGCAGGCTGATCCGTTCGCGCGCGGTAAGCTTACCCTTGCTATGTTGCGAGTCGATCCTTTTCTGACCGCCGCCGAGCCGCGCTCTGGCCCGCTTCTCTTCAAGCTGCTGAATGATGTCCTGCATGTCCCCTCCTCAGGTAATAATGCCGCTTAATTTCAGAAAGCGCTCGCTTGCTGCAAGGCTTTTCTTGTTATTGTTCCGCCGATTAACAGCTTCCGCATCTGACCCCCAGAATTCCATCATATGGGTTTCGTCAAGTTCGCTGATCTCAAACGCCTCTTCCGCCGTGATACGCCCATCCAGCAACGCGAGCGCGATCACCAGAGAGCCACACAATGAAGTTATATTATGAAGTGGCGCAAGCGTCATATCATTTTGTGCCGCCACGACATCCCGCATCCGCGCTAATGAGTCTTCCGGCTGCTGTATATGCATGATGCCTTCACAGGTTTTAAGTGAAACCTTGTGGCGCTGCTCGACCCATTCCAGCATCGGGTCCCAAGCCGCCAATTGCCGCTCCACCAGATTTTGCGGGTGTGTCGCGCGATAGCAGACGAGGTCGGTCCCGCCATAGTTTGCGATTTCCTCAATCACCTTATTGCGCTGCGGCGTGACCCGGTCTATGGCCGTGGCCGCCGCCTGCATAAGCGGCATTGTCGATGGATTGATTTCAGTTTCCTGCGCATCCCATTCTTCAGCAATGGCGGCAGCAAGTGCGTGGGTTGGCAGGCGCAAATGCGCCTTGGCCGGCGTTTTAATCACCCGCCCGTCAAGCTGAACGGAGTAAGCCCCACCCTCTTCTTCTGCCGTCACTTTTTTGTAAAAGCGTTTCATCCCTGTTCGCTTTCGCGCCTTTAACCTAACAGTCGTTTGGCTTATAGCGATTACGCAAGAAAAAGCAAGGTTAGACTTGGTTTTTTTGATGAACCTTCACGTTGCGCTCACAATTTCCGGCAGTTCATCAAACCGATTGATCAGCTTCTCCGCGCCACTTTCCAGCAGTTCGGCATCATCATGATAGCCCCAAGTCACGCCAATCCCGCGGCATCCGGCATTTTTCGCAAGCATCATATCAAAGCTGGTGTCACCAATCATAAATGTTCGCCCCGGCAACGCACCAGCGGCTGTCATTGCCTTCTCCAACATCTGCGGATGCGGCTTGCCGGGGTTATGATCGGGTGTCTGAAGAGAACCAAAATAACCATCGAGGCCATGCTGCTCAATCACCGCTTTCACACCGCGCATCGATTTCCCCGTGGCGACTGCCATGGCGATATTTCGGCTTGCGAGATATTCCAACACCTCACACACGCCATCAAACAACGGCTCGTGATGATCCGCTTCCAAACGCCGATGAAAGAACGCCTGTTTGTAGCCTTTGACAATTTTCTCCAGATGAGTATCACTCAAAGGGGTTTGCGCCAGATGGCGCACCGCCACATCCGGATTGAGACCGATAGTTCGGCGAATATCAAGGTCTGCTGGAGAAGGCAGGTCCGCATCTTCAAACGCCACGCGCATACAGGCGATAACATTATGTGCACTATCAACCAACGTGCCGTCGCAATCGAAGACCACGAGAATATCAGATGCATTTGTCATCTATACCTGCCGTAAAAAAGAGCCGATGAAAAAATCACCGGCCCTGATCAACTTACTGATTTTGCGAACGGTTTACCGCGCTTGTAATCGCCTTGAGAGAGGCCGTTACAATATTCGCATGACGGCCAACACCGAAGATCGGTTCACCCTTGTCATCGCGCATTTCAACATAGGCCACCGCCACCGCGTCAGAACCAAACCCGGTTGTATGCTCGCGATAATCATTGACCTTGAGGTCAAAGCCATAAGAGTCCTTAAGGGCCGACATATAGGCATCTATCGGACCGGTCCCAATACCCTCGACCGTGCGTTCCTTACCCTTCTCGCGGATGGTCGCGATCAGTTTGCGCCGCTCGGATGCGTGGGTATCCACTGTCGTCTGATGATCGACAAATTCAATATCACCCTTAGCGTTGAGATACTCATTTTCGAAAATTTCAAAGATCGTCGCAGAGGAAAGCTCCTTCCCTGTCTCATCGGTCACGCCCTGCACCACCTTGCTGAGTTCAACCTGTAACAGACGCGGAAGTTCAATCCCATAGTCTTCCTCCAGCAGATAGGCCACACCGCCCTTGCCCGATTGGCTGTTGACCCGGATCACCGCGTCATAGTTACGACCAAGGTCGGCGGGATCAATCGGCAGATAAGGGATCGCCCAAAGTGGATCGTTTGATTTTTTCATCGCGCCGAAGCCCTTCTTGATCGCGTCCTGATGCGATCCGGAGAAGGCCGTAAAAACCAGATCGCCGCCATAAGGATGACGCGGATGGACCGGCAGTTGGTTACAATATTCGACGGTGCGGACAACCTCATTAATGTCACTGAAATCGAGCTCGGGATCAACGCCCTGCGTGTACATATTCATGGCGATATTCACCACATCGACATTGCCGGTGCGCTCGCCATTGCCAAACAGGGTGCCTTCCACCCGGTCGGCGCCTGCCATGATGCCAAATTCAGCGGCAGCAACACCGGTGCCCCGGTCATTATGCGGATGCAGGCTCAACAGGACCTTGTCCCGATCAGGCAGATTGCGGTGCATCCATTCAATCTGGTCCGCATAGACATTAGCGCTCGCAACTTCGACAGTCGCAGGCAGGTTGATGATAATCTTGTTGTCGACCGTCGGCTTCCAGATATCCATGACGACCGAGCACACTTCGCAGGCATAGTCGAGTTCCGTCTGGGTAAAGCTTTCCGGAGAATATTCCATCTGCACCAAGGTTTCCGGCATTTCATCGGCAAGCTGTCGAACCAGTTTCGCACCTTCGATTGCGATTTGCTTGATGCCAACCTTATCGAGATCGAACACCACCCGGCGCTGCAAGGTAGAGGTTGAGTTATACAGATGCACAATCGCCTGCTTGGCACCTTTGATACTTTCGAAAGTGCGGCGGATCAGCTCTTCACGTGCCTGGGTCAGCACCTGAATTTTCACATCATCGGGAATTTCCCCTTCGTCGATCAGGAAGCGGACAAAATCGAAATCCGTCTGGGAAGCAGAGGGGAAGCCGACCTCGATTTCCTTGAAGCCAAGCTCCACCAGATGGCGGAACATGCGGAGTTTACGCTCATGCCCCATGGGTTCAATCAGCGCCTGGTTACCGTCGCGCAAATCCACGCTGCACCAAATCGGCGCCTTATCAATCACCTTGGTTGGCCATTGTCGATCTGGAATATTAATCGGCTCGAATGCCTTATATTTGTCGCCGGGTGTGAATGTCATTTTTAGAATTCCTCTTGTCTCGATTGGACGCCATGCGCCCCTTGTTTCTCATATACTCAGTTCAATGCAGCCTGCATACGGTCCCCGGACGCCGCGCGTATCCGAACGACCGCCTGGAAGTCGAGAGAGCCCCCCGGAGGAGTGAAGACACTCTTCCCGCCATGAACCGTTTAAATTTTCAGAGATGGTCGACCCAGAGGTCTTCATTACACACATTCGTTTATCCGACAATTTTGAGAATAGGACAGCTTTCGCTCCGGCACCAAGTTCAGAGTGCCGGGCCAATAAGTCGTAGGCTCAGTAGTCGGTTCGAATTCATCATGCGTGAAAATCTAGTCATTCCAAGCCATTAGTCAAGCCAAAAGCGGCAAAATCCGTGCCCATGAGCCTAAAACTCGATATCCAGGAACGGATCTTCATAGTCATTTTCCTGAAAACCGAACAGCTTCCAGCTCTCGGCCATATGTCGATCCAGCGGCGCAGATACCGTGACATCCCCCCCATCAGGATGCGAGATCGTTATCTCCCGCGCATGCAGATGCATTTTCTTGCTGACAATCCCGTCCAGGAAAGCTTCCGTGCCGCCATATTTGCCGTCGCCAACGATCGGCGTGCCCAGCCCCACCGCATGAACACGAAGCTGATGCGTGCGTCCGGTGAGTGGCTTGAAGGCGACCCAACAGGCCTTTTGTGCAGCGACCTCAACAACGGAATAATCCGTGACTGCCGTCTGCCCTTCCCGATCGACAACGACCTTCTCTCCGTTAGAGGTAACAATTTTGGCAAGGTTATAGCTGATTGTTCCTTCATGCGGTTTTGGCACACCGACAAGCAGGGCCCAGTAAATCTTGCGCGTTGTGCGGCGTTTGAATGCTTCCGCCAGATGCTTTGCCGCCTGCCTTGTCCGGCCCAGCACGAGGACGCCAGATGTATCTTTGTCCAGACGATGTACGAGACGTGGCTTTTCCGGATAGTCAAACCGCAACCCTTCCAGCAGACCGTCGATATGGCGGTTCTGACCACTACCGCCCTGAACCGGAAGACCGGCCGGCTTGTTGAGGACAATCACGGCATCATCCATATGCAGGACCATCTGCCGGATGTCGGCGATATCCCTATCGGAGAGTTTCTCGGCTTGCGTCACGCGCGGGCCTCTTGCTTGCACCGGTTTGTAGACATCATCCGCCAGAGGCGGTACCCGTACTGTCTGCCCTGCCTCAAGACGATCATTCGCCTTTGATCTTTTCTTGTCGACCCGGATATCCCCCTTACGAAGAAATTTTTCGAGTTGCCCGTGGGTAAGGCCCGGAAAATGTGCCTTGAACCAACGATCGAGCCGTTGATCCGCTTCGTCCTCGCTCACGATAAGATGTTGAACCCGGCTCATTACAATACCGCCCGCATTAAATGAAGCCCGGCGAACAGCCCGGCAATAGATAGAAAAACTGACATTAAAACATAACTCACCGCCGAGAGTGTCTCCCCCTTCTCCACCATCAACGCAACGTCGAGAGAGAAAGCAGAAAAAGTCGTAAAGCCGCCCAGAAAGCCTGTCACCAGCAAAACGCGCATTTCCGGAGAGGGAGACCAGCGCAGCGCAATCAGTTCGATCAACACCCCCATCAGGAAAGAGCCGACGATATTCACAAGTAAGGTTCCATAAGGGTAGCCCGGCCCTAGCTGTCGCAGCATGATTTGTGCGACGCCGTAACGCGCGCAGGCACCCAACGCGCCGCCGATTGCCACTGATAGGAACATATTCATTTTTTTGTCTTTCCGGCCTGCTTCTCCGCCCTCAGTCTCGCCCAATATTCAAGGCGCTTCTTTATGTCGCGCTCGAACCCGCGCTCAACCGGAGAATAATACTGCTCGCGCTTCATTTCATCGGGAAAATAGCTCTGCCCCGAAAATCCATCTTCCGCATCATGATCATAGGCGTAGTCTTTTCCATAGCCCAGATCCTTCATCATTCCCGTCGGCGCGTTCAGGATATGTTTGGGCGGCATGTGGGAACCATGCTTGCGTGCCGCCTTCTTGGATTGACTAAAGGCACGATAGGCGGCGTTGGATTTCGGCGCCGTGGCGAGATAGATCACCGATTGCGCAATCGCGAGATCGCCCTCCGGTGAGCCGAGGAATTGATAGGCGTCCTTTGCGGCATTAGCCTGCACTAACGCGTTGGGATCCGCCATGCCAATATCCTCTATCGCGAACCGAACGAGTCGCCGCGCGAGATAAAGCGGATCCTCCCCGCCATCCATCATACGCGAGAACCAATAGAGCGCCGCATCCACGTCGGAGCCGCGCAAGGATTTATGAAGTGCACTGATCAGGTTATAATGACCGTCACGGTCCTTGTCATAAGCTGGTGCGCGTTTGGAAATAACCTGAGATAGCGCCTCAGTGTCGAGCATCTCCTCGCCTGAATGAAAAACAGCCTCAACCATATTCAAGAAAAACCGTCCGTCCCCATCTGCAAGCTGCAGGAGTGCCGTCTTCGCCGCCTCATCAAGCGGGATGGGCCGACCTTCCAGTTCCTCCGCCCGTTCCATCAGGACACGAAGAGAATCCTCGTCATGGCGATTAAGGACCAACACCTGACAGCGTGAGAGCAAGGCGCCATTCAACTCGAACGACGGATTTTCCGTGGTCGCGCCCACCAGCGTGATCGTGCCATCCTCCACATAGGGCAGAAAGCCATCCTGCTGGGAGCGATTGAAGCGATGAATTTCATCGACGAACAGAAGAGTTCTTTTGCCATCCTGTCGCCGCATCTTTGCCGCCTCGAAAGCTTTGCGCAAATCCGCCACACCGGAAAAGACGGCGGAAATCTGCTCAAAATGCATATCCACTTCCTTGGCGAGCAGCCGTGCGATTGTCGTCTTGCCCGATCCCGGCGGACCCCAGAAGACAATCGACGCGAGCCAACCAGCATCCAGCATACGTTTGAGCGGCGCGTCCTTTTTCAAAAGATGGTCCTGCCCCACCACCTCCTCAAGACGGGAGGGGCGCAACCGGTCCGCCAGCGGCCGATGGGACACATCGTCGGGCAGACCCGCATCAAACAGGCTGGTCATAAACTAACCTTGAAAGACAATGTTCGCCCGTTCCGGCGAATCGCAATCTGCCAACTTCCTTGGGCGGATTCTAGCACGCGTTTTGCCTGTTCGATATCCGTGATTTTTTCCCCGTTGACCCGGAACAGAATATCCCTTGGCCGCAAACCATATCGTTCCGCAACACTTCCCTTCGTCGTTGCGGCAACAACAACGCCTTCCGAGAAAGCGGAGAGACCCAGCTCCAGCGCATAGGCCGGCGACAAATTTCCCACCACTGATCCTGACAAAGGGTGGCGACCGGTCAATGTTTCTATACTGCGCGGTGGGATTTCCGGTGCGGGCTGCAGGTTCATCTCCAGCGTCATCCGCTTCCCATCCCGATAAACAGCGAGCCGCGCAATCTTGCCGATAACACTGGACGCAACCCGAAAGGTAAGCGTTTCTGGACCGAGAATTTCCTTGTCATCGATGGAGACGATAACGTCTCCCACCCGGAGACCCGCCTGATAGGCAGCACCATAAGGATGGACACGGTTAATCAGCACTCCGCCCGGCTTTTCAAGGCCAAGACCATCGGCGACGTCGCCGGTAATCTCCTGCCCGCTCGCGCCGAGCCAGGGACGCACGACCTTCCCAGTTTCAAGACCGTTGATAAGAACGGCTTTCACCAGATTGGCGGGGATGGCAAACCCGATGCCGAGGGAACCACCGCTCTTACTGAAAATTGCCGAATTAATGCCCGCGATTTTCCCATCCATGGTCAGGAGTGCACCGCCGGAATTACCGGGGTTGATGGCGGCATCTGTCTGGATAAAAGACTGAATATCATTGGCAACTCCCGCGCTTCTGTCGAGCGCGGAAATAATGCCGCTCGTTACAGTTTGGCCGACGCCGAAAGGGTTACCAATGGCGATGACAAGATCGCCGATCTCAAGAGTGTCAGAATCGGAAAATTCCAGAAAAGGAAGCCTCTCTCCCTCCACATCAATTTTCAGGATCGCAAGGTCCGTCCGCTCATCCGAAACAATCAGGCGGGCATCAAACTCACGACGATCGGAAAGCGCCACGGTGATTTCATCGGCACCACTGACAACATGATAATTGGTTACAATAACCCCCTCACTATCCACCAGCACACCGGAACCCAATGAATTCTGGATTTGCTGGCGCTTTCGCTGTGGGCCAAAATTGTCACCAAAGAACCGTTTGAAGAAAGGATCATCGAACAAGCTCGGCCTGGTCTGGGTTACACGCGTCTTGGTGAAGATATTGACAACCGCCGGCACCGCCTTCTTCACCAACGGAGCAAAGGACAACATAATCTGTGCTTGGCTTTGCGGGACCGCATCCTCAGCCTGCACTGGGGCATTGAACCCAACAAAAACCAATAGAAAAATGCCGGATGCAATCTGCCGGATATATCTTTTCATGCCTGTAAAAACCGGTTCCATGAGAATTTCAATATGTCTTCGTATAAATGCCCATACTAACGCGTTTTTCAAGCTGTTGTCAGCTTGGCAGCGATCAGGGCGAAAAAAAAGGCAGCCCCGGGGACTGCCTTTTCCTTTTCTACGTGCGGGCTGTTTTAGGCTACGGCTTCCGCCTCTAATTCTTCTTCGTCGACAGCGTTCTGATCCGGGCCGGAATCCTGACCCTTTGCTTCCACGTCACGATCAACCAGTTCTATAACACCCATCGGCGCGGCATCCCCTGTGCGAAAACCCGCTTTCAGGACGCGTGTATAACCACCGCTGCGTTCTGCATAACGTTCACTCAGCGTGGAAAACAGCTTATCGACTGCAGATTTCTCATGCAATTCGGCCAGAGCTTGCCGACGTGCATGAAGATCGCCGCGTTTGCCAAGCGTAATAAGCTTTTCAACGATAGGCCGCAGATCCTTCGCCTTTGGCAAGGTCGTCTGAATTTGCTCATGCTTGATCAGGGATGCCGCCATATTGGCAAACATCGCCTTGCGATGAGAGGATGTTCTATTGAGCTTGCGCCCAGATTTACGATGCCGCATTTTTCTTACTCCACAGCGAGTGTTGCTGTTCTAAAAAGGTTCTTCCAGCCGTTTGGCCATATCTTCAATGTTTTCCGGCGGCCAGTTCGGCACTTCCATGCCAAGATGCAGACCCATTTGCGCCAGAACTTCCTTGATCTCGTTCAAGCTCTTACGGCCGAAGTTCGGCGTCCGCAGCATTTCCGCTTCGGTCTTCTGAATAAGATCGCCGATATACACAATGTTATCGTTCTTCAGGCAGTTTGCCGAGCGAACGGAGAGTTCAAGCTCGTCCACCTTGCGAAGCAGGTTCCTGTTGAATTCAGGCTCCTGGCTCTCTTCCTTGACGACAACTTCTTCTGGCTCATCGAAATTCACGAAGAGTTGGAACTGCTCTTGCAGGATGCGTGCGGCGAAAGCCACAGCATCTTCCGGTGAAACCGTACCGTTTGTTTCCACTTTCAGAGTCAGTTTGTCATAATCGAGCACCTGCCCTTCACGGGCGGCTTCAACTTTGTAAGTAACCTTGCGAACCGGACTATAGAGGCTGTCCATCGGAATCAAACCGATCGGAGCATCTTCCGGATGGTTGTTGACGCCAGGAACATAGCCCTTGCCGGTATCGACATTCATCTCCATGGAGATTGACGCACCGTCATCCAGGGTCATTAGAACCTGGTCATGGTCCATAATCTCGATGTCCGGTCCGGTTTCAATCATGCCGGATGTGACTTCACATGGACCTGAAGCTTTCAGTACCATACGCTTCGGTCCGTCCGAATGCGCCCGGATTGCCAGCGTCTTCAGGTTCAGAACGATATCCGTTACATCCTCGCGCACACCGGCGATCGAGGAGAATTCATGCAAAACATTATCGATTTGAATGGACGTAATGGCGGCGCCCTGTAGGCTCGACAAAAGAACGCGACGAAGTGCGTTGCCCAATGTCAAACCGAACCCTCTTTCCAAAGGTTCCGCAATAATCGTGGCTTCCCGATCGCTCTGCTCACCCGGCTCTACTGAGAGGTTCGCCTGGATCAGATCTTTCCAGTTTTGCTGAATCACGGTAATGACCTCATAGTTTTGCAGGCCCACCTTGGACCTGCGACGTCTAGACAAATAGCAATACAGGCCAAAAGCCCGTATCGATATGTAGTAATCCGTTAAACGCGGCGGCGTTTTGGCGGACGGCATCCATTGTGCGGAATGGGCGACACATCACGAATTGACGTGATATTGAACCCTACAGACTGCAATGCACGCAAAGCCGATTCGCGCCCGGAACCCGGTCCCTTGACTTCAACTTCAAGAGTTTTCATACCATGGTCCATGGCTTTTTTGCCCGCGTCCTCCGCTGCGATCTGCGCGGCGAACGGTGTGGATTTACGCGATCCCTTGAAGCCCTGCGAACCAGCGGACGACCAGGCAATTGCGTTGCCCTGTGCATCGGTAATCATAATCTTTGTATTATTAAAGGACGCGCTTACATGTGCGACACCTGAAATAATGTTTTTACGTTCGCGGCGTTTAACGCGTGTTTTTTCACGTGCCATATTACTTCTTCTTCCCAGCGATAGCTTTGGCCGGACCCTTGCGGGTGCGGGCGTTGGTATGGGTACGCTGACCACGGACAGGCAGGCCACGACGATGGCGCAGGCCACGGTAACAACCAAGGTCCATCAGACGCTTGATATTCATTGAGGTTTGACGGCGCAAATCACCTTCAACGATATGATCGCCGTCGATGGTTTCGCGGATTTTCACCACTTCGGAATCGCTCAACGCATTGACGCGAATTTCCGGAGCGAGGCCGACAGCCTCGCAAATTTCCTTGGCCTTTGCCGGGCCAATTCCATGAATATAGGTCAGTGCAATCAATACCCGCTTATTCGTCGGAATATTTACACCAGCAATACGAGCCACGCTAGTTTCTCCTCATCACCAAAACGGGTCGTCCTGACCCGGTTATCTCAAGCGCCTCCTGAGAAGCGCGCGATTATATAATTTTGTGTTACCTAGTCAACAGTTTAGATTGCCTGTAAAGCGGCTTCCATTTCTGCTGTCACTTCGTCAATCCCGGCCATGCCATCAACTTGCTTCAGGATATCTTTACTCCGGTAGTACGGAAGCAAAGGCGCCGTCTGGTCGTGATAGGCCTTAAGCCGTGACTTCACTGTCTCGGCATTATCATCACTACGTCGGCTAAACTCTGTCCCGCCGCATTTATCGCAAACACCTTCGACCTTCGGTTTCAGGAATATATCGTGGTAGCCCGCACCGCATTTTGCGCAAGTATAGCGACCCGTAATCCGCTCAACCAGTATATCGTCGTCGGTTTTCATCTCGATAACGGCATCAAGCTTGAGGCCCTTTTCCGCAAGCATCGCATCCAGCGCTTCCGCTTGCGCTTCGGTGCGCGGGAAGCCATCAAGAATAACGCCGTTTTTACAGTCGGGCTGATCCAGTCGATCAGAGATGATACCCGTCATTATGTCGTCGGAGACAAGTTCTCCTCGATCCATCACAGTCTTGGCTTTCTTGCCAACTTCTGTGCCTGCCGCTACGGCTGCGCGCAACATATCTCCAGTTGAGAGCTGCACCAGGCCATGCTTGTCTTGCAACCGCTGTGCCTGAGTTCCCTTCCCCGCGCCTGGCGGTCCCAGAAGAATCAAAATCATCTACGCCGTCCCCCCAGCTTTGATTTTTTGATCAGCCCTTCATATTGATGGGCAACAAGGTGGCTTTGGATTTGCGCCACCGTATCCATGGTGACCGACACTACGATCAGGAGGGATGTTCCGCCGAAGTAAAAAGGAACCGCCCATTGAGAGACGAGAATTTCCGGTAAAATACAGACCAAAGAAAGATACGCCGCGCCAACAACCGTCAATCGTGTCAGGACATAATCGAGATACTCCGACGTCCGTTTTCCGGGGCGAATGCCCGGTACGAAGCCGCCATGCTTCTTCAGGTTATCAGCTGTGTCATCCGGATTGAAGACAACTGCCGTATAGAAAAAGCAAAAGAAGACGATACCCGCAATATAGAGCATCAGATAAATCGGCTGCCCATGACCCAGCATCGCTGTCAGGCTGTTCAGCCAGTCCGGACCTGAACCTGCGCTGAAACTTGCGACCGTCGTCGGCATCAGCAACAGTGAAGAGGCAAAGATCGGCGGAATAACGCCAGCCGTGTTCAGCTTGAGCGGTAAATGTGAATTCTGGCCACCATAGGTCTTGTTACCGCGCTGTCGCTTTGGATACTGAATCAAAATCCGGCGCTGCGCCCGCTCCATAAAGACAATGAAAGCAATGACGGCTACTGCCATAACCAACAGCAGCAAGATAACGAAAGTAGAGAGAGCCCCTGTACGACCCAATTCCAGTGTGCCGACAAGCGCACTTGGCAATTCTGCGACAATACCGGCAAAAATGATCAACGAAATACCATTACCAACGCCACGCGCGGTTATCTGCTCACCCAGCCACATCAGGAAGACAGTACCTGCAACCAACGTCACCACTGTAAACAGGCGGAACTGCATGCCAGGGTCAATCACGGCAGACTGCCCGTTTGAAAGGGTCAGGCCTTCAATACCGGCGGCAATACCATAACCCTGCAACGCGGCCAGTAGAACTGTACCGTAGCGGGTATACTGGTTGATCTTCTTACGCCCGGCCTCGCCCTCTTTCTTGAGTTGGGCCATCTGCGGCGAGATCGAGGTCATCAACTGCATGATAATCGACGCCGAGATATAAGGCATGATATTGAGGGCGAAAATCGTCATACGACCGAGCGCGCCACCCGCAAAAACGTCAAACATTCCGAGGATACCCCCGGAATTCTGTGCGAAAACGTCAGCCAGAATTGTCGGATCGACACCCGGGATCGGTATATATGTCCCGATCCGGTAAACGATCAGGGCAAAGAGCGTGAACCATAAACGCTTCTTGAGTTCCGTTGCCTTCGAAAAGGCACCGAAACTCATGGAAGAAGCCATTTGCTCTGCTGCTGACGCCATTTAATATTTCTCCCGAAGGTACGGATTCAAACCGCCCCGCCGATGTATTTACTCGCTTTTTGCCGGGGCTGGCGTCAGAAGGGTGACTTTACCCCCGGCCTTCTCGACTGCTTCCAGTGCAGATTTAGATGCGCCGGCAACCTCGAAATTCACTTTGGTTTTGAGCTCACCCTTTGCAAGCAGACGAACGCCATCACCGATTTTACCGACAACACCTGCCTGCTGCAGCAGTTCCGCCGTAATCGTTGCCTTTGGGTCGAGCTTACCCGCGTCAATCGCAGCCTGTACCCGGCCGATGTTCGCCACAGCGAAGTTCTTGCTGAAAATGTTCTTGAAGCCGCGCTTCGGCAGACGACGATAGATCGACATCTGACCGCCTTCAAATCCCTTGATGGCGACGCCGGAACGTGATTTCTGACCCTTCTGGCCGGATCCGGAGGTTTTTCCCTTGCCGGAACCGATACCCCGACCAACACGCATCCGATTCTTGGTGCTGCCTTTGTTGTCGGCTAATTGATTTAAACGCATGTTCAATATTCCTTAAATCAGACCGGCGGAGTCCTATTTGGACTCTTCCACCTGTACCAGATGATTCACCTTGCGGATCATGCCGCGAACGGCGTCGGTGTCTTCGAGTTCCACCGTCCGGTGCATTTTATTCAGCCCCATACCAACCAGCGTTGCCCGCTGGTTCTTTGGGCGACCGATCGGGCTGCCCGTCTGGGTAACTTTGATCGTTGATTTAGCCATCGACCTTTTCCTTTGCTGCATCGGCACCACGGCGACCTACCACCTCAGAGACTTTCTTGCCGCGTTTTGCCGCAATCATTCTCGGGGAGTTCATCGCCTTCAAGGCTTCGAATGTTGCTTTGACCATGTTGTAGGGGTTGGAAGTTCCGATAGACTTCGTCACTACATCCTGTACGCCCAGTGTTTCGAAAACGGCACGCATTGGACCGCCTGCGATAATACCGGTACCAGCCGGAGCTGAGCGAAGAACCACACGGCCCGCGCCGAAGCGACCCTGGACATCGTGATGCAGTGTCCGGCCTTCACGAAGCGGTACACGCACCATGTTGCGCTTTGCAGCTTCCGTTGCCTTACGAATGGCTTCCGGGACCTCACGGGCTTTACCGTGACCATAGCCAACGCGGCCTTTCTGGTCACCAGCAACAACCAAAGCCGCAAAACCGAAACGACGGCCACCTTTTACAACTTTGGCCACACGGTTAATGTAAACCAGCTTGTCGACGAATTCTGAATCGCCTTTTTCGTTTTGATCAGGTCTCAACATCGTCAATTCCCCTAGAAGGACAGGCCGCCCTCACGGGCAGCGTCGGCAAGGGCTTTGACCCGGCCATGATATTTGTATCCGCCGCGATCAAACGCGACTTCCTTGACGCCGGCCTTGATGGCCCGCTCGGCAATCAGCTTGCCAATTGCCGCTGCAGCTTCCTTGTTACCGCCTTTCAGCTTGCTGCGCAGGTCTTTTTCAAGGCTGGAGGCAGACGCGATTGTCTTGCCTGCGGCATCGTCAATGACCTGAACATAAATCTGCTGAAGCGTACGGTGTACAGACAGCCGCGGACGACCAGAAGACACCTTGCGAAGCTGGGTCCGATTTCTCCGCCGACGGCGGTCGAACAATTCTTTTGAGTTTGCCATAATCGGTTCCTACTTCTTCTTGCCTTCTTTGCGGAAGATATACTCGTCCGCATATTTGACACCCTTGCCCTTGTAAGGCTCTGGCTTCCGGTAAGACCGGATAACCGCCGCAACCTGACCAACCTGCTGCTTGTCAGCACCGGAGATTTCAATCACCGTCGGCTGGGGGCATTTAATCTCAATACCTTCCGGGATCGGGAAGTCAACGTCGTGGCTGAACCCGAGGTTCAACTTCAATGTCTTTCCCTGTACCGCCGCACGGTAACCAACGCCGACAACTTCCAGTGTTTTGGTAAAGCCGTTCGAGACGCCTTCAACGAGGTTGCTCAGCAATGTACGCTGCAGCCCCCACATCTGACGGCCCCGAATATTATTCGTACGAGGCTTAACCGTTATTTGGTCATCTTCACGGCTCACGACGACGTCATCGACAAAGGTCATGCTCAACACGCCCTTGCTACCCTTGACGGTCACATCGCTACCGGAGAGCTGGACATCCACACCAGAAGGGATTGTCACCGGATGTTTTCCAATTCGAGACATAATAGCTCCTAGTACAACTTACACAGTACTTCGCCACCGACATGGGCATCGCGTGCCTCATTGTCTGACAAAACACCGCTCGGGGTGGATAGAATGGCAACGCCCAGACCATTACGTATGGTCGGCAAATCCTTCACGCCACTATAAACACGGCGACCAGGCTTTGAAATACGGCTGACATGTTCAATCACGCCCTTGCCCTGATAATATTTCAGTTCAATGGTGACTTCAGGCTTGCCCTTTTCAGGCTCAGCCACGTCATATCCGCGAATGAAGCCTTCACGCTTCAACGCTTCAAGCACATTCAGGCGCAATTTTGAAGACGGGCTCTTAACTGAACTTTTCATGGCTCGCTGACCGTTGCGAATACGGGTCAGCATATCGCCGAGGGGATCACTTAATGACATTTCTGTATCTCCCTACCAGCTCGATTTAACCATGCCCGGAATTTGGCCATTGGACGCCATGTCGCGCAGGCCAATACGGGATAGTTTCAATTTACGGTAAACACCGCGCGGACGACCGGTGAGTTCGCAGCGATTGCGAACACGTGTCTTGGACGAATTCCGCGGCAGTTCTGCCAATTTCAAACGCGCCGCAAAACGCTCTTCCTGCGGCAGCTCTTCATTCTTGCTCATCGCCTTCAGCTCAGCACGTTTGGTCTCAAATTTTTCAACCAAACGGCGGCGCTTCTGGTTTTTTTCGACAGCACTTTTCTTAGCCATTTTAATTAACTCCTAGGATCAATTAATCTTGAACGGCATGCTGAAACCACTCAGAAGCTCACGAGCCTCTTCGTCGGTTTTGGCAGTCGTGCAGATTACGATATCCATTCCCCGTACGTCCGTTACATCATCGTAATGAATTTCCGGGAAAACAATTTGTTCCTTCAGGCCCATGGCATAGTTGCCCCGGCCGTCGAAACTTTTCTCAGACACACCGCGGAAATCCCGAACACGCGGGAGTGCGATATTAATCAGCCGGTCAAGAAACTCATACATCTGGCTCTTGCGCAGCGTTACTTTTGCTCCGATTGGCATTCCTTCACGTAATTTGAAGGTAGCAACGGATTTCTTGGCAGTAGTGACAACCGGCTTCTGACCGGAAATCTTTGCAAGCTCGCTCTCAACCGATTTGATCTTTTTCGAATCGGCGACCGCTTCCCCGCACCCAACATTGATGACAATTTTTTCCAGCTTTGGAATCTGCATCTCGTTGGCGTAAGAAAATTTGCCCTGAAGCTGCTTCCGCAGTTCCTCGTTATATAATGTTTTAAGTCTTGGCGTCGTCATCGAACTGCCCTCTATATATCGATGACTTCACCGGAGCGCTTGGCGAAGCGAACTTTCCGGCCGTCATCAAGATTTTTGTAACCAACACGGGTCGCCTTGCCATCCTTCGGATCCTGCAATGCGATATTCGAGATATGGATTGCCGCTTCTTTTTCGACAATGCCACCCTGGTCTGCCTGGCTCGGTTTCGTATGGCGTTTCACCATATTGATACCGGACACGAATACGCGCCGGTCTTTGCGACGAACGCTCAGCACCTCGCCTGTACGGCCCTTATCCTTGCCTGTGAGCACAACGACCTTGTCGCCCTTTTTCACTGCGAATTTTTCAGCCATTAGAGAACCTCCGGCGCGAGGGAAATAATCTTCATGTAATTCTTGCTTCTGAGCTCACGCGTAACCGGGCCGAAAATACGGGTCCCAACCGGTTCACCCTGCTTGTTGATCAGCACGGCTGCGTTGCTATCAAAGCGAATTGCCGTTCCATCGGTCCGGCGAATTTCCTTTTTTGTGCGCACGATGACAGCTCTCTGAACGTCACCTTTTTTGACGCGGCCGCGCGGAATCGCCTCCTTCACGGAGACAACAATCACGTCCCCGATAGAAGCAGTTTTCCGTTTTGAACCACCCAAAACTTTAATGCACTGCACCTGCCTTGCGCCGGAGTTGTCGGCGACCTCCAGGTTGGTTTGCATCTGAATCATAGTCGTTTACCTTCGTTTGGTATCAACACTGTTTACTTAAGCGACGTTTAAAGAACTTCCCAACGCTTCAGTTTCGAGTAGGGAGCACATTCCTGAATACGGACTGTATCCCCTGTCTTAAACTGGTTTTTCGCGTCATGGGCGTGGTACTTTTTCGACTGGCCTATGTACTTCTTATATAGCCGATGCATCACTTGACGATCGACTTTAACAACGACGGTTTGATCATTCTTGTCGCTGACAACTGTTCCTTGCAGGATACGCTTTGGCATCGTTTTCTCTCCTAAGACGCAGCGCTAGCTGACATCACCGTTTTAATGCGGGCGATATCCCGCCGCACCTGGCGTTGGCGCGCCGTATTCTCCAATTGTCCACTGGCTTGCTGGAAGCGTAAATTGAACTGCTCCTTCTTCAGTTGAAGCAGTTCTGATTTAAGTTCATCAGCCGTTTTGCCCAGTAAATCCTGTGCTTTCATGGTCAATTTCCTTCACCAATGCGGGTCACGAAACGGGTTTTGATCGGCAATTTAGCCGCTCCCCTCTCGAACGCCTCACGGGCGATTTCGAGTGGAACACCGTCAAGTTCAAACATTACTTTTCCGGGCTGAATGCGGACCATCCAATATTCCGGTGAACCCTTACCCTTACCCATCCGGACTTCGGTGGGTTTTTTGGATACGGGCACATCCGGGAAGATACGGATCCAGACACGTCCAGCTCGCTTGATATGGCGTGTTACTGCACGTCGAGTCGCCTCGATCTGCCGTGCGGTAATACGTCCGGGCTCAACAGCTTTCAGGCCATATGCGCCGAAGTTCAGCGTTGTACCTGAAGTTGCTACTCCCTTCAAGCGCCCTTTATGCGCTTTACGAAATTTTGTGCGCTTCGGTTGAAGCATGACATCACCCCTTTACTTAATTCCGACGGGAGCCGGGACGACCCGCAGGACGGCCACCAGCCTGTTGTTTTTCCGCAATCTTGTCCTGAGCCATCGGATCATGCTCCAGAATCTCACCTTTGTAGATCCAGACCTTGATCCCAATGATCCCATAAGTCGTCAAGGACGAAGCGGTTCCATAATCAATATTCGCGCGCAGTGTATGCAGTGGTACACGACCTTCGCGATACCATTCCGTTCGCGCAATTTCCGCGCCGCCCAAGCGACCGGCACAGTTGATCCGGATACCTTCCGCGCCAAGACGCAGAGCCGACTGAACCGCCCGCTTCATCGCCCGACGATAGGAAACACGACGCGCCAACTGCTGACCAATATTCTCAGCAACCAACTTCGCATCAATTTCCGGCTTGCGGACTTCGACGATATTCAAATGCACTTCAGAGCTCGTCATTTTGGCAATTGCGGAACGAAGCTTTTCAATATCTGCGCCCTTCTTACCAATGATGACACCCGGGCGCGCCGAATAGATTGTGATCCGGGCCTTCTTGGCCGGACGTTCAATCACGATCTTACTGATGCCCGCCTGCTCCAGCTGCTTTTCCAGATATTCGCGAATGCGCACATCTTCATGCAACAGCTTGGCGTAGTTATCTTTGGCGTACCAGCGTGAATCCCAAGTCCGGTTGATACCGACCCGAAGGCCAATTGGATTTACTTTTTGACCCATTACTCTTGCTCCTCGCGCTCACGAACAATAATCGTGATATTGCTGAAAGGTTTCAGGATCGGGCTTGAACGCCCCCGTCCCCGTGGCCGCATGCGCTTCATCACCAGGGACTTGCTCACATAGGCTTCGGAAACATAGAGCTGATCTACGTCCAGCTGATGGTTGTTTTCCGCGTTCGCAATTGCGGACTGCAACACTTTGCGTACATCCGGTGCAATCCCGCGTTTGGAAAAACTGAGTTCGGTCAATGCCGCTTCAGCAGATTTTCCACGAATGAGGCTAGCCACCAGGTTCATTTTCTGTGGGCTTACGCGAATGCGATTGCCAACGGCGCGCGCTTCCGTGTCTTTAAGTTGCCGCGTGAGTGACGCTTTACCCATGATTAATTTCTCCGAGCCTTTTTATCAGCCGCATGGCCGTAATATGTCCGTGAGGGAGAAAATTCCCCAAACTTGTGACCCACCATGTCTTCATCCACCAGAACCGGTACAAACTTCTGGCCATTATAAACGCCAAAGGTAAGCCCCACGAACTGCGGGAGAATTGTCGACCGGCGAGACCAGATCTTGATTACTTGTTTTCTGCCGCTCTCGCGTGCAGCTTCCGCTTTCTTCAGCAGATAGCCGTCGACAAAAGGACCTTTCCATACAGAACGTGCCATGTTTGCGCTCCTACTTCTTCCGCTTCAGCGGACGGCGCCGCATGATCATTTTATCCGTGGACTTGTTTGAACGAGTCCGTTTACCCTTCGTCGGCACACCCCATGGGGAGACCGGATGACGACCACCGGAAGTCCGGCCTTCACCACCACCATGTGGATGATCCACCGGGTTCATGGCTACACCACGAACCGACGGGCGCTTACCAAGCCAGCGGGACCGTCCCGCCTTCGCAAGCTTGATGTTTTTCTGGTCCGGATTGGAAACCGCTCCAACCGTCGCCATACATTCACCGAGAACAATACGCTGCTCACCGGATGCCAGACGAAGCTGCGCGTAACCCGCATCCTTGCCGATAAGTTGAACATAGGTGCCCGCGGCACGTGCCATCTGGCCACCTTTTCCCGGTTTCATCTCCACATTATGGATGATGGTACCAACCGGCATGTTCTTCATCGGCATCGCGTTGCCCGGCTTGATGTCGACATTCTTGCCAGAAATCACCTTGTCACCCGCAGAAATTCGCTGCGGCGCCAAGATATACGCCTGCTCGCCATCTTCGTAGCGAATCAGCGCGATAAAGGCAGACCGGTTCGGGTCATACTCAAGCCGTTCCACCGTTGCCGGGACATCAAACTTGTTCCGCTTGAAATCCACGATACGGTAAGTCCGCTTATGCCCGCCACCGCGACGACGCGCGGTGATCCGGCCGTGGTTATTGCGACCACCATTTCCGGACAACCCTTCAGTCAGGGCTTTGACCGGCTTTCCCTTATGCAGGTCGGACCGATCAACAAGGATCAATCCCCTCTGAGAAGGTGTTGTCGGTTTATAATTCTTCAACGCCATAGTCTAAATCCCCGCCGTCACATCGATGGCCTGACCCTCAGCAAGGGTCACAATTGCCTTCTTGTAATCAGACCGTTTGCCAATATGGCCCCGGAAACGCTTAACCTTACCCTTGGTGCGGTTGGTGTTCACGTTCGTGACCTTGACATCGAAGAGTTTTTCAACTGCTTCTTTGATCTGAGGTTTCGTCGCATCCAGTGCGACACGGAATGTCACCTGATTAAACTCTGATCCCATTGTTGACTTTTCAGTCACAACCGGGCCCAGCAGGATGTCATATAGATTTTCCTGGTTCATTTCAGTCGAGCCTCCAGGCTTTCTACTGCGCTTTTCGTCAGCACAAGAGTGTCACGGCGAAGAATGTCATATACATTAGCGCCGCTTGACGTCAGCAAGTCCACTTTCGGCAGGTTGCGGGTGGAAAGAGCAAAGTTCTTTTCCATTTCCGCCCCATCCACGATCAGGATCGAATCCCAACCGAGCGCCTTGAACTTCCCGGCCATATCCTTGGTCTTGATGCCCTTGGCATTCAACTCGTCCACGACGACTAGCTTTCCTTCTGCCTGTTTGGCGGAAAGCGCTGTCTTCAGGGCCAGTTTACGAACCTTTTTCGGCAGGTCATGGGCGTGGCTGCGAACAACCGGGCCATGGGCTACACCACCACCGCGCTGAATCGGGTTACGCTTCTGACCCTGACGGGCACGACCAGTGCCTTTCTGGTTAAACGGCTTCTGACCGGTGCCGGAAACTTCCGCAACACCCTTTGTCTTATGGGTGCCAGACCGGCGCGACGCCAGCTGATAGCGAACCATGCGTTGCAGCAGGTCGGCGCGCGGCGCCAAGCCAAAGACCTCATCAGCCAGCTCAATATCACCGGCCTTTTTGTTGTCGAGGTTAATTACATTTACCTTCATCTGAGCCGTCCCTTATTCTTCCGTCGCCGTATCGGCGGCGGCAGTCTCTTCGGCAGGCGTATCAGCCTGAGCTGTTTCTTCAACTGGCTCTGGCTTTCCACCCTTTGCAACAAATGCGGCCGGATAAGGGGCATCGCTATGACGCGCCTTTTTCACGGCATCCGCGACAAAGACCCAGGATCCTTTGGAACCTGGAACGGCACCCCTGATAAGAACCAATCCGCGATCCTTATCCGTTGAGACCACTTTCAAATTCTGCGTCGTAACCCGTGCCGCACCCATGTGACCGGCCATCTTCTTACCCTTGAAGACCTTGCCCGGATCCTGACACTGACCAGTAGAACCATGCGCACGATGGGATACGGACACACCATGAGTGGCCCGCATGCCGCCGAAATTATGGCGCTTCATGGCTCCGGCAAAACCTTTACCGATACTGGTGCCCACAACATCAACAAACTGATCAGACACAAAATGATCCGCCGTGATTTCCGCACCAACATCGACGAAGCCATCACCCTCAATACGAAACTCAGCCAGTTTCATTTTCGGCTCAACTTCTGCCTTGGCAAAATGGCCGCGCAACGCCTTATTGACGTTCTTGACCTTTGCCTTGCCAACCCCGAGCTGCATGGCGTTATAACCATGAGTCTCAGTTGTCCGGTGAGCGACGACCTGACAGTTATCAACAGCAAGAACGGTTACCGGAATATGGGTCCCGTCTTCCGCGAAAACCCGGGTCATCCCCAGTTTCTTTGCGATCAATCCACTACGCATTTCGATCACCCCAACAATTTGATGGACACATCGACGCCTGCGGCGAGGTCCAGTTTCATCAGTGCGTCCACCGTCTGCGGTGTCGGCTCAACGATATCCAAAAGCCGCTTATGGGTCCGGATTTCGAACTGTTCCCGCGACTTCTTGTCAATATGCGGGCCGCGCAGGACCGTATATTTATCGATATGCGTCGGCAGCGGAATAGGTCCACGAACCTGAGCACCCGTGCGCTTGGCCGTATTTACAATTTCACCTGTCGAAGCATCGAGAACACGATGATCATACGCTTTCAGGCGGATGCGGATATTTTGGTTTTCCATTACTCTGGTCACTCCAGAAGAGAAACAAGACAGCCCCACAAGGGGCTGTCAAAATTAACTTATTCGGTTACGGATGCGACGACGCCAGCGCCGACGGTACGGCCGCCTTCGCGAATGGCGAAGCGCAGACCTTCATCCATGGCGATCGGAGCAATCAGCTCGACATCCATTGTCACATTGTCACCTGGCATCACCATCTCCGTCCCATCGGGAAGAGACACAACACCCGTCACGTCCGTCGTCCGGAAGTAGAACTGCGGACGATAGTTCGTGAAGAACGGTGTATGACGGCCGCCCTCTTCCTTCGTCAGGATGTAGGCTTCTGCCTTGAACTTCGTATGCGGGGTAATTGATCCCGGATGCGCCAGAACCTGGCCGCGCTCAACATCTTCACGCTTCGTACCACGCAGGAGAACACCCACGTTGTCGCCAGCCTGACCCTGATCCAGAAGCTTGCGGAACATCTCAACGCCCGTACAGGTCGTCTTCGTCGTCGGGCGAATGCCGACAATCTCGATTTCCTCACCAACCTTCACAATGCCGCTTTCAACACGACCGGTCACAACCGTACCACGACCCGAGATCGAGAACACATCCTCAATCGGCATCAGGAATGGCTTGTCAATCTCACGTTCCGGCTGCGGGATAGACGCGTCAACCGCTTCCATCAGCTTCAGGATCGCTTCCTTGCCGATTTCGTCATCCCGGCCTTCAAGAGCGGCAAGTGCAGAACCGCCAATGATCGGAATATCGTCGCCCGGGAAATCATACTCGGACAGAAGCTCGCGGATTTCCATTTCAACAAGTTCGATCAGCTCTTCATCATCGACAAGGTCAACCTTGTTCATGAAGACGACAAGCGCCGGAACACCAACCTGACGGGCCAGCAGGATATGCTCGCGTGTCTGGGGCATCGGGCCGTCGTTTGCAGACACAACCAGAATAGCGCCGTCCATCTGCGCCGCACCCGTGATCATGTTCTTCACATAGTCAGCATGGCCCGGGCAATCCACATGCGCATAGTGACGGTTCGCCGTCTCATATTCAACATGGGCTGTCGAAATCGTAATACCGCGCGCCTTCTCTTCCGGCGCCTTGTCAATTTCGTCAAACGCAAACGCAGCACCCCCGCTCTGCTCTGCCAGAACTTTCGTAATCGCCGCCGTCAGCGTCGTCTTACCATGGTCAACATGACCAATCGTTCCAATGTTTACATGCGGTTTACTACGATCAAATTTCTCTTTGGCCATTTTATCTCTCCGTTATTTCCGGCTGCCTCAGCTAATTGCGTTACGCCAACTTCGCCAGAACTTCGTCTGATACGTGTTGTGGCACTGGTTCATAG
This sequence comes from Sneathiella sp. HT1-7, assembly GCF_020731145.1. Taxonomy (GTDB): domain Bacteria; phylum Pseudomonadota; class Alphaproteobacteria; order Sneathiellales; family Sneathiellaceae; genus Sneathiella. The sequence goes on along the minus strand of NZ_JAJFZN010000002.1, from coordinate 450,560 downwards.
TGATCAAACACCATGGAAAAGGTAGCGCGACCCTGTGTCTGGGAGCGCAGGTTGTTCACATAGCCAAACATGTTGGCAAGTGGCACCATGGCATTAACGACTTGCGCGACACCGCGCGGTTCGGTTCCGGTCACCTGACCGCGGCGACTGTTCAAGTCGCCCATCACATCACCGATATACTCGTCCGGCGTCACAATCTCGACCTTCATCATCGGTTCCAGCAGGCGAAGGCCGGCTTTCGGGGCAATTTCACGCATTGCCGCCCGACCCGCAATTTCAAAGGCCATGACCGAGCTATCGACGTCATGATAGGCACCGTCAATAAGGGTGACATCCACATCGATGAGCGGGAAGCCTGCAAGCACACCGGTCTCAACAATATCGCGAATACCTTTTTCAACGCCTGGAATATATTCCTTCGGCACCGAACCACCGGTAATAGTATCGCTGAAAGTGAAACCCGCGCCCGGCTCGCCTGGCTTGGCCACAATCTTGATGCGAGCGAACTGACCAGAACCACCGGACTGCTTCTTATGAGTGTAGTCGAGCTCTGCTTCGCGCGTAATGCTTTCACGATACGCCACCTGAGGCGCACCAATGTTAGCTTCAACACCAAACTCGCGCTTCATGCGATCGACAATAATGTCGAGATGCAACTCACCCATTCCCTTAATAATCGTCTGACCGCTTTCTATGTCTGAAGAAACCCGGAAAGACGGATCTTCTTTAGCAAGACGATTAAGGGCAACACCCATTTTTTCCTGGTCGGTCTTGGTTTTCGGCTCAACCGCAATCTCGATCACAGGCTCCGGAAACTCCATCCGCTCCAGAATGACCGGCTTGGATGAGTCGCAAAGCGTATCACCTGTCGTCGTATCCTTCAGACCTGCAATGGCGACAATGTCACCAGCGCGAGCTTCTTTCACATCTTCTCGGCTGTTTGCATGCATCTGCAGCATACGGCCAACACGCTCGCGGCTGTTCTTGACAGAATTCAATGTTTGCGTACCCGCTTCAAGCACACCGGAATAAACACGAACGAATGTCAAAGAACCAACAAAGGGGTCGGTCATCACCTTAAACGCCAAACCAGCAAAAGGCTGATCGTCTGAGGGAAGACGCTCGATATCCTCTTCGGTTTTAACGTCAATACCGTGCGTACCACCGATGTCCGTCGGCGACGGCATGAATTCGATCACAGCGTCCAAGAGCGGCTGAACACCTTTGTTCTTAAACGCCGTTCCAGTCAGGACCGGCACGAAAGTCGCGGCCAGCGTACCTTTACGAATACAAGCGCGCAAAGTCTCCTCGCTCGGCTCCTCGCCCTCAAGATAAGCTTCAAGAACCGCTTCATCCATCTCAATGGCCGTCTCAACCATGACTTCGTGATACTCAGCGGCCTTATCGGCAAGTTCGGGGCGAATGTCGCGGTACTCGAAAGACGCGCCCATTTCTTCACCCGTCCAGACGACTTCCTGCATCTTGATCAGATCAACCACACCCTCGAATTCAGCTTCGGAGCCAATAGGGAGCTGCAACACGAGCGGTTTCGCACCCAAGCGGGTCTTGAACATTTCAACGCAACGGTAAAAGTCTGCACCGGTACGATCCATTTTGTTGACGAAACACATACGCGGCACGCGGTACTTATCAGCCTGACGCCAAACAGTCTCGGACTGCGGCTCAACACCAGCAACGCCATCAAATACGGCGACCGCACCATCGAGCACCCGCAAAGACCGCTCTACTTCAATTGTGAAGTCAACATGGCCGGGAGTATCAATGATGTTGATACGGTAATCTTTCCAGAAACAAGTCGTCGCAGCAGACGTAATCGTGATACCGCGCTCCTGCTCCTGCTCCATCCAGTCCATAGTCGCCGCACCATCATGCACCTCACCGATTTTGTGAGACACACCTGTGTAGTACAGAATACGTTCCGTGGTTGTCGTCTTACCCGCGTCAATATGGGCCATAATCCCAATGTTGCGGTATCTTTCGATGGGCGTTGTGCGTGCCATGTCTGAAATCCTAGATCAAGCTTGCGTCGTTAAATTCAATTACCAGCGGTAATGGGCGAACGCACGGTTCGCTTCCGCCATTTTATGTGTATCTTCACGTTTCTTGACGGCACCACCGCGTTCGTTTGATGCATCAAGAATTTCCCCGGAAAGACGATCCACCATCGTCACCTCAGAGCGCTTGCGAGCGCTTGAGATCAACCAACGGATGGCAAGAGCCTGACCGCGCTCCGAACGAACTTCGACAGGCACCTGATACGTAGCGCCACCCACACGGCGGGACCGCACTTCGATATCCGGCTTCACTTTGTCGAGCGCTTCATGGAAAACTTCCACGGGGCTTGAACCGGTCTTCTTTTCAATTACGTCAAAAGCACCATAGACAATGCCCTCGGCGGTAGATTTTTTCCCATCAAACATGAGGGAGTTCATGAACTTGGTCAGAACAACATCCCCAAATTTGGCGTCAGGGAGAACTTCGCGTTTTTCAGCTGCGTGACGACGTGACATATATTAAATTCCTTATTTCGGCTTCTTCGCGCCATATTTGGAGCGACGCTGGCGACGATCCGCAATCCCTTGCGTATCCAGCACACCACGAATGATATGATAACGAACACCCGGCAAATCCTTTACACGACCACCACGGATCAGAACAACTGAATGCTCCTGAAGGTTATGACCCTCACCCGGAATATAGCTCGTCACTTCGAATCCATTGGTCAGGCGCACACGTGCGACCTTACGCAAAGCGGAGTTCGGCTTTTTCGGAGTTGTCGTATAAACTCTCGTGCAAACACCACGTTTCTGCGGGCACGCCTCCATGGCGGGCACTTTATTGCGCGAAACCGGCGCCTTGCGGGGGTTTCTAATCAGCTGATTAATAGTAGGCATTCTTCTTCCTATCATGCGTTGCCGCAAACAGAACAGCCGCGTGCAGCTGCGGCTCTGCTCGCGGTCAGGTTTTTTGCGTCCACCCGAAGAGACTTAACACGTGTGTTTTTTTCAAAATCCTGACGACACACGGAAAATTTAGTACACGACTGCTGTCAGGAGCGCGCAATATATGGGCGAGGCCCTATGCAGTCAAGCAGAAAAGATTGCATTTTCGTTAATCTCTTAATGCCGCCAACTTAGACCTCCCCTCACCCTCAATTTGGAGGGAAATAGGGCGATTCCTTGATCATGTATATGATTTTGCCGCGGTAGATCGTTAAATATGTATCGGGTTAACAGAAAACGACGCCCGTTGAGAGGCGCCGCTTCCCTTTTTTCCGTCTTTATGGCGTGGCTCACCACATCAAAAAGACTGATTCTTTAGGCACTATTCCGCGACAGAGGCTTCTGCTGTTCCTGCCGACTCAAGCTTACTCGCCGCCGCTTCGGCGTTATCCTGAATTTCCTTGTCGCGTTTCGCTGCCACCATTTTCAGGCGGTTCATCTGGGAACCCGTACCCGCCGGGATCAGACGACCAACGATGACGTTCTCTTTGAGACCCATCAGCGTATCCTTCTTGCCGGCAACAGACGCTTCCGTCAGAACCCGTGTCGTTTCCTGGAAGGACGCGGCCGAGATGAAGGAATTTGTTTGCAGGCTGGCTTTCGTGATACCGAGCAGAATCGGGCTGCCTTCTGCCGGTGCTTTACCGGCCGCGACAAGTTTCTCATTCTGCCCTTCAAATTCTTCACGATCGATATGCTCGCCGATCAGGAAGGAGCTCTCGCCCTGCTTCTCAATCTCGATCTTCTGCAGCATTTGACGGCAGATCACTTCGATATGCTTATCGTTGATCTTCACGCCCTGCAGACGATAAACGTCCTGAATTTCATTAATCAAGAAGTTTGCAAGCGCCTCAACACCCAGAACTTTCAGAATGTCATGCGGCGCTGGATTCCCATCGAGGAGGTAATCGCCGACCCGAACATAGTCGCCCTCATTGACCGCAAGATGCTTGCCCTTTGGAATAAGATACTCGACCGGTTCCGCACCTTCCTCTTCAGGACGGATCGACACGCGACGTTTCGATTTGTAGTCCTTGCCGAATTCGACAAAGCCATCCGCCTCGGCGATAATCGCATGGTCCTTCGGACGACGAGCTTCGAAAAGCTCGGCCACCCGTGGCAGACCACCGGTAATATCTTTCGTCTTGGAACCTTCACGCGGAATACGCGCCAGAACGTCACCAGCCTGAACATCCGCCCCGTCTTCAACCGACAGAATAGCATCCACCGGAAGGAAGTAACGGGCCTCATGACCGCTCGGAAGAGTAAGAAGTTCGCCATCATCACCACGCAGGGTAATGCGCGGGCGAAGATCGCTGCCTTTCGGCTGGGACTTCCAGTCAACGACAATTTTCCGAGCAATACCCGTTGCTTCGTCAACCTGCTCGGCCATGGAAACACCGGAGACAAGGTCTTTATAGCTAACCTTACCCTCAAGCTCCGTGATCACAGGTGTGGTGAACGGATCCCACTGAGCAAGCTTGTCTCCTTGACTGACCTTCGCACCTTCGTCAACCATCAGTCGTGTACCATATGCAACCCGATGACGTGCTCTTTCACGATTGTTATCGTCGACCAGAACCAATTCCGAGTTCCGGCCCATGACAATCGGATTGCCGCTGCTGTTCACAACAACATTCCGGTTTTCAATCTTGATCGTACCTTCATGGGAAGCTTCGATGGAGGAGACTTCCGCCACCTGCGCCGTCCCCCCAATATGGAACGTCCGCATAGTAAGCTGGGTACCCGGCTCACCAATTGACTGGGCAGCGATAACACCCACGGCCTCGCCAATATTGACAGGCGTTCCGCGCGCAAGATCTCGGCCATAACAGCTACCGCAGATACCGCCCTTGGTCTCACATGTGAGAACCGAACGGATCAGAACCTGCTCAACGCCGGAGGTTTCCGCAAGAAGCGAGCTTGCTTCGTCGAACATCTCGCCGCCGCCGACAATCACTTCGCCGGTTGTCGGGTTGACAACATCAACAGCCGCCGTCCGCCCGAGCAGACGATCGCTCAATGTCGCGATAATATCGCTGCCTTCCACCACTTCGCGAACCGTCACACCATTTTCGGTCCCGCAATCTCTTTCGATCACGACACAGTCCTGGGCCACGTCCACCAACCGGCGGGTCAGATAACCGGAGTTTGCGGTCTTCAGCGCGGTATCCGCCAGACCCTTACGGGCACCATGGGTGGAGTTGAAATATTCAAGAACGCTCAACCCCTCCTTAAAGTTGGAGATAATTGGCGTCTCGATAATTTCACCAGACGGTTTCGCCATCAGGCCACGCATACCGGCAAGCTGTTTCATCTGGGCTGCGGAACCACGGGCACCAGAGTTGGCCATCATAAAGATAGAGTTAATGCCAACCTGACGATCATTTTCGTCCATTTCCACCGCTTCAATGACTTTCATCATCTCGTCAGCGACACGATCCGTACATTGTGACCAGGCATCGATTACCTTGTTGTACTTCTCACCCTGAGTGATCAGACCATCATAATACTGGCGTTCATACTCCTCGGCGAGTTTACGGGTATCCTCAACAAGCTTGTCCTTGGATTCGGGGATGCGCATATCATCCTTGCCGAAGGAGATACCGGCACGGCAGGCATGCGCAAAGCCGAGGCCCATGATCCTGTCGGCGAATATAACCGTCTCTTTCTGACCGCAATGACGATAAACCTCGTCAATCACCTGAGTGATTTCCTTCTTGGTCAGCAAGCGGTTGATCAGATCGAAACTTATTTTTGCATTTTTGGGCAAAATTTCTTCAATCAGCATCCGGCCCGGGGTCGTATCCACGACTTTGCGGACTTCCGTGCCATCTTCCTGTACGACTGTGATACGCGTTTTGATCTTGCTGTGCAGGGTCAGAATTTTGTTGTCGATCGCGTGCTGGGCTTCCGCTACATCGGCAATCACCATCCCCTCACCCGGATCATTGGCAATATCCATGGTCAAGTAATAGATGCCAAGAACAATGTCCTGGCTCGGCACGATGATCGGCTTGCCACTTGCCGGGCTCAGGATGTTGTTGGTTGACATCATGAGAACGCGGGCTTCAAGCTGTGCTTCGAGCGAGAGCGGCACATGAACCGCCATCTGGTCACCGTCAAAGTCGGCGTTAAAGGCCGTACAAACGAGCGGATGAAGCTGGATCGCCTTACCCTCGATAAGGACCGGCTCAAACGCCTGAATACCAAGACGGTGAAGCGTCGGCGCACGGTTAAGAAGAACCGGATGTTCCCGAATAACCTCTTCGAGGATATCCCAGACTTCCGGGCGTTCCTTCTCGACCAGCTTCTTCGCCATCTTGACGGTTGCCGCCATGCCCTTAAGTTCAAGCTTGGCATAGATAAAGGGCTTGAATAGCTCAAGCGCCATCTTTTTGGGCAAACCGCATTGATGGAGCTTCAGCTCCGGCCCCACCACAATCACGGAACGACCAGAATAGTCAACGCGCTTACCGAGCAGGTTCTGACGGAATCGGCCCTGCTTGCCTTTCAGCATGTCAGAGAGGGATTTCAACGGACGCTTGTTCGCACCTGTGATCACCCGACCGCGGCGGCCGTTATCAAACAGCGCATCAACAGATTCCTGAAGCATACGCTTTTCGTTCCGGACAATAATGTCCGGCGCGCGCAGCTCGATTAGCCGTTTCAAACGGTTGTTCCGGTTGATTACCCGGCGATAAAGATCGTTGAGGTCAGAGGTTGCGAACCGGCCGCCATCAAGTGGGACCAACGGGCGCAGTTCCGGCGGAATGACCGGAATGACCTGCAGGATCATCCATTCGGGACGATTGCCCGATTCCATGAATGCTTCAATGATCTTGAGACGCTTGGCGAGCTTGCGCGGCTTGGCTTCGGACGTTGTCGTCGCCATTTCCTCGCGGATTTCATCGCGGATCGATTCCAGATCAAGCGAAGAAAGAATATCGCGGATTGCTTCTGCGCCAATACTGGCAGTGAAAGCGTCTTCGCCATACTCATCCTGCGCGTCGAGAAACTCTTCTTCACTCAGCAGCTGGAACTGTTTAAGCGGGGACAAGCCCGGCTCGACAACCACATAGTTTTCGAAATAAAGAATGCGTTCCAGATCCTTCAATGTCATATCGAGCAAAAGACCGATACGGGAAGGAAGTGATTTCAGAAACCAGATATGCGCAACCGGCGATGCCAGTTCGATATGCGCCATGCGTTCGCGGCGAACCTTCGACAGGGTAACCTCTACGCCACATTTTTCGCAGGTAATCCCGCGGTATTTCATCCGCTTGTACTTACCGCACAGGCATTCATAATCCTTGATCGGACCAAATATCCGCGCGCAGAAAAGACCGTCTTTTTCTGGCTTGAAAGTTCGGTAATTGATGGTTTCGGGTTTTTTGATTTCACCGAACGACCAAGACCGGATCCGTTCCGGCGAGGCGATAGAAATTCGGATTTCATCAAAAGCCTGAGTGCCCTGTGGCTGACCAAAAAGGTTCATCAACTCATTCATGGACCATCTCTCCTTTTAAACCCCGGGGTCCCCGGGAGGCGCTCGATAAAGCGGCCTTAAAAAAATAACTGTCTGTGACCAACGTATCAATTGGTCCCGGAATGACCCGGGACCAACTTAATCAGTAACCAACCTGCGAAAGTTCCACATTCAGGCACAAGGATCGCATTTCCTTGACCAGAACGTTGAAGCTTTCCGGAATACCGGCTTCAAACGTATCGTCACCACGGACAATGGCTTCATAGACTTTCGTCCGGCCTGCCACGTCGTCCGACTTGACGGTCAGCATTTCCTGCAGGGTGTAGGCGGCGCCATAGGCCTGCAGGGCCCAAACTTCCATCTCACCGAAACGCTGTCCGCCGAACTGCGCCTTACCGCCTAGCGGCTGCTGAGTAACCAAGCTGTAGGGTCCAATTGACCGTGCATGGATCTTGTCATCGACCAGATGATGCAGTTTCAGCATATAGATATAGCCCACCGTCACCTTCCGATCAAAGGTCTCGCCCGTCCGACCGTCAACAAGTGTGACCTGACCGGAAGTATCAAGACCTGCGACCTCAAGAAGACGGTTAATATCATCTTCCTTGGCACCGTCAAAAACCGGAGTCGCCATCGGCACACCGTTGGTGAGGTTACCACCGAGTTCAAGGAATTGCTCATCGGACATGCCGGAGATTTTTTCCTCATACTCTTCGTCGCCATAGACCTCTTGTAGCTTGGACTTAAGTGGGTTCAAGTCAGTAGCGCCAAGGCGGATACGGGTCATGATCTCAGTAATCTGGGTGCCAATACCATGGCTGGCCCAACCGAGATGCGTTTCCAGAATCTGCCCAACGTTCATACGTGATGGCACGCCAAGTGGGTTCAGCACGATATCAACAGGCTTCCCGTCTTCAAGATACGGCATATCCTCTTCAGGCAAGATCCGGGAGATAACACCCTTGTTACCATGACGACCGGCCATCTTGTCACCAGGCTGAAGCTTGCGCTTCACAGCAACAAAGACTTTAACCATCTTCATCACCCCTGGTGGCAACTCATCACCGCGCTGTAGCTTGTCGACCTTGTTCTCAAAGCGAGCACGCAAGCCACCGATTGCTTCGTCATACTGCTTCTTGAGTTGCTCGATTTTCTCCATGGCGCCGTCGTCCTTGACACTGATCTGCCACCAGACACCTGGGTGCAGGTCCATCAGCTTCTCGGACGCGATTTCCTCGCCAGCCTTGAACTCGCTCGGGCCAGAGGCAACTTTCTGAGAGACAAGCAGACCTTTCAGGCGGTCATAAATTGTCCGTTCCAGAATGGCTTTTTCGTCATCGCGGTCTTTTGCCAGATGTTCGATCTCATCGCGTTCGATGGCGAGCGCACGCTCGTCCTTCTCAACGCCATGGCGGTTAAAGACGCGCACCTCAACGACCGTACCGGCAACACCCGGAGGCAATCGCAGGGAGGTATCACGAACATCGGATGCCTTTTCACCGAAGATGGCGCGCAAGAGTTTTTCTTCCGGCGTCATCGGGCTTTCACCCTTCGGCGTGATCTTGCCAACAAGAATATCACCAGGCTGGATTTCCGCACCAACATAAACGATACCGGCTTCGTCGAGGTTTTTAAGCCCCTCTTCACCGACGTTCGGAATATCGCGGGTAATTTCTTCCGGGCCAAGCTTCGTATCCCGTGCCATAACCTCGAATTCCTCGATATGGATCGAGGTGAAGACGTCATCCTTCACAATCCGTTCGGAGATGAGAATCGAGTCTTCGAAGTTATACCCATTCCACGGCATAAACGCGACCAGCACGTTCCTGCCAAGCGCCAATTCACCAAGATCCGTAGACGGTCCGTCACAGATAATATCGCCGGCGTCCACCTTGTCGCCGACCTTCACCAAAGGCCGCTGGGTGATACAGGTATTCTGGTTCGACCGCTGGAATTTCAGCAGGTTATAAATATCGACACCAGACTTGCTGAGGTCTTCTTCCTCTGTTGCACGAATGACGATACGGGTGGCGTCCACCTGATCGACAATACCGGCCCGTTTGGCGACCGTCGCAACACCGGAATCGCGCGCAACCCGCTCTTCCATACCAGTACCAACAAATGGAGCCTCGGCCCGCAGGAGCGGAACCGCCTGACGTTGCATGTTCGAACCCATAAGGGCGCGGTTCGCATCGTCGTTTTCAAGGAAAGGGATAAGCGCCGCACCGACGGACACCAGCTGTTTTGGCGACACGTCGATATAGGTGACATCTTCAGGCTTGGCGACGACATATTCGCCCTGCGCCCGGCAACGCACAAAATCCTCGGTAAACATACCGTTTTCATCCAGAGCCGCGTTGGCCTGAGAGATGGTATGCTTGCTTTCTTCCATCGCCGAGAGATATTTAACATCACCGGTCAGCTTGCCATTTTCCACACGCTGATACGGGCTTTCAATAAAGCCATACTTGTTCACTCGTGCAAAGGTCGCAAGCGAGTTGATCAGACCAATATTCGGCCCTTCCGGCGTTTCAATCGGGCAAATTCGACCATAATGGGTCGGATGCACGTCCCGAACTTCAAAGCCGGCCCGCTCGCGGGTCAGGCCGCCCGGGCCAAGCGCGGATAGACGACGCTTATGGGTAATTTCCGACAGCGGATTTGTTTGGTCCATAAACTGGCTGAGCTGGCTGGAGCCAAAGAATTCACGCACCGCAGCAGCCGCCGGTTTCGCATTGATCAAGTCATGCGGCATGACGGTGTCAATCTCAACCGAACTCATCCGTTCCCGAATGGCACGCTCCATGCGGAGCAGTCCAATACGGTACTGATTTTCCATCAACTCACCAACGGAGCGAACACGCCGGTTGCCGAGGTTATCGATATCGTCAGTTTCCCCGTGGCCGTCTTTCAGGCGGACCAGGGTTTTCACGACGGCAAGAATGTCTTCTTTACGCAGAACCCGCACGGTGTCTTCCGCATCGAGGTCAAGGCGAAGGTTCATCTTCACCCGGCCAACAGCAGATAGATCGTAGCGTTCCGAATCAAAGAAGAGGCCCTTGAACAAAGCTTCGGCCGTTTCCTCGGTCGGTGGCTCACCCGGGCGCATCACACGGTAGATATCAACCAACGCCTGATCACGGGTGCTGCTCTTGTCTACGGCAAGCGTATTACGGATGTATGGGCCAACATTCACATTATCGATATCGAGTGTCGGAATTTCCTTGAATCCGGAAGCTTCGAGTTGATCGATAAGAGCTTCTGTCAACTCTTCGCCAGCCTCAACCAGAACTTCACCAGTTTTTTCATTGACCAAGTCTTCCGCAATGAAGCGACCCACGAGATCAAGATGACCGACAAGCATGTCTTTCAGGCCTTCGTCCATCAATTTATTGGCGAGGCGCTGAGTAATTTTCGTGCCTGCTTCAGCGACGACTTTCTGGGTATCCGCGTCAACAAGATCACGGATCAGGCGACTGCCACGAACCCGATCCACGTTGAACGGTGTCCGCCAGCCCTTCTTTTCCAACTTATAATCTACGCGATCATAGAAATAGCTCAGAATATCCTCATGACTCATATCAAGCGCCTGCAGAAGCGCCGTAACCGGTAGCTTGCGACGACGGTCGATACGAACATGAACGATGTCTTTCGCGTCAAACTCGAAATCAAGCCATGAACCGCGGTAAGGAATTACGCGTGCCGCAAACAGGAGCTTGCCACTGGCATGGGTTTTACCCTTGTCATGGTCGAAGAACACGCCGGGGCTACGGTGCATCTGGGAAACGATCACACGCTCTGTGCCGTTAATAATGAATGTACCTTTATCCGTCATAAGCGGCATATCGCCCATGTAGACGCTCTGTTCCTTGATATCGAGGACAGATTTCGCTTCAGTATCCGGATCCACTTCAAAGACGATCAGGCGCAGCGTTGCTTTTAGCGGCGCGCCAAAGGTCATGCCACGCTGCTGACATTCTTCTTCGTCATACTTCGGAGTTTCAAATTCATAGGAAACAAATTCAAGGCTTGCCGTATCGGCAAAATCCTTGATTGGAAAAACGGATTTGAAAACGGATTGAAGACCTTCGTCGCCGCGCGCATCGGGCGGCGTGTCTTGCATTAAAAACGCATCGTAAGAGGTTTTCTGGACCTCAATCAAGTTCGGCATTTCTGTTGCCGCCTCAATGCTTCCAAAGTTTTTACGAACGCGCTTGCGACCGGTGAACGACTGCAATATGCCCATGCCAAATCCCCGTATGTTTCTTGGCCAACTAAAAAACAACCTTTGTTAAAAAGGCTGCGAGCCGGATTTTCCTGAAATCAGAGAAAATGATCTAATCTCTTGAAATTCCTGCAAATTCTTCTCCAAACTTAAGGCCGTTGGAGACGCCACGTGATTAAATTCCCGCCGGACAGCCGCTTGCCTGCTTAGAAAGCGGCTGCGGGGAAGGCAGCAAAAGCCGCCTTCCCCGTTGTAACCTTAGCTACCCAAAGGTCGCTACATCGCAACTGATTATTTGAGTTCAACAGTTGCGCCTGCGCCTTCGAGCTGTTCTTTAATTTTGTTAGCTTCGTCTTTTGGTGCGCCTTCCTTAACGGCTTTCGGTGCACCTTCAACGAGGTCTTTTGCTTCCTTAAGACCAAGACCCGTGATCGCACGAACCTCTTTAATGACGTTGATTTTCTTTTCGCCAGCAGCGGCAAGAATAACGTCAAATTCGTCTTTTTCTTCAGCAGCAGCGGCGTCGCCACCACCTGCGCCCGGAGCCGCAGCAGCTGCAACCGGTGCCGCAGCAGAAACGCCCCATTTTTCTTCCAGAAGTTTTGCAAGTTCTGCAGCTTCCAGCACTGTCAGGCTGGAAAGATCTTCGGCAATCTTTTCGAGATCGGCCATTGTACTATTCTCCTCAGGTAAACCTAGCGGTTTAGTTTCAATATTAACTGGCTATTACATCTAACCCTGTTCGGCTTTCGCCGCCAGGACACGGGCCAACTGACCAGCAGGAGCTTGTAGGACACCAGCGATTTTCGTCGCAGGCGCCTGCAGCAACCCGACCAGCTTTCCACGAAGTTCGTCCAATGACGGCAGGCTCGCAAGAGACTTGACCCCGGCAGGGTCGAGTTCCGTTGTGCCCATTGCACCGCCAATAACGACAAACTTCTCGTTTCCCTTTGCATAGTCCATAACAACTTTCGGCGCCGCGACGGGATCGCTTGAATAAGCGATGCCCACAGGACCCTTCAGTTTATCGGACAGGGAACTATAGTCCGTGCCATCAAGAGCGAGACGCGCAAGCCGATTTTTAGTCACTTTGAAGCTGGCACCGGCGTCCAGCATCTTTACGCGAAGCTCAGTCATTTGCGCCACAGTGAGACCACTGTATTCAGCGACAACAACCACAGCTGCCTCGTTAAAGACACCATTCAGTTCGGTAACCACCGCTTCTTTTTGCGATCGGTCCACTCGTCGTCTCCAGTCTTTGAAATACCTCAAACTCTTGAAGCATTCCGTTTACACTAGAACCCGGCCACGCCGGATCCGGTTAAACTGTCCCAGGTCCACCTGAATTGCTGACTAGCAGCGAATTATTTAGCTTCCCTGTCTATGCAGGCAACAAATTGCAATTAAATTCCCTTCTCAGAAGATCCGGGAACACCTGCAGTCTTGGACAGACGGACTGGCGAACCAGCCCGACATTTACCGCACCGAAATGCGGCAAATTTGTTAGGCAACGTTAGATTACGTCACCGATTTCAAGTTTCACGCCTGGTCCCATTGTGGAACTCACAGCAATCTTCTTGATAAATGTTCCTTTTGCGCCGCTCGGCTTGGATTTTGCCACTGCGCCCACAAAGGCCTTGATGTTTTCGCTCAAGGCTTCCTTGGTGAAACTCGATTTTCCAAGTCCGGCATGGATGATACCGCTTTTCTCTGCGCGGAATTCAACCTGTCCGCCCTTGGCGGCCTCAACAGCTTCAGCAACATTTGGTGTTACCGTGCCCAGCTTCGGATTTGGCATCAGACCGCGCGGGCCCAAAACTTTACCGAGGCGGCCAACCACAGCCATCATGTCAGGCGTTGCGATGCACCGGTCGAAATTCATTTCACCTGCCTGGATTTTCTCCATCAGGTCTTCCGCCCCGACGAGATCGGCGCCGGCTTTCGTTGCTTCCTCGGCCTTGTCACCACGAGCGAACACGGCGACGCGGACAGATTTACCTGTTCCGTTCGGCAACTGAATCACACCGCGAACCATCTGGTCCGAATGCCGTGGGTCAACTCCGAGGTTCATTGCAATTTCGATAGTTTCATCAAACTTCGATTTCGCGTGCGTTTTAATGATTTCAACAGCCTCGTCAAGCGCGTAAAACTTCTCGCGATCAATAACGTCAGCCGCAGCTTTTTGGTTTTTTGTCAGTTTTACCATGATCTTAACCCACCACTTCCAGGCCCATGGAACGGGCGGAGCCTTTGATAATGTTCATTGCTGCGTCGATATCGTTGGCGTTCAGGTCCACCATCTTCGCTTCCGCAATTTCACGAACCTGCGCTTCGGTCACGGTACCCGCAACTTCCTTACTTGGCGTGCTGCCGCCTTTTTTCAACTTGGCAGCCTTTTTCAGGAAATAAGATGCCGGAGGCGTCTTGGTAATGAAACTGAATGAACGGTCTGCATAAACAGTAATAACTGTTGGAATTGGCATGCCGCCTTCCATACTGCCCGTTGAGGCATTGAAGGCCTTGCAGAATTCCATAATATTCACACCCTGCTGGCCCAATGCCGGTCCGATAGGCGGTGATGGATTTGCCTGTCCCGCCGGGACCTGCAACTTGATATAACCTTTAATCTTCTTTGCCATTATCTTCCCTCTTCAAATTAAGGGGCCGTGGTACGACCATGGCAGGCCTCCCACAACGATCCGCACCATGCGGAAATTACGCTTTAACTTTTTTCAACCTGCGAATAATCAAGTTCAACAGGCGTCGAGCGGCCAAAGATCGATACCGAGACCTTCAGCTTTGCTTTTTCTTCATCTACTTCTTCAACCTGACCCATAAAGGTAGCGAACGGACCATCACTGACCCGAACTTCCTCACCCAGCTCAAACGTAACCGATGGTTTGGGCCGCTCGATCCCTTCCTGAACCTGATTGAGGACTGCCATTGCCTCCTTCTCGGAGATTGGCGTCGGTTTGTTTCCATTGCCCAAGAAACCCGTTACTTTTGGCAGGTTTTTGACCAGATGGTATGTTTCGTCGTTCATTTCCATATGCGCCAGCACATAGCCCGGGAAAAACTTCCGCTCTGCATTAACCTTCTGGCCACGCCGAACTTCTACTACTTCTTCGACCGGGACCAACACCTCTTCAAACAATTCGGCCATGCCCTTGATGATCGCCTGCTCCTTAACGGACTGCGCGACCTTTTTTTCGAAGCCCGAATAGGCATGAATGATATACCAGCGTTTGGCCATGTGATCAGGATCCCAGCGTCATAATTTGTTTGATAACGAACTGAATGCCGGAATCAACCAGGAAAAAGAACATGGAAGCCAGAAAAACCATGACAAATACCATCCCCGTCGTCACGAGCGTTTCCTTGCGGGTCGGCCATGTGACCTTCGAGGCTTCCTGCCGCACCTGGCGGATAAAAGCTCCTGGGTTTACCTTTGCCATAATTCTTCAAAAATCCTTCATCCGGTGAATGACCCGGCGGTATACAAGACTTTTACGTATAGATCAACCAGATTGGCAGGAGAGGAGGGACTCGAACCCACAACCCCCGGTTTTGGAGACCGGTGCTCTACCAATTGAGCTACACTCCTCCGGTCTGAACGGGCAATCCCGAGTCGCCGATTTTTTACGTCCGGCGCCCGGGACTGACCATCAATCTACATGTAAACTTTTCGCCATTTAAAACAAACAGCGGCCACTTTCTTTATTCGGTTACGGATGCGACGACGCCAGCGCCGACGGTACGGCCGCCTTCGCGAATGGCGAAGCGCAGACCTTCATCCATGGCGATCGGAGCAATCAGCTCGACATCCATTGTCACATTGTCACCTGGCATCACCATCTCCGTCCCATCGGGAAGAGACACAACACCCGTCACGTCCGTCGTCCGGAAGTAGAACTGCGGACGATAGTTCGTGAAGAACGGTGTATGACGGCCGCCCTCTTCCTTCGTCAGGATGTAGGCTTCTGCCTTGAACTTCGTATGCGGGGTAATTGATCCCGGATGCGCCAGAACCTGGCCGCGCTCAACATCTTCACGCTTCGTACCACGCAGGAGAACACCCACGTTGTCGCCAGCCTGACCCTGATCCAGAAGCTTGCGGAACATCTCAACGCCCGTACAGGTCGTCTTCGTCGTCGGGCGAATGCCGACAATCTCGATTTCCTCACCAACCTTCACAATGCCGCTTTCAACACGACCGGTCACAACCGTACCACGACCCGAGATCGAGAACACATCCTCAATCGGCATCAGGAATGGCTTGTCAATCTCACGTTCCGGCTGCGGGATAGACGCGTCAACCGCTTCCATCAGCTTCAGGATCGCTTCCTTGCCGATTTCGTCATCCCGGCCTTCAAGAGCGGCAAGTGCAGAACCGCCAATGATCGGAATATCGTCGCCCGGGAAATCATACTCGGACAGAAGCTCGCGGATTTCCATTTCAACAAGTTCGATCAGCTCTTCATCATCGACAAGGTCAACCTTGTTCATGAAGACGACAAGCGCCGGAACACCAACCTGACGGGCCAGCAGGATATGCTCGCGTGTCTGGGGCATCGGGCCGTCGTTTGCAGACACAACCAGAATAGCGCCGTCCATCTGCGCCGCACCCGTGATCATGTTCTTCACATAGTCAGCATGGCCCGGGCAATCCACATGCGCATAGTGACGGTTCGCCGTCTCATATTCAACATGGGCTGTCGAAATCGTAATACCGCGCGCCTTCTCTTCCGGCGCCTTGTCAATTTCGTCAAACGCAAACGCAGCACCCCCGCTCTGCTCTGCCAGAACTTTCGTAATCGCCGCCGTCAGCGTCGTCTTACCATGGTCAACATGACCAATCGTTCCAATGTTTACATGCGGTTTACTACGATCAAATTTCTCTTTGGCCATTTTCCGTCGTCCCGAAGCAATAAATTACACAGCCCAAAAACACCGAATGTCAGTCATTCGGCATCATCAATTCCATGGCCTATTTATAATGCGCTGACCAGCGCTTGGAGCGGGTGAAGGGAATCGAACCCTCGTATTCAGCTTGGAAGGCTGCTGCTCTACCATTGAGCTACACCCGCCTTGTTCGCATCAGTCGATGCCAGCTCCGTGACACCTTGTATATCAGCACGCACATGGTGGAGGGAGTTGGATTTGAACCAACGTAGGCATAGCCAACGGATTTACAGTCCGTCCCTTTTAACCACTCAGGCACCCCTCCGCACATGCATTAGGCCTCCGGCTTACACCAAAGGTGACCGGCACTATCGAAAATTCCCGAGCAAAGTCAACCGAAAAAGAGCAAATCATATCGATTTGTACATTTTTTTTCGGCCCACTCGAAAATGCTGACTTGTTGCATGATACGAAGCACAATATAAGCATCGCCATGATGAGAAGCAAGTCGGCAAATATCCGGGGACGCAAACCCCGCAGGGACGCGGAGAATTCCGCGAAAAAGGCATCGCACGGGCGCCACGGCGGAAAATCAGCCGCGGTATCTGATGGCTGGCTTTATGGCGACCATGCAGTTGTCGCCGCCCTCGCCAATCCGGCGCGTAAATTCCGCCGCCTTGTTCTGACAAAAAACAAGTTTGAGGCGCTGAGCGAGGACACGAAAGGCCGGATCGAAGAACAGCTCGCTCCGGAATTTGTCGATAAGGACGCCATTACGCGTCTCCTCCCTGAAAATGCCATTCATCAGGGGATTGCTCTCCTCCCCGCACCGCTTCCCGATCACGCGATAGAAGACCTGCTCGATAATCCGGACAAAGATGTTCAGGTGGTCGCTGTGCTGGATCAAGTGACTGATCCGCAAAATGTCGGTGCTATTTTGCGTTCGGCCGCGGCCTTTAATGTTGCGGCGGTTATCATGCCCGACCGCCATTCTCCGCCCATCACCGGCGTGCTCGCAAAAGCTGCCTCTGGCGCAGTGGAGACCGTTCCGATTATTCGGGTCGGCAACCTGTCGCGGGCGCTTGACCAGCTGGCGGAACGAGGCTTTTGGCGAATCGGCCTTGATGGTCAGGCAGAACAGGAATTGTCCCAAGCTGTGGCCACGCTTAAAAAGGTTGCCATCGTACTTGGAGCCGAAGGAAAAGGCCTTCGTCAACTGACAACGCAGAAATGCGATTTGCTCGCCAAATTGCCGATTAGCCCGAAAGTGGAAAGCCTGAATGTCTCCAACGCAGCGGCCATTACTTTCTATGAACTTGCCCGGCCCACGGATTAACGAGTTTATTTATTGCGATGAGCCATAACGATTTGGCGGCAATGTATCCTACAAAATTATGCAGTCAGAACTCTTATTGACAATTGGTGCTTTGTTATTTTGCGAAAAATATACTTCAGCAGCTTTTAGGTCAGATATTTTTTTGGCAGCAGCCTTATTCTCCCGCAATACAAAAACGATGGAGGGCGCCGTATCGGAATCAAATTCATCCTCCTCCAAATGAAAAAAGCGAAAGGTATCATTGAGGTTTTCTATAGTTTGAAAATATGCCTTATCTATCAATTTTTTGACGTAACTCGCGACGACTTCTTCAAACGCTATACCCACATCCTTTGCCCTGAACTGCCCATATGCAGATGACGGTACCTCATACTGTCGACCATCGGCATGAATGATTCCCGGGGGATGCCCTGGGTATGAAATCACATGGGATAGACCAGAGAAAATTACGTTATTTTTACCTAGTTTTTTACATAGAAAATTTAAATCAGATGCATAACCAAAATGCACTATTGGAAGATTTGTTGAGATCTTTTTATCGCTTTGACTCTCTTCCACATTGTCATCACCAATATTGGGACGGCCACCGATCAGATGTGCTTGGCCGCCACCGGAATAGACCAAATTTGCGATTTCCGCGGAAATATCAGATAATATAGCGATATCTGATTTCGCTTCTTTCTTACATCCACCAAGAAGAAGCTTTCGCTCCTTAGACGGCATTAGACACCGTGCTAGCGTCGAGTTTTCACAGAATTTCCTTTTGTTTGTACTCTGCTGATAGCCCAGAAGCTCCGTTTGGAGATTCTTGCTGAACCTGCTCTTATATTTGGATGGTAGCGGGCTCTCCAAGATCAGATGTAGGTTATTGGGCTGATCGCAACAGATTTGGTATAAAAGGAACAAGTCATCGACAATTTCATGATGATCCCCAACCCAAATGGAATCATGCTTTACCGCGTTTAAAAGGGACATTGCTGCCGCAGATACTTTTTTAATTTCTACCTCCTTTAAAAACCCACCAGACTTCCTGCGGACGCGTGCCTCACAAACAACCGCAGGCAATCTGTAAAATGGGAGAGATTAATAGGTCCTGAAGCAAATATATGTGACGCAATCAACGAATTACAATCCATAGTTTTATATTATTATTTTAATTTATGTTATGGTTGATTTATTCAACAAATGAGCGAGAAATCAATCTCTTACAACGCGGCCAATTAATGTCGCTGAAAACATACGAAAAATTCTGGACAGGCCGAGAGTTGCGCTATATAAGCTGGCTCCCAGTGGAAGGTTGAGACATCACTCAAAGCTGACACAATATTTTGCCGCTATAGCTCAGCTGGTAGAGCAGTTGATTTGTAATCATCAGGTCCCGCGTTCGAATCGTGGTGGCGGCACCACATAAGCCCTTGGAAACAAACCGTTTTCGAGGGCTTATCTGTTTTAAACCCCTTCCCTTTTCCCATTAGGTACAAATTTGGCGCGGAATAATCCTCGATCCTAGCAGGGCCCATGATAGGTTGGGGATCAACGCCAAAAGAGAACCTGCTTTAGCAGCAATTTTGAAAACGACAGGGGCAGTACAGGAACGAACAGTATCGAACTATCTATTCGGCTTCACTATTCCGTTATTATGAACCGTGTTGCAGAGTAGCCCTAATTTCTCTTGATACTAATTAACCAGACCAGGCACTTATTCGGAAAATTGAACGATCTTCCAGTAACCTTGCAATAGGTTGACAACATTCGAAAAGTTATCGCCAGCCTCTTCCTTTACAAAGTAACCCGCTACATTTTTAGTGTAGCTAGCCTGTATATCTTTTTCATCGCGGGAAGTCGTCAGCACAAAGACAATCGTGTTGGCTAGCTTCGGGTCACTTCTGAGCTCTTCCAGGAACGCCAAGCCATTCATGCGTGGCATTTGAATGTCCAATAGGACTACATACGGGTGGGCAACAGCTCCCCCCTTCAACATCTCCAGCCCCTCTACCCCGTCATGCGCACGGACTATAGGATTGGCGATACGATGCTTCTCAAAACTACGCTCAATTGTCTGCGCATCTACGTCGTCATCTTCAATCAAAAGTAACGTTACGTCTTCGGATACGCCCTTCATCAAAACCTCTCAAAGTATTTCTGATTAATCCTGCGTGATAGTGTCAAACTGTGTATTGAAAGGCCAACGAATAATAACACAAGTTCCTGTTACCCGACCTTTTTCAATCTCCAGGCTGCCGCCATGATGTTCAATAATTTTTTTGACCATTGCCAACCCCATACCGCTCCCTTCAACCTGATCTCGCGGACGCAGGGTTGAGAACATTTCGAGTGCTTTGACGTGCAAGTTATCTGGAATTCCTGGCCCATCATCCGAAACACGGAACAAGTATTCAGTTAAATTTTTCTCACATTCAATTGTTATCCGCCCCTTTTTCGAAGAGTGATGCTTTATTGAATTTGTAATCAGATTTCTGAGTACAATTTCAAAGGCCCGCCTCTGGATCACCAAGTTACAGTCAGTTATCTCACATGAAAAATCGGCTGCATGACCAAGAAGAAACATTATATCGTCGACTGTTTTCTTCAGAGAAATATTCTCTGTGTCATAAGCAAATCGATTTACCCGTGAATAATCGAGAAGATCATTGAGAAGTGTCATTGACCTAGCGCATCTTGCCTTGAGTAATTCGATATGCTTTTTGGATTTATCAGGAAGGATATCCTTACAGTCCTCCTCAATCCAGCTGATGATCTGCTTAATTGAATTCAGCGGCGCCTTCAAATCATGCGAGGCGACATAAGAGAATTGCTCCAGATCCTCATTTGATCGCTCCAAACGCGCTGACTTATCCTTCAACTCGCGCGTCATGCGTTCCGCATAACTCAATGCCATTCTATTCGCCCTTGTCATGAAGAGGAACAAAGCCAGCAGAAAGCCGTCTACAGTAAGGCCGCCTATGAGAATCCAATATGGTTGGTCACTTGATACTTCTTTTTGAAAGCGGGCTGTAGAGTGAGAGGAAAAAGTCCAGACCCGACCATACATCACGACATCTTGCACGTTAGAAAAATCGGACGGTTCGCTGTCATCAAGATCAACAAACTCATCTTCATAAAGCAAATTATTGCCGTCCGTTATTTCGATATGAATTTGTCTTTTTTGCCGCGACAGTGTTCCTTGCATGAGATTTCTCATGATGAACGGCGCATAAGTCACGCCAACTATTTTGTCACGCCTATCGGCGATGGTTTGCGGCTTTACACCCTTTTCATAAAAGGGCGCATACAACAGAAAGCCGGGCGTCCTTTTATCATCTTGTACCAACGATATAGGCCCGGTCACCTGCGCAATACCAGTGTCTCGAGATTTTATGACGGCCGCATACCGATTTGCTTCAAAGGTCATATCAAGACCGATAGCCTTGTTATTTAGGCCTGGAGGCTCAATATAAGTGATCGGCCAGTATTCAGGAAGGTTATGTTTAGGGTGAATACGAAAGCCCGGGCGATCTTCTCTTTGTGTTTTAAGAAAATCAATCATCTGGTCAGGCTTGATTTGAAATATAACGCCCATCCCGTTGATGCCTGGATAGACCTTATCAATTCGCAGGCTGTTAGCATAAGACCGCCATTGAGAGTAGGATATGTCCCCATTTTTAGAATCAATAAGAGCAACGCCCCCCCAAAGCGCATTCTCATATAGATGCATTCTCTCTTTTACGAGTTCAATAACTTGATCAGCCTGACGATTAAATTTTTCGAGGTTTCGTGTTGTTACTTGGACAACCGAGTAGTACCAGGCGCCGAAAGTAACCACGATTGAAAGGGCCACAATAAGCCAGTGGATCCAATGCATTTTTCCTGCATTAACGAGTTTTCTTTTTTCCGAAGCTCCCAATTCATCTGCATTACTCATTGCAAATCATTTCATGACGCATATCGGAGTTTTTGAGGAGGTAGGAGCTAAAATCAGGCGCATCCATTGCCTTTGAAAAGTAAAAGCCCTGCATACGTTCAAATTTTAACTTCTGACAGAAATGTTTTTGTGCCTTTGTTTCTATGCCCTCAACAACCGTTTTTATGTTCAAAACATCTGCTAACGCATTGATTGATTTTAAGAACATAGCAGCACTATCATTATCATCCTCAACATTTTGAACAAAGGATCGATCGATTTTCAGTATATTGAAAGGGTGTTTTTGCAAATATGAAAGCGAGGAGTGCCCAATCCCAAAATCATCCAAAGAGAGCTTTACGCCCAAGCGGGAAAGGTCCTGTAGAACAGACGCCGCCGTTTCCGAGTTTTCAATTAATGAGCTCTCAGTGACCTCTAACTCAAGGTTTTCAGGCCGCATACTATACTTGGCAAGAACCAACTTTGTATGATCGACAAATCGACTATCATCTAATTGAAGGGCCGACAAATTTACGGTTATTGCAAATGAGGGCTCTAGCTCGGGATGGGTAGCCTTCCATTCAGCATATTGAGCGCAGACAGTGTCAAGAATCCAATAACCAATTTTCCCAATCTCGCCAGTATCCTCCGCAATCGATAGGAAAGCATTTGGAAGAAGCAGCCCCCGCGTCGGGTGCCTCCATCTTACAAGTGCTTCTGCGCCTACAGTTTTCTCTGTCTCAACGTCAATCAGCGGCTGATAAAAGACTTCGATTTCTTTATTTTCTATTGCGCGGAACAATTCTTGCTCTAATTCCTGCCTTTTCATATTTTCATGGTGAACATCTTTTGAATAGAACTGAGCCTGATTTCGGCCCTTTTCCTTGGCCCGATACATAGCAATATCAGCACATTTCATAAGCTGAATTTTATCTTGGCCGCACTCAGGATAACTTGCGATTCCGATGCTCGTAGAAATGTTTAATTCTGTTCCCTCAATTTCAAAGGGCTCAGAAAGGGCGTCGATGATCCGTTGAGAAATAATCCGTAACTGTGACGTATCGTCCAAATGGTGGACGAGAATAGCAAACTCGTCACCACCTAGACGACATATCAAATCACCGCTCCGAACCGGTCCTTTAAGACGGTTAGCAACTTCAATCAATAGTTTGTCACCAACGGCATGACCGAGTGTATCATTGACATTCTTAAACTTATCCAGATCCAGCATAAGAAGCGCCAACCCCTCACCGTATCGAATGGCTCTGGCAATCGCCTCTTCAAGCTGTGTTTCAAAAATATACCTGTTCGCCAAGCCTGTCAGGGTGTCCCGTTCGGCCAGAAGGCGGAGTTGCTCTCCAATCCTGCTACGTTCTTTTGCATGCAGGAGAGCCCGGATTAATCTGGATGTCGTCACTTCACTTTTTAGAATGAAATCCTGCGCTCCAGCTTCGATACATTCTATTGCTATGTTGTCATCTTCCTGATTACTCAACATAACAACCGCAACATCCTGTTGATGGGAGCTTGTAAATACTTTCAGAAGTTCCAACCCTGACATCGATGGCAGTTGGTAATCTAGCAGTATGATGTCAAAATTGCCGTTCTTCTGATAGGCAAGCCCTTCTTCTACTGATCTAGCTTCCGTGACATTCAGTACGTATCCAGAACGTTCAAGCGCACGCGTTGTGTTCATTCTGTCTATGTCATCATCATCGATCATAAGCAGGTTCATAAAAGTTTTTCCTACACCTGAAAACTTGCATTTTCTCAAAATACTTGGTTAAATATTTTTAAGTATATTTATTTAACAAAATATTACCTTATGAATATTTCTGAATTCAAAATTAAAATATGTGTATTTAAGTAGAGCCAATAATATTTATCATGCTATTATTGATTGCAGTCTGGCGACATGTTTCCCGTTTCGCTAAATCGGCGCACCGCCAATTAAGTGATTTAACGACAAGGGCTTAACCACGGAGCGTCAAAAGAAGTAGACGTGAAAAGATTGTCCCCGACGGTGATTTCATATTGATATGATCAGGCAGAATTCTTTTTATTCTTCGGCAGGCCGCCCACAGCTTTAACGACAAAGCATGTCCACCTGGCAAGAAGATTGCCGGTTTTAGGCCACAGATCGGCATATCCGTTTATTGGATTACTGAATACCTCTCCGCCTTTAGCCCTTTTCGCTCAGGCGACAATAGCATCCGGTACAAACGCGGAAGTAGCATCGAACTTTTGTCCAGCACGCAAGCAAAACGCCGGCCTGATGAGTTGTTCTGCCACCACGCTTTCACCACTGTTATCGGATAGCTTGAAACGCCCGGTTTCAATTTTAAGGACAGAGATATCCGCTTCGCGCCCGACCGCAATGCTGCCAATCTCGTCCTCCATCCGCAATAGCTTCGCTGGATTGCAGGTGACCATTTCAATGACTTGTTCCAGCGGTACGCCGAGATGCAAGAGTTCCGACATGGCAATGGTCAGGTTAAACGGAGCAACGCCAGAAAAGGGGTTTGCTGCGCGTTCAGACGTATCCGTCGCGTCAGGAATTGTGACATTATAGCCATGCATATCCGCCCCGAGTGTAAACGGCATAATCCCCGCCTCCAGAATTCGCCGCGCAACGTCAAAACTAAAATGAGAGCCATGCCCGACATCAACCAGAATCTGCTTCTGTCTTACGGCTTCCAGCAATATAGGGTGAATCTCTCCTTCATCGGAAACAAAGCCACCAGGGTGCCGCGTGAATGGATGCGCGAGCACATCCCCCTCCTTCATGATTGGCAGCAACTCGCGAATGAGTTCGTCCGATGACGGAATAGGCGCACTGCTGCTCGTTGGCCATAACTGACCTAGATGAATATAGAGCGGGAGGTTCGTCGCCGTCGCGATTTCCTGCCCGATCTTGATGACATCCATTCCCCAACGCGACTGTCCGCCAATCTCCGCATGCGCCTTGATGCCTTTGACCAAATCTAGATTATCTTTTGCAACCGCAATTGTATGATCTGCGTTCACGCCATTGGGTCCGTAGAGTTCCGGGTACAAATGCCCTTCCAGCCCACCGACAAGATAGGCCGAAATAAAGGCAAGCACGCGGCTGGCCGACGGCTTCGAGATAAAGTTCCGGAAGCCGCCAATCGTCATGCAGCTCGGGCCGCCCTGATCAACCAATGTTGTCACACCGGAATAAACGCCGACGAGATCAGGTGATAATCCGAATTTACCAGTCACATGTTCATACACATGCGCGTGGGTATCGATCATTCCGGGAATGACATGATGGCCCGACACATCGATCCGTTCAATCGCTTCGACTGATTTGAGACTGTCACTCACTGCAGTGATGACACCATCCTGAACCCCGATATCGTATTTCCCGTTCAACCCTGTTGCAGGATCAATCAATGTTCCGTTTTCCAACACAACATCAAGAGGTTTCAAATTGCTCATCGTCGACTTCCTTTATCATTTTGACAGGCTTTAGAACAAATATATCCCGCAGCGCACAATGGGAAAAGGAAAAAGTTGTAATAGCTAAAATTATATCTACAATTATTTTTGAAAATCCATTATTGTACTATTGTGCAGCGCAATATTAGCAGGCTCAAAAAGCAATCCGGCGCCCCTTTAAGCAGGGATCTTTGCGCCAACGCCATCTCATCAAAGTTGGCGATTTTTCGAGCCGCAAGAGAAAGGTTGATATGAGTAACGATCAAGAAGCCAAAGAACGAGAGACGGGCATCGGCGCGCGGCTCATGCGAAAAGAAGATGATCGCTACTTAAATGGCAAGGGCCGTTACATAGCCGATATACGCATGCCCGGAATGCTGGAGCTGGCGTTTTTAAGAAGCCCACTTGCGCATGCTAGAATTATTTCCCAAATGAAACCGGAACAGTCGGATAAAAGGGTGTTTTTCGGTCGGGATCTGACCGGGGTGTCCGGTATTCGCGCTGTTTCCGGATTACCGGGCTTTCGCCCGTCCACCCAACCCATACTGGCAGATGAAAAAGTTCGTCATGTGGGGGAGCCAATAGCCGCATGCCTTGCCGATAGTCGAGCAAAAGCCGAAGACCTGACCGAGAAAATCGACATTGTCTTTGATGAATTGCCTGCAGTCCATGACATGACCAAAGCTCGCGACAAAGATAGCCCCTTGCTGCATGAAGATTGGGATGAGAATTCGTTCCTTGAAAGCAACGCCGATATCAATTTTGAGGCGGCGATTGCAGACGCTGACGTTGTTATCAAGCGCAGCTTCAAGACGGCACGGCAATGTATGGCGCCCATTGAAGGGCGCGGCCTTGTTGCGGTCTGGGACCGGAACCTGGAACTCCTCACCCTCTACTCTGCGACACAGATGCCGCATATTGTGCGCACGGGTCTGGCGGACTGTCTTAATATGGATCATGGGCAAATTCGGGTAATCGCGCCGGATGTCGGGGGCGGGTTCGGTTATAAAGGCATCCTGCTCGCCGAAGAAGTCTGCGCCTGCTTCCTTGCGATGAAGCTGGATCGCCCCATCCGATGGATTGAAGATCGGCGTGAGCATTTGATCGCGGGCGCCAACTGCCGGGAACATAGCTATGAAATTACAGGCTATGCGAAAGCAGACGGTGAATTGCTGGCGGTGGATTGTACTGCCATTGTCGATTCCGGAGCCTATTCCAGCTATCCTTTCTCCGCCTGCCTTGAGGCTGCACAGGTCGCCAGCATATTACCAGGACCCTATATTATGCGGGGTTATCGCTGCAAAACCTGGTCGGTCGCCACGAATAAGCCTCCTATTCTGCCCTTCCGCGGCGTCGCCAGAACCGGGGTTTGTTTCGCATTGGAAGTTTTGCTGGACGGTATTGCTAGAGAGTTAAAAATTACGCCAGAAGCCATTCGGGCGCGCAATCTTGTGCAGCCGGATCAGATGCCTTTTACCAACATCACGAACAAATTCTTTGATAGCGGTAACTATCCAGAAGCTCTTGAGCGTGCGGTCGCCGCGATCAACATGACGGGCATTCGCGCGGACCAGAAAAACCAGACAGGTCGCACCCGGATTGGGGTCGGTTTATCTATTTTCTGCGAGCAAGGAGCGCACGGCACATCTGTCTATCATGGATGGGGCATTCCTATGGTACCGGGGTTTGAGCAAGCAACTGCCCGCCTGACGCCTGACGGCGGCCTTGAATTGCGAGTTGGTGTACACAGCCATGGCCAAGGGCTGGAAACAACCCTCGCACAGATCGCCAACAGTGAAATTGGAATTGATCCGGAAAAGATCAAACTCGTCCATGGAGATACTGCCTATACGCCCTACTCCACCGGCACGTGGGGATCGCGATGTATCGTCATGGCCGGCGGCGCGGTAGGGACTGCCTGTGAATCGCTGGGGGAACGTATCCGTAAAATCGCGGGTCACTTGCTGCAAGCCGACCCTGCGGACATTACACTCGAAAACGGCATGGCCTCCGCTGGCAGTAGCACCATAAGTATCGAAGAAGTGGCGCGAACCTGGTACCTGAAACCGCAATTGCTGCCCGACGATGTGGACCCTAGAGGTCTGGATGTCGTCGCCGGTTATAAAACCACCAAGGATACGGGAACTTTTTCCTATGCCTGCCATGCGGTGAAGGTGGAGGTTGATATGGACCTTGGCCATGTCCGTTTGCTCGACTACGTCATTGTTGAGGATGCCGGTACGATGATCAACCCGATGATTGTGGATGGGCAGGTCTATGGCGGCGCGGCGCAGGGTATCGGAACTGCCCTGTTTGAGGAAATGCGCTTTGATGCCTCCGGTCAGCCACTGGCCTCAACTCTTGCGGATTATCATTTACCGCTCGCCTCCGATATGCCGAACATCAGAATTGAACATATGGAGACCCCTTCACCCTTGAGCCGTTTCGGCCAAAAGGGCATTGGGGAAAGCGGAGCTATTGGCCCGCCTGCAGCAATTGCAAATGCGGTTAATGATGCCCTTTCATTTATTGGCGCTGAAGTCACGGAAGTCCCGATGACGCCGGAGCGTGTGCTGTCGGCAATTGCGAGTGCCGAGCTTTCAAAACCTGCTAAGGGAGACTCAATATGAAGCCTGCCCTATTTGACTTTGCCGTTGCCCAATCTTTGACGGATGCCCAAAGCGCTCTTCGTGGCGAGCAAAACAAGCTGGTATCCGGCAATCAGTCTCTTGGGCCGATGCTGAATTTGCGGTTGACCCGCCCTGCCGGATTAATCGATGTTTCCTTGTTACCGGAATTGCGCGTTGTTGAGGAGCATGAGGACAATATTCGGTTCGGTGCCGCCATCACTCATGCAGAGGTCGAAGATGGAGCGGTCCCGGATCCAACCGGTCACTGGATGCGCGATGCGGCGGCCAATATTGCCTACCGTGCTGTGCGTAATCGCGGAACAATTGGCGGCAGTCTCGCCCATGCCGATCCCGCGGCGGACTGGGTTATCGTCATGACCGGACTTTGTGCGACAGCCCTTGTCCGCGGAGCTGAAACGAACGCGCCTTTACGCACCATACCCATGGAAGAATTCATCACCGGACCCTATAGCACGGCCCTCGGTCCGGAAGATATTCTAACGGCTGTAGAGGTTCCAAAACCAGGAGTAGGCGCGCGTTGGGCTTATTGGAAATACACACGACAGGTCGGGGAATTTGCCAAGGCAAGCGCCGCGATCCTGGTTGATCCATCAAAAAGCCGTACGCGCATCGCAATTGGGGCACTGGGCCGGCAACCCGCCCTTCTCCTCAACCCCGATGCCGTTCTTGATGGAACGCAATCCCCAATAGAGGCTTTGTCTGAGGCTATCCCGGACCAGCCCGCGACCGCGCTTCACCTCCATGCCGTTGCTCTGACCAGAGCCATCGAGCAGATAAAAGTAGCTAAGGAGTTTTCAGCATGACCGATACGACTGTCGATCTTGTCGTTAATGGCACGCCGGTTTCCGAAACGGCGGAGCCCCGCACGCATCTTGCTGATTTTCTGCGCGAAGACCTGCTGTTGACGGGAACGCATTTGGGATGTGAACAGGGTGTCTGTGGTGCCTGCACCGTGTTTGTCGATGGACGGCCGACGCGGTCCTGCATTACGCTGGCCGCGGCCTGCAAAGGCGCGGAAGTTCGCAGCGTCGAAGGATTTGATGATGATCCCCTGATGCTGGCGTTACGCGATGCCTTCAAGCGACACCACGGGCTTCAGTGTGGTTATTGCACACCTGGCATGCTGGTGACCGGTTACGATATTGTCCGGCGCCTTCCCAATGCAGATGCAGACCGTATCCGCAAAGAACTGTCCGGGAATTTGTGCCGCTGTACTGGCTATGCCGGGATAGTTGCGGCAATCGTTGATGTTCTGGAAAACAACCCACCCGCCGCAAAAATTCAACCACAGACGAGAGCACTGCAAAACTCCGGAACAAGTGCGGTTGAGCCGATTGAGGCCATTTCACAGACTACTTCCTCCGTCGCGGCTAAAACATCGGGCGCAACCAGTATTCCAACGAAGCAATCCCTTGCCGCCGCACCCACTCTTTCTCGAACCCTGGCCTTTGAAGCTTCGACGTCTGAGATTTGGGATATAATATCGGATCCTGAAAAGATTGCGTCTTGTATTCCGGGCGCCCGTATTGACAACATCACCGACGACAATCTGTTGCAAGGGCAATGTGCTATCGCCATGGGTCCGATCAAGGCCGCCTTTACCGGCACAGCAAAAATGGACCTGAATGAGGCTGAAAAATCCGGTCATGTAATTGGTCGTGGCAAGGATGGCCTGAGCCGCTCTCAACTCGATGGTATGCTTGATTTTCGTGTAACCGGTTTGCCGGAAGGTGGCACGGAACTCGCCCTTGAGATGATCTATAAATTGACGGGCCCGTTATCTCAGTTCAGCCGCCCCACTCTGGTGGCCGAGATTGCGGACCGTATTCTGGGTCAGGTCGCCGCCTCAATTGAGGCGCTTGCAAAGGGGCAAGAACCGGACCAGACAACACAAACCAATATAAATGGCTTGTCCCTATTGAGCGCCGCGCTCTGGGGTTGGATCAAAAGGGCCTTGAGGTTTTGATAACTTTGTTTCACTCTTAAAAGAAAAATTGATAATGACAATAGTTCAACGGCCGATTTCATGAAACAAGACGACTCCACTACCGCATCCTCTGGTCCATGGCGAAATGAATCCCTGACATTGCGTCCCGGCGTTCTGATCCGTCGTTTGCATCAAATTCATACTGCTCTGTTCGCCCTTGAATGCGGTGACCAGAACATTACGCCTGTGATGTATTCTGTCCTCTCGGCGCTTCAGCAAAGTGGAGCGGTGGATCAAACAACCCTCGCCAAGGCTGTGGCAATCGACAAAACCAATATGACGGATATTCTGGACCGGCTTAAAAGGCGCGGACTGATCAAGCGCCGGGTTTCTAGCAGTGACCGGCGCGTCCGCCTCACCTCCCTCACTGAGGAAGGGCGGAACATTCTCAATACTTTGGATGCAAAGGCACAACGCGCGCATGAACGCACTATTGAAAGCCTCTCGCCCGAAGATCGCCCGCGTCTGATAGAAATGATGACGCAGATAATTAACGCAAACACCCCGAATACAGACGAACAAATTCCATCCAATGTGCCCGCCGACAATGGTACCGCGAGTTTATCCCGCTCCTCAATAGCTACGCAGAAATCATATAACAATCTGATAGCGGTTGAGCCTGCCCTGACACGCATTGCGAAGCTCGAAGAGCTGATCCCGAACCTGCCCGGTCGCACCCTGCTGCATGCTGGCCCTCCCTTTTCTGATCAGGGAAATTTACCGCGGCCAATGCGCAATTCGCTGGTTGCGGCAGCTCAACTTGAAGGCTGGGCAGCCTCTGAAGAGGATGCTTTTACCCAGTTGAAAAATGGTGAGCTTAACCTCCGTCCCGCACAGGATTTTGGTGTGGTAACGCCGTTAGCTTTTATCGTCGGCCCCAGCGCGTATTGCCTGGAAGTTGAGGATATGGCGGCACCCGGCAATCGACGGTTTTCACCCTTGAATGACGGCCCCCTTCCCTACGCGCTGAGACTGGGTAATGGACATCCCGATGGACTGGCATTGTTACAACGGTTGTCGAAGCACATTGGTACAGTTCTCGCAAGAATGCTGACCGCGCCAATCCCCTTGCTACCAGTTTTAGATCATGGCCTTAAAAACGGAGATGACCTGCATGGTCAGGTCGCCGCGACGCAAGCAAAATTTCGAAGTTTGTTTTCAGCTCCAGACGACACTGAAACGGTGGCGTATCTAGCCTCTGCCGGTCAGTTTTCCCTGAACTTCATCATGGCATCTGCTGCGCTTATGATCGGTGCGGGGGCCAATATTGCCAAAAGCAACATGATCATTGCCTGCGGTGGCAATGGGCAGGACATCGGTTATAAACTGGCATCTGATCCGAATACATGGATTACACGTCCAGCCTTGCCTCCGGTAGGAATTAAATTTGAAGGTCAGGAAATGGCGGAAGCTTTGCCGGCAATTGGGGACAGTGCTGTAATTGATGCGCTCGGCTTCGGTGCCGCCTGTTTGAGAACTACACCCAGCTTGGCCGAAGGATATCGCGGACATATTCATCCCGATTTCTTCAGCCCTGCCGCACATGCACCGTTCATTGGGCCACATCCCGCTTTGTCGGATAGCGGCATCATGGTCGGACTGGACCTGACGCGCCCCCGGACATGTTTGGGTATTAACCTTGGAATGGTGGAGCGAACGGGGACGACAGGGTTGATTGGGCGCGGCGTTTCTCCCTGGCCGGAGGGTTAGGTAATTTCATTTTTACCCGGATATGATTGCCAAAGGGGCCGCCAGCGACACTACGCCCGCGTCTACCCGTACATGATACTGACGCAACGCGGGCAGTTGCCAACCAGGGCCGCATGTACCGTCATGAATATCGAAACATGCTCTATGTTGAGGGCAATGCAAGGAATCCTTTGAGATGCTTCCCAAAGACAATCTGGCGAATTGATGCGGACACAAACCCTGGTAAGCCTTAACGGCATCTCCCACCTTCAACAGGATGACAACGGTGTCCTCGACGATCACCTCCAATGGCTGACCAGTGGTAATATCTTCAACAGCGGCAACCTCTTGCCATTGATATATTTCTTTTTTCATATAACTGCCAGACCCTGAAAAGAGTTTCACTTATGACACATCAGCCACCGACATCCTCTGACTTTATCATGCCCACGACGAGTTTCTGGCAAGAGCTGATCCCCGCCGATGATCCAAGAGCATTGCAGGGTCCGCCCTATCAGTATGGCTACCCCGCTACTCTGCCAGACGGGAGAGCACTATTGCTGCCGTTGCGCAAGCTGCCAGAAGGCCCCCGCGCCGTCGCATCGCTAATTGCAAATCAGGCCAGCTTCTCCGTCATTAAATCCTTGTCTGCTGCAATGGTTCAAATCGCGAAAAGCACCAATCCTGATCATATTGTCGGGCTACCGACTTTAGGGTTGGCCTTTGCACCAATGGTCGCCGAAGGACTTGGTCATCAGAACTTTATCCCCTTGGGCTACTCCCGAAAATTCTGGTATTCGGACAATTTATCCGAGCCTGTTCATTCAATTACCAGCCCGGACCGAAGCAAAAAAATCTTCCTTGATCCCAATATGCTGCCGCGTCTGGAAAAGAAGCGTATCGTTATTGTCGATGACGCCATATCCAGTGGCTCGACAATTGTTTCCGCCCTCAACCTATTGCGTCGCCTCGATTGCGAGATCGTTGGCATCCTTGTTGCCATGCGTCAGGGCGTTCTATGGAAAACCACGCTGGAAAGCGAAATGCCCGGCATGTCAGCCCTGGTAAAAAGTGTTATTGCCGCACCGCTATTTGAACGTTCTCTTGACGGATGGGTGCCAATTGCGGAGACAATTGACACCGGCAGCCCTTAAATCCCCATATAGGCTTCCTTGATTTTCGGATTTTCGCCGAGCGCATCCGTCGTATCAGAAATTGAAACCCGGCCCGTTTCAATAACGAAGCCGTGCTGCGCAATTTCGAAGGCGGTCATTACATCCTGCTCAACCAGCAAAATGGTCAACCCGGCTTTATTAATTTCCAACAATGTTTCGCTCAATCGGTCGACAAGACGCGGCGCCAGGCCAAGGGAAAGTTCATCAATCATCAATACGCGGGGTTTTGACATAATGCCCCGCCCGATGGCGCACATCTGCTGTTCTCCACCGGACATTGTCGTAGCATCCTGCGTCGCCCGTTCTTTCAAGATCGGGAAGATATCATAGACAAACTCCAGATCCTGCTTGATCGCCTCGCGATCATCGCGCAAATAAGCCCCCAGCATCAAGTTATCCTGAACGGATAATCCTTTGAAGAGGCGGCGCCCTTCAGGGACATGGGCAATGCCGGCTTTCAAGACCCCATCGGGCAGCGTTCCGACAAGTTCCTGCCCGTCCAGTTTTATACTGCCTGCAGTTGGCTTGACGATGCCGGAAATAGTGTTGAGTAGCGTGGTCTTTCCCGCGCCGTTGGAGCCAACTATGCAGGCGATTTCCCCCTTGTTGACCGAGAGGGAAATATCCCACAGAACACGCACATCGCCATAACCGGCTTGAACATTACTAATTTCGAGAAACGACTCAGGCATGATGGGACTCCGCTTTAACGCGCGCTGCAAATTTAGAGCCCAAATAGGCCTCTACCACTTGGGGATCTTCAATAACCGTACGGGGATCGCCCTGTGCGATCAGCTCCCCATGATGCAACACCAGTATTCTTTGGGAAATTGAAAGCACCACCTTCATCAAATGCTCAATAATCAGAATTGTGACCCCCCGCGCCGCAATCTTGCGGATCAGATCAAGGGCGCCATCGATTTCTGAGGCGTTCAGACCGGCGTTCACCTCATCAAGAAGCAGGAATTTGGGACGCATGGCCAGGCTCTTGGCGAGTTCCAATCGTTTCCGGTTTGGCAATGCCAGCGATGACGCCGGTGTGTCCGCGACAGCGTCCAAGCCCACGAATTTCAACTCTTCATGCGCCAAATCCAAAGCATCTTCAACGGAACCAGTTCCGCCGCCGAACAAAGCCCCGGCGGCCACATTTTCCAGAACTGTCATTTTCGGAAATGGCTGGACGATCTGAAAGGTTCGCGCCAGCCCGCGCCTCGCGGCCTGAAATGCCTGCTGTCGACTTACATCCTCTCCAGCGAAAATCACCTTTCCCGCGGACAGGGGATGTACTCCGGTAATCAGATTGACCAGTGTCGTCTTGCCCGCACCATTTGGTCCGATCAATCCGATGATCTCTCCTTCTTCCAGGCTGAATGAAACGTCATTGACCGCACGGTTACCGCCAAAACTTTTACTCACATTTTCCAGTCTGAGAATTTCAGTCATGAACTTTTCTCCGCTTGCTTGGGGGCACTACGTAACTTTTGCACCAACGCCCCGTAGAGTGTGCGATACTGAATTTTCAGCAACCCATTTGGCAGGAAAAAGATCAAAAAGACGATAATACCGCCGAGAATGGCCCGGTTCCATTCAAGGAAATTAGCCCAGAACACTTCCTCCAGCATGACGAATACGCCCGCACCCAAAACCGGTCCAAGTAATGTGCCCGCACCGCCCAAGAGAACCATAACCGGCACTTTCAAAGTCAAGAGTATCGAAAAGCTGTCCGTCGGATCGATATAACCAACCCAGGATGCGTACACCGCCCCAACAGCACCGCAGAATACTGCGGACAAGGTATAGGCAACAATCTTAAAGGATGTCGTATTGACGCCCACCATATCCGCCGCGTCTTCATTCTGGCTGATACATTTGAGTCCAAAACCCAGCCGGGATCGGTCCACATAGATCGACGTCAGAAAAGCGACAATCAGGATCGCCAGCATAACATAGAGGACAAGCGCCGATACCTCTTGTGGGCTGCCCTGCAAAAGCGGGACATTCAATCCATCCCCGCCGCCGGTCAGGCTTCCCCATGACGATGTTATCAGGCGGGTCAGATCGACAATCGCGATTGAGCCAATCGCAAAGTAATGCCCCTTCAAGCGCAGGATAATGGCCCCGAGCATTGCGGCGAACACGGCGACAAACAATGTCGCGAATACCCATGCCATCACGAGGGGAATACCGTTACGCTGCGCGAGCGCGCCGGCATAGCACCCAAGCCCAAAAAAGGCCGCAGTCGAGAAAGAGGGATAACCGGTAAAGCCACCGATGAAATTCCAGGAAACCGCCATCGCCGAGAACATCGCAATCGAGATTGCAATCCGGATTGTGTAGTTATCGGCAAGTAAGGGAGTGGCCGCGATCAAGGCGACCCAAAGCGCAAAGGCGCCAAAATAAAGGAACTGCTTCATTACTCGTATCCCTTTACACCGACAAGACCTGTTGGTCGGACAATCAATAAAAACAACATGAGAACAAAACCAACTGTCGTCGCATTCTGGGGGCCAATCGTGTAGCCGGCAAAGCTTTCAATCAGCCCAAGTGCAATTCCGCCTATCAAGGCACCCGGTACACTGCCCAACCCGCCGATCACACAGATCACGAACGCTTTCCCCAGGAAGGTGCCCGTCAGGTTTGTTGTAATCGGGAAAACCATGGAAAAAATCACCCCGGCGGCACCGGCCATAAAGGCGCCAATACCAAATGTTATGGCGTAAACATTATTCACCCGAATGCCCATCAATGTGGCGGCCTGTCGATCCATGCGGACGGCGACAATGGCGCGGCCAATCTTTGATGCCCGCATCACCAGGAAAAGCAGTGCCGTCAGGAAAAGTGCCAACCCCATGCCCATCAAACGGTCAACCGGCAGATACATATCGCCGAGGTTTATCGTGCCGAGGTCCAGCGTCACACGCCTTGGCGTTGCGGTGAAAAAGACTGTCATCAAATTATAGAGGATCATGTCTAACCCGAACGTCAGGGTCAGGGTTGTCAGCACCGGTGACATGACGACTTTATTGATAAAGAAATATTGCAGAAGGTATCCCAGGCCAAATAATAAGGCCGCAATTATTGGGAGCAGAAAAACCGGATTTACGCCCGAATACTGCCACGCGAAAAACGCCAGATACCCTCCCAGAATAATGAAAGATCCATGCAGCATATTGATGATATTCAACACGCCCCATACCAGCGAGAAGCCGATCGCGATGCAGGCATAGAGTGATCCCAGTACAATGCCGTTTAGTAGTATTTGAATGATGTCCACTGTGATTGATTCCCAGAATTGCTCTCAGTTGGGCGTAATAAATTACTGTATGCCGGGAAAGATCGGGGGCGACATCTGTTGCCAGAATTGCCCCCAACCCGTCAGGCCCTACGCAAGGCTTATTTGATCATTTTCATTTCAGCATTGGCGATAGACGCCGGATAAAGGACCTTAATTTCCTCACCCTGTACCTGAATGATCGGCATTTCTCGGCCCTGGTTCATACCATTTTCGCCGAAATCAATCGGGCCGTAGAATGTCAAGATATCGGTTGCGGCCAAAGCGTCACGAACCGCCTGTTTATCCTTGGAACCTGCGACCTGCACAGCGTTCACCAGAACATCTGCCGCCGCCGCGCATGAGGCAGAGACATAATCAGGATCAGACTTATAGGCGGCCGTGAAATCCGCATAGAAATCTGCTGTTGTACTCCATGGCCCAACCGCATCGGTGTAGGCAGTGGAATGGTGCCACCAAGTTGAGCTTGTCACACCATCAGCCAAATCACCCAGACCTTCGGTATATTCGCGATAGGCAGGGCCGGTTACCATCGTCACGATAGGTGCTGTTACTCCCATATCCGCCAGCTGCTTGCGGCCCAGGATCAAATCCTGCGTATATCCCGTCATGTAAACCCAATCCGGATCTGCCGATTTAATCGCGGAAATGGCTGCGGAGTGATCCATGGTTCCAACGGCATAAAGTTCGTTATACACAACATCAAGGCCGCCGGTTTCAGCAGATTTTGACAATGCCGTTGCCATCGCTTTCGGAAACACGTCATCCCGACCATATACAGCCACCTTTTTGAGATCAGGTTTCTTCTCCTTGAAGAACTCGACCATGGATTCCGTCATGCCGGTATTCGGCGCGAGGGTTCCAAAAAGATACTTAAAGCCCTGATCATAGACGGAAACTGATGAGGCGACACAGGCCAGCATTGGTACCTGATAGCGCTCTGCGACAGCGGCAATAATCTTTGTATGCCCCGAACCGAATGGCGCCATAATCACATCAACACCATCATCATTAATCAGCTTTTCAGCCAACTGGCCAGCGCGTTTGCCATCTGTCTGGTAATCATACTCGACAAACTTGACCTGCATTTTCTTGCCCGCCACATCAATACCACCGGCGGCATTGATTTTGTCGAGCCAGAGTTTCCAGACATCCTGCTGCTTCTTGCCTTCATCCGCCAAGCCGCCCGTTAGCGCCAATGGAGCCCCTATGACCAGCACGTCATCATCCGCAGAGGCGAGCCCCACGCTTCCAGCCATTGTCATGGCCATTGCCGCAGCGGCAACCGTCAATCTTTTTTTGAGTGTTATTTTCATAACCATCCCTTTCTTCCAGTTCAATCAATCCCCGAACGGTCAAGCCCAAGGCAGCTTCTCGGAAGAAAACTAGCAAGAGATATGCCAAAGTCGTAACTATAACTATCGTAACAGATATTTTAAAATTACCGCTTTCAGGAGCCTTAAAATTGTATAATTTTTAACCATTTAATTCAGGCATGGTCATAAAATAGGCAGGAGAAAATTGTTAGTTGAAGCTGGCGTTGCATAAAAAAAGTGGATGGCCAGATTTTTCCGGAACCACCCACTTTTTCAGATTTTGAAATACACCTCAAAAGGGACATATCATTAATCTGAGCAATACCGCCCAGGTTTTCTATGCCTGCGATTTTTTTACAGCTTTCCGGCCTTTGCCGCTTGCTGAACTTCCTTACTCTGATATTGCGTCCACATATTCGTCAGAAAATCCAGGGTAAGCGGATCCATATCGTATCGAGGCAAGGGATCCTCGTCCCAATAATTGAATTCATCTTCACCGCGCACATGCAGCGCAGAGCGTCGCCCCAATGTCGAATTGACATGCGCACCGATATAGAAAAACGCCAACCCAATCCGGCGATCATCCGAGAAATTTCCAAGGCTGCCATGGGCTGTCTTTACATGATGGATAGAAAACTCGCCCGGCTCCAATTCGAGATATTTGGCATTGTTATCGTCAACGCCGCGAATTGTCTGACCCTTCGCAAGAAGGTTCTTTGGGTCATAGGTTTCATCATGCTCCATATTGTCCCCCATTTGCGATCCGGGCAACACACGCAAGCCTCCATTCCCCTTGTTACTTGGGGTAAAGGCAAGCCAGACCGTTACGGAGTCATTCGGCGTCAAGCCGTAATAGGCTGAATCCTGATGCCAGGACACAAACCGATCGCTCTGTGCCGCTTTTGCAAACATGGACGACCCGAAAAGCAAGATATTCGGCCCCAGAAGCGATTCCACCGCATCCAGGATTATCGGGTTACGCGCCAAGTCGACCATCCAGGGGGAGACAACATGCGCCTTGATCTTCATGCGCTTATTACAATCCTCCTGAAGGCTTTCTTCCATTGCCTCAAGTCGCTGACGACAGTCCAAGGCATGGGCTTCGGTAATGGCCCGCCTTTTCATGAAGTATCCATCGCGCTCGAAAGCCGCCACCTCCTCTGGCGTCAGGGATCCACTCATTATTATACTCCTTAGTTGAGAGCTATTAGTTCAAGCGCATTTCTACGGTTGCCATATCGGCGGGAGACAAAATTACCGGCTTGCCATCCTGAATTTGTATAATCGGCAGATTGCGATTGTCATTCAGGCCATCTTCGCGAAACTTGATCGGACCATAGAATGTCTCGATTTCAAGGGTCTTAAGCGCTTCACGTACGGCGTCTCGATCCAGAGATCCGGCTTTTTCAATCGCTTTTTGCAACGCAATCATAGCTGCGGCAGAAGAAGCGTGAACATAGTCTGGATCCTCACCAGAGGCTTTTTGAACCGCTTCAGTGAAGGCCTGCGTTGTCCCAAAAACATCATCTCCGGCATAGGCAGCAGAATAGTGCCACCAGGTTGCGCTGGTAACATTCTCAGCGAGCGGCCCAAGATTTTCGACAAATTCGCGATAAGCTGGCCCAGTAATCATTGTAATAATCGGTGCGTCGAGCCCCTGCTCCGCCATTTGCTTACGAACAAGAACCAGGTCTTCTGTATAGCCGGTTACATAAATCCAGTCCGGCGCGGCAGAGCGCATTCCTACTGTGGCGGTCGCATGATCAAGTGTTCCGACGGGATAGAGTTCTTCATAGACGACTTCAAGCCCACGGGCGCTAGCCCCCTTTGACATTAATGTCGCCATGATTTTTGGAAAAACATCGTCACGTCCATAGATAGCGATCTTTTTCATGTCTGGTTTCTTCGCCATAAACAAATCCAGCATACCGTCAATAAGGCCGCCGGACGGAGCGAGTGTACCAAACAGGTTTTTGAAGCCCTGATTATGAACTGGCTCGGATGACGCGACCGCGATAATAGGAACGCCATAACGCTCCGCGACACCGGCGGTGATCTTAGAATGACCGGATCCAAAAGGAGCGGTCAAAAAATCAACTTTATCATCAATAATCAGTTTTTCCGCCAGTTGGCTCGCGCGTTTTCCATCAGTCTGGTAGTCATAGGTGATCAATTCAACTGGCATCATGACCCCACCGACATTAATGCCGCCGGCCGCATTGATTCGCTCTAGCCATAGATCATAAGCCAGCTTTTGCTTTGCACCTTCCGCAGCGAGACCGCCGGAAAGTGCCAACGGAGCCCCGATCTTCACAACGCCATCCGCAGCTACAGCCTGACCTACCAACCCGAGAGCAGCAACACCCACCGCAGCGGTAGCCACCTTGAGCCGATTTAGAAATCCCTTCGCCATATTGCTCCATCCTTCCTGATTAAAACCTTCCAATGGTCGCCTCTTATCAGCTGACCGCCCAACGAACAGAGCAAGAAGCATGCCAAAGTCGTAAATACTACTATAGTAGTTACATTCTTATAGATTCTGATGGCTAAACCATTACAGATATGAATTTTTTGACCAAAAATTAGACTGGAATGCCCAGAAAAAATGCAATAAATCGTCTGCATATTTTTTACTCAGGTGATTACACACAATGGTCCGATCACCATATAATCCATGGTGAGGCTAGCCGCGCCTTTAGCAACAATGTCAGATTCCTCGGTCATGGACTCAGGCTGGAATGTGGCGAACGTTCAATCCGCTCAGTGTACAATAGGATGCTTCTGGAAGCCGTTGTAATGCTCCCGCTGGAGGCGGAATTGATATTTGCACCCGGCGATAAAATGATACATGAAGGGAAGATTGCGAAAACTGGAAATGTCGCACGCGTCATAAGTTATCGCGCAGCGCCTGAATTGCCTGAAATGGAATAAAGAACATGAATGTATCTTATAACTTTGAAGACATTGCACCGGGCGGCAGAATTGGTCTGGTAGCGCTGGCAACGGATTACAACAGCGAGACGGACCTCCGTCGCATGCTCCCCAAGGGTGTTGATCTCTTCACCAATCGTGTTCTCAACGCCAACCCGCTAACTATTGAGAATTTACGCGCGATGGCGGGCGACATTACCCGTGCGGCAAGCGGTTTGCTGCCCGGCATAGGCGTCGATGTCGTAATCTATGGCTGCACTTCCGGGACGGCAGCAATCGGCGGGTATGAACTGGAGCGGCTTATCCAGATTGCGCAACCGGGTGTTCCCTGTACGAACCCTATTCTCTCCGCTGGGAAAGCCCTACGAACATTCAGTGCCAAGAAAATATCTATCCTAACCCCCTATGACGACATGGTGAACGCAGCAGTCGCGGATAATTTTAAAACTGAAGGCTTTGATATCCTGAACATCGAAGGCTTCGGCCTCGATAACGATATCGAAATGACAGGCCTGCCCCCCGCTGCCATAGCAGAAGCCGCCATGCAAGTCTGCGATCCCGACGCGGATGCTCTCTTCATTTCCTGTACAGCGATCCGATCCTCTCTCGTGATTGAGGAGGTCGAACAGAAACTCGGCAAACCCGTTGTCACCAGTAATCAGGCACTGGCCTGGCATTGCCTGCAATTGATGAAAAACACATGCCAGGTCAACGGATTTGGGAAACTATTTGATAACGCGCTCTCCTCTTGAGGGTTATTCAAGAAACTAAGAGTGGCTTGCTTCCGCTACTTTCCGTCGGCTCAGGACAATTTCCCGCCATCCAAGTAACAAGGCTCCAGAGAGGATAATGGCAGCGCCAAGAACACTAATCCACCCCGGAATAACGCTAAATATCCAGAAATCATAGATCGTCGCGAATATTAGGGTGGAATATGAGAAAGGGAGCGCAAAGCTGGCATCCCCGCTCCGCATCGACTGGATATACAATGATTGTGCCGAGACCATCAACAGGCCGATAGACGCCAGTGCACCCCATTGCAACATCGTCGGTACTGACCAAAAAAAGCTGGCGGCGGAACAGGCGATCATAGCGCCAATACAATTGTTAATGATCAGAATTTGCAAAGGCGATTCACGCCCTGTCAGCATTTTGATCAGAATTACCTCTATGCCCATGCAGAAAGCAGCCAACAATGCAATATAAGCCGCTGGATCAAAAGCGGAGCCGCCTGGACGAAGCAAGATAATCGCCCCAACAAAGGCGATAGCGACCGCACTCCAACGCACAGGTCCAACACGCTCCCGAAGTAGTGGAATGGCCAGAAGCATCCCGAATATCGGATTAAGGAAGCTGATAGCCGTGGCGTCGGAAACCGGAATATGAACAACCGCCGTAAACATCAAGCTAACCCCGGCCCAGCCAAAAAATGATCGCCCAATATGAAGCCTGAATGCTGGCGCATGGAATTTCGGTCGAAGTATGAGAGATGCGCAGAAAAGCCCTACCAAGGCAAAGACAAACCGTCCTGCACTCACCTGCAAAGGATGCAGCGGTTCGCCAAGAAGGTCGGTTCCCAAAGCCTTTGCGAAGATCGTAGTTGCCGCAATGAGAGAACATGCAGCAAGCATCATCAACGCCGAACGAAGCGGATTTAACGTACCCGTGTTAATCATCCAGAGACGTGATTTCAGTACCTGTGACGATGCAAACACTAATCATTTCCCGGACACTCCCCTTAAAAAGAAAACTATAAGGACGGTAAACTCAGGCTTCAATGCAATGTTGCTTTATCTGCGCCAGCATAGTCACGTAATTGCACGACTTTACCCGACTTCGCAAAATTCGGTTCGGATTGTTTCATAACGCCCGGACGTGTCGGCAAAATAAGTCCGCAGTCCTTGAGACCTTGCGCCCATTCCAGTATTGATGATTGAGCAATTCGCACTGTAGCCGGCTCCATAAAGTGGGAAATTAGCGGTGCAATTTTCGGTTCTTGCCCATGCTGCGCGGCCACAAGAGATTGTAAAATACGCCACTCATCCTTGGAAATACCACTGCAACACAGGCACCGAATGTCGACCGGACGGCTATAGCCTGCAACCATAAGCGACAGAAAACTGTCCAAAGAGATCAAGACTCGCGGACATTTGGCTTTCCAATAAGCCTCCTGCAAGGTTGTGTAGGGCGAGAAACTCTGGCGCAGACCATCTGACCAATATCGCACACTCCACAACGTCAACTGCTCCGGGTACTTCAGGTCATTCAGACTATCGGGAATAATTTCAGGCGTGTGCATCGGTCCGTCTTTCAAGTTTTGATGTAGCGGAATTATTAATAATGATAATCATTCGCATAAATCAACCGCTTTTTTCCTTTTTCTTATTGTACCGCGCCTTTTCACCTCTCCTGATCGACGCCTTCTTGTACATTAGCAAAACCTTGACCATACATAGCCGTTGTCATAATATGTTCATATGAACATAAAAAAAGGTTCATATGAAAATTCTAACTTCTGAGCGTAACAAAGTGCAACGGAAGAAAAATGGACCTCTCGCCGCGTCAAACGCATATTATCACCCTTGTCCAGGAGATGGGGCACCAATCCGTTGAAGGCCTTGCCGATCAATTTGACGTAACGTCGCAGACCATACGTCGGGACGTTAATCGTCTGTGCGATCTTGGTTTGGTGCGCCGAGTGCATGGAGGTGTCGAACTACTCCCTAAACGTCAGAATCTGGACTATAGCGAACGCCAGATCCTCAATAGTCAGCAAAAATGGCGAATCGCAAAGGCGGTCGCGGCGCGCGTTCAGGACGGCACATCGATTGCGTTCAGCATCGGCACCACCCCGGAAGTCACGATGCAGGCCCTCGTGAACCATAATGAACTCCGCATTTTCACGAATAATCTCAATGTCGCGATGATTGCCTCTAGCAACCCATCCTTTGATGTGACAATCGTCGGCGGGCGTGTCCGTCATGGCGACCGGGATATCCTCGGGCCACAAACGGAACAGTTTTTTGACAATTACAAATTCGACGTCGGCATTTTTGGTGTTGGCGGTGTAGATGACGACGGTGTGCTGCTTGATTTCAATGAAGAGGAAGTTTCGGCCCGGCAGGCTATATCCCGCAATTGCCGTCAGACCTATCTAACTGTCGATGGCACAAAATTTGGGCGCACAGCTCATGTGCGCGGCGGCACATTGACGGATGTAAATGTCATTTTCACTGATGAGGCACTGCCCGATTGGGCCACCACTATTGTACGAAAATCCACGACCGAAATTATTGTCTGCGACGCCGAGGGAGCGGAACCTGATGAGTAGTTCCCGCCTTTTTAACGGCTCCGGTGAAGCCATCAGCCTCCAGAACCTGCAAAAAGGCTGGGGCGGCATACGCGCTGTCGATGGGATCGATCTGGAGATAGATGCGGGTAGCTTCACTGTGCTGCTGGGGCCGTCGGGCTGCGGCAAGTCAACGACGCTCAGGCTGATTGCCGGCCTTGATGAAGTTGACGGAGGACGCATACTTATTGGTGGTAAGGACGTGACTGATCAACCGGCCTCCTCCCGTGATCTTTCCATGGTATTCCAATCATACGCCCTCTTCCCGCATCTCTCTGTCGCGGAGAATATCATTTTTGGCCTGAAAGTCCGTCGCGTCGGGCGGGCAGAATGCGAACAGCGCCTGCAAGATACGGCGGATCTACTGGGGCTGTCGAACTTCCTCGATCGCCGACCAAGCCAGCTATCCGGCGGTCAGCAGCAGCGCGTTGCCCTTGGTCGCGCAATCATATCCGAACGGCCTATCTGCCTGATGGATGAGCCCTTATCCAATCTGGACGCCAAGCTGCGCCATGACATGCGGGTGGAACTAAGGGAACTGCAGACAAAGCTCGGCTTCACCATGGTCTATGTAACCCATGACCAGATCGAGGCAATTTCAATGGCAGACAAAGTTGTTTTGCTCAATGAAGGAAAGATCGAGGATGCAGCAACCGCACAGGAAATCTATGAACACCCGGCCAGCGTCTTCACCGCGAAATTCATGGGCACACCACCGATGAATATCATGCCGGCTGCGGAATTGCTCCGGGCGGCGCCGAATGCCCCTCTCCCTCCGTTCAGCGGT
Source organism: Sneathiella sp. HT1-7 (assembly GCF_020731145.1). Classification (GTDB taxonomy): domain Bacteria; phylum Pseudomonadota; class Alphaproteobacteria; order Sneathiellales; family Sneathiellaceae; genus Sneathiella. The sequence goes on along the minus strand of NZ_JAJFZN010000002.1, from coordinate 406,045 downwards.
GAAACCCTTGTCGGCATTCGCCCGGAATCCATCCGTCTGGAGGACGGCGGTGTGAAAGCCAAAATCCACAACATTGAATATCTCGGCGCCGACACGCTCATTGACTGCCGAATTGGTGATACGGCTTGCCTTGTTCGTGTTTCCGGCGACATCCCTCCCTCTGGAGATGTGTTGTCGCTGACTTGGCCAATCGAGAAAGTACATCTGTTCGACGTCGCTTCGGGCAAACGGATTGATACCGCCTACGAGAAGGAATGAGACGCCAGTAAGGTGGGCGGAAAGTAAGCACAAGAAAAGTTGTCGTAATTTTATCAAAAAAACCAAAACCGAAAGGACAAGATGATGAAGGCACTATTCAGATCTCTTTGCGTTACGGCAGGGGCGGTCGCCCTCTCGGCCGGAACACTGGCATCGGCATACGCTGTCGATCTGCAATTCTATTTCCCGGTTGCTGTCGGTGGTAAGGCAGCCGAAACGATCCAGTCGCTGACTGATGAATATTCGGCACAGCATAAGGATGTGAATATCGATGCAATTTTCGCCGGCTCCTATCAGGATACGGTGACGAAAGCCCTGACTGCCGCACGCGGCGGCAAACCACCACAACTCTCTGTGATCCTCGCGGTCGATATGTTTACCCTGATCGACGAAGATGTCATCGTTCCATTTGACGATGCCGCCACAACAGATGAAGACAAAGCTTGGCTGAATTCCTTCTACCCGGCATTCATGAAAAACAGCCAGACGGGTGGCAAAACTTATGGCATCCCGTTCCAGCGCTCTACTCCAGTTCTTTACTACAATAAAGAAGCCTTTAAGGAAGCTGGTCTTGATCCAGAAAAAGGCCCCGCAACCTGGGAAGAAATGGTTGAGTTTGGTAAGAAGCTCGTTAAGAAAGACGCGAACGGCAATGTGACGAGGTGGGGCGTTCGCATCCCGTCATCGGGCTTTCCATATTGGCTTTTCCAGGGCCTTGCAGCCGCAAACGGCAAGGTTCTTGCTAATGAAGATGGTAATGTAACCTATTTCGACGATCCCGCCGTCATAGAAGCTCTTGAGTATCTTGTCAGCTTGAGCAAAGAGCATAACATCATGGCCCCCGGCATTATTGAATGGGGGGCAACACCAAAAGCCTTCTTTGAAGGTCAGACCGCGATGATGTGGACATCAACCGGCAACCTGACCAACGTCCGCACCAACGCACCGTTTGACTTCGGTGTCGCGATGTTGCCTGCGAAAGTTTCTCGCGGAGCGCCAACAGGTGGCGGCAACTTCTTCATTTTCAAGGACTCCAGTGACGAGCAAAAACGCGCCGCCCTTGATTTCGTGAAATGGATCACCGCCCCGAAGCAATCGGCTGAATGGACAATTGCAACCGGCTATGTGGCTCCGCGCCCCGAAACTTGGGAAACAGAAGAAATGAAGGCCTATACCGCCGACTTCCCCCCAGCGCTTGTCGCGCGAGATCAGTTGGAATTTGCCGTACCGGAACTGTCCACATATCAGAACCAGCGGGTTACGAAAATTCTCAACGATGCACTCTCTGCGGCAATTACTGGTCAAAAGGATGCTTCGACTGCCCTAAAGGAAGCCCAGGCAAAAGCTGACGCCATCCTTAAAGAGTATAGATAAGCGAAGCGGTCCCGCCGGTTTTTTCCGTTACTCCGGCGGGACTTTTTGTTTAGGTAGCCCAAATGAAATTCACGCGAACAACCGCACAGCTGAACTGGATCTACGCCTGGCTTCTCCTTAGCCCGGCGCTCATCATGTTGTTCGCCTTTACCCATTATCCAGCGATTGTCACCCTGATCAGCAGCTTCTTCTCGACACCCCGGGGGAAACGTCCGGCAAAGTTCATCGGCCTTGAAAATTATCAGGCCCTGATAAATGACGAAATCTTCTGGCATGTTATATGGAACAACCTGCTCTACGCGCTGGCGACCATTCCGATTTCAGTTGCAATCGCCCTTGTCATGGCGCTTTGGGTGAATGGCAAGCTGCGCGGACTTGGCTTTCTGCGCATGGCCTATTTCACCCCGACGGTGCTGCCGCTGATTGCTGTCGCCAATATCTGGCTATTTTTCTATACCCCCGGTTTCGGCCTGATCGATCAGATCCGCAATGGGCTTTTTGGACTACCAGACCAGAACCTCCTCGGCCAGACGGACACCGTACTCTGGGCAGTGATGGCCGTTGCCATATGGAAAGAGGCAGGCTTCTTCATGATCTTCTATCTTGCGGCGCTGCAGACCATCCCCCCTTCCTTGAAGGAGGCGGCGGATATTGAAGGGGCAAGCCGCTGGACCTTCTTTTGGCGGATCATATTCCCACTTCTTATGCCGACGACCCTTTTCGTCTCCGTTAATGCCGTGATTAATGCCTTCCGGCTGGTCGATCATATTTTTGTCATGACGGGTGGCGGTCCGGATAATGCCAGCACCTTGCTCCTGTTTTATATCTATGAACAGGCGTTCAAATATTGGCAGACAGGGTATGCCGCAACCCTGACGGTTGTGCTTCTGGCACTGCTCTCCATCCTTGCCATCGGGCAATTCTTCTTTTTCGACAGGAAGGTTCATTACCGATGAGCGAGCAAACCCTTCCCCACACAAAACCCTTCAAGTTCAGTTGGGACAAGACACTGAACACGACCGGTGCCTGGGTGCTGGCGCTGCTGTGGTTTCTGCCGCTCGCCTATGCGATCTGGACGGCGTTCCACCCCGCAATGTATGAGGTGCGTTTTGACCTGACCGCACCTCTGACGCTGGAAAACTTTACAAAGGCATGGGAGGCCGCGCCCTTTGGCCGCTATTTCCTGAACACAGTTCTCTTGGTGACGGGCATTCTGGCTGGGCAGTTCATACTCTGCACTCTGGCGGCATATGCCTTCGCCCGATTTGAATTTCCAGGAAAGTCTGTCCTTTTTACCCTTGTGCTGCTGCAGCTTCTGGTGATGCCGGACATTCTGATTGTGGAAAACTACAAGACCATGCGCCACTTGGGATTGGTTGATACAATCACGGCCATTGCCTTACCCTATCTCGCCTCCGGTTTCGGAATTTTCTTGCTGCGCCAGACCTTTATGACCATTCCGAAGGAATTGGAGGATGCGGCGCGGCTTGAGGGTTGCTCCATCCTTGGGGTGTTGTGGCGGGTGTATATCCCGCTCGCCAAACCGACTTATCTCGCTTACGGCCTCGTTTCGGTGAGCCACCACTGGAACAATTTCCTCTGGCCACTGATCATTACCAATTCGGTTGAAACCCGTCCGGTTACTGTCGGGTTGCAGGTCTTTGCCGCAGTTGATGGAGGGTTGGAATGGTCCGTGATCAATGCGGCAACCCTGCTCACCTCTGGCCCACTATTAATTGCCTTCCTCCTGTTTCAGCGGCAATTCGTCCAGAGCTTTATCCGTGCCGGAATCAAATAGTCCCAGCGATTACGGCCACCACGCTCAGGATTTTCGACTAATTTTATCGCCAGCTATGTTAAGGTCATATTATTGATTGGCCATGTAAACTTGCGGCCTTTCAGATATTCGATTGTCGGCTGCGTTTGGAGCAACGCCGAATGGGATAGGCGAAAATTTTATGGTTTGGCGTAACAACGGAGTATTTCATCGGCTTTTCTGGCTGATTGTGCTGACGGGGACAGTCCCTGCCGCCGTTTCGACGACGCTTCCGCCAACTCATTGGTGCCTCAATTTTTCCGATCTTTCTGCTCTGTTTGCGCTGCCTTCTGTTGGATGCTTCGGCGGCAGCAGTATTGCGCAGGACTATCTTGGTGCGCCCTTTAGCTGGTTCTACCTTGCCCTCTTTTGCGTTGGCCTTCTTGTTGCTGTGCTTCAGAGAAAGGTCGTTTTTGCAGCCGCCTTGTTGCCTCTCGTCCTCCTGTTCGCCAGTCCGGTATCGGAGCTTAGCGTTTATCCGGAAGAACAGCTTACTCCTGATTATTTCGAACCCAAGTCGCGGCAAACCACTACAACCATCAAGGCGACAGTAAAGGAGGTCCTACCGGATTATGACGGACAGACGGCGGAAAGCGATGCGCGATACGCCAATGTAGTGCGCTTCTTGAGCTCAGTAGAAAGTGATCTCACCGGCTACAACAACGCCCTCAAAAACATTTCCAGACTTGAAAAAAGGCTCGAAAACGCAAGGAAGGGAGCGTCCGAAGCGGGTGATTTTTTGAAGAAGGCGCAGGCCGCCGTCGACAAAATAAAGAGAATGGGCGGCTTTTTCAAAAAGACTCTTGAAAAAGCGCAGGAACTGTTGGATTTCGCCAAGAAAAACAATACAGACACCAAGAGCCGGGTAAAGCGGATCGAAAAGGAGATCACGCAGCTGACTGGCGAGAGTAAGATCTTATTCGCCAGTTATATTGCAAACCTGAACGATTTAAATACAGAGGTCACCCGTAGTCTGTCGATGGGGCCAAATCAGCATATCCGTTTCTGGACATTGCTGATCAGCGCGGCGTCTTTTCTATCTCTTCTCCTCTTTGCTTTCGGCAGCCGAATTCGTAGTCCGGAATTTGCGATTAGCTGCTTGTTCGTAATCCTGGTTGCGTTCAACCCGATGGCCAGGACGGCGGCCGGGATATCCTTCTCACAAGGATTATTCTCTCTCCTTCTTGCGTCCTATGCGTTGGTCTTGTTTATCGTGACTGCCATCAGCCTGCGCCTCTTCGCCCTTGCGATCTTGCAGAATATTCCGATTTTCGCCCAGTTCGACCGAAAGAAATCCGCCTCTTACGCGCTCTTTACGGCGCTGAGATGGATTCCGATCGGGATCTGTATCGTACTCGGCCTTTGGCTCTCACTTCAGATCGATACCCGCGCGCAGGATGCGGTCTATGGCGTTGAATGCACCAAAGAAGGAACGGGCATGTTCGAATGCGCAATCCCGACAACGGAAACACTGGTGGTCCGCGGTGAAAATCCAAATCTCGAACGTGACATCTATAATGCTGTGGATATTGCCTTCAGGAACCAGGAAATTCAGCTCGAAAGGATGCTTGCCGAGTATCGAAAGCTTGCAAAGACTTCGCCTAAACAGATTCCTGCCTTCGTGGATAAGGAATTCACCTCCGTCTATCCCGATGGCAACACACTGACAAAGAATGTTCCCAGCCTGAAGCCGCCGGAATGCAAGCTCCATCAGGTGGATTGCCATATCACACGGAAAGTCAAAATTTCTATCATTGATGCCTATGATTTTACCAGAGATCGGCAGCGGAACAGGCTAAATGAACTGACCTCTGATTTCGCGTCACTCACAGGCGAAAAAGCGGACAAACGCCTCCGCGAGATCGAGCTTTATCTTAGCACCACCCTCGATGCGACCAAGCGGAGTGTACGTAATATCATCGCCGATGTTTTCTGGACCGTCCGGAGTCTGAACTTGCTGGCCACTCTGATCCTGATTGTCGCTGCGGTGAAGAGTTTCGCCTATATCTTTTCCCGCGTCGCCTTCAAGAGCGAGTCCGGAAAGGCACTTCCCATCGAAAATCTCGGACTGGGGAAAGAGCAAGATGCCAGTTCTCCCCCGGATATCCTGAGCGGTTACGATCCGGAATATATCTTCCGACCCGACGACAACGGCAAATACTACATCAAACCCGCGCTGAGTCCCTCCGGCTCCTCCCAAGGCATTGCCTGGCCGCAGCCGCATAAAGCGATCCTCCGGCGGCTATTCTCCGGCACCTATAAGATGGTCAAGGTGAATCCGCATGAAGACCTAAGCGATATGATTTCTATCCAGACTTCACAGGGGCGGCAGTTCCTTGAATGGAACCTGAAACCGGGGGAGCGTGTCTATTTCTCGCAAGGCAATCTCGCAGCATTCAGCGAGACCATCCGCCTAGAAACCCATATTTCGCTCAGCCTGACAGCGATGGCTTTCGGGCGCATGTTTTTCTCCGTCGCGGAAGGCCCGGGGAAACTTGTCCTGCGCACTTTCGGAAAACCAGAAGTCTATACATCGAAGGACAATTCACGGGCGATCGATCCGCTCCGTTTTATCGGATGGAGCGATCAGGCGCATTTTCACATCAACTCATCCTCAAGCCTTGAGAATATCTATTTCCACTCGGCGCAGATCCGCTTTTCTCATGGCGGCGCAGCGATTGGTGATGTGTCAGAAAACGGCAAAAGAGGCGCGGGCGCCATCCGATTTATACCGCCCGTTTTCCTCCCCTTCTAGAGCTAAACTTCTTCGCGCCATTCGTCTCCAAGAAGTTCAGGGTCACTATAGTCATAAAAATCCTGAAGATGCTGGTCCGCGCCCTCATTAAAGAACCGCACAGCAAGTGCATTAACCAGCCTCTCCGCACCGATATTCACGCCTGGGATATCGCTGCTGACGGCGGCATGGCTTAAAGTCGTTGCCGCATTGAAAAGATGAATACGGTTGAGAAATGGCGCAATACCGTTCTCTTTTTCGAGAAATTCGAATGCGGGACCAAGATACGGGAAACGGCCTAATTCCTCATTTGCGACATCCGCTGGCGGCGTATAGCAATCCTGCCAAAGCAGGACTTTACCGGCATGATCCGCAAGTTCTGCCTGGCGCTTTATGTCAATCGCATATCCAGTTCCGAGAATAACAAAATCACCGGTAAATTCTTCTTTGTCTGTCTCAATCGTGATTTTCTGATCGTTAAACTTGACGTCTTTAACTCCTGAATCCGTATGGATATGGAAATTCGAATATTCCTTTAACCGCAACATCGACCGTCGGGGGGCGGCAACGCGAGCTTCTTGCCCATGATGGAGAAACCGCCAGCGCGTCTCGTCATCCAACGAATAATAGCCGCGCAAAAATCCGGCATACGCGATATTCTTGAATTTATTCAGTCTCGGAATACTCTCCGACCGCATCAAGAGACTAACTTTATTCGCACCATTTTCGAGTGCGACCGCCGCATTATCAACGGCCGACGCAGCACCTCCGATAACCAGGACATCTTTTCCCCGAAGCGCTGGGAAATCGATCATCTCTTCTGTATGGGCATAGAATTTCTTTGGTATATCTTTGAAGATACCCGGCACCCGAACCCCGCCGAAGGCAGAACGCCCGGTTGCCATCACCAGACGTCGGGTTAGAACTTCGAAATCCCCGTCTGACCCAAGAAACTGAAGTCGCAACAACTCCCCATCCGGAATTATTTTCTTAAGAGCATTATTGTTTTCAACAGGAATTTCGAGGATCTGGCGATACCACCGCAGATAGTTCATCCAAGTTTCACGCGGTATATGTTCCAGCTCGTCCCATGTCTCGTCATCCACTTGCGTGCGATACCAAGATTGAAACGTAAGAGACGGAAGGCCCATATGTGGCCCGGGCAGACGCTTGGGCGAACGGAGCGTTCTCATTCTGGCAGTTGTGGCCCAAGGCCCTTCAAACCCTTCATCCCCCGCGTCGAAAATCCGAAAATTCCTGATCCCTTCCTTTGTTAAACCAAAGGCGGCTGCCATGCCGCACATACCACCACCAATAATGGCCACATCGAGGGCTTCGCGTCCCACACTATCGTTGAGCGGCTTAACCCAGTTGTCTGTCGGATAATTCAAATATCCTAATTCACGTCGAATTTGTTCTTCCAGCGCTCTCAGACCATGCTCTTTAGTATTCATCATTTTTACTTTTTTATTTTTAGTCACGCTCAGCATACGGCATGATTTCATAAATTCATCCGAAATCTGTCGGCGGCGCAACCTTGACACTCACGCCTGATATTGAAATAAGACTTACCAACGGCGCGCCGCTTGCTTAGAGTAGAGCAAACACGGATGGAACAAGGGGATATCGTTGAAAGCAGTCATCTTAGCCGGTGGGCTCGGCACTCGTATTTCAGAAGAATCCCACCTCAAGCCAAAGCCCATGATCGAAATCGGCAATTATCCGATTTTGTGGCATATCATGAAGATCTATTCCCATTACGGTATACATGATTTCGTCATCTGCCTTGGCTACCGCAGCTATGTCATCAAGGAATATTTCGCCAACTATTTCTTGCATCGCTCGGATGTCACGTTCGATCTTGAAAGCAACCAGATCACCTATCACAAGGCAAAAGCGGAACCTTGGCGCGTGACGCTAGTGGAAACGGGCGAGGCGACAATGACCGGCGGCCGCCTGAAACGCGTCGCGAGCTACCTCGATCCGGATGAGACTTTTTGCATGACCTATGGCGACGGCGTGGCCGACGTCGATATCGCCAAGCTGACAGCCTTTCATAAGGCTGAGGGGCGCGAAGCTACATTAACGGCGGTGGCACCTCCGGGCCGGTTTGGCGCTACCGTCATTGAAAACGGCGCAGTGAAGGAATTTGTCGAGAAACCGGCGGGTGATAACGGGCTGATTAACGGCGGCTTTTTCGTATTGGAGCCATCTGTATTAGACCGAATTTCCGGCGATGATATGCCATGGGAAAATGATCCACTCACCGGCCTTGCGGCCGACGGGCAGCTTTCGGCGTTTCGCCATAAAGGTTTTTGGCAACCGATGGATACCCTGCGCGAGAAAAACTATCTTGAAAAATTATGGAACGACGGCAAAGCACCTTGGCGAGTCTGGGAATAGTGGAAGGATCGCAAAATGACGTCCGCCCCTGTTAATCCGGAATTTTGGAAAGGCCGCCGTGTCCTGCTGACTGGACACACGGGGTTCAAGGGCTCTTGGGCTGCGGCTTGGCTCTCAAAAATGGGTGCGAAAGTTACCGGTATTTCGCTTGCCGCAGAGGGCGACGTCTCCCTCTATAACAGCATCGCAAATCAACTTTCCATAACCTCCCATATTATCGATATTCGCGATGCGGAAGCACTCACCGCAGCCGTTCGGGACAGTAATCCGGAGATTGTCCTCCATATGGCGGCGCAAGCCCTCGTTCGACGCTCCTACCGTGAGTCGGTGTACACCTATGAAACCAATGTCATGGGCACCGTCAACCTGCTGCAAGCCCTACGGGAACTGGAAGAGCTCAAAGCTGCGCTGATCATTACCAGCGACAAGGTTTACCAGAACAACGAGGATGGCCGCGCCTTCAAGGAAAGCGACCCTCTCGGCGGCGATGACCCTTACTCCTCCTCCAAGGCCGCCTGTGAAATCGCGGCGGCTTCCTATGCAAAGAGCTTTTATCTTGAAAAAGGCATTCCAATTGCGACGGGACGCGCTGGCAATGTGATCGGTGGGGGGGATTTTTCCGAAGACCGCCTCATCCCCGACATTTGGCGTGCCGCGCGGGCTGGCGAGAGTGTAACACTTCGCTATCCTGGTGCCACACGCCCCTGGCAACACGTTCTTGAATCCGTTTCGGGCTATCTTGTCTATTTGCAAGCTTTGGCAGGGGGCAATGGCGCAGAGCTGCCCAAGGCGCTTAACTTTGGCCCCCGGGACGGCAAGGTCGTCACTGTCGGCGAAATTGCACGTGCGGTTCAACAGGCATTCGGCATTGAACGCGATTGGGCTCTCGTGAATGAGGAACAACCGCCTGAAAAATCGCATCTGGCGCTCGATACCTCGCTGGCGAAAGAAACGCTCGGCTGGCAGTCGAGATGGACATCCTCTGAAACGCTTACTAAAACAGTCGAATGGTATAAAGCCTTTGGCGAGACGACCGACATTTACGCCTTCACCCTCTCGCAAATTGACGAATATGAGGCCACTTCATGACAAGCCCCCTTACCTGCCGTTTCTGTCATCAAGAATTGTCCCGAACATTCGTGGATTTGGGCTCCACGCCACTCGCCAACAGCTATTTGCGCGAAGAGCGGGATATCGCGGCGGAAAAATCATATCCACTCCATGCCCGGGTTTGTGAGAACTGTTTTCTGGTTCAGGTGGAGGATGTTGTTCCTGCGGAAGATATTTTTTCCGATTACGCTTATTTTTCTTCCTTCTCCAGTAGTTGGGTGGAGCATGCGAAGGCTTATTCAGAAAAACTCATCGAAAAGCTCGGCCTTGGCAAAGACTCCCTCGTTGCGGAAATTGCCAGCAATGACGGCTATCTTCTGAAGCATTTCGTCGCGAAAGATATTCCTGTCCTGGGGATTGAGCCGGCCGCGAATGTCGCCAAGGCGGCGGAGAAGGTGGGCGTCAAGACGGAGGTTGCCTTTTTTGGCGTGGAGACGGCAACCCGTCTCGCGAAGAACGGCCTGCAGGCTGATTTGATGGCCGCCAATAACGTCATGGCCCATGTACCGGACATCAATGATTTTATTGGCGGTGTTCCCGTCCTGCTTGGCGAAGAGGGTGTTTTCACGATCGAATTCCCCCATCTCCTGAACCTGATCGAAAAAGTCCAGTTCGATACCATCTATCATGAACATTATTCCTATCTTTCGCTTCTGACGGTCGAGAAGATTTTAACTGCCCATGGGCTGAGAGTTTTTGATGTGGAAGAATTACCGACCCATGGCGGATCTCTCCGCGTCTTTGCCTGCCACAAGTCGACGCAAAAATATACAGATACGGCTGGATTAAATGCCCTCCGCAAGAAGGAAGCTACGGCAGGCCTTGACACAATTGGGGCCTATCAGAATTTCACCCCACGTGTAGAAAAAGTGCGCGATGACCTTCTTGCCTTCCTGAAAACGGCGAAGGCCGACGGGAAAAAAGTTGCGGGTTATGGTGCTGCGGCCAAGGGCAACACATTGCTTAACTATTGCGGTGTCGGCCCTGAACTCATCGATTTTGTTGTTGATCGCAATCCCGAGAAACAGGGCACCCTGCTCCCCGGTAGCCACATTCCAGTTTTCGCACCCGAAAAAATTGCAACCGAAAAGCCGGACTATGTCTTGATCCTCCCATGGAACCTGGCCGACGAGATTTCCAGCGAAATGGCGGAAGTCAAGGGCTGGGGCGGACAGTTTGTTATTCCCATACCGGAGCTTATGATCCTTTCATGATCTTTAACGAAACGGAAATCAAAGGGGCATATCTGATTGAACCGGAATTCATCAAGGATGAGCGTGGTTACTTCGCCCGGACCTTTTGTGAGAATGAATTCAAAGAGGCTGGCATCGATTTCCACCCCGTTCAAAGCAATGTTTCCAATAACAATCAAGCATATACATTGCGAGGAATGCATTTTCATGCTGCGCCTTATGAGGAAACAAAGCTCGTGCGGTGCAGCGCAGGGAGAGTTTTCGATGTCGTCGTCGATATCCGACCGGAGTCCCCCTCCTTCCGGAAGTGGCTGGGGATAGAACTAAGCCGTGAGAATGGCCGCGCCTTTTATATTCCAGCGGGTTGCGCCCATGGATTTCTTACATTAGAGGATGGCAGCGACGTCTTCTACCAAATGAGTCCGGCCTATACGCCCGGCCATGATAGAGGGTTCCGCTGGAACGACCCCACCATTGGTATTGACTGGCCCGGTGAGCCCAAAGTGATTTCCGCGCGAGATGCTAAGCTAGCCGCGCTTGATGAGGTTATCGGATGAAACGCTGCCTGATTACCGGCGCAACGGGCTTTATCGGATCCCATGCAGTCCGCCGGCTTCTTGACGAAGGATGGCAGGTCGTTTCAGTGTCGCGCGGCCTCGCCCCATCGCATTCGCAGCATCATAAACATATCCCGCTTGATCTACATGATCCAGCTGCCGTGGAAAAGATATTTGAACATCATCAGCCAACCCACCTGATCCATCTCGCATGGGAGGCAACGCCCGGTAAGTTTTGGCATTCAACCGAGAATTTCCGCTGGATCTCCTCAAGCGCCAATCTACTGGATGCCTTTGTGCGCCATGGTGGCGAAAAGGCGGTTCTGGCGGCTAGCTGCGCTGAGTATAAATGGGGAAATGCCCTACTTGATGAAGACACATCACCACTAAACGCGACGACCTATTATTCTGCGTCCAAACTTGCCTTTAAAGGCCTTGCCGAGGTTATCGCGAAAGATATTTCCCTAGTCTGGGCGCGGATTTTCTTCCCCTATGGACCCGATGAGGATGAGAACAAGCTGATCTCCTATATCTTCCGGGAAATCTCCAAAGACCGCCTACCTGCTATCCAGACTCCGGACCGTGCTGTTGACCTGATCCATGTCAAAGACGTCGCAGCCGCCTTTGAAAGGCTCGCCGCATCGGAGGCAAGCGGAACAATCAATATTTGCTCCGGCGAAGCTCATCTCCCGCATGAAATCGCCCATGAATTTGCCAAGCTTCTGGAAAAGCCTCAACTGGAGAAAAAACTACTTCAGAATATTGTAAGCCACCGCGCAAATGTAACGGTCTGCGGAAATAACGCAAAACTAGCGGCATTTCTAGGCGACGGACTCCCAAAATCTCTGCCGGAAGGCCTGCGCAGTTATCATAAGCCTATAGGCGTAGCGTAACCAATAGTATGAAGCAGGACTATCGAACTAAACTGTTTCTTGATAGAAACAAGCAACTGCAAAAATATTTGTGGTCATGAATAGGATTATTTTCTTTACGGCGGTCTCGTGAACAAACGGATACAGAAATTAAACAGGCGCATTGCGCTGCACCGGAATGTCCGCACGATGCGGTTTCCAACACTTACTCGGTTGTTCTTTGATACTCCGGGTCTACCCACGTATTTTGGAAAAAATAGCTACCCCTTCCAAGACCCCGTTTTAGAAAGAATTTGCAATGCTTTCAAGCTTGCCGACGAAGCCAGTGAACAAGAAGATATATGGACTGAACTGACAGCTAGCAACGCGGATTTCATTCAAGCCCTGCGGAACAAGGATTTTGAGTTTCTCAGAACGTCCTTTTCCAATCTTTTCCATGGCCCACTATTGTTCGGAATGGGCCATACGGATATTTTCTTAACAAAAAAAAGTCCATATGACCGGCAATACTTTTCTTTGAGATGTCGTGATGCGGTTCAGGCTCTCGGGGAAGCGCTTGCCATCAAACCCCTCTCGTCAAATCAGCAGACGTCCCTCGATGATTACATCGAATCAACGAATGCTGATCTGGAAGAACACATTGAAAAGATTGAAGAAACACTCGGGCATTCGATAGAGGTACCAAACGTTGGAAGGTCGCCTGCAGCCAAGATCGGGCGTTACCAAATTAGTCCGGATTCGGCCCGTCACGCCTATGTTATGTATAGGGTAAAACAACTTGGCTTCAACTCAGACGACGCTATTCTTGAGATCGGTGGCGGTTTCGGCAATGTGGCGCGCTACGCATTTCTGCAAGGCTTTCGAAACTATACAATTATCGATATCCCCTATGTAACTGCCATTCAAGCCGCATTCCTTGCTGCAACTATTGGTGAAGAGAATATTTCTCTGATGGGTGAAGACCCGGTCGGAGGAATTAAAATCTATCCCTCCACACAGAAAAGAAACCTGCCAGGGACAATCGACCTTGCAATCAACATGGATTCCCTGCCTGAGATCAACATGACTGAGTCCATAGAATATCTTCGATTCATCAACTCAAAAGGCCGGTATTTCTTGTCCATTAATCAGGAAGCACAGAAAACGCACAAAGGAAAAATAAAACAATATTGCGTGCCGGACCTCATTAACATGGTCGGAAATTTCAAACGCCTGCACCGGCATCCCTACTGGATGGAACAGGGTTACGCCGAGGAATATTACGCAGTTGAAATGGAAGACAACCAAACATGATCCGAGCCTCAAACTGGTGCAAACGAAAAATGTACAGGTGATAAATTGTCCCTGATTTCAATTGGCATGCCGCTCTATAATGCCGAGAAACATATCCGGCAGTCCTTGGACAGCCTGTTGCGTCAAACGCACACAGATTTCGAAATTATCATTTCGGATAATAATTCCACCGACGATACATTCGGGATAGTTCAGGACTATGCCGCGCGCGACAGTCGAATAAAGATCTTCCAGCAGCCGGAGAATATCGGTCCAATCCCGAACTTTCAGTTCGTCCTGCAGCAAGCCAGTGGCGACTATTTTATGTGGCGATCCTACGATGATTGGTCGGACGATAACTATCTCGAAGCGCTGGGGCAATTGCTGGATGCTGACAGTGGCATCGATCTCGCTGTGGCAAATGTCGTCAAGGTAAAAGACAGCGAAGAAAAACCGGTAGATATTAATATCGAAAGAGCAAAAGGCGTTAAGTCCTTTTCTAGTTCTCTTACAATGCTGAAATTATCGCATCCAGGTTGGATGTATGGCCTGTTCCGCCGGCAGGTGGCACTGGATGCCATAAATGACGTCGTTGAGAATTTTCCGCATGTCTGGGGCTGGGATCACCTGATCCTGTTTCCTACCGTCTCCCGAAATCGAGTTGGTGCATCGGGTGAGACACGGTTTTTCCAGCGAGAAACAGGCATTTCCAACAACCGTTACCGGCCCAAAATGCCTAAAGAACAAATTCGGTTGGCAAAAGATTTTTATCATATATGCCAGCGCAGTTACCAAAGCTCCAATGCTTCAGCCTTGGCAAAAATTGCCATGACCTTTTATCTACTGAGATATACAAGCTCGAAAACCGAGAAATTCACCCGTATCTTGCGGATCGCACTAAAGCTTCGTAAACCATGACTTTGAGTGCAAAAAGAAAGCTGATTGATTGCAAAGAACCCGGCGATTGTTTATAGAGAAAAAGCGAGTATTTTGAGCATTTCAGCTCTTCAACCAAACGGACGACTAAAGTGGATATTTCACGCGACCAAATCAAAGAAGCAGTTATTGCTGCTGGTTCAGACAATGAAGAATTTTTTCATTTTCCAGTCGTAGAGGACGGGCTCTATCTGCAACAGGATCCTGATGAGTATTCTAATTTCGTTCACTTTATGGCGACCGAATTGCCCCCATCAAAGTTCGCATTGGATATCGGAGTAGCTTCTGGCGGCCAGACGAAGTTCCTGCGCGATTACTATGATATTGAAAAAACAGTCGTCCTTGACATTGGACAGCATCCCAATTTCAAACATTGGGATCGTATCAAGAAGTCCGTGAATACGAATATTGTTCTTGAGCTGATTATGGATTCTCACTCGAAAGAGGCACGCAAAGCATTGCTTCCCTATCAGGGACAATTTGATTTTACCTTTATCGACGGGGATCATAGCTATAAAGGCCTGATGCAAGATATTGAACTTGCCAAGGAAGTCGTCAAGAAAGGCTGCATTTTCGTGTTTCATGATACCGGCGCGGTTCCGGATTGTGTGCGCGTGTTCAATGAACTGCAGAAAGACCCGGATTTCGAAATGCTTGCCAATTTTGATTCGCGTTTTGGCATTTCCGTCTTTCGCTATCTTGCAGTGAACGGCCCGAAAACAGGCTTGCGGAAGAAAATTTCCAAGCTTTTCTCATAGAAATAACATAGGAGATGGCAGGTTCTTCCATTGCTGTTGTGCATTTGGTTCGCAAATCAAATGGCATGACGCCTTTTAGGAACTTCCTCTCCTCCTACAAAGCGCATCACGAACCTCTCTGCCACGATCTCGTCCTGATTTTTAAGGATTTTGAGGAGAAGGAAAAAGCCCCCTATATGGAACTGTTAGCCGACACAGCGTTTGTTGCGCATGATTTTCCGGGTGATGGCGGCCTTGATCTTGGTCCCTATTTCGACGTCAGTCAAAAGCTCGATTATGAATATTTCTGCTTTCTGAATTCCTTCAGTGAAATCCAGTCCGATAACTGGCTCACCCATCTCTATAATTGCTTTATCAACAATCAGGATGCCGGAATTGTCGGTGCGACCGGCAGTTGGGAAAGCACAGGGGCCGACGACCCGCCTTTTCCCAATCCCCACATCCGTACAAACGGATTTATTATTGCGGCGGATATCATGCGGCACCTCGAATTTTTCGAGATTAAGACGAAGGATGATGCCCGACATATGGAATCCGGGCATAAAGGCATTACGCGGCAGGTCCAGAAAATGGGGAAACTGCCTTATATTGTGGACCGAAACGGCACTTGCTGGCCGGTTGAAAATTGGCCAGAAAGCGCGACCTTTCGAAGCGGCAACCAAAGGGCATTGCTCATTTCCGACAACAGGACTAGAGCATTTGACGAGGGGGACGACTGGGCGCAGGAATATCTTTTTGACCTCGCCTGGACGGGAAAACCTTCAAAAGCCAATCCCTTCAAACGCCATAAAATGCGTCATCGCCTACGTCGTTTTTTAGAAAAAAGGCGGTCGAAAACAGGCAATTCCTAATTATACACCGGCTTGCGTTCGCGGCTGGGGCTAACGCCGTAGTATTCGCGGTAACTTTTGGCGAAATGCGAATGGGTGGAGAAGCCGGAGGCGATATAAATCTCCGTAATCGACATGCTGGTCTGCAGCAGTAAAAGGCGAGCATGCTCAAGGCGCATTTCCATATAATATCGCGCCGGAGATCGGCCGGTATGCTGCCGGAACAATCGTTCCACCTGCCTGATCGAGATGCTGACCTTCGCCGCCAGTTCATCCGGCGATAAAGGCTCTTCAATATTCTGCTCCATGATTTCAACGATTGTCAGCAGTTTCTGTGACTTGGCGGCGAGCTGGAGTTTTCTCACCACCTGCTGCTTGTCGCTATGGCTTCTAATTCGATCATGCATGAACTGCAGGGAGATATCATAGGCGAGCTTATCCCCATGTTCCTTCCCGATAATATGCAGTAGAAGATCAATGGCGGAAGTACCGCCCGCGCAGGTATAACGGCTACGGTCTATCTCAAAAATGCTGCCTGTAAAAATGACTTCCGGATAGCTCTCTTTCAGGCTGATCGCGCCCTCCCAATGAATAGTGCAGCGATAGCCATTCAGGAGCCCGGCAGCGGCCAGTATAAAGGCGCCAGTGCTGAGCGCGCCGATCTCGGTGCCATGATGTACAATGCGGCGTAGCTCCGCAAGGAGATGCTCATCCTTGATTTTGTCCGTACCGATCCCGCCGCAAACAAAAAGAATATCTAGATCCGCGGCATCCGCGAGCATCATGTCAGGAAGAATGCTGATCCCGTTGCTGGCCTCGACGCGTTGACCGTTGGGCGTGAGGATATTCCAGTCATAAAGATGGCGACCGCTCATCCGATTTGCGGATCGTAATGGTTCTATGGCGCTACTGAAACAAATCATGCTCGATTGTTCGGTCAGGAGAAACCCAAATTTTTTGGCTTTTTCTGTCATATACTGCCTCTGGCGCCTCCCAAACAACCATAGCAACTCTGGGCAGAAGACCGCCAGTCTCATGCCGCTTACAGGACAGTAATTCAAAGAATACACATCGCAAAGCGAAATCAACGGAGACACATCACCCGGATAACGGCGCAAAAGTTTATTTGGCGTCGTGAAAAATAATACCAAGCGTGTAGCGCTGTCCGCTCAAGACATCACTCACCCCATGGCGCATAGTAACGCGCACAGATCCGGTTTTTCCCTGTATCGGTCGCTGATTAACGGCGAAGATAACTGCATCCCCCTTGCGCAAGGGAACAACTCTCGCCCGCGATTGCTGACGCGCACGTTGTTCGGAGAGAATAAATTCCCCGCCTGAAAAATCAGTGTCTGGATCGCTCAGTAGTATGGCCACCTGCAATGGGAAAAGATGCTCGCCATATAGGTCCTGATGCAGCCGATTATAATCGCCCGCATTATACTTTAAAATCAATGGGGTTGGCCTCATCTGACCCGCGGCATGGCAGCGCGCTGTATAATCGCCAAGCTTATCGGGGTATCTCTCCCCATTTGATAGACGCACGGCCCAATCATTAGCGATATGCGCAAGCGGTGGATAAAGCACCTCACGCAAATTGGCGACCAGATCAGGCAGCGGATAGGCGAAATATTTATAATCTCCCTGACCATAACCATGTTGCTGCATCACTATATGACTTCGATAAAGTGTCTCATCTTCAAAATCTGCAATCAGGGAGGCGCATTGCGCCGGCGTCAGCAGATTTGTAATCATCGCATAGCCATTCTGATCAATCTTCTGACCCAGGTTCTGCAAATCGGCGCCATCACGTTTCATCCGGTTCTCCTGTCACGTTGCGGGATTTCCAGTCTCCTATTTTTCAGCATACTGTCTTCCCAGAAATCGACGTTCATTTTAATGCGACGCGGAAATGAAAGTTTCCCTATAATTAAGGCGAATATATTTATGGAGATCCAGATGAACGACAAAGGCCTCGTTACGGTCACCGGAGCGTCCGGTTTTATCGCGCTTCACACTATCCGATATCTACTCGACCAAGGATACTCGGTGCGCGGTACGATACGGAATATGGACCGTGTAGATGGATTGGTAAAGTCACTCGTCAAATATTGCAATGTAACGAATTTGAGCTTTATCCAAGTCGACCTCAGTAACGATTCCGGATGGACAGAAGCAATGACAGGTGCGGACTATCTGTTACATATGGCCTCCCCCCTCCCAGCCGAAACACCAAAGGATGAAAACGAGCTTATTGTGCCAGCGCGGGATGGAGCCCTACGGGCCATTCGCGCGGCCGTCGATGCGGGCGTTAAGCGGATCGTGATGACATCCTCCATCGCGGCGGTGTCCGGTGGCCATGATAAATCCAAGACACTCAATGAAACTTACTGGAGCGATACCACAAAGGACATCGGCGCCTACCAGAAAAGCAAGACAATTGCGGAGCAATCTGCATGGGATTTGATACAGGCGCTGCCCGACGGAGAGAGGCCGGAATTCGCCGTTATCAATCCGGGCTTTGTGTTGGGCCCCATGATTGACGCGGACACCAGTGCCTCGCATGAGGTGGTGCGACGGCTGATGGCGCGCGAAGTGCCCGGCCTACCCAACATTGGCTTCAGCCTTGTGGATGTCCGGGATGTCGCGGGAGCCCATGTAACAGCCCTGACACATCCCGATGCACCGGGCAACCGCTACATCTGCGTTGCCGAATCCCTATCATTTCGGGAAATAGCCCGTCTGCTTCAATCGCACCTTGTGGCGCAAGGGTATAAAATCCCTCAGCGCTCAGTTCCGGATTGGCTGGTGCATTTCCTCGCACTGTTTAGCCCGACCTTCCGCCTTGTCGTCACCCGGCTCGGCCCCGCAACAAAGTTTGATACATCTCAAGTGCGTCAGCATTTCGGCTGGACACCAATGTCCATGGTGCAATCAATCACCGAGACTGCCGACAGCATGATCGCCCATAAAATCGTCTGACTTATAAAGAAAAGTGAGTAATGAAGGAAAAATCCCCTCACCTGTACGGCATTCTGATTACGGCGGCTGGCGTACTTCTCCTCACACCGGACGGGTTACTGGTGCGTCTTATCGGTGCGGACAGCGCGACAATCCTTTTCTGGCGCGGGCTGCTATTTGCAATTGGAATATTCGGCTTTTACCTGCTGCGCCGGGGTAGCACCACAATCGGTCTCATTAAGGCGATGGGTAGGCGCGGTGTGATTGCCGCACTGCTTTTTACATTTAGCACCTGTTTCTTTGTCCTTGCCCTCACACACACCAGCGCCGCAAACGCACTGGTCATTATTTCCACTGCCCCGTTGTTTGCCGCCCTTTTCTCCTGGCTCATCCTCAAAGAGACAATTCCGCTCTTCACCTGGGTCGCAATTGGCATCTGCATCGGCGGCATCAGTCTGATCTTCTTGGGAAGCGTCGGAGGGGGCAGTCGGCACGGTGATATTTATGCCCTCGTCTGCGCCTTTATGATTGCCGGTCAGATAACGACAGTGCGCCATGCCAAAAACATCGATATGGTCCCCTCACTCGGAATATCCGGACTGTTTACCGCCCTAATTGCCCTGCCCTTCAGTGCACCGCTCGCGATTACTGGCCTTGATTTCACCTATCTTTGTATTCTTGGACTGGTCGTCCTCCCCAGCGCATTCGGCCTGATCACAATTGGTCCGCGCTATATCTCCGCACCAGAGGTCAGCCTACTGATGCTGATGGAAAGTATACTGGGGCCGTTCTGGGTTTGGCTTGTTTTAGCTGAAGTGCCACGGCCAGAAACCATTCTCGGGGGAACCATCGTTATTACGACGCTGGTCATCCATACAGCTATTGCCTACCGCAAAAGCCGAACGATACCCGATGCAGGCTATATTGTTTCTTCGCGATAGAAAATGTGACTGCCGACCTGACCAAGTTTGCTCAGATGCGCACTCCATCTTGGGGAGACATAGGAGGCATGGTAGTGAGTGGCGCGCTTTGCGACGCCACTCCGCTCGCCTTTCATGACAAGGGCAACGACTTTAAGGGACTTCTCCCAAGCTGACGCGTTCTTGGGTCGGTCCGGCTGCCCGTCACAGGCAAAGGAGAACTGGCACCTATTTCGCAAATGCTGGTTCTGGAAAACGACGTTACAGGCCGAATCCGGATATCGTGAATCAACAATCCGATTGAGAATAACTTCGGCAATTGCCACCTGTCCGACAAGTGGCTCACTCCTCGCTTCAAAATAGACTGCCTGCGCGATGCACATTTCTTCCTGCGTAAAGGCCCGGCCGAAAAGATCAACGGACGCCAGAGAGTCATCAAGCTTGTCGCCGTTGGGCATATCCAGATTGGAAAGCGCGCCAAATGCTCTCGGAAGAGCAGGTAACTCCGCAAACTTCTTGTCCAATCGTGCAAGGTTGGCATGCTTAACAGCACCGGAGAAGGCAACATTCTCAATCGGCTTGGCCGATGCCCCGATTTGAAGAAGCAGGCTGAAGCCGATCACCATGGCGCCCAGAATGCTCATGGCGCCAAGGAACATACCAAATTCATGCGACTTTGCGTTCATCATCGAAACTATTTTGCTCAAGGGGCTCTGCATTGCCAGTTTTCCATTTTAGTATAATTTGTAATGCTGCACTTAACGCCATCTCAACCTTGTCAGAACTTTATCAACTCACTGCGCCTATCCTCATCCCCCTAATATGGGATAAGCCTCAGTTTATTTTACCTTCTATTAACCAATGCAAACGATTGATGGTTAATAAAATCTTACCAAGCACCTCTGTAAGCATTCGCCGAAACTCTGATTTAGTTTTACAAATCAATTAGTTAGAAAAATATCCGACATATTTTGGCGAATAGGTTCACTTACCCCTGATCCTATCCCCCAAATGGGGTATATGCCGAGACGTCGCATCAAGGACGCTGCGACAGATTAACAGCCCGAATGATTCACCAGAACCCTACTTTATCCGAGCGGCTGATTAGGTATCAGAGAATAACGTAATATACAAGAATTTGTAACTGACCGGCCTGCGACAAGTCGAAGAGAGCATAGAATCTTAAAATACCTAGCCACGCCAAAACACAAAAAACTCCGAAAAACGCAACAAAATCTGTGCATTACCTGCCTATAATTTGAGCGCGCTGCTCATAAATTAGAGTTTCACAAGTTTTTTTTGTTGTTTCATATTGTTTTCCTTGCATCAATCAATCTAGCTGTTATATCAGCTTATCAGAATTTTCAATTACAATAACAAAGTATATGGTTTTATTGATGAATATCACTTCTCTCCAAGATAAGGCGCATGACGCCAGCCGGTTTCTAAAGGCAATCTCCAACAAACATCGCCTCATGATTTTGTGCAATCTGGTCGAATCGGAACGTTCCGTCGGCGAGCTTGAGAAAATTGTTGGATTAAGCCAGTCGGCCCTTTCACAGCACCTCGCCCGTCTTCGTAAGGAAGAAGTTGTAAAGACACGGCGCGAGGCTCAGACGATATACTATTCCCTGCAGGACGAAAACATTGTCGATGTCCTTCGTTTGCTGGAAGGTATTTTTGTCGACGATTCCTCCAAGCTTGCAGAAGTTGCTTAAGCTTTAGCGGACAATAATAACGGGTGGCCATCCACTTGGCCCCCGTATTTTCTCAATTTAAATAATTTAATTGGTGGCCCTAATCTTCGATCAGGACGACCTGCTTGCCTGTCACATCCCGCCGTTCCATCGCGCGCAATGCGTCTGATATCTCTGCCAGAGCCCAGGTTCTTCCAATAATAGGCCGTAAATTCTCTGCCTCGGCAATTTTTCTAAGGCCAATGTTTACGCGCGCTCCCGCCGCCGGGTCTCGACGGCCGAACTCTCCAGCGCGCACACCAATAACGGAACAACCTTTGGCTGCCGTCAAGTCAGTCTTTAAAACACCGAATTCCCCACCGGCGAACCCCGCCACCAGCAATCGGCCAGACCAGGCGATACAATCCAGGCTCTTCTCAAAAAAAGTGCCGCCCACGGGATCGAGAATAACATCGGCACCCTTACCGTCCGTGATTTCATTCACCCGGTCCGGAAAGGAGTGGTCGTGATAATTGATAAGATGATCGGCACCGCTCTCTTTTGCGACCTTAAGTTTATCCTCGGAACTTGCGGCTGCTATAACAGTTGCCCCGAGCGCCTTACCCAAAGCAACGGTCGCCTGACCGACCCCGCCGCCAGCGCCCAACACCAGCAATACCTCCCCCGCTTTCAATCGTCCTCGCTCAATAAGGGAGACATATGCCGTCAGGAAGGTCACCGAGAAGGCTGCTGCCTCGGCATAGGAAAGGTGCTTTGGCATTGGTTCTATTTGGGAAGCCTCGACCGTGGCATAAGCTGCAAACGCCCCGGTTTTGCTCTTGTATAGAACGGCATCACCAATTTGATATTGCCCATCGGGATCCGTCGTTTCCTCAACAACTCCCACCGCCTCCATGCCGAGAGTAAAGGGAAGCTCCGGCTTGAACTGATATTTACCGTATGTCATCAAAAGATCCGGAAAATTGAGTGCAGCTGCCTTTAAGCGGATACGCAGCTGCCCCGGTGCAAGTGGTTCCAACTGTTGAGGTTCGAGCCTCACCCCATCGGGGCCGCTAAGGTCGTGGCATATCGTCGCGGTGGCAAATTTGTTGGTCATTATATGTTCTTTTTATTCTAGACCTCTTATTGCTACCTTATTCTGCCAATTGATATCCAGTTTAATTTACGATCTTGTGACTGGATCGTGACTGGCAAAAGAGGTAACTGTGGCGCTGTCCCGGATGGAACGAGGTTAAGTGGAATGGCAGGTTTGGAGATATCATATCTGGCGGCGGCCGGAGGCGGTCTCATCAGCTTCCTGAGCCCCTGCGTCCTGCCGCTTGTGCCCGCCTACCTCTGCCTTGTTGCTGGAACCAGTCTGGAAGAGCTTGCGGAGCCGGGTCAGGACGACAGCATCAAGGGAATCAACTGGCAGGTTGTTGCAACGGCAGTCATATTCGTTCTTGGCTTTTCAACAGTGTTTGTCCTGCTCGGCGCATCCGCCTCCTATATCAATCGGCTGCTTATCGAGCATCTGGAGCTATTGTCCAAGATTGCCGGTGGCGTGATCATCTTGTTCGGTATACATATGACTGGCTTGGTTCGTATTCCCCTGCTTTATCGGGAGGCTCGGTTTAATGATCTTGAAAAGCCGCAAAGCTGGTTCGGCGCCTATGTTATTGGCCTTGCTTTCGGCTTTGGATGGACCCCCTGTATCGGGCCTATGTTGGGTACGATCCTCGCAATCGCTGCGAGCGAAAGCTCACTTGGTTATGGGGTTAGTCTGCTTGGGGTATATTCCCTTGGACTGGGTATTCCCTTCATGATTGCCGCTTTGGCAATCAACCACTTCCTTGTCTTCATGCGGAAGTTCAAGCGCTATTTCAAATTGGTCGAAATGGGAACTGGTCTAATTCTTATTGCCACCGGTTTGCTGATATTTACTGGGCAGTTCCAGATACTGGCCTATTGGTTTCTGGAAACCTTTCCGGGCCTTGCCACTCTCGGCTAAGCGCATTTTATCTAGCCAAAAACTGATGCCAATCCCAATATACCAACGACCATAATGGCGATAAACCAGGTTGCTTTAACTTCATCCGACATCTTTACTATCCCTAATATGGACAGCTGCCTTCAACAGCCTGTCACATGGCAGATTTACTCATTTTTATTAAGTAATCTTTGTTATGCGAGCACATATACAGCGAGAGCAGCCGTATCAAGTATCGAGTAATGGAAATGCTGGATAAACCGCTGAAAACGTGGGAGTTTGTATCGATGATCACAAAGATACGAAAAGTTACAATCTTATTGCGGTGGGTTTGATGTGCGGCCGGTTCAGTTTAACTAGTCCGATTGAAGCAATACGGCGGGTATTCGCTTTTCCTGAACGGCCCAATCTCCCCGCGCGCTATAACATTGCTCCAACAACCAATATCGCTGCCATCCGGATATCTGGTGAAAAGACGAAAGAAAGACATCATTATTTCCCTGCGCATTGGGGATTAATCCCGTCCTGGGCAAAATCCACCGAGTTTGCCGCCAAGATGATCAATGCCAGAAGCGAGACAGTCGCGGAGAAACCTTCCTATCGCGATGCCTACAAAAGCCGTCGCTGCCTGATACCAGCGAACGGGTTTTATGAATGGGAAAAACTATCTAAAGGCACAAAGCAACCCTGGTTCATCAGCGTGGAAGATATGCCGATCATTGCGTTTGCCGGACTCTGGGAAAGCTGGACATCACCTGAGGGTGAAATAGTTGAAAGCTGTACGATTCTGACAACAACCGCGAGCACCAGCATTACCTTCATACATCCACGCATGCCAGTCATTCTCGACCCGTCGGAATATGATGCCTGGCTCAGATGTGAGGCGGGAGCTGAATTGCTGACGTCTTTCGATGCCGACAGGATGAGCTTTTACAAAGTCTCCAACCGGGTCGGCAATGTGCGAAACGATGATGCAGACTTGCTCAAACCTCACGACCCACCACCGACGCAGGCGCGCTTGCTTTAGGAGTGGCTTTGACGACCGGAGACTAGCTCCGGGTTACGGCTTGCCTCCCGGCTGATCCGGACGACGGAGCTCTGGAGCTTTTCAAACGCCTTATGCTCAATCTGACGCACCCGCTCCTTCGTAATACCAAGACGACCGCCCAGCACTTCAAGTGTGGTTTTGTCGTCCTGAAGACGCCGTTCGCGAATGATGATCTGCTCACGATCCGTCAATTCCCGAAGTGCCGACTCAAGCCATTTTGAGCGGACCGCGCCATCGATATTACGCATGGTGTTTTCTTCCGGTGTCGGATTTGTGTCCTCCAGGAAGTCTTCAATGCTGCCATCTCCGTCCTCACCAATCGGGGCGTTGAGGGACTGGTCACGGCTTGACAACCGATGTGCCATTTTTTCGACGTCCTTCAATCCAATCTTCAGCTTTTCGGAAATTTCGATCAATGTATCCGACGAGAAGGCCGTATCGTCCATTGTCTGAATTTTCGCCCGCAACCATCGCAGATTGAAAAACAGGGATTTTTGGGACGCGCTGGTGCCTGAGCGTACAATTGACCAGTTTCTGAGAACATAGTCCTGCATCGCCGACTTGATCCACCAACTCGCGTATGTAGAAAAGCGGATTTCCCGCTCCGGCTCAAACTTGAAAGCAGCCTGCATCAGGCCGATATTCCCTTCCTGAACCAGATCGCTCATCGAGAGGCCGTAATTCCGAAACTTGGATGCCATTGATACAACCAGGCGCATATAAGCAGATACAAGCTCGTGCAACGCCTTCTCATCTCCTTTTTGCCGCCAGAGATAAGCCAGTTCGAATTCTCTCTCCCGCGAGAGCAGCGGGATAGACATCGCAGCCGAGACGAAGGCGCGATTACGGTTTTGCGTAGTTGCTGTCTCTTGCTTGTTCATGTGATCTTCCTCCCACTAAGTAAAGCCGAATGTCGACGCGGTGGAACTAGGCGCACATTATAACGGTTCTAATTTAAGGTTTTTTGACCGGATTTGCAATATCTTTGCGAGTTCACTGACGAAATTGTGATCAGCCACATATACGTGTTCTGTCTTGGTCTTATAGAGAAAAACTGTGTTGGAATAATGACAGAGCGCTAAGAGGGTCGCGCATCTTTAAGGTCCGAAATCAACTCTGCTGGCCGATCGAGTTTTCCAAAGATCCTGCATAAATTATCAGTGCGGCAACCAGCAAGCCTGCAACAAACAGGAAGGAAAGCTCGTATCCATTTGCCCCATATGCAGAAAGAATCCAGCCAAAAAGCGACTGCATAAAACCAACGCCGGTAATACTGATCAGGTTAAGCGTCGAATTAGCGCGCCCGACGAGATGGTCTGGAAAAGAATTTCGGCAATGTGCCGCCAGTACGACATAATATTGCTGCACGAACGCGATATAGACAAAAAGACACGTCACCGCCCATAGCGGCAGATGGTCGACCAAGCCGAGAATACTAAAGGCCACCAGTTCCGTCAAAACAGCCGTAATGACGATTTTCTTACGGCTACTGAAGTATCGATCCAGCGGTCCAAAAAACAGGGCACCGATCGGCACAACGATTGTCATCAAAAGCAAAATCTGCCCACGTTCAAATCCGTCCAGCCCGTAAGTACTCTCTAGATATGGTCCGCCCCACATTCCAAGCACGGCAACTGCCGGACCGTAAGCGACAAACCCCATGGCCAGAAGATTGAAGAATTTCGGATGCAGTAAAACTTCGCCATAACCTCGAACACTCTGTCCCATAGTTCCCGGCGTCGCACGGTCATACTGATATCCGGGAGGCACGTCCCGAATAATATAAATGCCGATCAACAACATCATCAGGGTAATAACCGCAATGACAACGAACGGTGCGCGCCATCCGTAATGCTCGATAATATAGGCCAATGGACCAGATGACATTACACCCCCAATACTGGACGCCGCCAGCAGCCAGGAGGCCATAGTCGCAAACTTCGTCGGTGGGAACCACTTTGCGAACAAAACATAAGACGACATCATGATAGCCGAATAACCAACACCAATCAGGATGCGCGAGATCAGCACTTCATTAAGATCTGTCGCGGAAGCCAGCATAAATGACCCGACGACACCCAATATTGTGATGCTGGGAATAATGATACGTGGTCCGAAACGATCAAGAGCCATGCCGGTCGGTACCTGGACAAGAGCGGAAGCAAAAAACAGCGCCGCCGCCGCAATACCAAGGCTTTCAACAGCTATCCCGAGGTCGTTAGCCAAGGGAAGCATGACTACCCCACCGGAATAGCGGTGAAATTGCCCCAGACCAAACAGCACCGAAACTACGAGAAAGATATAGAGTGCGCGTCTTTTAACTGCGGGAGGTCTTGGTTCCGGAGGCATACAGATTTCTAACTATTATTCTTAATTTCCCTAACGCTCCGCCCAAACGGGTAGTTTGTCAAATCATTTAGCCGAAATTCTGCTCCCAACGATAATTCAATAAAGAGTTCCCCAGACCAGAATATATGTTAAATAGTCGCCTTTGCGCGGGTCATGGTGCACGAATCGCCGATAGTCATTATACAAGGATCGGATTGATGGAAGAATTCAAGAAAGTGTTTGAGAAGAATAAGGCCTGGGCGGCGAGTACAACCGCGTCGGACCCCGACTTTTTCTCCCGCCTCGCCCATCAACAAACCCCGGAACATCTCTGGATTGGATGTTCAGATAGCCGCGTCCCCGCAAACCAAATTATGGATTTACCGCCAGGCGAGGTGTTTGTTCACCGCAATATTGCAAATATTGTTGTACCGTCAGATCTCAATTGCCTATCTGTGCTGCAATACGCCATCGAGGTCTTGAAAGTCAGACATGTGATTGTCTGTGGTCATTACGGCTGCGGTGGTATCGCTGCGGCGATGTCCTCTCACAAAAACGGCATGATCGACAACTGGCTGAGGCACATCCGGACGACTGCTCGCATATATAAGGACCTGATTGATGTGGCACCAAATCAGGACGAGAAGAACGATCTCCTTTGCGAGTTGAATGTCATCGAGCAAGTCCAGAATGTCTGCGCGACGACAATCGTTCAAGACGCATGGGACAATGGGCAAAAATTTGCTGTCCATGGCATCATTTATTCAGTGAAGAATGGCCTATTGAAAGATCTCCTCCATTGTGAGGCCGGCAACAAGGTAACTCATGGAGAAGACTTTCCCTCAGTCCTCAAGTAGGATGGTATTTTGACGCTAGTTAATAATGACAATCTGTCAAATAGCTTGATCAAAACGCCTGCGGGGCTTATTTTCCAATCAATAGCGCCATAGCAATCAATAGAATTAAGAAAAAGAAATCGAGAACACGGCATGAAATTTAAAGGTACTGATACATATGTTGCAACGGAAGATCTGATGATCGCCGTCAACGCCGCCATGACCCTGCAGCGTCCCCTTTTGATCAAGGGGGAGCCCGGCACCGGTAAGACCGTGCTGGCTCAGGAAGTGGCGAAAGCACTCGGCAAGCAGTTTATTGAATGGAACATCAAGTCCACCACCAAGGCGCAGCAGGGCCTCTATGAGTATGACGCTGTCTCGCGCCTGCGCGATTCACAGCTTGGTGATGACAAGGTACATGACATTTCCAATTACATCCGCCCCGGCAAGATGTGGGAGGCTTTTACTGCCGACGAAAGCCCGATCCTGCTGATCGATGAGATAGATAAAGCGGATATCGAATTTCCGAACGATTTGCTGCAGGAACTCGATCGGATGGAGTTTTTCGTCTACGAAACACAGCAGACGATCAAGGCGGAACATCGGCCGCTGGTAATCATCACCTCGAATAATGAAAAGGAGCTGCCGGACGCCTTCTTGCGCCGCTGTTTCTTCCACTACATCAGCTTTCCTGATCAAGAAACGATGGAAAGAATCGTTGATGTTCATCATCCCGATGCAAAACAGGAGTTAGTGCGGGACGCACTCAAGATCTTTTTTGATGTCCGGGAAACGCCGGGCCTCAAGAAAAAGCCATCAACCAGCGAATTGCTCGACTGGCTGAAGTTATTGATGAGCGAAGAGCTGCCGGAAGAAGTGCTACGCTCGAAAGATCCATCGAAGCTCATTCCTCCGCTTCACGGTGCACTCCTTAAAAATGAGCAGGACGTGCATCTCTTTGAACGGCTCGCCTTCCTTTCCCGCCGCGAACAGAGATAGGGCGGAACGGGCATGTTCACGAAATTCTTCTTCACCCTGAAAGAAGCCTCGGTCCCCGTGACTTTACGGGAATACCTGACCCTGATCGAGGCCCTCAAAGCCGGCTGCGCCGAATATTCGGTGAATGATTTTTACTATCTCGCCCGGGCGACACTGGTAAAGGATGAGAAGAATCTCGACAAGTTCGATCAGGTATTCGGCCATTGCTTTAACGGTATCGAGTTCATATCCGATGGGGCGGAAGTTGAGATTCCGGAAGAATGGCTCAAGAAGCTGGCGGAGCTTTCCCTCACCGACGAGGAAAAGGCTGAGGTCGAAGCCATGGGCGGCTGGGAAAAGCTTATGGAGACACTTCAGGAACGTCTGAAAGAGCAGGAAAAACGTCATCAGGGCGGCAACAAATGGATCGGTACCGCCGGAAAGTCTCCTTTCGGTGCCTATGGCTATAATCCCGAAGGGGTACGCATCGGCCAGAAAGAAAGCCGGAACCGCAAGGCAGTGAAGGTCTGGGACAAGCGCGAGTACAAAAACCTCGACGATAACGTCGAACTTGGCACCCGGAACATCAAGGTCGCCATGAAGCGACTACGTCAGTTCGCCCGCGAAGGAGCGGCAGAGGAACTGGATCTTGACGATACAATCCGGTCGACAGCGCGAAACGCTGGTTTTCTGGATCTTAAAATGCGGCCCGAGCGTCATAACACCGTCAAGGTCCTGATCCTGTTTGATATCGGCGGATCAATGGACGATCACATCAAGGCTTGTGAGGAGCTATTCTCGGCAGCGCGCACCGAATTCAAACATCTTGAATTCTATTATTTTCATAACTGCGTCTATGAAAAGCTATGGAAGGAAAACAGCCGCCGCCACACATCGTTCATGCCGACATGGGATGTGCTGCATACTTACCCCGCTGATTACAAGCTGATCATTGTCGGGGATGCAACCATGAGCCCATATGAAATCGCCTATGCGGGTGGCAGTGTTGAGCATTGGAATGAAGAAGCTGGTCAGGCCTGGATGGAGCGAATGCTGAACATCTATCACAAGGCCGTCTGGCTAAATCCGGTGCCGGAAAAATACTGGGATTACACCCCGTCAGTTCAGATGATGAAGCAACTGATGACAGACCGGATGTATCCGCTCACCATTGGTGGTCTTGAAAGTGCAATGAAGGAATTAAGCCGGTAAACAAATTTTAACCGGTTAATTCCAGCAATCTAGTAACGTGCCGGACGGGCGAACACCATCCATTTTCCGCCAAACGCGTTGGATAGCTTGTCAAATTCCGGGCTTATTTCCAGCAGCTTATGATGCATCGGGTTATTGTAGAGGAAGTATATAGGCTCCCGCACATCCGCAAGATCAACTGAAATGCGATCAAGTACTCCCCGCAGGACTTCCGGGCCGAAGGCATTGAAAACATAAATGACATGAGGTACCGGCGGCAAAGTATAGCCGGCGGCATCGCCATGGATCGAGGTCAGGGCACCCGCACGGACCATATCCCGTTGTTTCATTTCCTCAATATTCTGAAGGGCAACCTGATGTAGGTCGCCACTCAGTTCTATGCCTGTTACAGACTGGAAAGGGTAGCGCGCAGCCGCTGCCAAGATC
This sequence comes from Sneathiella sp. HT1-7, assembly GCF_020731145.1. GTDB lineage: Bacteria > Pseudomonadota > Alphaproteobacteria > Sneathiellales > Sneathiellaceae > Sneathiella. The sequence continues at coordinate 375,557 of NZ_JAJFZN010000002.1, read as the reverse complement.
GCCCCCTTGCCTGAGCCGTAATCGACAAAGTTATAGGCAGAGCAATCGATATGAAGCTTTTCGAGGACATCGCGGAATTCGTAATCTGATGCCGCCTCGTACCGGCTGGCAGAAGATCGCAACTCTTCAGGTATATCCAAATCATCCAGTTCGACAATACCGTCGGTATCGAGACCGCTTTCACGTATATTCTGCCGGTAAAACCGATAATCTTGCAAATAAGGGATATTGGCTTTCGCACAGGCAATCGCCAGGAGACCTAGAATTGTCCGGCCGATCCCACGATATTTTAAATTAACGAAGAGGGTCCTTAAGCTTCGTCGAAACTGATTATGCTCAACCTCAAGCCCGGGGTAGCGGGCGGTCTTGGTAAATACGAAACGCAACAACGGACATTCCTACACTTTAAAAAGACTAGTTTACGAAACTTTCTGGCCGCAAATATGGCAGGTTGTGAAAGTATCGGAGAAAATTCTTAATTTTCTTTTAGTCTTCCTCTTCTTCGACAAACTTAACGGCATTCATCAGCGGTTGAAGACGGGAAGCAACCAACTTTTGCATCGCCAAAGAGATGATGAGGTAGTAAACCGCCGCATGCAGAACAAGGCCGGTATCAGCACGCGAAGCAAGATAGATCATCGCACCAATAACAAAGAGGCTACAAAACCAGAGCCTGCCAAGCTGGCGAAGCAATCCTGCCTTGCGGAGGAATTTATTGTCCGTCAGTTCATACTTGTACCAAAGCTCGAACGCCGTTGAAAGAAGGACGACGGGCAGCAAAATGGCAAGAACTGCAATCAACAAGGCAATCCCTCCCTGCCCACTCTTGAGAAGTGCGGCCATTCCGCTTAATAGCGAGAAACTTCCATTTAGACCGGCAAACCCGTCGCTTGTCATTATCGGTTGTGTAATCGCAAGCCCGAGTAGCGCTGCGGAGATGAGCAAGATAATCCCAAGATAGCGATCCCCATTTTTTGCATACTTTGCAATTGTCTGCCGGTCCGGCCGCCCTACCAGTATCCGTTCAACCACCCAATGCATGCCACACCCTCTTTTTTCCAGATATTTGAGATTTGCTTATACCTATTTGGAATGAAGGCGAGAAATCAAAATTTGAACTGGGGTACATGTTGTCCGGCTGCTTTTAGTTGACTGAGATTAGAATTGCGCCGCTGGCGATCAGGCCAACACCGAGCCACGCGGGTGCTGAGAGATTTTCACCGAGAAACAATGCCGCAATTATGGCGACGAAAACGACACTTAATTTATCGACAGGCGCAACCTGAGATGCCTTGCCAATTTGAAGGGCCCGAAAATAGCAAAGCCAGGATGCCCCGGTCGCAAGGCCAGAAAGGGTTAAAAATATCAATGATTTGTTGGGTATTTCGCCAACAGGCTGAAACTCACCGGTAAACAAAAGAAGCAAGGCCAACGCCACAACAACAACAACCGTTCGTAAGAAGGTCGCAAAATTGGGATTGACTTCACTCACCCCGACTTTGGCCAATATGGCTGTCAATGCCGCAAAAACGGCGGCCAACAATGCCCAAAATTGCCAGTATCCGGAATAATTCATAGCGTCTTTTCACCTCCGGTTTTGCTACCAAGGTAGTCTACCGTATTATTGACCTAGAGGTAGCGTCAGCTAATTTTTTTAAGCAAAGCCAGAAAGAGTTCCTGCTCATCCTCCGTGAGAGGTTCGAGCGTGTCGTCCGTAATATCAAAACCATAAGGAATGATATCCTCCGTCAGTTCAAGTCCAGCCTCCGTCAGCCGCAGAAGCATGCGACGGCGATCCGTTTCATCCGGTCGTATCTGAACAAGGCCGCGGTCGATCAGGCGACGGGTCACCCCCTGAATTGTCGCCGGGTCCATCGCGGTCAAACGACCCAGGTGATTTTGCGACAACTCCCCCTCATCTCTCAGCTTGGTGAGCGCCGCAAATTGTGTTGGGGTGATTTGCACATGCCCCATATAAGATTGGAATATAGAACTCGCGCGCTGATGCGCCCGGCGCAGCAGATGCCCGATCTGATCCTGAACCACATAGTCGTCAATAGGTCGATCATTCTCCACCCGAGGCTTTAACGATTTCATATTCGTCATATCGGCCAACATTTCTATATCTGTTAAATCAGGATCAAGCTGCCGAACCGCAAATGGCGGTCACTTTACAACTGTATCAGCTTCCTGACCTTTTTCAATGAGGCTCATCGTATCACCGGAAAGCTGAATTTTGGTGATCGAGCAATGATTAGGACGAAATACAACCACATCATCACTTTCTTCAATGGCACCAACAATCGCATTAATAACAACGAAATGGGTAACAAAAACCGCATCTTTAGTCTGATTTCGGGTGAAATCGAGAATAGTCGACCGCCATCCCTGCAAATGCTCCGACTGCTGCGACCACTTTCCTTCCAGCACGTTTGTCAGCCAAGCACGCCTATTTCCAAGATCCAAGCCTGCAGAGGGGACCTCAGAGAGTTCAGGGGTGATAATCGCCCCCTCCTGCCATAAGTCCGCGAGCGGGGATGCCGTCTCCTGAGTGCGGTTAAGAGGGCTGCTGTACAAATTTACAGGTGCAATCTCCCCATGTAGCCGTGCGGCCATTTCCTGAGCTTGAAGAACTCCTTTTTCACTCAAACCTGGATCTAAGGCTTGATCCCAAGATCCGGCAGCCTCGCCATGACGAACTAAATATACTATTGTACTCACATCCACTCCTTATTGTAGCAAAACGGCACCAACGTTATAGACTCGTTTGATTGGAAAGCAAAAAACTACATCATAAACGAGAAATGCGAAGGCAAGATGTCAGCCAACTGTGAAAACCACACCTAAAAACACCCTGTATTATTGTATTAAGAATTATTATTTCAATTGACAAGTGTTAACACATAACTTAATCGTCAGTTATACTTGTTCAATACTCCAGTGAGAGGCCTAAATGTGGAAAACCAAATCATGATGTAGACCGGGACTGCGACGATGAACCATGCACAGCTGAAAGCGTTTCACGCCGTGGCCGAAACAGGTGGATTTTCTTCCGCCGCGAAAATGCTGGGTCTCACACAACCGGCCGTCACACTTCAGGTTCAGGCGCTGGAGCAGAACTACAACACGAAGTTATTCCAGCGGCACGGGCGGAAGACGGAGATCACATCGTCAGGCAAAATGCTGTTGAAGCTGTCCAAACGGATCTTCAATCTGGAAGCAGAGGCACACACACTCCTTACCTCTCTAGACACTATGGAGGCTGGAAACCTGAACGTTATCGCCCCCTCCTCCCTTCAGGCCTTACCGTTTCTTTCCGTTTTTCATTCAAAATATCCGAAAATCCGTCTTTCCTTTTTGAGCTTTCCGCCCTCGCAAATAGAGAAAGAAATTACAGATTTTCGAGCCGATATCGCCATTCAACATTTGCCGCCAGAAGATAACCGACTGTTTACGCAAAAAATCGATGAAACGCCCCTGAAACTCGCTGTATCAAAAGATCATGCTTGGTCACAGAAGCAAACGGTAACCCTGAAAGAGCTCAAAGAGCTGACAGATCCGATAATCATCCCCCCTTCCGAACTGGAAGCCACAGGAAAATTACGAGGGCATTGGTCAACATACTTCAACTTTGGCGTCAAACAGACACTAATGCTACAAAGTAGGGAGATCGGGCGAGAAGCCGTGGCAAATAGTCTTGGAGTCGCGTTTTATACCGATGCAGATATCCGCTGGGACAAACGTATTCATGGGATTGAGATAGAAGATGAGCGCTTTAAAGAAGCGACATATATTACTTGCTTGAAAGAAGAACGCCAATCCCGCCTGATTGCCTCTTTCTTTGAGTCGACTATCAGTACTGACAATCCATAGCCTCAATCAATCACCGCGCGACGGAGATTTTATTCGAATAGCTTTCAGTCTTGATTTCTACCTTCATCCCCTCGCGAGCGACAAAGGCATTTGGCCAAGCGTTATAGGCGTCCTTGGCAACCTGATCCATGAATGTATCATCATGGGTTGGATCATGATGGAATATTGCCAATTGCCCAACATGCGCGGCCTTACACAAGCGTACCCCTTCCTGCCAGGTCGAATGTCCCCAGCCCTTAAACTGCGGATACTCCTCATCTGTATAGGTGGAATCATAAATAACCAGATCCGCACCCTCGATAAGATCAAGGATGTCCTGATCGGGATGGCCGATTACATGCTCAGTGTCGGTAATGTAGCAAATCGATTTGTCTTCAAATTCGATCCGATATCCCGTGCCGCCATCTGGATGCTTCATTGGCGCGGTTCGAATGAAAATGCCATCCCCCAAAGAGAAGGAATCGCCCGCTTTGAAGTCCTCAAAACTCAAATTCGCGGCAAGTTCGCTAAAAGGCACGGGAAACGTCGGTTGGCACATTTGCGAAGAAAGAACCTTCTTGATGCCTCCCAACTGGCTTAAATGCCCCGCCATGACCTTGATATTGACGTCATCACGATAGATCGGACAGAAAAAGGGAAAGCCATTGATATGGTCCCAATGGGTGTGTGATTGCAGGAAGAGGTAGTCTTTTAAGTTTCGGCGCATCAGGCATTCGCCAAGCAGTCGAACCCCTGTACCAGCATCAAGAATGATTGTGCGATCATTAACGTTCACCTCCACACAGGAGGTGTTTCCGCCATATTTCATATGATCAGGCGACGGTGTTGCGATTGAACCCCGAACGCCCCAAAATGTCACATTCATACTCATTAAAGTTTGCATCAATCCCAAATTATATAACATCGATGATAACTAATGTGATCTTACCGAACGATGAATTCCACCAAGTTTTCCATGCTTTTGTAACCGTGATCACGAAAAAGTGGTTAGAATCCTGCGAAACTTAAACATTGTTGCGGCTAAGTTGCGTCCTGGGTAAGAATCCGTTCCGTCAGCCGGGCCCAGTAACTCGCACCCAGTGGCAGGATTTCATCGTTGAAATCGTAATTCGGGTTATGCACATGGCAGCTTCCTTCCCCCGATCCATTGGCAATCATGAGGTAACAGCCCGGACGCTCCCGCAGCATCCATGAAAAATCTTCTGCGCCCATAACCGGAGTTACATTCTTATTGACCCCGGCATCCCCCACAAGTTCGACAGCGGCGGCAATAGCCTCATCGGTTTCATCCGAGGTGTTGATCGTCGGCGCATAGCGGCGGTCATAGTTAAACTCTGCTTTGGCACCATGAGCTTCAGCAATTCCGACAGCGATCTGCCGCATCCGGTTTTCAATCATATCCTGGACATCCGGGTCAAACGCGCGGGTCGTCCCTTTCAGGACCACATCCGCAGGAATAACATTCCCCGTATGTCCACCATTGATCTGGGCAACAGTTACGACAGCGGACTGAAGCGGGTCAACATTCCGGCTGACAATATTCTGCCAGGCCAACACAATCTCAGAGGCGATGACGACGGGGTCCGTCGCCAGATGCGGAAACGCACCATGCCCGCCGTTACCGATAATACGAGCTTCGAAGAAGTCCGCGGACGCCATAATCGGGCCTTTACAAACTGCAAAGCTCCCCACTTCATGCCCCGGCATATTATGCATGCCATAAACGCTATCCACAGGGAACATATCGAAGAGACCATCGCTGATCATTACCCGACCGCCTGCGACATTTTCCTCCGCCGGCTGAAAAATGAAGCGGACGGTGCCATCAAAATTTTTGGATTGCGCAAGATATTTTGCTGCCCCCAGCAACATAACTGTATGGCCATCATGACCACAGCCATGCATTTTGCCATCAATCTGTGACCGGTGCTCAAACTCATTCAGTTCCTGCAGATCAAGAGCATCCATATCCGCCCTCAGACCAATTGCCCGATTACCACTTCCCTGCGTCAACGTCCCGACAACGCCTGTCTTTGCCAATCCACGATGCACCTCAATGCCAAAGCTTTCCAGTTTTTCGGCAACAAAATCAGACGTCTTGTATTCCTCAAAAGCTGTTTCCGGATGCTTGTGGATTTTATGGCGCCATTCTGTAAGCTCTGCATGCATCTCATTGATTTCAGGAAGTATCTTCATTGTTATTTTCCTTATGCCTAATGCGCGGTGTTTGCAAAAAACACTATCACATATAAACTGCCTTCGACAATCAGGGTCGTAAATCTTCCCCAAGCAAAAATTCCCGATCATCGCGAAAGCGCTCATACAGGAAATCAAGAAGCGTGCGAATGCGTCCGGCGTTCACCAAATCGCGGTGGGTCAGCAGCCAGATATCAAATTTCAGATTGATTTCTGCCGATAACAAACGAACAACCCGGTCATCGCGTGGTACAAGATAATGAGGCGCGACGAATAGCCCAATTCCGCTTTGCACGGCGGCAATCTGCGCGGCAACGGTATCGCATCGAAACTTTATGTTGCCCGGCGGCGCAATCTTCTCCAAGGCGGCAGAAAACGGTAGACGATCCCGCCCTGATTGCCAGCCGATAAAATCATGGCTGACAAGGTCCGCCATTGCTGCCGGGCGGCCTCGCCTCTCAAGATAGGATTTCGCGCCATATAGACCGAAACCTGTGCGACCGACTTTACGGCCGATTAGATCGGATACGCGCGGATTAGCGAGCCGTAATGCGATATCTGCTTCGCGACGGCGCAAATCGACAACAGATATATCGAGCATTAAATCAAACTTGATACTGGGGTGGTATACCTGAAACTGACTGAGTTTCGGGGTTAGCCAATAGCTGCCAAACCCTTCCGTCGCTGAAATCCGGATCGTCCCTGAAAGGGATTTGTCCAACCCGCTGATTATCTGCTCAACACCGTCAAGGTCTGAGGCGACGGTCTTAATTCTCTCCCGTATTTGCTGCCCCGCTGACGTCAGTAAATAGCCATGGGACGCCCGCTCGAATAGCCGGGTTTCCAGCCTTTTTTCAAGTTCAGCAATCTGCCGTCCGACAGTCGGCTGGGAAACGGACAATTGGCGAGCGGCGGCAGACAAGCTGCCTGTTTCCGCAACGGCCAAAAAATATCGATAGTAATCCCAAGACATATTTATACATTTTTGAATAGAGTGTATTCAAAATTAGCATATTTTCGTTTTAAGAAAAAACCATATCTTTCAGGCAATAGATTACTGACATAAGGGATACCCATGATGAACGCCCTCGATAAAAAGAAAATGCTGGAACAGGCCCGCAAGGAAATGACGGGCATGGAGCAATTACAGTCCGTAATTGACGGCGGTGTCCAGCCACCAATTGGTCAGACCCTTGAATTTGAACTTTCTGAAATTTCGCCTGGTAAAGCTGTTTTTACGGGGCATCCGGGCGAGAAGCATTTAAATCCGATCGGCTCAGTACATGGCGGGTATGCCGCAACACTCCTCGATAGTGCCCTAGGCTGCGCCATCCACACAGTTTTAGAGCCTGGGGAGCGCTATACGACTGTCGATCTCAATATTAAGTATCTGCGAGCAATGCTGCCCGGCATGGGTAAGGTTACGGCAACAGCGGAAGTTGTTCACAAGGGCCGAAAAATAGCCACATCAGAAGCCCGGCTTGTCGGCGAAGATGGCAAGCTTTACGCCACCGGAAATACCACCTGCGCCATCTATTAAGCCTATATTGGACCGGGGGAGACGCCAAAGGCCAGCGGATGAAGGAGATACATCACCGCGAACAAGGCTACCCCGGCTAATACACGCCACCAAAGCGGTTTGATCGACAGCGACGCCCGACCCTGAATAATTGCCGCAAAGGGGATGTTCGATGTACGTGCCGTATACGGGGTCCAGCCCTCCCCCAACTGCCGTGCCTTCTTCGCATCAATTAAAAAAGTCCCGGCAAACGCAAGCAAGCCAAAGGTTCCGAAAAAGACGACCGATGTGATATCGCCATTATTGACGATATGCGCAATGGACCAGAGCGTGAAACTCCACATCATCGGATGGCGTGTAATTGCATTGATACCGCTATATGCGCTCTCTTTTCCAAGCATTTTGTCAGCCCCGACTGACGTCGGGTTCGGGCTTGTAATGGCGCTGAAAAATAGAATGAAGGCGATGAGCATGAGCAGCATCGCAAGATGCCGCCCGCCATTGCCCGCATCCCAAAGCATGTCCCCAAATGGCGCTGCACGATAGGCAATAATCAGCCAAATTAGGATTGCAATCGAAAGCAAGCTGAAGCCTGCCATATAGGCCTTTTCGCCAATACGGGAGACGACCCTTTCGCGCAAAACACTTGACGGAACAATATGAATTAGGAGGAAAGCCAGCGCGGCTAGAATAAGTTCACCAACGGTTCCGGTCATAGTTCTGCCCCATCATCTGATAATCGGATTTCGGAAGTTTGACACCAAATGCAGGATACCAAAAGTGTTTTCAGGGGGAAATTGTGCTTATGCGACACCCGTCACACTTCATATGAAGCCAAAATTAGTGGCGTGCGCCATATTTGTCGACCATCCTTATCCCTTCCGCTGTTAGTTTGCAGACGAGCCAGTCGGGCTTGATGGGATTGTCAAACCAAGTCTTCACCCAGCCCTTTTTCAGGCAACTTCTTATGACGGTCTTGCTGATCTGTTGTCCGTTCGGATCAAAAAGCGGCAGCTTACCCCCCGGCTGGAACCGGCCAAGCCGAAGATATTTAAGTTGTGCCGCACTCGGGGATCTTGATGCCATTAAGAAAACCTACTTCAATTCTGTTTTTGAAAAAAGACCTCACAAGAGGCTTTCGCGAAAAGGACGCTTTAAATCTTATCAAAGCCGGTTTAAAACATTCCAAACGTAAAATCGGGGGGACACCAATGTCGACTGACGCAGGCTATACGAAGTATTTTCCTGTTTCCTGGGAGGAATTGCACCGAAATGGCCGGGCGCTTGCATGGCGTTTGATGGAGAAGGCACCGTTTAAGGGCGTCATCGCAGTAACGCGTGGCGGTCTTGTTCCGGCAGCTATTGTCGCGCGGGAACTTGATGTCCGCCATATTGATACAGTCTGTATAGCCGCTTATCGCGATGATAAATCTATTGGCGAGGTGAATATCATCAAAGGTCTGGATTTACCCGACGGGGGTGAAGGTTGGGTCATTGTGGACGACCTTGTTGATAGCGGCATTACCGCACGTCATGTCCGCAAGATGGTCCCCAACGCCCATTTCGCGACGATTTATGGCAAACCCAAAGGGCTGGAGCAAGTCGATACCTTCATCACGGAAGTCAGCCAGGATACATGGATTCTCTTTCCGTGGGATCAGGCGCCGTCCTTCGTCAAACCGATTGTTGAAGAAAATCGCGAGAGGAAATAACGGCTTGTCCTTAAAATTCGCCGCCAACCTTAGCTTTCTCTATCAGGAAGTTCCGTTTCTGGATCGTTTTGACGCTGCCGCCCAAGATGGCTTCAGTGGCGTGGAGTATCTGTTCCCTTATGATTTTGATCCGGCGGAGATAAAAAAGCGCCTCGATGACAACGGCCTGACCCAGGCGCTTTTTAACTTGTCGGCAGGTAATTTCGAAAAAGGGGAGCGAGGCCTCGCCAGTCAGACCGGACGAGACGCTGAATTTCAGGCTAGCCTTGATCAGGCGATTGAATATGCCAACGCACTCGGCTGCACGCGGCTCCATGTTATGGCAGGCCTTCGGGATACTACGATTACCGAGAATACTCAGCTCGCCGTGTACCGCAACAACCTGCAAAAAGCCGCCGCCGCATGCGAACAGAGCGGCATTACTGCCTTGATTGAGCCAATAAACACACAGGATATGCCGGGCTATTTCCTCGATAGCGCGAGCAAGGCAGCAGAATTGATTGAGGAAATAGATCATCCGAACTTGCGTCTGCAGTTCGATATCTATCATGTCCAGCGCACGGATGGCGATATTGTTCGCCAGTATAAAAAATTCGCTCCATTGATCGGGCATCTACAGATTGCCAATCCACCGGACCGTTTTGAACCAGATAACGGCGAGATCAATTATCCCTATATTTTTGATCTGCTTGAGGCGGATGGATATGACGGATGGATCGGCTGCGAATATAAACCCTCATCAACCACCCGGGAAACGCTCGGCTGGGCACAAAAGTTTCTGAATTCGGCTTAATAATAGCCCCGAACTTATTGAAACTTTAAGACAATCAAGATACATCTGGTTGTCACGAATAATAAATTACTTAAAAAGACAAAAATATACTGGACGTATGGCTGACTATGGCCGTCTCTGAAAACTCCCGAACCGGGGAAAAAATACTCAACCCGCTTCTTACCGCGTCAAGCAGTACGCCGGTTAAACTCATTGCCTGCGCCATCGCGATTGGTCTTCTCGCTGGATATGGTGCTGTCGGGTTTCGTCTCGCCATCAGTGAAATTCAGACTTTGTTTTACGGCTTTGGAAGTCAGGAAATCCTCGCACAGGCAGAGAAACTTCCATGGTGGCAGATCATGGCCGCACCAGTCGTTGGCGGATTGATTGTCGGATTGTTCTGGAAATTTGTCCTCCCGAATTATCGCGCACAAGGCGTCGCGGACGTCATGGAGGCCGTGATTGTTAATCGCGGTAAAATGAAACTGGCGCCCGGAATTGGCGGCCTGTTCGTCAATGCCCTCACTCTCGGCTGCGGTGGATCCAGCGGCAGGGAGGGGCCAGTCGTTCACTTCTGCGCACTCATTGCCAGCCAACTCGGCCAACGCCTACGCCTGCCTTCAAAATACTACATGACGCTAATCGCCTGCGGTGTATCCTCCGGCGTTGCCGCGTCCTTTAACGCCCCCATTGCCGGTATGTTTTTCGCATTGGAAGTTGTTGTTGGCTCCCTCGCAACCCAGGCCTTCGCCCCGATTGTGATTGCCTCCGTCATCGGCACTGTGATCAGCCGGATATATGTTGGCGATTTTCCAGCTTTCATTATTCCCAATTACCAGATTGTCTCCCTCTGGGAATTTCCGGCAATTGCCCTTCTCGGTGTCGTCGCAGCAGCGGTCTCCCTACTCTTTATCTGGAGCATCGGCTTCTCGGAAAGAACAATTGACCGCTTTCGCATACCGGAGGTTTTCAGGCCTGCGGCAGGCGGCGTCGTCCTCGGTGCAATTGCCCTTTTCTTTCCGCAGATTATCGGTGTCGGGTACGAGGCGACGGACAGCGCACTGAAGGGGCAATACCCCCTCCTCTTGCTCCTCTTGCTAATCGTGGTGAAAACCATTGCTGTTGGCGTAACGTTCGGATCGCGATTCGGCGGCGGTTTTTTCTCACCCTCGCTCTTTATCGGTGCCATGACCGGCGGCGCCTTCGGACTCGTTGCGGCAATGGCCTTTCCTGAAATGGCGGCAAGCCACGGTCTTTATGCCATCATCGGCATGTCAGCCGTTGCCGCCTCTGTGCTCGGCGCACCAATCTCAACGATCTTGATCGTGTTCGAACTGACCGGCGACTATAAAATCTCCATCGCCGTGATGATCGCGGTCTCCGTCGCCACTCTGATCACAAAGCATATCTATGGACGCAGTATCTGGCAGACACAGCTTCTCAACCGAAATGTCGACGTAAATGAAAGCCGTGCACTCCGTCAACTCAGCTTCCTGCAGGTTCGGGGGATCATGGATCGGGAATTCATCGAGATTCCGAAACATACACCCATGAAGGAACTGCGCAAAATCGTCAGCAATACCAACCATGATAAATTTGTCGTGGTGGAGCCAGAAACCCATGAATTTATCGGCCGGATCGACTATAGCGATCTTAAGTCGGGTCTTTTTGGAGACGAACCACAGGAGAATGTTACCGCGCTGGATCTAGTACATGAAGGTAGTCCGGTTCTCTTCCCTGACACGAGCCTCAAATCCGCCATTGAGATTATTGAAAAAGCCGGGATTGATCATGTTCCCGTCATTAACCGGGCGAATGAACGGCGACTTATCGGCATTCTTCACCAGAAGGATTTGCTGCATACCTATAATGCCGCCCTGCTTTCGGCGCAGGACGATGCCCGCGACAAAGTTTTCAAATAAAGACGTAGATCGGCAGTAGCTTCAACCGTATCCATGGGCTATATCATTTAGCAATGGACGACAGGTTTGACATAAGCAATTTTGACGACGCAGGAAATCACGCGCCGACTCAAAACTTTAAATATCTCGATGGACTGAACGACGGGCAACGCGCGGCGGTTGAGGTGCTGGATGGGCCCGTATTGGTGCTCGCAGGTGCTGGCACCGGGAAAACCCGTGTGCTTATCTCGCGCCTCGCGCATATCCTTAATCTCCGCGATGTGCGCCCTTGGGAAATTCTCGCCGTCACCTTTACCAACAAGGCAGCCGCCGAAATGCAGGAAAGAACCGCCGGGATTATCGGCCCTGAAGCGGTTGAGATCAAACTCGGTACATTTCACTCGATTGGCGTCTGGCTCCTCCGACGTCATGCGGAGCTAATCGGGCTGGATAGAAATTTCAACATTCTTGATACCGATGATCAACTACGTCTCTTGAAACAGATCATGTCCGAAGAAGGCGTCGATCAAAAGCGTTGGCCGCCGCGCGGTCTTGCTGCCATCATAGACCGTTGGAAAGACAAGGGACTGCGGGCTGACCAGGTTCAAGGGGCCAACAGTTCTGAATTTGCCCATGGCAAAGCGGCTGCTTTATACGCTATTTATCAGGAACGGCTTGCCGCGCAAAATGCCTGTGATTTTGGCGATCTTCTCTTGCATGTACTAACGCTCTTTCAGAAAAACCCGGACATCCTCTCGCTCTACCAGAATCGCTTCAAATATATTTTGGTTGATGAGTATCAGGATACGAATGTGGCGCAGTACCTCTTGCTTCGTTTGCTCGCACAGAAACACCGCAATATCTGCTGCGTCGGCGATGATGACCAGTCGATCTATGGTTGGCGCGGGGCAGAAGTTGGTAATATCCTTAAATTCGAAGATGATTTCCCAGGCGCCAAAGTCGTCCGGCTGGAGCGAAACTACCGCTCCACCTCACATATTCTGGGCGCCGCCTCCGGCCTGATCGCTCATAATGAAGGTCGGCTCGGTAAAATTCTCTTTACAGAAGGAAACGACGGCGATCATGTCGTCTTGAACGGTCTCTGGGACGGCCCGAATGAGGCGCGCTGGATTGCCGATGAAATCGAGAACCTGGAACGCAAGGGTAAAAGCCTGCAGGACATGGCCATTTTGGTCCGCGCCAGTTTCCAGACCCGCGATTTTGAAGAATGCTTTTTGAGCATGGGGATCAAGTACCGCGTTATCGGCGGATTAAGGTTCTACGAGCGGCGGGAAATCCGCGACGTTCTGGCCTATCTTCGCGTAATCAATCAACCCGATGACGATCTGGCATTCGAACGTATCTATAATCTGCCAAAACGCGGCCTTGGCGCCAAAGCCCTTGAAAAGTTGCGTGAAATTGGTCGGGCAGAAAATATTTCCCTCTCCCGCGCCGCGAATATAGCTGCCGATAAGGGTGTCTTTAAGGGCAAGCCGCTTGCCGCCCTGAAGGACCTGATGACCTCTTTCGATAACTGGCGCGCGCAGAAAGACCTGATCCCGCCCGATGAACTGGTGGAAGCGGTTCTGGAAGAGAGCGGCTATTTTGATATGTGGCGGCAAGACAAATCACCAGAGGCGGAAGGCAAGCGTGAAAACCTAAAAGAACTGGTCCCGGCTATTGCAGAATACGAAAGCCTCGGTCAGTTTCTGGAGCATGTGTCGCTTGTCATGGACAATAACGCCGACAACACCAGCGAGATGGTCAGCCTGATGACGTTGCATTCGGCCAAAGGTCTCGAATATGATGTGGTGTTCCTTCCCGGATGGGAAGAAGGGCTCTTCCCGCATCAACGGGCGCTTGATGAAAACGGGTTAAAAGCGCTGGAGGAAGAGCGGCGGCTCGCCTATGTCGGAATAACCCGCGCGAAGGAACGTTGCTACATCAGTCATGCCAGTAACCGGCGTATCCATGGCCAATGGCAGTCGTCCCTGCCTAGTCGATTTATCGATGAACTCCCGCAGGATCATATTCAGGATCAATCAGAACAAGGGATTTATAACAGCTCACGTCAGAGTGAGGGTTTCTCCCATACGAGCTGGCGAAACCCTGAAAGCTCTCACCTAGCAGAAATTCTGGATAAACGCGCGCGCGCCAATCAAAATTTTGTCGACAACAGTACCAAACCGGTTAGCAAGTCTACTAAGGACGATGGATTCGCGATCGGCACCCGCATCTTTCATCAAAAATTCGGCTATGGACGTATTGTCCGAAAAGACGGGCCAAAGCTGGAAATCGCATTTGAAAAAGCCGGCGTCAAGAAAGTGATGGAAAATTTTGTCGAAGCTGCCTGAGTCCGCCTTTTGGCAACTCACTCTCACCCTGCCATTTGTTCAGGCTGGAGAAATCGCCGATATTTATGAGGAACACGCACTGACCGTTTCGATGGAGGAAGCGGTAAGTGATGATTCCCTCTGGCGCCTTGACATCCTCTTCTCCGACGAGCCACCAGCGTATCTTCTCGACCAGCTACCAGCCGGACTGTCCTTTGGACTGGGCCCTCTTGAACAGAAAGATTGGGTGAGTGAGAGTCAAAAAATGCTACCGCCCGTCGATGCCGGCCGCTTTTACATTCACGGGTCGCATGATGCACCGCATCCCGCGCGCGCTCGCCACAACCTGCTGATCGATGCCGGTGCGGCCTTCGGAACGGGCCTGCATGAAACGACCTATGGCTGCCTTGTCGCCTTGGATAACCTTCGAAAATTTCGGAATTTCAAAAACCCGCTCGACTTGGGGTGTGGTTCCGGCGTGCTTGCGCTAGCTATTGCAAAAGCCTGGAAAATCCCGGTGATCGCCAGCGATATAGATGCCGCAGCGGTTGCGGTTACCCGCAACAATGCCGCGAGGAATCGGCTTGCCCCGCTTATGACCGCTGTTCATGCAACAGGCCTGAACAGCCGGATATTAAACAGGCAAGCCCCGTATGATCTGATTGTCGCCAATATACTGGCCTGGCCACTGGTGAAATTGGGACCGGATATCGCAGCCGCCCTCAGCAAGAATGGCACACTGGTTCTTTCCGGACTTTTAGGCTCGCAGGAAGTAATGGTGAGAAGTGCCTATCGACTGCAGGGACTAACGCTAAAACGTCGCTATTCAATAGGTAGTTGGACCACGCTGGTCCTTGGTCGGTAAATCCCAACGATAAATTATGCAGCCGACCCGCCTCCAATATGGGGAGGCGAAGGCAGGTCGACTGCGAACGATCAACCTGCTTTGCGGTGATCGTTTGTGTTGCTCGGCCGGGCGAGGTTGTCGTTTGTACGGTTACCACTGACAGCCGCTTCGATTTCGCTGCGTGTCAGGCCAATGTCGGCAAGCTCGCGGGAGTTCATCGCCATCAGGTGAACATATGCTGCACGAGATGTCTGTGTTTCGACGAATTTGGTAACCAGATTAGAAAAGAAACCTTTTTTCCCGGTTGTTTCTGTCGCGACTCGTCCTTCAACGGCCCGGTCGATCTCGTTCCGGTTAATGCCGATGTCTTTCAATTCACGATCAGACATACCGTAAAGGGCATTCTTGGCCGCTGCGAGTTCACGATTTTGCATAATTTTGCCAATAGTTGCCTGATACAGGTTTGAAAGCACTTCGGCCATAAATTTGGCTCTCAGATTATGTGCTTTATTGATGTAAGTTTCTACATCGATGTAGTTACTGTTGGTGTTGACAGGCTCGATCAATGCGAGCGTCTCAATCTCTTTTTTGCCATAGCTAATCATTTTGCTACTCCTTCAAGTTTCAAAGCCCGACGGTGCGGACAAATTTTTATCGGTTGTTACTTTTAATCGTTGGGCGCAAGCAGTTTTCATTCACTGCTTCACCAGTAATTTCGTGGCCATTATTGACGGTCTTCCCAAAATAGCTTGAGGCTAAATCAACAACCGCCGTATTCTGTTCTGTGGCAAGGCGGATACGTTTTCGCAACGACTGCAGCAGCCCAGAAAGGCCGAAGTGCCTATTAACTGACATACTGTCAAACCGGGCACCTGTTGCCGGGCCATATGGCAATTGCAACGCATCACCGTATTTTTCGTTTCTTGCGAACATTTCACTTTCCTAACCAAGCATTCTTGATGGAGGATATATTGCACTGCATTCATTAAATAACAATGACTTACATCACATTTTTGCCCGCAAAGATCGAAATGGTGCCCTGCAAAAAATGCATAGCTCTCGTTGCACTTATGCTAAAAAAGCGCCATATTTCTAATTAGAACCTCTATATTTACAGGAGGTTGCCACATTTCAGGACATACCCCATGGAAACTGCCAAGTTAGAACATTCTGTCGCCGCACTGCTGCCCCAACAAGACAAAGAGGAGGCCGTTAATATTTTACGGGCCGCGGCAGCCGCGCCTGCGCGAGCCGATGAAAATATGCTGCTTGAACAGCTATTTCCGGAACTTGACAGCAGCACAGCGCAGGAGCTTGAAAAGATCAGAGAGAAACTGCGCAAAGAAATCAGTTCCATCGTTCTGAATCCCGGTGCCTCGAAAGAGCGATTGCAAAAGTTGCGTGCGGAGATGACAGCGGAACAGGTCGATGGTTTTATCATCCCGCTAAATGACGAATTTCATGGGGAGGCGGCCCCGGCGGCGGCGGAAAGACTAAAATGGCTGACCGGTTTTACGGGGTCGGCTGGCGTTGCGGCAGTCCTGAAGGACAAAGCCGCAATCTTTGTCGATGGCCGCTATACCCTTCAAGTGCAGAATGAGGTTGATACCTCCCTCTTTACGCCTCGCCACGTGAGTGAGGAGCCAATGAGTGCCTGGCTTGCCGAAAATATGAGCGCAGGCGAGACACTCGCCGTTGATCCCTGGCTGCACACAGAAAACAATATGGCGGCGCTGAAGAAAACCACCACAAGCATCGGCGTCGAGTTGACATCAGTGCCCGAAAACTTGATCGACCGGGTGTGGGAAGATCGCCCCCTCGCCCCCCTCGCGCTTGTACAGCCACAGGAGGAGCGCTTTTCCGGAGAAAGCTCTGCAAGCAAGCGCAACCGGATTGCGGCGAAACTTGCAGAGAAGAAAACTGATGCCATTATCCATACGCTCCCAGATGTTGTTGCGTGGCTATTAAACCTCCGCGGCGCGGATCTCCCCTGCACACCATTTGCGCTTGGTTTTGCCATCACCCATCAGGATGCCACCGTCGATCTATTCATGGATGAGATAAAATTCGCCCCGACTATGCGGGAGCATCTTGGAAATATGATTAGGCTCCATGCTCCGGAGGAGTTTGAGCAAGCGCTTCAATCCCTGTCAGGGAAAAAGGTTCAAATCGATCCCGCGGTCACCAGCCAGTATATTGTGGATCAACTGATCAAGGCAAAAGCGGAAATTAGCCGTGCGGAAGACCTCTGCCTGCTTCCAAAAGCAACAAAGAATGCAATCGAGGTAGAAGGATCGCGACGCGCACATATTCGTGACGGCGCAGCAGTTGCCAAATTTTTGCATTGGATGTCCGTAAACGCACCGGTTGGCACAGTCGACGAACTGTCGGCGGAAGCCAAGCTCCGCTCCTTTAGGGAAAGCGGGGAGAATTTTCGCGATCTTAGTTTTAACACCATTTCAGGTGCGGGGCCGAATGGTGCCATCGTCCATTACCGAGCAAGCGAGGCATCTAACCGACCGCTTGAACCTGGTTCACTCTATCTTGTCGACAGCGGCGCGCAATATCTTGACGGCACAACCGACATTACCCGGACGATTGCCATAGGGGAACCTAGTGCCGAGATGCGCAATCGTTTCACTCTGGTGCTAAAAGGGCATATCGCGCTCGCGACAGCTATCTTTCCGAAGGGAACGACAGGTAGTCAGCTTGATACCCTCGCACGGGCGCCCCTCTGGTCCGCAGGGCTTGATTACGATCATGGCACCGGTCATGGCGTTGGCAGCTATCTTTCCGTTCATGAAGGGCCACAGCGAATATCAAAAGCGCCAAGCGCCGTCGCGCTTGTCCCAGGCATGATTATTTCAAACGAGCCCGGTTACTATAAAACCGGCGCCTACGGGATCAGGATCGAAAATCTGGTGACGGTTCAGGAACGACCACAGCCGGAGGGAGCGGAGCGAGTGACCTACGGATTCGAAACATTGACCTTTGCCCCGATTGACAAAACCCTCATTGAGAAGAACCTGCTGACCGACAGCGAAATTGCCTGGCTAAACAGCTATCATTTTGAAGTCCGGGAAAAGCTCGAACCCCAAGTTGAAGGTGAGACCGCAGACTGGCTCCGTCAGGCAACGGCGCCGCTGTAGAACTGGCACCAATTTAGCCGCCAATCAAATCCAGCCATTCCTGTTCGGTTAGGACCGAGACGCCTAAATCTGCTGCTTTTTTAAGCTTCGATCCGGCGTTCGCGCCGGCGACAAGATAATCCGTCTTGGCAGAGATCGATCCGCTGACTTTCGCGCCAAGACTTTCTGCTTTTGCCTTCATTTCCTGACGGCTCATCAGTTCGAGGGTGCCAGTGAAAACAACTGTTTTGCCCGCAACGGCACTATCCTGCGCCGGTAGTTCAAAATCGACAATCGTAATTTCGCGTAGCAGATCATCGAGCATGTCTTGATTACGCTCTTCATGAAAAAATTCTGTCACCGCGTCGGCGACCGCGGCGCCAATACCATCGATATTCAATAGCTCACTATAGGCTTCCCCAGATGCGTCCCCCATTTCGCTGAGCCGCTCTCGCAAGTTCGCGAAACTCAGGTAATTTTTCGCCAGCAGTCGGGCATTTCCCTGTCCGATATGGCGAATTCCTAATGCATAGATAAAGCGATCCAACGATATTTCTCGCCGATCATCAATTGCATCGAATAAATTTCGTGTCGCTTTTTCTCCAAACCCTTCGCGGTTCTTAATCCGCTGTAAATTTCCGGGAGCCGCATCGCATTTTTCCAGCGTGAAGATATCGGCAGGGCTTTTAATCAGGTCATCCTCATAAAAAGTTTCGATCAGCTTCGTGCCAAGCCCCTCAATATCGAACGCATTGCGGGAGACAAAATGCTTAAGCCGCTCAACGGCCTGCGCCCGGCAAATCAGGCCGCCGGTACAGCGACGGACGGCGTCTTCCTTACCTGTGCTTTCATTTATTTCCTTAACGGCATGGCTGCCACAGATCGGGCACGTTTTCGGGAAGTCATAAGGTACACTGTCATCAGGGCGTTTATCGAGAACGACCTCAACCACCTGCGGGATCACATCTCCCGCGCGTTGAATAACCACCGTATCGCCCTTGCGAACATCTTTACGCTTGATTTCATCCTCGTTATGTAGTGTCGCATTAGAAACAACGACGCCGCCGACCGTCACCGGAAGAAGCCGCGCAACCGGTGTGAGGGCACCGGTTCGGCCAACCTGTATTTCGATATCTTCTACAAGGGTCGTCGCCTGTTCCGCCGGGAACTTATGGGCTATCGCCCAGCGCGGACTGCGGCTGACAAAGCCGAGGCGCTCCTGCCAATCCAGTCGGTTAACTTTGAAGACCACACCATCGATATCATAATCCAACGATGCGCGAAGCTCTTCTATTTTACGATAAGCATCGATTGCCTCTTCCATATTCGTACAGACCTTGGAAAGCGGATTAACAGAAAACCCCCAATCCTTGAATACAGTGAGGACTTCAGACTGTGTCACACCCGGGAGGCCGCTCACCTCTCCCCAGGCATAGGCGAAAAACCTTAATTTGCGGGACTTTGTAATCTCGTAGTCAAGCTGGCGGAGGCTGCCTGCAGCCGCGTTTCTCGGGTTCGCAAATATCTTCCCCCCTGCTTCTGCCTGCGCCGTATTGAGTGCAAGGAAGTCGGATTTCGACATATAGACTTCACCGCGAATCTCGAAGACATCCGGAACTTTTGTTTTTGCGCCAGATAGCTCTAGCGGCAGATCCGTGACACTGCGCAGGTTAGCGGTTATATCCTCCCCCTCCTGACCATCGCCACGCGTTGCGCCCTGCTGAAACTTTCCATTTTCATATCGCAAACTGGCGGAAAGCCCATCAATTTTGGGTTCCGCAAAAAAGGAGACATCTTCAGTTGCATCCAGACCAAGAAATCGGCGGATACGCCCTTCAAACTCCCGAAGATCATCACTGCTGAAAGCATTATCAAGCGACAGCATCGGGACCTTATGCCGGACTTTACCAAACCCCTTGGCCGGAGTGACCCCAACACTTTGCGACGGGCTGTCGGCTGTAATCAGTTCCGGGAACCGAGCCTCCAGCGCAAGAAGGTCCTGACGCTGGCGGTCATATTCTGCATCTGAGACGGCTGGCGCATCTTCAGCATAATAGGCGACATCATGGGCCTTGATCGTTTCGACCAGTCTATCATGTTCGGCTTTTGCGTCTTCTGCCGTCAGATTTTGCACATCCACAATGACTATCCTTCGATAAGGCTGAGAGCGGCCGCACGGGCTTCCTCAGTAATACTGGCCCCGGATAACATCCGTGCAATCTCTTCCGTCCTCTCCTCCTGATCGAGGCGGTCAACAGACGTAACCGTGGCATTATTTACTTCTGATTTCCGGATATTCCAATGCGCCTCGCCTGCGGCGGCTACCTGCGGCGAATGAGTGACGACCAGCACCTGCAAATCTTCCGCAAGGCGGCGCAACCGATCACCAACCGCATCTGCCGTCGCCCCACCAACGCCACGATCCACCTCATCAAAAATCAGAGTCGGGGCAGAACCAGCCTGAGCCAGCACGACTTTGAGTGCCAGCATAAAGCGTGACAGTTCCCCGCCGGAGGCAATCTTGATCAACGGCCCGGCCGCACTCCCCGGGTTGGTCGAAATGAGAAACGCCACTTTATCGAATCCATGAGAGCCCCAGTTCTCATCCGGCAACTCGCTTACATCGGTTGTGAATGTCGCTGCCCCAAGTTTTAGTGGTTCAAGTTCCGCCATCACGGCCCGGTCCATATCCAGCGCCGCGGCTTTTCGCTTTTGGCTCAAAGCGCTCGCTGCCGCTACATATTTTTTACGAGCCTCGGCGGCGGCGGCACGGAGACTTTCTATTTCGCGATCTCCCTCTTCCACAGCCTTTAATCGCGCCACAAAGCTTTCCAGCAACTTTGGCAAAGCTGACACTTCACATTTATGCTTGCGCGCTGCTGCCCGAAGCGCGAACAGCCTCTCCTCCACCACTTCAAGTCCGACCGGGTCCATATCAAGGTCTCCCGCGACAGAGTTGATAACCCCCTGTGCCTCTGCCATTTCAATGGCCGCACGCTCGAGACTTTCCAGTACCGGATCAAGCTTCCCTGACGCCTTTTCAATAACTCTCTCGACCGCGCGGGTCGCTGACCTAATCCGGTTTTCCACACCCCCATGCTCGGTCAACGCTTTTTCCGCATCGCGCAGCGCTTCCGCAATTTTCTCCGCATGCATCAGGTTGGATCGGTGCACTGCGAGGGCTTCTTCCTCCCCTTCCTCCGGCGCGAGTTCCGAAAGTTCCTCGACGATATGACGGAGATATTCTTCATCAACTCGCGCCTGTTCAATCTCTCGTACGGCCCGTTCAAGCTTCTCGTTTGCCTTCTGGAGTGTTTCATAATGGCGTCCAACGACAATGACTTCCTTTTCCAGACGCGCATACTGATCGAGTAGCGCACGATGCCCCCGCGCATCAAGCAAGCCGCGTTCCGCATTCTGACCATGTATTTCAACGAGCGTTTCGCCAACGTTGCGCAACAAGCCGGCACTCACTGCCTGATCATTAATACTTGCCCGGCTACGCCCGTCTGAACCGAGCATTCGCCGGAGTATTAAAGGCTCTCCCGGTTCGACATCTATATCGCCCAACGAAGAAAATACTGGATGCGACGGGATAAGGGAGAATTCTGCCGTGACCGAACCTTGATCCGTTCCTGCACGAACCAACCCCGCATCCGCGCGAACACCAAGCGCCAGCGCAAGGCTGTCGAGCAGAATTGATTTACCCGCCCCGGTCTCCCCCGTGAGGACGCAAAGCCCACGCTCAAAGGATAAATCCAGCTTGTCGATCAGAACGATATTGCGGATGGAGAGTTTTTCCAGCATGTCAGTCCGACGGCTAAAACACTGATTTCCAGGCCTTGACGATCCAGGAATCCTCATTTGCTTCCGGTTTCAGATAATTCTCGTCGAGAAGCGCGTAAGAATCCTGATACCATTCACTACCGGGAAAGTTATAGCCAAGGACAGCGGCGGCTGTTTGAGCCTCCTCCGTGATACCCAACGTCAAATAGGCCTCCGTCAATCGGTGAAGCGCCTCTGGGGCATGTGTCGTGGTCTGGTATTGCTCGACAACAGTTCGAAAGCGATTGATTGCCCCGATCATGTATTTTTGTCCTAGATAATAGCGGCCGATAGCCATTTCCTTGCCCGCAAGATGATCCCGGGTCAGGTCAATTTTGAGCCGAGCGTCGCGTGCATACTCAGTATTGGGAAACCGGCGCACAAGATTTTGCAAGGCGTCGAGAGCCTGACGCGTCACCTTCTGGTCCCGTTCCACTCCTGTGATCTGCTCATAATAAGAAATCGCAACAAGATAATAGGCGTACGCTACATCCTTATTGCCCGGATGCAATTCGATAAACCGCTCCGCAGCCAGAATCGCTTGGTCATACTCGTTACTCTGATAATAGGCGAAGGCAGACATAATCTGCGCCTTGGTCGACCAGACGGAATAAGGATGTTGTCGCTCCACCTCATCAAAGCCCTGCGCCGCTGCGAAGTAGTCTTCACTATTCAAATCTGCAAGAGCCTGATTATAAAGCTGCTCGACCGGCCGTTCCACATAGGCTTCGGGCTCATCTGAACTGCAACCGGCAACCAATATTAAAAGCAGGAAACCGCCCAGCACTCTGCCAATGCTTGAATAGAAATTATATTTCAACTTATCCCTCTTGGTTCATCGCCGAATATATCTCGGGTGCCGGGGCATTTTATCCAAACAGCGCGCCTAGGGGAAGTTATGGTTTCAGATTTCTTCCATGCCCCATACACAACCCTCGAAACACGATAATACGAATATTATATAATTAGCGATCTATCGATTTTATATTTTATATCAGTAATAAAAATAAATATCAGCTAACGATCGATAAAAAAAATTTATCTAATTATTGTTAGTTTTTATGTATTTTATTTTTATATTGGTATGTGATACATTACCTATAAGGGTGGAGCAGAGATTCGATTTTCTCCTATAAAAATATAATAACTTCGTTGAATCTGCGGTTTCGCCCTTGGTAGTAGCACAACTAGAAAAATAATTTGATCTCTAAGAAAGGTACCAAACAACAATGGGTAAAGTCGCGAAAAGAGTCGACGATCATGTCGGTGAGCGGATTCGTGAAAGAAGAACTATGATGGGTCTGACTCAGGAACATCTGGCAAAGGCGCTGGATATTTCATATCAACAAGTTCAGAAATACGAAACAGGCGCAAACCGTGTCAGCGCAGGCAGATTGTATGAGATAGCCAAACGGCTGGAAGTAGACGTTGCCTATTTCTTCGAGAATCTTGAGCCATCGACAACAAGCATCCCTCTGGAACATGGCGGCAAAAACCGCTCAACCATTGAGTTAGTGCGCAATTATGGCGATATTGATGAACCAGCAGTGAGATCGGCAGTCAGCGGCCTGATCAAAAGCTTGGCAGGCAAGGAAAGACGGCGTAAATCCGCCTGATTATACATGCAAAAACGAATATAGGCGCGGAATTCATATCCGCGCCTTTTTACTTCTAAATACTACAAAGTCCAGTATGTGAACATAACCGATCAAATCAGTCCGTAGCGGGTGCCGCTGCTTTCTGGGTTGGCCAGTGAGCCCCACCCACATTGCCAATGCGAACTGGCGCTTCCGTGGTATAGCACCAGGCATCCTTATCAGAAAGGAAGGCATGCAAAAGCTTGTTGTTCAATGCATGCCCTGACCGGAACCCATAAAACTCACCAATGATTGGCGCGCCAGCGAGGTATAGATCGCCAATAGCATCCAACGCCTTATGACGCACGAACTCGTCGTCATAGCGCAGGCCTTCTTCATTCAAAATATCAGGACCGCTGAGCACGATCGCGTTATCAAGGGATCCACCTTTTGCGAGGCCCAGCTTTTTGAGTTGCTCGAATTCGCTCAAAAAGCCGAAAGTCCGGGCACGTGCGAGTTCATTCTTGAACGTGCCATTACGCAAGCTGAAGCGACAATTCTGTTTGCCGATACGAGGATTTTCGAAATCAATCTCAAAGGAGACGGAAATATTATCAGCCGGAGAGAGACTGGCTTTTGCTGACCCGTCACTCACTTCCACTTCCTTCAACACCTTAATATAGCGTCGCGGGGCCTCCTGCTCGATCACATCGGCGCACTCAACAAGAAAGACGAAGGGTGCGGAAGAACCATCCATCACCGGAACTTCGGGACCGTCCAGCTCAACAACAACATTATCAACGCCGCATCCAGACAGGGCCGCCATCAAATGTTCGACAGTGGCGACTTTAGTGTGCGCATCATTTTCAACAGTGGTGCACATCATAAGATCAGTCACAGTATCATATTGCGCCGGAATTTCTGCAACGGCCGGATCAACGTCAGTTCGCCTGAAAACAACGCCGCTGTTCACCGGAGCCGGCGACAATTTCATATTGATCAACTTGCCACCATGCAATCCAACGCCGGTACAGCTGATACTATTACGCAATGTTTTCTGAAAAACGACCATTTTCCGCCACTTTAGTTACTGCTACAAATTCGCAGCCTGAATGTACGGAAGACCGCCTGCCCACTCAAATCAAACATTGTTACCAATTATTACTGCGCTGCACAAAATCATGGTAAACGAGAGTTGGTTACAATGTCCCATATAGCCTGTCTCCGGCATCACCAAGGCCTGGCACGATATAGGCCTTCTCATTCAGCTTTTCATCCAGCGCCGCCACATAGACCGTCACATCGGGGTGGTTTTCCAGCATGACCTGAACCCCTTCCGGGGCGGCAACCAGCGCCATGAAAAGGATATTCTTTGGATCGACCTTGTGATCCAGCAACACTTCGACGCCCGCCGCAGCGGAATAGCCGGTCGCCAGCATCGGGTCCACCAGGATAAACAACCTGTCTTCCGCCGTTGGCAGTTTCCTGAGATATTCGACGGGGCGTTTCGTTTCCGGATCTCGATACATACCAATATGCCCAACCCGCGCAGACGGCATCAGTTCCAGCAAGCCGTCCGCCATGCCAAGGCCAGCCCGCAAAATCGGCACTATGGCCGATTTCTTCCCCGCGAGAACCCGCGCATCCATTGAGCATATAGGCGTTTCAATCTTTTCATGGGTCGTCGGCAGGTGGCGCGTGATTTCATACCCCATTAGCAGTGCAATTTCCTTGAGCAACTGGCGAAAGGTTTTCGTCGATGTGTCCTTGTTCCGCATATGTGTAAGTTTATGGACGATAAGCGGGTGATCAAGGATGTGAAGATTCGGAAATCGCGGATCATAGGCCATGGGATAGCTGCCCTTCCCTATAGTGCAAACAGGTTAGCTACTGACAATATCCGACTTCATTTCTAAAATCACTACTTAGGCGACCAAAATAGCGATAAATTATGGCGATCCGAAAATTTACTTTCTATACTTTGCCGAATGCGACCCTAGAACTTGACCAGTCTGCCTGATTTGGATTTAAGGTCGCCCCCCTGTTTCTGAACACGGAACAGTCGGACTTTTAACTGGGAGAGATAACTATGATGAAAAAGATTGCCCTTGGGCTTCTTGCAACGGCAGCACTTACAGTGAGTGGGCTGGCGGTGGCTGATGATTTTAAACCCGCGATCGTCTTTGACATGGGCGGCAAGTCTGACAAATCCTTTAATGAGGCTGCCTTCAACGGTGCTGAGAAATTCAAGAAAGACGCAGGCATCGATTATCTGGAATGGGAAGTCACCAAGGTTTCAGAGCGGGAACAGGCAACTGAACGCATGGCGCGCAAAGGCGCGAACATAGTTGTAGCCGTCGGCTTTGCACAAGCCGCAGCCGTTGAAAAGGCGGCGAAGGCCCATCCAGACACGAAATTCACCATCATTGATATGGTTGTCGACCTACCCAACGTCCAATCCGTCGTCTTCCGCGAAGAACAAGGCTCCTTTCTGGTTGGCATGGCCGCAGCCATGGCCAGCAAAACCGGAAAAGTCGGCTTTATCGGCGGTATGGATATCCCTTTGATCCGAAAATTTGCTCTGGGCTACAAGGAAGGGGTTCTTTATGCAAACCCGAAGGCGGAAGTGATTGAAAACATGACAGGCACAACCCCGGCTGCCTGGAACGACCCGACAAAAGGCAGTGAGCTCGCAAAGAGTCAGTTTGACCGGGGGGCGGATGTTGTGTTTGCCGCCGCCGGAGGTACCGGGCTTGGCGTACTGCAATCCGCCGCCGATGAGAAGATGTTAGCGATCGGCGTCGATAGTAATCAAGACCACCTGCATCCGGGAACGATGCTGACATCCATGCTCAAGCGCGTTGATGTGGCCGTTTATAATGCGATGATGTCCGCAAAGGACGGAACCTGGCAACCCGGCATTCAGGTGCTGGGCCTTGCAGAAGATGGCGTTGGCTTTTCCGTTGATGAATGGAACAAGGGTGTCCTGACAGAAGACATGATTACCACCATGAACAAAGCAAAGGCGGACATCATTTCCGGCAAGATCAAGGTGACAAATTATATGGACAAATAAGCCTGACAGTCATGTCAGAACAAAGTCCGGCGCTGGAACTGCGCCGTATAAACAAAAGCTTCGGCCCGGTCCATGCAAACAAGAATATTTCCCTTTCGGTGGACCGGGGGAGCATCCACGGCATTGTCGGCGAAAATGGTGCTGGAAAATCGACTTTGATGAGCATCGTTTACGGCTTTTACCAAGCTGATAGCGGTGACATCTATGTCAACGGGCAAATCTGCCCAATTGAAAATCCGCAAAGTTCTATCGAAGCCGGAATCGGCATGGTGCATCAGCATTTCATGCTCGTTGATACCTTCACGGTTCTTGAAAATATAATCCTGGGGGTTGAGAACGGTTACCGTCTTGCGGGCGGCTTGGCGTCGGCCCGTAAAGAGCTAGTCCGCCTGGAACAGGAATATGCGCTTGAGGTCAATGTCGATGCAATTGTTGGCGATCTGCCCGTTGGCCTGCGGCAACGGGTTGAGATACTGAAGGCGTTGTATCGCGGCGCGGAGATTCTCATTCTCGATGAACCAACCGGCGTACTCACGCCGCAAGAAGCGGATCACCTCTTTCGTATTCTAGATACCCTCCGCGATCAGGGAAAGACGGTTATCCTGATTACCCACAAGCTCCGGGAAATTATGGCCATTACCGATAGTGTCTCAGTGATGCGGCGCGGGGAAATGGTTGCACATGTCAAAACGAGTGAAACCAGCCAGCCTGCACTCGCGGAGTTGATGGTCGGCCGTTCGGTTCTCCTGCAAGTGGAGAAAAAACTGGCTAACCCAAAAGACACTCTCGTTTCCATTCGCAATCTCAACTATGAAGACACAGACGGTGTTCCTCGCCTTAAAGATATTAATCTTGATCTAAAGGCGGGCGAAATTCTAGGGATCGCAGGCGTTTCCGGCAACGGACAATCGGAACTGCTGGAAGTCCTCGGCGGCATTCTTACACCCAAATCAGGCAGCATACGGTTTGAAGGACAAGAACTCGTGGATAGCAAAGCGTTCACCGCACGGAATTTGCGGAAAATCGGCTTTGGACATGTGCCGGAAGACAGGCAACGATCTGGACTGGTGCTATCTTTCAGCGCAAATGAATGCACCATTCTCGGCTATCACGACGAGCCTGAATATAATCGGGGTTTGTGCCTCGACCGCAAGGCCATGGTCGAGACCTGCCGGAACTACATCAAGAAATATGATGTACGACCGCCGGACCCATACCTCAAGGTTTCGGGGTTTTCAGGCGGCAATCAGCAGAAACTGGTTCTCGCGCGGGAGATGGAACAGAACCCGGATGTTCTGTTGGTCGGCCAACCAACGCGCGGCGTTGATATAGGTGCCATCGAGTTTATCCATAAGCAACTCATTATGATGCGTGATGCGGGAAAAGCCATCCTTGTCGTTTCCGTTGAAATCGATGAAGTCATGTCCCTCGCCGACCGGATTGCCGTCATGTTTGATGGAGGAATTGTCGGGGAGCTCTCTGCAGCGGAGGCAACAGAAACCAAACTCGGGCTGATGATGGCGGGCGTTAAGGATGCTCAATCTGAAACGAAGGCAGCAATCTGATGGCAGAGGAGCAAGTCAAATTCGGTGCGACCCTTAAAATTCCCGGATGGGTAAGCTATGCGTTGATCCCGTTCGTTAATCTGCTTGCGGCCCTTCTGATTTCAGGGATTGTGATTCTAATTATCGGGGACAACCCTCTCGAAGCGCTGAAAGTATTGATATATGGCGCATTCGGCTACCCGGAGGCGATTGGCTATACGCTCTATTATACGACCAATTTCATTTTTACCGGTCTGGCCGTAGCCATCGCCTTTCATTGCGGCCTCTTTAATATCGGCGCGGAAGGGCAGGCCGCCCTTGGCGGTATAGGGGTCAGTCTCGTCTGTCTATATTTTGACAATCTGCCGATCTGGATAATCATACCACTTGCAATGATTGCCGCGGCCATCTTCGGTGCGGCATGGGCTTATATCCCTGCGTATCTTCAGGCCAAGCGCGGAAGCCATATCGTGATCACGACGATCATGTTCAACTTTATTGCCGCTTCAATCCTGACCTATTTGCTGGTTGATATTCTCATCGATCCGAATGGCCAATCGCCGGAAAGCCGACCGTTCATCGAGACAACCTGGCTGCCCTATTTTCATGACTTCATTGCGATGCCGAACACACCGCTCAATATCTCTTTTATCTATGCGCTTGTGTTGAGTGCCGGTTTCTACTTTCTGGTCTGGCATACAAGGTGGGGTTATGAAATTCGCGTCGTCGGACAGAATGAGGCCGCCGCCCGTTACTCCGGTATATCCCCCTCGAAGAACATTATCATCGCCATGATGATTTCGGGCGGCCTTGCCGGCTTTGTCGGGATTAACGAACTTCAGGGAGTGCAACATCGTCTTATTCTGGATTTCACCGGGGGCTATGGCTTTGTCGGAATTGCCGTCGCGCTGATGGGGCGCAATCATCCCATTGGTATTTTCCTCGCAGCACTGCTTTTCGGGGCCCTGTATCAGGGCGGATCAGAACTGGCGTTTGAAATGAGATCAATAAATAAGGAAATGGTGATCGTCATTCAGGGACTGATTATCCTTTTTTCCGGTGCGCTTGAGCATATGTTCCGCCCGAAGATTGAGGCTGCCTATCGCCGATTTGCGCGAGTCCAGACGATGGGGGCAAGTTGATGGAAACATTCCAGACCATCATCCTTCTGCTAGATGCGACATTTCGGGTGGCCACCCCCCTCGTCCTCGCGGCCCTTGCCGGAATGTTTTCTGAACGCGCCGGTGTCGTCGATATCGGCCTTGAAGGCAAAATGCTGGGCGCGGCCTTCTCCGCCGCCGCCGTTGCCGCCGTATCGGGCTCCGCCTGGATTGGCCTTGGAGCTGGTATTCTGGCTTCGATTGCGCTCTCGCTGTTGCACGCCTATGCCTGTGTCACCCACAAGGGAAATCAGGTCGTGTCCGGCATGGCCATTAATATCGTCGTTGCCGGACTGACGCCAACACTTGGGTACGCCTGGTTCAGCATGGGCGGGCAGACGCCACATCTTGGCGGCGATGCGCGTTTCAAGCCAATCACCCTGCCCTTTGCGGAAGCGGCCCATGATATTCCGATTATCGGATATATCTATTCGGAGCTGATTTCGAACCATAATATCATTGTCTATCTGGCCGCTGCCTCCGTACCGATCTGCGCTTGGATCATGTATAAGACCCGCTTCGGCCTGCGTGTTCGCGCTGTTGGCGAAAACCCCCATGCAGTGGATACAGCGGGAATATCCGTTGACTGGCTGCGCTATAAAGCGCTGATCATGACCGGTTTTCTTTGCGGCATCGCAGGCACCTATCTTTCAACCGCCCATGGCGCCGGCTTTATTCGTGACATGACCGCCGGGAAAGGCTATCTCGCCCTCGCCGCGCTTATTTTTGGCAAATGGAGACCAGTCCCTACTTTATTTGCCTGCCTGCTTTTTGCCTTTACCGATGCGGTACAGGCCCGCCTGCAAGGGGTAGAATTGCCCATCGTTGGAGTTATTCCTGTTCAGTTTATCCAGGCGCTCCCCTATATACTCACTGTATTGCTGCTTGCGGGCTTTGTTGGAAAGGCTAACCCGCCGAAATCCATTGGTGTGCCCTATATTAAGGAAAAATAATGACGCTTGATCCGCATAAAGCCGCCGACTTCGTTCAGAATGCAGCGCCGGGATTTACTCCCCGAGTCGGCATTGTGCTCGGCTCCGGGCTGGGCGAACTGGCGGAAAAAATCGAGACGGTCGCCAGCATCGATTATGAGACGATCCCGGACTTTCCAATGTCCTCGGTAGAGGGGCATGCGGGACGGCTTATTCTTGGGCGTCTTGGCGGAATGCCCATCGCCTGTATGCAGGGCCGCGTTCATTATTATGAAGGCGTCAATCCACAAGACCTCGCGCTCCCCGTTCGAATGCTGAAACTTCTCGGTATTGATATCCTGCTGCTCACCAACGCGGCGGGCAGCTTTAAAAAGAAAATGGGGCCGGGTAGCCTGATGATGATCAGCGATCATATCAATGCTACGGGCCTCAATCCGCTGGTCGGGCCGAACGATGACGCCTTCGGTTCGCGTTTCTTCTCGATGGAAGATGCCTACGACCCGACCCTGCGTCAGCACCTCGCGGCCGTTGCGAAGGAACTCGGCATCACGCTGCATGAAGGCGTCTATCTGCATTATCTTGGCCCCAATTTCGAAACCCCGGCGGAGATCAGGGCTTTCAAGGCGCTTGGTCCCGATGCTGTTGGTATGTCCACCACACCGGAAGTGCTCGTCGCGCGACATTGTGGCCTGCGCGTTGCGGCAATCTCCAATATTACAAACCTTGCCGCCGGGATGAGCAAGACCCAGCTCAGCCATAAACAAACACTGGAAAGCGCGAAGATTGCCGCAGCGGACCTTGAAAGCCTAGTCATCGTCTTTTTGGAAACCCTGAAACGGGAGCTGTTGAAAGCTCATATTCGGAGTACGGAAAATGGCGTCCATTAGCCCGTTGAAACCGGCCGCAGAAGGCCATGCGCGCAATCCCGGCATGCCGCTCGATCTGGACGTGCTGGACAGAATTCGCGTGAATTTAAGCGCGGTGGAGCGCCGCGCCACCACCCTGCCCGGTCGGCGCACTGTTAAAAAAGACTATCAGGCCGCCTGGCTTTTGAAGGCCCTGACCTGCATCGACCTCACGACGTTGAGCGGAGATGACACACCCGGTCGCGTCAAGCGCCTCTGCGCCAAAGCGCGCCAGCCCGTCCGCGCGGATATTCTGAACGCCATGGGAATGGCGGATCGCAGTGTCACAACCGGTGCCGTTTGCGTCTATCACAGCATGGTCGAAACGGCGGTGGAGGCACTGAAGGGATCCAATATTCCGGTTGCCGCCGTCTCGACCGGATTTCCCGCAGGCCTCAGTCCGTTTGACCTCAGGGTCAAGGAGATTGAAGCTTCTGTCGCGGCGGGCGCGCAGGAAATTGATATCGTCATCACCCGCGGCCATGTGCTGACTGGCAACTGGCAGGCCCTTTATAATGAAGTGAAGACCTTCCGCGCAGCATCGGGGAAAGCACATATGAAGGCCATCCTAGGTACAGGCGATATTTCCACCCTTCGCAATGTTGCAAAAGCCAGCATGGTCGCAATGATGGCGGGAGCGGATTTCATCAAGACGTCGACGGGAAAAGAAACCGTGAATGCCACCCTTCCCGTCACCCTCGTTATGCTGCGGATGATCCGCGAATATCTTGACATGACGGGGCATAAGGTTGGCTATAAACCGGCGGGCGGAATCAGCACGGCAAAGGATGTGCTGAACTACCAGATCATGATGAAAGAAGAGCTGGGCACAGACTGGCTGGAGCCGGACCTCTTTCGCATCGGTGCCTCCAGCCTTTTAGGCGATATTGAGCGCCAGTTGGAGCATTTCGTCACCGGGCGCTATTCCGCCGATTTCCGCCATCCAATGGCCTGAGGGAAAACCATGAGCATTGCAGAAATATTCGACAAAATAGACTACGGGCCGGCGCCAGAAAGCAGCGAGACCGCGCTTCAATGGATTGCGGCGCGAAAGGGTAAGTTCGATCATTTTATCAACGGTGACTGGGTCAAGCCATCATCCAAGAAATGGTTCGAGAGCCGTAATCCGGCGACCGGTAAGCCACTCGCGAAAATAGCCGCTGGCAATGCGAAAGATATAGAGGCCGCCGTTTCTGCGGCCCGTGCAGCACAAAAAGGCTGGACCAACATTGGCGGACCCGCCCGCGCGCGCTATCTCTATGCCCTCGCCCGCGCACTCCAACGCAATTCCCGCCTGCTGGCTGTGCTTGAAACGCTTGATAATGGAAAGCCCGTTCGCGAAACCCGCGATATCGATATCCCGCTCGTCGCAAGACATTTCTATCACCATGCCGGATGGGCACAATTACAGGATCAGGAATTCGCTGAATTTGAGCCCATTGGCGTGATCGGGCAGATTATCCCATGGAACTTCCCGCTGCTCATGCTCGCCTGGAAAATTGCGCCGGCTATTGCGGCGGGCAATACGGTTATCCTGAAACCGGCGGAATATACGTCCCTTACCGCACTGTGCTTTGCCGAGATCTGTAAAGACGTCGGCCTTCCCGATGGCGTCGTCAATATCGTGACCGGCGATGGCGCAACCGGTGAAGCCCTCGTCAAACATCCCGATATCGACAAAATCGCCTTTACCGGGTCGACTGAGGTGGGCCGGCTGATCCGCGCCGCTACCGCCGGAAGCGGCAAGCATCTCACGCTGGAGCTTGGTGGAAAATCACCCTTTATCGTGTTCGAGGATGCGGATCTCGACAGTGCCGTTGAAGGTGTTGTTGATGCCATCTGGTTCAATCAGGGGCAGGTCTGCTGCGCCGGGTCGCGCCTGTTGTTGCAGGAAGGCATCGCCGAGAAAATGATCGCAAAGCTCCGGCAAAGGATGGAAACATTGCGCATTGGCGATCCGCTCGATAAATCCATCGATATGGGCGCGATTGTCGATCCAGCACAACTCGCGATCATCACAAAGCTCGTCAAAAAAGGCGAGAATGAAGGCAGCGTCTGGCAACCGAAATGCGATATGCCGAAAGACGGCAGCTTCTATCCTCCGACACTGATCAGTGATGTCGCTCCGGCCGCAACGGTTGCGCAAGAAGAAATATTCGGCCCCGTGATCGTCTCCATGACCTTCCGCACACCGGATGAGGCCGTCGCAATTGCCAATAACACACGCTACGGGCTCGCTGCTTCCGTCTGGAGCGAGAACATAAATCTCGCGCTTGATATTGCGCCAAAACTTGATTGCGGCGTTGTCTGGGTAAATTCAACAAACCAGTTTGATGCGGCCTGCGGCTTTGGCGGAAACCGGGAATCGGGTTATGGACGCGAAGGCGGCCACGAAGGCATGATGGAGGTATTGAAACCAAAGTTTCTCTCCAAACTGCCACTTTATAAGGAATTAAAATCTCCGACACCACAAGAAGACGAGAGCAACGCATCCCTCGCCAATCTTGACCGCACGCCAAAGCTCTATATCGGCGGCAAGCAGGCCCGGCCGGATTCGGGCTACAGCATGCCGGTCTTCTCCGCGAAGGGCGAGAAAATTGGCGAGGTCGGTGAAGGCAACCGCAAGGATATCCGTAATGCCGTCGAGGCCGCGCGCAAGGCGACCGGCTGGACCAAGGCGAGCAGTCATAACCGCGCACAGGTGCTCTACTATCTCGCGGAAAATCTCGACATTCGGAAATCGGAATTAGCGGACCGTCTCAAAGTCTTGACAGGCGTCAGCACGAAAAAGGCGCAAGCCGAAGTCGATGCCACGATCCAGCGGCTCTTTTCCTATGGTGCCTGGACAGATAAATATGAAAGTGCCGTTCATTCTCCGCCCATGCGCGGGGTGACCCTGGCCATGAAGGAACCCATCGGGACGATGGGCATCGTCTGCCCGGATGACAACCCGCTTCTCTCCATGGTTTCTCTTGCGGCCCCTGCCCTTGCCATGGGCAATCGCATCGTCCTGATCGCATCGGAACGGCATCCGCTCACGGCCACGGACTTCTATCAGGTACTGGAAACGTCCGACATGCCTGCGGGCGCGATGAATATCATCACGGGACCGCGCGATAGTCTTGCGAAAACGCTCGCAGAGCATGATGATGTGAAATCGGTCTGGTATTTCGGCCCGACAGATGGTAGCCGGCTTGTCGAAGCCGCCTCGATCGGAAATATGAAGCGCACCTGGGTCAATAATGGAAAGGCACGGGACTGGTTCGACATCGCGCAGGGTGAAGGCCGCGAGTTCCTGCGTCAGGCAACGCAAATCAAGAATATCTGGATCCCCTATGGCGAATAAAACGGCTGAATTTTTCCCGCAGGAGATTATCCGCCGGAAACGCGACGGCGCGCCCCTGAGCGAGGAGGAAATCATGTTCATGGTGCGGGGCCTCACGGATAGTTCCATTTCTGAAGGACAGATTGCGGCCTTCGCCATGGCCATTTTCTTTCAGGGCATGAGCATGGAAGAACGCGTTGCCCTCACCCGCGCCATGGTTCACTCCGGCCATGTGATGGACTGGTCGAAGGCCGATCTTGGTCGGCCTGTCGTTGACAAACATTCCACCGGGGGTGTCGGTGACAAGGTGAGCCTGATGCTTGCGCCAATTGTCGCGGCTTGCGGTGGTGCTGTTCCGATGATCTCCGGACGGGGCCTTGGCCATACGGGCGGAACCCTCGACAAACTCGATAGCGTGCCGGGCTACAATACTGCACCCGATCGGGACTTGCTGACCAAGATTGTCAAGAATATCGGCTGCGCCATCATCGGCCAAACAGATGATCTCGCCCCCGCCGACAAGCGGTTTTACGCGATCCGCGATGTTACAGCGACGGTGGAATCCATCCCGCTGATCACGGCGTCGATCCTGTCCAAGAAGCTCGCGGCAGGGCTGGATGCACTGGTGATGGATGTAAAATTCGGCTCCGGCGCGTTCAAGGAGGACTACGGCGATGCGACAGAGCTTGCCCGCAGCATTGTTGCGGTTGCAAACGGTGCCGGGCTTAGGACATCCGCCCTGCTGACCGATATGAATGAGGTACTTGGCAGAACGGCTGGAAACTCAATTGAGGTGAGGGAAACGATTGATTTCCTGATGGGTCGGAATGTTGATCAGCGTCTCCTCGATGTGGTGCTGGCACTAGCTGCGGAAATGCTGGTTATCGCGGGAATCGCCGATGAAGCGACGGCACCACATGCGGTCAGGGGTGCGTTGGGCAGCGGCACCGCCGCCGAAAAATTCGCCCAGATGATTGTCGCGCTTGGCGGACCGAAGGACTTGATGACAAATATGGAGGAACATCTCCCGCTCGCGCCGGTCCGACAAGACGTGATCGCACCGAAGCGCGGCTATCTCGGTGTCATGAATGTCCGGGAGATGGGGGTCGCCGTGATGGACCTTGGCGGTGGGCGGCATAAGGCTTCGGATAAAATTGACTATGGCGTCGGCCTTACCAATATTGTCGGCCTGGGTGCTAAACTTGGCCCACAAAACCCGATCGCGACGATTATCGCCCGGAATGATGCTGATGCGGCGCGGGCGGAGAAACGTATCCTCAACGCCATTACATTGGCAGAGGAGCCACCTGCGATCTCCCCCGCCGTGCGAACCCGCCTCACCAGGGAGGATATATAAATGCGCGCCATATTGATCGTACTGGATAGCTTTGGCCTCGGTGCCGCCCATGACGCGGAAGCTTTTGGCGATATCGGCGCGGATACTTTCGGTCATATCATCGAAGCCGCCGCGGCGGGCCGCGCAAATTCCACTGAGCGGTCGGGGCCCCTTCACTTGCCGAATTTGCGTAAACTCGGCTTGTTCGCCGCACATGATGACTATGTTGACACACCCAGCGGGACAAATAATTTCGAAGGCCTTCATGGTGTCGCGCAAGAAATGAGTAAGGGCAAGGATACACCGTCCGGGCATTGGGAAATGGCCGGCGTGCCGGTCTTTTTCGACTGGGGCTATTTCCCGAGAACCATCCCCTGTTTTCCGAACGACTTGACGAATGCCCTGATCGAACAAGGAAAACTACCCGGCATCCTTGGCAACTGCCATGCGTCTGGCACGGAGATCATTGCGGAACTCGGCGATGAACATATGAAAAGTGGCAAGCCCATTGTTTATACTTCCGCAGACAGCGTCTTTCAAATCGCTGCGCATGAAGAAACTTTCGGCCTCGATCGCCTCTACGCGCTTTGTGACATTGCCCGCGAGCTGGTTGATCCGCTGGAGATCGGCCGCGTAATCGCCCGACCCTTTGTCGGTGAAAATGGAAATTTCACGCGGACAGCGAACCGGAAAGACCTTGCCGTGCCCCCGCCTGAACCGACCCTTCTTGATAAACTGATAGAAACAGGTCGACAGGTTATATCCATCGGGAAAATTGGTGATATTTTTGCCCATCAAGGTACCGGTGAAATTGTCAAGGCAGCCGGGAATATGGCACTGATGGATGCAACGATTGACGCCATGGCGCGTGCCAAAGATGGCAGCCTTATTTTTACAAACCTTGTCGATTTTGACCAATCCTTTGGTCATCGACGGGATATTGCTGGTTATGCCCGCGCATTGGAGGAATTTGATGCCCGGTTACCGGAACTACACACAGCCCTTAAGGAGGGCGATATAGCGATCCTTACGGCTGATCATGGCTGCGATCCAACATGGCCGGGAACGGATCACACACGTGAGGCTGTCCCTATCATTGCCTTCGGAAAAGGCATTCAGGGACGATCTATTGGAGAGCGAGACAGCTTTTCCGATATCGGCCAATCGATCGCCCAGCATCTCGGTTTGCCTCCGCTTGCGCACGGCAAAAGCTTTCTGAACTAACCATGGTCAAGAAAGCAGAACTCCATGTTCATCTGGAAGGAACTATGCCCCCTGCGCTTGTCCGGCAGCTAGCGGCCAGGAATAGCGCGCAAATTGATCCGGCAACATTCAAGTCAGAGTCTGAATATGCCTGGGATGATTTTTGGCACTTCCTTGATTGTTATGACAAGGCAGCAGCGACGATCCTGACCAAGGACGATTATCGGATGGTTACCTATGACTATCTCGCAAGATGTGCGCAGGAAGACACGATCTATGTCGAGATGTTTTCCTCCCCCGATCATGCTGCCGAAGTCGGGATGAGCTATGCCGATCATCTGGAAGGCATTGCCGCCGGTATAGATGATGCACAGAGGGAATTCGACATTGTCGGGCGAATTATTGTGACCTGCGTGCGGCACTTAGGCGCCCAAAAAGCCCTCAAGGTAGCAGAGCGTTTTGTTGCAACCCCTCACCCCTATGTCGTCGGGTTCGGCATGGGTGGTGATGAGACACAATTTCACCCAAAGGACTTTGCACCAGCCTTTAATCTCGCCAATAAAGCCGGGTTTAAGACAACAACGCATGCTGGAGAATTCGGCGGGCCGGAAAGTATCCGCGCCAGTTTGGACAATCTGCCGATCAGTCGCATCGGACATGGAGTACGCGCCATTGAAGATATTGCGCTAATCGCGGAAATCGCGGATCGGAGAATTCCGCTTGAACTGAGTCCTGGAAGCAATGTCGCCACAGGCCTCTTTAGGGACAGAAGCAGCCATCCCTTCAAGGCCTTGATGGACGCCGGATGCGTTGTGACACTGAATTCGGATGACCCGCCGTTTTTCGCGACATCCATCGGTCATGAATATGACGAAGCTGCCCAGAGTTATCACTTATCGGAGAGCGACCTTAATCAGATCACCCGAAATGCAATTCTCGCGGCCTTCTGCGATGAGGCATTGAAGGAAGAATTACTTGCGAAGATCTAAGCTCAGTTCTTTTTAGCAGGTGCCGCACCCTCTTTCGTATCTTCCAGTTTGATATCAACCTTTGGATTGGCTTTATTAAACCGGGCTAATACTTCCTCGGTAATATCCATACTTGGATTAAAGAAAACGGTTTTAGCTCTGTCGATCCCGAGATTGACGCCTTTTTCCTTGCTGACATCTGCGGCGAGACGCACAATAATTTCACGAAAGCGCAAGCGAATACCGACCAGCACTTCGTTCATTTTGCCGTTAATGACCTGGAATTCGCGCTGCAGGTTTTGCCGCTGAACATTAAGCTCCGAAAGTTTCTTCTGGTAAGCATCCGGCGACAGAATGGCCCGCTGCTTATCAAGTGCCTCTTTCTCGGCAAGCAAGTCATCACCGCGTTTATTCAGTTCATCCACTTTGGTTTTCAATAGAGCCTTAACATCTTCTTCGGCTTTTTTAGAGGGCTCGGACACTTGCAAAACATGGGTAATGTCAACGATCGCAACAACAGCTTCCGGTATTTTTGATTGAGCATACGCGAGAGAGGACCCTTGCAAATTCTGCATCATAGCAACGGCGAAAATAGCAAGTCCGATAGCAAACGCTCGAAATTTTTTATTCAATGGTCTCTCCGGAAAATTGGGGATTTCATTTCAGCTTCATAACATTGCCCGTTAAATAAATCCACAACCGTCATAACAGCTTTCGACACTCAGATAACGATAAATAGGCATGGAATAAGGCAAAACCATGATTTTGCCTTATTCTTGGCTCTTAACGCACGATAAATCCGGCGCGCGGAAAATGGATAATTACCTCTCCCACAGTGTCATTATTATGACGGATCGCGATCTCCCGCCGATCGAGGGTAACAAGTTCACCAGATACGGGAACGCGACCGGTATCGTTTGGCATCACGGTCACCTGATCCCCAGCCGTTTTCTCCTCGTTCGCACCAATAGTGCCGCTGTAATCAGAGACATCATCATTTTTCGCGATTTCGAGGGCATCGGCTGCGCTGATCTCAGTGGAAGTACCTTCACCAAAGGCGGTAATTCTCTTTATCCAGGCCGATAGTTTCGGAAATTCCGCAAGAATTTCCTTCACCGCTGGTGCACGCCCCGCAAATCGTACTGTATAATAAAGATTGAAATCAACGAGGCTTGCCTCCGGCCCCAGAAAATAGTCCCGACCATCTGCAAGGCCTTGTTCCGCCCAGTCCATCATGGCGGCAAACTGCTGAAGTGAGAAAGGAAGTGCGGCTTTCATTTTCTCAACATTCAAGTTTCCACCAGAATATTCCGCCCGGTCTTTAACAAATTCCGGAGGCATCTGGTCGCCAAAAGTTCCGAAAACAATTGCCGCCGCCGTGCTGAAAAGCAGCTTGTCGGTCCAGAAACTCGTGCCCCAGCCCACAAACTGACTGTTGTCGGGAAATAATGTGGGAGTCGGATACCGCGCTTCGAGTTCACGAATAATGATTTGCGTATCGCAATAAATATGGGCGCCTGACTGCATAACCGGCGTTTTCCGATACCCGCCGGTAAGTGGCGTCAGTTCCGGCTTGGGCATCATGCGGGGTATTTGAACAGACTGCCAATTCACCCCCTTAAAGCCAAATATCATTCTGACTTTCTCAGCATAAGGTGATGCATCATAGTGATGAAACACAAGATCCGACATATTACTTCCCTTCCATTATTATACTGTCATTAACGCCCCGGTTTTCTGTCAAGCTTAGCCTTCCCAGATTTCCACATAGGGATCAATCGGCTCTTCCAGCAGGACCGGTGTCCTCTCGGTCGTTCCCAAATAGAGAAACCCGACAATCTGATCTGCATCCGATGCTCCGAGAGCAGCATTAACCTGTGGATCAAAACATGTTTTTCCGGTTCGCCATATGCCTGCATATCCCAGTGCATGCGCCGCGACCATAATATTCTGCGCGGCCGCTCCCGCGGAAAGGATCTGCTCCACCTCTGGCACCTTCGGATGCTCCTCTATCCGGGCGATAACAGCAATTATCATTGGTGCGCGCATGGGCTTGCCGCGCTCCTTTTGGAGCATGGCTTCAGTCGCATCCGGATCTCTTGCCTTCAGGGCTTCTTCAAAAATATGACCGAGCCTTTCCCTTGCCGCCCCTTCAAAGACGATGAAACGCCACGGGCGAAGGCGACAATGATCAGGGGCCCGAACGGCCGCCTGCATTATGAGCTTAAGATCGTCTTTTCCGGGGGCAGGTGTCGTTAGCATCGCCGAAGATTTACGCGTTACAAGTGCTTCGATAGCATCCATTTAACGAATTTCCTTTGTCTGGATATATGTTGTCGGCTGCCATTCATAACAGAGAACATCCAGACTGCCTATGCCGTAACAAATAACAGGTTGTTATCTAACTGAACTGTTCATAAGGTAACTATCGAATACAGTGTGTACAGGGAGGCGGCGCGCATTGTTGTTTGTCTCAAATCAATGCGGCTCACTAAAAGCTATCCATAATTAAGTGAAATTCGTTCAGGATTGTTGAAAGGGAAAGCGTAATGTCCATAAAAACCATATTGCTACATTTGAGTAACGATTCACGGCTGGAAGCCCGTATTGAGACGGCTCTTGGTCTCGCGGTTGAGCATGACGCATATGTAATCGGGTTATATACAATTGCGCAGGTAACTGTCCCCACTTCCTTTATGGGCTATGTCCCGCCGGAATTTATTGAGCAATCCCGGAAAGTTGAAGAAGAGAATGCTGCGGAAGCAAAAGCCAAGTTTGAAAGCCTTGCGGCAAAAGTAAGTCGTCCAGTCGAGGTAGTTGTAGAAGAAGGCTATGCTCCGGATCTGATTAATGAACATGCCCTTTCCGCTGACCTTGTGATCGTGGGTCAGGGCGACCCCGACGATGAGAATAATGCGCAAACGCGATATATCGCCGAAGAGATAGTCGTCAGTTCGCCCCGCCCTGTATTAATTATTCCTTCTGCGGGGAATTACAGCAATTTCGGAAGCCATGTGATCGTTGGGTGGAATAACACGCGCGAATCTTCCCGTGCTTTACATGAGTCATTACCCTTTCTCAAAAAAGCGGAAAAAGTCACCCTCCTCCGGGTCAATGCGACAGAGGACGAGACATATGAGACGGAGCATATACTTGCGCACCTCAAACGTCATGGCATTACAGCTAATTTCAAGTCCGGCCACTGGCCCGGCATCAGTGTTGGTGACGCCATTCTCGACGCACTCGTCGATTATAGCGGGAACATGCTGGTTCTCGGGGCATATGGCCATAGCCGCCTGCGGGAAATGATTCTGGGGGGTGCCACAAAGAATATTCTTGAGCATATGACGGCACCGGTCCTGTTCGCGCACTAAGCACGCGAAATTCGGACTAAAGCAAGATCAGAAAATATCCATTTTTTTTACGTCCTGCCATATCCCAGGTACAAGATCGGTGAGTGTAAGCTTGCCGATCTTTTTACGGATAAGACGTAAAGTCGGGTGACCAACAGATGCCGTCATCCGCCGAACCTGACGGTTTTTGCCTTCCGTCAGCGCTATTTCAATCCAGCATGTCGGAATAGACTTTCGAAAGCGCACCGGCGGATCGCGCGGTGCGATGTCGGGTTGAGGATCAAGTCGAGAAACTCGGCAAGGTTTCGATTTATATCCCTTGAAAACCACGCCGCCAGACAACTCTTCAAGAGCTGCTTTATTTGGCTCTCCCTCTATCTCCACCCAGTACACTCGTTCATGAGCATTATCCGGATTCAGCAGTTTCTTGATAAAGGGCCCGTCATCGCTTAGAAGAAGAAGTCCTTCGCTATCCTTATCGAGACGCCCCGCCGCATATACTTTCTCCGGCAGCGCAAAATCGGCAAGAGTTCTCTGGCCTTTTTCTCCGGTGAACTGACTGAGTACGCCATAGGGTTTATAAAAAGCAATATATCTTGGCATTTGAATTAGCTCATGGGATTAAATTGCTGTCAGATACACAGGAAATGTCAAAAAATTCAATTGCATCATTTTTGGCAGGTTATCAAAATTTTAGGTAATTTTAGCGATCCTAAATGTCGTAATTTTGGCGGTCATGTCAAGGAAACCGAATAAACAAGTCGGAAAACCATATTCAATGGACAAAAACTCTACTGCAACAGTTCACTTTATTGGACAAAAGGAAGAGGATGCCCAACAATTAGGTTGGTTGCTGTCCAATGCGTCGACGGCAAAGTTTTCGTTCGAACATATTGCTTCTGTCGACAGTTATGTGAAAGCCGGTCACGGTCAGCAGGGCGAAGTCATTATTCTTGATCTGACAGAAACTCAGGAAGACAGGATCAAAGCGGTATCGCTCCTTGGAGAAAAAACTCCCCACACACCGATTGTTGTGCTCACGGATGATAACGAAAATATCGGCCGTGAGGCTATTCGGTTGGGCGCGCAGGACTACCTCATCAAAAGTCAACTCTCGACAGATGGCATGTCGCGCTGCTTGCTCAACGCCATTCAGCGCCATCAGGGTCATCGGCAAAGCGCAGAATCGGCACCACTTCTTGATTCTGCGACGGCCGTACTGAACAGGCTTCCAATCGGGGTTATCCTGGTAACAGCTGATACGAAAATCCTTTTCTTCAATGGAAAGGCAAAACGCTATCTGGAAAAGGGTGACGGTCTGGTTGTTGGTACTGACCGGATATGCCGTGCAACACTGCCAGGTGAAAGCCGGGCACTCGCCAAGCTGTTGTCCGACACACTCTCCCCCGGCGGCGACAGCAAATCAGAAGGCGATTTCGCCATTTCCCTGACCCGGATGGAAAGTGACTATCCGTTGAATGTCATGGTCGCCCCTATCGGAACCGGGGCCGCCGGAAAGGGTGCCGTTCTATTTGTCTCTGACCCGGCTGAACCAGTTGAGCTTTCTGTAGAATCAATTTGTAAGCTATATGGCCTGACACCAGCGGAAGGGCGCTTGGCGCTTGGCCTGACCAATGGTCATAAGCTTGATGACCTCGCAGAGCAATGGGGGGTCAGCATGCACACAGTTCGCTCTCAACTGAGACAAGTCTTCCGCAAAACCGACACCAGCCGACAAAGCGAAGTGGTCAAGCTCATCCTGACTGG
The DNA here is from genome assembly GCF_020731145.1 of Sneathiella sp. HT1-7. GTDB lineage: Bacteria > Pseudomonadota > Alphaproteobacteria > Sneathiellales > Sneathiellaceae > Sneathiella. The sequence continues at coordinate 332,305 of NZ_JAJFZN010000002.1, read as the reverse complement.
CCCGGCGGCCCTACAGGCCACAGGTCTCCTTTAAAGGAATTAGAGGAATTACCCTCCGCCCTCAGTAGAGTCTTTCTCTACATTCTCAGAGAAGTATTTCCAGCTCTCGCGGCCTCCCCGGTTCTCGAGATAATTGATCAGAGCGCTGACCATACGTCGGTCATACCGCGTATCGGCATCTTCTAAAAGATTCTTCACTGCCGCGCTGAAGCTTAGTGCGCTCCGGTAAGCGCGCGGGCTGACCATGCCGACAAAGGCATTGGCGACGGCAATAATCCGAGCTGGTTCACTGATCTCCATGCCGACCAGGCCGTTTGGTTGGCCACTGCCGTCAAAATTTTCCTGCAATTGGCGCAATGTGGCGGCAACCGGCAAATCAAAGTCAACTTCATCCAGGAGATCCGCACTGGCGACCAGACTGTTCCGAATGATTTCCATTTCCTTCTTAGTCAGGTTCTTCGTCTTAGTCAGAATTTCTGGCGAAACGAGAATCTTGCCGATATTCATCAGGTTACCCGCGATATCAACTGTCCGCACCAGTTCATCTGGCGCGCCCATTTCTTCAGCAATTGCCACCGCAACCTTCGCGACCCGACGGGATTGATCTGCGGAATAAGGGTCGCGGCGATCCACAAAAGCCACCAATGTTGAAACAAGTGTACGCAATACGGACTCGCGACGCTCCTGTGCAACTACAACATCAGAAATATCCTGAAATACAGTGAGAACTTCCTTGCTGTTCACCCGCGCTGATCGCAGGGGCACAAAATCTGACTTGATCACCCGATCCGCTGCACTTTCCTCCGACGCCTTTATACGGCTAATCAACGAACGAGGTTCATAGTCCTGACGCACGAGATTTGTCATCTCGATGATTTCCCGTGCCTGCTCAGGCCCAAGAACACTCGCGGCTTTCTTGCCAATCATTTCATCTTGCGATATCTCCACGTCTTCGGCGGCGACACTATTCGCAAATGTGTATTTATCCTCTGCATCGAAAACAGCAATAGACGTTGGCTGCTGATCGGTCACAATTTTCAGAAATTCGCTCCGCTCTCTCAACTGCTCCGCCATGCCCTTATAGCGCACCGCTAGCTCCGCCGCGCGAAGGGAGGTGCCATGCCGCCAGACGGCAACCACCGTTCCTGCGACTGCAAAAATCAGCAATATAAAGATGCCGAGCATCGTTGAAAGGCGCTGATCGGTTTCGGCCAACGCTTCCTGTTCCGAGACTGTTCGAACAAGGAACCAAGGCGCAGCCGTCAACGCACGCCCCGTTACGAGAACCTTGCTCCCGAGATAATTGGAGGCAAGTTCAAAACTTCCCGGATTTTCGATTACGAATGCCGCAGCCAGATCATTCTGTGCGCTTAGCTTGCGGGCAAGAGCGAGCGTGCCATCCGCCAGCGGAGAGATATATTGCACGAGCTTCCCATCCTTGCGGACAAGATAATTTTCTGCCGTCTGCAATGTATCACCCGGTTGGAACAATAGCGGAAATAGTGAGGTTTCCACCGTCCGAAGACCAACAACATATCCAATAATATCCTTTGGGCTCCCTTCATCCTGCACCGCATAAATCGGCCAGACAAAGCCCATGGTCGGATCGCCATTAATCCCCTCATAAAGATCGATCAGAGCAGGCTCACCATCCCCGGCTTTCGCCATGGCGGCCCGTATTGTCGGGTTCATTGGGGGCATATTTCCGCTGGAGACCAGAAGCTTTCCTGTTGCGTCCGTAAGCCCGATGCCTGCCCGACCGGGCCGCGCCACATTTGCACGGATTTGCGGCTCCTCCGGCTCCCAAAATCCGCTGATAACAGCCTGATTATTCAGTAGATTAATGAGATAACCCGCCTCCGGCACTTCAGCGATAGAGTTGCCATTCTCTGCCGTCTCAATAACCAACTGGGTTAGATACACCTGTAAAGACGCATTATTCGCGAGAGTGCCAATAGCCTGTTCCTGCTTGCGCAGCCAGTCATCGACGCTTGCCGCGCGGCTATCCGCGACAATACCAAGGCGAACCTCCCAGTTTCGGAGGTCGCGCGAACGCTGTTCCTCGACAAATTTGAAAGTGCCCCAAATGCCGGCAACGACGACAGCCATAAGCAGCAAAACGCCTAAGGAGAGCGCTTTGTAGGTGCTTTTCTTTTCCGTACCATCTAATTGATTATCCGACATAAATGCCCCGGTTATATATTTCACTGTACGGCAGAATGCCTTGAAACTCTTTAAGATAGGTAAATCACCGATCTAAATTACCCAAAAATTACTTAACGACGCAATGACATTAGATGTCCTGCTCAGTCTTTGTTAATGATTTGTTGCCCATAATGCGCCTGAACAGGAGGCTTTTTTAACCAGATGGCAGGAACCAACGCGGTGACAGGAACAAGACCCGGATTTGCCACGATATGCGCAGCACTTATTCTTGCCTGCTGCGTTATTGCAGCACCATCTCTCGCTGACGCAAAGGCAGGTGACCTGTTCGGTTATAAGGCAACCCCCTATTCCGGCCTCAAACCCTTTCCAAAATGGCGAAAGGTGCTCGCAACCTACAAGGATAGGCCTGGCGATTGCGTTTCAGGAAAATATAATCGCTGCGCCCATCAGAAATGGCGCGCCCTGATAGAGGAATGGCGGTCACTGCCGAAAGAAAAGCAGCTTGAAAAAATCAATCGGCACATGAATCTTTTTCGCTATATTCTTGATCCCATCAATTGGGGAGTGCGTGATTATTGGGAAATTCCTAAAGAATTCTTTGCCCGGTTCGGTGATTGCGAAGACTACGCGATCGTCAAGTATTTTACGCTGCGCGCCCTCGGGTGGTCAGCGAAGGACATGAAAATTGTCGTTCTGCAGGATGTTAATCTCGGCATCGCCCATGCAATTCTGGTTGTGAATTATAAAGGCAAAAATCTAGTGCTCGACAATCAAATCGGACAAGTCGTTGATGCCACTCGCATCCGACATTACCGACCGATATATTCTGTCAATGAGATTGGATGGTGGCGTCACAAGCCCTAGCGCCGCAGACATAAAAAAAGCCGCACATTACGTCTAAGCGCGGCTCTTGTTATAGACTTTCGATATTGTTAGCCTTTTTTCTCCATCGGCGTTGCTTCCGCGGGCAGGGTCACACCGAGTGTCGAGTTCAACCGGCCCATAGTGGCAAGCAACCGATATTTTGCAAACCTAACCGAATACTCCACCGTCACCAGCGACGTCCGGGAGTTAAACAGTTCATTATCCGCATCCAGCAGATCCAGCAGATCACGCTGCCCGATTTCAAATTCCTGTTTGTAAGTCGAGGCAACCTCAGTATTGGCAACAACAGCCGCTGCGAGAACTTCCGAACGCGCTTCCGAACGGGCGAGTGAACTCCAGCTGCGTCGAACTTCCTCTTCTACGAGGCGTTCATAACGGCGTTTGCGCTGCTCCGTCTCTGCTTTGCGTGCTAACGCTTCCTTCTCACGGCCTTCGTCGATCCCCCCTCTATAGAGGTTGTAGCGCAACCGAAGCATCGCCAATAAATCGTCGTTATGGCCTTCAACCCCATCGAGATTATTATCCGCAGAGCCTCCTACCTCCAGATTAACTGTCGGATAGTAGCTTGCCTGAGTCGCCCGAATTTCCGCATCAGACGTTTTGATATCTGAAGAAGCGAACATAATGTCCGGATTACCTTCCAGCGCAATCGCCACGATATCATCAATATTGTCGGGAAGAACGCTGTCGCTGAAGTCAGGAAGTTCGAGATTTACCGGCTGTACACCCACAACTCTCCGATAGGTAATTTCCGCATCGTCCTGCGCGCGCAAAGTTTCAACGAGAGTGTCTTCAGCTGCAGCAAGACGCGCCAGCGCCTGCTGGTCATCACCAATACCGCTTTGTCCGGCTCTCACCCTGTCCTGGATTTCATTCAGTGTCCGGCGATGTTTTTCGACATTTTCCTTCGCCAGTTCAACAATTTGTTGACTGCGAAGCGTATCAAGATAGGACCGCACCGCGTCAAGAGCGATGGCTTCGGCCCGTTCCCGGACCCGATACGCAGCACTATCGACACGATTTCCCTGCCGGTCTACTTCTGCGCTACGAAACCCACCATCGTAAAGGGTCTGCACGAGCAGAAGGCTCGATTCCGTGCGGCGCAAATCTTCGTTATCAATGGTAACTGTATCAGTCCACTCATAACCAATGCCCGCTTCAAGATCGAGCGACGGAAGATAAAGTCCTTCCGCCTGTCTTAATTCCTGATCAATCGCGCGGCGATTTGCCGAAGCCTCGGCGATTTCCGGATAGGTCGAAACCGTTTGCTGGACTGCATCCACCAATGTTTCGGATTGCGCGGCCCCCACCGCTATATAACTTCCGAAGACCGCCGTTAGAACACTGGCGGAAAGTACATTCATTGTCTTCCCCGCACGGTTTCTAAGCTTCATACCCCTCTCCCACTTTGTCTGTTTTGCTTAACGTCGAAGAAATTTTCGCTCGCCTGATGCGTAATGCCTGAGCAAAACATCCATCCAAAACTTAATTATAATACGACGGCAATCTACGCTTTCTTTCCGCCGTCGATCAACTCTATATAACGGCGAAGACCATATATTTAGTGGTCTTCGCAACAGCCTGTGGTAAAATTACAACAATCCATTCAAGCTGCCCTATCATAACAACTTCGCCATCCGACCCTGTCGCAAATACGCCTCTTGGCGCGTACGGAAAGGGCGCCACTTTTCAATGTCATTTAAATCACTACCAGTTATGGTTAATTTTTGTTGAAAAATAGGCGAAAACCCCGCAACTATACGTAATATATTGGCGTAGAAGCCTAAACGAGCGGCGTATTAATTCAAAGGACCGGCGCACATTCCATAATTTTAGAAAATACACTTTTGCCAATATGTTAACTGCATTTTCACCAAATAAGCGTTGAATGACCAACGTGGAAAAGTAGTCCGTTCCGCATAAAGGATTTTGTAAAAGCAGGATGGAAGCTGCGAGACAATACAAAGGGGAAGTTCGAACGGCCGCAATCATTTCTCCATCGCAACATGAAATCGCCGAAATTGTTATTGAGGACTGAGCGGGAAAGTAAGGGTATGGCAGGGCAAAGGAACCATGGAGAGTTCAATTCTCTCAAATCCCGAACGCGAGGCGGATCTGCTGGATATGCCGGCATGATTGGGTCGCGTGAAAGCCGGCGAAAAATGAGGGCATGCCGGTGAGCGAAAATTCACGCAAATCCGCGAGGCTCGATGTCAACACAACGGACGATCTATTCGTCACAAAAGCCGGAAACAAAAAGACAAGGGACACCAAATTGAAAACAGGTAAGCCGACTGCAGCAGCAAGTAAGCTAGAGACCACAGAGGCTGCCCTTCGGACAAAAATCAAAAGTAAGGGAAACTGGCAGGTCAACCTTTCCGAAATCACGCGCTCTGATCAGGATCCCCTGCTTGGCTGCCTCGCGGCTTTGACTAAGCTTTTCGATGATCCACGCACTCCGGATGCGCTAGCCTACGGCCTCCCACTTGAAGACAACAAATTAACACCGGCGCTATTTGTCCGGGCCGCGGAACGCGTCGGCATCAGTGCCCGCATCACCAATCGAAATCTCGATAAGATACCGGAAGCCGTTCTACCTTGCGTCGTCCTGCTCAATGACCGGCGCGCCTGTATCCTGCTCTCGCGGGAAGACAGGAAAGCCAAAGTTATCTTCCCGGAAACAGGGGAAGGCTCCGACAGCCTGCCGCTCACAGAACTGGACGCTGAATATGCCGGGTACGCTATTCTGACCCGACCAAGTTTCAAGTACCGCGTTGATAAGGATGAAAAGTTACAGGATAGGCCCGGCTCATGGTTTTGGGGGACCATGTGGCAATTCTGGCCGACATATATTCAGGTCATTATCGCCGCCTTTCTGATCAACAGCTTCGCCCTGGCAAGCCCCCTTTTTATTATGAATGTTTATGACAGGGTCGTTCCCAACCGGGCGATCGAAACATTATGGGTGCTGGCAATTGGTGTAATCACCGTGATCGGCTTCGATCTGTTACTTAAATCACTGAGGTCGTATTTTGTCGACAATGCCGGTAAACGGGCTGACATTCTGCTGTCCAGCCGAATATTCGAGCAAGTTCTCAACCTTCAGGTAAAGGCCCGTCCTGCGTCTGCTGGCGCGTTTGCCAATCACCTGCGAGAGTTTGAAACATTGCGGGATTTCTTCACGTCCGTTACCGTAACGGCGCTCGTCGATCTACCCTTCCTCGCGATTTTCCTGTTTATCATTTACCTGATCGGTGGCCCGCTTTTTATCATTCCCGCTGTTGCCGTCCCTGTTGTTCTGCTTATCGGGCTGTGTCTGCAATGGCCCATGCGCCGCGCCGTTTCCAAAACGTCGGAAGAAGCCGCCCAGAAGCATGGGGTTATCGTTGAAACAATCTCCGCCCTCGACACCGTTAAAAGCATGGGAATTGAAGGCCATATGCAGAAGGAATGGGAACGCTTCGTCGGGAAGACCGCTGAAACAAGCGTTGCCGCGCGCTTCTTCGCCGGCCTCGGCATCAATCTTTCCGCTGCTGCCATGCAACTTGTAACCGTCGGCGTGGTCGTCTATGGCGTCATGTTAATGGGAGAACCGGACTCGACTATTACAGTAGGCGCCTTGATCGCTTGCACCATTTTAACAGGGCGGACAATGGCACCGCTTGGCCAGATCGCCGGGCTGCTTACCCGCCTCAATCAAGCTATCGTCGCCTTGAAGGGACTTAATCATATTATGTCCCTCCCGGTTGAACGGGGCGCGGAAAAACGTCAACTCAGCCGCCCGAATATCCAGGGTGATATCGAATTCAAGGATGTAACTTTCAAATATCCGGGCACCGACATCCCTGCGCTCGACAATGTATCATTCAAGATACGGGCGGGTGAGAAAGTCGGAATTATCGGGCCCGTTGGATCAGGGAAGACAACGATTTCGCGCCTGCTAATCAATCTCTATGAGCCCGATGAAGGCGCCGTACTGATTGACGGCACGGATATCCGGCAAATCGACCCTTCCGATATCCGCCGGAGCATTGGCAGCGTCATGCAGGATATCACCCTGTTCCAGGCCTCTGTTAGGCAAAACATCATCCTGGGGCATCCGCGTGCCGACGATGAAATGATCCTGAATGCCGCGAAGCTTTCCGGTGTACATGATTTTATTTCTCGGCATCCACATGGCTATGACCTGCATGTTGGAGAAAAAGGCGCGACCATGTCCGGAGGGCAACGGCAAACAATTGGTCTTGCCCGCGCTTTCCTGCCCAATCCGCCTATCCTGATGCTCGATGAACCGACAAGTGCCATGGACATCAATTCAGAGCGACGGCTGATTAGCCGTCTTCAAGACTATATTCAAGGAAAGACCTTGCTTCTCGTGACGCATCGCACCTCCCTCTTCTCGCTGGTTGATCGGATCATTGTCCTTGGAAATGGCAAGATCGCGGCGGATGGCCCGCGCGATGAAATTCTGAAACTCGGTCAGAGTGGAAACTCAACCTCCAAAACTGTTTCGGCAACCGTGTCAAAACCACAGCGAAACGGACCGGAGGACTGACTATGGCAGACAATTTAAAATGGAATGACTCAGATTTCGCGTCGGACGTCGTAGCCGCGAGAGTACAAGGCCCGCATCCGCGTTCTTTCCTCCTGCTGTTTGGTGTAATCGCCTTTTTCGTTGTCGGGTTCATCTGGGCAAAAAATGCGGTTCTGGATGAAGTCACCCGCGGCGACGGCAAGGTCATCCCGTCCAGCCAAGTACAAATTATCCAGAATCTGGAAGGCGGCATCCTCAGAGAATTGCTGGTACATGAAGGCGATATCGTCGAAAAGGGCCAGATTCTTCTACGCATTGACGATACCGGCTTTTCCTCCCGCGCGGGAGAAATCGAATCCAATTATCTTAACCTGATGGGGCGTATCGCCCGTCTTGAAGCGGAGGCCACGGGTGAACCCCTTACCTTCCCTGCTGAACTTCTGGCGGAGCGTAAGGACATTTCCGTGCGCGAGCTAAATCTGTATAATGCGCGGCAGGCTGAACTCCAATCGCAAATACAAATCTTGCGGCAACAGGCGCAACAGCGAAACCAAGAAATTGCAGAGATTAATGGTCGCCTGAGACAGCTCCGTGCCAGCCTCGGACTCGCCAATGAAGAAATGGAAATTACGGCACCTCTCGTCAAGAAAGGGATTGTCCCAAAGGTGGAATCTCTCAAGCTACGCCGGGAAATTAACGACCTGAAAGGGCAGATTTCTGCATCCGAGCTTTCCAAGCCACGTGTTGAAGGCGCGCTTAAGGAAGCTAATCAGCGAATTGAGGAAAAAATTCTCAGTTTCAAAAGTACTGCATCACAAGAACTGAGCCAGACACGTGCGGAGTATGAGGCGGCTCGTCAGGCCATTCTCGGTGTCAAGGATCGTGTTGCACGGACGGATGTGCGCTCGTCTGTAACTGGTGAAGTAAAGGACGTTAAAATCCAGACCATTGGCGGCGTCGTCAAACCGGGTCAGGATATTATTGAAATAGTGCCAATCGACGATACGCTTTTGGTGGAAGCGAATATTCGCCCGGCCGACATCGCTTTTTTGCGGCCAGGACAAGAAGCCACAGTAAAGATCACGGCTTATGACTACTCAATTTATGGCGGATTGCCAGCCAAGCTTGAACGGATCAGTGCCGATACGATTGTTGATGAGAAATCCGGCGAAAGCTATTATCAGATCATCGTTCGTACAAACCAGAATTTCCTCAAACGCGGGGAAAACTCCTATCCAATTATTCCCGGCATGGTCGCCTCTGTCGATATCCTCACAGGCCATAAAACAGTGCTGGACTATATCCTGAAACCTATCCTGAAAACACGGGATACGGCATTGAGGGAACGGTGATGATACACAATAGAATGATAAAGCACGCCACCGCTTTTCTGCTAACGGGTCTTTTCCTTTTAGGCCCAGTGACCGGTGCGACCGCTCACGCGGACGTGACGGAAAAGGGCCTTTTCGGCTTAGTCGAAATTTCATCAGATAATCTGGCAGCCCTACCCCTCTGGCTCAAAGTTAAAGCGAGTTTTCCCCAGCTCGCAAATGCTGCCGCCAAATGCGATGCCCGCATCGAGGATTGTGAGTCGCAACAGATGACGTTGTGGCGCACGAAAATCGCAGAACTACAAAATTCTCCTAAGCGCATCCAGATGCAGGAACTGAACAGTTTTCTAAATGGCTGGAAATTTATTCCCGACGACGCAGGGGCATTATCTGACAGCCATTGGGCGTCGCCGCTTGAGTTTATTTCAAATGGCGGCGGATCAAGAGATTTCGCCATCATGAAATATGTCAGCCTTAAAGAGCTCGGTTTTGACCCCGATGCCATGCGTATTGTTATCGCCAACGATGTCCTGCGCAACAAGGCACATGCCGTATTAAGCGTCGAGCGCCGGGGCAAACGCTATGTTCTCGACAACCTGAACGATACCATACTGGAAGAACGCCTCGTCAACTATTACGTCCCGTTCTACTCCGTTAATGAAAATAGGAGATGGGCCCATATTCCCCTTGATTTCCTGACCGCGCAAGATGCCGCAGGGAGCAACCAAAATGACTGATGCAACAGCCAAGCTTGAACTAAATTCATTTCTTTCCGACCGTGCGCCAAGCGATAGCAACCTTTTTCGCAAAGCCCCCTGGAAGATTGCCGCGTTTTTTCTCATCGTCTTTGCGATCCTGGGATACTTTCTGTGTGACTACGCAATAGAGTCTCGCAAACAGGAATTAGTCGGGGAGCTTCAAAAACGCCTTGATGTGAGCGCGGCCGGCAAGGCACAAGTGATGGAAACCTGGCTTGCGGGTGAAGTCGAAGACGCCAACCGGATCGCAGAAAATGAACTTTTCAAGCTGTTTGCCACAGAAATTAATTTTGTGGGTGACGGCAAGCTCCCAAAATCACTGAATGATCAACTGCCTTACATGCAGAACGCGTTCTCAAATTTCGTCAATCAGGCGGAACTTATTGGAGCATACCTTATCGGTAAAGATGGCCGTGCTTATCTTGCTTCCGGAAATGCTCCGTCCCTAACGGACAATCAACGCTCAACCGCGCAAGCGCAGTATGAGAAAACAGAAGTAACTTTCCTACCTCTTCGTGCGAGCGATGCCGGGCTTGTTTTTGACTTCGTCCTGCCAATTCATGCGGCGCAACGCGAACCCAACAGCAGCGGTAATGATGTCATAGTCGGGGCTCTGCTACTCACCGTCCCGGCATCAAATGCGCTTTCAGAACTATTGAACGCACCGCTCTATAATAATCAGCCGGATGTGACTAAGCTTTATCAGGAAGCGGATGGAAAATATTATGAGCTGTTCCCGCTAAAACCTCCATTTATTGCACCTCAGGAAGATGCGCAGCTTGCGCCCGGCGCAACAAACTTTCAGGAAATAGCTCGAGAAAACAGCAACAGTGTCTTTTCCTCCGGGGCGCTGGTTCCGAACACTCACTTTGTGGTCTTTCAGCAGGTGTCCAGCGATAAAGCATTGGCGCCGCTTCGGACCTATGCGATGTTTGTCATTGGCCTCGCGTTCAGCTTCCTCATTATTGTCTTTACCGTTCTCGTCGTGATCTGGCTGACCCTAAAGGGACAAAGCGCCCGCGCACTCGCCCAACAGTACAAGGAATTTGCAGACCAGATAAACACACAACGACGGTTGCTGGGAAGTATCAACAACACAATAGATGAACTGATCGGCCTAACCGACCCGGAAGGGCGTTACATCTACGCGAATCCATCCCTCGCCAGGGTCGCTGATTACCCGCTTCGATCCATTCCCGGCAAAACGGATCGTGAGTTGTTTGGCGAAAAGGCCGCCCGAGATCTTGCTGAACATGATCGCAAGGCCATCGCGACGGAACAGACGGTCAACGCCTTTGTCGAAATTGAAAGGCGGGACGGAACGCGGATTCTGAGGATCGCTAAATCCCGCTTTCTCAATGAAGACGGAGCATTCCTTGGCATTGTCACAGTCAGCAGTGACATCACCGACTATGTGAAATTCCAGCGCCGGAAAGAGGAAATGGATCGCAAAGCCATTACTGTTCTTGCCCAGATGCTGGAAGCTAATGACCCTTATCTGTCAGATCATTCCATTCGAATGGCGCAGATTGCCAATCACATCTCAGTGGAGCTGGGGCTGTCTCCTGAAATGATCAAAATAATCAACACCGGTGCGCATCTTTCACAGATCGGTAAAATATCCATCCCGCGCGAGATTAGGGAAAAGGATGTACGGCTGAGTGAAAAAGAACAGAAAGTGATGCAGAAACATGTATTGATCGCCGAAAAGATTCTAAGTAACGCCGATGTGGAAAAAGAAGTCCTTGATGCCGTCACCCAAATTAACGAGCTTCTTGACGGGACCGGTTATCCAAAAGGCCTAACAAAGGATGAAATCGATATGCCGGCCCGCATTCTCGGGATGGCGGATATCCTGATTGCACGAATTTCACCGCGTTCTTACCGCGAGGCTATCAGTGTTGACGAGGCCCTTCGCGTGTTTAAACTCAATCCGGAAAAATACGACCCAGAAGTTGTTGATGCGATGATGCGCTTTTTCGAGACTGAAACCGGTGCCGACTTCAAGGCAAATATCGAGAAAAGCAAGAAGGGCTAAAAACTCAAGACTCGTCAGAAACGATATTACTTTTCAGAAGTAAATCCGTCGCATCCGGCAGGTCTTCAGAGGCGACATTGCCAAAATTTAATTCCGCGCCTGAAAGTGTCAGCGTACCTGTATCGCCATCACCGCTTTCGGCAAATTCCATGGAACTGCCGTTTTCTTCCGCCGCGATATTCAATGCATCAAACAAGGCATCCAGATCAACGGTTCCATTCTCATCCAACTCCAGGAAAGCAAGGTCCGCCGTTTCACTATTTTCAGATACAGCCTGATCATCTTCGATCAACTGATTTTGATCTGTTTGCTTATCACTCATAGTCGCCACTACCCCTGCGCACCCAAGGTAAGATAAAAAGGCCTTGGTTAATTCTTTATTACTTTATCCGTCGGGACATCGCATTTCATCCCCCATATGAGGTAGATCATAATAAATTTCGCCGTATTTGCCTAAAAATTTGTTCTTCTCATTATTTTTGCAGTTGTGACACACGGTTCCTGAACATGTCCAAGGACACCGCAATTCCATCGTTCATCCCCTTGGAATTCGACATTGTCGCAACATGAATTCCGATAAGTGAGTACGACTTTCCGTCATACAGAAAAAGAGGAGAGCCCGAATCGCCCTGCGTTGCATCACATTGGTGCCGCAACAGCAAGCCGGATTTACTTTGCTGGATACTGCTGATCTCGCAATCTTTATCTGCGGTCAACATATGTGCAATATCCCGGCTATAGCCAGCCTGAACAACAACAGCTCCGCTGGCGAGAACATCTTTTAATTCGCGAAGATTAAAAGCGGCTACAGGCGCAAAGCCGAATTCCTCCCCAAGTGGGTTTTTTAATGTTGCAATTGCCCAATCATTTTCCAGCGTCGACTTTTTATCAAGAGAAGTAGGTTGCCGCCCATCCGGCAATTCAAACCGCTCGATCCTGGAATGTGCCTTCACGTCCCCCTTCTCATAGCCAAGCACGAAATGAAACGCGCTTGGCACCGACCATTGTTGACGCCGATTATCCCAAAAACAATGGGCCGCTGTCAGTACCGATACCGGCCCCACGAGGATACCCGTGCAATGACTGCCGCTTCGGTTTAGTCGTCCGATCATACGCCAGGGATAATCCGAGATCTTGACACGCACCCGATTATCATCGCCTTTAATTCCCGGAACCTTAAGCACCTTATCCGGGACAGACATTTCGGCGCGAACGAACTCCGGAACCAGGACGAACGCGATAGAGAAGATGAGGCAAATGCAAACCGCGTTTTTAAGGCTTGCATAAACAGATCGGGCATTTTGCCTCATGGACGCGGGCTTAGACAGAAAGTCCAATCCTCTTGCGGAGTGTCTCGTCACGGATCGATAGTTCCTGACCGGCCAGATCACTGGCCGCGTCACTGCACAACCAGGCAATGGCCTTCGCAGGTTCATCAGCCGGTGCAAGATTCTCGCGCGGAATTTGACTGACCGAATTGATACCCGAGGCGCGGATCACCCCCTGCATGTCCGTATCGACGATTCCCGGGGCAAACCCATATACACGAACACCCTTTTCGCCAGCCTCCAACGCTGTTGCACGGGTCATCATATAAACGCCGGCCTTTCCTGAACAGTATGCACTCCATCCGTCCATCGGACCATGCGCCGCGCCGGAACTGATGTTGATAATCACCCCAGAACTCTGTTTCAAGAAATGCGGAAGAACAGCGCGTATCCCGTTATAGACACCCACGAGATTAACCGAAATATTTTGCGCCCATTCGTCAGGATCGCTCGTCGCGATCGCACCAATCGGGTCGACGATGCCAGCGTTATTGACCAAGGCATCGATCCGACCAAAGCGATCCATCGTTTCCGCCGTCATTTTTTCAACAGCTGCATAGTCGGACACATCACAACTCGCGGCGAACGCCTCACCGCCCGAATTCTTGATCTGCTCAAGGACACCGCTGCAAGAGCTGGCGGAGCGCGCACTCAGACAGAGTTTCGCACCATTTGCAGCAAGCTCCAAAGCCGCAGCGGCACCTATACCCCGACTGGCACCTGTTAAAATAATAACCTGATCTGATAACTGACCCATGTATTTTTCCCGTTCGTTATATTAAGACGTTTATCTAAAAGGAAGAATTAGGCTCTTTTAAGAAAGCCTCTTCTTCTTCGGTGTTTTGCCGTCCCAACTGCTCATTCCGGTGCGGGAATCGGCCGAACTTTTCAATAATGACATAATGCCGCTCTGCATAATCTACCAGTTCATCCGAACCAAGTTTTTTAAACAACTGCATCGAAAGCTTCTGATCCTCAAGATCCTCGCTATGCTCAAACGGAAGGGTTGCAAACTGCTTTTGCACAGCACCAAGTTCATCATAGTACCCGCGAGAGAGCATATGGCGCGCAATCTCCCTCGCCTTGCCATCAGCATCGAAAGCACGCGGCGAGTCCCGAAACATATTCCGCGTAAACTGATCGAACAACAAGATTAGCGCGAGAGAACCGCGAGCGCTTTCCGTCCAGTCGAGATACGCACCGGATTCCGCTTTTTCGAAATCATCAAGGAAGTGTTCTCGAATTTCCGCGTCAAAATCTTCATCTTTTTTGAACCATGCCTCGCGCGGTTTGCCGTATTCCGCATGGCCTTCTGGTAAAAACCAGAAGTCGAGAATTTCCTGAATTCGGTCCATGGGCTGCCTCTTTATGTTCATGTCAACCGATCATGCTGAGTGTTGGTTCTGTTTGGGCGAAATCTATAGATCACAGCATAACGTGACAAGACGCGATACTAATTCTTGTCTTTTTGATCGCTGCCCCGCTCATCTTCCAGAATTGCCTGATAGGATGCAGCATCTTCACTCTGGATGATGATTTCCGATCCTTCCGCGCGGGAAGGCGACGCCACTTCTCCGGCATCCGTTTGGGCCGCGGTCTGCGCCTGCGACGACGTTCCGCCTGTTAATGAGCCGAGATATCCTATCGTTGCCCTGAAAATGCGAACTACTGCCAAGGTCTCCTTACCGTAAGCCTTATTCCAGAAGACCTGGAAATTGCTGGCCTGACCGGCTGCAACGCTCTGCGCGCGCCGGGCCGTCAGAAGCCAGAGCGGGCTGATCATCAGACTGAGCGCAATCACCGTAATCATCAACTGAGAGATATCACGCGACACATAGCCGCTTGCGCTCCCCGTTGCCATAAGAAGAAAAGAGAATTCCCCTACCTGGCCCAATGCGGTCCCAGCGATAAAGGCGGAACGCCAGTCAACGCCCGTTACCCTCAAAATGACGATATTGATGGCCGTTTTTCCGACAATCACCAGCAGCAGCATCAACAGGACAAGGCCAATATTCTGCCAGATATAGGTGACATCTATCAGCAGGCCGATGGAAAGAAAAAAGATCATTAGCAAAATCGACTGGATCGGCTGCGTTGCTTCGACGATACCTTTTCGTTCCTGGCTGTTCCCAATGATAAGGCCGGCAAGAAACGCCCCAAACGCAGGAGACATACCGAAAAGGCCGCTAATCGCCGCAAGCCCGAGACAGAAAACAATCCCGAACAAGGGCGTAAGGTCCGCATGACCGGAAATGGCTTTCAAGAATGGCAGGTGAATGCGTTCCCTGCGGCTCAGGAAGAGAATAAGACCTATCAGGAAGGCCACCGCCAGTCCGAGTGTCAAGAGGAGTACGGGTACATTCAACGCCTCACCTGAGAGGCTGCCAACGATAAGCAGCATCGGCACCACCGCAAGATCCTGTGCGATGAGAAGACCCACCGCGATATTACCGGTCCTCTGGTGAAGTTCCCCTATGTCTTCGAGAATTTTAACTGCAACGGCGGTCGAACTGATCGACAGGCTGAAGGCCAGAAGTAAGGTCAATTCCCACGGCCAATCCAGAAAAAGTGCAATCAGTCCGACGACAACATAAGAGACCGCAACCTGAAGAAAAACGCCGCCAATTGCCGTTTTCCAGATGCGCATAAAGGACTTCAGGTTGAGTTCCATCCCGATCAGATAGAGCAGCAGCAACACCCCAAGCTCGGCTAGAATTTCAACATTTTCACGATCTTCAACAAACCCGAAAACCGAACGCCCCAGCACCATTCCGGTTAGCAAGTAACCGACAATTGCCGGCTGCCTAAGCCGTGTCATGATCATCCCGAACATCAGGGCTATCGTGGCAATGATGGCAATATCCGTAAGTTGGTGCATTGTGCGCTGCGAAACCTGCAAGAAAAGCGGTTAAAAAATAAGGGTACGATTACGGATAAAAAAGCGCAAGGCACGCATCGCTCAACGGCATGTTTTCTGCATCATTTCCATCTTTTAGCCCTGAAAATTCCAGAAATTGCTGATTTCGTCTGCCGTTATCCGAAAAATATCATCAACGCCCAGGCGATAATTGCGCGCGAGCTTGGTCAACAGGGCAAGTTCATTCAAATATGCATCCTCGCATCTGAATTGATCGCATATTTCCCGATCACTCATCAATTGAAGTGCACGCAACTCCATGGCAATCCGTTGCCGGTTCGCCGCTCTTGACTGATCCGCTGATTTCCCAGCTAGACATATGAATTTATCGCTTGCCTCGATGAGTTTTTCCGCCGGATAGAAGAACACGCAACTGCGCACAAACTGCCTACACAGCTTTTCGACAAAGGGCGTATTAGGAAGAGAACTCTGTTCAAGGTATGACCGCACCACCATCCGTCTGCAATAAATCAGCTTTTTTGGCATGATATGCGAGAGGTTCAGAAAAGACGGCGCATAAGTCACGAGCTGTCTGAACAACAGCAGTTTTTCAAGAAATCTATACTCAGCGATCCAGAAGCGTTGCTTAACTGAAGACAGCCGCGCGAGTTCCCCTTCAACGGAATCCCGAAGGAGTGTTCGCTCCCTTCTTTCCTGTGTTAATACTGACGTGCAATGCGTCCGTGTAACCGCGTTATCTATTATAAAGGGGCGCACCCAGCGGGTCAGAGCCTGCTCTTCTTTGCGCCACGGCAGATTGTCCCGTGGCGTCAATAAATCTGAAGCTGTCAGGCTGTCACTTTTGCCATCATTCATGGAAACCACGCTAATTTGACTCGCTAACAAAGCCCAAACTAGACGCTTTCAGGATGTTTTACGTGATCACCAAATAACGGAAATTCAGGCTGAAACAGTCGAAACCGACATCTGAATTGGTCCATCTTTTCGCTTATTCCAGAACTGCGACACATATGGATCATCCGTATGCCCCGCTTCACGGACGTCGCCCGTCCAGACAACGCGTCCCTCATGCAGCATGGCGATGCGGTCGGAAATAATACGTGCTGTCAGCAAGTTACTGGTTATCGCCATAACTGTACTGCCGAGTTCACGAACGTTATTGAAAATCTGATCATTGATGACATTGCTCATTATCGGATCGAGCCCGGCAGTTGGCTCATCCAGAAACAGGATCGGAGGATCCCCGGCTATTGCACGGGCGAACCCAACACGTTTCTGCATACCGCCGGAGAGTTCCGACGGGAATAAGTCAGCTACATCCGCCGACAGTCCGACAGAGCGCAGCTTCTTGATGGCCATTGCCTTGACATCCTGCTTGTTCACACCGGATTGCTGATTCAGGCGAAAGCCGATGTTCTCCCAGACCCGAAGGCCGTCGAACAATCCCGAACGCTGAAACAGAATACCGAATTTTCGGAAAAATTCCATCCGGTCCTTCTCCGGCATATCGCTAACTTCTTTCCCGTCGAGGAGGATCGAGCCACTGTCGGGTTTGATCAATCCGAGAATGCATTTCAGCGTCAACGTCTTGCCAGCGCCTGACGGCCCAATCAAAGTTAGAATCTCGCCAGCTTTCACCTCAAGATTTATGCCGTTCAAAACCTGAACGCCATCAAAGCTCTTATACAGGTCCTTGACGACAATTTTATTTTTCGCTGTTTCCGCCATGGCAAAGAAACTACAGGATAAATTTGCGAAAACAAACTGCATTCTGCAATCACGAAGCAGTTTAAGGGATGCCGAGTTCGAATAATTACGCCATTTCCAATACTAAATGAGATGGATCTCAATATCGTTGGCAGGACTGATGATTTCTGTCTCGCAGAATCACCGGGGGCTCTGTTTTGGACTACTCTGAACGGAAGCCGGTCGAGGGGGCATCCTAAAAAAGCCCGGACCATTGGGCAAATCGATAAAAGCACCGTCAATGGATTGACAGGCAACGCTTTCCGCCGTAGCGTCCGCTCCGATGGTTCCCAATCAGGGATTATAAGGGAATGCGGTGCGATCCATGGGTCAATGCCGCGGCTGTCCCCGCAACTGTATGCGACTAGCCTGCACAAAAAACCACTGAGACAATCGGGAAGGTAAGTGCCGGTGCCATTCGCAAGCCAGGAGACCTGCCATCAACTGTATCAATTTCTGCTGCATGACGGAGGATCATGATGAGCGTAATGACATTGCGAAATCCGCACCCTAATTCCAAACGCCCCTGCCCGGCCAACCCTTTGGCCTGCGCGACATTTTCCCCCGGAGTAATGATATGAGTGAGAAAATACCGGCAACCGTTATCACCGGTTTCCTTGGCGCGGGCAAGACCAGCCTGATCCGCCACCTAATCGAAAATTCGGAGGGCCGAAAATTGGCACTTATCATCAATGAGTTCGGCGACCTTGGCGTCGACGGGGACCTCCTCAAGGGATGCGGCAATGAAAACTGCACGGAAGAAGACATTGTCGAGCTTGCCAACGGCTGTATTTGTTGCACGGTTGCCGATGATTTCCTCCCCACCATACAGAAAATACTAAGCCGCGAAGATCGCCCCGATCATATTATTGTCGAAACCTCTGGCCTTGCACTTCCAAAACCGCTTGTCCGGGCCTTTGGATGGCCCGAAGTGCGCACGCAAGTAACAGTCGACGGAGTGGTTACCGTGATTGATGGCCCGGCCTATCGTGATGGGTTGTTTGCCGCTAACCCCGACGCCGTGCAGGCCCAGCGGGAAGCTGACGAAATGCTGGATCATGACAGCCCGCTGGAAGAGCTGTTCGATGATCAGATCAATTGCGCCGACATGATCATTTTCAACAAGGCGGACATGCTTGCAGATGAGGAACTCTCCTCGGCCACCGCCGGACTAAAGGATCGTCTCCGTCCACAGGTGAAAATGCTCCAGACGAGCCATGGTAAGCTGGACGCTCGGGTTCTGCTGGGTCTTGGTGCGGCGGCAGAGGATGATCTAGACGCGCGCCCGTCGGTTCATGATGATGCCGATGACCATGAGCATGACGACTTTGACAGTTTTGTTCTGGAGGTCGGGGAGATCACATCTCCAGAAACACTGATTGCCAAGCTGGAAAAGGCCATCGCCGCGGAAGATATTTTGAGGGTGAAAGGTTTCCTTACCGTGAAGGACAAGGATATGCGGCTCGTTCTGCAGGGCGTCGGCAGTCGGTTACAGCACTATTATGATCGGGAATGGGCCGCCGATGAGAAACGTATCAGCAAGCTCGTGATAATTGGCGAGCACGATATGGATCAGTCCACCATCACCAAAATAATAAAGGGCTAACATGCATCTTCTGGCGGCCATACCCGGCGGCATTGCTGATGGATCGGAAGCGGTTGATCTCGAACAGGTGCCGGGTGATATCATTTTTCTGTCCGCGGCGGATACGGAGCTGTCAAGCCTGGCACTGAGCCAGAAGGCGTGTGAACGCGCGCCATCCCTCCGGCTTGCCAATACAATGCAGCTGTCCCACAATCTTTCCGTCGATATCTATGTTGAGGATATGATTGCCAACGCAAAGCTGGTGGTTGTCCGCCTGTTGGGCGGAATCGGCTACTGGCCCTATGCGGTGGAAAAAATCACCGAATGCTGTCGCGCAAAAGGAATTATGCTTGCTTTCCTGCCGGGGGATGATCAACCGGATGAAGAACTCGCCGCCCTCAATACCGTTCCGCATGGGACAGCCCATCGGCTCTGGCGGTATCTTGTTGAAGGCGGTGAAGAGAATTACTCAGGTTTTCTGGATTATAGTGCGTATCTACTGGATCATGAAACCGATTGGCGCGAACCCAAGCCGCTGTTAAAGGCTGGATTGTACTGGCCGAATGAGACACAACTGAGCATGGCGGATATTCGGCGGCACTGGAAGGAAGATACACCAGTTACCGGCATTATTTTTTACCGTGCGCTGTATCAAGCGAATAGTCTAGCCCCGGTGGATGCCCTGATCGAAGCCCTTTCAAGCCGTGGACTAAACCCGCTTCCCATTTTCGTCTCCAGCCTGAAGGATCCAGTTTCGGCGGAGATTGTCGAACATCTACTAGCCGAAGCACCGCCGTCTGTGTTGTTGAATGCCACTGGCTTCGCTATTTCCAGCCCCGGTGGAGCGAGAAAATCCACTCCCTTTGACGCCGCTGATTGCCCAATTCTGCAGGTGATTTTTTCTGGCGGCAATGAAGACCATTGGAAGGAAGGTGTCACCGGCCTTTCCTCCCGCGATATAGCCATGAATGTCGCCTTACCCGAAGTAGATGGACGAATTCTCTCGCGTGCCGTTTCGTTTAAGGCCGACGGTGGATATGACGAGGCGACACAAACGAATATTATCACCTATAAACCTGTGCAGGACCGAGTGGATTTCGTTGCCGATCTTGCGGCAAACTGGACGCGGCTGCGCAACACGCAGCGGACGAACCGGAAAATCGCACTGATCCTTGCGAACTATCCCAACAAGAACGGCCGGATCGGAAATGGCGTTGGCCTTGATACGCCCGCGAGTTCCATCGAAGTCCTGAATGCGTTGCAATCCGAAGGATACTCGGTCTCAAGCATTCCCGAGAATGGGAATGCCCTGATAAAGGGTTTGCTGGACGGGCCGACGAATGACCGAGACAAGAAGGCAAAAAGGGAAAACGGCATTGCCTATCCCCTCTCCCGCTATCGCGAATACTTCAGGACCTTACCAGAAAAGCTGCAAAACGAAATCATCGAAAGATGGGGCGACCCGGAAAGTGATCCGTTCATCGAAGGGGAGCAGTTTCTCCTCGCAGCCCGTCGACTCGGCAATGTGATCGTCGGCATCCAGCCCGCACGCGGCTATAATATCGACCCGACAGCGAGCTATCATGACCCGGACCTCGTTCCCCCGCACGGATATCTCGCCTTCTATGCCTGGCTTCGAGAGGAAGAACAGGTTCACGCCGTTGTCCATATGGGGAAACACGGCAACTTGGAATGGCTGCCGGGCAAATCCGTTGCGCTTTCCCGTGAGTGCTACCCCGAGGCTGTTTTTGGCCCGACAGTGCATCTCTATCCCTTCATCGTGAATGATCCTGGCGAGGGAACGCAGGCGAAGCGTCGCGCCAGTGCCGTCATTATCGACCATTTGACGCCGCCCATGACCCGTGCGGAAAGCTATGGCCCGCTTGCTGATCTGGAACGACTTGTCGATGAATATTATGAAGCCGCCGGCGTCGATCCCCGGCGCATCGCCCTGCTGCGGGAGCAAATTCTTGAACTGACAGAGATGTCGGGCATCAATATTGACTGTGGAATTGCTCCTGACGAGCCAGAAGATGAACGACTTACCAAGCTCGATAATTATCTGTGCGAATTGAAGGAGCTGCAAATCCGCGATGGCCTTCATATTTTCGGAAAATCTCCGTCCGGTCGACAGCTCACCGATCTGCTGGTCGCGCTCCTACGCATTCCACGCGGAGATGGCGACGGCGCGAATGCCTCCCTTATCCGCAGCATCGCGCTGGATCTTAATTTGCTGGAGGATTTCGATCCTCTCGATTGCGAGATGGGCGCAGAATGGGATGGCGCCCGCCCTGAAGCTCTAGACTTTGAGGGAACCTGGCGATCCAACGGCGATACTGTGGAACGGATCGAACAGCTTGCCGCCGCTCTTGTATCTGGTGAGACGTCTCCCGAAGAAGGTTGGCATCGGACAAAGACGGTGCTGAATGGCCTTGAGAATCATCTGCGGCCGACCGTCAAAACCAGCGGCAAGGCGGAGTTAGCCGGCCTTCTTAAAGGGTTGAACGGACAGTTTGTTGAGCCCGGACCTTCCGGTGCGCCCACGCGTGGCCGGAATGATGTGCTTCCGACGGGGAAAAACTTCTATTCCGTCGATAGTCGCGCAGTCCCGACCCCGACAGCCTGGTTGCTGGGCTGGAAGTCCGCAGGACTTCTTGTTGATCGCTTTCGGCAGGAAAATGGTGCATGGCCAAAGACGATGATCCTAAGTGCATGGGGTACGTCCAACATGAGAACCGGCGGGGATGATATTGCTCAGGCTCTTGCACTGATGGGCGTTCGACCAACATGGGATAAGGCATCCAACAGGGTCACTGGATTTGAGATCATGTCCACGGAGTTGCTGGATCGGCCCCGCGTTGACGTAACGCTGCGCATTTCCGGCTTTTTCCGCGATGCCTTCCCGCAGCAGATGGCACTTTTTGATAGTGCCGTTAGGGCCGTCGCTGCATTGGATGAAGACGAAAAAACCAACCCCCTCGCCGCGCATGTCCGTGCTGATAAAGATAAACTCGTGAAAGCGGGCATTTCCGAAGAAATTGCTGAAAAGCGAGCGGGCTATCGCCTTTTTGGCAGTAAGCCGGGCGCCTATGGTGCAGGATTACAGGCTTTAATCGATGAAAAAGGCTGGACGGACTCCGGTGATCTTGCGCGCGCATATATCGCCTGGGGTGGTTATGCCTATGGTGCTGGCGAAGAAGGTAAGGCAGAGCAATCCTTGTTCGAACAGCGGCTCGGCAATGTTGAGGCCGTTATCCATAACCAAGACAATCGTGAGCATGACTTGCTGGACAGTGACGATTATTATCAGTTTGAAGGTGGTGTAACGGCCGCCGTCCGGCATATCAAGGGCACGCAACCGACTGTCTATCATAATGACCATTCACGTCCTGAAAGCCCGAAAATCAGGACACTGGAGGAAGAAGTGGGCCGCGTCGTCCGGGCCCGCGCCGCCAATCCGAAATGGATCGAGGGCGTGATGCGCCACGGCTACAAGGGTGCGTTCGAAATGGCCGTCACCGTCGACTATCTTTTCGCGTTCGCCGCCACGGCACAGGCCGTAAAGGATCATCATTTTGATGCGGTTTTTGACGCCTATCTGATGGACGGACGGGTCCGTGACTTCCTGAAAGAGAATAACCCTGACGCCCTGAGCGAAATGGCTGACCGGTTTCAGGAAGCGCTTGACCGCGACCTTTGGCGTCCCCGACGCAACACTATTCACGATGACCTTGCAATGCTGAAACGGGAGGGAACCCGATGACCACCAAGCTGACCCCGGAAGAAATCGCCCGCGCCAATGAAAAGGCGGCAAAGAAAAAAGCAGCTCGCGACAAGATGCTGGCAAAAAAAACAATTGAGAAAGGCCTGCTGATTGTTCATACCGGCAAAGGCAAGGGCAAGTCGACGGCGGCCTTCGGGCTCGCCGCGCGCGCGATCGGTAACGATATGAAAGTCGGCGTCGTGCAATATGTGAAGGGAAAATGGGAAACGGGAGAGCGCAAAGTTCTGGAAGCTTTTCCTGACCAGATCGAAATTCACACCATGGGCGAAGGGTTTACCTGGGAAACCCAGGACCGGGAGCGAGACATCCGCGCCGCCGAGAATGCGTGGAAGAAATCGAAAGAAATGATCGAGGCGAGCCGCGGGGACAATCCCGCCTATGATATGGTGATCCTTGATGAACTAAATATCGTGCTCCGATACGATAGCCTCCCGCTTGGTGAAGTGATCGAGTTCCTTAAGAACAAGCCGGAAAAATTGCATGTTGTCGTTACGGGGCGGAACGCCAAGGACGAGCTGATCAAGATTGCTGATCTCGTAACCGAGATGACGCAGATCAAGCATCCCTTCCGCTCGGGCGTCAAGGCACAGGTCGGGATCGAATTCTAATGACAGCCACCCTCATGCTGCAAGGAACGGGTTCGGATGTTGGCAAGTCTTTGCTTGTCGCTGGCCTCGCCCGTGCCTACAGCAATCGAGGGATGAAAGTCATGCCGTTCAAGCCGCAGAACATGTCGAACAATGCGGCCGTCACGATTGAAGGGGGCGAAATTGGACGCGCGCAGGCACTTCAGGCGCAGGCCGCAAGAACACCCCTTCTCAATGACATGAACCCGGTGCTTTTGAAGCCACAGAGCGATATCGGCGCACAGGTGATTGTGCAGGGGAAAATGTACGGCACGGCGGTCGCCCGCGATTATCAAAAGATGAAACCGGAGCTGCTCTCGAAGGTGCTGGAAAGCTTCCACCGGATCGGGGAGGGTGCTGACTTGGTGCTTGTTGAGGGCGCAGGCAGCCCCGCGGAAGTCAATCTCCGCGCCAATGACATCGCCAATATGGGGTTTGCCGAAGCCGCCGATATACCGGTTGCTCTGATCGGGGATATCGACCGGGGTGGCGTTATCGCGCAGATTGTCGGCACGCACATGCTGCTCTCACCGTCGGAGCAACGGAGAACAAAAGGCTACCTTATCAACAAGTTTCGCGGCGATATTTCTCTCTTTGATGACGGACTTAGCATTATGAGTGAGAAGACTGGTCTTAAAAGCTTCGGTGTGCTCCCTTTCTTCCCCGAGGCTCATTACTTGCCACCGGAAGATGCCTTCGCGATCACATCGCAGGCCCCGCGTGAGGGCACGGTCAATATTGCTGTCCCTGTCTTTTCACGCATCGCCAATTTCGATGATCTTGTTCCGTTGCTTGCGGAGCCCGGCGTAACGGTTCATATGGTGCGGCCTGGCAGTGCCATTCCCGCCGGAATGGATGTAATTTTGCTACCCGGCTCAAAAGCCACGCTGGCCGATATGGATTTCATACGATCTCAAGGATGGGATATCGATATACAGGCCCATGTCAGACAGGATGGAACGGTCATTGGTCTTTGTGCGGGTTATCAGATGCTGGGCCGAAAGCTCTCTGATCCGGACGGCATTGAGGGACCTGCGCGAACCATCGACGGACTTGGTCTTCTCGATTTCGAAACCATCCTCACGGCGGAAAAGAAACTGATAGAGGAGGATGGATCGGAGCATCTGACTGGCACCAAGATACGCGGGTATCATATGCATGTGGGCCGAAGTACTGGCCCGGCTCTCGATCGACCATTTGTTACGCTTGCCTCTGGCTCAGACGGAGCAATTTCAGCGAATAGCCGAATTATGGGGGGCTATTTACACGGGTTGTTCGCGAGCGATGAGTTTCGATATAATTTTATTAACCGGTTTAAGTTTCGAAATGAAAAAATTGATAACTTTGAATATCTTGTGGAGAGTACTTTAGATAAACTTGCAAGTCATATGGAGCATAATTTGGACCTAAACGGCCTGCTGGAGGTTGCAAATGGGATCAGTTAAAGCTGTATATGACAAGTGCGAGGCCAAGAAGCAGCGCCATAGTCAAACCGCCCGCCACCCGGTAGAGCATGAGCGCGCGCAAGATATGTTCCGGCCCAGCATCACGCGCGCCGTTCTCGTTCATCCAACGGTCCGGAACTTCAACTCCACCATAAACTCGCGGACCAGCAAGAGTGATACCGAGAGCTCCCGCCATAGCTGCCTCCGGCCAACCCGCGTTAAAACTGCGGTGATAGCGCGCGTCGTTGAATATGGCTCGAAGGGCGACCTTCGCGTTCGCCCCTTTCACCAGACAGGCCGCGACAACAATCAAGAGCGCGGTCAATCGCGCTGGAATATAATTCGCGGCATCATCGATCCGCGCTGCAGCTTTACCAAAATATTCATATCGCTCGTTGCGATGCCCAATCATGCTATCGAGGGTATTGATGGCCTTATAGGCACAAAGCCCGGGAAGTCCCAACAAGACAAACCAAAAGAGAGGTGCAACCGTGCCGTCGGAAAAATTCTCCGAGAGCGATTCGATAGCTGCGCGCGAAACGGCGCTCTCATCCAGACCTTCTGGATCGCGCCCGACGACATGGGAGATCGCCTCTCGTCCCTCGTCAAGGCTGACATCCAGACCAATCATCACATCCTGAACATGAGTGTAAAGGCTCCGCCATGCGATCAAACTGCTCGCCAATATTGCCAGCAAGATCATCCCAGCGGCAAAGCTCTGGCAAAGTATCGCGACGACATATCCAGCTACGGTCGCAATACCAATGATGGCTACACAGGTTTGCACACCGGCCAGAAACTGCTGCCAGTCGCTGTTTCCGGATTTGTTGGTATTCTTCTCCAACATTGCGGTCAGGTTGCCCAGCAAAACAACCGGATGCGGTATAGTTCGGTAAAGCCACTTCGGGTCCCCCGCCAGCGCATCGATAATCAGCGCCAACAGGATAATCAACGGTGGTGTGAAAAAAGCAGAGCTAGACGTGAACAGTATGTTGGACATCGACGCAACATGATATGGGCTTGCAGGCACGTCAATCCTGAAGTTGTTGACCCCGGACAAGGCTGCCCCCTAAAACTAACCACGGCGCAGTACATACGCGCAGAAACTGGAGCTTGATATGACGGAAAAATATGGCGTGATGGTCTGCGGCCACGGTAGCCGCGACAAGGGAGCGGTTAGTGAGTTTGCTTCCGTTGCGGAAGGAATTGCCGCACGCCTGCCCCAGTACCATGTTGAATCGGGCTTCCTTGAATTTGCCACACCCATCATTCGTGATGGTCTGGATAAGCTCCGGGAGAGTGGCCATAATCATATCCTTGCCGTTCCGGGCATGCTATTTGCCGCCGGACATGCTAAGAATGATATCCCCTCCGTCCTAAATCGGTATGCTACCGAGCACGGCGGTCTGACGATTTCCTACGGGCGGGAACTTGGCATCGATCCAAAAATGATCCGCGCGGCGGGAGAGCGCATTAAGGAGGCGCTTGCAAGCGCCCAGGATAACGTGCCACTGCATGAAACCATGCTGGTCGTCGTCGGGCGTGGTGCGTCGGACCCGGACGCCAACTCCAACGTCACGAAGGTTATGCGCCTCCTGTGGGAAGGGCTTGGTTTTGGCTGGGGAGAGACGGTGTATTCGGGCGTCACCTTCCCGCTGGTGGAGCCGGGGTTGGAGCATGCAGCTCGGCTTGGCTATAAGCGGATCGTTGTGTTTCCTTATTTCCTCTTTACCGGTGTTCTCGTCAATCGAATCTACGACTATACGGATAAGGTTGCCGCGGCCCATCCGGACATCGAATTCATCAAGGCTCCCTATCTCAATGATCATCCGCTTGTGCTCGACTGTTTCGCAGACCGGGTTGAGGAAATTCTAAACGGGCAAAACAACATGAACTGTGGCATGTGCAAGTATCGTGAACAGGCCCTCGGGTTTGAGGATGAAGTCGGTCTAAAACAGGAAAGCCACCACCATCATGTGGAAGGGATTGGCACTGGCGATCATAGCCATGATCACAAGCATGACCATAGTCATCAACATGAGCATCATGGACATGGCGACCATGCGCATGATCATGCGCATCATCCCTATCCCCACGCCGATCACCCGTTGGGGCCGGTTAGTATGAAGAAGAGCGGCAACTGACGCCATGTATGACTATTTGCGCGATCCGGCGGCAATCTATGAGGAATCCTTCGCGGCAATAAAGCGCGAAGCTGATTTCTCTGGCATGAGTGCCGACATGCAGACGGTGGCTACGCGCATAATTCACGCCTGCGGTATGCCGGAGATTTTACCGGACCTTGCCTATCACCCCGATATCGCCAGCGCGGCTGTTTCGGCGCTTCGGGAGGGTGCCCCAATATTTTGTGACTGCGAAATGGTGACCCATGGCATTATTCGCCGGTTCTTGCCCGCTGGAAATGAGGTTATTTGCAGTTTGAATAACCCGAATACACCGCAAATGGCCGCAAAGAGAAAGACAACCCGGTCTGCCGCGGCGGTTGATCTCTGGCTTGACCGGATTGAGAACGCTGTGGCTGTCTTTGGCAATGCGCCGACGGCGCTTTTCCACCTCCTTGAGCAAATAGAGAATGGGGCACCGAAACCCGCCGCTATTCTTGCTTTTCCTGTAGGTTTTGTGGGTGCTGCAGAGTCAAAGCAGGCCATGGTAGAGAGCCATCTCGGCGTTCCTTTTATTACCTTACGCGGCCGAAAAGGCGGAAGCGCAATGGCCGCTGCCGCCCTAAATGCTTTTGCCAGTCTCGCTCAGGAGCGCATATGACAGCTTGGCTCAGCATTGTCGGAATTGGTGAAGACGGGGTGGAAAATATTTCTCCCGCAGCACGGCGCGCAATTGAGCAAGCCGCCCTGCTGGTCGGCGGAGATCGACACCTCGCCATGCTTCCCGATGACGGACGGGAGCGAAAAACTTGGCCAAGCCCGCTTATGATACTAGTAGAAGAAATCATGGCGCGGCGTGGGGACAATATCTGCATTCTCGCAACGGGCAATCCCATGCATTACGGCATCGGCGTGACCTTTGCGAAAAGACTGCCGGCGGAGGAGCTGGCAATATTCCCTGCCCTCTCCGCGTTCAGCCTCGCCGCTGCCCGTCTTGGTTGGGATCTATCCCGAACCGAACAGATCACTCTCCATGGCCGACCGCTGGAACTACTCATCCCCTATCTTGCGCCAAACAGTCGAATTCTTGCCCTTTCCGATAACGGCAAGACACCATCCGATGTCGCTCTTCTTCTCAAATCATTTGGCATGGAAAAAACGGAGATGTCCGTACTGGAGCATATGGGCGGCGCTGCGGAAAAAATCCATCATGGAACCGCCCAAGACTTCGGCACCCAAACCTTTCGCGATCTGAACACGATCGCCCTTCAATGCCCTTCTGATGCAGCCGCGCAACTCTATTCAAAAACCCCCGGCCTTCCCGACAATGCGTTCGATCATGATGGCCAAATCACAAAGCAGGAAATCCGCGCCGCAACGCTATCCGCCCTTGCGCCGTTTCCGGGAGAGCTTCTCTGGGACGTTGGTGCCGGCTCAGGCTCCATCGCCATAGAATGGGTGCGGTGCCACCCGGCGAACCGCGCATTTGCAATCGAGCCCCGGGAAGATCGCCAATCCCTGATCGAGGCAAACTGCCGGAAACTGGGCGTGCCGCAGGTGAAACTGATCAAGGGAACAGCGCCAGACGCCCTATCTAACCTCAGCGCTCCGGACGCAATCTTTGTCGGTGGCGGCCTCAGCCATGAAGGCGTTTTCGACTCTTGCTGGTCGTCCCTCAAACAGGGCGGCCGATTGGTATGCAATGCCGTCACCATTGAAGGCGAACAACACCTCTTTGAAATCCATAACCGCTTCGGCGGGACATTGACACGGCATAACATTTCACGTGCGGAAAAAATTGGTAGGTTCACAAGCTGGAAACCCTTCCGCCAGGTAACCCAAATACGATTGGTAAAAGAATGACAGGCACCCTCTACGGTCTCGGGATCGGCCCGGGCGATCCGGACCTTATCACCCTGAAAGCGCTTAAGCTGCTGCAGGCAACGAAAGTGCTTGCCTATCCGGCGCTTGAAGATGGTGACAGCCTGGCGCGGGCAATCATTGCACCGCATTTGACAGAGCCGAAAACAGAAATTGCCGTACGCATCCCGATGACTATCAAACGTGCCCCCGCCCAGGCCGCATATGATGATGCGGCCGAAGAGCTGGGCAAGTATCTTGCAAAAGGAGAGGACGTCGTCGTCCTTTGTGAGGGGGATCCCTTTTTCTATGGCTCCTTCATGTATCTATTTGGACGAATTGCCGAGAAATATCCAGTCGAAGTGGTTCCGGGTGTCTCCTCCCTAACCGCCTGCGCCACTGCCCTGCAATCGCCGCTTTCGGCACGGAATGATATCCTGACTGTGCTGCCCGCACCACTCTCTTCCGAAGTATTGCGGGACCGGCTCCGCGATACCGACAGCGCCGCGATCATGAAGGTTGGCCGACATTTCGCCCGTGTCCGTGATATAATCCTCGAACTTGGACTTGCGGAAAATGCTCGGTATATCGAGCGGGCAACAATGGAGACAGAGAAAATTCTACCCCTCTCCGATGTACCAGAGAACGCCGCCCCTTATTTCTCAATGATCCTTATTCACAAGCGGGGACAGGCATGGAAATGACACCCCCAATTGCCGTCATCCTCCTGAATGAAAGTGGCCGGGAGACAGCGGCACGAATTCAAAAATCCTATCCGGAAGCCCTCATACATGGACTTGCCGGGAGGACGTCGGAAACCGACTTAACTTTTACACAAACGGCGTCCCATTTGCAGGAACTATTCCGCGCAGGCACGCCTATAGTTGGTATTTGCGCCGCCGCCATTCTAATCCGCTGCCTCGCCCCAATCCTGCGGAACAAGCTGACCGAGCCTCCGGTAGTTGCTATCGCAGATGATGGGAGCAATATCGTGCCACTTCTCGGCGGTCATCACGGCGCCAACGGATTGGCCCGGGAAATAGCGGAGAAGCTGAATGCCCATGCGGCAATCACGACGGCCAGTGATATTCATTTCGACATCGCATTGGACGCACCGCCAAGTGACCTCACCCTTGCCAACCCGCAACATGTTAAGGAGTTTATGGCGCGAATCCTGAGCGGCGAAAAAATACGATTGGAAGGCGTCCATGGCTGGTTAAGCACATCCAACCTGCCCTTTGCCGAGGATGGGACGCTGACGATTGAAATCACCCACAAAGCCGGAAATGGAAGTAGCGAGAAGCTCTATTACCACCCGAAAATACTGGCCATCGGCGTAGGCTGCGAGAGAAACACCCCGCCCGCCGATCTGATTGAACTGGTGAAAGAGACACTCTCTACTTCGGAGATAAGTCCACTTGCCGTGGGCGCCGTCTGTTCGATTGACCTGAAATCAGACGAACCCGCCGTACATGCAGTAGCTGCTCATTTTGGGTTGCAGGCACGTTTTTTCACGGCCGCAAAGTTGGCTGAGGAAACCCCTCGCCTTGCAACGCCGTCGGACGTCGTCTTCAAGGAAGTCGGCTGTTATGGCGTGAGCGAGGGCGCCGCGCTTGCCGCGGCCGGACCGGAAGGAAGTCTGATCATCCCAAAAGAAAAGTCACAAAGAGCGACGTGCGCTGTCGTGCTATCCCCGGCATTCATCGACGCAACCAACATAGGACGAATGCAAGGCAAGCTTTCTGTCATCGGAATTGGACCGGGGCAGAAACCCTGGCGCACACCGGAGGCAAGCCGTCTGATTGAAGAAGCAACCGATCTTGTCGCTTATGGCCTCTATCTTGACCTTTTGGGACATAGTATCGATGGCAAGCGGCGCCATAACTTTGGTCTCGGAGAAGAGGAAAAACGTGTTCGCGCGGCACTTGATCTCGCCGCGGAAGGGAAAAATGTCGCCCTCATTTCTTCCGGCGATATCGGCATCTATGCCATGGCAACCCTCGTTTTTGAACTTATCGACCGAGAAGAAAATTCAGAATGGAACCGCCTTGATATTGAGGTTACGCCCGGTATTTCTGCGTTGCAGGCTGCTGCGGCACGGGCAGGAGCGCCGCTTGGACATGATTTTTGCACAATCTCGCTATCCGATCTGCTCACCCCCTGGGAGGTGATTGAAAAGCGAATTACGGCTGCAGCGGAAGGCGATTTCGTCATTTCATTTTATAACCCCGTTTCCATGAAAAGACGGACACAGCTTCATGCCGCGAAAAAAATTCTGCTTCAGCATCGTCCCATGAATACACCCGTAATTATTGCACGCAATCTGGGCCGGGAAACGGAAGATGTCTCATTCGCAACCTTAAGCGATCTTGATCCAGAGATGATTGATATGCTCACGCTCGTCATGGTTGGCTCCAGCGAGAGCCGCATTACTACCACGAATTCGGCAACAAAAAGCTGGGTTTACACCCCCCGCGGATATAGCGGAAAATCAGCAGATAAACAGGCGAAAACAGGAACAGATACATGACCGTTCATTTTATTGGCGCCGGACCGGGAGCTGCGGACCTCATTACCTTGCGTGGTCGCGATTTGATTGCGAACTGCCCGGTCTGTCTTTACGCAGGATCGCTAGTGCCGGAGGAAATCCTGACCCATGCTCCTGATAACGCGCATATCATTGATACTGCCCCCCTCACCCTTGACAAGATCATCGATGAAATGATCAAGGCGAACGACCAGGGGCTCGATATTGCGCGCGTGCATTCGGGCGACCCCAGTCTGTACGGCGCAATTGGCGAACAGATGCGCCGCCTTGATGACCTCGAAATCGAATACACGATCACACCCGGCGTGCCTGCTTTTGCAGCCGCGGCTGCTGCCCTAAAAACTGAATTTACCCTGCCCGAAGTAAGTCAAACTGTTATCCTGACCCGCACGTCCATGAAGGCAACGGCCATGCCAAATCGGGAGGATTTGGCGACCCTTGGGACGTCCGGCGCCACACTTGCCATTCATCTTTCTGTTCGAAATCTCCGTAATGTGACGGCGGAACTTATTCCTCATTATGGAGAGGATTGTCCGGTCGCTGTAGTCTTCCGAGCAAGCTGGCCGGATGAGCAAATCATTCGCGGGACACTTGCGGATATCCAAGGGAAAGTCCGCACCTCAAAAATCACCCGCACCGCCCTGATCATTGTCGGTCGCGTGCTGGAGGCAAAGGGTTATCGGGACAGCGCCCTCTATCATGCGGATCATGTGCATGTCCTTCGGCCGAAACGAAAAGCATAAAATTTCGGCCTATAAACCAACCGCAGTAAGTAGCGCACCCATATCCGAAAAGCTGGTGCAATCAGGCAAGACCGGACGTGCTATCATGGTAACGGGTATATTGAGTTCCCGAGCAGCCGCAATTTTCGCGTAGGTCGCTGTGCCGCCGCTATTTTTGCTGATAATCAGATCGATCCGATATTCGCAAAGCAATCTGACTTCATCTTCTTTCGAAAATGGCCCTCGTGTCCGGATGAATTTAACTTCGCTTTGCTGCGGCGCAAAATCAGCCTTTTCAATGCTTCGTACCAGAAAGAATTTACCCGAAATTCCCTCAAACGGTAAGAGTTCTTGACGCCCAACTGTGAGAAAAATTCGATTGAAATCGCACGCCTTCTTTGCGGCCCCCTCTACGCTGGAAACAGAAATCCAACAATCCCCCGGCTCCTGTTTCCATTCAGGGCGTTGAAACCGTAGATAGGCGATACCGCATTCCGCACATGCGGCGCAGGCATTTTGGGTGATTTTTCCAGCAAACGGATGGCTCGCATCAATGACAAGTTCAATTTGATTGTCGGCGATGAAGTTTACTAACCCCTCTTCTCCGCCGAACCCGCCGACAACCGTTTTCCCGGACAGCAACGTCGGATTGCGCGTACGTCCAGCAAGGGAGGTGATCAAGTCAACGTCGGACCTTCGCGCTAGGGTTTCGTTTAGTTCGACTGCTTCGCTCGTCCCGCCAAGGAGGAGAATTTTCTTATTCTTAGTCATCACTCCGGCCCACCAAATTTCCGGATCGATCAAAAATAAGTACATTTAGGATAATACCATCACCCACAATCTTCGACGCAACTTCTCGCGCCTTTTGTGCGACATAATCCGCTAAAGGGAGACCCGTTGCCTCGGCGGATTGAAGGACCTGCATCGCCGTATTTGCCTCTGCAGTCATAGCAACTAAATCCGCATCCGCTCCGAGGGTCGCCAATTGATTGGCCAACCAGTTAAAGTCAACATGGCTACGCCCAGAATGAAGATCCATATGCCCCAACGCAAGCTTGGTAATCTTGGCAAATCCGCCGGCAATTGTGAGGCGTGGCACAGGATGCTTTCTAAGGTATTTCAACACACCGCCCGCGAAATCTCCCATATCCAGCAGAGCGGTTTCCGGCAGATCATAAATCGCCGCCACGGCCTTTTCGGATGTTGACCCCGTGCTTGCAGCTAGATGAGCGAGGTTATTCGCCCGCGCAACGTCAATGCCACGGTGGATTGACGCAATCCAGGAAGCGCAGGAATAGGGCACGACAATACCGGTCGTCCCCAGAATTGAGAGGCCACCAACAATGCCAAGGCGCCTGTTCATTGTGTGACGCGCGAGTTCCTCGCCATTCTCAACACTGATCTCGATATCAATATCCTGTGGTTCCTTAAAACTACCGGCTACCTCGGCAACGACCTCCTGCATCATCTGTCGCGGCACGGGATTAATCGCCGCGTTACCAACGGAAATGGGCAACCCGTCCTTTGTGACAGTCCCTACACCGTTACCCGCAAGGAAACGAATACCTGCACCGGCCTTACCTCGCCTGACGGTCGAAATAATCCGCGCAAGATGAGTAACATCCGGATCATCGCCCGCATCTTTAATGACGCTGACGCGAACAAAGTCCTGGCCTTTTTCCTCTGTTGCCAAGGCAAAAGCAGGATTCTGACCGCGTGGCAGGGTAATTGTCACCGGGTCCGGAAAGTCGCCACCAAATAACGCCGTCAATGCCGCCTTCGTTGCGGCGGTTGCGCAAGCGCCAGTGGTCCATCCATATCGCAGTTCCTTTGCGGATTTCTCTGTCATAGTTACATTTATAGGCCCCGGCCTCACTGATGGCTAGGCGTCTTGAGAATAGATGTGTAAAAGAAGGTTATGGAAGAAATTTTGAGTAAACTACCCGCGTTCGATCCGGGCTCCGTCTGGCTGGTTGGCGCCGGTCCCGGTGACGCGGGACTGCTAACTTTGTACGGCTATGAAGCGTTACGGCAAGCGGACGTACTGGTTTATGATGCGCTGGTCGGTCAGGACATTCTTAGCCTGACCGGGCCAGATACTATTCTCGAATATGCCGGCAAGCGCGGCGGCAAGCCTTCGCCGAAACAGACGGATATCACAGAGCGGCTGATCGCCCTCGCCCGTGAAGGGAAAAAAGTGCTTCGCCTCAAGGGTGGAGACCCTTACATCTTTGGCCGTGGCGGTGAAGAAGCATTAATGCTCGCTGCCCACAATATCCCTTTTCGGGTCATTCCCGGCATTTCCTCAGGTGTTGGCGGTCTGGCCTATGCGGGCATTCCCCTCACTCATCGGGAAACCAATTCTGCTGTTACCTTCCTGACCGGCCATGACGCGAGTGGCGAAGTGCCGAACGTCGATTGGGAGCATATTGCCAAGGGCTCGCCGGTAATTGTTATCTATATGGGACTGAAGCATATCGCGACGATCACAGAACGATTAATTGGCTTTGGCCGCCCGAAAGAAGAGCCCGTCGCGGTCATCTTCAAGGCTACAACGGAAGAACAGGAAGTTATTGTATCGACGCTGGAGAATGCCGCAATAGATGTCGAGACAAGTGGCCTGAAGCCTCCGGCCCTAATTGTTGTTGGGGAAGTTGTGAACCTTCGACCGCATCTTGACTGGTACAGCCGCTATTCCGCTGGAATTGACGGGATCTGACATGGCATCCGCGAATGCCCCTACTCTGATTATTGCTGCGCCCGCGTCTGGCTCAGGGAAAACGACAATCACGCTGGCTCTGCTGCGGGCATTCCGCCGAAAGGGCATCGACATAGGCTCCTTCAAAATCGGTCCAGATTATATCGACCCGGTATTTCATAGCTATGCGAGCGGCAATCCCTGTCTCAATCTCGATCCTTGGGCAATGCGACCGGAAAGCCAAAACACCATTCTAGAGCACGTCAGGCGAAACAAAGACCTAGTTATCGGCGAAGGCGTGATGGGGCTGTTCGATGGCGCGCGGGACGGGACAGGCTCAACGGCTGATGTTGCAGCCGATTGGCAAATTCCGATCATTCTTGTGGTGGACGCCAAAGGTCAAGGGGCGAGCGTTATGGCTCTCCTGCAAGGCTTTGAAAACCATAGGGAGGATACCTCTCTCGCAGGTGTGATTTTCAACAAAGTCGGCGGGCCGGGCCACGTCGATCTTCTCAAAAGCGCCGCGGCAGATGCAGGTATTCCGGCACTTGGATTTATACCAAAATCAGAGAGCCTTACACTCAATCATCGACATCTGGGGCTGGTCCAGGCTCGCGAGAAACCGGACCTTGAGGTATTTCTGGAAACGGCCGCAGATATTGTTGAAACCAACTGCGATCTGATATTTTTGCGAAAAATCGCAAAACCGAATGCGCCAATGAAAGAAACCCCAAATTCGTTCATTCCACCACTGGCACAGCGGATCGCCATAGCCGAGGACGATGCCTTTGCATTTACGTATCCACATATTCTTGCAGGATGGCAACAATCTGGAGCGGAAATTACTTTTTTCTCTCCCCTTGCAGATGAGGCGCCGGATCAAACCTCCGACGCTGTCTTTTTACCCGGCGGATATCCAGAGCTCTATGGTGACACTCTTGCCGCATCTGAAACATTCAAGGCGGGTGTCCGCGCCATTGCGTCGAAAAACAAACCGGTATATGGCGAATGCGGGGGCTTTATGGTCCTCGGCGAAGAGCTCACTGACAGGCAAGGTGCGGGCCACAAGATGCTGGGGTTGCTACCCATTGAAACAACTTTCGCGGAACCGAAACTCTATCTCGGATATCGCAATGCGCGCCTCACGTCAAAGTGCATTCTTGGGAATTCAAATGACGCTTTAGCGGCCCATGAATTCCATTATGCAACGCTTACCAAATCAGGAGAAGTGCCGCCCCTGTTCAACATATCAGACGCAACGGGCAAAGACCTTGGGTCCGCTGGAGCAGTGGTCGGGTCTGTTGCCGGATCATTCATTCATCTAATTGATCGGAGGTAAAATGGGCGGCAAAATCACTCTTGTCCTTGGTGGTGCTCGATCCGGCAAAAGCCGTTGTGCAGAAAATCTGGCGATTGAAAGCGGTTTGTCCCGCCTTTATTTGGCGACGGCCCAAGCCTTTGATAGCGAAATGGAAAACCGTATTGCCCGCCACCAGGAAGACCGGGGAAGCGGTTGGAAAACAGTTGAAGAACCCCTTGATCTGTCAGGTGCAATAATTACTCATTCTGCGAAGGGGCGGATCATTCTAGTGGATTGTCTTACCCTCTGGCTCAGTAATCTGATGGCAAGTAACCGACCCATTAAAGAAGAGTTCGAACAACTGATTGATACGATAAAGGCCCTTCCGGGACCGCTAGTCCTTGTCTCGAACGAAGTCGGTCAAGGCATCGTTCCCGATAATGCGTTATCGCGGGCCTTTCGGGATCATGCGGGTCGGCTTCATCAACAGATAGCGGAAATCGCCGATGAGGTATATTTTATAACCGCCGGGCTTCCACAGAAACTTAAATAGGCTGACATGACCGATCCTCAATCCAAAAACCATATGGCTTACAAAGGCGGCTGGGTGCAGGACTTCATGGTGGCGCTTGTCTTTCTGACACGCCTGCCAATCCAGCCGGGGTTTACCTTTGACGTGTCCGCCCTTAAGACCGCCTGTCGGGCCTTCGCACTGATCGGCTTGATTGTTGGAGGTGTATCAGGAACAGTTTATATCCTTGCTGCGTATTTGGGATTGCCTCTCTATGTCTCTGCTATCCTCGCGGTGGGCGCACAGATCATCGTCACTGGCGCATTGCATGAAGATGCGATCGGAGACGTTGCGGATGGTTTCGGCGGCGGAGCAGATAAAGAGAAAAAGCTGGCGATCATGCGGGACAGTCGCGTCGGCACCTATGCCGTTGTGGCTCTTATCCTTTTTATCGGCCTGAAAATTGCTGTTCTTGGCGGCATGCCCGATCCGCTCTTTGGCTTTTCCTTATTAATAGTGGCCGCTGCGCTTAGTCGGGGTCTGATGACATGGGCACTTTATCTTATGCCCGCCGCGCGAGAGGATGGGCTTGGACATGGCGTAGGAAGGCCAGATATGAAGGCACCGCTGGTCAGCACAATTATCTGTATCCTTATTGCTATTTTTATTCTCGGGCCGCAACTCGGAGCTATTGCCCTCATGGCCGGGATTATCGGTGCCAGCTTGATGGGTATGATAGCAAAACGCCAGATCGGTGGGCAAACAGGAGATGTAGTGGGTGCCATTCAGCAGGTGGCGGAAATCTTTATATTGATCGCCTGCCTCGCGGCCATCTGATCAGAATATCAAACTATGCTTTGCGCGGCTTTGCGCGATGGGTTGCTTCGGCCTGCATCGGATCATCGGGCCAGTAGTGTTTAGGATATCGGCCTTTCAAATCCTTTTTCACCTCCAAATAGGTTTTTTGCCAGAAGCTTGCCAGATCCTGCGTAATCTGAACCGGCCGTCGCGCTGGGGACAGTAAATGAACGGACACCGCAACACGTCCCTCCGCCAGCTTTGGAACATCGCTCAGGCCAAAAACCTCCTGCAGGCGCACGGCAAGAACCGGCGTATCTGGATTCGAATAATCAAGGCGAATATCAGAGCCGCTCGGCACCCTGATCGTTGCGGGGGCGAAATTTTCCAGATGCGTCAGCTGTTCCCAGCTTAAATAGTTTTTGAGTATCTCCAGCAGGTTTAACTGCTTTATATCTGCAAGGGATGTTAGCCCGGCAAGATAGGGTAAGAGCCATATATCTAGCGTTTCCTCCAGCTCCTCTGGGGATAAATCCGGCCAGCCGCCCTCCGGATCATGATGCCGTGCGAAATTGACACGGTCGATAAAGGATTTGCTTTCAGAACTCCACGGGAGGACCTTCAACCCCCTTCCAAGTATGGCATTCAGTAGAGCCGTAGATATTTCTTCCGGCGCAGGATTCTTGATACGCTGGCTTTCCAACATCAAAGCCCCTAGCTTTCGCTCTTCAACGGCGATAACCCGCTCTTTCTTTTCGTCCCAGTAAACCCGGCGCACGGATACAATCTGATCCGCGAAATTGTCCTCGATTTCCTCGGACGTAATCGGCGCGGCAAGATCAACTCGCGCATCTCTTCCCCTCCCATCCAACTCAGCGATGACTATGTAGGGCTCTCCTTTAAGACTGTCATTCTCTGCGAGGCGCGCGCCGCGCCCTCCGCTAAGGCGATATTGCACTTCACTCCCCTCTCGCAATTCACCAATGCGGTCAGGATAGGCGAAAGCAAGCAATTGTCCGGCAAGTCCGATTTCTCTTCCAGCATCTTTGATAGAAAGTCTTCGGGTCAGATCCTTACTCACGCGCAAAACCTGCTGAGAAGAACCAAAACTTCCTTTTTTTGCATTGCCTCTCCTTACCTCTTCGAGAATTTCCAGACGCGCGCGAATGTCGGAATTAGGGAATTCACGATCACGCTGCATAATATCTCTTTCCGAAAGGAGTGCCGCGATATCGGCAGCGAGAGCCTCAGCGTTAATATCCTGAGCGCACAAAAGCATACCAGCAAGCCGAGGGTGGAGTGGTAACTTAACGATTTCCTGCCCCAGTGCAGTGATCTTCCCCTCCTCATCAAGGGCGCCAAGTGCACGAAGCAGATCCTGACCCTGCGCCCAAGGCCCGGGCGGCGGAGCATCCATCCAATATAGCTCCGTAACGTCCTTTACACCCCAATTAGCAAGCTCCAGAACAAGTGAGCTCAAATCCGCATTCATGATCTCGGGGGAGGTAAAATCAATCAGCCCCCGATCCTCCGCCGCCGTCCAGAGGCGATAGCATATTCCCGGTCCCAACCGGCCGGCACGACCCCGGCGCTGATCCGCCGATGCGCGGCTGACGCGCCGGGTTACCAGCGCCGTCATTCCGCTATTTGGATCAAACATGGGATTACGGGCCAAACCCGCGTCGATAACAATTTTCACCCCTTCAATAGTGAGGCTTGTTTCCGTAATATCCGTCGATAGAACTATTTTTCGTCTTCCCTCCGGGTCAGGCTGAATGGCTCGGTCCTGTTCCCGGGCGGGCAAATTGCCATAAAGCGGCATAACCAGCGAGTCTTTCAGCTTGGCTGATCCTGCTAACAACTTCTCTGTTCGTTTGATCTCCCCAGCGCCGGGCAGGAAGACAAGAATATCGCCTTCATCTTGCTGCGTTGCATCTTCAATGACCGCCGCTACAGTTTGCTCAACTCGTTTGGTAGAAGGCCGCTCCAAAAACCTTGTTTCAACCGGAAACTGACGGCCTTCGCTCTTGATCACAGGTGCGCCACTCAAGGCATTGGATAGACGCTCACCTTCAATCGTGGCGGACATCAAGAGTAACTTCAGATCGTCGCGCAAAACTTCCTGAACCTGTCGCGCCAGAGCGAGACCCAGATCAGTCTGCAGGCTGCGTTCATGGAACTCATCGAAAATAATCAGCCCAACGCCCGCGAGTTCCGGATCAGATTGCAGGCGCCGGGTCAATATCCCTTCCGTCACCACCTCGATCCGTGTCTGGTGGCTGACCTTGCTATCGAGTCGCACGCGATAACCAACCGTCTTCCCAACGTCTTCACCTAGAAGGTCCGCCATTCGGCGCGCCGCTGCGCGGGCCGCG
Source organism: Sneathiella sp. HT1-7 (assembly GCF_020731145.1). Lineage (GTDB taxonomy): Bacteria > Pseudomonadota > Alphaproteobacteria > Sneathiellales > Sneathiellaceae > Sneathiella. The sequence continues at coordinate 292,266 of NZ_JAJFZN010000002.1, read as the reverse complement.
AGACGGCGCGGTTCCAGCATGATAACTTTTTGACTGCCGACTAATCCCTTTTGCAGCAAATAGAGCGGCACCAGCGTCGTCTTACCCGCACCGGGCGCAGCCTCCAGAATGGCCGACGGAGAATTTTCCAACGCCGATGCGACATCCTCCAGAATATCGACAACCGGCAAACCGGTTTTTGTAAAATCAATGCTCATTCAACTCTCGTTCCTCTAGTGAGAAATCTCGCCAACAATGGGAAAAGAGTGAGAGTTGCCGCCCCTGCGAAAAGAGCGCCCAAAACAATCTCGCCGCCGAACCGAACGGTCGGCGGAAAAGCTGAGATTGAAAAGATCAGGAAACCAATCGCAATGATACCGCTGGACGTCACAATGCCCACTGATTGTTCCTGTAGTGCTCGCGTGATCGCCGCCGCACCTTTTCCGGGAAACCCATCTCGCCGAAGTGCCAAGGCCAGATGGATCAACGCATCCACAGCAATGCCGAAGCAGACACTAACTGCGGGAGCGGAAATAACATCCACCGGCACGTTAAACCAACCCGCGCTGCCCAGCACTGTCAAGGGGATGAGCGCGGCCGTCAGGATCATCGCGAGCGCCACCTGCCAACTCCGGCTAACTATCCAGGCAATCAGCCCAAACAACAAAAGCAACATGGATGTTCCGGTAATAAGGCTCCGCGTCACAAGATCGGAGAGGCGTCCCTGTAGTGCATAGACCCCTCCGGTCAAGGCCGATTCAAACCCCGCCGCCGCAACAATTTCCTGAAGACGCTGTGTAACCGTATTGCGAGACTCGTTCCGTGACGTTTCTTTCATTCTAAGTAGATATAATGTCTGGTTCCGGTCATCATTCAGGAAATTATCCGCTACGTTATCATTAATGCCAAGGGACAAAAGGCTCACGATTTCCCGCCATGGCAGCAAAAAGGCCAACGGATGTGAGTTGGCCTCCGCCAATAGCGCCGGAAGGGAAATGACAGTGCCGACATTTTTCTCCGCCAGCAAGTCGTTATGCAAGTTCCACATGGCCTCATAACCTGCTTCGGTGTCGAGCCTGCCGCCATCTTTCAGACGAACAACGAGCTTCAGCGGACTACTCCCCCCGTTTCGATCAACAAAAGCCAACCCTTCAAAAAGGTCGGAATCTTTCTCAAAATAGTTTAGAAGGCTCGGATCGGTATTCAACCGAAAAAGACCCGGCACAGAGGCAACTGCAATCAATATCAAACAGGCGCCAATTCCGTATCGAATGACAACTATTGGTTTTCTATTTGCAATGTCGCTCGCAGCATGTTTTTCCGTCGATCGCCTGACCGCGAAGAGTAAGAATGCGGGATAGATCAGATAGCAACACAGAAGCGCCGCAAAAGAGCCAACGATGCCCCCAGCTCCAAGCTGGCTCAATGGCTCCGCTGCTACATTGAGGAGGGCGGCAAAGCCCAGAAGCGTCGTCACCATACACCAGAAGGACGCACGGAAAGTCTGCGAAACGGCATACCTTACTGCATCAAGCTCCCCCAGATCACTTACTTGCCGCCAATTAGCCGTCAAATAAATCGCCTGGGACTGAACCAGCACAAAAACAATAATGGCGAGATTTGCCGTCAGAATACCGATGGACTGACCGAGCAATTGCAAGATCAACAGAGTCAGAAATATAGCAGTAATACCGCTCACACAGCCCCCCAGCGCAATCACCGGTGAGCGGAAAACGATCAACAGGATGAAGACAAAAATAACTAGTGATGCTGTGCTGAAAACTTGCAGATCATATATCAAGCTTCGACGTATTTGCTCGACAATGTAGGGCATCCCGGACAAACGAATATGAAACGCGTCTCCGTCGTTGAAGAGCGCTGATGCTGCCTCAATCTCGCCAATCAGACCATTAGGGGAATTTGTACCGACAAAGGCAATAATCAATGTAGCACTGTTATCTTCGCCGATTAGAAGCGGTCGCCAAAAGGGGCTTTCGCTTGCCGCCTTGACGTCCTCTGGGCCTGTGGCAACGCTTATCAGGCGAGTTATTCCATGGATCTTGGCAAGATCCTCCGACAAATTTATTAGCCGCGCATAATATCGAGGAGAAAAAATATCTCGTCCAGCAACGCTGATAATCAGGAATTCATCAGAAGGAAAGAGATCATGAATGGCTGCAGACTGAGCAAGCTCTGGATCATTTGAGCTAAAGAAGAAATCTGGCGACACCTCGGGGCGCAGATCAACGAACCGCAAAAACAATACTGTGATCAAGATCATTCCCAGCACACACGTCGCCATCAGGCGAACTTTCAGCGGCTTGAAAAAAGAACTCATGGGCAGACCAATGCTCCTGTGGCAGTATGGGTAACTATTCTGGGTCCTCTCAGGAATACCAACTCAAATAAACTTTATGGCGTCTTATGTTACATCGGATTGCTGAAATAGAAGCCCATTCCCTTTCCGCCATCCCGGCGCTCAAAACCGAAATCTATGACGGTTGGCACTTGCGGTTTGCGCGAAACCATACACGTCGCGCCAATTCGGTCAATGTTGTATCGCAAGGGGAGCTACCGCTGATCGAAAAAATAGATCACTGCGAAGCGGCCTATGCAAAAGAAGAACAACCCTGCCATTTTCGCCTGACTCCGCTCGCCAATGAAGGGTTAGATGATATGCTAGCGGCGCGGGACTATGGCTCCTTCGGTGAGACAGAGGTGCGCATGCAGACACTTGAGAATGATATTCACGCTGACACTGGCGAGGATCTCATCATATATGACTCCAACTCGGCAGTCTGGTTGAATGGCGTTGCCGCGCTAACGGGGCAGGATATGGCGAAACAGGACATTTTTTGCGAAATGCTGTCCTTGATTAATTTCGACATTCAGGCCATCGCCATTCTGCGCGGGAAAGAAATCGTCGCCTGCGGTATGGGGGTTCAATCCAAGAACTATCTTGGCCTTTTCGAGTTTGCGACCCACCCAAGTTTTCGCCGACGGGGTTTTGCCGCGCGCATTGCGCGGCATATGCTCCATACGGCTAAAAAGTCAGGTGTCACAATGGCGTATCTTCAAGTTGTGACAGAAAATAAAGCTGCACGGGAATTCTGGAGCCGTATCGGTTTTCGTGAAGTGCTCTACCGCTATCACTATCGGAGCAAGCTATAAAGCAAGGATCAGGTTTGGATTTTCAAAATAGATCTCATCGCAATTGGCGCCGTCTCCACCCCGGTCGATCACCAGAAAATCACTGACCTCCTCTAGTGCCATGACCGGATGATGCCACGTACCAGCGCGATAATTGACCCCCTGATACCCCTCCGCTCGAAATAGCCGCAAGTCATCCGGTCGAACTTGCTCCCCTTTCGGAGCAACCAGAACGAGATAGGGCCGATTGTTGAGCGGAATAAAAGCCTGACTTCCTCTCGGGTGCCGCTCTACCAAACGAATGTTCAGCGGATATTCAAGCGGGGCTGCGCGAAAGATATTTACCAGAACGTGCCCGCCGGTATCAGTCTCTATTTTCGCGAGGTCGTGAAAGCGGGTCGTTGATCCATTATTGATTGTAAAATTTTCCGCACCATCAGTCTCGATCACATCACCGAAAGGCGCAAAAGCCTCCCTCGTCAACGGTTCTATCTTGATGGTCATTTTACGTCCCGGCTAATATGCCCATAAAGCCTCAGACGGCTGACCCCGCCATCGGGAATAATGTTAAGCCGGACATGACTCACAGGGCCAATATCTGCCACCTCTTTTTCAAAGCTGTGGATTGCATCCATTTCAAGCTTCTGTTCTGGCAGCAGCGTCTTCCAGAACATGCTTTGCGTGACGAGTGATTGGTCCGTTCCGCCTGATACCAACGCCGCCTGAATTGAGCATCGATCAGGATAATTTCCCTTAAAATGTGCCGTATCGACTTCGATTTTCGAAATAACCCCGGGATGACCTAAAGCAATCAACGCCCAGTCATTGCCGGGCTCTCGCCGTCGACGTGTCTCCCAACCATCGCCCATATTGATCCCGCGCCCTGGTGCGAGAATTTGCGATGGTGTGCCATAATGTTCATCGCTTGCGGCAATGCCGCGCCCGCCATTGATCAGCGCCGCAAGATCAATCATCTCATCCGGATCACGCTGATCCCAATTACATTGGACCTGCCCATAGACGCGAAGTCGGGCGACACCGCCATCAGGGTATATGTTGAGTCGCAAATGGCTCCAGGTTCGGGAATTCGAAACCGCATGCGCATGATGGCTATCGCCTTCCAAACCGACGGCGGGGAGGATTTCCGTCCATTCCGTATCAGAACCTGGCTCCCCCACCACTAGACAAGCATCGATGGACGCAGAGGGCGGAAAATTTCCCGTAAAGTGGCTGGTGTCAATATCGACACCATAAATCACACCCGGCAGGCCAAGACGAACAATGCAGTGATCATATCCCTCCCCACGTTTGCGGCGGCTTTCCCAGCCATCCATCCACTTGCCGTTTTCATCATATTTATCGGCGATAAATACCGGCGCCGCCGGATCGATCAGCCGGGATTTATCCGCAAAAAAATCATCCGTTGCAAAGATCACTTCCGCCCCAAGACGCGACGAGGCAAGGTCGATATACTTCTGGATGAAGCTGGCAACATCATCGGTTGGTAAACTCATTTATTTCTCCATATGCGATCCGAAGACCCCAATTCTATAGCTCGGCCAGACGAAATCGGGCAATCTTGTCTATTTCCGCAAGGGCAGTGGCAAACTCTTCTTCTTGCGAATTTTGAAGCCGCGCTTTAAATCCGGCAATGATTTTATGGCGATTGCTATTCTTCACCGCCATGATAAAGGGAAAGCCAAATTTTTTCTTATAGGCCGCATTATAATTCTGAATTGCCTCGAATTCCTCGGGTGAGCAATTATCCAACCCGGCCCCTGCCTGTTCAGACGTGGAGGCCGCTGTTAATTCCCCTTGCACAGCAGCCTTACCTGCGAGATCCGGATGCGCGTGAATGAGCGCGCGTTTCTCTTCCTCGCTTGCCGCCGCGACAATTGCTGCCATCAGGCGGGCCATTTCTTCAATTTCATCATGCTTGTCGGAAATACCTGCGGCCCAGGCACGTTCCGCCACCCATGGGGAATGCTCATAAACCCCACCAAAAATTTCAATAAATTGAACGCAGTTCATTTTTCTGGGCAATGATCGAAATTTGGTCACAGCTGATTTTTTTCCTGGGATGGCGAATGATGTTCATGCCAGTGCCGAGCGATGTCAATACGGCGACAGAACCAGACCGCGTCATGCCCGCGGGCGTATTCGATAAACCGCTTCAGCGCCGCAATCCGCCCTGGCCGCCCGACAATACGGCAATGCAAGCCGATTGACATCATCTTAGGGCTCGCCTCCCCTTCCTCATATAAAGTATCAAAACTATCTTTTAGATAGGCATAGAATTGATCCCCACTGTTAAAGCCCTGCGGAGATGCAAAGCGCATGTCGTTCGCATCAAGCGTATAGGGGATTACCAATTGATGACGCCCGGCCTCATAATTCCAGTAGGGCAAATCATCGTCATAGGCATCGGCATCATAAAGAAAGCCACCTTCTTCCGCGACAAGACGGCTGGTGTTCGGACTTGTGCGCCCCGTATACCACCCAAGAGGACGCTCTCCGGTCATGCGTTCAATAATCTCAATTGCTTTTTGCATATGCACGCGCTCTACCGCTTCCGGCACATCCTGATAATTAATCCAACGATAACCATGGCTGCAAATCTCATGACCGAGATCGACGAATGCGCGGGTCACATTCGGGTTTCGTTCCAGCGCCATGGCAACGCCAAATATGGTCAATGGCACGTCATACTTTTCGAACAGTTTCAGTATCCGCCAAACGCCCGCACGACTGCCGTATTCATAGAGCGATTCCATACTGACGTGGCGTTTTCCGGGCAAGGGATCAGCACCGATAATTTCGGATAAAAATGATTCGGACGCATCATCCCCGTGCAAAATGCAGTTCTCCCCGCCTTCCTCGTAATTCAGGACAAATTGAACGGCAACGCGGGCATTTCCCGGCCACTTCGGATCAGGTGGAGTTCGCCCGTATCCTATCAAATCACGAGGATATTCCTGCGCCTCATTCACATTGCACCCCGTGATTTTCCGCCTGTTTTAACGGGTTTTGAAAAAATTGAATAGAGATCCGCCTTTGTATCATTTTCACGAAGATTTAGTTGATCTTCACAGGCCTGCAAATGCGCATTCATAAGCGCAATCGCGCGATCTTCATCCTGCGCGGCGATGGCCTTGATTATTTCCGCATGCTCATCGCAGCTACAAGGTGAAAGCGTACCCTTTTGATATTGGACAATAATAAGGGAGGTACGTGAAACAAGCTCTCTTAAAAATGCCGACAGCGTTTGATTGCCCGCAATCTCCGCCAGCTTCAAATGGAAGTCACCAGACAAACGAACCCAGGCCTCATGATCTCCCGTCTCAAGACTGAGACGTTCTTCGGCAATGGCACACTTAAGGTCCTTTATATCCGCCGGAGATTGTTTACGAACGGCCGCACGAATAATCCCCTCCTCGATCAAGCGTCGCGCCTGCAAAACTTCTCTTGCTTCTTCCGGAGACGGCTCCGAAACAAAGGCTCCCCGATTAGGCTGAATTCGAACAATACGCTCATGAGAGAGGCGCTGCAAAACGGTGCGGATCACCGTCCGGCTGACACCGAATATTTCGCCCAAAGTATCTTCGGAGAGCTTGGTGCCGGGAGCAAGGCGTTGCTCCAGAATGGCGTCTAGCATCTCCTCATAAATATGATCATTTTGAGAGGTTTTGCGAGAGTCACTATTGCTTTCGGTCAAAGCGGCTGTTGGGGCAGTCCGGCTCATTTGTTTTCCTTAAATCTTTTAAATTCCCTCCCCATATTTATACAATATAGAAAATTATTGTATACAAAAATAATAAATTATGTGGACAATCGAGATTGTGTAATGCAAAGTTTTGACTGTTCTGCGGAGGAGCAGGGCAGAAGCCATTCTTTAAGGACAGCTATGGGCAAACTGACAACGCATGTTCTCGATACTGCCGCCGGAACCCCCGGGGAGGGAATTAGGGTTGAGCTTTATCGGCAAGCTGGCAATGAGTGGAAGCTGATCAAAACAACTCATACGAACGCCGATGGGCGGTGCGATGCCCCCCTTATCGAAGGAGACTCCTTTTCTAAAGGGGAGTTTGAGCTTCATTTCCATGCCGGGGATTACTTTGACCGCCAAGACATTGCCCTACCAGAACCAAAGTTTCTTAATGAGGTGGTTCTCCGGTTTGGCATAGCCGACACGGAGGCGCATTATCACGTTCCTCTGCTTATCTCCCCCTATGGTTACTCCACCTATCGGGGAAGTTAAAGGCGATGGGAAGAAATGATATGATGGCAAAACGCACGATTGGACATCTCCCATGCGCCAAAAAGTAAGATATGTTCACCGGGGTGAAATTGTCGAGTTGGAGAATATCGATCCGACGAAAACGGTACTGAACTATCTTCGGTATGAGAAAGCACTGACCGGCACGAAAGAGGGCTGCGCCGAAGGGGACTGCGGAGCCTGCACTGTCGTTCTCGGTGAATTGGTTAATGGAAAACTTAAATATCAGGCCGTCAATGCCTGCATTCAGTTCCTCCCTACCCTTGATGGCAAGGAACTCATCACTGTTGAAGATCTGAAGGAAAAAGACGGCGCCCTGCATCCGGTACAAAAGGCGCTGGTGGATGCCAATGGAACACAATGCGGCTTCTGCACGCCCGGCTTTATCATGTCCCTCTTTGCCGAAATGCATTCGACCCCGAAAACCGACAGATCCCATATCAATGATGTTTTGGCGGGCAATCTCTGTCGTTGCACTGGCTACGGAACAATCGTTGATGCCGCAGTTGCGGTTGCTCAATCGAGCGAAAAGGACAGGTTCCATACTGAGATGACAGCAACCTCCGCGCTGCTTGCGGCACTAAAAAAAGATTCCGGACTTCACCTGACATGGCTTGATCGTCATTACTTTGCACCGAAGACGGTTGACGAATTAATCGATGTTCTTGCCCGTTATCCGGATGCAATCCTTCTATCCGGGGCAACGGATGTCGGCCTCTGGATCACGAAACAACACCGGGAATTGACGACGGTTATCTATCTTGGGCAGATTCAAGAACTGAAAGAAATTGAGACGCAGGAAGGTGGTCTGAAACTCGGCGCAAGCGTAACCTATAGTGATGCATGGGCCCCACTTGCAGAGCTTTACCCCGACTTTGGGGAGTTGATCCGCCGCATTGCGTCAACCCAAATCCGCAACAGCGGCACCATTGGCGGCAACATTGCCAATGGCTCACCCATCGGAGATACGCCACCCGCCTTGATCGTGTTGAATGCAAGGCTTCATTTGCGCTCCAAAGATGGCCCGCGCGATATTCCGATTGAAGACTTCTTTATCGACTATGGCAATCAGGATTTGAAACCCGGAGAATTTGTCGAGGCGGTTACCGTCCCTCTCCCGAAGGTAGATGCGAAATTTGCAACTTATAAAATCTCCAAGCGGTTTGATCAGGATATCTCAGCCGTTTGCGCGGCCTTTCATCTCACTCTTAAGGGAGATACTGTCGAAGATATTCGAATTTGCTATGGTGGCATGGCTGGCATCCCGAAGCGTGCGCATCTCACGGAAAAGGCAATTATCGGTCAGACTTGGAACGAAACTACGATTTCAGACACCTTGCCTCTAATGGAGGAGGACTATCAGCCGCTCTCCGATATGCGGGCCAGCAATCAATATCGGATGCTCGCCGCACAAAATCTGCTTCGCAAATTCTATGTTGAAACATCGACGCCTGAGGTTCCCACGCGACTGCTTGGAGAAGGAGGGTTCGCCTGTGCGTAACCCGCCACTCAGCCGGAATGTAATCAGGGGCACGGTTCATGCGCCCAGACACCACGATAGCGCCGCGAAGCAGGTCGCCGGCGAGGCTCTCTATATTGATGACATTGCCGAGCCAAAAGACCTCTTGAACCTTTATATTGCCCAAAGCGAGAAGGCCCATGCAAAAATCCTGAAGTTGGATGTTTCGGCTGTGCGACGAGCACCGGGTGTCGTTGTCGTGCTAACGGCGGATGATGTGCCGGGGATCAATGATGCCTCCCCCATTGCGGGTGATGATCCGGTATTCGCGGAAGAAATTGTCGAGTATGCTGGGCAATCTCTTTTTGCCGTGGCGGCCGAAACGCTCGATCAAGCGCGAGCGGCGGCAAAGCTCGCCATTATTGAGTATGAAGAACTGCCCGCGATTGTCACTGTTGAACAGGCGATGGCCGCCAACTCCTTCGTTCTGCCAACGCGGGAAATCCGGCGCGGTGATGCGTCCGCATCGATAAAGGCGGCAAAACACCGCCTTACGCAGCGATTTGAAATCGGCGGTCAGGACCATTTTTATCTGGAGGGTCACGTTGCCCTGGCCCTGCCGGGAGAGGACGGTGATATTTTCATTTATTCCTCAACTCAACATCCGACAGAAGTACAGCATAATGTCGCAAAATTCCTGAACTTGTCAGATCACGCCGTCACCGTCGAGGTTCGGCGCGTGGGGGGCGGCTTTGGCGGTAAGGAAACTCAAGGTGCCTGGTTTGCGGCCATTGCTGGCCTCACGACAAAGCTGACGGGGCGTCCCGCGAAAATTCGCCTAGACCGGGACGACGACATGATTATGACCGGCAAGCGGCATGATTTTGTCGTGACTGTTGAAATGGGCTTTGATGATAACGGGCGCGTCAGCGGCGCAGAGTTTATCTTTGCCTCCCGTTGTGGACGGTCCGCAGATTTATCAGCCTCTATCAATGATCGTGCGATGTTCCATGCGGATAATTGTTATTATTTTGAAAATGTGACGATAATCTCCCACCGCTGCAAAACCCACACGGTTTCCAACACCGCGTTCCGTGGTTTCGGCGGCCCGCAAGGAATGCTCGCACCGGAGCGGATGATGGACGCAATCGCCTGCTACCTTGGCAAGGACCCAATTGACGTTCGAAAAGCTAACCTCTATGGCAAAAAATCGCGCAATGTCACGCCCTATCAAATGACTGTTGAAGATAACATCGCGCCGGAGATAATTGCCGAGCTTGAAAAGAGCTCTGACTACGCCGCACGCCGCGAAGCAATCCGTGCCTTTAACAAAGCCAGTCCTTATCTCAAAAAGGGGATTTCTCTCACCCCAGTGAAATTCGGCATTTCCTTCACCGCCACTCATTTAAATCAGGCTGGCGCATTGCTACATGTCTACACGGACGGCAGCGTGATGATCAATCATGGCGGCATAGAAATGGGGCAAGGTCTCTATATCAAGGTCGCGCAGGTGGTTGCGGAAGTTCTCCAGATTGATATTGAGCGGGTAAAAATAACGGCAACACGTACCGATAAAGTGCCGAATACATCCGCAACCGCCGCTTCCTCCGGCGCGGATATTAACGGAAAGGCCGCAGAAGCCGCCGCCATTGCGATCAAGGAACGGTTGGCAAAATTCGCGGCTGAGTATTATGGCGTGAAGCTTTCAGAAATTACATTCCTACCGAACCGCATTCGTATAGGAAAGCATGTTGTTTCCTTCCGAGATCTGGTGCAACTTGCTTATATGAGCCGTATATCACTCTCCTCTACTGGCTTTTATAGCACTCCAAAAATTCACTACGACGCGGAAACATTAAGTGGGCGCCCCTTCTATTATTTCGCCTATGGCGCCGCCGTATCAGAGGTGATCATTGATACACTGACAGGGGAAAACAAAGTTGTTGCGGTCGATATCCTTCATGATGCGGGCAAGAGCCTCAATCCGGCGATTGATCTTGGTCAGATTGAGGGCGGCTATATTCAGGGGATGGGCTGGCTGACGACGGAGGAGCTTTATTATGATGACAAGGGCATCTTGAAAACCCATGCCCCGTCGACCTACAAAATCCCCGCATGCAGTGACCGCCCCGCTATCTTTAATATGAAGATATTTGAACAGGGCGAGAATGTCGAAGAAACGATTTTCCGCTCAAAAGCAGTGGGAGAACCACCGCTAATGCTCGCCATCTCCGCCTTTAATGCGATTGCCGATGCGATATCCAGTGTCACGGATTACCGCTTCTATCCGGAGTTGAATGCACCAGCGACGCCGGAAAGGGTCTTGATGGCAGTCCAGAATATTTCAGAAACCGCAAAGACGCATAAACTGACGGAAGCGGCTCAATGAGCAACTGGTCAGAAATAGCTGAAGCTTATTGTCCGGATCGTGACGGCGCCGCTGTTCTGGTTACTGTCGGACGGATCAAAGGATCAACACCACGCGATACTGGTGCGAATATGCTGATCACCACAACAAGATGTATCGGTACTATTGGTGGCGGGAGACTTGAGTATACTGCCATTGAAAAGGCCCGCGACCTCCTAAGTAATGAAACCAAATCTTCCGAAATACATGAGCTGCCGCTTGGGCCGGAACTTGCGCAATGCTGCGGCGGCTATGTTGAGTTGCTACTGTACAAGCTTCAGGAAAATGACGCATTAATATTAATTAACCAGTTAAATGAAAATAAAGAGAAATCGACCATTTTGCTTTACTGGTCAGAGACTGAATGCCGCCATCAGATTGTTAGTGAAAGCGACAGTCTGATATACCTGAATAAGCCATTGCAGGCCGCGATTGAACGGCAGCTCAATTCGCCGGGGACAGAAATTGTTGAAAACCGGCAATCCCACAATACCGACTTTACACTCGTTCAGTCACTTCATGATGCAGAATTTAACGTCACGGTATTCGGTGCCGGTCATGTCGGCCGGGCGTTAATTACCGCACTCACTCCCCTTCCCTGCCAGATTAAATGGATCGATTCACGTGCATCAGAGTTTCCGGCGGAAATTCCGAAAAACATCCTTAAAGTCGTTACGGAAAGTGAAGCCAGTGCAATAGCCGACTGTCCGGCAGGAAGTTATTTCCTCGTCATGACACATAGCCACCAGCTCGATCTTGAAATCTGCGAAAAATTACTGTCGACTAAAGAGGATGCCGCTTTTATCGGTTTGATCGGATCAAAAACCAAAAAGTCCAAGTTTGAAAAACGATTGGCTGTGCGGGGGTTTGATCGCATAGCGATTTCCCGCATAACATGCCCGATCGGGATCGAGGAACTCGGCGGAAAACGCCCGGTGGAAATTGCCCTTAGTATTGCGACAGATCTTTTACGGCGCCATCAGCAAACACGGGCGCGTATATCGCCACGCAATCGGAACGAGGCAAACAGCTCATCTTGAAAAAGCTTTACCAGATAGAAACAACGACGGAAGATACGGCAAATATGAGGGAGCCTACAATTTCGGGGATAGTAAAATGAGTGGAAACGAGGGGGTAACGCCGCAGCTTGAATTGCGCGGCATAACTAAGGCCTATCCCGGATGCCTTGCCAATGATCATATCGATCTTAAAATCATGCCGGGCGAAATTCATGCGCTGCTCGGGGAGAATGGCGCGGGGAAAAGCACACTTGTCAAAATTATATACGGTGTTCTTCAGGCAGATGAAGGTGACATTATCTGGGCTGGTGCTCCCGTCTCCATAGCCAACCCCCATAGCGCCCGCAAAACCGGTATCGGAATGGTTTTTCAGCACTTTTCTTTGTTCGAGGCCATGACTGTCACCGAGAATATTGCTCTGGGTATGTCTGGTCGTCAAAACATGAAGGCTCTCGAACAAAATATTATCGAAGTCTCCAACAGCTATGGGCTACCGCTTGAGCCAAACCGCCAAGTCCATACGCTTTCGGTCGGTGAGAAGCAGCGCATTGAAATTGTCCGCTGCTTGTTGCAAAAACCAAAACTCCTGATTATGGATGAGCCGACCTCTGTCCTTACTCCGCAGGAGGCCGAGAAGATGTTTGAAACTCTTCGCCGACTGTCTGAAGAGGGCGTCTCCATTCTCTATATCAGTCACAAGCTCGATGAAATAAAGGCGCTCTGCCACAAGGCAACTATCCTCCGCGGCGGCAAATATATCAGCGAATGCGATCCAACCCAGGAAACCGCAAAAAGCCTTGCAGAGATGATGATCGGCACGAACCTTCAAGCGCCTGAACATCATGAAACATCGAAGAAGGGTCCAATCCGGCTGAAGGTCCGCAATCTTTCAATTGACGCAGATGTGGAATTTGGGATCAACCTTAGCGCCATTAACTTCGATGTTCGCGGTGGCGAAATTCTGGGCATCGCGGGTGTTGCCGGAAATGGTCAGATTGAACTTCTCGCGGCCTTAAGCGGAGAAACCACATGCCGTGATGCGGAAACCATTGCATTAGATGATAAGGCAGTCGGTCAACTCGGTCCGAACTCGCGGCGCGATCTCGGCCTCGCTTTCGTCCCCGAAGATCGGCTGGGTCATGGCTCGGTGCCTGAAATGATGTTGACAGAAAACGCCTTTTTAAGCGGATTTCGTCGCATGTCTCTGTTGAATGGCGGCTTTATTAATAATGGGGGCACATCCGATTATGCCTCGGATATCGTGCAGAAATTTGATGTCCGAACTCCTGGAATCTATCATACAGCCAACAGCCTTTCAGGTGGAAATCTACAGAAATTCATTGTCGGACGTGAAGTCCTGCAACAACCGAATGTTATCATTGTCGCCCACCCGACCTGGGGTGTTGACGCCGGGGCTGCGGCCTTCATCCATCAGACGCTTATTGATCTTGCCGAGAATGGCGCGGCCGTGCTTGTGGTCAGTCAGGATTTAGATGAGCTCTTCGCGATTAGCGACAGAATTGCCGTCATCGCGGAAGGCCGTCTGTCCGTCGGGCGGGAATTGAGCGAAATAACAATTGAGGAAATCGGGCTCCTGATGGGGGGCACCCATGGCATGGGTGAAACTGAGGGGGTCTCCGATGTTGCTTAAAATTGAAAAAAGGGCCGAATACTCGAAGTCGATGGTCTATTTGACCCCGATTATTGCCCTTGTTCTGACGGTGCTGACCAGTATCGTGCTGTTTGAATCGCTTGGGGTCAATCCGATCGAGGCGCTGTACCAATTCTTCATTGCTCCACTTGATACGCAATATGAATTCTCCGAGTTATTCGTTAAAGCAACACCGCTGATATTATGCGCAATCGGATTGTCAGTCGGCTTTCGCGCAAATGTCTGGAATATCGGCGCGGAAGGACAACTCACGATGGGAGCAATCGTGGGCAGTAGCCTTTTTATCTATTTTCCTGAAACCGACAGCGTTTTTCTACTTCCTGCGATGATTATCATGGGAGCCTTGGGGGGCGCCGCCTGGGCCGCGATCCCCGCGTTCTTTAAAACCCGCTTTAACGCTAATGAAATTCTGACCAGCCTGATGCTGGTCTATGTAGCACTTCTGCTTCTATCTCTGTTGATCCACGGGCCATGGCGAGACCCGGCAGGCTTCAACTTTCCTGAATCCCAAACTTTCAGTGAAAGTGCGGACATGCCCATTCTGATATCAGGCACGAGAATGCACTTCGGCACCCTTTTGGCACTGTTCGCTGTTTTCGGTGCATGGATCATGATGGCGCGCACCCTTATTGGCTTTCAGATAAAGGTCATCGGGGAGGCACCGCGCGCCGGTGGATATGCCGGTTTCAGCCAGAAGAAAATTATCTGGTTCACGCTTCTTTTTGCCGGCGCCCTCTCAGGCATTGCCGGACTGTCGGAGGTAAGCGGCCCAATCGATCAGGTTGTTCCTTCCATCTCGCCGGGATATGGCTTCACGGCGATTATCGTGGCCTTCCTCGGTCGGCTTCACCCTGTCGGCATTTTCTTCGCGGGCCTGCTGATGGCACTCACCTATCTCGGTGGCGAGACCGCGCAGATTAATCTCGGCTTACCGGTTGCCGTCACTGGTGTGTTTCAGGGAATGGTGCTCTTCTTCCTGCTTGCCTGCGATGTGCTCGTCCACTATCGGTTCCGTCTGAATATTGCAAGAAAGGCCACGTCATAATGAGCGGATTTGATTGGATAGTGCCGGTTATCCTTACCGTTATTACGGCAGCGACCCCACTTGTTTTCGCCGGGATCGGCGAACTCGTGACGGAAAAATCAGGGGTACTCAATCTTGGCGTTGAAGGGATGATGCTGGTTGGCGCCGTCAGCGGATTTATCACCGCCCTCGTGACAGGGAATTACTTTCTGGCTGTCTGTGCGGCGGCTTTCGCCGGTGCGGTGATGGCATTCCTTTTCGGCGTTCTCACCCTCTCGCTCATGGCGAACCAGGTGGCAACCGGCCTCGCCCTTACCCTTTTCGGCGTTGGCCTCAGTGCATTGATGGGTCAGGAATTCGTTGGTGAACCTATCTCCGCACTGAACAAGCTCAACATTGCCGGTTTGTCCGACCTGCCGTTCATCGGGCCCATCTTATTTGCGCAGGATGCCTTGGTATATCTCTCTTTTGCCATGGTCGCGATTGTCAGCTGGTTTCTGTATAAGACAAAGGCCGGCCTTGTCTTGCGTGCCGTTGGCGATTCTCATGATGCGGCGCACTCAATTGGATATCCGGTCATCGCAATCCGCTATCTGGCGGTTATGTTCGGCGGTGCAATGTCGGGGATCGGCGGCGCTTATCTGTCACTCGCCTACACACCGATGTGGGCGGAGAACATGACAGCGGGGCGAGGTTGGATCGCGCTTGCGCTTATCGTCTTTGCAACCTGGAAACCCGGGCTGGTACTGGTTGGCGCCTATATGTTTGGCGGCATTACCATTTTGCAGTTGCACGCACAAGCCGCCGGACTTAACGTACCCTCACAAGTCCTTTCGATGCTGCCGTATCTCGCGACCATAATAGTTCTCGTCCTGATATCGAAAGATGAATCCCGAATTCGAAAACATGCGCCGGCTTGCATAGGCAAGATTTTTCATCCGGCGGCATGAAGCTAAAATTTTCAGTTTAAGAAGGAGAAAGTAATGACACGAAAACAACTCTCAGGCCTGGTTAGCGCTGTCGCACTGGCTGGCGGATTACTAATGGGCGGAACGGCCGCCGCAGAAGATAAAATCGGTTTCATCTATGTCGGGCCAATCGGCGATCACGGCTGGACCTATCGCCATGAACTGGGTCGGCAGGCCGTTCAAAATGAATTTGGTGACAAAGTCAAAACGACCTATGTCGAAAGCGTCAAGGAATCAAGCAGCGAACCGGTCATCCGGCAGATGGCTGCAGATGGCTATAAACTGATTTACACAACCTCCTTTGGCTTCATGAACCCAACCCTGAAAGTCGCCAAGCAGTTCCCGGATGTAAAGTTTGAGCATGCAACAGGCTATAAACGGGCAGACAACGTCAGCACCTATTCCTCTCGGTTCTATGAAGGTCGCTATGTCGTCGGGAAGATTGCCGGGAAAATGACGAAATCAAACGTCATCGGATATATCGGGTCGTTTCCGATCCCGGAAGTGGTTCGCGGTATCAATGCGATGACCCTTGCCGCCCGCAGCGTTAACCCCGATGTCACGGTAAAGGTTGCGTGGGTAAATACCTGGTATGACCCGGGCAAGGAAGGTGATGCCGCAAAGGCCCTCATTGATCAGGGCGCAGATATCATCCTGCAACACACGGATAGTCCCGCCCCTCTTCAGGTTGCTGAAAATCGCGGTGTCTGGGCCGTGGGTCAGGCTTCAGATATGACAAAGTTCGCTCCCAAGGCACAGCTTACCGCTATTATCGACAATTGGGATGGGTACTATGTCGCGCGGACAAAAGCGGTACTTGATGGAAGCTGGAAGTCTGAAGACACTTGGGGTGGCCTCAAATCAGGAATGGTCGAACTCGCCCCCTATAACGACGCTATACCTGCTGACGTAGTTGCACTTGCGGAAGAAACCAGAAAAGGAATCGAAGCTGGCACGATCATGCCCTTTGCCGGACCCATTACCAAACAGGATGGCTCTGTCGGCGCGAAAGAAGGCGAGTCACTTGATGATGGCGTCCTTCTTGGCATGAACTGGTACGTAGAAGGCGTCGAAGGACAGCTACCAAAATAAATTGGTTCAGCGAGCACATATCTCCGCCGGAATTGACACCCTCGGCGGAGATATATTTTCACTAGATGATTTGAATGGATCCATCCATGGATGACCTAAAAAAATTCATTTGGAACATGCCGAAAGCAGAGTTGCATCTACATATAGAGGGCAGTCTGGAACCGGAATTGATGTTCGCGCTTGCCCGGCGTAATAAAGTTGAAATTCCATTCGCAACGGTGGAGGAAGTCCGGGATGCCTACCAATTCTCGAACTTGCAGGATTTTCTGGATATTTATTATCAGGGTATGAGTGTCCTGCTGGAAGAGCAGGATTTTTACGACCTGACATTTGCTTATCTCACCAAGATGCACGAGCAGAATGTCATCCATGTAGAGATTTTTTTCGACCCGCAAGGTCACACAGACCGAGGTATTACTTTCGCAACGGTCATCGCGGGCATCACCCGGGCGCTGAGCGATGGGCTTGAAAAATACGGTATTACCTCCAATCTCATTATGAGCTTTCTCCGGCACCTAAGCGAAGACGCCGCTTTTGCCACCCTTGCCGAGGCACTTCCCTATCGCGACCGGATCATTGCCGTTGGTCTTGATTCTTCGGAAATGGGTCATCCCCCTTCCAAATTTGCACGCGTTTTCGAAAAGGCAAAGGCAGAAGGATTTCTTGCCGTTGCTCATGCCGGTGAGGAAGGACCGCCGGAATATGTTTGTGAAGCCCTCGACCTGCTCAAGGTTGATCGGCTGGACCATGGCAACCGGGCGCTTGAAGATGCTGCGCTGGTGATGCGGCTGGCAGAAAGCCAAATTGCCCTTACAGTCTGTCCACTTTCCAACTACAAGCTCGCGGGGGTCACCGACATGCGTGCGCACCCCATAAAGAAAATGCTGGAGCTTGGGTTGAAGGCGACTGTTAATTCTGATGATCCCGCCTATTTCGGGGGCTATATGAACGAAAATTTCGAGGCAATCACCGAAAGCCTCAACCTTACAAAAGAGGAAATTCTCAACCTCGCCAGAAACGGTTTTGAAGCAAGCTTCTGCAGCGACACGGAGAAGCAGGCGATGATTTCCCGGCTTGAGGCGTATGGGGCCTGAGCCATGCGCAGCCCAACAACAGAGCACCGCCAAATAACCTTCGCAGGGGAAATCCTGACACTCCCCATTTATCTGGATTACCAGGCGTCGACACCGCTCGACCCTCAGGTGGAAAAAGCAATGGCAGACTGTCAGAAATACTTACCCGGCAATCCGCACAGCAATACACATAGTTTTGGCCATAAGGCCCGCCGCAAAATTGAAGAGGCCCAAGGTCATATTGCGGGGCTGATCAATGCGCAGCCACATGAAATCATCTTCACCTCTGGCGCGACAGAAGCCAACAATCTTGCGCTACTCGGCATTGCCAACGCCCTAAGCAGTCCGCGCCATATCATCTCCGTTCGAACAGAGCATGAATCCATCCTGCAACCACTCGAATATCTTGCTGCATACGAAGATATCGATGTCACAGTTCTGTCGGTCGATAAAAACGGCTTGATAGATATTGATGCTCTCACATCGACCATACGACCCGAGACAATTCTGGTTTCGGTCATGGCCGCCAATAACGAGACCGGTATCTGTCAGGACATCTCCGCCATTGGTCGGATTTGCGCGGAACGTGATATTCTTTTTCATACGGACACAGTACAGGCGCTCGCGACAGAAAAAATTGACGTGATCGCGCAAGACATATCCCTCCTCAGCCTGTCAGGTCACAAGCTATACGGCCCAATGGGCATTGGCGCCCTTTATGTGCGGGAAAGAACAGACATTGCCCCACTCTTCTACGGTGGGGCACAGCAACGATCCATTCGCCCAGGAACCCTTCCCACGGCTGCTTGCGTTGGGCTTGGAGAAGCCTGCCGGATAATCGCCGAAAACAGATCAAGTGATCATAATCATCTCCAACGGCTGCGCTCAATCATTACGCATCACCTAACTACTGAGCTGGTAAATGCGGTTGAGATAAATGGGGAGGAAGTACCTCATATACCCGGATGTCTCAGTCTCAGCTTTGCTGACATGGACGCGGAAAACCTCCTATACGAGCTTCCAGACCTTGCCGTCAGCACGGGATCGGCCTGCAGCACAATGGCTGGGGAACCGTCACATGTCTTGAAAGCGATGGGAAGGAGCGCTGTCGAAACCGCGGCAACATTCCGGCTGGGGATTGGGCGCACAACAACTGAGGCCGAGGCAAGATATGCTGCCGCACAAATCATCACCGCATACCGCCGTCTCACCGCCGGCAATGAGACAGCCGAAATTCTGGGAAAAACCATCCAGCATAACAGGGTGTCATAGGGGAAGTTGATGGAATTTGAATTGATGGAATGGTTTCAACTCGCTGTCCGCTGGATCCATATGATCACCGGCATTGCCTGGATCGGGGCATCCTTTTACTTTGTCTGGCTCGATATGAACCTTACACCGCCGGAGAAAGAAGGATGCAAAGACAAAGCAGGTGTTGGTGGGGAACTATGGGCCGTGCATGGCGGTGGATTTTATGAAGTTCAAAAATATCGCCTGGCCCCGCCCGCAATTCCACAAACGCTCCATTGGTTCAAGTATGAGGCCTATTTCACATGGATCAGCGGGTTTATTCTGCTGACGATCCTCTATTATTTCGGCGCAGACATCTATCTCATCGATAGGAGTATTGCAGATATTTCCACTGATGCCGCCATCCTGATCGGTCTGGGTTCCATCATTGGTGGCTGGATCATCTATGATCTCCTTTGCAAGTCCCCCCTGATTAACAATCAAATGATCTTCGGCCTTGTCCTGTTTACCTTGCTCACTCTGGCGTCATTCGGGCTATCGCAGGTATTCAGCGGCCGCGGCGCCTATATTCACGTCGGGGCAATCATGGGAACGATCATGGTCGCGAACGTTTTGATGATCATCATTCCGGGGCAGGTCGCGCTTGTTTCCGCTGCAAAAAAGGGCGAGCCCCCCGATCCGGTTTATGGTCTCCGGGCAAAGCAAAGATCGCTGCATAACAATTATTTCACCCTGCCGGTTTTGTTCATCATGATCAGCAACCATTATCCCATGACCTACGGCAACCCATACGGTTGGTTGCTGCTGGCAGGCATCTCCCTTGTTGGAGTATTGGTCAGGCATTTTTTCAATATGAAAAATCAGGGGCGTGCGAAGCAAGGGTTTATTCTGCTACCCATCGCCTTTGTCCTTTTCTTCGCCATTGCCTATGCGGCCGCCCCTAAGTCCGAGGATGCGCCCACCGAGAAGATTTCTTTTGCGACGGTTGAGACCATCATCCATGAACGCTGCACAAGCTGTCATGCCGCCAAGCCGACGAATACGGATTTTGAGACCCCTCCCAAAGGTGTCAGACTGGAAACATCTGCGCAAATCGCCCGTGAGAAGACCCGCATCAAGCAACAAACCGTCGATACGAAAACCATGCCACTTGGCAACCTCACCCAGATGACGGATGAGGAGCGAAAGATTATCCGCTGGTGGATTTCACAGGGTGCGTCAACGGATTAAGAATAAATCTGAACCGGATTTCCCGTTGCCACAGGGGCAGGCACCTTTTCCTTTTCCCGTCTGTCCCGCGAAAAATGACGGATATATTTGTTCGTTACATTTTCCGTTTCCACGATAACGCACACATCAATGGTATTGAATTGATGGTCAATAACGGCACCGTCTCCGATATACCCGCCAAGGCGTAAATAACCTTTTAGAAGCGGAGGCAATTCACGCTGTGCAAGCTCGATATCCACTTCCTTGCGTTTCATCATTTTCATCGGGATATAATGTTTGTCGAGGGCGCGCGGACGCAGATGTCCCGGCGCCTTATGGAAATGATGCAGATAGGAAAGTACTCGCGCCTGCTCTTTCAGATCCGTGCCATGAATACTGCCACAGCCGAACATAATCTGAACGTCATGAATATGGATATAGGACGCAATACCACGCCATAAAAGCTGCATCGCACCGCGTCGGCGATAGGCCGCGTCGATGCAAGAACGGCCCAACTCCATGATTTCGCCCGGAAAGATCGTCAGATTACAAAGATCAAATTCTGATTGTGAATAAAAGCCGCCATGCTTCTGAGCAACGCTACTCCGAAGGAAACGATAGGTTCCGACAACGCAAGGCGCCGCCTCCGTGCCTTTTTCAAGATCAATGACGAGTAGATGATCGCAAAACGCGTCATACCGATCCACATCACGAGATTTTTCCTGACAAAGAACCGACGGTTTCGCCCCCATTTCTTCATAGAAAATGCGATAGCGCAAAGACTGCGCCGCATCCAGATCTGCGGCACTGTTTGCCAGACGAAGTTCCAGATTATTAAATCGTAACGGTTCCAAGACATACTCCTAATTACTCTTTCGAGAGATTTAGGGAGAACATCTCAAATGATTGTTGCAGCTAAATGTCCGATCCGTGACGCAAAATTTGCTATTTCATGTCAGTTTTACGACACCCCGCCATCAATCCATTATTGCTTGATAAACCAGCGCGCGCAGTTCCTTCCGTAATGGATAATGGCTGCTCGGAATGAATTGGGTCAGGAAAACAACAGTCATGTCCTCTATCGGATCAACCCAGAATACTGTGCTTGCCATACCGCCCCATCCAAAATCACCGGGAGAGCCCATCATCTGTGACAGCGCCGGATCTATCATGACCCATCCACCGAGTCCAAAACCGACACCCACGAATGACACCTCGGAGAAAACCGCCTGACCATATTGAGCAAGGTCGCCATCCAGATGATTTTCCATCATGAAATCGACAGTACGTGGTCCCAAAAGCTGGCCACCCTCATAGGCACCCTTGCAACGTAGCATCTCCGCGAACTTAAGGTAATCGGACGCCGTTGAAATCAGTCCGCCACCGCCGGAATAGCAGGCGACTTTCTCCATTCGAAACGCGCTTTTCGCCGCGGAATCCAGCACCGTCATAGCACCGGTATCATCCGCACCATATGCGGTAGCGTAACGATCTATTTTCTCTTCCGGTATCCCGAAATCGGTGTCCACCATTCCAAGCGGTTTGAAAATATGCTCATGAAAATATGATTTGAGATCCTGACCTGAAATAATCTCAACCAGTCGACCGACAACATCAGTCGATACGCCATAGTTCCAGCGGCTACCCGGATTGAATTGCAGCGGCATCTCCGACAGTTGCTGGATTTGGCCTTCCAGGCTACCCCGCGTCGTTCCGAAATCCATCTTATTGGCATTATAATATTTGCCGAGAACACCTTCATTAAACCCGTAAGTCATACCAGACATGTGGGTCAGCAGGTTATGCACCGTGATTTTACTGGTTGCCGGCTCGGTATCGTCAATACTGCGGGCCTGAGGCCTGAGAACCTGCATGTCCTTGAAGGCCGGAATAAATTCCTCCAGCGGATCATCCAGATGAAACAATCCCTTTTCATACAGCATCATCAAGGCAACAGATGTGATCGGCTTGGTCATGGAATAGAACCGCGCCATGGTATCGTCAGTCCATGGATTATTATTTTCTCGATCTGCTTGGCCAACAGATTTCGAATAAGCGATTTTGCCGCTTCGGGCGATTAGCGTTTGCGCCCCCGCGAGCTTTCCGCCGTCGACATATCTATTCATCCAGTCGGTAATATACTCAAGACGCTTGGGTTCAAAGCCAAGACTTTCGGGTTGATGAACGGGTTTCACGACATGCGTTCCTTTTCCTGGGTCTAAATTATTTATGCTTGAACGGTTTTCTGCTGCTGTACGCCAAGGCCTTCTACACCCAGCTTCATTTCCTGTCCGGGTTTGAGGAATACAGGACTTGGCTTCTTTCCCATGCCAACACCAGGAGGCGTGCCGGTGGAAATGACGTCCCCAACATTCAGAGTCATAAATTGACTGAGATAGGAAATAATCTTGGCGACACCAAATATCATGGTTGCCGTCGTGCCATCTTGCTGCCGAACCCCATCCACGTCGAGCCAGAGGTTAAGCGCCTGCGGGTCCGGAACTTCGTCGCGCGTCACCAACCACGGACCGAGAGGGCCGAAAGTATCGTGGCTCTTGCCCTTGGTCCAATTGCCACCACGCTCGGACTGAAACTCCCGCTCGGACACATCATTGGCCACACAATATCCGGCGACATGGTCGAGGGCTTCCTCCTCCGTCACATATTTAGCACGCTTGCCGATGACGACTGCAAGCTCAACCTCCCAGTCCGTTTTCTTTGAGGCACGAGGGATTTCCACATCATCATTCGGCCCGCAAACGGCCGATGTTGCCTTCATAAAGAGAATGGGCTCACTTGGGACTGGCTGTCCCGCTTCCGCGGCGTGGTCAGAATAGTTAAGTCCGATACAAGCGAACTTTCCTATATTTCCAACGCAAGCACCAATTCGCGGCTCTCCCTCTACTTTTGGTAGGGCACCAAAATCCAAAGCTTTCAATTTAGCAAGCCCTTCATCTGAGAGGACATCTCCTGAAATATCCGGAACAATGCCGGTCAGATCCCTTATGTTCCCCTGTTCGTCAATAATTCCGGGCTTTTCCGCACCAAATTCGCCATATCTAACTAATTTCATAATTTTCTCCTGTTACGTTCTATGCGCACTTAAATAGTGACAACAATCTTGCCAAAATGGCCGGCCTTTTCCATCATCCTGTAAGCCTCTTTCGCATCTGTGAAGTCAACGGTCGCATCGATGACAGGATGAATTTTACTTTGCTGAAGGGCCGCATTCATTCGCGCAAACATATCTCGCGGGCCGACATAAATCCCCTGAAGCGTGATAGATTTTCGCATGATGGACGTCGGATCCATCTGGCCACCTGTGAGGATACCCACAAGCGAAATCCGCCCGCCAACCCGAACGGAAGCAATTGATTTTTCCAATGTTCCAGCGCCACCAACCTCGACCACAAGATCAACGCCTTGACCGTCGGTCGCCTCCATCACTTTCTCTTCCCAATTCGGATGATCCCGATAGTTAATCAGCACGTCAGCACCAAGCGTCTTGGCACGTGCCAGTTTATCATCACTGCTGGAAGTCAGGATCGTCCGGATGCCGGAGGCTTTGGCAATCTGTTGTGCAAAAATTGACACGCCACCCGTGCCCAGCAATAAAGCCGTCTGCCCGGCCTGCGCCTTGCCGCCGTCTATTAGGCAATGCCATGCGGTAAGGCCCGCGCAAGGCAGTGTTGCCGCCTCTTCAAAGGAAAGATGCTCCGGAATGGGGAGTGCGCCTGTTTCCTTCAACAGAGCATATTCGCACAGCAGCCCGTCGATAGGACCGCCCAGTGCACTCGGCATAACATCGTCATGAATTCCGCCGCTGAGCCAGTTCTGGAAAAAGGTGCCAACAACGCGATCACCTGTTTTAAAGGCTGTCACACCCGATCCGACCTCCTCAACAATACCGGCACCATCGGAATTCGGAATTCGCTCTCCCGTGATGCCGCGTGCACCAGCATTCTTTATAGTGGACAGATCGCGGTAGTTGATGGAATTTGCCTTCAGGCGCACCAGAATTTCTCCGGGATCGGGCTTTGGGATATCCCGCTCGATCATCTGCAGGCCGTCGATACCGCCCTCTCCACTAATTACCCAAGCTTTCAAGATTTTTTCTCCGAGTTAGATATTATATCGCCATCAACTAAATAAAGTGGTTGGCGGCGATGTGTTTTTATGGTCCATAGTTTTCTGAGACTGTCAGGGTCGATTTCCACCCTGACTGGATTTTTTTGTTCTGAATGCGGCCCTTGCCATGATCACTCAATATCTTCCGGATTTCAATCTTTTCCATTTGCTCGTGGTATGTATTGCCTTTGCGCTAGGCGGTGTTGTTAAAGGTATCTCTGCCTTCGGCCTGCCGACAATCGCGGTCCCCATCATCGTCTTTTTTATGAACCTTCCCTCCGCAGTTGCCATAATGACCTTACCGATGGTTATCACTAATTTTGTTCAGATGGTCATTTCCGGTCAGATCAAGTCCTCGATCGCCCGGCACTGGCTACTGCTACTCGGGCTGTTTATTGGGCTGCCGATCGGCGTGTTCATGCTCTCTACTGTAGACACGAAGTATCTTCTCATCGCGGTTGGTAGTTTTCTCATCCTTATTTCCGGATTGGAATATTTCGGTGTTTCCTTTTCCTTCCTCAGCTCACATGAAAAAATTTCCGGCCCAACAGTTGGCCTTGCCGCTGGCATTATCGGAGGGATAACAACGCTGTTCGGAACACTCCCCGTCTTCTTCTTTATTGCTCTTGGTCTGGATAAGGAAAAATTCGTCGCGGCGGTCAGTGTCATGCTTTTTGGCGGCAGTATTTTCCTGCTACTCAGTCTGCAAAGCATGAACTTTCTGAAACCTACGGAAGCAGTTTACAGTTTGATCGGCCTGGGTCCGCTCTTCGCGGGAATGTGGGTCGGAACCAAGGTGCGCCACCTCATTGATCAAAAGACTTTTAAGAAATTTGTACTGGGACTGGTCGTGCTGATTGGCTTTATCATGATCTACAGAGCTTTCAGTTGATATCTTCTATTCAGCCGAAAGTCTGACATCCTGTCGATCCGCGCGTGGGACAGTAAAGGCAAAAATAGCCCCGCTCTTCTCCTTATTTGCAACCCATATGTGACCACCAAGAAAAGACACAATCTCGCGGCAGATTGCCAATCCGAGGCCGGACCCTTGCGGTTTATCTTCATCACGACCAATCGACTGATGGAATTTTTCAAATATCAGCTCCATCATATCAACAGGAATCCCTTTGCCATTGTCTGCAACGCTGACTTCCAGCATGTCATCTCGTACAGAAACCGTAAGATCAATACGCCCCTTTTCCTTGTCACAGAACTTGATGGCGTTTGACACCAGATTGATAACCACCTGAATGAGCTGGTCCCGGTCCGCCCGCACCATCGGCAGGTTTTCCGGAATTCGCACCTCCACTTCGACTTCATTTTCCTGGATAAGGCCGGCAAGCGTTGCCATTGCCTCGCGTATTGTGGCCGCAATGTCTACTGTATCCAGAGACCAGTCCATCTGTCCCGCTTCCATGCGAGCAAGATCAAGAAGCTGATCGATGAGACGGGTCAGACGTGAGCTTTCCTTGATAATGACATTCAAAAAGCGCTCCCGTTCTTCAGGTGACACCTCCGGGTTATCGATCAGAATTTCCCCGAAAGCACGAAGTGATGTCAATGGTGTACGGAGCTCATGGCTGACCATAGAAAGGAAATGATCCTTCAGGGAATCCAGTTCTTTCAGCCGCTCATTGGCATTGCGAAGCTGAGCTGTTGCCTGTTCGAGCTCGGCAGATTTTTGTTCCAGCCGATGGCTGTACTCAATTACCTGACTGGTTTCATCGAGAATACGGTACACCTCTTCAAGGCCGACAATCTCCCCCTTGACCACGGATCCTACCATCACCCGCGCGGTTGCAGATCCAATAGCGCCCGCCAACATCTTCTCGGCAAAGTCGAGCAGGGCCGCATCGGCCGATTGGATCTTACGAAGGTTTATATCTCGTTCCGCAGCGAAATCAGAGAAAGCCTGCGCTGCTCGTTGTACGCCCACAAACCGACCCACAAGCTGCTGCAAATCCGCAACCGTCGCGGAGCCGCGCCAGTACCGACTATCACGGTCATCATCCGTGTGCCCGAATACATCAACAAACAATGTCCCCTGAATACGCTCAATAGCGGTCTGATGCGAAAGCAACGAAACGATCCAGTAAGCACCGATATTCGCCAGCATGCTCCAGAACAGGGCGTGCGTGAGGCGATCAAACCCGTCCATACCGAACAGCGCATAGGGTTTGAGAAGTGTCGCGCCATAAGGCCCATTTTCGATAAAGCTGATTGGTAGCCATCCAGATTGAGCAAACGACGGGAGAAGTAAAGTATAAAGCCAGACGATGAAGCCTAGCGCTAAGCCCGTCATTGCCCCTCGATACGATGCCCCTTTCCAGAAAATTCCGCCAATAATGGCCGGGGTGAATTGCGCTGCCGCCGCAAAAGAGACAAGACCAATGGTCACAAGGGAATATGACTCGCTCGCGATGAGATAATAAACATACCCTAGGATCAGGATCAGAAGAATACTCACCCGTCGAATTGTGAGCAGCAGCCCGGTCAGGTCGTCATTCTTGTTGATATTCAGACCGCGCCAACGGAGCAGGAGCGGCATGATGAGATCGTTACAGACCATGGTCGCCAATGCAATGGAAGCAACGATAACCATTGACGTAGCTGCCGATAATCCACCGATGAAGGCGATAAGTGCCAAAAAAGCCTGATCATGAAACAGCGGCACTGTCAGCATGAACATATCCGCATCGGCAGAGGCTCCCCCAAAGGACATGCGGCCCGCGAGCGCGATCGGCAAGACAAAAATGTTGATCACCAGAAGATAGAGCGGAAACAACCAGGTTGCCTTTCGCAAAAATGACTCGTCCGGGTTTTCCACTGCTGTCATATAAAACTGCCGTGGCAGACAAATGATGGCCGCCATGGACAGGATCGTCATTGTCATCCAGAGGCTGTAGTCATTATCGCTGGAAACGGTAAAAAGTGCATCCAGCCCACTGTCTGCGGCGGTGGAAAAAAGATCGCCGAATCCGTTGTAAAGTCCGAATGTCACGAAGAACCCAACGGCAAGAAACGTAACCAGCTTCACCACCGATTCAAAGGCGATAGCCGCGACCAATCCCTCATGATGCTCACTCGCGTCGATGTGGCGCGTTCCGAAAAGGATAGCGAATAGTGCCAGCGCAATGGCCACAATCAAAGTCGTATCGATGAAGAAAATAGGCTCATTCGGGGCATGCAAAAGGGCTGTTTCAGAAGAGCTGACAAGAATCCGGAAACTGGTTGCAATGGATTTAAGCTGCAACGAAATATACGGCATCGTACCGACCACCGCGATTATCGTGACGAGCCCGCCCAACCGCGCCTGCTTGCCGTATCGCGAGGCAATAAAGTCCGCAATCGACGTGATCCGGTGCACTTTGCAAATGCGGATAATTTTAACCCAGACGATTGACCAGAGAATAAAAACCAGTGTGGGGCCAAGATAAATCGGCAGAAAATTAAGACCTTGTGTGGCAGCCAGCCCAACACTGCCATAAAATGTCCAGGACGTACAAAACACACCGATTGATAACGTATAGATAAAGGGATTTCTGGTAAGTTGACGACCCTTCGCGGATTGCAGATCGACAAATTGTGCGATGGCAAACAAAAGGCCCAGATATAAAATGGAAACAGTCAGTACCAGCCCGCCTGACATTACTGCTTTCCTCGGACAGAGTCGGCTGCATTGGCGATGCCCCTTTCGGCCTCGGGGGGACCAATGGACTTCTCCGGACCTCGTCGAGCGCCCACCGCTGTCATTGCAATTGCAAAGGCCCAAACCCCAAATATGAACAGAAAGATGAGAGGAATGTCGAACACAAGCAGCGGAATATCAAAGAGCGAAATAACCGGCGGCATCAGACTGACAAAACAGACGACAAACAGAAGAATTGACCATTCTTTTTTCCGTCCTGTTCTTATCATCCAGCTATACCCGTCTTATCGCCTACATTCACTGTTAGCGCTTACTTAGCGTGCAATGACGAACTCGCAGGGGCGACAATTTCCTTTACCATTTTACCCAACGCGCGCGTGGAGAAGGGTTTTGTAACAAACTCATCAGCGCCAAGCGCAATGGCTCGCTCTTTGTCTGCTTCCCGGCTTTTCGCCGATAGCATGATTATTTTTACATTGGCACAGGCAGCGTTGGCACGAATGGCTTCGCATACGGAAAATCCGTCCTGCTTGGGCAACATAATATCCAGTATCACCAGATCGGGCACATAGTCCTCTATTGCCCGCAACGCCTGATCCCCATCGCGTGCAACCCGCACGGTGAAACCCGCCTGCCTTAAGATAAACTGTAAGGACAAAACTATATTCGGCTCGTCCTCCACTACAAGCACTGTATGCGTCATGCTGCGGTATGCTCCCTCGATTTTCCCGAGAATTTATGATGGCTCGCGACTTTTTCCGGCTTCTGATGAAGCTCTCTCATATCGGAGCCGATATTCTTCGGTTCCTGCTAGTTAAAGATACCCCATTTGTTAGGATATTGTCATCGGTCAATCTTGCAGGATTCTTGCAGACAAGCAGACGCTTACTTATTCATCCTATTATCAATCAATTCCTCAACAACCGTGGGTTCAGCCAATGTCGATGTATCGCCGAGGCTGCCGTAGTCATTCTCTGCCACTTTACGCAAGATACGCCGCATAATCTTGCCTGAACGGGTTTTTGGTAATCCTGGCGCCCATTGGATCAGATCCGGAGTGGCGATAGGGCCAATTTCATGACGAACCCATTTGACAAGTTCAGAACGCAAATCCTCCGACGGTGCGACACCCGCCGTCAAGGTAACATAGGCATATATCCCCTGCCCTTTGATATCATGCGGATACCCTACGACTGCGGCTTCTGCGACAAGCTCGTGTGCCACAAGAGCGCTTTCCACCTCCGCGGTTCCCATTCTGTGGCCGGATACATTGATCACATCGTCAACGCGTCCGGTGATCCAATAGTATCCATCTTCATCCCGCCTCGCGCCATCGCCTGTAAAATAGAGGCCATCAAAATGAGAGAAGTAGGTCTGAATAAACCGCTCATGGTCACCGTATACTGTTCGCATCTGGCCGGGCCAACTATCCTTGATACAGAGCATGCCTTCACAGGCCCCCTTCAGAACAACACCGTCGTTATCGACCATAACCGGTTCTACGCCAAAGAACGGAAGTGTTGCAGACCCCGGTTTCAAATCGGTTGCCCCCGGCAGAGGCGAGATCAAAATGCCCCCCGTTTCCGTCTGCCACCAGGTATCAACAATCGGGCATCTCCCCTCGCCGACAACGTCATTATACCAACGCCAGGCTTCCGGGTTGATAGGCTCCCCTACTGATCCCAACAGACGAAGCGACTTCCGTGAGGTTTTCTTGACTGGCTCATCTCCGTCGCGCATCAGCGCACGGATCGCCGTTGGTGCCGTATAAAAAATATTGACCTTATGCTTGTCGCATACTTCCCAAAAACGCGAGACCGTAGGATAGTTCGGCACACCCTCGAACATCAAGGTCGTCGCACCATTGGCAAGCGGCCCGTAAACGATATAACTATGTCCCGTTACCCAGCCGACATCCGCCGTACACCAGTAAATGTCGCCATCATGATAGTCAAATACATAGCGATGGGTCATCGCCGCGTAAACGATATAGCCGCCAGTGGTATGTAGCACACCCTTTGGCTGGCCTGTCGAACCGGAGGTGTACAGAATGAACAAGGGATCTTCCGCGTTCATTTCCGCAGGCGGGCAGTCTGCATCAACCTTGTCCATTTCCTCGTGATACCAAACATCCCGACCTTCAACCCACTCAACGTCTCCGCCGGTGCGCTTGACAACAATACAGGTTGTGCAATCTGGACATTCCGCCAGCGCTTCATCTGTATTAGCTTTCAGGGGAATTGGACGCCCCCCTCGAACTCCTTCGTCGGCAGTAATCACACAATTTGATTTACAATCCCGAATTCGTCCTGCGAGCGCATCTGGAGAGAACCCGCCAAACACAATGGAATGAACCGCTCCTATGCGCGTGCAGGCCAACATCGCCACCGCCGCCTCGACGATCATCGGCATATAGAGCGTAACGCGATCCCCTTTCTTGATGCCCTGAGCCTTAAGCACGTTCGAGAATTTACATACCTCAGCATGTAATTCGCGATAAGTCAGGGTCTTGTCGTCATTCGGATCGTCCCCTTCCCAGATAATGGCAGGGCTGTCGCCGCGTTTTTCCAGATGACGGTCGAGACAGTTGTAACTGACGTTTAACGTCCCGTCATAGAACCATTTGATATGCAAGTCGTCCTTGGCAAAGGAGACATCTTTTACTTTTGTATACGGCTTGATCCAGTCAATCCGTTTTCCATGCTCACCCCAGAAGGCATCGGGATCTTCAACCGATGCGCGGTACATCGCCTGGTAACTCGTTTTATCGGCCCAAGCTGTTTTCGCAAGTTCCTCAGGTACGGGATATAGATCCTTTGCTGACATCCTTCTAAGTCCTTTCACCCAACATACAGTTTTTCAACGTCAAAGTATCGGCGGTAATCGACAGGATATTTATGCGGTCGTCTCCACCTAAATACAACCTAAATGTCAGAAAATTCTGAAACTCTCTCGTTCAGATCGCAAGATATTCATGCCGTAACTCTTGGTCGTCCAAAACCTGCTGCGCCGTTCCACGAAACGCAATCTGCCCCATATCCAGAATAAGCGCCTTGTCAGCAAGCTGCAATGCCGCAACTGCGTTCTGTTCGACGATAATCGTGGTAATACCCAGCTTTTTGACTTCGAGCAGAATTTTCTCAATTTCCTGAACAATAACCGGGGCGAGGCCCTCATATGGTTCATCCAGGAACAACAATTTCACATCCCGCGCGAGCGCCCTCGCAACGGCCAGCATTTGCTGCTCCCCACCAGACATCGTTATCGCATCCTGATTTCGCCGTTCACCGAGCCGCGGGAAATGATCATAGATACGCTCTATTTCCCATCCCTTAGGTTCTGCCACCTGCGAAAGCTCTAAATTCTCTTCTACAGTCAGCCCGCCAATGATACGACGATCTTCTGGCACAAGCTGGATACCGGCGCGTGCGGCCTGATAGGCCTTGAGAGGGTGAATTGCCTCACCATTGAGATAGATCTCCCCCCGCTTCAAGGCCGGGCTGTCAACCCGGGCAAGCGCTCGTAAAGTGGACGTTTTTCCGGCACCGTTCCGGCCAAGCAAAGCGACGATGTCCCCTTCCTCAACATCAAAGGAAACACCTTGCACGATATAGGATTCGCCATAGTAAGCATGGATATCTTTCACACTAAAATAGGGCATTTTTTCCGATGTCTCAGACATTAATTTGCCCCTCCCAAATACGCTTCCTTGACCTTCGGATCCTCGCGTACGCTCTGAGGATCGCCACCAGCAATGATCTGTCCCCTCGCCAGAACACTCACCTTATCCGCCAGACTAAAAACAACATGCATGTCATGCTCGATAATGACTTTTGTCATGCCACGTGACTTAATCTTCTTTAAAAGTTCTATTGTTTGGTTTGTATCATGGCGCGCCATGCCCGCAGTCGGCTCGTCGAGAAGTAAAAGCCGTGGCCGCAATATCAGACACATGCCAAGCTCCAGCCGACGTTTATCTCCGCGACTGAGGCTTCCGGCTTCAGTCCTCATCATGTCTTTTAGTCCCACATCTTCTAGAATATGCTCCGCCTCATCACGGAGTTCCCCTTGCCGGCTCAATAATTCGGCGGCATTTAACCGGAACGCGCCATCGCGATGAGAAAGGGCCGGGATCATGACATTCTCAATCAGTGTCATTTCCTGAAAAATCTCTGGTGTCTGAAAAACCCGGGCAACACCAAGTTGGGCGATTTCATGGGGCTGCTTGCCCGTCAAAACCTCGCCTCCGAAAGTCACAGCCCCGGTATCGGGCTTTAATCGACCTATACAAACATTCAGTAGCGTCGATTTTCCCGCGCCATTCGGGCCAATAATGGCATGCGTCGTCCCTTCCTCCACATGCAAATTGACATCAGAAAGCGCACTAAGTCCGCCAAAGCTTTTATTGATATTTTCCAGATGAAGAACGAGATCGCCCATGATTTACCCTTTTACTCGCCAGCCTGATTATGCGCTTCTACGGACTGCGGCTTCGTTTTCCCGCCAGACCTGAAATAATTGACGATACGGCGGAAACCTTCCACCAGCCCGCCGGGCAGGAAAATCACAATGATCATAAACAATAATCCCAATGTCAGATGCCAACCACTGCCAACGAAAAGGCCGACGACCGGCACCACAAACTCAACAACGCTGTCAGGAAGGAAGGAGAAGGCCTGCGTCAGCACATTATCATCGAAGGAGGAAAAGATATTTTCAAAATACTTTATCAAACCCGCACCGAGCATCGGTCCGACAAGTGTTCCGGCACCGCCAAGGATGGTCATCAGGACAACTTCGCCCGAAGCTGTCCACTGCATTCTCTCCGCACCGGCCAGTGGATCAGTTACTGCGAGCAGGCTACCTGCCAATCCGGCATACATGCCGGAAATGATAAACGCCGTCAGCATATAGGGCCGCGTGTTTAATCCCGTATATTTCATCCGGTTCTGGTTAGACTTGATCCCTTTCAGCATCAATCCGAAAGGAGACCGGAAAATACGCAAGGAAATATAAAAACAGATAATCAGCAGAACGGCGCAGAAATAAAAGCCGGGATAGCCACTCATCGTTTCACCGAAGAGATCCGTACTCGGAAGTCCCGCTCCTACCGAACCATCTGAGAACAGACTATCAAGGATGCGTGGATCGGAACGGGCCAATTGCAATCCTGTTTCCCCGTTTGTTATCGGCGTGAGCACCGAATAAGCGAGGTTGTAGGACATCTGCGCAAAGGCCAGCGTAAGGATCGAGAAGTAAATCCCCGTCCGGCGCAAACTCAGAAAGCCGATGATTGCAGCAAGTATCCCTGCAAACAAAACCCCGAAAACCACTGCCGGAAGGACATTCATGGTCAACAGCTTGAACGACCATACGGCGGCATATGAACCAACACCGAGAAATGCTGCGTGACCGAAAGATAGATAGCCGGTCAAGCCAAAAAGGATGTTAAATCCAATGGCAAAAATTCCATAAATAGCAAATTTCTGCAGCAGATCCGGATAATTGCCGCCAATCGGATCAAGCCAGATCGGCATCGCCA
Organism: Sneathiella sp. HT1-7; assembly: GCF_020731145.1. Classification (GTDB taxonomy): domain Bacteria; phylum Pseudomonadota; class Alphaproteobacteria; order Sneathiellales; family Sneathiellaceae; genus Sneathiella. Next base: position 258,368 of record NZ_JAJFZN010000002.1, on the reverse strand, counting down.
AGATGGCGGCGGCAAAAATGATTACGACAAACGCATCATTAAGAAGCGGCTTCTTGGTATTAGTCATCCATCACTCCAGCCCGGCCCATAAGACCGCGTGGTAAGACCAGCAAAATTACAACGGCGACGAGATATAGAATAATCTGGTCGATCCCAGGGAATATCTCCTTAACTTCATTCATCGAGGCGAAAGATTGTACAATCCCCAACAGGAACCCGGCGAGCACCGCGCCACCAAGAGACCCCATGCCACCCACAACAACAACAACGAAGGAAAGCACCAGAAAATCCATACCGAGATGGTAATCAGGCGGCAGGATCGGCGTATACATCACGCCCGCAACACCCGCAACGACAGCCGCAATGGCAAACACAATAGTGAAGCGCCGCTCGATATTAATACCGAGAAGCCCAACAGTCTCCCGATCACGCATACCTGCGCGCACGACCATGCCGTAAGTCGTAAATTGCAAAAAGGCGAACACGGAAAATATAATTAATCCGGAAAAACAAAGGTAGATAAGGCGCCACCATGGATAGACAAGATTGTTGCCAAGCCCGACCCAAGCCCCAACATTCGCGCTACCCGCCAGGATTTCCGGTGCGGGCTGCGGTATCGGGTTAGCCCCGAAATACGCCTTGATAATTTCCTGAATAACGATCGCAAGGCCGAAGGTGACCAAAATCTGCTCTGCATGGGGGCGTTTGTAGAAATGCTTGATCAAGCCTCGTTCCATGACATAGCCGACCAGCAGCATAAACGGAATGGCCAACAGAATTGAGAGTGGCACAGAATAATCAATGATAATCCGGCCCGTGTCGCCAAACCATGTTTCGAGATAGGGTTGTTCCTTATAGGCAACGAATGCAGTTACCCCCTCATCCCGAACCTTAACTGATATGGTGACAAGTTTCTGAAAGGTAACAGCGCAAAACGCCCCGAGCATGAACAAGGCTCCATGAGCAAAGTTCACAATTCCCAACGTCCCAAACACCAATGTCAGGCCAAGTGCAATCAGGGCATACGCCGCCCCCTTATCCAGACCATTCAATATTTGAATAAATATGGCATCCATGAAATCTACCCCAAACAACCGCGCAAACTGTGTTGCCGGCTAATCCGCTTCGATGATACACGGGTTGGCGCCATCTCGGCAAACGCCAACCCGCGTGATGTCTCAGATTTTACATCTTAACTTCGTACGGACCAAGCTCGCCGCCGAAGATGGTCCAGTCATACTCAACCTGGGCCCGTGGCGTAACGTCAACCACCTTTAGGAGATCGAACTGGCTTGACGGGTTGTCATTACCGCGCACCACAAGGACATCTTTGAAGCATTGGTGATCTTCTGCGCGATACAGTGTCGGGCCATTGCCCATACCGTCGAAGTTGAAACCCTCAAGCTGCTTGATGACCTCTGGCGGATAGAATGTACCGGCCATTTCGCAGGCATTCGCATACAGCAATGTCTGAACATAACAGGTGTGCGCAGCCATGGAAGGCGGTGCGCCATATTCCGCACCGAAGGACTGAACAAAAGCTTTCGATCCTTCATCCTGCAACGACCAGTTCCAGTTCGTCGTGCCAAGAATTCCCTTGATCGCATCACCAGCACCCTGCGCCATCAGACGCGAGAAGAGCGGCACCACAATCTCGAAGTTCTTGCCGTTGACCTGCTTGTCTCGCAGACCGAATTGGACAGCCTGACTAAGTGAGTTAATCATATCCTTGCCATAATGGTTGAGGATAAGAACATCTGCACCTGAGTTTAGAACCGGCGTGATATACTGCGAGAAGTCACCTGCACCAACCGGGGTCTTGACCGCATTGACTGTCTCCCAACCAAGGGCCTCAGTCGAGTTTTTGATAGATTCTTCCTGCGTCCAGCCCCAAGTATAATCCGCCGTCAAATGGTATGCCCGACGGTCAGAGCCATATTCCTTATTCAACACAGGCGCCAGTGCCGCACCGGACATATAGGCATTGAAGAAGTGCCGGAAGCCATAGCGACGCTTGTCTTTACCCGTTGTATCATTGGAATGGGTCAGGCCTGCCATAAAGATGATACCCTGTTCCTGACAGAGCGACTGCACCGCGACAGCAACACCGGAAGAAGAACCGCCAGTAACCATCAGCACGCCATCTTTTTCGATCATGCGTTTGGCTGATGCGCGCGCAGCATCAGATTTCGTCTGCGTATCGCCAGTTGAATAAGTAACTTTCTTGCCGAGAACGCCATTCCCGGTCAGCATGGATGGCTTGAAAGTGTTCAGCATACCGCCGTCACCTTCACCATTCAGATGCTTCACAGCCAGCTTATAAGCGCGGAGTTCATCCGCTCCCTCGTCCGCATAAGGACCTGATTGCGGTACGTTGAAGCCAAGCTTCAACTCCCCTGAATTTTCCGGATTATTACGGAATTCTTCCGCCCAGGCATTCTTTATAAAGATGCTTGGAGTAGCGGCGACCAGGCCGCCAACAGCGCCAGCCTTGAGAAGGCCGCGACGCGACACGCCTGATTTCTTGATATCGCTCATGAATTGTCTCCCATATTCTAGTGGATCATCCCCGGGCAAGATGTCTGTGTTATATTTTTCAACGCAAACTTCTCCCTGCCATGTAAAAATTTCACATTTTCGCTATTTTTCCCATCAAAACCTTGTAAAACATCGGTTTTTTATGTAAACAATTACTAATCTAATTTGTAAATTTGTAAATCTTTGTAAAGTTTCGGATAGGAAGATGGCCAAATCACCCCTACTTGGCAATCGTTTACGGCGATTGCGCAAGGAGAAAAAACTGACTCAGGTAGATTTAGCTGATCGCCTCGGCATCTCAGCCAGCTATCTTAATTTACTTGAGCATAACAGGCGTAGCATCACGGTTCCATTGCTGCTGCATCTCAGCAAGATCCTAAAAGTCGATCCACAGGTTTTCTCACCACAAGAAGAAGGCTATCTAATCGGTGAAATTACAGACGCCCTAAAAGATCCGCTTTTTACGGACGATAATTTTACTGACGAAGAAATTGCGGAAATGGCGGCAGATGCACCCGCTCTCAGCTCAGCTTTCAAGAAAGCATATGATGCGTTTAAAACCGCCCAAACGGATTTACAATTATTGAGCGAGCGGCTCTCACAGGATTTTCTTTTCGCAGGCTCCTCCTTTCGGCTGCGTACTCTCGTAACATCTATTATGTCGTCGACCGAAATCGTACATGACAATGATGACCTTGGCCCAAAGGAACGCAGAGAATTCCTTCAAATCGCGCTTAAGGACAGCGAGGCTCTTAATGATACAGTGAACGAAATGCTCGGTGTTGTCGGCGACGGCAGCCTGACAGGCAAAGCCTGGGCGCCATCACCGAATGAAGCGGTATCGGATTTTATTCAGGCCCGAAATAATTATTTTGACCCGATAGAACAGGCGGCAGCGGAGTTTCGCGCCTCCTTCAATGATCACGATCTCCTGTCGACCCCTATCATGATGGATTACCTGCAGGAGAAACACGGCATTCAGATCGAGTTTGCCTCTCGGGAAAGTCATAATACCGAGGCGACCCTGTATGATGAAAAGGACCACACGCTCGTACTTTCAAAATCACTACCGCAGTCGAGCGTCAAATTCCACCTTGCGCTTCTTTGCGGGCAACTTAAATATACAGACCTCTTTCAGGAGCTTGTGAATGCTCCTGAACTTCCGACTGAGGCGGCGAAACAAAAGGGCGTTTCGGCGCTTGCAAATTACTTCGCGGGAGCCTTTCTGTTCCCCTATGAGGTTTTCTTTCAATCAGCAGAAGATCTGCGGTATGATATTGAATTGCTACAGCAGCAGTTTGATGCAAGTTTTGAACAGATTTGCCATCGCCTGACCACCTTAGTGCGGCCAGGTAGCAGCGGCGTTCCTTTCCATTTGATCCGTAGTGACATTGCCGGAAATATCTCAAAACGATACAGTGCGTCGGGTTTGCGCATTCCACGTTATGGCAACTCTTGTCCGCGCTGGGTTCTTCATGCAGCCTTTCTAACCCCCGGCACGCTTTGCCCACAAATTTCTGAAATGCCTGATGGGCAGCGGTTCTTCTCTATCGCGCGCACCGTAACCAAACCGAGTTTAGGCTATGCCCAACCGAAGCGGCATTATGCCATCAGCATTGGCTGTGACATTGCAGAAGCAAACCGAGTGATTTACGCCGATGGCCTCAATCTGGCCGCCCCTAAGACAGTCATGCCTGTCGGCATAACTTGCCGCCTTTGCGAACGGGCAAACTGTGCACAGCGCGCTGCACCACCACCATCGCAAACCCGTCAGATTACGCCACAAAAACGCAATATTTCGCCAGGCATTGGAGATTTCTAAATCAGCGCCAGTGCTTAGTAATTGTTGAGGATCAGCCGGCCCTTCGCGGTTCGCCGTATTGCACCATCACGAATTGCCGTGAAATCAAGCTCCATATTTACACCAGTCAGGGTACGTTTATAGACTTGCATGTCATAGTCACCGGCATCGCTGATTGCCATGACATAAACAGTTAAGGTCTGCTTTTTCAATCGCGCCCAGGAAATGCTTTCACCCGCGTAGGCATCACCGCCCTTGCTGTCCTTCCAGACATTCGGGCTATCTGTTTTGACAAAAGTAAGAGTGGTTTCCTTCAAGGACTCCTTCGGGCTTTCCGGCGCGCCCTTCTGGCGCAAAAGCGTCCGCCATGTAATGGTAAAATTACCACTCTCGTCCGGCTTGATGCTCACGTCGATATCGCGGCTCGTGATCGCAAAATTGACGCTGACGTTACTTTCAGAAATGGCATTACCCCGCCAATCCCCCTTGAACGCGGCAATGGACAAATCCTTCGCGTTCGCGATGATGGGCGCTGCTATCATAACAGCCATAACAATCAGAAAATAATTTACTCTGGTCAATATACTACCCCTGTTTCACCCGAGCAAATCCCGCATCGGCAGAGGTATAGTAAGGCAAGCCATCCAAGGCTTCCAGTCATTTAACCTGTTTCACAAAAGAAAAAGGCCGCAAAAATGCGGCCCTTTCCCTCCTGTCAGCAACGAACTAACTTTCGTCGACGACTATCTTTCCATTTGTAATATCGGCGTTGTTAAGCGATGCATTTTCCACAACAATCGAGAATCCGGCGATTTCCGCATCTGCTGCATCCGTAACGGTAATCGTTGTGTTACCACCCACTTCTGCGAAGTTAACATGTCCCGCCCGATCAGCTGCCGCAATGCCAAGTTCATCGAACAATGCCGTCAGATCGATGATATCTGCGTCTCCGTTGACACCAAAGTCTGTAATTGTATCAATCCCGTCGGTACCCACATTCTGATAAACAAATCGATCATCACCATCTCCACCAGAAAGCGTGTCGTCTCCACCAGCTCCGATGATGTAGTCATTGCTAGAGCCACCCTCGATTACCTCTGCCGCCGCAGTTCCTGTAAACGTATCCTCAGGAACAATGGAAAAGGTAAGGTCGGCAGAACTGGTTGAACCGTCATTGTCTGAAATGGTGTAAGAAAACACTTCAGTCTCGGTATTAGCAACATCTGACTGAACCAAATAAGCATATTCACCAGTTTCAAAGTCCAGCTCAAAAACACCAAATTCCGTATCAATAGCTATAAATGTGCCATCAACAAAAACGGTTGGCCCTGAGGGGGTCGACAAATCATACGTCACCCCATTGTAGATGAAGGAGATGATAGGGACATCCGCCAGTGGATCAGTTCCAGGAATGTCATTTTCAAGGACATTACCCGTCACCCAGGCATCACTTGGCTGAATACTCGCCGAAAGATCTTCCGGATCTTCCACATAAAGATACGGATCACCTGCAGCTGGATCGAGATTATTATCATCGGGAGTATTGTCTATCTGGCCTAGGAATGCGCTGTTATCAGCATCTCCACCCAAGCCGACGGCGTACACCTTGGCGCCGCTCAGGTCATTCGTCACCCAATTATTGAAATCGTCAATACCGGTCTGAGTGTCTCCTATGGTTGGCTGACCATCGGAAATGAAATAGATCTCCTGATCGTACCCCGGAACAAAATCTACAGTACTCGCAAGATTGAGTGCATCCTCGTAGTTTGTGTTCCCTCCGCTCCAGGCGTCTAGGGGCTCCAATGCCACCAAAATGGAGTCCAGCGTTGTGAAAGTTCCATCTCCTATAAACCGCGCCGTTTCATCAAAATCTATCAGAGTAATCACCGTGCCATCCGGGTTTTGCTCGAACAGTGTCGACGCCAAATTTATCAGTGCCTCTTTCATCAAGCCCAACTCAGTCGCATTCATACTTCCCGATGTATCAATTACGAGAACAGCATGAACATCCGCTGGCTCCACCTTAATTACCGGACCATCATCAACCGCCGTCGGACCGTCATCACCCGGAGGAACATCATTTACCGTTACGTCAATGGTGAAGCTGCTGCTTGCCGTGTTATTCGCTTCTGTCAACTCACCGCCATCAGCAACTGTTGCAGTCTCAGTGGCAACCGCAGTTACCGTTAAAGAGAAATCCGCATCGTCATCCGTTGGCGGAGTGATGGTCAGCGCGGCCAGATCCCATCCGGAAACATCTACGTCTGAACCATCGCCCGTAAAACTGTTCACCCCATCAGTGAGCGTAGCACCAACGGGAACGCCGCCAATCGACACGGCCAGAGTTTCTGACTCATCCGTGTCTTGAAGCGCGGCCGTGATTTCAGGGATAGAAATTGCTGTATTTTCATCGCCGCTGGCATCTCCACCCGCGAGCGTGGGAGCGTCGGCAGCCGCGTCGATTACGGCCGTTCCCGAAACTTCCGAAGCTCCGACTTCACCACCACCATTCACATAGTTTGCGAGGACATTAAGCGTGATATCTGCGTCGCTGTTTGCCGGCGGCAAAACATACATGGTCGGCAATACACCCGCTGCCGCCACGACAGCAAAACTCCCGCCAGTCACATCCACTTCATCGCCCGGCGTTGCGCCGCCAACGAAGAAACGCGTACCGTCTGGAAAGCCGGAAATATCTATGGACGTCAATTCTTCGTCCGTTTCGGGAGCAAAATCAACAAGCATCTGCATCGGGAATTCAGTCGTATCCCCAACATTCTGATTAGGCTGCCAATCTTCGTACCCTCCGGCTGCCGGAGCGGCTGCCCCTAAGGGTGTAGAGAAAGTCAGAGTAACAATGCCGCCTGGATCATCCGTCAGCGTTGATGTTGAAGGAAAATTCTCATTCTCTCCGATGATTTCTTCAATTTCATCGCGTCCAAACGCAAGCTCGGTTCCAGCGAGCAACCCGGAAATGTCGAGTGGATCACCTATATCGCCTTCGGTAAAGGGTCGGAAGTTCGCACCGCCACCATCACTGTTATCATCACCAGCCTCTGGATTTATGTCCGCAATCGAAAAGCCTTGAACAAGCGGCGTAATTTCTCCGATTTCGACGACTTCACCATTCTCCAGCTCAATCTGAGGAGGGTTTTCAGTGGCACCAAATGTCAGGAAGTCTTGCAGCAAATAGGTATCTCCACCATCAATCGGCACGACAAGTAGATTTCCTGCATCCTGAACAAACTGAATATTTGCCAGTGACTCAACAGGTAACTTGATTGTTTTTCCCGGAGTTGCCTCGATAATTATTTCGGGCCCCATTACTTTTCCGGAACCGCTACCGTTGCTGCCGTTAGACGTCGCCATTTTGCCTTACTCCACTCACTTTACCATACTGTGGCCAAGCTAATTTAGCTAACCCGTTAAAAAAATAGCCAGATTCGATCAATCTGTCTTTATTTTTCTCAATTATGGAGCAAACCTACTATGACGGAAGAGAACCCCACATCCCCTAAACGAGGGATAAAGGTGAAAAAGTTAGGAAAATTTTAATTAACTCGGCAGGAAATCTGCGCGCGGCATTAGCAATACGTGGTATGCTAAGGGTCTATTTGATGAAAAACGCTAATTTGGCAAGAAAGGCAGAAATAAAAGTAATTATGACTGAGGCTATGATAATGGCTTCAAGAGATATTGACGCATCAAGAGCCCACCCCATAAACACTGGCCCGAGCGCAGAGCCAAATACCATAACAACTGTCGCCACTGAACGGATGGCACCAAGATGGCGTGTTCCGTATATTTCCGGCCAAAGAGACGACAGCACAGGATTTGTACCGCCGGACCCAATCCCCAGAAAAAACATTACAAGAAGGGCGTAGGTCTGCGTATGCGCATATGCGAACAGAAGAATTCCTAGAGACATCGGAAGTAGAACATATGGGACTAACCGCCTTGCTCGATACATGTCCACGAGAAACCCTGAGATTACCCCGCCAAACAACGACGCAAAAGCGAAAACAATAAAGGAAAAGCTCCAAAACTCGAAACTCCAGCCTTTCATTTCGACTAAATAAACCTGATGGAAAAAAAGGCCGGTGACTATCGCGGCAGGCGCCATTGCGGTCGGAACCAAAAAATAGAATTTCTTATCACGGAGCATTTCCGCCCGAGTCCAGTGTTTTGCATCTTCATCAGCCGCCTGCAGAACCGTTGCACCGGCACCGTCCTGATGGCTGGTATGGCGGATTAGAAACGGCTCCACTGGTAGCAAGGTAAAAGCCGCAAGAATACCCATAGCTGGCCAAACCAATCGCCAGTCAACAAACCCGAGCGCCAATACGATTAGCGGGGGGAACAATGCCTGTCCAAGCGGGAAGCCCAGTCCGGCGACAGCAACCGCGCGGCCACGTTCCGCTTCATACCGGCGCGCCATGGAAGTCAGCGCAATATGCGTCATCATTCCTTGCCCCATAAAGCGAATTGCAATAATGCCAAAGAAAAGCGTGATGGGCCATTGGACAAACCCGAACGCCATAGTCGCCGCAACCATCAGAAGGCTAACTTTCACAACAAAGCTTTTTAGAGGTAGCCGGTCGACAAGCGGCCCCGCCTTCCACAAAATTGCTGCGCAAACAAGCGTAGCCACTGTGTAAATCGTACCAAACTCACCATTGCTAAGGTTAAAGTCAGACCGGATATCTCCACCGATGACCGAAATGACATAGGTCTGGCCCGGGCCGGACCAGAAGGCCAAGAGCATACCGAAGAGGAGGAACCGCCATTCCTGACGAACAAAAGGCAAGGTGCCTTGGAGACGCAACATAAACTTGACCGGCGTTGGCAAAAAGTAACGCCAGTCATTGCGTCACGTCTCGATAATGAAGTCAACCAATCAAACTAACCGTTGAAGCTTTTCTCGATACGATCCAGCGTTTCCATCGCCGAAAGGCATTGCGCCACTGAGCTATTGGGCTCGCGTCCTTCCTTGATTGCCGAGAAGAATTCCCGGTCAATTAATTCAATACCGTTATTTGAAACCGCAACATCCGACAGATCGATCGGATTTTCATAACCATCCACCAGATCATCATATCGCGCGATATAAGTACCCTTATCGCAAATATAGCGAAAGAAGGTGCCCAGCGGCCCGTCGTTGTTAAACGAGAGAGATAAGGTGCAGAGCGCACCGGATGGCGCCTTCATTCCAATACTCATATCAAGGGCAATGCCAAGCTCCGGATGGTGCGGCCCCTCCAACCCATAGACTTGCGCCGCCGCGGCTCCGGTTTGGTACTGGAAAAGATCGACAGTATGGCAGGCATGATGCCAAAGAAGATGATCTGTCCAACTTCTTGGTTTCCCAAGCGCGTTGGTATTAGTCCGGCGGAAAAAGTATGTTTGCACATCAAGTTGCTGCAAAGAGAGTTCGCCCGCATTGATCTTGTTATGAATCCATTGATGGCTAGGGTTAAAACGGCGGACATGCCCGGCCATTGCGATCAGACCAGTTTCCTGTTGAGACGCAACCAACCGATGGGAATCTGCAAGGTTGTCCGCCATGGGGATCTCGACAAGAACGTGTTTTCCGGCTTGCAGGCACTGGATAGCTTGATCCGCATGCATTTGCGTAGGTGTCGATAAAATCACGCAATCCACATCATCCCGCGCGAGGCTCTCGGAGAGATCAAGTGTCCAATGCCCAATGCTGCGTGCTTTTGCCGCCTCTTGTGTACTCTTATCTTCCCGGCCAACGATTGAAGTTACCTCTACACCGTCGATCTTGCTGATGGCATCCAGATGTTTTTGCCCAAAGGCTCCCGCAGCGCCCGCAACACAAACTCTCATTCTTCCGTCTCCATTTTTTCAGTATTCTTATTGAACCGCGCCAGCAATTCATCTGCCCGGCTCTGATAGTTATCTTTACCCACCGTCATACCAAGATTACCAATGCGCGACTGCCAGTTCACGGTCGCTTGCGCCATATCATTGGGAAGACCCAATTCCTCAATGGTGAGGGCGACCTCTTTCATTTCTTCAGATCGGCGCTTACCGTGAGCCGTCATCCGCTCAAAGCTATAAGCGGCGCGATCCTTGAAGTTAAAGCCAGGATAAGTCACATCAAGAGATGCCATAACCTCTTCGTCAACGCCTGCCTGACGGCCTGCCAGAACGCATTCCGCAAAAAGCGCCTCAAGCCCCTTCATCATGATGCTTCTAACCATTTTGACCGAAGACGCCCCGCCGATATTCCCTGCCATAATTTTTACGTCCATCTGGAGCATCTCCAGAACTTTTTTGGCGGCCTGTGTGTGCGGCCCGGAAATCAAAAGCGGTGTTTTATGGAGTTTCGGATAGACCGGCGACATAACGGCCACATCAACATACCGGCCTCCCGCTCCTTCAATACATTTCGCAGAGCGACGTTTCGTTCCCGGCGCACAGGAGTTACAATCCAGAAAGAGACATCCTTTTTCAATATGGGGCGTCACAGCCCGTGCCGCCGCATGTGCCTGATCCGCCGTGACGAGAGAGAATACAACGGACGCCCCTTTTAACGCGTCGGCAAGGCTTTCCACGCCTTCAACCTGATGGTGCACAAAGTCTTCAAGCTTTGCAGAGGCGATACAATTATCTGAATCCTGCGTCTTGATATCAAAGGCACGCAGAAGCAACTCATCACCATCCAGCCATCCCTTAGTAAAGGCCATAGCGGCCTCTCCAAATCCAACGAGGGCGATCCGATTGTCTTTCTGCATTGTGAATGTTCCAATCATTTACTGAGCACTTTGCACTTCCTACCCGTCCGTAACGGTTGCAGGAAATTAAAAAGTCAGCTCCTTCATTCAATTATTGAATAACGGACACTCAAGCTCTTACGTCAACTTGCAGCCGGCCATCCGAAGAGCTTCGACTAGTTCCGCCTGTGTGGTCGTTGGATGCCAATCCAATCTGGTGGTCAGCCCTATGGGCCGCCGGGTATCGCCAATATCAAAGGGAAGCGGCACCAACAATCCTTGTTCCCGTTCGTGTCTGGTCTGATGCGCGGAGAGAATTGTAATCCGATCGCTGTCCATCAGCAGGCCTCTGATTAAAATAAGGGAGCTCGCTTCTATCAGACCCTCGGGCAAAGGTTGCTTTTGCTTTGAAAAGAGTTCCTCAAACCTGTTGCGAGTTGGCGACCCTTCACGCGGCGTAATCCATGGATAGGCGGCAAGTTCCTCAATCGTGATCGTTTTCTTCTTTGTGAGCGGATGATCGGCCCGTACGAACAACGCAAGTTCATCCTCGAACACAGCCTCTTCCACCACGTCATCAATTGGTGCAGGATTTCGCAGCGCGCCAATAAGTATATCTATTTCGCTATACCGCAATCCATGGAGCAAGTCCTCATACCGGCCATCAATAACGCTGATCTGAACACCGGGACGTTTCTCCAGCACCCGGTTTATGGCCGTCGGCAAAATATAGGTCCGGGCGAGCGGCATCGTACCGATTACGATACGCCCACTATCAATTCCCTTATATTCCTCAATTTCCATATAACCTTGCATAAGTTCGGCAAAGGCGAGCTTCGCATATCGCGCACATACTTCCGCCGCAGGCGTCAGTTCAATCCCCTGACCGGTTTTGCGAAACAAGGTCATATCTGAAAGACGCTCAAGATCTCGCGCCGCGCGATAAAGAGAGGGTTGGGAAATCCCGACGCGCTTGGCGGCAAGACTGAAATTACCGGTCTTCGCAATTGCGATCAGGGCCCGCAGTTGAACACCGGAAACAAGCTGATCCAAGTTGTCAAAGCCGCTACCAGCTTTAACCTGGGCAATGCGCCGTGCTTCCTCAATTCCGGTCCGGATAAATTCCTGCGCGCGCGTCGCTCGAGCCAGGAACAGCTTGCCCACTTCGGTAATGAAAACCCCATCGGTACGCCGAGTGAAAAGCTCCACATCAAGCGCCATCTCGATCTTTGCAATCGCCTGAGTGATCGCAGGTTGAGACAGGAATACTTCTTCCGACGCACGGCTGATACTCTGATGTGCGGCCACCACGCAGAAGGCGCGTAAGTGCCGCAGATTTGGAGCCATTTTGTCCATGTCGCTGTAATGTTTCCCTCATGACGCGCCGGGCTATAGGAAAAAATTATACCACGAATGCGAATTTGAAATAGAAAATTCGCACTAACAGGAAGATGGTACGAATAGAATGAATACAAGGATCGCACAAACGGTTCGCAAACGAGGAACGGAGAATGTCAGAAAATAAAACTGCCCTTGTCATCAGTGCTCACGCCGCTGACTTTGTCTGGCGATGCGCAGGTGCTATCGCCCTACATGAGGAAAAGGGATATGACGTGACAATTGCCTGCCTCTCTTTTGGTGAACGCGGGGAAAGCGCGAAACTATGGAAACAGGAAGGCGGCGCCACACTTGAAGAGGTGAAGAAGGCACGTCGGATTGAGGCCGAAAATGCCGCCACGGCGTTAGATGCCCACGACATCGTATTTTTCGATCTTGGGGATTATCCGCTGGAAGTAACGCGCGATGATAAATTCAAGCTTGTCGACCTAATCCGCAAGGTTCAACCGAATTTCATGATGAGCCATTCGCAATATGATCCTTATAATACTGACCACAGCTTTGCGACACGGCTCACCATGGAATGCCGCATGATTGCACAGGCCTGGGGCCATAATCCGGGGGAGAAAGTTCTGGGCGCGCCGCAACTATACCTGTTCGAACCGCACCAAACAGAGCAGATGGGATGGAAGCCAGATGTCTTTCTCGATATCACTTCGGTCTGGGACAAGAAGCGCGCCGCCATCGAATGTATGCAGGGGCAAGAGCATCTCTGGGATTTTTATACAAATGTTGCAGAAAACCGTGGCAACCATTTCCGGCGCAATTCCGGAGGTCAGGCGGGCGGCAGATCCGCACGATACGCCGAAGGATTCCAATCAATCTATCCTCGCACTGTGGACGAACTCTGATGGGTATCGTTGTTCAAAATATTGAGCGTGCTGATGCCGGTGTTATCGCACGTCTTGCGAAATGCGGCGTTGCCACCGTTCATGAAGCACAAGGAAGAAAAGGATTGCTCGCCTCCAATATGCGGCCAATATATTCCGGCGCATCCATTGCCGCTTCCGCTGTGACAATCTCCGCTCCGCCCGCTGACAACTGGATGGTTCATGTCGCAATAGAGCAGGTGAAACAGGGCGATATTTTGGTTCTCGCGCCCACATCCCCATCAGATGCCGGTTATTTTGGCGACCTGCTAGCAACATCAATGCAGGCAAGAGGTGGCGTCGGCCTAATTATCGATGCGGGTGTTCGGGATATTCGCGACCTGACAGCAATGAATTTCCCTGTCTGGTCAAAAGCGATTTGTGCGCAAGGAACCGTGAAAGAAACCTTGGGGTCAGTCAATATCCCCATCGTTTGTGCGGATGAACTGGTCAATCCTGGCGATATAATAGTCGCGGATGATGACGGAGTTTGCGTTGTACGTCGGGAAGAAGCCGCCGAGGTTGCGGACAATGCGGAGGCCCGGATAGCCAACGAAGAAGAGAAGCGCAAGCGACTGGCGGCTGGTGAATTGGGCCTTGATATGTACAAGATGCGCGAACGGCTTGCCGAGAAGGGCCTGAAGTATGTCTAGTGCCCCCTGCATGTGGATGCGCGGCGGCACATCCAAGGGGGGATATTTTCTTGAAAGTGATTTACCCTCTGATGGTACAGCACGGGATACCTTTCTGTTAGGGGTCATGGGCTCCCCCGATCCACGACAAATTGATGGCATGGGCGGCGCAGACCCCCTGACGTCCAAAGTCGCTGTTGTCCGCCCGTCATCGCGTGAAGCTATTGATGTCGATTATCTTTTTTTGCAAGTTGTCGTCGATCAGCCGATTGTTACGGACGCTCAGAATTGCGGCAATATCCTCGCCGGGGTCGGTCCTTTCGCGATTGAGCGAGGCCTTGTGCCGGTTGCAGGTGAAGAAACAGATGTAACCATCTACATGGAAAATACAGGCCAGACGGCCATTGCCCGCGTCCCTACACCAAATGGCGCTGTTTCTTATGCAGGAGGCGCGACGATTGACGGCGTTCCGGGCAGCGCCGCACCGATCCCGATTACTTTTACGGAGACGGCTGGCTCCACCTGCGGCGCGTTGTTGCCGACCGGAAATACCTGCGACATGGTCGATGGCGTCGAGGTGACGATGATTGATAACGGCATGCCCTCGGTGATAATGCGTGCCTCTGATATGGGAATTACCGGCCGTGAATCGCGTGAGGAGCTAGAGGCGAACAAACCTCTTAAAGAGCGGCTGGAGGCCATTCGCCTGCAAGCGGGACCGATAATGAATTTGGGCGATGTTACGAATAAGACGGTTCCGAAAATGTGTATGGTCAGTATACCGTTTTCTGGAGGCGCGATTTCTACCCGCACCTTTATTCCGCATCGCTGCCATGCCTCCATCGGGGTGCTGGGCGCGGTGACAGTGGCGACAGCCGCAGCGCTTGAAGGCTCCCCCGCCGCCGAACTTGCGATCATACCAGAAGGGAAGCGCAAAGAACTAAAGATCGAACATCCCATTGGCGAGACAACTGTGGTTCTGGAGATGGATGAAAAGGGTGCTGTTGAACGCGCCGGCATTCTGCGCACTGCGCGAAAGCTATTTGATGGTATGATTTTTGTCCAATAAGGAAGAGATAATGGACCCCGACTACCTTCCCTTTCATCCCAACCCGTCAAAGCCTAAATTCAAGGCACCAAATGGCGCGGTCGACGCCCATTGCCATGTATTTGGCCCCGCCGACAGCTTTCCCTACGCACCGGAGCGGAAATATACACCCTGTGATGCCCCTAAAGAAAAACTGTTTGAACTTCGCGACTATCTTGGCTTTTCACGCAATGTAATTGTCCAAGCGTCTTGTCACGGCAGAAATAACGATGCCCTTGTTGATGCGCTGAAATCATCAAACGGGCTTGCGCGTGGTGTCGCTGTGATTAAACCGGATGTGACCGATGCAGAGCTTAAGGAAATGGATGACGCGGGCGTCCGCGCTGTCCGCTTCAATTTTGTAAAGCGGCTGGTTGATGCCACACCGAAAGACGTTTTTCTCAAGATTGCAAATCGTATCGCCAAGCTTGGCTGGCATATCGTAGTCTATTTCGAAGCACCGGACCTTGAAGAACTGATCCCCTTCCTGAAACAGCTTCCCACCACTGTCGTTGTTGATCACATGGGACGACCGGACGTGACCAAGGGAGTCGACCACCCTGATTTTCAATGCTTCGTAAATTTGCTCAAGGAAAATGAAAATTTCTGGACCAAAGTAAGCTGCCCAGAGCGGTTGACAGTCGCCGGCCCACCCTATGATGATGTCACTCCATTCGGAAAATATCTTGTGGAGCGATTTCCGGATCGTGTCCTTTGGGGAACGGACTGGCCGCACCCGAACATGAAGTCCCATGTTCCCGATGAAGGTGTTCTCGTCGACGTTATCCCCCGCATCGCGGTAACCACAGAGGCACAACAAAAACTACTTGTCGATAATCCAATGCGGCTCTATTGGCCAAACGAAACGAACCCATCTTGAAGAGAGAAATTGAATGAAAAGCTTGGCAGGCAAAGAGCCCATTCCCGGCACCACAATTTTTGAAGGTCGCATGGCGATGAAGGGGTATGAGCTCAATAAAATGTGCTTTTCCTTCAACAAAGCGGAAAACCGGGAAGCTTTCATGGCGAACGAAGATGCTTACTGCGCGAGGTACGGACTCACCGAAGCACAACGCACCGCCGTCAAAAGTCGCGACGTACTGGCCTTACTGAGCCTTGGCGGGAATATCTATTATCTCGCAAAATTGACCGGTATGTTCGGCCTCAATATGCAGGATATCGGCGCGCAACAGGCGGGCATCAGCCTGGAAGAATTCAAAGCGAGGCTACTCGCCGCAGGGGAGACGAAAAATGGCTAGACTAATCGGGGGTGTCGGTAGTTCTCATGTCCCGGCAATTGGCAATGCACTGGAGCAAGGCCTGCAATCTGATCCCTATTGGAAGCCATTTTTCGATGGGTACAAGCCCGTCTGGAACTGGATGGAGGATAAAAAGCCCGACGTAGCAATCCTCGTTTACAATGACCATGGCCTGAACTTCTTTCTTGATACCATGCCAACGTTCGCCATTGGAGCAGCGTCAGAATACCAAAATGCGGATGAGGGGTGGGGCCTGAAACCACTCGATCCATTTCAAGGGGATCCTGAATTTTCATGGCATTTAATCGACAGTCTTGTGCATGACGAGTTCGATATCACCATGTGTCAGGAAATGCTAGTGGATCACGGCTTCACCGTGCCCATGTCTCTGATGTGGCCCAACCAAAAAGCTCGTGATCAAGTTAAGGTCATCCCGCTTTGTGTGAATGTCGTGCAATACCCCTTCCCCACAGCGCGGCGCTGCCTCAAGCTTGGCGAAGCAATTGGTAAGGCGGTAGCCTCATTCGATAAAGACCTGGATGTTGTAATCCTTGGAACAGGTGGCCTTTCCCATCAACTTGATGGGGAGCGAGCTGGCCATACCAACCGGGCATTCGATACAGAATTTCTTGAAAAACTGAAAAGTGAGCCGGAATGGCTGCTCAAATATTCAAACTATGAACTGGCGGAAATTGTCGGACCGCAGGGCGTGGAAATGATCATGTGGCTGATCATGCGCGGGGCACTCGGGAACGATATCCAGGAACTATCGCGCAACTATCATATCCCGATATCCAACACCGCGGCCGGTGTCATACTGTTTGAAAATGATGCCATCTGAAGGCTCCGGTTAAAACAGGCTGGCGTATCCCGTTCTCTCATGCCAATATTCCGCGGCAGGGAACAAGAAACTATCTGACGAACGGGCAACGAAATGACAGGGTATATCCTCGCCATTGATCAAGGCACGACATCAAGCCGGGCTATTCTCTTCGATAAAAATTACCAACCTGTTACCGTTGGTCAGCAGGAATTCACTCAATACTTCCCGACCTCGGGCTGGGTTGAGCACGATCCTGAAGAAATCTGGACTACAACCGTCGCAACGGCAAAGGAAGCTTTGGCGAAAGCGGGTACAACGATCAGCGACGTCGCCGGTATCGGCATCACCAATCAGCGGGAAACAACTGTTATCTGGGACAGGGAGACCGGCAAGCCCATCCACAACGCTATTGTCTGGCAGGATCGGCGGACGGCCGATTTGTGCAGCAAACTTAAGCAAGCTGGTCTGGAGCAGACGTTCTCTGGAAAAACCGGATTGCTGCTCGATCCCTATTTTTCCGGCACTAAAATTGCGTGGCTTCTTGATAATATTGAGGGTGCACGCGCCTCAGCGGAGAAGGGCAAACTTGCCTTCGGGACCATTGACAGTTTCCTGCTCTGGCGACTGACAGATGGCAAGATTCATGCAACCGACGCAACAAACGCCAGCCGAACACTGATTTACGATATCCACCGCGGGGAATGGTCCGATGACCTTCTGGATATCCTGAGAATTCCTAAATCACTGCTGCCTGAAGTACGCGATTGCGCCGCTGATTACGGCGCGTTGGATCCAGGTATTCTAGGCGGCTCCACCAAAATTGCTGCGATCGCCGGGGACCAGCAGGCAGCAACCGTCGGACAAGCCTGTTTCCAGCCTGGAATGATGAAATCCACCTATGGAACTGGCTGCTTTGCTCTTCTGAACACGGGACACGATCCGGTCAAATCCCAGAACAAACTTCTCACAACAATTGCTTATCAGTTGAATGGCAAACCAACCTATGCTTTGGAAGGCTCTATTTTCGTTGCTGGCGCGGCCGTCCAATGGCTTCGCGATGGCCTTGGCATAATTGAACATGCGGCGCAGTCGGGCGAGCTTGCGGAACTGGCAGACCAGGGTCAGAATGTCATCATGGTTCCCGCCTTCGTTGGGATTGGCGCCCCTTATTGGGATACAGATTGCCGGGGGGCTATCTTCGGCCTAACCCGCGCCACCGGACCAAAAGAACTTGCGCGCGCCGCGTTGGAGAGTGTTTGCTTTCAAACGCGCGACCTCCTCACCGCCATGCAAGCCGATTTCACAGACGGTCATGAAACAGTTTTGCGTGTTGATGGCGGAATGGTTGCCTCCGAATGGACGATGCAACGGCTTGCCGATATTCTGGGCGCGCCTGTCGATCGCCCCGCTTCAGCGGAAACCACGGCGCTTGGCGCTGCCTATCTCGCGGGCCTGCAGACAGGATTTTACCCCAGTATTGACGAATTCTCTGAAAGCTGGCACCGCGACAAACGTTTTTCCCCGGCCATCACTGCGACGGAACGGGACACAGCTTATGCCAACTGGCAAGATGCCGTTCGGCGTACTTTAACAAGTTACCCGTAGAACGAAGAAAGATTAAAACATCATGGCGACAATTGAATATTTTTACGCTGGCTATTCCGCTTACGCCTACCTAGGACATGCCGAATTATTGCGGATTGCAAAAGCCGCGAGACGAGAGATTGATCACCGTCCGTTCGATTTACGCAAACTGATAGAGGCGACCGGAACAACCGCATTCGGGAATCGGTCACAGGCGCACAAAGACTATTTCTTCGGGCGAGAGATTGCCCGCTGGGCGGAGTACAGGAATATCCCTGTCCTAGATCACACTCCGACCTATCACCATCATGATATCACTCTGTCTAATTGCATGCTCATCGCCGGATTGCTCCAGGGATTCAACATTGACAGGCTTTCTCATGAAATGCTGCGTGCGCATTGGGCCGAAGACTTCGATCTGGATAAAGCCGACGACCTAAGAACAATCGGAGAGCGGGCCAGCGTTGATCCTGAACCTCTCCTGACTGCAGCCGCATCGGAAGAAGTGCGAAAAATTTATGCCCAAAATACCGAGGAAGCCATCAAGCTTTCCCTGTTTGGCTCCCCCACTTATTTTATCGATGGCGATATGTTTTACGGGCAGGACCATCTTGAAGTGATGGCCCATATTCTTGGGGTCTAGCTGTCGCTATCCAGCACACCAGCGTTGGGCGTAAAGAGCTTTTCTCCTGCGATTTCATAGTCACCAATTATTTTTTGTGCTTTTGGGCTGACCAACCATTTTTCCAGCTTTGCCGACAGGTCCTTTTTGACGTGCGAGTGTTTCGCCGGATTGACAGGCAGGTATGCATATTGATTAAAAAGGATAGGGTCGCCCGAAAAGAGCAGACCGAGGTCTCCCTTGTTCTTGAAGTTGAGCCAGCTTGCCCGGTCCGCGAAAACATAACCATTCATACCACTTGCCGTATTAAGCGTAGCGCCCATGCCCGATCCGCTCGCCCGGTACCAGTTCCCTTCGAATTTTTCAGGATCCAATCCGGCTAACGTCCAGAGTGCTAATTCCTTGCGATGAGTGCCACTATCATCACCGCGACTGACAAAAATCGCTTTCGTTTCTGCAATCGCCTTAAGTGCATCTGCCGCTGTTTTGGCATTTGCGATGCCAGCCTCATCCGGTTTCGGGCCAATCAGCACGAAATCATTATACATGATCTCCCGTCGATGAGTGCCATATCCCTCTTCCACGAATTTTTCCTCTGCTTTGCGCGAGTGAACAAGAATTGCATCCACATCCCCTGCGCGCCCGAGCTTAAGTGCCTGCCCGGTCCCGACAACGAGAAGATAGACATCAATTCCGGTATCTTCCTTGATCCGTGGGATCAGGATGTCGGATAGACCGGAGTTATGGAAAGATGTTGTCACCGCCATTTTCATATCATCGGCAAGGGCATTTACATTCATCAGCAGCAACAGGGTGAAGGCCGCGAGAATTGACCGGGATTTCATAGCAAAATATCTCCTCTTATAAATTTTTGTGCTTCTTCCGTTTGTGGATCTCCGAAGAAGTCATCCGTCGCCGCTCGCTCATGTATTTTTCCCCGATACATGAACAGAATTTCATCAGCGAGACGCTTCGCCTGACCAAAATCATGTGTAGCCATGATGATGCGCGTTCCCGCCTCTCTTGCAGAGAGGATCAGCCTTTCGACGTCCAAAGTCGACGCACCGTCGAGGTTGGCCGTAGGCTCATCAAGAAACAACACTTCCGGTTTCGTGATGAGCGCCCGCGCCATCGCCAGCTTCTGTTTCTCTCCGCCGGAAAGCACATGGGCATCGTAATGCCCAACATCACTTAGGCCAATTCTATCAATCCATTTTGTCGCCTCTGCGCGCGCGGCTCTCTTGGCGACGCCGCGGACAAAGAGCGGATAGGCTATATTCTCAATACCGGAGCGACGAAGAACGACCGGGGACTGAAAAACAAACGATTGGCGATTGTAAATCTCGCTCTTTTTGGCTGCCCATTTGACGGTACCGCTGTTTGGCCGCTCCAGCCCGTGCAATAACCGGAGAAATGTCGTTTTTCCGGCGCCATTGGGCCCGATCAGAATACTACAACCTGTCGCACCGAATGAGAGGTCAAGTGGACCAACGATGTTTTTCGTGCCCTTGCGCACGATTGCACCCTTAAGATCAACGGGCAGTATCGTATCTACCATGTTCCCTCCCGCTCCGTTCGTGAAAGGATATGGATCGCGAGATTAATCAGGATCGCCATAGAAATCAGGACTATACCCAGACCAAGAGCCAGCGGAAAATCACCCTTCCCCACCTCCAGCGCGATTGCCGTTGTCAGAACACGAGTAAGATGGTCAATATTCCCACCGACAATCATGATTGCTCCTATCTCCCCGATACCCCGGCCGAACCCGGTAAGGGTCGCGGTCAGAAGGCTGCGCCGACCATCCCAAAGCAATATCTTCATACGCTGCCATTTCGTTGTTTTGATGGATATCAGCAGGTCGTGATAGAGGAACCAGAGATCGCGCATCGACTGTTGAGAAATAGAGGCAATGATTGGTGTTATAATAATCACCTGCGCAATAATCATTGCTGTCGGTGTAAACAGAAGATCAAGCACACCGAACGGACCCGACCGCGACAGCAGAATGTAAACGAATAGCCCGACTACAACAGGTGGAAGTCCCATTAAAGCGTTCAACAAGACAATCGCAAACCGCCGATATCGAAATCGTGTGACCGAGAGCCAGGCGCCAAAAGGTAAACCGATGGCAGCGGAGATCAACACCGCCGATATGGTTACCTGCAACGACCGCAAGGATATCTCAACTAGATCGTGATCTAGATGAATGATCAACCCGAATGCCGACTGCAACCCCGCCAGAAGATCATTCATATCGCTTTAGTTCAATCCGATCTGGAAATTTTATTATCACCTTATAATTCTCCCCAACGTCCGATCATTGACTCGTTCATATACGACATCTTGAAGGATGAATACGCCACTCGCCAAAGCTGAGCAACAGTCCTGCGACGCACAAACCAATTCCATACTTTTCCAGGATTATTTCTTTCCTATTCGCGCGCCAATGTCAGTATACTCAACCGAAAACAGGAGGATAATCAATGCATTTGACCGCCCGTCAGACCGAAATCGTCGAGCTTGCGAAAACACAGGGTCGTGTGCAGGTCGATGAGCTGGCGGCGCATTTCGATATTACTCCTCAGACAATCCGAATGGACCTGAACAGCCTTTGTTCCAATAAGGTCTTGATCCGATTTCACGGCGGCGCATTTTTTCCAGAGGCACGTGAGAATGTCGAGTATGAAGCAAGACGACAAATTGCGTCAGAAGAAAAGGCCACCATCGGCGAGGAAACGGCCAAGCTTATCCCTGATCATTCCTCCCTTTTTATGAATATTGGCACCACGACCGAGGCCGTTGGGCAAGCCCTAATCAATCATCAAGGATTAATGGTTGTGACAAATAATATCAATGTCGCAAATAAGTTGCGGCTTTATCCCTCATTTGAGGTCGCCATAGCCGGCGGCGTTGTCCGTCCATCCGATGGTGGTATTGTTGGTGAAGCTGCCATTGATTTCATCAATCAGTTCAGGGTTGACTATGCTGTCATTGGTGCCTCGGCTATTGATCCGGATGGCTCCCTTCTGGACTTTGATTTCCGCGAAGTTAAAGTCGCGCAGGCAATTATCTCCAAAGCCCGGCATGTCATTCTTGTTGCGGATTCCACCAAGTTTGAACGCCGGGCGCCGGTGGTGATCGCGCAAATGGCGCAGGTCGATACCCTAGTAACCGATCACATTAGCAAACCTTCTATCCGACGCATATGCGCCGAGGGAGATGTCCGGATCATAGAGACATCGTCCTAGCTCCGATATAACGAAAATATATCTAGGATAATATTTTCCTTTTGTTTTCATTTTTGCGATATAAATCTTCGTTATTCACAGCAATTCAATTTCGGAAAACTAGGAATTATGACGGCAGATTTTGATATTTTTGTAATCGGGGGCGGAATAAACGGGTGCGGTGTGGCGCGCGATGCCGCTGGCCGCGGATATTCCGTTGCTCTCTGTGAAATGAATGATCTTGCCAGTGGCACCTCTTCGGGTTCGACTAAACTCATCCATGGTGGCCTTCGCTATCTTGAGCATTATGAATTCCGACTTGTGCGAAAAGCCCTTCAGGAAAGGGAAATTCTCTGGGCCAATGCACCACATATAATCTGGCCTTTGCGGTTCGTGCTCCCGCATCACAAGGGATTGAGACCTGCGTGGCTTCTAAGGCTTGGATTATTTCTTTATGATCACCTCGGGGGCCGAAAGAAGCTCCCCGCATCTAAATCTCTCAATCTACATGACGACGTTCTAGGTAGACCATTAAAAAAGGAATTCACAGCCGGCTTCGAATATTCGGATTGCTGGGTAAATGACTCACGTTTGGTTGTCCTTAATGCGATGGATGCCGCGGCGCGCGGGGCGCTTATTGAAACGCGCACGAAATGTATTGCCGCTGAACAAAAAGCCGGGCTTTGGCACATCACCACACAGGACACAGTCAGCAAAGAAACCGTGACCAGAACGGCGCGAATGATCGTGAATGCAGTTGGACCTTGGGTCGATAAGATTATTCAGGTGGCGTCAAACTCATCTACGTCCCCGACCGTTCGCCTCGTTCAGGGAAGCCATATTGTTGTGCCAAAGCTTTATGAGCATGACAGATGCTACATCTTCCAAAATGCGGATGAACGGATCATCTTCGCCATTCCCTATGAGCAGAACTACACCTTGATCGGGACTACGGATCAGGATTACAGCGGCGATCCGGAGAACGTCGCGATTAGTGATACTGAGATTTCCTATCTTTGTAACGCCGCGAGCGAGTATTTTGACACGCCCGTGCGAGAAGGAGACGTTATCTGGACTTACTCCGCCGTTCGACCGCTTTTTGATGACGGCGCAACCAAGGCACAGGAAGCCACCCGCGACTATGTTTTAAAATGGCAATCCGATGAAGACACCCCGCCATTTCTGAATATTTTCGGTGGCAAGATCACCACCTACCGCCGCCTTGCAGAAGCTGTCCTGGAAATGGTAGAGCAAAAACTCGGCAGCAAAGCGCGCGCATGGACAATCAGTGCCGCACTTCCGGGCGGTGATTTCCCGATGGAAGGCTTCACAGATTTGCTCAAAAAAGTTCGCGACACATACCCGTTTCTGGATCTCCAGCAGTCTGAACGTATGCTACGCGCATACGGCACGCGCCTGTTTGAGCTGATGGGTGATTCCGCAAGTAAATCCGATCTTGGCATCGAATTCGGCAACGGATTGTTCGAGAGAGAAGTCCAATACCTTATGGATCATGAATGGGCGCAAACAGCCGATGATATCCTCTGGCGGAGGAGCAAAATCGGAATCGGGATGCGCGAGGAACAAACCTCTGCCCTAAACAATTGGATGTCGTTAAAAGAAACGTCAGTCTGAGCGCGTCAGCTTCACGCCTATCAACACAATAGCAGCACCAAATATCTGAATGGGAGTGATCACCTCATCGAGCAGTATGACCGAGCTCAGGATGGCAACAACAGGGATTAAGAAACTATAGACCATACCTTTGGTAACGCCCAGACGAGCAATGCCTGCGCAATACCAGACGAAGGCGAGAGCGGCCCCGAAGATCGCAGTAGATGCCCAGCTCAACCAGCCAAGTGTCGGAATAGTCGCCCAATTTTGCTCGATAAGGCTTGGAATACCGATCAGGGTTAATGTTATCGAGCCGAATAATGTCGCCCAAGCGGTTACGAGAAGAGGACCGCGCCGCGCAACTAATGGCCCAGAAACATAAGTATAAAGCGCCCACATCATCGACGCCCCCACGATCAGCAAATCCCCGACGATCGAACCGGCATTGAATGTAATTTCCGTCAAGCTATTGTTAATAACGACGGCAACACCCAAGAAAGAAACAAGAATACCGACCCACGCCTTGGCACCCGGACGGTTTCCCATTATGGCGGATATCAGGGCCCCAAAAATGGGAGAGGTTGTTATCAGGACCGAAGCTTTCGATGCGGACGTCAAGCTAAGGCCATAGGCCCACCCGCCCTGAAACAGGGTAACACTCAACAGGCCAATAATGACCAACATTCCTGCCTCTCTGACGGATATTCCAATGCCCGTATTTTTGACTAGAAGAATACCAAAAAGAAGAATGCTTGCCGCCAAATACCGCGTCGCAGAGAAGGTAACCGGATCCATAAAATCCAGCGCGTACTTCGCAATTGGAAAGTTAATACCCCATGCAAGGACGGCACCAATTAAGAAAAGATCCCCACCCGACATCCGTCCACTCTTCTGACCAACGGAAATTTGTCTCATGGCGGTTTCTCCGTCCTATCGTTTTTTTTTGCAATGCTGCTATATTGAAGGGGCCCGTAATAGATAGATAGTCTAAAATATTAATTGCGCAGGTTTCAGGTTTCGAAGAATTTGTTCTTAGCACGGATTATCAATCACGCGAAATGGCGCATATAGCGTGAAAAAAAGCGTTTTTCATGACTGCTTACTCTGGCAAGTAAACAGAAAATTTAGCATTTATGGTTTATGATAAGCTTAAGTAGAAAAATTCAACAGTTTATACTCTGAGTACAAGGCCGTGAAATTGTCAGATCACAACATCAAAATGCCATTTGTCGAGAACAAACGGCCGGACATGGTTTATGTTGCAAAGCTCTTTGAGCAGTGCGTGGAAACCAATATGTGGGCAAATCGTGGCCCGCTTTATCACTTGCTTGCAGAGAAGTACGAAAAGCATTTCAACCTATCCGCCGAACGTGCTGTTACACCCTGTGCAAATGGCGGCATCGGCCTAGAGGCTCTGGCAAGATTTCTTGAGATAAAATTCGATAGCCCAATCCGCTGGGTTGGCAGCTCCTTCAGTTTCAACAATCTCGGGCGCGGATATTTCAACGATATGCATTTCGTCGATTGCACTGAGCAGGGTATCCTGAGCTTGACGGCGCTCGAAGAATTCGGGCTTGGCAATTTTGATGGCTTCGTTGTAACTAACCCGTTTGGACCTTGGTATGATTTCGAGCCTTTTATCGAATTTGCCAAAAAACATAATAAATTCATGTTGATAGACAATGCGGCTGGCCTCAATGAAAAGTTGCCGGATTGGCCCTATCAAAGCTTCAGCCTGCATCACACGAAACCGTATGGTGCCGGAGAGGGCGGGCTCATTCTGTCGCCAAGAGAAGAAATGGAGTCAATTTACAATCTTTTGAACTATGGTCCCGTAAAGGCCGCGGAAAAGAAACATTGGATCAATAACGGTAAAGTTTCCGATATCGCCTGCGCCTTCCAAATTGACCGGCTTGACCGCGTCGAAGAATGGAAACCTCTCTATCTGGAACAAGCGGCGAGAGTGACAAAAATCGCGTCGAAAGTCGGATTACGACCACTTTACCCGTTCAACGGCAGCACACCGGCAACCAGTCTTCCATTTTGTGCGGATACCCCCATCCGGCAGGATGACATTGATGATGCTGAACATCTGGTGCTCACAAAATATTATCTACCTCTTGCCGAGACTTCAAACTGCGTGGATATCTATCACCGTCTTGTTAACATCCCTTGTCATCCGGATGTGGCGTATCTGAAAGAAGAAAAATTGCTGGAAGATTTCACGCGACTATCAAAAATACACAATGCGCGCGCAGAAAGCTAGCTATCTACATAACGATCATCGCTCAATTGTAACGTCCCTTCCTAACCAGAGATAAGATCTCAGTCTCGCGAAATGAAAGAGCGCCCTTTGTAGTTCGCCATTATGCCCTGCGCTCCGTCCTAGATAACAATCAGATTACAACGCTTGCGCTTGGCCATATAAATGTTGCGATTAGAGTTTGCGCGACCTATCCTTTTTCCAAAACATCATTCTAATTAAGAAATAACAAAAAAAGGGAGGAGCGCAGTATGTATCCAGGGAAATTTGCGACTGAAAACCCCAATAGGCCAGCCTTTATCATGGCCTCTTCCGGGGAAACTGTTTCTTATCGCGAGTATGAGGAAAGGGCGAATAAACTCGCTCATTTTCTTCAAAGTAAGGGGCTCTCACAAGAGGATCACTATGCAATCTTCATGGAGAATAATGCCTGGTATTTTGAAAGCTGCGGATCCGGGGAACGCGCTGGCCTTTATTACACTTGCATCAACTCCTACCTGACTGCCGAAGAGCTTGCGTATATTGTCAACAACAGTGAAGCGAAGATTCTCATTACATCGGATGCAAAACGGGAAGTTGCGCGCGAAGCTTTAAAATCATGCCCAAATGTAATCTTAGGGATTGTCGTCGATGGCGAAACCGATGATCAATTCGTAAATCTTCAGGAGGCAACCAGAGACTGCCCGTCGACGCCACTTGAGAATGAGCGGCTTGGCTTATCCATGCTCTATTCGTCCGGCACAACAGGGCAACCAAAAGGCATTCTCCGCCCTATGCCAGACAGTCACCCTCTTGACCAGATTCCTCTTTATCTCTTTCTCCAGAAGCTCTGGCAATATCGCGAAGATATGGTGTATTTGTCGCCAGCGCCGCTCTATCACTCTGCCCCGCAGGCTGCCTGCAATTTCGCGATCCGTTTCGGCGGAACCGTTATCATCATGGAAAAATTTGATCCGGAGCAGTATCTCCAGTTGGTCGAGAAGTATAATGTCACGCACACTCAGCTCGTCCCCACCATGTTTTCCCGGATGCTTAAACTCCCTGAGGAGAGACGCAAGAGCGCTGACCTCTCATCTCTGGAAATTGCAATTCATGCCGCGGCCCCCTGCCCGGTTCAGGTAAAGCAGGACATGATCAAATGGTGGGGCCCAATTATTCATGAATATTATGGTGCGACAGAAGGGCTTGGTTTTACCGCAAGCAATAGTGAAGAATGGCTTGCCCATCCAGGCTCGGTCGGAAAGGTGCTTCTTGGTGATCTTCATATTCTGGACGAGGAAATGAAGCCTTGCCCGATTGAAACACCCGGCACGGTCTGGTTCAAAACGGCAACTCAATTTGAGTATTTCAACGACCCGAACCGCACGAAAGAGGCGATGTCACCGGATGGTACGATGAGTACTGTTGGCGACATGGGGTACATTGATGGGGACGGATTTCTTTATCTCACTGACCGGGCGACTTTCATGATCGTCTCCGGCGGTGTGAATATCTACCCACAGGAATGCGAAAACTTACTTATTACCCATCCGAAAGTAGAGGACGCGGCAGTTTTTGGTGTTCCTAATGAAGATTTCGGAGAAGAGGTGAAAGCCGTCATTCAACCTATGCCCGGCATTCATCCGGGCGAAGAATTGGCAGAGGAGCTTAACGCCTTTTGCCATGAGCACCTTTCGGCGCAGAAGTGCCCGCGCTCCTTTGACTTTGAAGAGCAGCTTCCGCGGCTTCCTACCGGAAAACTATACAAACGCTTGCTCAGGGATCGCTACTGGGGCGACAAAAAGAGCCGTATCGTATAGAAATGAGCCTTCTTAGATATTTCACGCCGCATTGAATTCTTGATGTTCAAGACTTGCCCATAAAGTAAACTCCACTATTATGGCACGTCATGAGCAAAGATTCACAAGTCAGAGCAGCCAAGTTCGCGATTGGACAAATCGTCAAACATCGGGTTTATCCGTTTCGCGGCGTGATTTACGATGTCGACCCCACCTTTGGTAATAGCGAAGAATGGTGGGAATCTATCCCGGAAGAGGTTCGACCGAAGAAAGATCAGCCGTTTTATCATCTCTTCGCGGAGAATGCCGAAACAACTTATGAGGCTTACGTGTCTGAGCAAAATCTCCTGATTGACGAAAGCGGGAAACCGGTGTCGCATCCGTCAGTCAAAGACTTCTTCTCTGAGCTTCGTGACGGACGCTATCTTTTCAGCAATCGACTGCAATCATAGGGTCGGCGAACTTGCGCGATTTCCGGCCACAGAAATTCTGGCGGTCACGCATGAAACGAGCTAGCATATTTTCTCCAATTAAAAACAAATAAACGGGGAGAATTACCATGCATTGTCAGCAGATCATCCAGTTTGGCAAACCACTCGAAGCGCGAGACTACCCAACACCAGAACCCAAAGGAACCGAAGTACTCCTGAATGTCACAGCCTGTGGTGTTTGTCATAGTGATTTGCATATTTGGGAAGGCTTCTTCGATCTTGGTGGAGGCCAAAAGATGGACCTCTTACAACGGATGAAGCTTCCCTTCACGCTCGGGCATGAGGTCGTTGGTGAGGTTGCCGCGATTGGTCCAGATGCAGAAGGGGTTGAAATTGGCGACAAACGTATTGTTTTTCCCTGGATAGGCTGTGGAAAATGCAATGTCTGCCTCGCTGGGGACGAGCTTCTTTGCATGGCGCCGCAAACAGTCGGCACTCGGTATAACGGTGGGTATGCGAACGAAGTTATTGCGCCCCACCCGAAATATCTTATTCCCTATGACGGTGTTCCGACAGAACTTGCCTGCACATATGCATGCTCCGGCCTCACAGCCTACAGCGCTCTAAAGAAACTTTCCCATCTGCGTGAAGACGATCATATTGTGATCATAGGAGCGGGAGGGGTTGGGCTCTCCGCGGTGCATTTCGCTTCAAGTGTTGTGAAGGCAAAAATCATTGTCGCCGATATTGATGATACGAAGCGGTCAATCGCTCGCCAATCAGGCGCGCATGAAACCATCGACAACAGCGATCCTGAAGCCGCACTCGCTCAACTTCAGGAAATCACGAACGGAGGCGCGGCCGGCTCCATCGATTTTGTGGGTGCGCCGGCAACTGCATCCTTTGGTTTTAACGGATTGAGGAAGGGCGGCCATATGGTGACAGTTGGATTGTTCGGAGATTCCATGCCTCTGTCGATTGCGATGCTGCCACTCATGATGAGAACGATCCAGGGCTCCTATGTTGGAAGCCTTGAGGAGATGCACGAGTTAATGGAACTCGTTCGGGGTGGCAAGGTAGCGCCAATTCCTTACGAAGTCCGCCCCCTAGACGAGGTGAATAGTGCCCTCACGGACCTGCAGGCCGGAAACGTCAAAGGCCGCATTGTCCTCAGCCCGCAAAAATAGGTATATAAAAAAAGGGCAGAGGATTTTCATCCCCTGCCCTTTCTTTTTTAGATCAGATATCTGATTAATTTACAGATACAACTTTGCCCAGTGAGTTAAATTTCTCACCGTTAAATTCAACCGGCATCATTGCTTCAATCGGGAAGAAGTCATTCGGGCCTGTCTGAATTTTAATGCCTGGCAGCATCATATCCAGTTCCAGATCCAGATTGGCAGCTTCCTTCATGATGTTTTCGCGTGTCAGGTTGTCTCCAGCCTGTTTCAACACCTGCTCCATCGTCTGGCCAACGAGATATCCATATGCTGTGAAGGCGCTGGTTTTATCTCCATCAGGATAGTATTCATCCATGAATTTTGACCATTTTTTGTACCCTTCAGTCTCGAAATTCCCAGGGTCCGTGATATCCATATAGTACATCAGCGAAATGATACCCTTGGAGTTATCCAGTCCTGCAGGTTTGTAAACAGAGCCTACGGAGTTAGAAACTGAATTGTTCAGGAAAACCGCATCCCAGTTCAATTCGCGGAATTTCTTAATAGCCTGAGCCGCAAATTTCGGTGTCGTCACGTTGAAAAAGACGTTCGCACCGCTGTCTTTTAGCTTGATCATCTGCGAGTTGATTGTCGGATCTGTAACTTCGTAGCTTTCTTCAGCAACGATAACGGAATCAGCCTTATCACCGAGATATTCTTTCAAGCCATGGACATAGTCTTTACCATAATCATCGTTCTGGTAAAGGATAGCCACTTTCGGATCCTTCACATTTTCCATGATATAGGCACCAAACAGCGCGCCCTCAGTCTGGTAGCTAGGCTGCCAACCCATTGTCCAAGGGAAGTTTTCAGGATCGCCCCATTTCGTCGCGCCAGTTGCAACAAACAGCTGAGGAATCTTCTTCTTGTTCATATAGTTATGGATAGCCGAGTTTGTCGGAGTACCCAGGCTTTCGAATATGAGCAGCACTTCATCCTGTTCAACAAGCTTACGAACCTGTTCCTTTGTTTTAGGCGGGCTGTAGCCGTCATCCAGCGAAATAAACTCAATCTTCCGACCGTTTACGCCGCCATTTTCCTTATTGATCTTGTCAAAATAGGCAGCCGTGGACTTACCAATCTGACCGTAGGCAGCCGCAGGGCCGCTATAAGGCATGGTATTGCCAAGCTTGATGGAATCATCGGTCACACCCGGACCATACATCTTGTCAGCTAAAGCCGACGTCGCGGCCATTCCCATTGTGGCAACGGCAGCGAAGGTAATCGCTAATTTTCTCCCGGTATTCATTAGTACCTCCTGTTTATTATTTTTCGCATCTACAATGACGCGACTCTTCTTCACGCTTTCAACTGAGAGCTCAAAGTATTTTCTTTATTCGGACTCTCAGCAGATTTACCAGCCCTGCAAAACCTGAGGGCATGACATAAATAACCAATATAAGGATAATGCCAAAAATGGCATAGGAAAGGCCAGTTGAAATTTCTTCTGCAAAATTCGGCACTGTCAGTATGAAAAATCCGCCGAACACGGCTCCCCAAATAGAGCCTGTTCCACCAACCACCATTCCGATAAACAGCAATATAGAGAGCTGGAATGTAAAGCTATCTGGCGCAACAAACTCAATAACAATGGCAGCAATCGCACCGGCAACACCCGTATAGAACGCGCTGACACCGAAGGTAAGAGATTTGTACATAGATGCATTCACACCCATCGATCTCGCGGCGATTGGATTATCACGTATCGCCATCATGGCACGGCCTGTCCGGCTATTGATCAGGTTCCAAGCAATCCAGAACATAAAAAGCAACACCACGAACACAATCATATACCACCATTGGTCCATCGTGATGCCGAAGTTATCAACCAGAATGGCTGGAACGTCCGGGCGGAATACATCCAAACCTTGCACCCCTCCGGTCAATCCTTCCAGATGAGATGATTTCAGGACCTGCGGTATCGAGACACCCAAAGCAAAGGTGGCCAAGGCGAGATAAAGCCCCTCAAGTCGTAGCGCAGGCAAGCCAAATAGGAAACCTGCGATGAAACAGACCACGCCTCCAACGGGAATGGCCGCATAGACTGGCCAATCGAGATGATACACAAGAATGGCGGCTGTATAGGCCCCGATAGCATAAAAGGCGCTATGCCCAAGTGAGAATTGCCCATTAAACCCCGTCAACAAGTTTAAGCCGAGGATTGCTATGGCATAGATCATTATCAACGTGCCCTGGAAGGTCGCATACCCTCCAAGAATAAAGGGCAAGACTGCGCCAATCACTATGAAGGGAATGACCCACTTAAAAGGGATTTTTGCGCCGGCATTCAGTTTAGTATCTATACGCGTTTCTACATCGGTTGCCATATTATTATACCCTGGTCACAATGGTTTTGCCGAACAACCCGTTAGGCTTGAACAACAGAACGGTCACGATCAAAATCAGAGCAACCGTCAGTTTCAATTCACTACCAATGGCTGGGATATATGTCCCGGCCATGTTTTCAATAATACCGACCAGGAAACCACCGGCGACGGCTCCTCCCGGACTTGATATACCTCCGACAATCGCAGCCGCAAAGCCATAGAGAAGAATGCCTAGCATCATGTTCGGTTCCAAAAAGACAATTGGGGCAATCATCATTCCTGCAACAGCACCGATTGCAGCGGCCAAGCCCCAGCCCAGCGCCAGCATCCAGCCGACCCGAATGCCCACAAGGCCTGCGGAATCTGGATTAGCAGCTGCTGCCTGCATCGCCATTCCGACACGTGTAAAGCGGAAAAAGCAGAATATTGCGAAAAGTAAAAGCAGGGTCACGAAGAACATGCCGACTTCATGCAATCCGATCAGGCCCCCAAAAGACCCTTCAGGGAAAGGAGACGGAAATGTCTTGATATTATGGTCCCATATTGCGCCAGCGAAGCTGTTGAATATGGCGACAAGGCCGATAAAGACAACGATATGGCTAAGAACCGGCGCATTATGGAGCGGCTTGAAGATAATTCGCTCAATTGCCAAGCCACCAATGAAGGAGACAACAATAGTCGCGAAAAACGCGATCCAGTAGGGCACTCCGCCCGCAATCATTGCCCAACAGATATAGGTGCTGAACATCGCCATTTCGCCTTGTGCAAAATTGAAATGATCGATGGCCTGATAAATCATAACGACCGCAAGTGCCAGGCACGCGTAAATCGCGCCATTTGCAAGACCGGTTAGTAATTGCTGTAAAAAAAGATCCATGGGAACGTCCTAATACCCTAAGTAGGACCGACGAACGGTCTCATTTTCAAGAATTGATTCCGAAGTGCCGGAGATGACGATATTTCCCGTTTCCAGCAAATAGGCATGATCGGCCAACTCAAGAGCCAGAGACGCGTTTTGCTCGACTAGCAACATACTCACCCCTTCTTCAGCGTTGATTCTCTTCAGAATTTCAAAAAGCTCTTGAACAATTAGCGGTGCAAGGCCGAAAGAAGGCTCATCAAGCAGCAACAACCGCGGCCGTAACATTAAGGCCCGACCAACAGCCAACATCTGCGCTTCACCGCCACTTAACGTGCCTGCTTGCTGGTTTCGACGCTGTTTGAGGATGGGGAAATAGCCGTAAACCCGTTCAACATCTTCCGCGATACCCGCTTTGTCGCTCCGGCTATAGGCTCCAAGACGTAAATTGTCTTCAGCCGACATTCTCACGAATGTACCGCGCCCCTCCGGAACATGGGCGATGCCCTTCCGCGTGATATCTGCTGTTTGCAGAGCGGCAAGTTCCGTGCCTTCCAGCTGTATCGTTCCTTTTCGGGTAACCATCCCGCTGATTGCGCGAAGGGTCGTTGTTTTACCGGCACCATTCGCGCCGAGAATTGTTGTAACGCCACCGTGTTCGAGGCTGAAATCCAGCCCATGCAGAACCTTCGTCGGGCCATATGACGCTTCAAGCCCTTTTACATCAAGCAATTGACTCATTTCTTGCCCGTCCCCAGATACGCTTCGATAACATCAGGATGTTGCTGAATTTCAGCAGGCGGGCCTTCAGCAAGTTTTCGGCCAAAGTTGAGTGCAACAACTTTCTCGGAAACCTCCATGACCACGCCCATATGGTGTTCCACCAAAAGAACCGTCGTGCCAAACTCATCGCGAATTCGCCGGATCGTATCCACAAGAAGCGATAACTCATTGTGGTTAAGCCCGCCCGCAGGTTCATCCATCAGCAATAGCTTGGGCTTGCTCATAATCGCGCGTGCAATCTCAAGCCGTTTTTGGATGCCGAAAGAGAGTCCGCCGATCCGCTGCAGCGCTGTATCTTCAAGTTCCATGAACTTGAGCATTTCCAACGCGCGGCTTCGAAGCTCTTTCTCCTCCCGCTTTATCCAGGGCAAATGCAGCGCATTGCTGATGTAATCAGATTTTGCGGTCGCATGCCCACCAATCATGATGTTATCAAGAACGCTTAGATTGGAGAAAAGGGCGAGATTTTGGAATGTCCGTCCAAGTCCGATTTCACTCATCCTGTGTACAGGACTTTTAAGGATGGAGTTTCCACGAAAGATGATATCACCCCAATTCACGTCATAGAGGCGACTGATACAGTTAAAAAGGGTTGTTTTACCTGCCCCGTTTGGCCCGATCAGACCGACAATTTGACCTGAAGGAATGTCAAATGACACACCGTCCAACGCGACGATGCCGCCGAAATGAACACTTACATCCCGGACGCTTAACAATGCATCCGTCGATGAAACGTCTGCAGACGCTATACTATCTGTGTTTTTGTTCACTCATAACTAATGGTTGCACAAGCTACCAGATGCATCTTCAAAATTATTATGAATACGCTTCCGGACGCCTTGGCGTCCACCTCCCAGTTTAAAACGTTATTCTTTATTTGTTGTTCGATAACTGTGACTCAAAGAAACCGTTTTGACCAGAAAAAAATATATTGTTTTTTACGGAGTAAGTCTAAGGGATGGCTATACTTTTTGGTTTAATCAATTATTGCGAGAGAACATTAGAAAAACAAAAGGCGGCAGTTACTTCAGGGTATTTCGCCCGTAACTGCCGCCTTAGTTGGGTATTTCTATAACTAGCTTGCGCGAATTTGCGCAAGGAACCCTTCTACCTGCTGATCTAATTCTGTTACTTCCTTTGTAAGCCCGTTCGAGATTTCTTCAACTTCCTGCGCCGATTTACCCGTCGATTCTGCTGCACTTCTCACGGATTGAATATTTTCGGAGACATCTTGCGATCCCTCAGCGGCTTGCTGAACGCTCCGGCTGATTTCACCAGTCGCAGCGCCCTGCTCTTCCACGGCGGCAGATATAGAGGTCGCAATCTCGTTGATCTTGCCAATGGTTGTTGTGATATCACCAATTGCACCAACGGCATTCCCAGTCTCTTCCTGGACCGCCTTGATCTGCTCAGAAATTTCCTCTGTTGCCTTCGCTGTCTGTGCGGCCAAATTCTTCACCTCACTCGCGACGACAGCAAACCCCTTACCGGCATCACCGGCCCGGGCTGCTTCAATGGTCGCATTCAGGGCGAGCAGATTAGTCTGCCCAGCAATGTCGTTAATCAGACCGACAACATCACCAATTTTGGATGCTGCCTCATTCAGCGAGGTGACCATTATGTTGGTCCGCTCAGCTTCAGTGACGGCTTCCCCTGCGATGCTGGCCGCCTGACTAACCTGACGGCTGATCTCATTGATGGAAGAAGAAAGTTCTTCTGTTGCGGCCGCGACTGAATTGACGCTGGATGTCGCAAGATCAGATGCCGAAGCGACAGTCGCAGAGCGCTGTGTTGTATCTTCGGCGGACTTCGTCATCGATTGTGACCTTCCCGTCATTTCTGAAGCAGCAGCGGCAAATTTTTCGACCAGATGCTTCACGCTGCCTTCGAATGTATCGGCGAGTTGGTTCCGCTCCTTGGTTTTCGTTTCTGCCAGTTCGCGTTCGAGTCGCTCACGCTCTTCCAAAGCAGCTTTTTCTGCATTCCGCTGTTCTGCTTCACGCTTGGCTTTCTCTTCATCACGTTTCTGGCGCTCAGCTTCTGCTTCCGCACGCGCGGCTTCAGCTTCACGGGCAGTATCGCGGAATCCAACGAGAGCATGTCCCATCCGGGCAATTTCATCAGTCCCGTCGCGGTAAATGCTTGACGTAAGGTCTCCTTCGGAAAGATGCTGGGCAGAGCTCACGAGAAGCATCAAGCGACGAATGATATTACGGCGAACATAAAGCCATCCAATAGCGATTGTAATCAACAATGCCACCAAAGCGCAGATCAACAATGTCATCTTTGTCGTATTCGCGAGGGCGGTGTTTTGTTGAGCCGCAGCCCCCAAAGACTCTTCAATTTCTGCGGTAAATGCGTTCACATTATTTACAAGGATTGCAGCAAGGAACCGGCTTTCACTTACGGTTGCCTCTGCTGCCTTGGCAGCTTCCAACTCTTGAATACGGGTTTTGAAGATATTGACTGAGCTGAAGTTACTCTCTTCTACGCCCATCGCGAGAAAGTCACCGAACAATTCAGAGAGTTCCTGCGTCTGGCCTTTCGATGTCTGCTTTTCTATCTCGTCCAATGGCGTCCCCAGCGATGCAATCGATGACAAGAAGGTGGATTCCAAGTCTTTCACAGCGTCAATATCACCTGTCTGCAAGCCTTCTGTAAGCAGGCTCAGCATTTGATATCCGTTGCTCTTGAAAGAGAAAACCTCTTCCTGAAAGCGGAGAATTTGAAGTATTTCCTGTGAAAATTTAGAGGTGTCATTTTCAGGACGCACTCCCGCAAGTGCCTTATCTATGGACTGCGTGAGCAATTCATTCCATTTTTCGGAATTTTCAATAACCTGCATTCTCAAAGGAAGAAGGAATGGGCTCAATCCCGTATCAAGTATATCGCGAGCGACCGAAAGGCCCGGAGACGTCGTATTCAGTTGTTTAGAATGCTCGATGCGATTCTGAACATGCCCATTCAGCCGTTCCAAGCTTTCCAGCATTTTATTCAGGCCATCTTCGATTTTTGGGAGAAATTCATTGCCCGCCATGAACTCACGCAGTGAACTTAACTGCGCGGAGGCCTTTTTGCCCGTATCCTCGATAGCTTTAATGCTCATAAGCCGCTCAGATTCTGTTTTTGCCGTGCTGAGCTGCGGCGCTGCTGCCGCGAGAGCTGTCGTCTCATTCGCAAGCTTCAGGGCCAGAGAGATTGACGGAACTTTCTTATTTATAAGATCTTCTTGCGCGGTTGTAATTGTTCCCAGGCTGACCCAGCTGATTGCCGAAATGGCGATTGTCAAAACCGCAACGACAGAAAATGCCGCAATTAGCCGAGGTCCAATGCCAAATTTTGAATATTTAACTTCGCCTCCCGTTGCTTTCGGGCTGCTCTTCTTTTTTAAAAGCTTTAGTAATTTTTTCATCATCCGTTCAATTAGCCCGCTCGGCTCCTCATAAATTACAACGACTTAAATATGACTACCGTAAAAACATTAACATCGCGTTAGACATTGCCCGATAAAAGAGAATTGTTCATAAATCAAAAAATCCGCTACACTTGAACCTCAGAATAAATAAAAATTTATGTATTCCGGTTGTGTACGCAGCTTTCAGATGAATAGCATAACCCGGAAGCTTGACACGGGAGATTAGAATGAGCTTGGCTAAACTACAGAAATCATCACGACGCGAACAATTCAGTGCCACCGAATGGGAAATCCGGACCGACCTTGCTGCTGCCTATCGTTTGGTCGCGCTATTTGGCTGGGATGATTTGATTTTTACTCATATCTCTGCGCGTCTACCGGGTGATGACAACCATTTTCTCATTAACCCCTATGGTATGACATTCGATGAAATTACTGCCTCGTCCCTGGTCAAAATTGACCTGAGCGGCGAAATAGTCGGTGAAAGTGACTATCCGGTGAATCCTGCTGGCTTCACGATACACTCCGCAGTTCATGAAGTGCGGCACGATGCAGGCTGCGTCATGCATCTGCATACAGCGGCCGGCACTGCCGTCGCGACACAGGAAGAAGGGTTATTGCCCCTCAACCAGACAGCTCTCCTCGTCCGAGAGCAACTTGCATATCACGAGTATGAAGGTGTCGCGCTTAATCATGACGAACGGCCGCGCCTGCAAAAGGATCTCGGTGACAAGGATTTGATGCTGCTTTGGAACCACGGCACGCTCGCGCTCGGCCCAACAGTCCGCGATGCGTTTTTGAGTATGTACTTCCTGGAGCGCGCCTGCGAAATGCAGGTTGCCAGCCTCGCAGGGGGCCGCAAGCTTCACTATCCATCCGATAGCGTTGTGGAAGTAACGGCAAAGCAGGGCGAGAAAGGCCTGACCGCTGTTTCCGGGATTGCCTGGACAGCCCTCCTGCGTAAGCTTGACCGTCAATTGCCGGGCTATGCAGAATAAAGTTCAATGTTCTAAAAAAATAAATAAAAGCAGGGATAAAGAACAATGGCGTATAAAAAAATCTCAGTTGAGCCTTTAACGGGAACAGTCGGTGCGGAAATTTTCGACGTTGATCTCACCAACCTTGACGCAGAAACAGTGGCAGAAATTCGTGCGGCCTTCCTCGAGCATGTAGTTGTTTTTTTTCGGGATCAGCCGCTTGATATCAAAGATCTAAAGAACTTCACCTCCCAATTTGGGCCATTTGGCATTGAACCATATGTCAAGACAATGGGAGAGCATCCGGAGGTAATTGCCGTCGTCAAAGAAGCAGACGAAGTAAAGACCATAAATTTCGGCGGCCATTGGCATTCGGACTGGTCCTTTCAGGAAAATCCGCCGATGGCGACCATTTTGTTTGGGGATGATATCCCGCCCTATGGCGGTGATACAATGTTTGCCAATATGTACCTTGCATATGAAACCCTGTCGGACGGTATGAAGACGCTCATCGATCCGCTGGTGGCGATTCACTCCGCGCGTCGCTCTTACGGCACAGGCAAAAGCATTCTTGGCACCAAGAAGCGGAAGTCGATGACGATCATCCAGTCTGAAGAAGCACATGATGAAATCGAGCATCCCGTTGTCAGAATTCATCCGGAAACAGGGCGTAAAGCGCTATTCATCAACCCTGTTTACACAATCCGGTTTAAGGATATGTCCGAACGAGATAGTCGGGAGCTTTTGGAAAAGCTCTATCGTCATTCGGTCAGCGAGATTTTTACCTGCAGGTTCCGGTGGCGGAAAAACTCTCTTGCCATGTGGGATAATCGGGCGGCGATGCATCTTGCGCTCAACGACTATGATGGTTATCGACGAGCGCTTTACCGGACAACAGTCGCGGGAGACCGTCCATTCGGTCCGGCCATGCCGAAAAACGAAAAAGCGGCCTGAACTCACCCGATCCGCTGACTTTTTTGTGATATCAACTTTCTGCGAGATGCTCTGGTAATCCCAACGTAATTAGCCCACTTAGTCGACCAGTGTTTAGTTACGTCGTGAAGCGGAGATTCGTTAATGCAGAAGATTTATACGCCCATTAAAAGAGTTATGTTGGCATTCGCCATTGTCATGAGCGGGGCTGTCGGCATCGCATCTCAAGCTGCTGCAGCTGAGGAAACAGCCATTGTCGCAGGCGGGTGTTTCTGGTGTGTGGAGTCAGATTTTGATCATGTCCCTGGCGTGCTGAAGACGACCTCAGGCTATATCGGGGGAGAATCACCCAATCCGACATATAAGTCTGTCTCGGCGGGCGGTAGCGGATATTTGGAAGCCGTCGAAATCATCTTTGATCCAGACAAGATTTCATATGCAAGTATACTGGATATTTTCTGGCGGAGTGTCGATCCAACCGATGACGGCGGCCAGTTTTGCGACCGCGGCGAAAGTTACAAGACGGCTATTTTCACGACCAGCGATACCCAAAAAACAACCGCCGAAAATTCCAAAGCTGAGCTTAATGCCTCGGGGCTATTGAATGATCCTGTTGTTACTCCCATCCGAAGTGCTATGACATTTTACCCTGCAGAGGACTATCACCAAAACTATGCTGAGATAAACCCAATAAGATATAGCTTTTACCGCTTCAATTGCGGTCGGGATGCCAAGGTAGAAGAGCTTTGGGGCGATCAGGCTCACCGCGGCATAATGGAACATTAATTGACCCAAAACGAGGATTTGGATTTCTGAAATTCTACCATCAAGTTTACCGCTATCCGAAATAAAGTAGTCAAAAGCTGTCGCGCGTCTTAAAATGAATCTTGGCGCGACAGCTTTGCTTGAACAACTTTGTGCAGACGCCGCAATAAAAATAAAAAGGCCAGCGCATGTCAGTATCCAGTTCCCTGAAAAACAGCACGACCCTGCAAGGGATCGCCTGGATGATCCTGACGAGTTTTCTCTTTGTCGGCATGACGGGGATTGTTCGCCATCTTGGCTCTGATATGCCCGCGATTGAGGCCGCGTTTATTCGCTATTGTTTGGGGTCACTGATTATTCTCCCCATGGTTATTAGACATTGGCCGGGCATGCCAAATAGGCGGGACACCCAGCTGTTTATTTCACGAGGTCTCGTCCATGGGGTCGGTGTTATGCTCTGGTTCTACGCCATGGCCCGCATTCCGATTGCAGAAGTAACCGCAATTGGTTACGTCGCTCCGATTTTTGTCACTATTGGTGCGGCGATCTTTCTGGGCGAGAGACTTCAGTTTCGGCGAATTGGCGGCGTCATTGCGGGGTTTATCGGCGCGCTTATTATTTTGCGGCCCGGTTTTCAGGAGATTCAGCTTGGCCAGCTTGCACAACTCTGCGCGGCCCCGCTCTTTGCTGTTTCGTTTCTTATTGCGAAAAAGCTCACCGGAAACCAGAGTTCATCCATGATCGTCGGCATGCTTTCCTTGGGATGTACTGTCACCCTATTGCCGGGCGCAATCATACAATGGCGCGCTCCGACGACACATGAACTCGCCTGGCTTTCTCTGGCCGCCATTATTGCGACGGCGGGTCATTACACCCTGACCCGTGCCTTTCAGGCTGCGCCCATAACAGTGACCCAACCACTCGGTTTTCTACAACTCGTCTGGGCCTCAATATTGGGTTTACTGGTATTTGGCGAACCGCTAGACCCCTACGTCATGATCGGTGGTGCTGTCATCATTGGGGCGGCGACCTATATTTCCCACCGGGAATTGCAGGTCAGCCGCAAGGCGCAAACACCCTCAGCCATTGAGACAAAGATATAGAGGCTATCGGGGAAGAGCCTCTACTCCATCAGATAAATGGATTGCTTGGGCGAGGCCATGACCCGGCGTACCATCGGTTCAAAATATTCTAATGGCGCTGACTCAAAATTTTTGTCAAACGCAGCCTGATCATAGGCGGCACAGAAATGCGCACAATCCTCGAAATACTTATGACCGCGGTGCTGTTCGCGCATGTCCCGGTCCAAGCCAATATGGTGGAAAAAATAATAGCCCTGGAAAATACCATGTTTTTCGAGGATCCAGTGGATCTTCTCCGACACGAAAGGCTTCAACATTGCCGCGCCAATATCCGCATGATTGAAAGTGCCCAGCGTATCACCTATGTCGTGCAGCAGCGCCGCAACAACATATTCCTCATCCTGACCGTCCTGATGGGCAAGTGTGGCGCTTTGCAGGGAATGCTCAAGTCTATCCACAGAAAAGCCACCAAAATCACCTTCCAATAGCTTCAAGTGATTCA
This sequence comes from Sneathiella sp. HT1-7, assembly GCF_020731145.1. Taxonomy (GTDB): domain Bacteria; phylum Pseudomonadota; class Alphaproteobacteria; order Sneathiellales; family Sneathiellaceae; genus Sneathiella. The sequence goes on along the minus strand of NZ_JAJFZN010000002.1, from coordinate 216,836 downwards.
GAACCCTGTTCGGCAATTCCTTGGAAAAAACTTTGAAATTGTCAGAAATGATCTTGTAGTCGGCCGCTGTGCCGTCTGTCATCTGGCTGAACTTTGCTCTCTCATTGGAGATTTCATTCATTTTACCGCTCCCGTCGATATTATTATTGTTTATGTCTGAGTAGCATAAGACAACTCTTGTCTCTTGTCGCCTCCCGGTTCAGACTGCAGTTTACCACGGCAACAAAAAACAAAAAAGGAATCATCGGATGACGATAAATGTCGAACTTCACTATGATTTTGGCAGCCCAAATTGCTACTTTGTGCATAAAGCCATTCCCGAGATTGAGAAAAGAACCGGGGTAAAGTTCACCTATTTCCCGATATTGCTGGGCGGCGTCTTCAAGATGACTAACAATAAATCACCCATGCAGCAATTTGCAGATATTCCTCTCAAAATGGACTACGCGCGTCTAGAAACAATGCGCTTTATCAAGGAACATAAACTCACAAAATTCAAGATGAACCCTCATTTTCCCGTTAACACCGTTCAGATGATGCGCGGGGCAATCGTTGCCGAAGAGGAAGGCTATTCTGCGCAATATACAGACGCGATGTTCATGGCCATGTGGGAAGATGAAAAGAAGATGGATGACCCGGAAGTGATCACCACCACTTTAAACGCCGTCGACCTTGATGGCACACATATTCTTGGTCGTATTCAGGAACAATCCATCAAAGAAGTCCTTATCCAAAATACGAGCGCATCCGTCGAGCGCGGTTGCTTTGGCGCACCGATGGTATTTGTTGGCGACGAAATGTTCTTCGGCAAGGACCGGTTGGAGGCCGTCGAAAGAGAGATTATGCGTCAACAGTAGCCGGGCCTCACAACCAGCCCTTACCCGGACTATTCAGTTTGTTCGGGCACTGTGGCTTTGCCCTCACCACCAAACTTCGTCGCGAAATACCCAATGATTAACCCGATAACTGCACCTTCCAGAATAAACCAGAAAGGCGACAAGAAAGGAAAGTCAGGTCCGAAAATATAGAGCATCATTTGCTGAAACGTATCATACGCAAAGAGGGTAAGGACGAAGTTCATCCAGCCGCCAATCCAGGGCGCGCGGAACCACCAAGGCAGCGGCATACGGAGTATGGGGTGCCAGTCCATCACGCCGAAAACGCCAATAAATGCACCAACTGTGATGTACCAAAACAATACACCAAGCCGCAGCAACATATCACCTTCGGGCCAGATATATGGCATTACGAAAAAGCCGATCAAGCCGAAAAACAGACCAATAAACTTGCCAATCGCAATGCGCGTTATCAATGACGGATTACCGAACATACGCCTTTCCCCCCTTTGAATGAACTTCAAACCTACTAATATCTGCCTGAAGCCGCATTGACCGCAATCAAATTTCCTTTTTAAAATTTTAACCGGTTATTTTGTATTTACACTTTCCATTGCTGAGGCGGTTCGTTCTTCATTTTCGAGATAAGCCGTAATCGCTTCTTTCCCAGTCATGTCTGGATTCGCGCCTTTGCCCTCCGCGATCCGGATGATATTGAGGCAAAACCAGCCGAGTGCGCCTTTTGACGGTTTAATAGTCTGTTCGTAGGCAATCGTGCTGGCATCCGGCGACGCGAGCAATTGGTTCGGCGCATCCGTGTCGACGCACATCGGGCGTGCGATCCCGATTACATCCACATTCCCCTCCGCAAGTGCCGCGTCCATTGCCGCACGGCTTCTAAACCCGCCGGTGATCATCAAGGGAACGTTCGTTGCGTCGCGAATGCTTTTGGCATATCCCATAAAATAGGCTTCACGAGTGATGGTCGAATTGCGAATTTCATCCGCGCCGCGTGCACCAATCATCATGGCGGGATTCTCATAGTTGCCGCCAGAAATTTCAAGGAGATCGACCGTGTCCTCCTCCAGCCATTTCACAACCTGCAGGCAGTCCTCATGACTAAAACCGCCATTTTGAAAATCCGACGAATTCAGTTTAACGGAAATCGGATACTCCGGACCTACTGCCGTCCGAATACCCTGCACAACGGCGCGTAAAAGACGGGCGCGGTTTTCAAGGCTGCCACCCCATTGATCTGTCCTCTGGTTGGCGAGGGGCGAGAGAAATTCGGAAATCAGATAGCCATGCGCACCATGAACCTGAACACCGGAAAATCCTGTTTCCTTGGCTACAGTCGCTACATGGATAAACCGTTTGATCACATCCTCCACCTCTTCGGATGTGAGTGCGCGCGGGGCGCCGAAGGCACTATCAGGCAGTGTCATTGAAATTTCTGACGGAGCGACCGGCCGGGGGTTCACACGGCGCGGTGTCTGCCGCCCTGCATGACCGATCTGCATAAACAGAAGAGTATCATTCAACGTCCCCGCAGCAGCAAATGCGCGAAGTTCCTCCAGCCCGCCATTCTGATCAATGACAACGTTCCCCGGCCTCTCCAGATATCGGCGGTCCACCTGAACATTACCCGTCACTAGAATACCTGCGCCGCCTTCGGCCCATTTTTTATAAAGCGTGACATGGCGTCCCGTCGCACGGTTCATCGGGTCAGCCAGCCCTTCCGTCATCGGGGCCTTGGCAATCCGGTTTTTAACCGAAACACCGCACGGGAGAGTAATCGGGGAAGAAATGTCTACTGTCATTGGCGCAAGTCCTTTTTCGTCATTCTCTATGGAGACAATTAAGCCGGGGAAAATCCTAACGGCCTTTCCCCGGTCAATCAAGCAAGGTTAGAAGTTGCCTGTCTGGAAATCCCGAACAGCCTGCTGTATTTCATCAAAGCTGTTCATCACAAACGGGCCATAGCGTGCCACAGGCTCTCCAATAGGTCGCCCGGCGACCAAAATGGCCCGACCACCAACTTCACTCGAAAGTTCAACCGTCCCCCCATCCGAAAGGATCGCGAGATGATGCTGGATTACCTCTTGGCCGCTGACATCAACGGTGCCATCAAATACATAGGCAAACGCCGTATGTCCCTCTGGCACCGCATGGCGATATCGACCACCTGCCTCCAGCGAGACATCTATGTAGATGGGATCTGTCACAACACCCGTCACTGGCCCCATAACAGGTCCGTCAGGACCATCTACCTCGCCCGCAAGCACCCGAAGTGTCACATTATCAAGCACCACCTCCGGTACATCGTCAGGATCAATGTTCTGATACCGCGGCGTGCACATCTTGTTCTTCGCGGGCAAATTGACCCAGAGCTGAAACCCACTCATCCGACCCTCACGTTGTTCCGGCATTTCGGAATGCACAATCCCGCGCCCGGCAGTCATCCACTGGACACTACCCGGACCGAGCACGCCTTCCGCACCGGTCGAATCCTTGTGCCGCATCTGACCGTCAATCATATAGGTCACGGTCTCAAAACCGCGATGGGGATGAGAAGGAAAGCCTGCGATATAATCATCCGGGTTTTCAGTGCCGAAGTTATCGAGCAGCAGAAACGGGTCTAGCTCCGATATCAATTCCGATCCGATTGAGCGGCGCAGCTTTACACCGGCCCCGTCGGAAGCTTCAACAGAATGAATAACTCGGTTCACTTTTCGCAAGTTGGACATAATACACCTGACTTTCCTTCTCAAATATATTGGAACGATCGGTTAGATATATGTATGAAATCTCAAATTGAAAGTCTCGCATTACCCGCGGCCGATAAAAGGCATTTTCGTTGCCATAATCGTCATGAACTGAACATTCGCCTCCAAGCTCAGACTATCCATATAAAGGACAGCGGAGGCAACATTTTCAACATCCATGACAGGCTCTGGCGCAATCGAGAGATTGGCCTGCGGGACACCTTTTTTAATAACTGCTGTCATCGGGGTTTCCGCATTGCCGATGTCAATCTGCCCGCACGCGATGTCGAAAGCACGTCCATCCAGCGACAGGCATTTTGTGAGCCCGGTAATGGCATGCTTCGTTGAGGTATAGGCAATGCTATTCGGGCGGGGTACATGTGCCGAAATCGACCCGTTATTGATGATCCGGCCCCCCATCGGACTTTGCTCTCGCATAAGGCCAAATGCCGCCCGGGCGCAATAAAAGGAGCCATTAAGGTTCGTGTTCACCACATTCTGCCAGAGATCAACGGCCAACTCGTCCGGTGTTACGGGTGGCGCGCCAATACCGGCATTGTTAAAAAGAAGATCAAGTCGTCCGAATTCCTCCCGGAGCCTATTAAACAAGGTTTCAACCGACGCCGGATCGCTTACATCAGTTGGGATCACCAACCCGTTGGCAGACGCCGAACCTGCAAGGTCCAGCGTATCCTGAAGGGTTTCGCGTTTTCGCCCTGCCAGTACGACATGATAACCGTTCTTCATAAGTGCAAGAGATACGGCCCTGCCAATCCCTGCCCCCGCACCCGTGACAAGTGCGATCCTGCTTTTCCCCGTCATGTCTTTAATCCACTACGTTTGAAATTCATGTTTAGTTTACAGTCGCTCTTGCTGCACGTTTTTGCGCCTGCCCGGCAACCAGTCGCCGTTTTCGTGGCGCTGCCAGCCAGACTGACATGATTGACAATATCGACATGCCAATAATGACATAAAAGGCAAGATGATAGTTTCCGGCCTCATCATAGAAAAGCCCTGTAAGCCAAGGCCCTACGGCACCGCCAACCAGTGCGAGCGTGCTAATCGTTCCAAAAATAATGCCGTAGCCCCGTCCCTGGAACAGGTCGGCAGGCATGGACCCATAGACAGTTGCTACACCATACCCGAGACCGCCTTGCAAGATGACCATGGCATACATCATCGCTGCACTTGGTACATGCTCCATAATCAATAGCAAGACACAGCTAAGCAGAAAACCCGCTGTTGAGATGGTCCACACCCATTCCCGACCAATACGGTCAGAAAGATTACCAAGATATATCTGTCCCAGCACTCCGGCAAAACCAACAAGGCCCAAAGCTGACGCGGCTTCCAGATCGGAGAAGCCAATCTCAATCAGGTATTTCGTTTGATGCACTTGCACCGCATACCAGACATAAAGCGCCGTCGAACACGCAAGGGACAGCCACCAGAACGTCCCTGTTTTTATCGCCTTTTTTATCGTCCAGTCCGTATTAACCCAAGCATGATCCACCACAGGATCGGCCGCAGCCTGCTGACCACGTGTTTGTTCCTGATCCGGTGCGGCATCGCCATCAGGATAAAGACCGATATCAGAAGGTTGCTTACGCTGAAAAAAGAAATTGAGTGGTAGAATGACAACCAGCAACAGCCACGCCATCAGCCAACAAGCGTCCCGCCAGCCCTCTGCTGAAATTGTTTCCTGGATAAGGGGCATCAGAATCATGGAGCCTATTCCAACCCCTGAAAAAGCAATTCCTACCGCAAGGCCGCGGCGACGCTGAAACCAGTTCGGCAAAAACATCGACTGTCCGACATAGGTCAAGACTATTCCGGTTCCCACCATCAGCACGCCAAGAGTGAGGTAAAAATGCCAAGGCTGAGTGGCAAATGTGGAAGTTATCAGGCCGATACTCACTGTGACAGCAGACACCGAGAGAAGATATCGTGGCGCAACAAATTCCAGAAGCTTGCCCACGATCGGTGCCAGAATTGCCGCAAGCGCAAAGCCGATCGAAAAGGCGGCGGCGGTTGTCGCCCGATCCCAGCCAAACTCGTTCAGAATAGAAGGAAATAGCAATGAAAAAGAGGTTCGGACATTTACACCGATCCCCATTGTGATAAAGACAATGGCGACAACCGCCCATCCATAGAAAAATGGAGTGCGTGCGAGCGTCGCATCCATCCCATGCAACTGTGTCTTACTTTTCATTTGGGTCATGCTGCTTCCTTATTATTGGTTTTGCAACGTGGAACTCCCGTCAGCATAACGCGAAGCTTAACCCACTAAGTCAGACAAGCGAAACGGAAAAATACCCGTGTCAGTATTATCAAGAATTGACTCGCAATAAACTATGCCTATATTGGCCGCAGGTTCTCAGGTGCGCCTGCCCGCTCAAGATGACATCACCCTGAAACAACTTCAGATACCGACATGTTTTATACTTACAAGTTTGGCTTCGCGGGACGCCGATAAAACTTTGGAGTTATGATATGTCTATTTCCGAAAACAAGCCCATTGCCTGCCGTTCACTCGCGGAACTAAAAATCCGCAGCCGTATTCTGCTGAAGGCCGCCGCTCAGGAAAAGCCGGAAGCCCTGAAAACGTTAAGCAAATTTGGCAAGCAAGAACCTCCTTTCCAGCATAAAGACGCGCTGAAAGCTGTATCCCGTCTAGCCGGATTTAAAAGTTGGCAGCATGCCAGCCATATTCTCGGTGGATCTGCCCATATTGGCGATGATATGGGCGTGCTTTGGTACAATAACAAATGCACAGGGTTACTGAATATCTGGTGCCGAAATTATGAGGAAGCGCAAGAGCAATTCAGTCAGCGCAAGGGAAGCTTCCTCTTTCCGTATAAAACGCAATTCGTAATTACAGACGATGAGTATGTACGTGCGTTAGGCATAGATACCGACCAGTCCATACTGCTAGGACCAAACCGTAATTTTGCCGAAAATTATGGTTCCGCAACATGGGATGACCTGACATTTCAACGATTGCAGCACGCGATGGGTAGCACCATCGGGCACTAAATGAACGTTAAAAGATGTTTGATCAAAAACAGTCTGTTCAGCCTAAAATAAAATAGACTATAGTGGGGTATCATCGAGCGGAAGGTGACACTCCACTAGAGAGCCTGCAGCTTCCAGCTTTATCCCGAACACTGTTATAAGACAGGAGCATCAGCTCACCAATGTCCGCGCCGTCAAAAAAACTTGGGTTTGTTGAGCAGGTCATCCTGCTCGCGCTGATGATTTCCATGGTTGCCCTCACAATTGATATGATGCTGCCGGCCCTATTCGATATTAGTCAGGATCTACATGCTGAAGATCCGAACGACAGACAGTACATCATTGCAACCATTTTTCTGGGTCTTGCCATCGGCCAACTGTTTTACGGCCCCATATCCGACACTACCGGACGAAAGATCGCCATTTATATGGGCTTCGGGCTATTCCTTGCTGGCTGTCTTTTATCCATTTTTGCCACCAATTTCACCGTTATGCTCATCGGTCGGCTCCTGCAAGGCTTAGGCGTGGCATCACCGCGCATTGTCTCCCTTGCCCTTATCCGTGACCAATATGAAGGGCGGGAAATGGCAAAGTTTGTTTCTCTCGTGATGACCGTGTTTATCTTGGTTCCCGTGCTCGCACCTGCCCTTGGCCAATTCATTCTGTTTTTTGCGGAATGGCGCATTATTTTTGTTACTTTATTCGCTCTCGGGCTGGCAACACTCATATGGTTCGGCCTTCGTCAGGAAGAAACGCTTGAGGTGGAGCGGCGCGTGCCTCTCTCTCTCAAACGTATCTGGAGAGCATCCAAGGAAGTGATCTATACCCGTGCGGCATTTGGGTTTACAATGGTTGGCGGATTCATTTTCAGTGCTTTTCTTGGTTACCTCACCATGTCACAGCAAATATTTCAGGATCAGTATGGCGTAGGCGACATGTTCGCGGTATATTTCGGTGCGCTGGCGCTGGCGCTGGGGGCCGCTTCTTTCATAAATGCTCGCTTGGTTATGCGCTTTGGTATGCGCAAACTTTCCTATTATGCGCTCGTCGCGCTGACCATTTTGTCCGTCCTGTTTATGATTTATACCTACATGTGGGAAGGGCATCCTCCGCTCTGGGCGCTGGTTTCCTTCTTTATGGTTATTTTCTTTTGCATCGGTATCCTGTTCGGTAATTTCAACGCCATGGCGATGGAGCCGCTTGGACATATAGCTGGGGTCGCGGCGGCGGTTATCGGCTCCATTACGACATTCGTTTCCATGGGCCTCGGCACCCTAATTGCTCAGCTCTATGATGGCACGGTTTTCCCGCTTGTCGCCAGCTTCGCCGTGCTTGGCGCATTGTCACTCGCGGCGATGATCTGGACTGTGCGAACATCAAAAACCGATCCCGGATCCGGCTTATGATATGGGGTTCGATTAAGTCCGTTGCCTCCCTCCTGTCCAGCTATGGTCTGTTAATGGTTGCGAATGCCATGTTCGGTACTCTGCTTGGACTCCGCAGTAAGCTCGAAGGGTTCTCGACGGAAGTCACGGGCATCATCATGGCCGGATTTTTTATTGGAATGCTTCTGGGTGCATTTTACGCCGTTCGCGTCGTGGCAAGCGCGGGACATATCCGAAGTTTTGCCGCCTTTGCTTCAGTCATGTCAGTGGCGGTCTTAGCGCATGTGCTGCTCATCGACCCAGTTGCCTGGTTCTTCCTCCGTGCAGTCACAGGGTTTTGCATGGCCGGCATGGTGATGATCGTTGAAAGCTGGCTGAACGAACGCTCCACGAATGCCACGCGGGGACGCGTCCTCTCGCTCTATATGATCACAAACTATCTTGGTGCCGGGTCCGGCCAGTTTCTGATCACAGTTGCAAACCCGGATAGTTTTCAACTCTTCTCCGTGGCGTCCATTATTTTCTCCATCGCACTTGTTCCCATCCTCCTGACCCGGGCGACAGCACCAAAACCTTCGGCCCCTGAAAGGATGAAGTTCCGCGAGCTTCTCAGAATTTCTCCAGTTGGCGTCGCAGGAACCCTTGTGGCTGGCCTGACCAATTCCGCCATCAATAGCATGGGCCCCATCTTCGCAGCCACCATCGGCCTTAGCCTCGGGCAGATATCAACCTTTATGGCAACCATTCTTCTGGGCGGCATGCTGCTGCAATTTCCTGTAGGTCGTCTATCCGATCTTTTTGACCGACGCTCAATACTTATCATATCTGCCCTAGCAACAGCTCTGGTCAGTGTGGGTATAATATGGGCCGCAGAAGAGCATTACATCCTGTCGTTATTTGCCTTCTGTATCATCTATGGTGGATTTTGCTACACAATTTATCCCATGTCTTCCGCGCAGGTGAATGATCTCGCCGATCAGGATCGTCTTGTCCAGGTTTCGGCCGGCCTCCTCCTTGCTTATGGCACTGGCGCGAGCATCGGACCAATCGTAGCCTCACAAATTATGGGTCGGGTCGGCCCGAATGGTCTGTTTTACTATGTAATCGGCTGCACCCTGTTTCTGGCAATATTGACAATCATTCGTGTCATTCAACGGCCATCCGGCAAGAAAAAGGCGGAGTTCCTGCCACTGGGCAGTCTCGGCTCTTCAAGCAAGCAACTCTATAGTTCCGTTGCCAGGGAATCCTACGAGCAGGAGGATAAGGGAAATGAAGAATGACACAGCGGACAGATTACCATTGCCCTCTGCACAAAAGCGAATACACTTTTCTAACTATTTGAATACCTATTACGGGAAACTACCAATATGAGCGTCAAAAACGGCCGCCAATTTTTGAGCATTCCTGGTCCAACAACTGTTCCAGATGAAGTTCTGGCGGCGATGCACCGCCCAGCGGTGGATATTCGTAAAGGCGAACTTGTTGATGTGACAGCACGCCTTAAAGATGATCTGCGCATGATAACGAAATCAAAGGGTACTCCCTTTATTTACATTGCAAACGGTCATGGTGCCTGGGAAGCCGCGCTGAGTAACGTTCTCTGCCGCGATGACAAAGTGCTTGTACTGGAAAGCGGATCATTTGCCAGCGGATGGGGTCAGACGGGCGGTACGATTGGCCTTGATGTGGAGGTTCTTCCCGGAAGCTGGCGGAAGACTGTCGACCCGAACGCTATAGAGACTCGTCTAAAGGCGGATAAGAGCAGCGACATTAAGGCTGTCCTTGTCGTGCAGGTTGATACAGCCTCCAGCGTTCAGAATGATATCCCGGCAATTCGCCGTGCGATAGATAACGCTGGACATGATGCCTTACTAATGGTGGATACGATCGCTTCTCTTGGAACGATGGATTATCGGATGGATGAATGGGGGGTCGATGTGACCGTCGCCGCTTGCCAAAAAGGGCTGATGATGTCACCTGGAGTAAGCTTCACCGTCGCAAATGAAAAAGCCATGGCACGCCACCAGAAAGCAAACCTCCGAACTGCCTATTGGGACTGGACGAGCCGTCAAGGCCCTGAACATTACCAGAATTACGCAGGTACTCCGCCAGTACATATGCTTTTTGGGCTGCAAAAGGCATTTGAGCTTATTCGCAATGAAGGCTTAGACAATATATTCGAACGACATCGTTTGCTTGCCAGTGCAACTCGCGTGGCAGTTGGAAAATGGGCGGAAGAAGATGAGTTCGCGTTTAACATTATTAATCCTAATGAGCGCGCGAACTCCGTAACGACAGTTCTAGTGACGAATGCACAGCATCTTGAAGCTATTCATGATTATTGCATCGAAAAATGCGGGGTTGTTGTTGGTGTGGGCATTGCAGCACTCTCCGGCAAAGCGCTTCGGATAGCGCATATGGGGCATATCAACGCGCCCATGCTCCTCGGCACGCTAGGCTCGATTGAAATGAGCCTGAAAGCCCTAAACATTCCTCATGGTGCAGGCGGTGTCGAAGCAGCAATTGATTTTCTCGCCACCAACGTCCCACGATAATTATCTTTTGTGACGCAGGACACGGATAGGGAATCTTTTCTTTGCTAATATTCAATAGATTGTAGAGGGAGATTTCCGTGTTTAAACCTGATCATGCAGGAGTAAAAATTCCGCCGCCGATTTGTTTCTTTGCCTTCCTTTTGGTAGGCATACTTTTGGATTCAGCTTGGATCGGTGGACATTTTGCGGCGACTAACCTGACTGCTATTGGCAGTGTAATTGCACTCACATCCCTTATTTGTCTTGTTCTCGCCGCGCAAAAGCACAAAAATGCCGGCACAAATATCGAGCCTTGGAAGCCGACAACAAAAATCATTTCTGACGGTGCGTACAAATACTCTCGCAATCCTATCTATGTCGCAATGGCGGCTGTATATGTGGGGCTTGCTGTCGCCGCGGACAGTTGGGTGGCTCTCCTTCTTCTCCCTATCTGCCTCCTCGTAATTCGCTTTCACGTTATCACCCGAGAGGAAGCCTACCTTGAAGATAAGTTCGGGAAGGAATATCTAGACTATAAGGCAAGGGTTCGACGCTGGCTGTAAGTAGCCTGAAATAGTCGCGGTTTCCCGCCATAACATATTGACCATCTCAAGGGGTGCAACCAATGACAGATGATGTAAAAAAGCATGTTAAGTCGACGACGACATGGACGAGATTAATATATTTGATCCTGTATGCGATCATTTTCCGGGTCGCCAGTATCGTCCTGTTTGCGATCACGATCATACAATTCATCAAAGCACTGCTGACGGGTACTCCTTTTGCGGAGTTGCAATCTTTCGGCGGCGCACTTGCGGAATACAATAAGCAACTCGTTGCGTATTTGTCCTATCAGAGCGACGAGAAACCCTTTCCTGTCGGCCCGTGGCCGCCACAAACGCCGACTGCGAGTAAAAGCGAAACAAGCGATGATGTGATCATTGTAGCGGAAGAGCAGCCGAAAAAGCCAAAGCCGCCTGGAAAGCCCCAAAGTAGTCCAACACCTAAGCCCGAAGATGCGGATGATGACAAAGGCACGAATACCGCCTAATCTCTGCATGGCCTTTGTATAGGACATAAATATGGTCAATAAACTTCAAGAACTTCTGGATAGTAAACCCTTCTTGCTGGCTGACGGTGCGGTTGGAACGAACCTCTTTGCTGTCGGTCTGCAGTCGGGCGACGCGCCGGAGCTATGGAACATTGATGCGCCGGAAAAAATTCACGATTTGCATCGGGGTTTCGTCGATGCTGGCTCGGATATCATCTTGACCAACAGCTTTGGTGGGACGAGTTACCGGCTTAAACTTCACAATGCCCAAAATCGGGTTCGGGAACTTAACATTGCTGCCGCAAAGATTGCCCGTGCGGAGTCAGATCGCGTGGACCGCACGGTTATTGTGGCGGGATCCATGGGGCCGACGGGCGAGTTGATGGAGCCGATGGGCACCCTCACTCACGAGAAGGCCGTTGAAGCCTTCAAGGCACAAGCGAATGCACTGGTTGAGGGTGGCGTTGACGTGCTCTGGATTGAAACTATGTCCTCAAAAGAGGAAGTAGCTGCTGCGGTTGAGGCTGCGAAGGCAACTGGACATCCTTTTGTCTGCACCATGTCATTCGATACCAATCGGCGTACAATGATGGGCATTAAACCTGCCGATTTCACTGAATTTTGCCATGATCTGCCTGCGCCCCCCGTTGGCTGGGGCGCTAATTGCGGCGTCGGTGCGGGTGAGTTACTGGAAACTGTTTTAGGCCTTAAATCCACGGCGAAAGAAGGCGACATTATCGTTGCCAAAGCCAACTGCGGTATTCCCGAATTCAAGGATGGCAAGCTGATTTACAGCGGGACGCTGGAGGTGATGGCCGATTACGCACGACTTGCGGCCGATGCGGGTGCCCGGATCATTGGAGGATGTTGCGGTACAAGTCACGCGCATCTGAAAGCGATGGCGGAAGCCCTCGACGGATATACACCCAAAAAGGACATCGGTATCTCGGAAATCGAAGCACGCTTTGGCCCCGTTTGGCAGGTTAAGTTACCGGCAGAGGCGTCTCATGGGGCGTCACCTGAGACTGGCCGCGGCAATCGTCGTAATCGCCGCCGCCAGAGTTAAGGTAAGTTCTTTTAAGCGTCTGCACTTGGGCGGGCTGAGATTGCCGCATGCCAGCGGTTGAGATTATCAAGCCCTTCCGGCATCTCGATCTTCGCCATTTTGGTTGCGAAATCCACCACCACCAATGCACCGATGTCTGCAACAGAATAGCTGTTTCCGGCCATAAATTCCTGATTTTCAAGCTGTTTGTTCATGTCTTCAAAAAAGTAAACAACACGCTGTCGTCCACGTTCCGCGAGCTCAGCAATCTGTTCAACATTTCGCGGTCCGGTAATAGCCCTGTGAGCAAGCCTCGGCGCAGAGTTGCGGAGAGCTTCAGCAACCGCCATAAACCCATTCACATTTATATAATGGCAACAGTCATTGATATGCGCCCGCTCTTCCGGAGAGCTGCCGAATAGTGGCGGTTCAGGAAATTTCTCCTCCAGGTAACGGTTTATTGCATCAATCGACGAGATCCGGCTTCCATCATCGAGTTCCAGTACTGGCACTGTGCAGTTCGGGTTAATTTCCCTGAACTCGTCGTTAAATTGCTCTCCCTCCCGGATATTGACGATCACTTTTTCAATATCTAGTCCCTTTTCCGCCAGAAATATCCTGACACGGCGCGGGCTCGGCGGCCCGGGACAGTCATATAGCTTCATTTTTATTTTACCTCATCCAGTATTGCGCCCCGGATTAGTTACTTCACTGTAATTTGGCGCAGAAATCATTATTTCTGCACAGTTTCCTGAGATTTTATCAGAATGTCATTAGACTTTTAGCCAATACTCCCCGGTATTTTTCTTTTTAAGACGTCCCGCTGTCGGGGTCGCAAAATGGGTGCCGATAATGAGTGTATCTGTATTACCGTATTTCTCCAAAAACGCATGCCGGGTTGACTGTGCTGCGGCGGCATCCGCATCCACCGCGCTTGACCATTCAGGATGCGCGATCTGACAAGGGTGATGCATACTGTCACCAGTAATGATCGCTTCTTCGCCTGCAGAACGGATTTGAACGCAAACATGCCCCGGCGTATGGCCTGGGGAGGGGAACAAGCTCACCTCGTCGCATATCTGATGATCCATCGCCACAAGATCGGCAAGACCCGCATCGATGATGGGCGTAACCGAATCGCCGATGACATCACCAAATTCGTCCTGCGCCGTCGCCCGCCAGTAATCCCATTCCGTCGCTCCGATCAGGTAGCGCGCGTTCGGAAAAGTCGGCATCCATTCCCCATCCACCAACATCGTATTCCAGCCCACATGGTCAACATGAAGATGTGTACAAAGCACGGTGTCAAAGCTCTCACGCGGGTATCCAGCCGCTTCGAGATCAGCAAGGAAGGTTGTTTGCAGCATATTCCAAGCGGGAATTTCACGTTTTTTATCGTTGCCGAGACAGGTATCAACAATAATCCGCCGCGAACCCGTATCAATAATGAGCGCGTGAATGCTCATGATCAGCTTGCCTTCTGCTGTGGCGAAATGCGGGACGAGCCAGTCAATCGGCTGCACCGCATCCGGAGTTGCCTGCGGGAGGATAAAGCGAGTGCCGCCAGTTGCCTCTACCTCAACAACACGGGTAATCTTTACGTTGCCGATTTGCCAATCGCTCATTCGGGGTCCTCCGTCATTATTTTTATTATTTTTATGTACTACGGAAAGAGTATAGCGGTTCCGGCTGACCAAACAATGGTGATCAGTGGCTTTTACCGAATGTCAGCCAAGCAGCATAAATGCGTGTAATGGTGGTTACCCAGCACATGCTACCGAAGACAAGTGCGACTATCATGAAATAGTTTGGAAAAATACACATCAGCAGCATCGCGGCAATCGTCTCTCCGCCTTCGGCAAGTCCACCGAGATAGTAAAGCGACTTGCGACCTTGAATATCCGTCGATATCCCGTGTTTTTCCGCCATAATTGCGTAAGTTAGAAAGGTCGACGCGGTTCCCATAAAGCTGAAAATCAGAAAAGCGGCATAGAGCGCATTTTCAGAGCTGGCCAGCGCGAAGCCAAAAACAACTGCCGAATAAAAAATAAAGTCGCAGATAATATCAAGATATCCACCGAAATCAGTGAGCAACGAGTGTCGCGCAACGGCTCCGTCCAGACCATCGAACAGGCGGTTCATAAGAATAAGTATAAGGGCCGCGCCATATTGCTCTATTGCAATCAAGGGAACAGCCAATAGGCCAAGCAAAAAGCCAAAGACAGTCACCGCATTCGCGGATACACCAATCGCTGCGATCCGGGTACCAATCGCATTGAGTGGCGGGTCGATGATATTTCGCAGCGCTGCATCAAACATTTTTTATTCGAAATACCCTTTTGATCTGCCTAAATAGCCTTAGGATTGTCAGTAAAAAAATTACATAGTAGCATTCTTTGAACAAGGCAAAGTGATATCGCTTCTGCTCCCGATATTGTGAAATGACGTGACAAGGATAAAAGATGGTTCATAAGCATGAATTCGTTGCTCATATCGACTGGAAAGGTGCGAGCAATGGTCCGACAATGGACTATAAGAATTACTCTCGCGACTATGATATTTCAATTGAGGGTCGACCGATTATCAAAGGTTCGGCAGATCCTGTATTTTTAGGGACGGACGACCGATACAATCCAGAAGACTTATTGGTAGCGTCACTGTCGGCCTGTCATTTACTAAGCTACCTTGCTCTTTGCGCGCGGAAAAGTGTCGCCGTCACCTCCTATAAAGATGACGCTTGGGGGAAAATGGAAATGAAGGACGGAAAACTTCGATTTACAGAAGTTATTTTGCGTCCTGTTGTCACCATTTCAGCGACAAGCAACCTTGAAAAAGCAGTACGTCTTCATCATGACGCACATGAAACCTGCTTTATTGCCAATTCAGTGAATTTTCCAGTTTTGAATGACGCAATCGTTAAGCATGACAAATAACCTTTTGTTAATCTCAAAATGCAAAAATCCGGAAATAGAAATTATAGACGAGACCGGAAATGCAGCTGAAATTTGAAGCGGCTATTTTTAATGAAGAAGTTCTTGTTGCGCTCCAAGAAGGCGAGCATCACAAGGATCTCGCGGATAGCTGGGCAGAAACGCACTATTTGGACTTTTATGCGGAAAATCTCGAGCAAGCTTGGGAAAAAATGCGCCGCAAATATAGCGCAGAACGCGGGTTCGTGATCAAAGCTATCGACACCGCCGATTAAGCGTCGCAATCAATATCCCACATAATAGGGATTTGCACCGCCTGCGTGATCCGTCACGTCCAAAACCCGTTCAATTACCGGAACAGCGGATTTGATTTCAACTTCCACTCCCTGTTTCAGCGTAGCATCGGCCATACCACAGCCCTGACATCCGCCGGCCATCTCAACAAAGGCGGTATTATCCTTAATGTCAATTAAGGTGATATATCCACCATGCGCCGCAATTGCAGGGTTGATCCGCGTTTCAAGAAGAACGCGAATTTGTTCCGCCTCATCACTTTGCAGGCCGGGCCGATCACTCGCAACCTCAGTTTCTTCTTCGACCATACGTTCAAATCGCACTCGGTGAATTTCCGGCACAAAATGCTTCAGTGTATTTTCGATTTTAATCTGCGTGCCAAATGCCGGGGTTGACAGGCCGGTGCTGTCCATCGCCAACACAACAACACCATCCGCTGGATCATATGATTTAAAACCAACGTCACCGCCATCCTCTTGAAGCTGCGGTTGAACCCGCGTTTCGATCAGCTCAATAATGGAATCAACTATCTTTTGCTCTTTTTCAGAATAACTGGCGCTTGCCAACTGTGGCTCTCCGTTCAAAACGGGCATACCGCTCATGTAATGGTCCATGATCGCGGCGAGAACCATTGGTTTCAGCTGTATCCACAGGGTTTTATGTTCTTCATCCGTCCGTTTGACGATTGTTACATAATCCTCCCCGAGTTCAACCGAGCGAACCCCCGGAATATCAAAAAGGCGCGCCGCTAGTGGGGACTGCTTTCGTCCCTCTTCCTCATTTTCGAACAGCACGGAGCCTTCCGCCAGAACCTGACGGCCAGGCAAAAATTTCATCCTGTCTTCATTTTCATGCGGCAAGGTCTGAATAAACATGGGAAAACTCCAATGCCCTTAAGCGGGAAATATAATCACGGTCGTCAGCTAGCAGAATAAATTTGCATGGGCAAGCCACAAGCCTAACATAATGCACCCACTCATGTATGCAATAGCCGTAGCCGCCCTAAAATACTAGACGGTGGCTACCGGATTGGCGGGAGAGCCGACTGCACCCGGTAGACGGATCGGCGGCGCTGTCAACATGAACCGTGACCGGCTATTTTCTTTGAGCCAATTGTTCAGCGGCGTCAGATACCACAACTCCCCAAGATGTATACCAAGCTTGAACAGACAATGTTCATGGATGGGCAAGAAAGCACAGCTTCCCTCTCCGGGCACAGATGGATGGGCCTCAACCGCATAATTATCGGCAATCAGCAAGGATAGACCAGAATCAGTAATCCAGTTAAGAAGCTTGGGATCGCGTCCGTTGAGCGCGGCGCAGGAACCATGCAACTTGTCTTTATCAGGATTACCGTCCATCTCAACAATCATTTGTGCAAAACCGGTGTGGAGACAAACCATATCTCCTTCCTCAACGGTGACATCGTCCTTTTCCATGACACGCATCAGATCGTCATAGCCGACAATCGTCTGGGCGCGACCGAACTCTCCTTCCAGATCGATCATAACGCCACGTCCCTGCACTCCGGCGGCGGCCATATTTTCAATCCCAAGCGCCAACGCACGCGGGCCGCCTTCGTCTTCCGGTCCCTGAATATGCTCCCCGCCGCGATAGCCGTTGTAATAAACAATTTCGGCCACGCCATCATCATCGGCATCAAATTCCTGCCCCACATGGGCCAGACTATCCCATTGCGAGGAATACTGCGTATGCAGAACAACTAAATCGTCACAGATCACATCAATCATGTTTGGATTATCCTGCGACAGATTGTAATTCATGTTCGGCCTGTCACCGGACCTTAAGGTCGGGGATATTTTGGGTGGGTGACGACGGGGATTCAGGAGATTCCCTCCCGGCAAATCGAGCGGCAGGCTAAGACAGAAGCGCTCCCCGCTTTTTATTTCCGCCGCAGCGGCAAGAATTTTTTCCGGCGTGATAAGATTCAGACGGCCTATCTGATCATTTTCGCCAAAGTCGCCCCAGTTTGACCCTTCTGGCCGTTTCTTCCATCTGGACATATTTGTATTTTCCTATGTTATTATTTTTTTTGCCAGCTTAACCGCAAGATGATCCCCTGAAAAGCCCTACTTCGGCACGAATTGACCTCGGGAGCACAACCTGATAGCTCTTATAAAAATATGTACGAGCGCAATAAAAATGAAAAAAGAAACGGCGACTGCCTTCAAGATCATCACGACATTGTCGATTGTTTATGTCGCGAGTAATTTTTATCGTTCTTCCATTGCTGTAATTGCGCCCAACATGATGGATGAAATCGGGCTCACCCATGAACAACTTGGCGTTGTTGGCGGTACTTTCTTTATAGCTTTTGCCCTTTTCCAGGTCCCCGTTGGTATTTTTCTGGATCGCTATGGCCCCCGAAAAACGATCTGTGGATTGATGATGTTTGCAGTGCTGGGATCGGCTGGTTTTGCTGTAGCGTCGGATTTTCTTGAGCTAACTTCGGCCCGGTTCTTTATGGGCGTTGGCTGCGCTCCTGTTTTGATGGGATCCCTCGTCATTATATCTCGCTGGCTCTCCGCGGAAAAGTTCGCATTTTATATGTCCCTTATCGTAGGCATGGGCGGATTCGGAAATATCCTTGCAACGACACCTACAGCAATTCTGGCCGATATGATCGGCTGGCGGGATGTTTTCTGGATCGCAAGTCTTTTCAGTGCGGTATCCATCGTCTTTGGATATTTTATCATTAAAGACGCCCCCGAAGGCCATGCTTTCCACTCCAGAAAAATCGAGAGCATGTCGGAGACATTGGGAGGCGTCATCGGCATTATCAAGGATCGCCAGTTTCAGCTTGTATTCGCCATCAATCTCGTCATCTACGGAACTATCATGTCTATTGTCGCTCTATGGGGCGGAAATTTCCTGCGAGATGTCTATGGTCTCGACCTCACAGAACGTGGCGATATTATTTTCTGGATGACTGTTGCGGTTATCGGCGGCGCGTTTTTTTATGGGTATTTGGATGGTATTGCCAAGTCACGCAAAAAACTGGTTGCGACCGCCGCTATCACTACCATAATTCTACTGGTCATACTCGGCTCAATGCCCGTGGTGTCCGTCTGGCAAATATCTGCACTTTTGATTCTGTTCAGCTTTTTTGGGAACTATGGTGTCCTGATCATGTCCCAAGGTCGTTCGATATTTCCGGAAAGGCTTTTGGGCCGTGGGATCGCAACACTGAACACTGCCGTATTTTTGGGTGTATTCCTGCTCCAGTCCATGGGCGGATTCATAATAGGCAACTTCGTTGAAGAAGACGGGACGGCGCCGCTTTTGGCCTATCGGGTGCTCTTTTTCAGTCTTGCGGCAATTGTTGCGGTCGCCTTGCTGATTTACAGCCGGTCGAAGGAATCAAAGTTACCTAAAGAAATGGCGCGGGAACCTGCTTGAATAAACAGATTCCTGCGCCAAATATTTTAATTTAAAATTTCCCAGATCAGTCGCGGTAGTTTGATCCCTTGCGATCAAGAAGGCGCAACAGGCCCGGCCATTCAAGGCCCGACTGAGACGCACTGATTTTAAATTGATTGGCCGCATGTTCGCAAACCTCGCGAGAGGGAAGAATTAGCTCGGAATCCCCTGCAAGCGCTTTGATCTGTGATTCACAGGATTTCTCAAGATAGAAAATCCGACGGAATGCTTCTGACGCCGTGGCCCCGACGGTGAGCAAACCGTGATTACGGAGGATCATCGCAATGTTGTCCCCCATATCGCGCACCAGACGCTCACGCTCATCCAGATCCAATGCAATTCCTTCATATCCATGATAGGCCAAACGACCATAGAACATCATCGAATGCTGGCTGATTGGCAACAATCCCTGTTTCTGCGCGGCGACCGCCATACCGGCCGTCGTATGCGTATGAAGAACGCAGCCAACATCTTCACGCGCGCCGTGGATAGCGCTGTGAATTGTATATCCCGCAGGATTGATAATGAATGGCGTGTCACTTAGAACATTCCCGTCAATGTCCACCTTGACTAAGCTTGAAGCCGTAATTTCATCAAAGAAGAGGCCATAGGGATTGATCAGGAAGTGATGATCACTGCCCGGCACGCGCGCCGAAATATGGGTGAAGACAAGATCGCTCATACCATAATGAGCAATCAGATGATAACAGGCCGCGAGATTTACGCGTGTTTCCCATTCTTCATCGCTGACCTTGCCCTCCAAGCTGGGCACCATCTTGTTTATTATATCAACACCCATATCAATTTTTCCTTTTTCAGTTTTTTAGTTCGTATGAGACTTCAGCATATTACGTGCGATGACAAGCTGCTGAATTTGCGTCGTTCCTTCATAAAGGCGCAGTAACCGCACATCGCGGTAGAAGCGTTCAACTTTATATTCCGCCATATAGCCCGCGCCACCGTGGATCTGTACCGCCCGGTCCGCGATTTTCCCCGCAGCTTCGGTTGTAAACATCTTGCAGCAGGCCGCCAGCATCGGGATATCTTCATTATTATCATACTTCTGCGCAGCATCCAATGTCATTGCCTTACCGGCGAAAAGTTCTGCCTGACTATCGGCAAGCAGGGCCTGTACCAGTTGGAATTCTCCAATCACAGTACCGAACTGCTTGCGCTCGGCTGCATAGTTAAGTGCTTCTTGCAAAATTCGCTCTGAAATACCGGTCGATACGGAACTCAAATGCAGCCGCCCGCGGTCCAGCACCTTCATGGCCGTGTAGAACCCTTTACCTTCAACGCCGCCCATCAAAGCAGACGCAGGAATGCGGGCATCCTCAAAAATAACATCACTGGTTTTCGTGCCCCGCTGACCCATTTTCTCGTCCGCCTTGGCAATCGTAACACCCGGGATATTTGGATCAACGAGAAAGGCCGAAATACCCGAGGCC
Organism: Sneathiella sp. HT1-7; assembly: GCF_020731145.1. GTDB lineage: Bacteria > Pseudomonadota > Alphaproteobacteria > Sneathiellales > Sneathiellaceae > Sneathiella. The sequence continues at coordinate 196,092 of NZ_JAJFZN010000002.1, read as the reverse complement.
CCCTTTTTTGATGAGTCGGTACGTGCCATAACCGTCAACATCCCTGCGCGCAGAGCGTTGGTGATGTAACGTTTTGTTCCGTTCAAGACATAATCATCCCCATCCCGGACGGCGACAGTGCGCAGAGACGCAGCATCAGAACCCGCTTCCGGTTCGGTAAGACAAAAAGAGGACATGATCTCACCAGAAGCGAGCCGCGGCAGATACTGTTGTTTCTGGGCATCCGTTCCCGTCATGACAAGGCCCTGGCTGCCAATACCAACCGTTGTCCCGATTACTGACCGAAACGCCAGCGATGCCTTGCAAAGCTCGTGTATAATCTGGCATTCTTGTGCCATACTAAGACCCAGTCCACCATATTCCTCCGGGATTGAGAGGCCGAACAAGCCCAATTCCCGCATTTCCTGAATAATTTCTTCTGGCACATCATTCGTCTCTTCAACTGTATCTTCAGCAGGGACGAGTTTTTCGCTCACGAATCGAGCGACTGCATCTTTCATTAATTCGAACGTCTCGGCATCCAGAGCCATCTTCTATCCTTCTACTTTCTTGTTATTATATAGATCTAATCTCAGTTCATCCCGCACATTGCCTCAACACTTCGCGAGAGGCCTACGAGACGGGGACCAACATCTTCCCGCAAGGCTGCTTCTGTTACCAGATATGCAGAGCCTCCGCAATTAAAGGCGACGATATCACCAGTTGAATTATCAAGAGCTGCCGCACCGACGGCATTAAAGCTCGCCCGCCAATCTCCTATTGATAGGCAATATCCAAAGTCTGCAAAATCTTTCTCCGCCTGCTCAAATCCCTTTTTTACCTTCGGCCATTCTTCAGCAAATTTTCTCCGGACATGATCCAGAAGAAAATTTTTCTCTCCCTCCGGCAGCTTACAAAGAAAGGCCCGACCAACCGAGGTGGTTGCGATTGGTAGAAACGAGCCAACCTCAAGCCGAAGTGTGCTTTCATCTCCACCGCGAACGGTTTCGACATACATCATGTTTAGTTTTACGCGTGTCGCGAGGGCGACGCCCAGACCCACCTGCTTTGCAAGATCATGCATCAGGGGGCGGGACAGCAATCGGAGTTTGTTATTGGCAAGATAGGTATATCCGAGGGAAAGAACCGCCGGGGAGGGTTCATACTTTCCGGCACTCTTTCGATATGTCAGGAAGCCGAGTTGCAGCAGGGTACTGGTCAGGCGCGATACAGTGGATCTTGGGAGTTTCGTTCTCTTGGCAAGCTCATTATTCCCAAGAGGCCCCTCACCCGGTCGAAAAGCTTGCAATAGCTCAAGGCCGCGCGCTAACGATGTAACGAAGTGTCGGCTGTTATCAGGAGTCGATATACCCCCAACGAATGTTTTATCTTCTCGCATTTTCTAACTATGGTATAAAAAGGATTAATTAGGAAAAAAACTTGCAGAATTCCATTCCACTATGCAGAATGCGGTCCTATTAGAAAACAAAAAAATCCAACTCAAGTTTTCTTTAGGGAGACAATAATGAAAATAGGTACAAGCTTATGCGCTGTGGCAGCAGCGTTTGCTTTTTCGACCGCAGCATTTGCTGATGACGTAAAGCTTCCGGGCACACTGGCATGGAGTGCTTATAACACGGGTACTACCGGTTATAACCAGTCCGTCGCAATTGGTAAGGCGCTAAAAGATAAGTACGGCGTCGATCTTCGGGTTGTTCCGGGTAAGAACGATATTTCACGTATGGGTCCATTGCGGTCCGATAAAGTTCAGTTCGTTGCAAACGGCGCAGGCACTTTCTACGCCTCTGAAGGTGTTTTTAACTTTGCAACTCCAAACTGGGGTCCGCAAAAAGTCCAGCTTCTGATGTCGGCCACTTCTGATGCAAACCTTTCGGTTGGTGTCGCGGCAGATACAGGCGTTAAAACTTTTCAGGACCTTAAGGGCAAACGCGTCGGCGTGGTTCGCAGCTCCCCTGCACTCACGATCGGTACACAGGCGATCATCGCCTTTGGTGGTTTGACTTTTGACGATGTTGAAGTAGTCGAGTTTGGTGGTTATGGCGCAATGTGGAAAGGCATGCTTTCGAATCAGATCGATGCAGCGTTTGCTTCCACCGTGTCTGGACCAACCAAGCAGGTTGAAGCGTCACCTCGTGGCATTTACTGGCCTCCGACGCCTGCTGCTGACAAAGAAGGCTGGGCTCGCATTCAGAGTATCGCACCTTATTTCGTACCGCACACAGCGATCTTGGGCACGGGTAACATTTCCAAGGAAACGCCGCATGACGGCGCAGCTTACCCTTATCCAATCCTGATTACCCGCGCGGACCAGGATCCTGACCTTGTCTATTCGATGGTGAAAGCTGTTCACTCTGAATATGATAACTACAAGGACGCCTTGCCGGCCATGACAGGTTGGGCAGTTGAAAACCAGACTTTTGAATGGGCAGTTCCCTATCATAAGTCGGCGGTAAAATACTGGAAAGAAGTCGGCGTCTGGACAGACGACATGGAAGCCAACAACAACAAGATGATTGAGCGTCAGGATGTACTTGCTAACGCTTGGGCTACCATGAAAGACAAAGACCTTGATGGCGATGCTTTCAAGGAAGAATGGATGAAAGTCCGTGCAGCTGCTCTTAAAGCTGCCGACATGAACCCAATTTTCTAATTAGTTCTTATTTGTAGAATTCTTAATGGAAAATCAAAAACAAGAGGACGGAGCGGTGGCGCAGCCAGAGTTGGCGCGCCACCGTAATCTTTCTTTAGGATGGCGTGTGATCGTTATTGCGATCACAGCCATTGTCACCCTGCTTGCTGTCAATCAGCTATTCAACGCTGGTTTTCTAGTAGGGCATACTTGGCTCGATAACGAGTATCAGTATGCGTTGTTCGGATTACTGGTACCAGTTGTGTTCCTGATTTTTCCGGCGACGAGTAAATCCTCCAGAGATCATGTTCCATGGTACGACATCCTGTTTGCGGTGGTCACCTTTGGACTGCTGGTGTTTTTCTTCATGAACGCCGAAGCAATTGTCGACAATGGTTGGGAAATGGGCGCTCCAGACTACATTGTCACACTTGGCTTGGTGCTCTGGCTTCTGGTCCTTGAAGGGACGAGACGCGCCGGTGGCACAGCCTTGTTCACGATTGTGCTTATAATTTCACTTTATCCGCTTTATGCCGATGTTATGCCGGGTCCGATATCCGGCCTTGGCAGCACGCTCGCGGATACGACAGCCTATCACGTCTTAAGTGCGGAGAGTATGCTCGGCATACCAATGCAGGCGCTCGCCAATCTGGTGATCGGCTTCCTGATCTTCGGCGTTGCCCTCACCCAGACCGGTGGCGGGAAGTTCTTTATTGACCTTGCTTTTGCGGCCCTTGGACATGTACGTGGCGGTCCGGCGAAAGTTGCCATTTTCTCATCCGGCCTTATGGGCTCAATGAGCGGCAGCGTGATTTCAAACGTTATCACAACCGGCGTCATGACCATTCCCGCGATGCGCAAAACCGGATTTCGGAAATCATATGCCGCTGGTGTAGAAGCATGTGCCTCGACGGGCGGTGTTCTCATGCCGCCGATTATGGGCTCAACCGCCTTCATCATGGCGGTGTTTCTGAACATTCCGTACATCACAATTGCCGTTGCCGCGATTGTACCGTCTGTGCTCTACTATCTTGCATTGTTCATCCAGATTGACGCCTATGCGGCACGAAACAACATGCCGGGTCTACCTCGGGATCAATTACCGAAACTGGGGGAAACATTCCGCAAGGGCTGGCATTTTATCGCAGTATTTGTTCTGCTCATTGTTATGCTTGTTTACCTGAAGCAGGAAGTGCTCGCACCGTTCTATGCGACAGCATTGCTTCTCGTGATCAATCAACTGTTCTCCTCCAATCGATGGGGAATGGCAGAATTCTGGGAATTCCTTCTGGCAACCGGTAAACTTCTTGCAGAGATTGCAGGTATTCTGGTTGGTGTTGGCTTGATCGTAGGCGCTCTGTCCATTACAGGAATGGCGGGTACGCTGGTCAATGACCTGATCTTTATGGCAGGCGGTAATATTCTCGTTCTTCTACTGATGGGCGCGATTACCAGTTTTATCATGGGTATCGGCATGACAGTAACGGCCGCTTACATCTTCCTCGCCATTGTTCTGGCGCCCGCCCTTATTCAAGGCGGACTGGATCCGATGGCAGTGCATCTGTTCATCCTGTACTGGGGCATGGTGTCCTTCATTACGCCACCTGTTGCTCTGGGTGCCTTTGCTGCGGCATCGATTGCAGGCGCCAATCCAATGCGCACTGGGTTCGAGGCCATGCGGTTGGGATCGATCATCTATTTCGTTCCCTTCTTCTTCGTTCTCGATCCGGCCTTTATTTTCCGCGGAGAATTGAGCCAGACAGCCATTCTGTTCGTTTCGGCAGTGGCTGGCGTTATTCTGATCGCCAGTTCGTTACAAGGATATCTCATCTGGATCGGCAACCTGCACCGTCATCCTGTGTTGGGCTGGCCTATCAGAGCGCTTATCCTTATCGGCGGCCTCGCTTTGGCAACACCGGGCGGGAGTGCCCTCATTCCATTTAGTAATCTGGAATTGGCTCTCTTCGCGCTGGTCACGGCAGGGCCTGCAGCTATGCTCGCCTTCATGATTGATCGGCGTGCAAAGGCAGCCGCTGCGATCTAGGGAATACTTTACGCAATAAAAACGCCCGTCTGGATTTTCTAGGCGGGCGTTTTTTATTGTTACCCTGCATATATCATCAAAGACCTCTTGCGCTTGCGATGCCTTATTGGTCATCGTATGGTGCAGCCGAAAAATAATCTCGCAGAAACGGTGACATATATGAGACGTGGATTAACAATCGTTATGATCGGGATCGTCATACTTTTCTGCGTGGCAATCGTCACCGTCTATCTTTCAATTGGATCCGTTATTACATCGACAATTGAAAACTATGGTACCGCCATCACACAAACTAAAGTCACTTTACGGGAAACGGAATTCTCCCCAACGACGGGAGAGGCCGAATTACTTGATTTGAAGATCGCAAACCCTGCGCCATACAAGGCTCAACCGGCATTCCTGACACCACGGATCAAGATGCAAATCGATCCGCAAACCGTCAACAGCGAAACCATCATAATAAAACGCATAGAAATCGAAGCGCCTGAGATTACCTATGAAATTACCAATTCTGGCGATAACCTACGCACCATTCGATTCTACATCAAAGAAGCAATTGCCGTTGAAGCACGCGGTCCTATCCTTGTCGATCACGCCGGTCCGACGAAAAAATTTATCATCAATGACCTATATATAACGAACGCTGTTGTCATTGTTGAAGCGGAGGAACTTATGGGCAAAAAAGCAACGGCCGTATTGGATAACCTCCACCTTGAAGATCTTGGCCAAAGTGAAAACGGGCTCTATCCAGCCGCGCTGATCGAAGCGATATATAGGCCACTCCTTCAGGCGACTACCCTTGCGGCCCTATCGACCGACCTTAACCTTTCTGACCAGGCTCTTAATATCCTTCGCGGCGCAGGTGATGAAACTGAAGAAGTGATTGATCAGATACGGGGTCTCCTCGAAAAATAAAGTTGCCGCCTATCGTTGAAGCGGGCATAACAGGCATTATAACAACTGTTTGTTAGGACCAGCCCGTGACTGAAAAAACACGCGCCCGCGAGGAAGGTCTCCATCGGAGCGATAACCGCCGACAGGAATTGATGGCGGCGGCGGCGCATCTGTTTAATCAACGCGGATATGATGCCACCTCGATGCGGGATATCGCCCGCGAAGCCGGGATGCTGGCCGGGTCGATGTATTATCATTTTTCCTCCAAAGAGGACCTGATCGTCGCAACCTATGAAGAGGGAAAGCGCCTGATCAGCACGGCCGTTCTGGAAGCCATAGACGGAGTGGAGGATCCATGGGAACGACTGACCCAGGCGGCGGTCGCCCATATGAATACTTTGTTCGGAGGTAATAACTTCTCCATCCTGCTATGCGCAGACATCTCCCGAACAGCTCCCACCCTGCGGAGCCGGCTTATCGAAATACGGGACAGCTATGATAAACTCTTCATGGATCTGATTGAGGATTTGCCGCTTGCCGAAGATATGGACAAAGGATTACTGCGGTTGAACCTGCTTGGATCGCTCAACTGGTCCACCAGCTGGTATCGCCCGGGAGGACAGACTCCGGCGCAAATCGGCGCCTTTTTCGTAAAAGTCATGAGAGACGGCTTATCATGAGATCGGAAATCATATTCACACTATAATTTTGTAAATAAATAATTTTACATCTAAAATGAGAAAATACTGTTGCGTTCTATTTAAAATCCCTTATATCTAACGCTAACAAGATAGCTATCATGAACGAAAAAGAACTATAGTCTTGATAGTGACAAATTAACGTCCAACAAATTGTTGTTGTTACAGCAAATGATAATATAGGCCGTTGATTGCTGGTTCGAAATATGGCTAAACTAAAGGCATTGATAGGGTTTAGAGCCAAGGCCTCCCCTCTTATGCTTAACGCGGGTAAGAAAGTTGAACGAATTAAAAATTAAGACGGACCCGGCGCCACGGAAAGAAGTTTCTTCTGTCGTCATTCGGTTCGCAGGCGATTCTGGTGATGGAATACAGATTACTGGCAGCCGATTTACCGACACGACCGCTTTGGCCGGAAATGACCTCGCCACATTTCCTGACTTTCCGGCGGAAATTAGAGCGCCTGTCGGCACGACCTTCGGTGTCTCAGCATTTCAGATCAATTTCGGCTCGCGGAGGATTGAAACAGCTGGAGACGATCCTGATGTTCTGGTCGCCCTGAACCCTGCCGCCCTGATGGTGAACATTGCCCGGCTGAAGCCAGGCGGAATGATCATCGTTGACAGCGGCGCCTTTAATGACCGGAACCTTAAAAAGGCCGGATATCTTGAGAACCCCCTCGAAGATGCCTCACTTGAGGCCTATACGGTACTGGATATCAATATTACCAAGCTGGTGTTAGAGGCGGTTAAGGAATTCGGCCTCTCACAAAAGGAAGGGCTCCGTTGTAAGAATTTCTGGGTGCTTGGCCTGGTATACTGGATTTATGGCCGCGACCGGAGCGATACAGTTGATTGGCTAAGACGTAAGTTCGCAAAGCGCCCGGATATCGCCGATGCTAATATTGCTGCCCTGAATGCCGGGAATATTTATGCTGAAGCATCGGAAATTGGCGGCCTCACGCAACTATACTCAATTCCGGCGGCCGCAATGCCTCATGGGCTTTACCGCACCGTCACGGGCGGCGAAGCGCTCGCATGGGGGCTGGTCGCAGGCGCAGAGCTTGCAAATTTAAAAATATTTTTTGGGTCCTATCCGATCACACCTGCCTCCCCTGTCCTACATTCTTTAGCAAAGATGAAACAGTTCGGCGTGAAGACATTTCAGGCCGAGGATGAAATTGCCGCTATATGTTCAGCGATCGGTGCGTCCTATGCCGGCTCTCTCGGTATTACCTCTTCGTCGGGCCCAGGCATTGCCCTGAAAGGTGAAGCAATCGGCCTTGCCATTTCGACAGAACTTCCGCTGATCATCGTGAATTCGCAGCGCGCGGGACCGTCAACTGGCCTGCCGACAAAAACGGAACAATCTGACCTATATCAGGCCGTATACGGTCGCAATGGCGACTCTCCGCTTGTCGTGTTGGCAACACATGGTCCGTCGGACTGCTTCGAGGTTGCCATCGAGGCCTGCCGCCTTGCCACAAAGTATATGACCCCTGTTATGCTGCTCACTGACGGATATATCGGCAATGCGGCGGAGCCTTGGCTGATCCCCAATGTGGCGGATCGGGAAGCATTTCCAAAAACGTTTGAGACAAATGCGGAAGGCTTCAAGCCATTCAATCGCGATCCGGATACATTAGCCCGGCATTGGGCCATTCCCGGAACGCCGGGGCTTGAGCATCGTATCGGTGGGATCGAGAAGGAAGACGGATCGGGCAATATTTCCTATGAACCGGCAAACCATCAGCGAATGACTGATCTCCGGCGCGACAAGATCCTGAATATAGCGAATGATATCCCGGAACAGGGAGTCGAGAATGGTAAAACGGACGGTAAGCTGGCCATTATCGGTTGGGGGTCGACCTATGGGCCCATTAGCCGCGCCGTAGAAAACAAGCTGGCGGACGGCAAGGACGTTTCCCACATACATCTGCGTCATATCTGGCCGCTTCCACGCAACCTTGGCGACCTACTTCGCGGATTTGACAAGGTAATTGTTCCGGAAATGAACGATGGGCAATTGAAAACTGTCCTTCGTGATCAATATCTGATTGATGCGCAACCGCTCACCAAAGTGACCGGGCAGCCTTTCAAGATTTCCGAAATTGAACGCGCCATCGACGCAGCATTGGAGAACTGACATGAATGTTGCCGTTACTAAAGACAAGTTGAAACCCGCCGATTTTGCCTCAGATCAGGAAGTACGCTGGTGTCCGGGCTGTGGTGATTATGCGATCCTGAAGGCTGTACAAAGAACCCTGCCCGATATTGACACACCGAAAGAAAACTATGTGTTTGTGTCCGGGATCGGCTGTTCATCGCGCTTCCCTTATTATATGTCGACCTATGGATTTCACACGATCCATGGCCGGGCCCCGGCATTTGCGACGGGAATCAAGATCGCTAATCCAGAACTCGATGTCTGGATGGTGACCGGCGACGGTGATGGTTTCAGTATCGGCGGAAATCACATGCTCCACGTGCTGCGCCGAAACGTTAATATGCAAATCCTGCTCTGCAATAACGAGATCTATGGCTTGACCAAGGGGCAGTATTCTCCAACATCGGAAGTTGGACTACGTACGCCTTCTTCCCCGGATGGATCAGTTGATACGCCGTTGAAGCCACTTGTGTTCACACTCGGCGCTGGCGCGAGATTTGCTGCCCGTGCCTATGATACGCAAAAGACGCTTCCCGATATCCTAAAACGTGCCCATGCACACAAGGGAACGTCGATGGTGGAAATCCTACAAAATTGCATTGTCTATAACGACGCAGTTTTCGATAATGTTCTCGCTCGCGATGTCGCCTCCGAAAAGCAGCTACATGTAGAACATGGCCAGCCCATGATCTTTGGCGCTGAAAAGAACAAGGGCATTCGCTTGAATACGCAGTCTTTAACACTAGAAGCCGTGACGATCGGAGAAAATGGGATCACGGAAGCGGATATTCTGGTTCATGACGAGACGAACCGATCCCTTGCAACCTTGATCGCGGCAATGGATGGCCAAGATCTCCCTGCAGCTTTTGGTGTCATCTATTGCAACCCGACAGCCACCTATGAAGATGGCATTACCGAAAAGTTGGATGCAGCAGAAGCCAACGGCAAACCTTCCTTAGACGCGCTCCTTCGACAAGGGCATACTTGGGAAGCGTAAGGGCGAGGAACAGCAGTTTGGAAGGGCCGGCTGGAAATGACCGGCCTTTTCTTTGCATCAACCTTTAGATTGTCGTAGCCTGAACCTATGACAAAGACTGATCCGAGAAAAGTACTTCTTGCCCGCCGGGAAGAATTGCTGTCAGTGATGAAGGCCAGCACTGAAGGCAGCCGCCCTGTGGAACTTGACCAGACCCGTGTGGGTCGTCTTTCTCGCATGGATGCATTGCAAGGACAGGCAATGGCCCAAGAGACAGAGCGACGGCGGAAGAATGAACTGCAACGGATTGATGCCGCCCTTGCCCGTGTTGATACAAGAAACTATGGGTATTGCGTCAATTGCGATGAGGAAATTTCAGTAAAACGTCTTTCTCTGGACCCCAGCACCCCGCTTTGCATCGACTGTGCAAGCGGCTAACCGCCAGAAACCTAGTCCTCGTTTTTAGAAGAGGACGACATACTCCGACGGCTTTTCCGCTGCAGATAGTTCAGGCCAGCAACAATTGCCCAGATAGGAATGACAATAACCGCACCAAGCAGAATATAGTCCGCCGCCCAGGTTATTGTACTTAGCGCGGTAGAGTAAATCTGACCAATCGTTCCACTCAGATCCTTTAAGAGATCAAGCGGCGTGATATCAAACAGGGTCAGAGCCCAGCCGACAATAAAAGAAAAAATAACCAATTTTATAATCAGTGAGCCGATATTTCTTGGCATTCAATATCCTCTAGAATAAGGCGGTTGCACCCATAAAGATGCGCGCACCAGCATGTGCAATCATATAGGCCACCCCAAGGTCATGGCCAGAATTTATTTACTTTCTGCCCAGAAGGGCTCTAAAAGCCGATTATCGCCCTTCAGAATACAATCCTATTTTGCACAATTTGTGACTATTGTTATAGTAGACGGTGTGGTCCCTATCTGGAGACGAGTTTCATGTCGTTAAAGTTTCGTATTCCCGCCGGTGAGAAAATTGTTGTCAACGGTGCCGTTCTTACAAATACAAGCAACAAAGCAATGCATTTCTCGCTAGAGAATGATGCGTCAATCATGCGCGAGCGAGACATTCTGTTGCCAGAAGACGTTAAAACGCCTTTAGAAAATGTCTATCTCTATATCCAGCTGATGTATATAGATCCGGACAGTCACGATGCGCATCACAAAAGCTTTCAGGACGCAGCGCAGATCGCGTTTCTTTCAACCGCTGACAACGATGAACGAAACCGCGTGTTTGAAATTGTCGGTCTTGTTGGCGAGAAAAACTATTACGCAGCGCTTAAGTTAATTCAGAAATATTTTAAGTCCGCTGAAACGGAAGAATAAGAATCATCGGAATCATGGTGGTTATCTCCCGCATTTAACAGATTGATTCAGTCATTTTTACCGCTTATGGCGGCGATGAATGGTGTCTATTTCGATAGATTTTGCTTTTTTCCTTAAAAATACACACCCTCTGAGAAAATCTGAAAACATCAGTTTTCTGCGCATTTTTGCGTTGCGCCGCGCATATCCTGGCCAATTTCTCCCAGCTGAATTGACCAAAGAAGCACCTGTTAATCTTTTGTTAGGAAATCACAGAGATAGTCAGGGCACGGTTTCGAAGTGGACCGGGGCTCAAACGAGCTATTTCGTCGCAGATGCGACAACTCTAGAATGAGGATTTTATATTATGGCTTCAATTAATACTAATGCGAATGCAATGTCTGGTCTGCGTATGCTTAACATGACGCAGAGCCAACTCTCCAAAACTCAGAACTCACTTGAAACTGGTCTCCGCGTGAGCAGCGCTAAAGATGCGCCTGCTACTTTCGTTATCGCGCAGGGTATGCGTTCTGATATTGGCGCTCTTGGCGCTATTAGTGAAGGTATTGCTTTCGGTGAAGCAACAATTGGTGTTGCAATGGCTGGTGCCACTTCCATTTTGGAACAGCTCTCTGAACTCGAAACTCTTGCCACGCAGGCTCAGAACGGTGGTCTTGATGACGCCATTCTAACCGCTCAGGCTGATGAAGTTTTGGCTCAGATTACAGCTATTACCGCTGGTTCAGAGTTTAACGGTGTTAATCTGATTAACAACGCCGGTACGGACGTATTGACCGTTCCAACTGATCTGGCCGGTAGCACGATGACGTATACTGCTACAAACCTCGATGCTGCCACACTTGCCCTGACGACTGACTTTTCGTCCGGCGCCAACATCACGACTGCCTTGGCTAACATTGCTGCCGCACAGACAACTGTCGGTAACGCATTGACGGCGATTGGTACATTCTCAAGTCGTTTGGAAAGCCAGGGTGAATTTACCCAGCTTCTGACTGATACGATGAAAGAAGGTCTTGGTGCTCTGGTTGATGCAGATATGGCTGCTGTTGCGGCCGAACTGACTGCATTGCAGACCAAGGAACAGCTGAACATTCAGTCCCTGAGTATCGCCAACCAGGCGCCTCAGACGATTATGGCTCTGTTCCGTTAAGAGCCCTCCTATCAAAGAAAGGCGGCCTTCGTGGTCGCCTTTTTTTGTTAACATCTTATTTACGATTAGCACGCTATAGTTACGCTGATAAGATTTTTAACCAGGTTTAGATATGCAAGTATCTGCAAACAATAATCCGCTGCTATGGTATAAGCTGGCTTACGAGCTGGAAGACGCCCATATGAAGGCGTTTGAGGCGCAGCCAACTGTTGCCCGGGACCTGGTAACCTTCAGCGAAGATATTACAAACATTAAGTCCGTCGACGACCTGATGAAGAACCGCACCGTCCTGACCATGGTTCTCTCCGCTTTTCAGCTGGAAAGTGAAATCGATAAACCGGCGATGGTCAAAAAAATACTCACCGAACCACCGACTGAAAGCGAAAGTCTCGTCAATCGGCTGGCCGAACCCCGCTGGACGAAACTCGCCAGCGCTATGTACGGCCTTAACAGTGATCCTGACTTTTTTCAGAAGCAGGAAAATGTTGACGCTATTTTGACGGGCTATCGGACCAACGAGTATGAGAAATTTGAAGGCGAGAATGCAGACGGCGTACGAGAAGCCATGTATTTCAAACGCCTTGCCGGCGGAATTGAGACGATTGAACAGGTTATTGCCGACACGGCGATTATGCATGTTGTTCGCGTCAGCCTCGGCCTTCCTGAAAGCTTTCAAGCGCTGTCTTATGACCAGCAAAGGGAACGTCTGGGAGATATGTTCGATCCGTCAGAACTGCAGGAACCCGGAAAAATTGACGAGATTATCAATCGCTTCCTTGTTTTTACGCAGGTCAATAACAACGATCCAACGGCCAATCCGATGCTCTCGCTTTTCCAGCCTATTGGCACCGGAGAATACGTAGGCCCACAGCCGATCCAAATAGACCTGTTCGTCTAAATCTGCGGTTACCCGGCTCGGGCAAGGCCCTTATATGCCGGGCATTTTCTTCATAGCTGAGAAATTTATTCCTATTTTCGGCAGTAACTGAGCCGCTTTTTCCCTGCTCTAGTATCCACAAATTGGCCCAAAAACCCCAGTTTTCCAAGGGTTTTTCAAACTGGCACGCCCTTTGCTTATGTAGCCCTGAGTGAATTCGCGTTTTTGGTAACGCAGGAAACTACAGGAGAAGACAAAATGGCTGCATTTTCTATTAACACTAACTCAACGGCGATGGCAGCGCTTCGCACATTGTCCTTGACACAAACGGCCCTGAGCCAGACTCAGCGTCAGGTCGAAACAGGTCTTAAAGTCGCGGAGCCTAAAGATAACCCGGCTTCCTTTACGATTGCCCAGACAATGCGCGGGGACATCTCTGCCTTGGATGCAATTGAGGAAGGCCTTACCTTCGGTCAGGCAACTGTAAGCATGGCGAACGCAGGTGCCTTGCAGATTTCAAATATTCTTATCGACATCAACCAGAAAGTCACCCAGGCCTTTAATGACGGCCTCGATGTAACGGTTCTTCAGGAAGAAGTCGACGCCCTACTTGCCGAGATTACTTCAGTTGTCGGAACAACCGTCTTCAATGGTGTGAACCTGATTGATGGTGTCAGTGCTGACCTAGATGTTTTGACCGGTCTGGGCGGTGTTACACAAACAGTTGCCGCGCAAGACTTGCGCCTGGTTACCTTGGGACTGGTCGGCCTTGATCTGACAGATCCTGCCACTTCCCTCGCAGCTGTAGACACTGCTGAAGCTTTGGTTGGCGACGTAATCACTACGTTGGGTACAGCCGCAAACCGGCTTGATAGCCAGGCAGAATTTACCCAGCTGTTGACTGACAAGCTTAAAGAAGGTCTTGGCATTCTTGTAGACGCCAACCTTGCAGAAGCAAGCGCTGAACTGCAGGCACTGCAGACCAAGGAACAGCTTGGCATTCAGTCCCTGTCAATCGCCAACGCGCGACCACAGTCAATTCTTCAGCTTTTCCAGTAATTGGTAAGAGTATCGTAAGAAATTTCGTAAATAGTAGATTTTACTATCGGAAATGGATGAGAAGAAGAAATGTCTGTAGCTGCTTACCAAAAAGCTAACCAGAATGCCGAAAACCCCCGACAAACCGAATACCGGGCTTTCGCGCTATTCACTCGTGCCATGGAAGACGCTGACAAGGAAGAAAATGCAATGGAACGCATCCGTGCTGTCGCAAACAATCGGCGGCTATGGCTTACCATGCAAATGGATCTTCTGTCAGAGGATAATGCTCTCCCTGACGACTTAAAAGGTCGGCTTCTTTCCATCGCATTCTGGGTTGGTCGCTATAGTTTACAAGCCATGAAAGGCGAAGCATCAGTTGCGCCACTCATTGCGGTCAATAAGCAGATTATGGAAGGCATGAGGCCCAAGGATCCTAAGAAGATCGAAGAAGCAACTCTGCCACAGGCCGGGCTTGAGACAAAACTAACCCTCTAAGCCGACTAGCCGACTCCTCACAAGAGGCACCTACTCCGGTATACCTCGGGATATGCAGATAGCCACCCTTTCGTCTATAGACCGAAGCGATTGGCTACTGATTTGTGCAATGGCGCACGTCCGCTATTTCACCATCCTGAAACCTATCTCAATGCGATGGCAATGGTTATACTCCGTGACTAATTTAAGTTACGGGGAGATCGGAACCTATGAGCTGGGAAAAAGAAGCCGAAGAAATAAGAAAAATGCGCATCGCGGCACAGGCCCAAGGCGGTGTTAAAGCCATTGAGGCCCAGCATGCCAAAGGCCGCCTGACCATCCGCGAAAGAATCGATAGCCTTCTGGATCCGGACAGCTTTCAGGAACAAGGCCGCATCGCCGGATCAGTAGTACGAGACGATCAAGGAAATATCAAAGAGTTCTCCCCTGCAAACTATGTGACCGGACTTGGCTCCATCAATGGACGTCATGTTGCCGTCGGCGGAGAAGATTTCACGTTAAAGGGTGGCTCACCCAATGCCGCAGGTCTGCGAAAAAGCGTCTTCGCAGAGGAACTAGCGTCCCAATATCGCGTGCCCTTAATCCGGATGCTGGAAGGTGGCGGTGGCAGCGTAGCAAAGGGTAAAGGCAGCGGCACTGTTGGCAGTCCGGCTTATGAAAAACCGAGGTTTCTCTCCATCGCAAAATTGATGGGCGAAGTCCCGGTTGCCTCCGCCGCGCTTGGACCTGTTGCCGGGTTTCCGGCGGCGCGTTTTGCCGCCTCCCATTTCTCCGTGATGACACGTGACACCGCGCAGCTTCTTATCGCAGGCCCAGCGTTAGTGGAACGGGCCCTGAACATCAATATGACGAAGGAAGAGCTGGGCGGCGCTGCAGTCCATAGCCGAAATGCCGTTGCCGCCAATATTGCGGAGGATGAGGCCGATGCCTTCAAGCAGATTCGTGCTTTCCTAAGTTATCTTCCCAATAACGTCTGGGAACTGCCTGCACACTTCGAGACAAGCGACCCCACAGAACGCACGGAAGAAGACCTGCTCAGTATCGTTCCAAAAAACCGACGCCTTCCCTTTCACATGCGAAAGCTGATCCAGTTGGTGGTAGACCTCGATAGCTTCTTTGAAATGAGCAAGCACTATGGTCGCAGCCTGATTACCGGCTTTGCCCGCCTCAACGGCCAGCCCGTTGGCGTGATCGCGAATGATTGCCGGATTTATGCAGGTGCCATGGGGGCAGATGCCGCCCAGAAGGTGCGACGCTTCATTGAACTCTGCGACACCTTTCACCTTCCCATCGTCAATTTCACAGACGAACCTGGGTTTATGATTGGACCGGATTCAGAAAAGGATGGTACCATTAAATATGGCACCTCCGCAGTTGCCGCCGCCGTCATGTCCGTTGTCCCATGGGCTACCGTCATTGTGAAGAAAGCCTTCGGCGTTGCCGCGGCCGCTCATTTTAGTGAAAACGGCTATGTCCTTGCCTGGCCCAGCGCAGAAATGGGGCCGCTCCCCGTTGAGGGCGGGGTGGCCGTCGCCTACCGCCGACAGATTGCAGAAGCAGAAAACCCTGAAAAGCTGAGAGCTGAACTGGAAGAACAGCTTGCTGCCCAGCAATCACCCTTCCCCCGTGCAGAAAGTTTCAGTGTTCATGACATTATTGATCCGCGGGAGACCCGGCCTGCACTGTGTCAGTGGGTTGACTGGATACAGCCGCAGCTTGATAGCTTAAAAGGGCCGGTTAGCTTCGCCTTCCGACCCTAGACCATTTACCTGCGTTGACGGCTTTGTTAAAATCGTGTGCCTATTAAAAACAGAATGAGGGATGACATACCATGACGGCAGCATTGAAGGTGAAAATCGACGGTTGGGAAAATGGCGGGACAATCCCGGGTAAATTCGCCTTCGGTGTTCCTGCCGATGAAGGTCATGTCGCCCTTAGTGATAACAAAAGCCCTGCAATTAGCTGGTCTGACGCACCAGAAGGAACAAAATCCTTCGCCATTATCTGTCATGATCCCGATGTTCCCTCCTCAGGAGAAGATGTCAACCAGGAAGGAAAGACAGTTCCAGCCGATTTGCCGCGTGTTGATTTCTATCACTGGGTTCAGGTTGATATTCCTATCGAGTACGCAAGCCTCGCCGAGGGAGAGGTCAGCGATGGCATTACGCCCAAGGGTAAGGCACCGAGCAAGCGCGCCTACGGCATCACCGGCATTAATAACTATACCGACTGGTTTGCGGGCGATCCCGATATGGCCGGTGATTATGGTGGATATGATGGTCCCTGCCCTCCCTGGAATGACAGCATCCTTCATCATTATCATTTTACTGTATATGCTCTGGATATAGAGAGCCTTGGGCTTTCAGGCAATTTCGGAGGGCCGGAGGCACTCTCTGCGATGGAAGGACATATCCTTGCGAGTGGTTCATACGTCGGGACATATAGCCTCAACCCGGAGGTTGCGACGTAGCGCATAATATTTCTGGAGATAACACCCAAGCAAGTGCATTCCCTTGTATTTCCGGCGGCATTTCCTATTTAGATCAAAACAGGTAGAGGTTTTCGCCGCCGTGAACATACGATCCGTAACTGATATTGCCTCTGATACTCCCAGCTTCGATCTGGCTGTGCGTCAAATTGAAAAGTGGCTTGTCCAGCGCATGCTTGACAATATTGACTTTACGGAAACTCTCTCTGAACTCAGCCGGAAAATAGATCAAACCTTGTTTCCACTCCTGCGCACGCATGTCACGATGCGACAAATGCATCCCTTTATTGATCATACTGATTACACTTGGCATAGGGCCGGCGAATTACACACCAATTCTCGCCCGCGCGCACTGGCTGTGGAGCCAAATTGGGCACAAAGCCCTCTCTTTTACATGCTGGACAATATTGTAACTGAATATCGTTGCGACCTGCGCGATGATGAAGTTGTTCAAAGATATTCAATTTTTTCAGAGTTCAAGGAGGGTGGTGGAACTGATTATCTCGCGATCCTGGCACCCTTTGGGGATCAGGAAACAGCCCTCAAAACACAGGATGGCGTCATCTCATCATGGCTTACGGACCACCCGAGCGGATTTTCCGACAGGGAAATTCAAGCCCTGAAACATCTGATCAATCTATTCCATGCCACCGCGCGCATTTTTAAGCGGGAGCAAACTTTGCAGGATGTGCTGGGCGCCTATCTCGGCCCCGCCGCGGCACGGCAGGTGATGGAAGGTAAAAATCAGCGCGGCGACGGCGACGTTATTCAAGCGGTTATCTGGATTTGCGACCTGCGCGGATCCAGCGCACTTGCCGACCAGATGGAAATGCCTGCCTATCTAACACTGCTGAACCAGTTTTTCGAGACCATGTCTGAGGCCGTGATGGAAGAAGGGGGAGAAGTGCTCAAATTCATGGGTGACGGTTTCCTCGCAATTTTCCCAAACTCGGATAATGCCGGAATATCGGATGCCGCGCAAAAGGCGGTAAATGCCGCGCGCAAAGGAACGGAGGCACTGGCCCATCATTCCTCCGATGCGTCAAAATTGAAGTTTGGCATTGGCATTCATCATGGCGATGTCATGTTCGGCAATATCGGGGCAAGAGAACGTCTCGATTTTTCTATCATTGGGCCCGCGGTCAACATGGCCAGCCGACTGCAGGACTTGACCAAGACACTCGACGCAAGCCTTTTGGTGTCCTCTGCAATCGCGGAACATCTCCAAATCGACTTGCGGTGTTTCCCTAAACAAACTGTCCCCGGCCTCAAAGACCAGATAGACGTATATACACCAGCCTAAGGATGCTGTTTCTGCCTAGTAGTCCGTAATCGTCCATTCTTCCTTCTCAGCCGCCACACGCCATTCCACAAATTCCGGCAACGCCCAAAGGGTGCCGAAATACTCCTGACAAACGTCATCAAGGGGTACAGAATGGCTGTACAGACGGACAAGAACCGGTGCGAAAAAGACATCGGCAATCGAAATTTCACCGAACAGATAAGGTCCTCTTCCTGAGTATTTCGTCCGGCATTCACGCCAGATCTCACATATGCGGGCAATATCCGCCTCAACATCCTCCGGCAAAGCTCCATAAGGCAGCTTCTTCGATAGATCCATCGGAACATGTTCGCGAAGCGCTTGAAAGCTGGAATGCATTTCCGCGACCACTGATCTCGCATGTGCTCGAATAAATGTGTCTTCCGGCCAGAGGTGTGCGTCCGGATATTGTTCTGCAAGGAATTCACAGATCGCGAGTGTATCCCAGACGGCCGCATCTCCTATTTTAAGCGAAGGCACTTTTGGCGGCGCCGCAGGGTTCACCTCTTTCAATTTTTCATGGCAGCCGGGTCGATACAGAGGCACCAACACTTCCTCAAACTCCATGCCTGAGAGTTTAGCCGCGAGCCATCCCCGCAAACTCCAGGATGAGTATCTCTTATTTCCGATAACCAGCACATTCTCAGCCATTTTTATTCTCTCACAATTTCGAACAAAACCACCGTTAAGGATCAAAAATATTTATGCGCGCTCCGTCAGAGCAAGACGAATGGCCAGTCCGATAAAGATAGCACCGGAAATCCTTGAAACCCATTTAGCAGTCCCCGGCCGTTGTAGCAAAAGCCGCCCCGCACCGCCGGAAAAGAGACCGACGCCGCCATTACAAAGTAAACCAGTCAGATTAAACAGAATCCCCAAAATCAATATTTGCAATGCAATGGACCCCGCATCGATGGAAACAAACTGCGGTAAAAAAGCTATAAAGAAGAGAGCTACCTTTGGATTAAAAATATTGGTAAGCATTCCGCGGCGAAAGACAACGAACATCTCGGCCGACTTTACATGCGGCCGGCTAAGATCCCCACTGCGTGTCGAAAAGCTACGGATACCAATCCACAGAAGATAACCTGCACCGGCAAATCGAAGAATATCAAACGCAAGTTCGGATGTTTTAAAAATCGCGGTAACGCCAATAATCGCCAACAGGATATGAACAAGGGAGCCCGCAGAAATACCAAGCGCCGCAACGACGCCGGCACGCGGCCCCTGCTTAAGACCGCTCGCCGTTGTAAATAACATGTCCGGCCCCGGTGTCAGGTTAAGCGCCAGAGCAGAGAGAATAAAAAGCCCCAGCGCACCCGGCTCAATCAACATCTCACGTGCCTCTCAAAACATCTGGCCTGACGACGGCCTGCGCAACCAGCATGCGGTTTGTATTGGGATCAAACGTTGCTGAGGGAGAACCATAAAGCACATAGCCTTCCGCAAGAGCCTTGCTTACCCTCACGCAGAAATCATGCGTATCTTCGCCCGTCAACAATCGGTAGTCAGGTTTTTCTTCAGCCATTCGTCGCCTCACACCTCAATAACTAAATGGTCTTTCTTCGTTCCCTTATCAGGAGAAGAACGCCAAGGCCAAAACATACAACACCAGCAATCAGATAGGGAATTCTCAGGGGCTCTACATTTCGTCGCAGGGAAATCGCCCCGCTAATAACCTTGGCCTTATCCGGTGTAATCCGCCAATCCAACACATAATCGTCGGGCGCGGGAACCGCAAATGTTTTAAGAACCTGTTCCGAATTTTTTGTCGCATATTCCGGGGTGTTGTCTTCACGTTTATCCCGTTGCTGCCCCTCTGCTGTGAACGCAGTAAGGCCGCCCGGTCCGGTCAACATTATGGAATAATCGAATGCGGTCGCACTGCCAGCCAAAAGCTCGATTTCATACGTTACACTCAACAGCGCCCGCATCGAATTCAAGGAGGGCTCAAGACTAATGAGATCCGTACTTCCCGACTCACCTGTCAGTTCAAACCGGGCGATCTCCTCCCCGCTGGTGGAGTAGTCATACCCAACCCAGCCGGTCAGACCCAACCCGAGGAGGATAAGTAAAATGAGAAATTTACGCACGAGGGTTTAGCGTCTTTCATGAAAGGAATGATTTTCCTCAATCTACTTAAACCATCGGGGGGAGAGCAAGAAAATAACACGCCCCCTAAACCCTCGATAGCACCCCTAGCGCCGTTTCGTAAATCCTTGCACATACGCACTTACAGCGCGCTTCTCCGGGACCTTGGCTGGCATTCGTATTCTCATATTGTTGAACGGCATTTCCAGATACCGGTAACTTAAATGCGCCAGGAAAACTGTAAGAAACATGCCTAATAGCAACAACGCGGTACCTAACATTGGGTCCACCAGCAAAAATGGATTACCTGTTTCTGGATCTTCGACCATTTTGTACATGAATATTTTTTCCATTACGAGCGCAATGGCATAATATACGGCCGCATGGATCATATATATTCCATAACTTACAGTGCCGAGAAATACCAGTTTTGGTGCGCTCAAAATCCTCTTTATTATCGAGTCGCCCGACCACAATAACGATAGAAAAATAAAGGAATATGTAAATGGCGTCAGTAAGCTCGAAACAAAATTTCCATAATACCAACATGTAAACATTAAGATAAAACTTAAATAAACATATATTGGCGCCACTTTTATTTTGAAATTACTGTAAACATAAAAAAGCAAAACACCCAAGTAATAGGAATACATACATCTGAATATTGCAGTTTGGGTTTCCGGATAAACGCTATTTGTAATATACAGCGTTATTCCCGACGCAATAACCAGCACTATGCTCGTAATAATTCTCAACGACTTGGACGCAAAAAGGAAGAACACCAGTGCAAAAGTGGCATAGGTATAAAACTCGATAGACACTGACCAGCTAGGATAGTTATAGCTAAGGCATTTGTCGAGAATACCGTTAGTTAGAAGTATATTGTTGATAAATTCAGATGCATCAAAGCTGGTAAAACTATGGCTCAGACATACTTTTGCTTCTTCATTGAATGAAAAAAGCTCGGTCCAAACGCCAGAAAAGTCAAACTTAGAAAACGCCGACTGACCTTCTGTATTCCCGACGAATAAGTCCTTGATAAACTTAATCAACGGAAATCCGACCGCAAAAACTAAAAATGTTACGATATGGAGTGGGTAAACTCTCAGTAACCTGTTGAACTGAAATACGGCGGCAGAGGAAAAACTATGGATGCGGTCAGCATAGTTGTAGGCAATTACGAATCCGCTCAATTGAAAAAACAGGTCAATTAGCATCCTGCTGTTTTCAAAGAACATGCCTCCCAACAAGAAAGACGTGTGTCCGACAACGTCACCATGAACGAAAACAACTACAAGCGCAAAAATGCCTCGTAAGGGCTCTAGGAATAGAAACTTCTCTTTAGACGCCATAAAAATCTCTTAACACGCGAACGCGGCTCTTCTTGCGGGCACCTCCACCCAGGTTGCAGTAAATGTTATCATAACAAATACATACGATAATCTTAAAAAAAAATTTACGATGGGGGAAATTATAGCGACCGGATTCTGGGCGAATGGTGCCGCCGGGTGGATTTGAACCACCGGCCTCTCCCTTACCAAGGGAGTGCTCTACCCCTGAGCTACGGCGGCAATATAGGTGAGAACGCGGCGGAATATATAGGGATTTCCTGCCATGTCAAAGAGTTTCAACCGCAGGAACAAAAAAGCCCTTCAAAACCAGGATACAACGCCGGTTCTCGCAGTTTGCCATCTTTCATGCTTCTGACATAAAACTGAAATCCGCCATCTATAAGTTACGCCCGAGTGTATTCCCAGCCGCCGAATGCAAAATGAAATTTAACTTCTCAGGAGCCAGAAATGTCCGCACCAATACCCGATGAAATATCGTTCGATGAGTTTGATGATATCCGCACTCCAAAAAATGAAGCCTCGGATTTTGAGAAAATTTCCCAAACCGTGCTTTCCCGCCGCAGCTTTCTGGGTAAAGGCGTTGCCTTTGGTGCCACGGCTTTCGTCATGGGCACGACAGCCCTCTCCCCCGCCCCGGCAAGCGCCGCAAGCAGTCGCCTGAAATTTGAGCCCGTCGCCGCTAACGAACTTGATACGATTACTGTGCCGAATGAGTTTGACTGGCACATCGTGACAACCTGGGGTGAGCCGCTCTGGTCTAAAGGTGTCCCCTTCGATCAGGAAACTCGCGGGACCGCCGCCAGCCAGGAACTTGCCGTTGGTGATAACGCCGACGGCATGTCACTGTTCCAGGATGGCGATAAAAACATTCTCGTATCCAACAACGAGTATGTTAACCGGTCTATCATTTATGGAAATCGCGAGAGTAAAAAGCCGGAAACGGCGGACGACGTAAATAAAGGCATGGCCGGACACGGTATTACCGTTGCGGAAATCACCCAAAAAGACGGCAAATGGGGCGTTGTCATCGATAGCCCCTACAATCGCCGCATCACGGCCAATACACCAATCGAAATTTCGGGCCCCGCCCGTGGCCACGCCATGATGAAAACAGCGGCAGATCCTGAAGGTGTACTCGCACTTGGCACATGGAATAACTGCGGTAACGGCCGGACACCATGGGGCACATATCTCACATGTGAGGAAAACTTCAATGGTTACTTCTCCTCCAGTGATGAAAACTACAAGCCTAAACCCGAAATGAAACGCTATGGTATTGGAAATAAGGACTGGGGCTATGCTTGGGCCACTGTCGACGACCGCTTTGACATCAGCAAGAATCCAAACGAACCAAACCGTTTTGGCTATATTGTCGAGTTCGATCCACTTAACCCGAAATCGACTCTCAAAAAGCGCACCGCCCTTGGCCGTTTCAAACATGAAAATGCAGAACTAGTTGTTGCCGACAATGGCCAGGTCGTCGTTTACCTCGGCGATGATGAGCGCGGTGAATTTCTGTATAAGTTTGTCACCGCTGGAAAATTCACCGAGGGAGGCGACAACAGCAACCTCCTCGACGACGGGACGCTTTTTGTTGCCAAGTTCAGCGATGACATGAGCGGTAAGTGGCTGCCTTTGACACCCGAGACAACAGGTATGAGCCATGCGGAGATTAGCATTCTGACACGCCAGGCCGCCTCGAAGGTTGGCGCCACGACCATGGACCGTCCGGAATGGGTTGCTGTTAATCCAAACAAAGTCGAAGCCTATGTCGCGCTGACCAACAACAAGAACCGCGGGAAGAAGCCAAATGCTGGCGGCGATGAAACCCCTGTCGATGGCCCGAACCCCCGTGCTGGAAACCACTATGGCCAAATCGTTCGCTGGAGACCGGCCAACGCAGACCATGCTTCTGATAGTTTTGAGTGGGACCTCTTTGTGGTTGCTGGCAACCCAACGGTTCATAACGACGCCTATGGCGGTTCAAAGAACATAAATGCAGAGAATATGTTCAACTCCCCAGATGGCTTGGCATTCGACGCCAGCGGGCTTCTCTGGATCCAGACCGACGGTAATTATTCCAATGAGAAAGACTTCGCCGGAATGGGCAACAACCAGATGCTTCTGGCCGACCCGGAAACCGGTGAGATCAAGCGCTTCTTGGTAGGTCCGAAAGAGTGTGAGATCACGGGCTTTGCCTGGAGCGCGGATCGGAAAACAGTCTTCATTGCGGTTCAGCATCCGGGAGAAAAAGGCAACAGCCATTATCCGGATGGCGGGATGACAGTTCCGCGCTCAACTGTAATTGGCATCTCCCGCAAGGATGGCAACTCAATAAGCTAAAATCAAAAAACATTACCTACAACAAACTGGGGAGCCTCATGGCTCCCTTTTTTTGTTTATTTGCAACAATGAAAAATACGGTTTATTGAGATGGCATTGAATTGGCAGGCAATCAAATGACCGATCAGAAACCGGATAGCAAAAGCTCCAAGGAGCAATTAAAGGCGGCGAAAGCCCAGCGCCTCGCGGAAGAATTACGGAATAATCTACGTAAACGCAAGAATCTGCAGCGCAATCGCGGAGAAGCAGCACCGGATGCGATAAAGAACCGGGACCGGCTGACCGATTAACCAATCAAGCATTTAATCTTGGCCCGACATGCCACAATCTGTAGTATGCCGATCAAATTATGCTGTTTGAGCGGAGAAATCTAAGTATGTCCATTCTGTCTGATAAATGGATAAGGTCACAAGCCTTGGAAACAGGGATGATTGAACCTTTTGTGGAGAGCCAGAAACGTGAGGGTACCATTTCCTATGGCCTATCCTCTTATGGCTATGACGCGCGGGTTTCTGACGAATTCAAGATATTCACCAATATCGATTCGGCGACCGTTGACCCGAAAAACTTCTCCAGCAGCAGTTTTGTGGACAGGAAGACTGACGTTTGCGTTATACCGCCAAATTCTTTCGTCCTCGCCCGCACGGTCGAATATTTCCGAATTCCGCGTGACGTTTTGGTAATTTGTCTCGGCAAGTCGACATATGCCCGCTGCGGGATTATCGTCAATGTCACACCGCTCGAACCCGAATGGGAAGGTCATGTCACTCTCGAATTTTCGAATACGACTCCGCTTCCGGCCAAAATTTACGCAAATGAAGGGGCATGCCAGTTCCTTTTTCTAAAAGGAAACGAACCATGCGAAGTTTCCTATAAGGATCGCGCCGGTAAATATATGGGGCAAGAAGGTGTCACACTTCCCAAACTATAGTATCGCGCGGGCTGCGTTCGATTGAGACTTTCGAGCATCAAATAATGACAAAACCAATAGGCAGCAAATTCTTTTCTATTTTTATAGATCTACATAAAAACTGCTATTTTGACGACATTTTATGGCCAAATCGCTGCATATGAAAACTGATCCGCGATGGCGGGCAAAATATTAAAGAGAAAATCAATATGGACAGTATTCGCATCAGAGGCGGTAAGCCGCTTCAGGGTAAAATTGAAATCAGTGGGGCAAAAAACGCGGCGCTGCCGCTAATGGTCGCCAGTCTGTTAACAGAAGACACTCTTACCCTTTCCAATCTGCCTCATGTTGCCGATATCTCGACACTGATCACATTGCTTTGTCAGCATGGCGCAACCGCCGCCATGAACGGACAAAGCGCCAATGGTGGCGGCAGTGACGGGCGATCCCTCTCAATCAATGCGAAAACGATCACCAGCACGGAAGCGCCCTATGATATCGTCCGCAAAATGCGCGCAGGAGCGCTGGTCATGGGACCATTGCTCGCCCGTATCGGCAAGGCTCGGGTCTCATTGCCAGGAGGGTGTGCTATCGGCACGCGTCCGATGAACCTGCATATCAGCGGGCTGGAACAAATGGGTGCAAAAATTACCATTACCGGCGGGTATATGGAAGCCGAAGCGCCCGACGGATTGAAGGGTGCAGAAATTCGTTTCGAGACGGTCTCAGTCGGCGCGACCGAGAATTTGCTAATGGCTGCGTCTCTTGCAAAGGGAACAACTATCCTGGAGAACGCAGCGAAAGAACCAGAGATCACCGATCTTGTCCGTCTTCTTACCCAAATGGGTGCGAATATTGAGGGTGAAGGCACGGATAGACTGGTCATTCACGGTGTCGATAAACTTCATGGCACGAATTACCGCGTGATGCCGGACAGAATTGAAACCGGCACATATGCAATCGCGGCAATGATTACTGGCGGAAAAATTGAACTCACCAATACACAGGCCGAACTCATCCGGTCCGTGCTGGATGCCCTGATCGAAGCCGGAGCCAAAATCGAAGAAACAGAGAATGGCTTTATCATTGCCCGTGAAGGCGGAACCGTTCGCGGTGTCGATATCATGACCCTACCTTACCCCGGCTATCCGACAGATATGCAGGCGCAGTTTATGGCGTTGATGACTGTCGCAGGTGGGGCAGCTATGATTACCGAAACGATTTTCGAAAATCGTTTCATGCATGTGCCCGAGCTTGCGCGCCTCGGTGCCAATATAACAGTACACGGCCATTCGGCGCTTGTTCGGGGCGTTGATCATCTTGTGGGCGCGCCGGTTATGGCCACTGATCTACGTGCTTCGGTCTCTTTGGTGCTTGCGGGCTTGGCAGCGGAGGGAGAAACCGTTATCAACCGTGTATACCATCTGGATCGCGGGTATGAGCGGTTGGAAGAAAAACTCGCAGCCTGCGGTGCGGACATAGAACGAATTCAGTTGAGTTGACCAAAAACCGGCAACAGGATGATGACATGCCTAATCCCCTGAAACTTATTGCGGCTGAAATTGAGGATATGGAAATCCTCTCCGCGGCCCTTGAAGGGATGATCACAAGTCCAGGTGAAATGAGCTACCTCAAATCCGTGCGGGCCTTTACAGTCATGGGCTCCCGCTTCAAATGGGAGGATGCTGCCAAGGGTCCGGAACCCACGAATAGCTGGTTTCGCATACGGTCAGGATTGTATTTTGGTGATGTGATGGGTGTCAAATCCACTGGAATTTCACAAACAAACCCGACAGAGGCGCTTGAATTGCTTAGCCTTTCGACACATCTCGGAGAAGACGGGCAAGCAGACATATCGCTTAATTTTGCGGGCGGCGGCACTCTTTGCCTGACCATGGAATGCATAAATGTAACGCTGACCGACACGGGCGAGCCTTGGGAAACCAAATTGAAACCCGGGCACGACGAGGCGTCTTCGGCAGATTGAAATAAACTGAAAGAGAATGGAGCATTTCCGTGCCATCGAGTGAAGAGTTGGTCATTGCCCTGCCAAAGGGCCGGATACTGAAAGAGGTTATGCCGTTGATCCGCGCCGCCGGGATTGAACCCGAGGCAGCATTCGACGATCCGGCAAGCCGGTTACTGCAGTTCCGAACGAACCATCCAAATATTTCAATCATACGGGTCCGGTCATTCGATGTGGCGACGTTTGTCGCCTTTGGGGCGGCGCAGCTTGGTGTCGCCGGTAACGATGTATTGTTGGAATTCGACTACCCGGAAATTTATGCACCGGTCGATCTTGATATAGGTCACTGTCATATTGCCATAGCCCAACCAAAGGAACTTGAAGAAGATCGTGACCCCAGCCGTTGGAGCCACATACGTATCGCTACCAAGTATCCGAACCTGACCCACAAATTCTTCGCCGAGGCCGGGATTCAGGCAGAATGCATCAAGCTATCCGGCGCAATGGAACTCGCGCCTGGCCTTGGGCTTTGCCGGCGCATCGTCGATCTTGTCTCGACGGGTGCAACTTTAGAGGCGAACGGCCTTGTTGAAGTTGAGAAAATTCTCGATATAACTTCCCGACTGGTCGTAAATCGCGCCGCCCTTAAGACTCGATCCGTTGAATTAAACGGCTGGATAGAAAAGTTTCGTGAGGTCGTCAATGCCACTTAGATTGAGTTCAAAAGATGAGGGCTTTGCGAAAAACTTTACGGACCTGCTCAATCAAAAGCGCGATGAAGACAGGAATGTTGATGCGGTTGCGGCCGATATTCTCAAAGATGTCCGCACACGTGGTGACGTGGCACTTCTTGACTATACCCGGAAGTTTGATCGGTTGGACCTCAGCGAAGCCGCAAAACTTCGGGTGACAAACGCTGAAATAAAGAATGCTGTTTCCGCATGTGACCAGAAAACACTGGAGGCGCTTAAAACCGCCGCTATTCGTATTGAGGATTACCACCGGCGACAACTGCCCGCAGATCAGATGTATCAGGATGCCGATGGGGTCTCTCTTGGCTATCGCTGGACGGCGATTGAAAATGTCGGCCTCTATGTGCCGGGCGGCCGGGCAACTTATCCCTCCTCCGTGCTGATGAACGCGATTCCGGCCAAAGTCGCCGGGGCATCGCGCCTTGTGATGGTTGTCCCGATGCCAGATGGTGTTATCAATCCAATGGTCTTGGCGGCTGCAGACCTTTGCAATGTAGATGAAATTTATCGAATTGGCGGCGCACAGGCCATCGGGGCGCTTGCCTACGGCACCGAAACAATCGCGCCGGTCGACAAAATCGTTGGGCCGGGAAATGCCTATGTCGCCAGCGCAAAGAAGCAGGTTTTCGGAACTGTCGGCATTGATATGATCGCGGGGCCTTCAGAAATTCTGGTGGTAGCAGATAACCTGAATGATCCGGCGTGGATTGCTGCGGATCTTTTAAGTCAGGCGGAGCATGACCCGGTTGCCCAAAGTATCCTGATAACTGATGACCCAGCCTTTGGGTTAGCCGTTGAACGTGCCATTGAAAGCCTTCTCGCCAGTCTGGACCGCGCCGAGATTGCGCGGGCGAGTTGGCAGAATTATGGTGCGATCATTACGGTACAAGACCTCACCGAAGCACCAGCTCTTGTAGATCAAATCGCGCCGGAACATCTGGAGTTATGCGTCGAGGACCCAGACGGCCTTGCCGCGCAAATACGTCACGCCGGTGCCATTTTTCTGGGTCGTTATAGCCCCGAGGCCATTGGTGACTATGTCGCCGGACCGAACCATGTGCTACCAACGTCTCGCACCGCGCGATTTTCATCGGGCCTTTCAACCCTCGATTTTGTTAAGAGAACCTCTCTTATGAAACTCGATGCAGCCAGCCTTCATAAAATTGGGCCCGCAGCCGTTGCATTAGCGAAATCTGAGGGACTGGGAGCGCACGCCCTTTCTGTCTCAATCCGATTGAACTAGTATAGCTGTGTAAAGGAGTCACAAAGACATGTCCGACACACAGCATATCGCGAAAATCGCACTCGATGAAAAGACCGTTGTCCGCCGCAACGCGGACATCGAACATGAGCGTAAAGTGGCTATCTTCGACATCCTCGATCAAAACAGCTTTATCGTAAATGGGTTCGAGAATGATGGGCCCTATTCGCTCCATCTCAGCATTGAGGACAACAGGCTAATCATTGATGTACGCTCTGAGGACGATGCGAATGAGCTCGTTCGTATTCCTTTGCCCGTGATATCCTTCCGCCGCATCATTAAAGACTATTTCCATGTGTGCGAAAGTTATTTCGACGCGATCAAGTCGGCATCACCCTCCAAGATCGAGGCGATCGACATGGGACGGCGCGGACTTCACAATGAAGGATCCGAGCTTTTAAAAGAGCGGTTAAAGGACAGAGCAGAAACTGACTTCGATACGGCGCGGCGCCTTTTCACCCTTATGTGTATCCTCCACATAAGGGGTTAGAAATGAAATCTATAAGAGTCATTCTTTTTTACGCCACCGTTGTGGGCCAAAAAATTACATGAGTGCGCCCCCCTTCAGCGATAATTTACCAGGTAGTGTCCTTTTTGCCTGTACCCACAATAGTATTCGGTCCGTAATGGCGGAAAATATTATGAAGAGCCTCTATGGCCATACTGTCTATGTGGATAGTGCCGGGGTTCGGGCAAAGACTGTCGACGGTTTCGCGATTGAGGTTCTGGATGAAATCGGCCTGGATGCCACCAACCATGTCGCAAAGGATTTCGATGATCTGGAAGACAGTTCGTTCGACATTATCATTTCTCTCTCACAGGAGGCCCATAAAAGGGCGGAAGAAATAACCCGCGCTACTGCATGCGAAACAGAGTTCTGGAACATAATTGATCCGTCGCTTACCGAGGGAAACCGGGAAATGCGATTAAATGCCTATCGTCACACTCGGGACGACTTATATGAGAAAATAAAGGCAAGGTTTAGAACAGGACCGGCCCCCCGGGTTTAAGAAGTTTACACGAATTCTGTTGCGCTTTAGTCCGAACTTACTTGTTTTTTCTGATTTTTACATATCATTTTCAAGGAAGTGCTTGCTTTTTAGCTATTGTGCCCCTTATTTTGCAGCAACCGAAATTACTGGAATAGGATTTTATGGCGAAAGAAGAACTATTGGAGTTTGAAGGAACTGTTACGGAATTGTTGCCCAACGCAATGTTCCGCGTCGTTCTTGAAAATGACCACGAAGTATTGGCCCACACTGCGGGCAAAATGCGCAAGCATCGCATTCGTGTATTGGCAGGTGACAAAGTCACCGTCGAAATGACACCTTATGACCTGACCAAAGGCCGCATTACCTTCCGTTACAAGTAAGGTAATCTATTCATGGGTGATCGAACAGACCTCCCCCAGGCTACCGGGATGGTAGCAGAGCGAGGCAACAAAATTGATCCGCCCTTGCTACCCACTCGCCCATTTTTGATCCTGGCCTCCGCATCGCCGCGCCGTCTTGCGTTGCTTGAGCAGATTGGGGTTAAGCCAGACTCTATAGATCCGGCAGACATCGATGAATCCGCAATCAAGCAGGAGCGTCCTCGCGATCTTGCGCTGCGTCTTGCCCGAGAAAAAGCGGAAGCTGTTGCAGACCGGCATAAAAATGCTTTTCTTCTCTCCGCCGACACGGTAGTTGCCGTTGGCCGCAGGGCTTTGGGTAAAGCTGAAACAGAGGATGAGGCACGCAGCTATCTCTCCCTTTTGTCCGGACGGCGGCATCAAGTCCATACCGGCGTCGCCTTGATAACGCCCGATGGGAAACGGATCACTCGCGTTGTTTCCACTGCAGTTATCTTCAAGGTACTGGATAAACTTGAAATCAACGCCTATATCGCATCTGGCGAATGGCATGGTAAAGCAGGTGGGTATGCCATTCAGGGGTGCGCCGCCGCTCTTATCCGGCAAATTCAGGGTTCCTACAGCAACGTAGTTGGGCTCCCCCTCTTTGAAGTGGCGAATACCCTGCAAGGGAACGGATTTCCGATTTGGGCAGGTCGCGATTGATGCGGGAGACCCTGCTGATCGATGAAGGCCCCTTCGAAACGCGCGCGGCGGTGCTGAAAGGCGATCAACTGCTAGAAGTCCAAATTGAGCGAGAGGGCAATCTCTCTCGCGTCGGTGATTTCTTCAATGGACGCGTCGCAAAGATCCTGCCTGATATGGACATTGCCTTTATTGATCTCGGGCCTGAAGGAGATGGATTCCTGCAATTTGGCGATATCTCGACCAACGCAAAAACAATAAATACAGCAGTTCACGAGGGCGAAAAAATACTCGTTCAGGTAATCAAGGATGCCAAAGGAGAGAAAGGACTTCAACTCGGATGCCGTTTTGCCCTGCATGGCGCGAACCTCATCTTGCGACCGATCGGCAACGGCGTTGTGCTATCGAAAAGCATTAACGCTTCTGAAGAACGCAGTCGCCTCAAAGCATTGCTTGAAGGTCACACACATGAGTACGGCCTTACGGTTCGGACTGCTGCCCAATATGCCACTGATGAAACACTCCTTAAAGAACTGGAAGCCCTCGCTCAGGAGTGGACTGATATTCAAGTGGCGTGGAAAGCTGTAACAAAACCATCCGCCCTCGGACAGAGAAAAACGCCTCTGGCCAGTGTCCTGAAGAATTTTCTCACCGCGAATATGGATGTTATTGTCAGCAACGTCGCAGCCCTCACCGCGGCGAAAAACTATATTGCACAATACATGCTTGGCATTCCGCAGCAAATCAAGCTCTGGGACCAACAAGCATCTCTTTTCGAGGAGTGGGGCGTCGAGGCGGAGCTGGACACCGCCCTTCAGAAATCTGTGCCGCTCACTTCGGGCGGAAATATAACGATTGAGCGCACGGAAGCCGCCATCGTTATCGATGTCAATTCAGCAGGGCATACTCAAGCGGCTGCTTCCCGATCTGCTGCACTTTCAACGAACCTCGAAGCCGCGCGTGAAATCTGCCGCCAGATACGGCTTCGTAATCTTAGTGGTATTATTATCATCGATTTTATTCAGATGAATGGCAAAGGTGAAGTGAAGGAACTCACCCAATCATTGCAAGTTGCACTGAACCGGGATCCCCGCCCAACCCGCTTGATCGGCATGACGGAGCTAGGCCTGATGCAGATGACCCGCAAACGCGGCCGCCCCTCCTTACATGAAGTATTATGCTACCCATGCAAAACATGCGATGGCGGTGGATATGACAAAAACGAAATCACGGTCCTCAGTGAGATTTTTCGCGCCCTGCAAAGCGAAACCCGCTTCTCCCGTCAAGCCAGACTCACGATTGAGGCCGGAGAGAAACTTGCATCTCTGTTGCGACGTCATCAAACTCTTCTGGAAAAGGAACTTGCGAGACCAATCATGATATCTGAAAATGCCCAGCTTTCCGATTTCGGCTACACAATAGGCTAATGACAATGGAAGACGTAAAAACACCTGTGAAGCCGTGCCCGCAATGCGGCAAACCAAGCGTACAAAAATACCGCCCTTTTTGCTCTGCTCGCTGCAAACAGGTAGATCTGGGAAAATGGTTTAACGAGGCCTATGTAATCCCGGGAGAAGAAACCATACCAGCCAACGATGAGGACGGCGAATAAAAGCATATTTCCATATGCTTAACCTATGGAAATATAGCGAATGGGCCGTGTCGCGACTTTTCTATAATTTTAGTTCAAGACCTCTGGACAGCCTCAACTATTTCTTTTATAAACCTGCTTCCTCGCCCATATGGCGGTGCGCGTAAAGCAATGTGCCCAGGTAGCTCAGTTGGTAGAGCAGCGGACTGAAAATCCGCGTGTCGGTGGTTCGAATCCGCCCCTGGGCACCATTTTCCGAAGCCTCACGAAACGCTCCCGCGGTCAAGCCTTAGGCCATTAGTCAGCGAATGTGCTATGCTCGATAGGTACTGACTTCAAAGGCAGAAAGCTCTTCGAGATACTCTGATAGCGAGACGAGGCCAACGCAGGGCATGGCGCCCACAGCCGGGAATTCCCCTTTCGCAATTTTCTTGGCGAGAACTATCGCGGGTATCGTTGGTATCTGTGGGCCATCTCCATTCTTTGCAATAATGAACCAATCAAGATGATGCGGTTGCCCCGCGATGTCATACCCCTCCAGAAGTATATGCATGCCACCATCTGCAGTGCCAAAGTGATTTAACCAATTACTAATCCGCAAAAGCGGTCCAGATAATTTTGGCAAGTCAATTGGAACGCCCAATCTGACTAACCAGGACATCACCCACAGCCCCAGATGCAACGGCGCCAGCTCCAATCCCGCAGAAAATTGAATTCTATCAATGCCATATGCCTTTGGCAGTAAATCAAGATCTGGAATGTCACAATTGGCCATCCATCTTTTGCCAATTACAGGATATTTTTGGCGATATAGATTTTGCCAGCCAAAAATATTTGGGTCGATGCCTGCAAACTGTCGTAATGGCTTTCCGACATAGCTTAAAATCCCCTGAGTTGTCGCCAATCCTCTTTCCGCCTTTTGTCCGGGGCTAATTCCGAATTTTAGTGACGTAATCTGTGAGAATTCATGACCATATTCTTCTAGGACTGCTGATGAGAGTCCGGGCACCGTACTTGCGCCGCTAATCACAGGAATGCCCGCATCAATCGCATTTTGATTCAACTCAGTTATTCCGCATACGAAATCCCTGGCATCTGCCAGATCAATATACGGGATTGCTTCCTCAATACATGTTTTGGCAATCGAGTAGTCAGCCGACTGAAACGGGCCACAAGTGTTTATGACGGAAGAAGGCTTCAATTTTGCCATGTGAAGTTTTAAGTCTTGGTCTACATCAAAAATCGCCACGCCGTGACCCTGCCCTGGCAAGGTGTTTAGAAGAAGACTAGCCTTCCCTTCATTCCTTCCAGCGATGATTACAGGGACGCCTGCCGCCGCGAGCGACCTGGAAATTCGCTTCCCAAAGTTACCGTAACCACCAAGAATTAATATGGGTCGCATTTCATATCCGTTATTGTGAAGGAGCCTTCGTAGCCGAACATCTTTCCAAACAGGGGATGCATCGTGTGGGTCCACATTGAGAATTCTGTATCGGACACAGGAGACTCTTCCGCGTAACCTTTACCTAAAATCAAGGAGAATGGCATCGGGATATTCATGCCTAAAAAGCGCCACACATAGCCCAGATGAGATAAGATCACTCTGTTTTTCCGCCATTCGCATCTAAATCGCCAGCCAAAACCAAAGCGCATAAGCTCTATGACATCTCCATTTGGCTGAGGCCTCATCTTAGATCTGAAATGAACAGGCTTGCGTCCTTTAAAACTAAATACCCTATCAAATTCCAAGGTATTATCATGGTGCGCTGCTTTAAAGGTCACTCGAACAGGAACGTTTTCACCTGAAAAGGGAACCAGTAAACCGGTCAGTCGAGCAAAAAACCCCAATAAAGGATGCACATACACATTCAAATGCCCGTCAACAATCACCCGATCCTCCGAATAAGATCTCGCCGCATAATGAGCCTTAATGACAGGAGGTAGATTTGGCCAAGTATCACCGAATACCTCTTTGAAAACAGGATATGCGTCTTTCGCATCTTCAAGGTTTTGCAAGCGCGGAATTCTGAGGATTCTCAAAAGCGTATTTCTGGCCAGTTTCATTATCGGATACAAGAACCTCGCAATTGCCGGTGATTTAAACAGCAATGAATTCATACGGTTGTACCAACCGTTTCTACTTCCCAAAAGCACCATCATTTGGAGTGCATTTTGGCCGTGATAATTCCTATCGCCGTATCTAAGGACCATACCTTCATCAAGGTCTAGATTTTGATCCACTATCTCCAGATAAAGAGGGTGATCTGTTTCTTCGCGTGCATTGACCAGAAATAACGGATCGACGGCTTCCCGAATGCGTAGTGACTGTGCTGCCAGATTGCAAATCGGGCAATCCCCGTCATAGACGAACCACACGCCTTTTGATAAATCATTATTCTTTGTATCACTCATTGCCTGTATATCTAAGCCATGGACTATCTTTTCTTCAAATGGTTTCACATTGTTTCAGCAACAATATTGTTTGGAACGGGCTTTGGGAGTGCGTTTTTTCTTTTCGTCGCCGTAAAAAGTAAAAATACTCACGGCATTGCCTTCGCAACTTTTTGGGTCGTGGTTGCGGATTGGATATTCACGACACCGGCTTTCATCGTGCAGGTGATCTCAGGATGGTTTTTGATCCGAGAGCTTGGATTAGAGTTTGATGAGCCATGGTTGGTGGTTTCGTTCACACTCATTGCAATTGCCGGTGCATGCTGGCTCCCCGTTCTTTGGATACAATATCAACTGCGGAATATGGCGATAGAAGCACAAAGCAGAAGCGCCCTTCTTCCCCAAGTTTTTGATAAGTTGTTTCATTGGTGGGTAGGTCTTGGGATTATCGCCTTTACATTGTTTTTAGCCATATTTTACTTGATGATTGCAAAGCCAGATATGTAGAACGCACTATCTTTCTATTGGTGGTTCGAATTCGCCGCTCTTCATCACTTTGCCAAAGATCCATTCCAGACACATGGGCTATGTTTTACACTGAAGGCGCTTTCGAATGCAGTTCTGCTATTCGAACCCTTGATCGCATGTCGAAGAAGGTGCGCCCAAAAATATTGGCAAGAACAGGAAATCTAATTTTCCTGACAAGTGAGGATAAACGCCAACATACCAAGCGGGAAGTTAATAACCCAATTTTTGACTTTTGCTGTTGCCACAGTAGTATTTGTCAGCGATAAAACCAGTTATAGTGTTGTGCCGGGAAACGGAGATGAAGCATGAATGACATCGGATCTATAATCGCTGCCGGTGCCATTCCGATTTTTATTGTTGGGAGCTTAATCTGGCTGCTCTTCAAAGTAAAAAAACAACAAAGAAAATTACAAAGCATAGAAGCCAGCATCCGAAGCCTAGAAACGCGCTTTGAAAAGCTTCAGTTCCAAGAAACAACTTCTAAAACTGCTTCTGAGACAGTTGGCGACGCAGAACTCGCGGCAGAAGAAGAACCGGTCGTCATACAAACAGAAACGGATCTGGGTCAATCAGTTGCCTCGACGGTTCTGGACTCAGAAACCAAGGGCCGTGATGAAGCGGCCCTGCATGAGGCGACAGTAACACTCTCGTCGTCACCCTGGGAATGGATTCTTGGCGTCAACTGGCTCGTCTGGATTGGAGGGATTGCTCTCGCATTCGGCGGCGTTTTTATCGTGAAATTCTCTATCGACAATAATATGCTCGGTCCATGGAGTCGGGTCATAATTGGAATATCCCTTGGGTCGGTAATGTTGGCCGTTGGGGAATGGTTTCGTCGACAACCTGAGTATCTTAATCACTTGTCCAGTTGGCAATATTTGCCACTTGCCGTCTCTGGCGCTGGGCTCATGACAATATATGGCGCAGTGTATTCGGGTTTCTCCTTTTATGAACTATATCCGCCACTAGTCGCTGTTATTTTATTGGCGCTCACTGCCTCTGGCGGCCTCGCATATTCCCTATTGCTAGGTCCTATCATGGCAGCCGTAGGGCTGATAGGTGCCTATGCCGTACCTTTATTGATTTCAACTGCCGATCCTTCAACCGAGCTGCTTTTTTTCTATCTCTTCGCCGTACTCGTCGGCAGCCTTGCAATTCTGCGTTTTCGCTCATGGTACTGGCTCGGCATCTCAAATCTTGGCGCGAGTATTCTCTGGGTTGGGCTCTGGTATATTCATGGCGGTAATAATGTAGCTGACGCGCTGGTGGTAGAGATTTATCTTACTGGCCTGGTCTTAGTTTATATTTTTCTTCTTACGACCCGAAACGTTGAGACTCCGAACATCGTTCCTGTCCTCCCGCGACTGTCGGAAATTCTGGATTGGAAATCACCCCTGTTCCAGATCTATATTTCATTTCTCTATGCGGCCATTGCAGGTCTTTTCATTGCCTCAGCCTTTGATCATGCAACACTTGCCATCCTCTTGCTCCTCGTTCTTTCTCCGCTTGCTGTGTTTGTTGCGATGCGAGGACAGGCCTATGAAGGTCTCCCTGTCATTGCCCATGCCGCTGCACTGCTACTGTTGTTGAGTTGGCCAGGGGCTTTGCTTGCCTTCAACTCCGGTCCAAATTATTCGCCTGTTCTCAAAGACGCTTCAGAAATCCTCCGGTTTCTCACGATTGCCATAACGATTGGACTTTTTTACACAGCCTTTGGGTATCGTCGTATTGCGAAAGGATATTTCGCGGCGACTGGTGCAGCCCATGCTGTTGCCGGACCAATATTGATATTCTGCATCAGTTATTGGCACTTCAACGGTTTGGGTACCGCTCCCGAGTGGGCCTTAATTGCAATTGCATTATCGGGAACCTACGCAGCTGCAGCGCGTTTCGTCGGGGATAAATTGAACAAGGCGCTGGATGACGCGGTCCTTGCTGTGTTCGCAATTGGCTCAACCGCTGCATTGGCACTGGCATTGGCCGTCGCCTTGGAGAACGAATGGTTAAGCGTCGCCTTAGCCCTGCAAGTGGCCGCAACTGCTTGGATTTATCTGAAAATTCCAATCCCCGCATTTCGTCCATTCAGTGCGATCCTAACCGCCGTTGTTATAATACGGCTTGAACTGGACGGTGAAGTGCTGCGTTTGTTTCTTAGTCCTACCGCAGCGGCAGATGAATTTCTCTATGGATTTACCATCGCCATTGCAGCATTTGGGTTCGCATGGACATGGTTTCGAAAAGATAAAACTGACTATTTGATACTTCTGCTTGAAAGCGGGTTGGTCCTCTTATGGACCACGCTGATTGCGCTTGGCATCCGAAAAATGGCAGGAGTGGGCTTACTTCTGACGACTGGAGGGGAAACTTACTCAAGTGCCGGGATGTCGCTGGCTGAGATTTCGCTTCAAATTGCCAGCTTGTTCGCGAATGCATCGGGGCTTTACTGGCTAAACAAGCGAAATCCTACAGTTGTGCGTGAGTGGGGCTGGAAGATCCTTGGCATACTCGGCCTCATTCAGTTGGTATTTGGTGCCCTTGGCCTTCTAAACCCGCTTCTTTCCGCGAAAGGGAATGTCGGTACCTGGTATATTATGGATTGGCTCTTTGTCGCCTATGCTTTTCCTGCCGCCACATTCATCTTGTTTAAGGCAATTGCGAAAACAGAACATGCTGCGCTTGCTCGCATCCTAACAATTTTCGCTGGATTTTTGACCTTCTTTTACATCAATACTGAAATACGACATTTCTTCGTCGGTAGTGACATTCGGTTAAGCCCTATGAGTAATCCAGAATTTTATACTTACTCGCTTGCCTGGCTCATCATTGCCAGCGGTCTAATGTTTGTTGGTATTTGGCGTGATAGTCAATTGCTACGCCAGAGTGCATTATTGCTATTGCTGGCGGCAGTTGGAAAGGTATTCGTTTTTGACATGTCCGCTCTCGACGGATTGCTACGCGCCATATCTTTTCTTGGATTGGGCGCGTGCCTTATCGGTATTGGCTTTCTGTATCAACGATACGGTAAAAATGAAAGTACCGCGGAATGATTTAGGCCTATTGCAATGTCACAAATGTTTTTGTTGGGGAGTAAAAGTGTTTGAGCTCGGCTGATGCGGAATTTCCGGTCATCCTAAGAAAAACCCATTAGGTTACTTTAAAATCTCACCTGAGATATAGCTACTCACACCAAGGATCCAGTTCAATATTCTGGTTCGGCATGCCGACGGGCTATTAGTCTGTCGATGGTTCGAACCCGACCCTGGGCACCATTTCCTTCAAAAGCAACAATATCGACGTGTTATTTCAAAGTAGCGGTGTTTAGCCTTGTCATACAAAGAGCTGGCTTATGCGTTAGAAACAGACGACCTACTTGAATGGTCTACTAACCTCAAACGGACAAAGCCAGTACTCCGCCTGCAAATTGAGGGAATGCCGATCATCAACCCCTGAAGAGTGGCTGGCTTGCGAACGTCACAAGAACAATGCCAAGCCAACTCATCGACGTAAATTGATGCCATCACAAAGGGAGGATCAGGCCGACGCGCTACTTAGACTACGAATTTCAAACTCGGACAGTTAATGTTTTCGACTATATCCAATTTTGCTGTATTCTTGCATCGGATCTGCTTCCAAACTCGTCCGAACAGCATCGGGAATACCAACAGATTTACGTTCTGCCGTCGAGAAGAACACATTTACGCTTTCAGATGTAGCAACGCATTCGTCGCCGGCAAAACATCCATATCCTGTTGTTATCGATTTAGTACCGAGCTTGATAACTCTTGCACCAACATCAACTGTATTGGGATAGTGAGTTTCTTTAAGGTAATCAATCACAAGGCGCGCCAGAATAAAATCAATTCCCACTCTCTCGTCGGCATTTAATAATCCACCTAAAAACATGGTTCGTGCAGCCTCAAAATAAGCCGCGTAGGCGACATTATTTACATGCTGCAAAGGGTCTTGGTCAGAGAAACGAATAGTTACGGGGGTCCAGTGTCTAAAGCTATCTTTATTCGTTAAATCAACAACATCGTTCATTATATAACCTATTGAAATTAAAATGGTCTACTAGCGGGTCATTTTGGCAGAATTCTTGAGAAAAACAGAAATTCACCACCAACATTATAATTGGCATCCCCTATTTTAAACAGGCTCAAAATACTAATCATTTTTAATAACGGAGGCTATGAGATCTGGCTTGATTGACGCCCAATTACGACACAAACTTCATATATCGCTGTTGTCTGGATAATTCCCCAGCGCTTGCGAAACCAGCTAAATGCCGAACCAAATAAAGCTTCGTCATATTGGTATTTATTGTTGATTGGAATAAGCAGCATTAGAATTACGGGCACGGAGAAAATTGATTTTAGCCTGAAGCCGAAAGAGCTATCTAGATCACCAGAAAATACTACTGCCTTTCTTTATCCCCGGGAATAGGCTGCACGGGTTCCGCCATCGACTGGCAATACCGTGCCGTTGACATATTTTGCACTGCTGCCCAAGAAAAATTCGATCGCGTCCACGATATCGTCAGTATCCGCTATTCGCCCCAGAGGCGAGGTGCCGGAGAGCTGAAAACCAGACGACCCTGCATTTTCTGCTGCTTGCTGCGCCATTGGCGTGTCGGTAGTTCCGGGCGCGACCGCATTTACCGTGATACCATCCTTTGCGAGTTCGACAGCGAGCACGCCGGTCAAGGTATGTAGGGCCGCTTTAGTCGCTGAATACATACCGCTTCCTACCTTTGGCCTGATGCCACTTACCGATCCGACGATGACAATCCGGGCTGGGTCGGCCATGTTGGAATTATACTTTAGCAGCGGATAGGCACCACGAATAGTAAGCCAAGGGCCTTTAAGATTGACGTCAATTAGCTTATCGGTCGCTTCCTCTGGAAAGTCCATTAGAGACCCCACAAGAGTAACGCCTGCCGAGCAGATCAGGGCATCGATTGATTGGTTTTCTCGACTGACAGCCTCAAAGACTTCCTTAATCTCGGAAGCCGAGCTGACATCACAAGCTCGGTGGTAATACCGTCCGGTGCAGTCTGGCGTTTCAAATGCTGCCAGTTTCTCATGGGACAGGTCTAATGCCCAGACAGTCCAGCCTGCGTTAAGAAGGCGTTCGACACTTCGGCGACCAATCCCAGAGGCTGCCCCGGTTACGACGGCTGTTTTCTTCATCTTTTATTTCCCTTTCAATACACAAGACCTCGGAGAAAGTACTCCACTGAAAAATCCGTCGACAGTTCAAGTCAATAAACCTTTTCTATCTTCGATGTATAATGGATATTTTTATAATAGAAGGCGGCCGCCATCGACCGCCAGGGTCTGCCCTGTGACAAAGCTCGCCTCATCTGAGGCCAAATATACCGCCGCTTGCGCTATATCATCAACATGCCCGATACGGCCGAGTGGGATTTCTGATTCCATCTTCGTGCGTTTTTCCACGGTTTCTCCATCAACCATGTACCAAACCATAGGCGTATCAGTTCTGACAGGAGCAATTGAGTTCACGCGGATACGCTGTGGTGCGAGCTCAAGTGCTAGTGCAGCACCGTAGGCATTAACCGCCGCTTTACTCGCCCCGTACCACGCCATGCCTGCGCGTGGTCGAATACCTCCAACAGATCCTATATTGACGATCGCACATCTTTCATACTTAGCCAAAATCGGCACACCATGAAGGGTCGTGAAGTATAAGCTCTTAACATTCACATTAAACATTCGATCGAATGTTTCTTCACTAACTTCTGTACATGCAGTTAGCTTCTGATTGACACCTGCACAATTAACAATGATTTCCAGCCCAGAGAAGGCCAACTCTGCTCCTGCGAAAGCAGCCTCGACATCATCAGAATTGGAAACGTCTGCATAAAATGGGACCGCCTCGCCCCCGTCTACACAAATCTTATTCGCTACCGCCTCGGCCTTTTCCAGATTAATGTCCACAACGGCAACTTTCGCGCCTTGTTTCGCATAGTGACAGGCAATTGCCGCGCCAATTCCCGAACCTGCTCCGGTAACTATTGCCCGTTTGTTTAGTAGACGCATAAAACCAACCCCCTCTTTTACTGTATCAGTTACGTTACCAAAAATGGCGCATTACCGCCCAGTGAAACAGCCACTGCCCTAATGACGGTGATCTAAGTTCTGCAAATTTTCCGCCTCCCCAGGGAACAGATCGCAATCAAACGATTTCTGCGTGCCGACACTTATCAGCATTAATGGCAAAATACTCTTTTACAACAGAGTAATGAGGCGTAATTTTTGACTATACCCATGAGCGGGTAAAAAATTTTTTGAGCGTATAACCGGCTGGTCCAAGAATATAGGATTAATATAGCTAGGAAAAATAGGTGGAGAACACCATACCTAGTTCGCGTTATGGCCGTTCGACCTAGTAGGAAGTACGGGCCGGACAAGGTGACCGGCCCGCGCAATAATTGGACTTACTGAATGTTTACTTTCCCAAAGCGGCTTTGTATTCGCTCAGCGCTTCTGCTGCCGGCAGTCCGCGATCATTCAGTCGTTTGAGAAAATCAGCCTCAACCGAGACCATCTGCTCCGCAAACATGGCGAGTTGTTCAGGGGTCAGTTCAAAGACTACCTGTCCTTGCGCAGCCAAATCCTTTGCAATCTTTTTCTCGTTTGAGTCGATAAGAGCAGCCATCGACAATTCAATCGAGCGCCCGCATTCCTTAATGACCTTTTGCTGATCCGCGGGAAGACCGTTGAAATATTTCAAGTCCATCCCCCACATTGATGCCGAGGTGCCAAAGCTTGCATTCGTAGAATAATAGGAAAGCACTTCCTGAAGGGAATAGCCTACTAGGCTAGTAAAGGAAAGGATCGTCGCGTCCACTGTACCGCGCTGGAGCGCAACATAAATTTCGGTCGCGGGCATCTGTACGGCAACTCCCCCGATTGAGTTAACCAAAACAGACAGCGACGAACCGGTAGCGCGGATCTTCAACCCATCCCATTTCGAGGGATCGTCGAGCTGCTCATTTGCCATAATTTGATACGGCGCGAGTGGCGAAAGCAATAGCGGCATTACGTTTTGGCGAGTAAATTCTTCTGCCATTACACCGTTTTTATCAAGAGCCTTGCGCCAACCGACCACTGCTTCTACAGCAGAACCCGTCAGACCAGGAAGCGTCAAAAGGCCCTGTAAAGGGATATACGCAACTTCGTCTGGTACACTTGATACTGCGATCTGAGCAAGACCTTGGTTAATACCTGTCACCATGCTGTCGCGCTTCACAAGCTCGCCTGAGGGGAAATAATTGAAGGTCACTTCACCATTCGTCCCTTTTGTAACGCACTCCATCAAAGCCTCAGAGCCCTGAATCGATTGAAAGTGCTTCGGGGGCAAGCCTGATGCTAGCACAATGGTCTCTGCTGTAGCCGCCGAAGCAAAGAGGCACGATCCTAAGACCATAGTATTTACAAGTAATTTTATTGACATGTTTTATTCTCCCTAAGATTTGTAAATCTAGCGAACCCAGAACCTGCCTAGGTTTATGTAACAAAGACACGATCGAAGTTTTTTTTAAGTTTTTAGACCGTTCGAATGCTAACTGCAGAATAATTCCTGACAATACCCGTAAGCGTGTAGGAGTTTTGCGTTGAGCGCATGATCGGCCTTTCTTAGCGTCTGAATTCAAAAGTGGCGGCGCAAAACAGTGGTCTCTTCTGAGAACTGAAAAGGGATACATCATGCCTCTAAGTCAATGGTAATTATAAGAAATTTTTTTAGTGTTTTTCTTTTCCTCTCTCCAAGGCTTACTAAACTTGTGAACCCTGAACCCGAATTGCGACAAGCAGCCAAGCCACCAGCGAGGTTTCTTAAGTTATAGACAATTCTGATGCTATAGGATTAGTTACATTTCAACAAAAAAAGATTTCGACTTAAGTGCAGTCAAATTACTGCACGCAATGCGAAGCTGAGGGGGGGTAACAAAGTTTGGAACGAGAAACACCACGCAGAAAAGCGACATTCAAACTGCTGGACCGGATATTGCGTCCACTTGAGAATGGCGCTGCGATCATTGGTGCAGCGATGATGTTGGCGGCAATGATCATCACAACGTTCGACGCGCTGCTGAGATACACGATCAACAGACCGCTCAGTTTCAATTATTTCCTGACTGAACAATATTTGCTGGTTGGCCTTGTCTGCTTGCCTCTGGCCTGGGGCTTCCGCACAGGCGGCTTTATCCGGATCACGTTTCTCCTACATGTCATTCCGCAAAATGTGGGTAACCTACTGCTACGCGTCGGGCTGTTAGTCAGTAGTATGTTCTGCGCCGACCTTGCCTGGATGTCCGGTCAGAACTGGTACGAAATCTACTCCAAGGGGCTCGTAGAGATGGATGTTATCGACTGGCCAGTGCACTTGTCATGGATCTGGGTGCCAATCGGTTGCGGCCTACTGAGCCTTCGTCTGCTGTTAAGCGTATTCGCCGCATCGGAAGACCTTATCGTCGAGCATACAGCAGAGGAGTATCCCGAATGACTTTTGCTATTGGCGTGGCTTTGCTACTAATAATGATGGTGCTCGCCGTTCCTATTGGTTTTGCATTGGGAATAGCCGGCTTCGTAAGCCTCAACATGATAGTTCCTATGGGTGTGCTTCAGGCGATCATGGGAAAAGTCATGCATGAGACGCTTGCCAATTCGGTACTGCTTACGATTCCCATGTTTATTCTGATGGCAGAGTTTCTCTCCTGCGGCGGCGTCGCGACCGACTTGCTAATGGCATGCAACCGGATGCTCCGCCGAGTACGCGGCGGTCTGGCCATGGCCTGCATCGTGGCTGGTGCCATCCATGCCGCCGCCACCGGTAGCAGCACCGCTTCAGCAGCAAGCCTTGCCCGCGCGTCATTTCCTGCGATGATGAAAGCTGGGTATGCGCCGTCGTTTGCGGTGGGTACGATTTCCATTGCTGGAACGCTGGCAATCATGATCCCACCTTCGGTGTCCTTTGTAATCTACGGCATCATAACCGAGACCTCTATCGGGAAACTATTCATCGCCGGCATCATACCCGGGTTGCTGACAGCATTGGGTTATATCGTGACAATTTCTATCACGCTCAAGCTAAAGCCAAAGCTTGGCCCTGATGCGAGCGACGAAAAGCGCGTCGCAACAGAGCAGCATGGCGGCACAGTCTGGCCAATGATTTTACTCATCTTCATCGTATTAGGCGGGTTGTACAGTGGCGTGGCAACGCCGACCGAGATCTCCGCAATCGGCGCTGCCGGAGCTTTAGTTCTTTCAATCATGTCTCGCCGTATGGGCCGCAAAGACTTTGCAGCGGCAGTAAGCGGCACATTACGGATCACCTCAATGATCATGCTGATCATTGTTAGCTCCCATGTCGTGGGATATTTCATCTCTATTACACACATTACGAATACACTATTGGGCTGGATTGCCGAAAGCGGCATGACACCAACCGTAGTCATGCTGATCGTCGTTCTTATCTATTTGATC
This sequence comes from Sneathiella sp. HT1-7, assembly GCF_020731145.1. Taxonomy (GTDB): domain Bacteria; phylum Pseudomonadota; class Alphaproteobacteria; order Sneathiellales; family Sneathiellaceae; genus Sneathiella. Next base: position 151,244 of record NZ_JAJFZN010000002.1, on the reverse strand, counting down.
CTTGGCATGTTCATGGATCAGGCGGCTGTTCTAATCCTGACCGCGCCGATTTCGACACCGTTGATGGTCGGTCTCGGCTTTGACCCAATCTGGTGGGGCGTGATCATGATCAAGACGACAGAGATCGGCCTCGTCTCACCACCGTTAGGTCTCGTGGTCTTTGTCACCTCATCGGTCACCCGTACTAATCTCTATTCGAGTTTTAAGGGGATAATTCCCTTCCTGCTTGCTGAGTTCGTTACCCTCGGATTGCTCATTGCCTTCCCGATCCTAACACTCTGGTTAACCTGATGTAGATATTGCCAAAACCAAAGTGTCGCCTGACGGTGCGTGCGAAATTGGTTCTTCTGGCCGGCGTTTCTAGGCAAAGCTCACGATGCGCCAAATTCTCGCATCACATCGCCTAGCTGAGATGTCGGCCATTTCGGTTGGAAAATACTGCTCGATTAAACGTTGCAGCTGATGGCTAGATCGGGCGGTTCAACTGAGATAATTACTCTTATCCAAGCTTCATTAGGCTTGCCAATTACGCATTTTCTATGCTCGGCATCGTGATGCAGACCTTTAGTGGCGCGTTCATCGATTGACCACTACGTCAGCGCTTTCGAGATTAATAACGCATGCCATCACCTCGGTCAAAACAATGAGCAACAAACCCTAATTCAAAAATGCGAGCGCCCACCAGCAACCAAGAGTAATCACGAGGTGACCCCGTTCAACCGCTATGGGAAACATATCCTTTCATTCACCCAATTCATACGATAGTTTAAAAGCTTGATTTAAGATTACCGGTCAATCCAATTAACCTCATGAATATTCTGAATTAAAAGAATTTGCCAAAGATGAATTCTGATGGAACGCATGTTGGCAATACGTTACCTTTAGGTCCGCTCAGAGACGATGGGTTGTTCAATTTTTTAAAACTCATCCATACTGTGAGCTGAACAGAAAGATCAGTAAATGCGACATTTTAAACCCTTGAAAGTCCAGAAGTTCAGACAACAAGGAAGACAACATTGGATGAATTAACCAGTATTCGTACGTTTCTTAGGGTTGTGGAGTCTGGCAGCTTCTCATCTGTTGCCAGACAGCAGAACACGACTGCGAGCTCGATTGCAAGACACATAGACGCCCTGGAGAAAAATCTCGGGGTGCGGTTGCTAAATCGAACGACACGCGCTCAAAGCATGACTGAAGTTGGACAAATGTACCATAATCGTATGGTCGAAATAGTGCGCAAACTAGACAATATAAATAGTTACGCATCAGCATATCAAAGTGAAATTAAAGGGGTTTTGAAAGTCCAGCTTCGCACTTCGATAGCTACAGAAGTGATTATTCCACAGATTTCCAAATTCTTAGATGGCAACCCCGACCTGAGGATCGATATTGAACTAAATGACGAACAGATCGACCTTGTTAAGAACCAAATAGATGTAGCTGTTTGGTTAGGTAAACTGGAAGACTCAAATATTATTGCGCGCCAACTGAGCTCTAGCAATCGAGTCGTATGTAGCAGCCCTGACTATTTTCGGGAACACGGAGAGCCAGTACACCCTACTGACCTCAAATCGCACAACTGTCTGGTCTACTCGGCGACCAATTATGAAAGTACATGGCGATTTATTAAAGGTTCTGAGGTTATCAAAGTCGACGTTTCCGGTAATCTGAAGACCGATCACAGCACCGCACTGATGAAAGCTGCGCTACACGGCGTTGGGATCGCAGTGGTGCCAGAGTGGGTGGTTAAACGAGCGATCGAGCAAGGAGATCTGCGTGTTGTATTGCAGGATTTCGAGGTTAAACCTACCGAGCAAGATACTGCTCTGTATGCTGTCTTTCCCCACGGACAGCTGGTACCCCCGAAGACTCGAGCTTTTGTTGATTTCCTAGTATCCTTATTCAGCCATAACAAGCTTAAAGTAATAGATCGTAGTTCCTAATTGACGAACCACTGTGAAAACAGACAAAAAGCTAAAACAGCAAAGTTTCGGCACGTTATTGGTTTTCTATCCCCTATGATGCAGCTATGTTTGCCTATCTAAGCGTTTCGAGATGTAGGGGCGTTTAGCTCAACCAGCGACACAAGCTCAGGACCATGGGCCCTGTCCTCTTGTTTATACAGGAACAGCCAGCATCTTGCCTGTATACCCGCGGCCGTTTAATCAAGGTTATCAATATACCCATTTCCTCTGATCGAAAGGCTGCGATATGGCAGGTGATGTTTCAAATACGTCACTGACCGTTTACCTTACGCTGGCAAGGCATACAAAGCCATCGTTGTCGCCGCGACCCAAAAACTTGCGACGATTGTAAACCCGCTTTGTACATCAAGACGAATGTGAGCATCACCTGCCCGCTGATGAAGACAGTTGCTAGTCAACGATCTTTTGTTCAGAGAGATCTGTAGTCCCGGCAGTTTCTGTAATCGTTGATGAAACAACGCCAAAATTCTTTAAGTCAGCAAGTTTGTTAACGATGTGATGTAATGTCGGAAGCTGTTCCCAGCTCGCTTTACTAAATGATGCGGCTCCATCACACCGCCATTTCTTCTTTACCTGTACGTGGCCGGTTGTGACGGGAGTAATTGCGGCATATGCAATCTCTTCTGTTCCCCATTCGCCGGTGCGAGGCATGTACTTGTAATGCAAAACACCATCCGCTTTCGGAGCGCTGAGCGTAGAGGTGTCCATCTCTTCAATTGGCTTGACGTTCATGTGGAAAAACTCGTGCCCCTCCCAAGACGCAACGTAATGTTCTTGTCCCTCAAATCTTCGTACGGGTGGTAGTTCGCAATAAAGCTTGCTAAAGCCCAGTTCTTCTCTTCCCGAGAGGATTGCGTCTGGAGAGTTTTCCCAAAGGACGGCCAAAAAGGGGCCGCGTACTTTCTTAGTCTTTCCTTGAAACACCGTTGGGATCTTGACTGACAAGATATTATACCCCCTCCCTGCTAGCCAGGCAAGATTGGTTAGGTATTGGTATTCGAGTGTTACCAATGACTCTCCGTCTAGAACGAACCCAGGCGGTAACAATGATTCTAACTGCTTCGCATCTGAACGAAAAGTTACCTCGATTGTGCGCCTCCTTGACTCCGAAAGATTGGCAAAGGGCTTCCCATCCGGTCCTTGTCTTGGTCCGGGCGTTGGTCCAAAGGAAACGGGCATTCGGTACATAGGCTTTTTTAGTACGTTATCTGGCATTTTTTAATACTCCTGTTTAAATATGGCATTCGTGCTCTCGATTAGCAGAAAGGCCATCTGGTAAGGTTCTAAGGAACGGATGTTCTAAGAGTGATTGGCACCTCGTTAGATCAAAATGTCTCCGGTCCGCAACTTTCGACTTATGATTGCGATTTCGGAATCCCGCCATACATTCCCCAAGGGTTTGACACAAAAAACCCTGCATCGACCACAAGATCAATCCCGGTAATTGCCGACGCACGATCAGACGCCAGAAACTCGATGCTTTCGGCAATTTCCTCTGGCTCAATCCGTCGCCCAAGTGCCATGAAATCGTCTGGATTGGTCGCATAGCGTCCCGGCGGGCGCGCTTTGACTCGGTCCACCAGCACCATGCCAGGAGAGATCGTATTAACCCTCACCCCTGACCGACCCCATTGCGCTGCAAAAGATTTCGATAGGTTAACAAGCGCAGCCTTGCTCGGGCCATAAGCGAATAAAGGCGACGAAACATGAGCTGTGATCGACGCGATGTTGACGATGCTGCCTTTACCTTGCTGCGCCATGGCACTCCCAAATACGCGGCAAGTGTTAAAAGTACCCTGAATGTTGACTTGTAATATCCTCTGGAAGAGTTCTTGCGGAAAGTCGTCGAGCGTTTTCTGTTCCTGCAAAATGGCTGCACAATTGACAAGTACAGAAGCAAGCCCTTGTGCACGCGTGATTGCCTCTGCTGTAGCCTCTATAGCCTGGAGATCACCGATATCACAGACATATCCCTTGCCTCCGACTTCCTCTGCTACGACCTTCGTGCGATCCTCCACAATGTCGACAATAGCGACATCCCACCCGCGCTTTGCCATCAATCGGCCGGCCGCGGCTCCGATGCCATTTGCACCCCCAAAAACAACTGCTAGTCCGTTTCCCATTTCGCCCCTCTCTTTGTCCAAAATATCAAATAGAAGACACTCAGTCGTCGCCCTTACCGAGCAACTCAGTGCCTCCAATTAAATAACCCTCGAGCCCCATTAGAGCGACGAGATGCATGACTTCGATGATCTCGTCGCGATGTGCTCCTGCTTTGAGTGCGTTTCGAATATGAAGCCTTAATCCAGCTTCGTAGTTGTGGGAGGCTGAAGAATCTATGGCGATAAAGATTAGTTCCCGTTCACGCGGCGTTAAGCTTCCCGATTGCCATGGCGCAACCGAAAGCGTCGACTGAGCCATAAAGTAATCCGGCATTAAACGGGCAAGGGTTTCCCTATCCGAATGCCAGAATCCTCGCTTCTCTACAAAATCCTTTTTAATCGCCGCCATATCTTCCCGCATATCGGGAAGAACGTCATCGGACGCAGAATATGCTTGAAGTTCGTCGACCAATATAGATCCCGAAAAATAGAGCGCATGATTGGCCTGCCCAACGATAGAGATCAACACATCGATCACATCTTCTTCGCTTGCACCAGCTGAACAGGCGCGACGAATATGGCGCTTAATGGCTGTTTCGTTGACTGACGATGCGGAGGCATGAACGCCGAGCAGCACAAGCTCCTTCAACCGGTGCGAAAGTAACGGAGCGTCCATTGCGCTTTGCCAAAAATCTTCAGCGGCTCCATGATTGGAGGGAGCTTTTTCCCTTAGTTTTTTGACTATATTGGGATCTCCAATAGCATTATTGAGATCTAACGTCTCACCTTTAGGCATCGCGTTCTCGCTTTTCTCTGGTTTGGGTACGAATGAAATTGGTTGATTGTTTTTAGAAACACGACCCAATACGCACTCCTTCAGATTAGCACGGACGGCTCGCTACTGCAGGCATGTCAAATGGCAAGAACTTTTGCGTGCGGCGCATAAGTACATTTTCGGTCATCAATTACTATGTAGTTTCACGGCGGCCTGCGTGTTGATTTCCAACTAGAAGTGCCCCGAGATTTAATCGAGCTTTGGTCCATTTTTGAGTGACGGCGTCTTTTCAGGGGACACAATAAGTATTGAAGCCTTCTGCATCAGCGCGCGCTTAGCTACCCCTCTTATGAAGAGCAGTGGTGATGACCCTTTACTATATGGTTTGGAGTAAGCAGCCCTGGCTTGAAGCCGCGAAGTCAGGGGAGTTCAAATTCAAGCAAATGTCATCGCGTCTAATGGCAACGGCATGATACGCAGGGCCAAATATGAACTTTATTCGTCAGTTAGCGAGTACTAGTTGATTTCTCAACATCGGCATTGCTTCAAAGCTCGGTATTGAAAGGGATTGCGTTTTAGGAAACCCCGGCGTTTACAAGGACACCCACATCCTCCAGTTTTTCCATCGACAGCACTGCATCGACTAAGCGCATGGCTTGGCTTTCACCCAAATGTTCAGTGCAACCGAGGAATTTCTCTATAATCTCATCTTCTGAAAATGGCTGGTCGCGGTCACCGCGAACTTTTGGGAGCTCATGTGCCAAAACACGACCATCCGACATAGTGATTTTCACAGAACCCGGCATGTCTTTCACCGAATAATCTGGATTCACCTTATACGAAACTTTAGACATGAGATCGCGTATGGGTTCATGTGTCCACTCGTTGGCATCAAACTCCGCAGCGCCAGCCTTGCCTTTGTAAAGCATAATGCAAACGGCATAGGGCAGGCTGAAACGCGCGTCATAGCCAGTGATAGGTGCGGTCTTAAGATCCCATGGCTTACAGATCATATTCACCGAGCCCTCCGTCACCTGGCAATCAATTGAAACAATATTGTCCACGCTGAAGTCTTCGGAGCGCCGTAAAGCCGCGGCACACTCTATAAATGATTGCAGATAGTGACAGCAGGGGTAAAGCTTTGCTCGCGTATCTAAGAGTTCCCAGTGTTGGCCAATACCATCAAGGATACTCGCCAGATCGTACTGCTCGCCCCTGAGAATTGAATTATAAAGACCGAGGTGTCCCTCGATAACGCTGGTCGGACCCGTAAACCCTATTTTAGCAAAATCGCTCGCCATTATGCCACATACGCCAGCCCAGCCGGCGTGTAGGCGCTTGGCAGAACTCCGTGCCGGAACGCATTCAAGGAGACCGGAGGCAAAACTGCCGCATATGCCGAACGCTTCTTCATAAGCCTCAAGACTGGCGTTCCTAGTGTGCGACGACAGGATGGCTGAGCCGAACGTACAGGCGACGGAAGTTGTGTGGAAGCCTCTGAGATGAAATCTGTTTAGCGCTGGCATTGCAAGACGGATCGATACTTCAACAGCGATCACTAATGCCAGCAGTGCACGTTGGCCGTCAATCTGATCACGCTCTGCGCACGCGAGCATGGCAGGTACAAGCGCACTGGATGGATGAACTACGGACTCCGTGTGCGTGTCGTCATAGTCTTGTCCATGGCCGAGAATACCGTTGACAAGCGCAGCGTGGTGCGGCGCAACCTTAAGCGACGATCCAATCAGTGAAGCTCCGCCTTGTATTTCCCACTCCTTGGCAAGTTTGATCGTATCCCGACCGAATTCGAACTGGCTCGATGAAAGGCAAACCCCGATCGTATCAAGTACCATTAGTTTGGTTTTCTGAAGCACATCCGGGGGCACTTGGGAAAATGACGTTTCATGTGAAAAACGCGCCAATTCTGAGCTAATGGTCAACTTGTTTCCTTCCATCTTAACATATTACTCGTAGTCGGAGCGAGTACACAATTTCAGAATAATACGGTCCGCCACCTAGCCTACAACACAATTCGACATCAGTAACTTTATGTAATTCCTGCCGGTTTACGGCCGGCAATTTTTCGCGGAGCATTAATTGCCTGTTTAGGTTGCGACCTGCAATCCGTATAGACACGACGCACTACGCCAGAAAAGATCGTTTTTTTCGTCCGCGCTGGCATCAGCTGTGAGCCATTTCATGGAATTCCAGACCTTATCATAGCTAATCCAAGCTCGATCTGCAGGAAAGTTACTTTCGAACATGCAACGCGAAGTCCCAAATGCTTCAATACAGGTTTCAACCCATGGCTTCCATCCGCGCGCCAACTCTCGTGCACTAGCATTTCCATCTTGTTGACGGCTGAACCCAGTGAGCTCCAGCCCGAAACCACCAATCTTCATAGAAACATTATCGCATCCAGAGAGTTCAACGATGGCTTTCTTCCATTGGGCGAATACCTCAGGGTGACGATTAGTGTATTTGCCAATGCCGAGAATGCCCCCGCAGTGGTTGACTATTATAGAGGTATCCGGAAAGGCACGCGCCAGTTTCACCAAATCATCAAGTTGATGGAAGAAGAGCCAAGCATCAAAACTTAAGCCCGCACGCGCCAGTTCGGTAAATCCTGCCCGAAATTCTGCACTATCCATCATATCGCGTGAAGTAGGATAAGCCGGATTAAGTAGCGATTTGTCGGCGTCCCACGCAACGATATGTCGGATACCTCGAAAGCGCCCTTTACCTGATTGGATATGGGCTTCGAGAACCTCCGCGACCCTCTTACCGAGCTGCAAATCAGCGTAGCCGACTATGGCATCGCAAACAGATGTCTTTATCTCTGTGTCGCGTGCACATTGATCGGCGATGGCTACGGCAAACTCTGTTTCACCCACTGATCGCAAATGCTCAGGACCCGTCTCGCGGTACATGCTTCTCGCCTGCACGAATACCGTAGCTATTATATTGTGGCCAGTCTTCAGATCCGTATGGAATTCTGGTAACAGGTAGCGCAAGTCTTTACGGTCATACAAATGATGATGAGCGTCAACGATGGGCTGCGACGGATCGAGAAGCTGGTCATTTTCCAAATGTTCAATATCCCCTAGCATTTTTTTGTGAAGTTGCTTCTTTTCCATGCCCTCATGGTGCCTCCTGATCAGAAACTGTGTCATTCAATTCAGATGCAACATTCTCAGGCAAGCCCAGCTCGAATACGTTTAGCGTCAGGGAGACGAGACAGTAATAGCCTAGGATGGCAGTAAGCTCTACAAGACAGCGTTCACCGAACATTGCCATTCCTTCGTCATAAAGTGGCTGGGCGAGCTTGCCCTTTTTTAAGATTGTAGCAGAGAGTTTGTGAATCATCTCTTGCTTCTCATCGCCAAAGTTGGGCTGGCGGCCTGCAGCAATGTCTGCAATCACGCCGCTTGGCACCCCTGCTTGGAGCGCAAGTTTTTTGTGAGCAGTCCATTCATGATGAGACGTCCAGTGCCTGGCGCAGGTCAGTATCGCAATTTCAGTGAGTGCCGCGTCGAGCCCAGTGTCGAACCGCAGCAATTCGCCTAGCTTCTGGCCCCGTCGAGCGAGCTCTGCATTCCGAAGCCAGGCGGTCATCGGTGTGGGAACCTTGCCGCGTGGACCCGATTGCACTTCTCGGCAAGCGTTAAGCTGTTCGGCACTTAACTCATCTTGAGCCAATGGCTGAATTCTTGCCATATTATATTTCTCCTATGTAAACGGAACCATTGACGCTCATTGGCTCGGCCTTGCGGCGGTCATACCACCATCGACTACGATCTCCGTTGCGGTAATGTAGCGCGCCTCATCGCTAGCCAAGAAAAGTACGGCGTTGGCGACATCCCATGCATCCCCCATCCGACCCATGGGAACGCTGGCATTGCGCGCTGCAATCAGGAATTTAGCATCTCCGGCACCGAGTTGAGCGACAAGTCGGTTTTCAACGAGCGGCGTATGCATGACGCCTGGAACGACGGTATTCACCCGTATCCCCTGCTTCACATAAGCTATTGCGGTCGAACGGCCGAATGCGACCACCCCTGCCTTGGATGCTGCATAAGCCGCACTTACCCGCCCCCCAACCTGATAAGTCATTGAGCCAATGCTGGACAAATTAACAATTGCTCCGCCCTTGCCTTCATTCTCAAACTGGGAAACCATTGTAGGTAGCGCATGCTTGCAGGCGAGAAAACAGGAGGTGAGATTGAGATCGATCTGACGATGCCAAACTTCTTCACTCATTGAAACAGGATTGCCCGGCGCACTGCCGCCAACATTATTGACGAGAATATCTAGGCGACCAAACCGTGCCAAGCACGACTCAAATGCAGCCTTAACTTGCTTATTGTCAGTCATATCACAAGTAAAGGATGCCCATGAATCTTCTAGGCCTTCTGCCCTCATGCGCTCCGCGGTCTCCTCCAAAGCCTTTTTGTCTAAATCAACTCCAAAGACTTGCGCCCCCTGACGAGCCATGAGCACTGCTGTCGCCTTGCCATTTCCCCAGCCCTCGCCTACAGAGCCAGCTCCGGTTATGAAAGCTATTTTCCCATCTAATCGTAACATTGCTCAAGCTGCTCCCTGTGTTGACTGATGGCGTGTGCTCTGCGACCTCGACGATTTCTCGTTGCTGTCATTTACAAGGCCCAGTTGATCAGCCTTAATCCGCAGGGCAATATAATGTGAGTATATGCGCGCATGTGAGAAACCGCCTCCAATAAACCACAACCCCTGCTGTGCAGTTGCCCGGTACATATTCGCCAATTCTCCGTCATCGGCAATGCCCCAAATGCGACCAATTTTGTCAGCGACCCCGTCACCCAATAGTTCGCGAACGACTTCCTGCTGGTTCTGGTAACCCGTCGCGGAAACAATTAGATCCGCCTCTATCAGACTGCCGTCCTTCATACGTATACCCTGTGGTACAAAGCAATCCACGTCCTCAAATTGAAGTAAACCGATCTTTTCTTCAATAATCAGATTACTGCATCCGCAATCGAGATAGTAGCCACCGTGTCGACGGCGGAATTTCATCTGGTGACCCGTTTCGTCTTCACCGTAATCTATGCGAAAGCCGCGAGCCTTTAGCCCTGCGATCATGTCTGCATCTATTTCCTTCATTTTCTCAGCTGAGAGCTGATGGCCGCGAATGAGTAGCGGATAAGTACTAGACGTGCCGACCAGATCGGCGTCTTCCAGCGGCAGATTCTCATTGTAATAAACGGAGTGTACTAAACCGGCGGCCTTGATGCTGGCGACCGTAGTTGATCCGCGTTGGACCAGCTTCACATCGGCACCGTGGCTTTGCAGATCCTGCGCCACGTCGTGACCGCTAGTTCCTGTGCCAATGACAACCGCTTTTTTGCCCGCCCAAGCTGAACCGTCGTCGAATTCATGGGTATGTATTAGAGTCCCAGAAAAATCCTGAAGGCCTTTAAACTCAGGGATTATAGGCCTGCCGGCAATGCCGTTCGCAAACACGATGTGCTGCGGTCGCAAAAGCCTTTCTTTTCCATCTTCAGTACGTACTCGCGCGCTCCATTCGGAGCTCTTCTCGTTGTATTCTGCACCTAGAAACGTGGTGCCGGTCCATACATTACACTCCATGGCCCAGGAGTATGTTTCCAGCCAATTTGCGATCATGTCCTTTGGCAGGAATTCAGGCCAATTCGGCGGAAACGGAAGATATGCCATATGGTTAAGGCCGATCTTGTTGTGCAGTGCGAGCGAGCGATAGCGATTACGCCACACATCTCCGACTCGCGGATTGCGATCTACTACTAACGCACTTACTCCAAGAAGCCGCAGGCGCGCGGCAACGCTCAGACCCGCCTGTCCCCCACCGATAATCAACACTTCAGGTTCGCGCCCTTCGAAAGTAATTTCTTGCTTGCGGTTGTCACTCCAATTGCTCCCCCCAAACATCCGCGAATAGGACGATCCATCAGGACGCCTCGCGCCAATGGGCTCCTCGTGCCCTTTGATTTCCTCAAGCGAAGTCGTAAAAACCCAAGCTTGTTCGGGATTTTCGGCTAACAGTCGGAGGAGGCCATGCCCTCGCCCCGCTCTTGTTTGGAAAGAAAAAATGGCTTCAATTGAATCTATGCCTAATCTTTTGACGCGGCGCGGAGGTGTCCGGTCTTCATCGAGGCAAAAGTTACTGGCCTGCACTTCGGGTTGAAGGGCGATTAAGTTATCTATGATTGCCGATTGGCTGTCATGCGGTGTGATGCTCCAGGTGAAAGCCAAAAGGTCCTTCCAATGGCTGTTTTCAGAAAATAGAGTTCTAAGATTCTCCCCGTCCGATGCCAAAAGACTTCGCTCAAAATTGGCCAACCAAGCCTTTACACAATTGGAATTTCTACTCATTTCATCGCTACTATCTGTGTTCATCCTTGAAACTCCTCTCGCCGTACTTAGCGGCATGACTTGGCAATAAGTTTGCCGTATTTCGTGGTGGCAAACTTATACTCGCACACGCACAACTATAGATTTTTTTACTTAATTTTTAGCAGTGGCTTTGATTGTTCGGAAACGGCTTCATGACAAGTTCGTTTGAAGAACCCTGGCCAGAACAACTGATTTCAGGTGGCTCGCGTTCAAAATTATGTCGGTTCCATGCTAAATCTCGCCTCGAAGAATGATCATCAGAAATCACTGGTTTTGGCTTTAAGGATGAGATCTCAGGAGGGTGGAGGCCCTGAATACGCTGTCTGGACTTAGCAGCAAGCCGACAAAGTTGCGGCATTCCCCGGCCTTGGAACCCATAATATCCGACTTGCCGAAACATTCGGCGAACTACCGAAACAGGAATCTTTATTCCTCTTCGAGACTTTTTTCGAAGATCGTTACAATGTGAACGGTATCGATGAAAGCGCGCTGCGCCCGAATGTGAACTATCGGCACTTTGTAAAAATGTTGAGTGGCAATAATCAATGGTTCGATCAAAAGTTGAATTAACCAACCCTTCCCAAGGGTCATTCCTTGGCACAATATTTGGGCGATCTTTTACAGAATAGAACTGTTGGATGATTTCAAAAAATCCAAAGTGCCTTTTATTCATGTCAATTAGAAATGCTATGGCCATCGTACCCGGTATCCAAACTGCTAGTCTTTCCAAAAACAGTAAACCGGAGTTGGAGGCTCGAGAATGACTCCTTTGCGGGCAGGACACTTTCGCTGAACGCAAAGATCAACAGCAGAATAGATGTCATTTCCCGAAGGACAGCATTCGAGTTGAAGGCAAGAAGCAAGATAACTTCTGGCTGAAATTTGCCGCTTTCGATCCGACAAAAGTAGGCAGGGTAGTTAATTCAGAAATTAGATAAACATACAGATTTATATACAGACAGAGCGCTGAAACTACCGCCAAGAGATCACAGGCGAACCATTGAGATTAAGTAACAAGAACTACTTACTAAATTCCTTCGAGCCAAATTTTTCTATGCTCGCTAAAATCGTCCCGTTTCATTTCGGGCATAAGATCCGAAAAAAAATCAGCGACCGCATCACGGACCTAAGAATGTCCACTTTCTACTTAAAGAGATGGCTCTGGTAGGCGAAGTGGGCACTAAGGATGTCTGGAAGTGGTTCACTGCCGGCCGGTCGGACCTGAAAGCCAATACTGCGGCCAGTGTTAGTTATGCCGCTCTGTTCATTATCATCGGACTGATGATGTCTTTCGGCTTCTACTTCATGGGCTAGCCTTATCTGATTCTACCTGGTCTGACCGGCTGTGAATTGGAGGCCATTGCCGGAAATACTGGATAAAATCCGCCTAAATCGTTAGTTTGTACCTCGCCCGTTATTAAACGGACTTTAAAATCTAGACCCAAAAGCGTTGTCAGAGGGGAAAGTGGTGATGGCAGAGGAAAGCACCAGTACCACGACGGCTCATCAAACACAGCGTAATCCCGCTTGGGTAAAGTTCAATAATGGTGGGATGATAGAACTTGGGGGCTGTTGGACTATCAGCGAGGCCGAACGGCTGGACAAGGAGCTTATGGTTATCCATGACGGCGCCAGCACCAAGTTCATTTTCAATCTTTCAGGGTTAGAGAGGTTAGACACGGCTGGAGCCTGGCTAATCCATCGCACGCGTAAAAGTCTAGAATCTGGTGGTGCAGAGGTAATACTCGAGGGTATGAAGCCTGAATACGGTATTCTTTTGGACGAAGTTGCGGCCAATGATCAATCTCCTCCTCCCCTTCCGCATGCGAACCAACTGTTAGAATGGGTCGCGCACACCGGCGAAATGACTCTGGATGCCCTGGCCCGGGCTCGCGATTTCCTCGGTTTTTTTGGTCTCGTTATACTGACCCTATCACGCAGCGTGTCGCACCCGGCTCGCCTTCGCATCGTTCCGATGATCCATCACATGGAAAAGGTTGGGCTAAATGCGCTTCCTATCGTCGGCTTGATTTCCTTCCTCATCGGCGTTGTTATCGCTTATCAGGGCGCCAGCCAGATGAAGCAATTCGGGGCCGAAGTGTTCGTGGTCAATCTGATTGCTGTCTCAATCCTGCGCGAGATAGGCATCTTGCTTGCTGCCATTGTCATTGCAGGACGGTCGGCCAGCGCCTTCACCGCGCAAATCGGCGCAATGAAGGTGAACGAAGAAATCGACGCCATGCGCACTCTTGGCCTGGATCCCATCGAAGTACTCGTGCTCCCAAGATTGTTGGCATTGGTGTTGGCCATGCCACTATTAGCGTTTTTCGCCGACATGATTGGATTGCTTGGCGGCGGACTGATGACTTGGATCGTTCTTGACATAAGGCCAGATCAATTCATCGAAAGACTTAGTGACGCAGTTTCTTTGTGGAGTTTTTGGATCGGTATTATCAAGGCGCCTTTCTTCGCTGTGATAATTGCTTTGGTTGGTTGTTATGAAGGCTTCCAGGTTGGCGGAAGCGCAGAGAGCGTTGGTCATATGACCTCCCGTTCCGTTGTTGAATCCATTTTTCTTGTTATCGTGGCCGATGCCATTTTCTCCATTTTCTTCCAATTGGCCGGGGTGTAAGGATGACGGGCGATGCAGTTATCAAGGTTGAGGATTTACATACGGGGTTCGGGGACCATTTAGTCCATGACGGCCTAAATTTGGAAGTCCGCAAGGGAGAAGTTCTTGGTGTCGTCGGCGGGTCCGGTACGGGAAAGTCGGTCTTGCTTCACTGCATCATCGGTCTGAAAAAGCCATGGTCGGGATGTATTGAGGTCCTTGGTCAGCGCGTATTGGACCTAGAGCCGCCAGAACGTTCCGCCCTCGAAGCGCGATGGGGCGTATTATTTCAGGACGGCGCATTATTTTCATCATTGACTGTGGCGCAGAATATCCAGGTTCCTTTAAAAGAGCATCTGAATCTGAACCAGCGATTGATGGATGAAATCGCAATGATCAAGATTGGATTGGTTGGCCTGCCGCCGGAGGCCGGCAGACTCTATCCTGCGGAATTATCAGGGGGTATGCGCAAGCGCGCTGGCCTGGCACGTGCCTTGGCGCTTGATCCGGAAATATTGTTTCTGGATGAACCAACCTCGGGTCTTGATCCGATTGGAGCCGCACGCTTCGATGCCTTGATTGGGAGGTTACGCAAGACCCTTGATTTCACTGTCTTCATGGTGACTCACGACCTTGACAGCTTGAATGCTATCTGCGACCGTATTGCTGTTCTTGCGGATAAACGGGTGGTCGTGATCGGCGATATGCAACAGATGTTGAACGAACGCCACCCTTGGGTTTTGGAATATTTCCATGGACCACGGGCGCGGTCCGCCGGGTTATTAAAACCAGGGCGATAACGCATCGACATAAACGGGGGAACGATGGAACTCAAGGCAAAACATATTCTTGTTGGAAGCTTTGTCCTGATCAGCATGCTCTCTTTGTTCGCATTTGTCGCTTGGCTTGCAAAGGTGGAGTTTGATCAGGAAACGACATTCTACGAAATATACTTTGAAAACTCAGTTAGCGGCCTATCGCCAGCCGCGGACGTAAGATATCGCGGTATCAACGTCGGCTCGGTAAAACATATTAGTATTGATCCTGAAAATCCCGAACGTATAAGGGTGCTGGTCGAAATAGACGCCGCAGTACCCATCCGAAAGGGTGACCACGCGCGGCTGGAGTTACAGGGAATAACCGGCGTTTCCTATATTAACATCGATGGCGCACAAATAGGTGCCGAAATTTTGACTGCGGACAGAGACAGGCAGTACCCTGTTATCCCCTCCGAACCGTCGCAACTTGAAAAACTGGCTCTTGGAGCACCCGATCTGATTGCCAGCAGCAAGGAGTTGGCTGACCGGGCGTCCAATCTCCTGAATTCAGAGAACCAGCGACTTGCGACGGAGATACTCGTGGATGTAGCCCGGATCATGGAAAGTATTTCCTCACGCACAGATAAGATCGAAAATATTATTAGTTCATTGGATCGCACTAGTGCTGATGTTGGTGAATCTGCCCGTCTAATTCGGCAGATTGCAAGCGAAACGAAACCACTAGTTCAAGATTTGGAAGCTAGTCTTTCTGTCGCTCACGATACTCTGACTGACGTCGATAATCTGATCGAGAATGATGGTAAGGCGGCTGTTGTAGAATTTAGGAATTTTCTTGCTGAATCCCGGAAACTGGTCGCGATAATGACTCGCATTACAGACCGTATTGAAAACGATCCATCCGGGTTTCTGTTCGGCGAGCGGGACGCAGAGTTCAAGGCAAAATGATGAAACCAAAATACTCCATATCAATTATCGTTGCGACGTTACTAATTGTTTTAGCCGGGTGCGGAACCATTTCGATTTCCGGAGAGAAAGGCGTGGTGAATCTTTACAACTTAACCCCTAAAAGCACGTTTTCCAATAATCTGCCGCATGTCAACTGGAAACTCGTAATCGAAGAACCGATTGCTACGGGCGGGCTCAACAGTAAACGTATTGCGTTGCACCCTAAACCAACGGAGTTGAAATACTTTGCCGATGCAAGCTGGACAGAGCGAACCCCGCTAATGATCCAAACGCTATTGATTGAAAGCTTTACAAATAGTGGTCACATCGCCACGGTCGGACGAGACGCAATTAGTTTACAGCCCAATTACATACTAAAAGGCGAACTCCGGGAGTTTCAGGCTGAATATTTTCACGGCACTGCGGAACCATTGGTTCGGGTCCGTTTGAACGCGATACTGTTCGACCCCTCCCGACAGGAAATCGTCGCATCAGACAGCTTCGAAGCGGCTGTTTTAAGCACGGCCACGAACATGGACGCGATCATTCTCGCCTTCGATATAGCTATGGGAAAAGTCCTGCGTAGGACCGTGGAATGGACATTAGCCACACCTTAGAAGAAGCGCCGATGGTACTGGAAACTGAGGCCCGAAATGCTGCATGAAGAGATGTTGTACAAGAAATCCAAAACAACATGCATAAAAATTATCTCTGCTTAAGCTTAAGATTAAGATACGGATCATGCTGAATGACCTATGGCAATGTCAGGACTGTACATTATGTATAAGGCGACCTAGGGGAAGTGATGCGCGGTAAATATTTTATTTTCGACAGGGTGGTTCGCGGGCTGACTTCAGTGGCTTTAATGGTCATGCTGGGGCTATGTCCCGGGGCCTTTTATAATCCAGCTATGGCCGATGAGGCTAGGGGCGGGTTTGAACCGGCGGCAGTTGATAAAATTTACGCCGATTTAGGAGAAGATTCAATTTGGTGGACGCCAGCAACAGGCTTGACCGCACGCGGAAAGATTATTGTCGACTTTTTAAGCCATGCAGACCGGGAAGGGCTCAGACCGTCAGACTACCTCCCTTCGAATAATGACAAAAACGAAAACCTGACACCAGAAACGGCGCCACAGAACTATGACCGCAGCTTCACAACGGGTCTGTTGCGTTACATTTCAGACATACGTGATGGCCGTCTGGCTGCACGTTATGTGGATCCAGAGCTTTTTGACATTCCAAACCCGACGAATGCCACCGCTTTATTGAAGACAGGACTGCAAACAGCCGACTTTCAAGCATGGCTGGAAAGCCTACCTCCACAAAGCTTGAAATACAAAAACCTGAAGGAATACCTGGAGCGATACCGTAAAATCGCTGATATGAAATGGCCCCTTTTGAACACAGATCAAAAGCTAGAACTCGGATCCTCCGACCCCAATGTTCCTCACGTCAGGGCCCGGTTAAAAATATTAGGGGATTTTCCCGCCGATAACGACGAGACAAATGATGTTTTCGATAATGCCCTTTTCGTCGCCGTCGAGCGGTTCCAGAATCGCAATGGGCTAACGCCGGACGGCATTATTGGCCCGGAAACTTATGCCGCTTTGAATGTTTCACCCGCAAGCATTATCCAGAAAATAACCATCAATCTTGAAAGGTTGCGCCAGTTACCTGAGAGCCTCGGCTCCCGTTATGTAATGGTCAATGTTCCGGGATTTGACTTAACCGCGGTTTCCGATGGTGTCGAAAAACTGCACATGCGGGTAATTGTTGGGCAACAGAAGCGCCGCACACCGATCCTGAATGACAAAATCACCAGCATCAAGTTCCGCCCAACCTGGACGGTGCCTGTAAAAATTGCCCGCGAAGACCTGTTACCAAAGATTAAAGCGGACGTGAATTATTTGCTCACGTCGGATTTTCGGGTATTCACGTCGTGGAAGAAAGATGCCCCAGAAATTGATCCTCAGGGAGTCGATTGGCGGATAATATCGCCGGAGCGCCTAAACTATAAATTTGTCCAAAACCCGGGACCGAGCAATGCTCTTGGCCAGATCCGGTTCACACTGACCAATCCTTATGACATCTATCTTCACGATACGCCAAATAAGAATCTTTTCAACAAGTCAGGTCGTGCGATTTCTTCAGGGTGTATTCGCGTAGCGGACCCGTTAACCCTGGCTGACTTCCTCATGGAACCCTCGGCCAAATGGACGGTAAAATCCATACAAGAGGTGATGGCGGCTGGCGAAAAGCAGGTGATAAAATTACCTGCCCCAATCCCTGTTTATATCACTTATTTCACGGCAGCAGTGGATGAGGCTGGCCAACTGCAACTTTGGAAGGATGTTTATGGCCGGGATGCGGATTTGATATATGTTTTGAAGCTTGGCACCGTTGAATAATTATTTGCCATAAAGACAAAAAATTAACACAATTAGCCTAGTATATTAGAGCAGCATAATCAGAATATGACGGATCGTTGTTTATGAAGAATACGGCGGAGACTTTATCCAGGCATCGTGTACGGCGCCTGTTTTTACGCAATGGAGTAGCCGCTGTATCAGCGGGATTTTTTCTTCCTTCAATTGCTCAAGCGGCAACGCAATTCACAGAGCATGAAAAGAAGTTATCTTTGAGCAACTTGCACACAGGTGAACGTCTTCAGTCTGTTTTTTGGGTTGAAGGTAAATTCGTTCCTGAGAGCTTGCGGGAAATAAATTACCTTCTTCGGGATTTTCGCACGGACGAGGTAGCCAAGATTGACCCGAAACTGTTACTGCTGATTCATCGGCTTCATCATTCAGTTGACGCTTCCAGATCCGCTCAGATTATCTCTGGCTACAGGTCGCCGAAAACAAACGCTACACTACGCCAAAACAGCAGTAATGTAGCTAAAAAAAGTTACCATATGAAGGGAATGGCGATTGATCTTCGCATTGGGGGCGTCGATCTAAAGTATCTTCAAAAGGCTGCAAAAAGTCTCAAAGGCGGCGGCGTGGGATATTACCCTAAATCCCAGTTTCTCCATATTGATACTGGCCCCGTCCGTTACTGGACTTAAGTGCCGCTAACAGCCTGTCGGTGGCTCGTTGCTGCCCTTGGAAACTATTTCCTCCAGCGCACCTCGCGTTCCATTGCAAAGAGGCCATATAAACATCAAGGCTGAACATCAACGCTTACGGTGAGAATTTACCAGCTTTTTCCGGATCGGGCATTAATCGATCAAGAACCACGCTTGCAACCATATCACCAATGACATTGGCCGATGTCCTGCACATATCGATAATTCGATCAACTCCAATAATTAATGCAATACCTGCAGCAGGGATGCCGACACTTTCCAGAATTGTTGCCAGAATAACGATCCCAACACCGGGCGTGCCTGGTGAACCAATCGATGCGCCCGTTGCCATAACGATAACTAGGACCATGCCGGACAAGCCAATATCCACTTCGAACACCTGCGCAAGGAAAAGTGTAGCAACACCTTGATATAGAGCTGTGCCGCCCATGTTGATTGTTGTTCCCAGTGGGATTACGAAGCGGGAAATTCCAGTTCGGACACCTAGCTTTTCCTCTGTTGTACTTAACGTAAGCGGCATGACGGCAGCCGAACTGGACGTAGACAATGCCAACAACACAACTTCTTTGGAATTTGCTAGAAAAGTAAGGGGATTCATACGACCAACAACTAATAAAATCACCAAATAGACTATGAGCAATGCAAGCAAACCGACCAGAACAGTTACCACATACACAGCTGTTGCCATAAGTGTTGATATACCAACGCGCGCACTTATGCTGGCTATCAGCCCAAACACTGCATAGGGAACGAATTTAAGCACCCAACCGATAATAACCATGCAGACGGACTGAATGGATCCAAGCAGGTCGAGTATTGGCTTGCGTTGGCTCGACGGCATAGCCACGAGTGCAACGCCGATAATGACGGCGCTGATGACCGTTTGAAGCATATTGCCACTGACAAAAGTAGCTAATGGGTCTTTCGGAAACAGTCCAGTTAGCAGTTCCGGAAGCTCCTTCAAAGTGGGAAGACCCATCTTGGCAGCTCCGCTAACATCTGGCAGAGAGTCAGGGATAATTGCCTTCAAATGTGTGCCGTCTATATATGCCCCTGGCTCAATGATAAGAGCAAACCCAATACCGATTATAACAGCGGCAATAGTAGTAAGAACAAAGAACAATATTGCGGCTATTCCCAGTCGACCAATGTTTTCTGTGGCCTCTCCGGCAGCAATTCCCCGAATTACCGATGCAACAATAAGAGGGATAATAATAAACTGGATTGCAAGCAGAAACACCCTACCAGGCAAAGCCACCCAACCTGCAATTATTTCAGCGATATTCTTATCGAAAAGCCCGGTTGCCGGGCCAATCAGCACACCAAAGCCGATTCCTAGGATCATCGCAACAATTACTTGAAGCCAAAGTTTACCACTGACTAAGCTTGTCAGGTTTTCTTTCAATCCAATTAAAGATCGTGAAACCGCCATGCGCTCCTATCCCTTGTTTTGTAAATAGTATAACCAGTAAGCTGGGCGATGTCAGGCAGCGTCAGAGGAAAAGGATTTCATTGATGATTTGCTTGAAGAAATCTCTCACGCGATAGTCGAAATGAGAAGGAACGGATTATTCCTACAAAGGATGAAATCAGAGAACTAATCTCCAAGCCCCCTGCCCGTCATACCCCCGCGTGTCATCACTGCCCTGCTCACGGGAATGCGCTCCAGCGAGCTTAGAGGGCTTTTTTAGGCACAAGTAGACTTCACCGAGGGTCCCATTCATATCAGGCAACGTGCGGATCGGCATAATGTTATCGGTGTTCCCAAGAGCCGTGCGGTTAGTCGCACTATTTCGATGTCTCCTTTGGTTGCCAGCACGTTGAAGGATTGGAAAGCACGATGTCCGAAAGGGGAGCTTAATCTTGTCTTTCCCAACGGCGCAGGCAATGTTGAGGGGCATGCAAATATTTATCATCGGATCTTCAAGCCCCTCATGATTGCCTGTGATATTGTTGATACTGATGGAAAACCTAAGTTTGGGTTTCATTCTCTGCGACATGCCGCTGCGTCCTTATTCATTGAACAAGGTTGGACGCCCAAGAAGATCCAGGTGCTGCTCGGTCATTCGTCAATCAACATGACCTTTGATGTCTATGGACATCTGTTTCACAATCCAGAGGAAGATATTTCGCAGATCGCGAAGATGGAGAGTAGTCTGCTGGCGGCGTAGACCATGAAGATACCTTTTTGACTCTTCGCCATAAGGTAGATTATACTATCGGGCAAATCTTGAGGACTGCTCTAAGACCAAAGAATTCTGAATGTATCGTAGCTCATTCTTATTATTTCGAAAGTTCTACCGATACTATGTCATCGGTACGCTAATAATCTTCTCGCTAAAATTTATGAACGAGAGCGATTTATTCAATGATATTGGGGTCGATGTCGCTTACTTTTCTTTATGGACCTATTTAGCCTATAGCACATGTGTAAGTATATTAAGCCCCGAAGCAGACGAGCATCCAAGCGATGCTGCTCCTTTTGCGCGATTCTATTTTCGATTTGCTGGGCTTTTCCTACCACTATACTTGGCTCGCTTGGCTTTCTTTATAGCCCTTCCATACTTCTTACGAGATTTACCTGGTGACCTTAGCCGCGTAGCTTTAGTAGCTGTTATCGTACTTGTTGAGCATTTTCTAGAATGTATTCTATTTCTAGTTCAGTTTTCCCTATTCGGGTTGGCACTCCCATCTGCTATTTCTGGAGAGATTGAAGGAGAGAAAGGGAAATTCACCAATAAACTGAAGCTACTTCCCCAAGTATTCATCCGTCTTTTAATAGGTCCGGTTTTAGTTAGCTCAATCGGCGTTGCAATATATGTCGGCACTTACTCAATTAACCCCGCCATGAAAAGCCTATTACTGGACGGATGGATACCCAACATTATTGGTATTAGCCTATTCGTCTTTAGCATTTCCGTTCAATCATGGGCTGTCGTAATGACATTCTGGATTCTGTCGAAATCATATATACGGATGAAATTTGGCGAAAGAGGTATGCAAGTTGTGTACAAGTACAATTGAGATGACAGTGAGACGTTTTACGACGGTTGCAATGCTAGTCCGTTTCGTTTGTTTTTTGCCTGTTCATATATTGCGAGAATATCGTCATAGGTTGCTCTGCTATTTTGCAAACGACTTTTTTGAGGATACTCCTTCAAATGCTTTTTTGTCGTACCGGTTCTTTTTCTCGCAGCCTGCACAACAACAATTGAGCCTTCAACAAACTTTAAAAGCCATAACCCCTATATGGTTGGGTGGAATACGAGCCATAGTGAGCTCTGCTCGCAATTTTATGCTGGCGGCAACCCATCATACAAAATCAAGGCTATTAAAACCTGGTACGCAACCGATCGGTTTTTCAATATAGGCTATGCTGACAATAAGAGGGATCTGGATCCAAACAAAGCCCCGAATATAGACAAATGCGACAGAGCGGTTGCCATAGTAGACGCTGAATACGAAGGGCAAGGAGTGCTACAATCAGACAGTGTTGCAATCCGGGAAATTGAGGCCACAGCAAATTCCGGTGATGTCGTCGCTCAAAATAGTCTGGGGCTCATTTATTCTCGTGGGCAGAGGGTACCCTTAGATTATCAAGCGGCACGCAAATGGTTCACAATGGCAGCGGAGCAAGGGTTCGCGTTAGCACAAAATATCCTTGGTGATATGTATGTAAACAATCGTTTTGTCACGGCAAATTATGAAGAAGGGTTGAAATGGTATCGGCTCGCAGCAAGTCAAGGAAACATCGATGCTCAATTCAGCCTCGGCAGAATGTATTATTATGGGCAGGCAGTTGAGAAAGATTATGAACGATCTCTAATGTGGTATTCAGTCGCTTCCGGGCGAGGACATTACGGAGCAGACAAATTAAAACAACGGCTTGAGAACAAAATGACAAAAGAAGCAATCGAAAAAGCTAAAAAGTTAGCCAATTATTGCATCGACAACAGCTACAAAAATTGCTGAATTAAATAGCCCTCACTCTCAGTTCATAGCAAGGACTACGGTTCAAACTATCTTTCAAAAAGCTAAATCCACGCGGACTGGAAATCCGCGCGTCGGTGGTTCGAATCCGCCCCTGGGCACCATTTTCCAGATTCTGCTCTAGTGTACTTAAAGCTTATATTGCCTAATTGACGTGAGAACAAATCCAAACATTGCATTCAGTCGCCGCTCCTAGTTAGCCAAAAAGAAACGCTTTCTTTTAATCACCGTCTGGTTAGACATATGATTTACAGCTAAAAGCCCGCAAAATCATAATGAGAATGTCCATGGATTTAATACACAGCCGCCGTTGACTTCGCCGGAGATCTTCGCATACATCGCGCGTTTATAGTCTTCCATAGGAAAGCAATGCGACACAAAGGGCGTCAGGAGACCATCATTTGCCCCCTTAAAGATGCTTTCAAGACGAGGGACGCGTATGGAGGGATCACGCCCGGAATGAATTACCATAGGCGATCCCATGACAAAAAGACCCTTCATCTGCATAATGTTTGTCGGTAGCCGATCCGCATTGTCAGAGCCGCGCTTTCCGCCCCCTTTTGCAACTTTCGTATTTTGGGCCCATCCGATGATTACCAATCTGCCACCAAAGTCGAGCGATCGCATCGCCTCCTCTGAAACATCACCGCCGACGGTATCGAATACAACCTCAACCCCACGCCCTCCGGTCAATGCCTTCACTTCTTCTCGGAACTTTGGGATGCCCGCTTCACCGGGCCGGGGGGAAGTATTAATAACGTGATCGGCCCCGAATTTTTTAACCTGTGCCAGCTTTTCATCGGATCGACCGGTCGCAATTACCTTTGCGCCAAGCAGCTTTGCAACTTGTATTGCCGCCATCCCTGCGGCGCCGGAAGCTCCCGTGATTAAAACTGTTTCCCCCGCTTGAAGCTTTGCACGGTTGATAAATGCGTAATAGGGTGTTTCGTAGTTCAGCAGTAAATTACACCCTTCATCAAATGACAGATTGTCCGGCAACTTATGGACGCCGTGTTCCGGCGCAATCGCATAAGACTGCCATCCGCCTTCCGCCTGATAGGCGCCTTTGCTTCGAGGGCCTGTCACCAGAAAATCGCTCAAAACCCTATCACCGACAGCGAGCTTATTCACATCGACATCGCGACCAGTTGCAAGCACCACCCCGGAATATTCCATCCCCGGAACACATGGCAACGGTACCATTGTTTGGTACTGCCCGCTCAACATCAGTAAATCGACGAATGAAACCGACGCACTATGAATGCCAATAATTACTTCGTGAGGTTGAAGTTTTCCGACTTCAGGTTTTGGGAACGTTTCGAGCTTCAGATCGTTTTCTATCGCGTCTTCTCTGTCCTCACCATATTGGCTGAGAACGAGCTTTTGTCCTTGGTGCATCCCAGGCATTTCCTTTTTTTTATTATTGAGCCCACTGCTTCACGATACGCATTTGTTTATGAATAGCGCAGGAATATGATTTTGTTTACTCCTAAATTGAGGAGTTGTCATACAAATTGCCCGCACATGCTCCGGGTGCAGGCGCTTAGTTTGGGCGTCTGGACACCTAGTCATATTCCTGCCAGAACAATCCTAGCAGCTTCCTAATAGATCTAAATTGAACTTATTATATCTCTGAATTTTTGGATCATGGCATTATCGCGTGATGACTCTCGATAACAATTTTTCTCAGCAGAATAACGCCGCCTAATTACCATCACCTAAGTGCAAGATTGTTGACAACCAATCGCTTTTGACGAACCTGCGACATGAATAACAACACTGCAAACGCAAATCCGATCAAGAATAAGACCAGTTCAATTTCTGCGGATAAGATGTTTCTACACAAAGCGTAGGCAATACTGGTTCCCACAGCGATTATTCCAAACAGCCAATCCCTTCCGCTAAAGCGAACCGCACCGGTCCCATAAAGCAACGCCGTGCCGACAGCCAATACAACGAAAATAGCGATGATAGACATAATCGCATTCAGCATATCTGTGCTTTGCAAGGTCATTGCCGGGTTGAAGACAATAAAGAAAGGGATGATAAACCCGGCGAGTGAAAGTTTAAACGCTTTCATCGCCGTGGCGAAGTAATTCGCCTTGGCAATCGCCGAAGCGGCCAAAGCGCCCATGGCAACTGGGGGAGTTACAGCGGAAATGATTGCGAAATAGAAACAGAAAAAATGTGCGGCCATGACCGGCACACCCATTTTTATAATGGTAGGAATCGCGACAAGGGCAACAAGGCTATATGCGGCAACTGGCGGAACGCCACATCCCAAAATAAGTGATACGACCATTGTCAACAGCAAGCCAATAACAATATTGCCGGCGCTGAAAACTTCAACCAGGCCAGCAATCTTACCGCCAAGACCTGTGGTTATCAGTGTCTGCGAGATTAAGCCAACAATGCAAAGGGAAATTCCAATCTGGGCACCTACGATTGCGCCATCTGTCACTGCCTCGAGAAATTCTGAAGCGGTTGGTCGACCGCCAGATCGAAAAAAACTCAAAACAACAACCGTACAAATAGCCCAGAACGCGGCGTACGCCGGGCTGAAACGAAACAAGAGCAAGCCGGTTAGGATCGCAACAGGAATAACAAACATCGGAACTCCGCGCCGAATAACTGACCAATTCGGCATCTCTCGCGGAGCTTTTATACCGGCTGCAGTGGAGGCAAACTGGACCGACAGCATCACTCCGACGTAGAACAGTATTGCCGGAATCAGGCCAGCGATCATGATATCCGTGTAGGGAACCCCAACAAAAAAGGCCATCAGAAATGCCGCGGCGCCCATGACCGGAGGCATTAATTGTCCGCCGGTGGATGCAGTCGCTTCAATCGCGCCTGCAAGGGGAGCTGAATATCCCGCCCGCTTCATATAAGGGATTGTGAAGGCGCCAGTGATGGCAACATTTGCAACCGCCGCGCCGGAAACCATGCCAATAAGAGAACTGGAGACGACGGCAGTCTGGCCTGGTCCACCTGCGACACGCCGTCCAACAAGCTTGCCAAGCTCATACAGAAAATCATTTATCCGCAAAAGTCCCATCATGCTGCCAAACACAACAAACAGGAATATTTGGTTCGCTGAGATAGATAGAAACGTGCCGTAAATGCCCGAAAATCCGATCGACAAATATGAAATTACATAACCCAGGGAGAATTGCCGGTGATAGAGGGGGCCGCCGAGATAGTTGCCGAACAGGAAATACGCAACAAACACAAATGCAACTACCGGCAAAATCCATCCCCAAGCCTGCCGTGTCCCCTCAAATGTAAGGACAATCATTAGAATGCCAATCGCGATATCTGTCGGGGTGGGGAAACCCACATTCTGTTCCAAGGCGTCCAGATTGACATATACATATGCCGTGACAAACAGACCACAAGCAAGAAAGCCCAGGTAAATAAGGCGGCGAACAGGCCCAGCAGCCGAGCGGACAACAACAAGAAAGGTGAGTCCAAAAATAAAGGCCAAATGCACAGTTTGATGTTCAATGCTTCCAAGCAGAATTCCATATGCGCTAAGCATATGATACGCCACCATCGCCAAGGCGACGACATAGACCGCTATTCTGATAACACGATCAAACCCTTTATCCATGAAGGATCCCCCAAATAATAGGCTGGTAATCCCGTCGGCAATGCTACCGACGGGAGGTACAGTATGATTTTATATTATTTCAAACCGGCTTCTTTATAAGCACGGAGCGCGCCCGGATGTATCTTAGAAGGATCAACGCCATAGGCGAGAGACTCGCGCGACATTAATTTCCCTAAGGCATGATACTCCTTAAACATGCCGACATTTTCGATGATCATTTTTGTAATTTCATATGCAGTTTCATCAGGCATCTCCGGATAGGCACCCCATGCAATGGGGTCAAAAAAGCCAGACATGTCTGCATTTACACCAGCGATTGCATCCTTCGGAATAGTAAGCTTATTAATCCCGACACCGGCAGCAATCGTCTTCGCAACTGCCTCTTCTCCCCACGGAATGTGGTAGAGCGTCTTTCCGCTACCGACAACCGTCAATGTTTGAGGGCTCGGGCTGAAAGTCTTGTTAATTGGATCGGCATATCCACCGATGATGGCGGCATCTACAGTGCCATCCAGCAATGCCTGAGCGGCTTGCTTGGTCCCAAGATATTCAATATCAATTTGTCCGTCGAGCCCCCAACCATGCTTGATGATTAGTTCAGGTTCAATTGTCCACAAGATTTGCGGAGGCCGGCCCAACCCTACGCGCTTTCCAATCAGATCTTTTGGCTCCTTGATATTCTCGTCCAATGTCGCCAACCAGACAGAACCCAACAGATAAGTCGCCAGAAGTTTCGGCGCTGGTGTCGGCTCGTTAAACGGCTTCAGGCCGTTCTCGGCAAGATAGGCAAGACCAAAAGTATAAGGCGTAAGGGTATCTGGCTTGGTTGCCGGATCTGCCTTGAGTTGCTTCAAATTAAATACCAGCCCTGGGCTTTCTGCCGCGACGACCTGAATCTTAGCATTCGTCTTCTTCGAGATTTGCTCCATAGCGCCGCTTAGGGTGTTGCTACCTGTTCCAAAAGGACCCGACGGAATATTAATAGGATGGTCTTGTGCGAATGCTGAAGGCGCAGCGAGAGTAAGCAGCAAGGTAGCGCCCGCAAACAAATGTCTAACAATCTTCATGTTTTTCCTCCTCCAAAAAATAGACTTAGGCCATACATAGCCTTGCCTTATGTTTCATTATATGTAACTCTATATCTTATATTGAAACAATATCGCAAAATAGCTAATATAGTCAAGAACCATCAATCGGCATGGCAAGCTGAGTCATTTGATTGCACCGAAAGATTGGGAAGCAACATGCAGGAGAAATTATTGTGAACCCGCCAAAGACCTATCCTACGCAGTATCTGCAAACGGTCAGCCGAGCGGTCGCCGTACTAAGAGCCTTTAAAGGAGGCAGCAGAGACATGTCTCTTAAAGAGTTGACGGATGAGTTGAAGCTTAACAAAGTCACGACGTTTCGACTTGCTCGGACTTTGTCGCATGAAGGGTTGCTCGTCCAGGACCCTGCAAGTGATCGATATTCTCTCTCATTTGGGTGCCTGTCACTCGTAGACGCAATACTTGACCGGAATGGACTGGCAGAAATATCCAGAAAGCATTTACGTAAAGCACGCGAAGAGACAGGAGAGACAGCCACCATATTAGTCCGCGAAGGCTGGGATCGCGTTGTCATTGCGACCGAGCCAAGCCTACAACCAGTTCGTTATGTGATGGAAGTGGGCAGGAGTAATCGTGTCTATTTAAGTGGGTCCGGAGCCTGTCTTGTATCCGGTATGAAAGAAGACGAACTGGAAACCCTGTATGCATTTATTGAAACGGACTCGATTGCGAAAGAATACGGTCTGACAAAACAAGTCCTCCTGGAACGGCTGGATTTCATCACAAACAACGGATGGGGCACCGCGCAAGGGGAATGGGCCGAGGAGGCCGCAGGCGTTGCAGCTCCAATTTATAACCGGGACAGAGAAGTAATTGCTGCCATAGCAATTGCTATGCCCCGCAACAGATACAACAAATCCTACAGAGATAAATGCGCCCCTGCCGCAATGAAGGCAGCAAAACTGATCGGCAAAGAATATGATTCCATCAACAGATAGGGAAAAAATGAGCGCCAAACCACAACTTCTATCCGGCCTGAAAATACTCGACCTTGCAACTATGCTCGCAGCACCTATGGCCTCCACCCTCTTAGCCGATTTTGGTGCTGAAGTTATCAAGGTCGAACTTCCAGATAAAGAGGATCCCTTACGTGATCTACCTCCGCACAAGGATGGTAAACCTCTTTGGTGGAAGGTTACGAACCGAAACAAAAAAGGTATTACGCTGGATATACGTAAGCCTGAAGGTCGGGAACTGCTTCTTGAAATCATCGGCAATTTTGATGTGCTCGTAGAAAATTTCCGGCCCGGCACATTGGAAAAATACGGTCTCTCACCCGAGGTACTTCAGGCACGTCACCCGGGCCTTATCATCCTGCGCGTATCCGGATATGGACAAACAGGCCCCAATGCGACGAGTCCCGGCTTTGCACGTGTGGCGGAAGCCTTCTCTGGCTTCACCTATCTTTGTGGTTACCCCGAGAGCGGACCCATGCATATCGGCTTTCCTATCGCGGATGCAACCACCGGGATTTTTGGTGCTCTCAGTATCATTATGGCGTGCTGGCACAAGGCGAAACATCCGGAAGCGCCCGGTGAAGTTATCGATTTGTCCCTTGTCGAATCAATGTTTCGTCTGCTGGAATTCCTCCCGATCGAGTATGATCAACTGGGGCACGTCAGAGAAAGGTCCGGAAACCGAAGCCAATATGCTGGCCCCAGCAACATATATCGCTCAAAAGACAGTAAATGGATTTCCTTAAGCGCATCGGCCCAGTCAATCTTTGAAAATTTTGCCCGTCAAATTGGGCGGCACGAACTGATTACCGATCCTCGCTTTAAGACCAACAGCAATCGGGTAAAGCATGCGGATGAACTGGATGAAATCGTTGCCACCTGGTTCGCGGGCAAGACACAAAGCGAAGCTCTTGAGGAAATGAAAGCAGGCGGAGTCGCCGGTGGCCCGGTACTATCGATTGAAGACATTTTCAACTCCGAGCAGTTTAAGGCCCGTGACGCCATTATCAAGGTCAACGACCCGGAACTCGGGCCGGTTGCCATGCAGGCCGTTACCCCGAAATACGCTAAAATGCCGGGCTCCGTATCCCGTACCGGCCCTGTACATGGGCAGGACACTGATGATGTTTATAAATCTCTTGGCATAAGTGAAGACCGAATTACCGAGCTTAAAAGTAAGAGGGCAATCTGACAGAATATCCTCCCCTGTAAAGCTTCTTGGACTCTTAGAGGATGGGCCCGGCATTACCAGTAATTGCTTCAACTTCGCTCCGCCGATTGGCCGGGATACGCTGGCACCTTATGTACGTTCTACGCTGTTGACTTCACATTTGAGTGATTACTCAAACTAGATATTGAGTAATCACTCAAATGTGACTATTTCATCACCAGCACAGCATGACAGAGGACTCGAACAATGACGTTGAAAGAGAAATACAAGGATTATGCGATCACTATTAGAGCCATTTGTTGCATCCAAATTGAACTCACCAATCAAGTCGCAGCCGGTTAAGGCAGGCTAGACAAATTCTATGTCATCGTCCCCAGCCAGCACTAATCCCGTACAAAACCAATTAATCTAAACTCAAAATTAAAAGGTAAGAAAATGACTGACTTCATCAAACACACTATTGAAACAGCCCCGGAAGATTCTAAGCCGCACCTGGAAAAATCGTTGAAGAACAACGGCCGTATCCCCGGGCTTCATGCTATCATGGCTGATGCTCCGGGTCTGTTGGCTACCTATAATTTTGCCCATCAACAATTCATGGCGACAAGCCTGACTGACGAGGAAAAAACTGTCGTTTGGCAAACGGTGAATGTTGAGCAGGACTGCCATTACTGTGTGCCTGCGCATACTGGTATTGCCAAAATGATGAAGATTGATGACGCGATCACTGAGGCGTTGCGTAATGAGACTCCCCTGCCGACAGCTAAGTTGGAAGCGCTGCGCGACTTCACCTTACTGGTTATTCGCAATCGTGGTTTTGTGGACGAGGCTGATACACAAGCCTTCCTGGCGGCGGGTTTCAGCCAGACCAATATCCTGGAAGTTATTCTCGGTGCCGCACAAAAACTTATGTCCAACTATACCAACCATTTTGCCCAGACGCCAATTGATCAAGTGTTCCAAAAATATACGTGGGAGAGAGCGCCCAAGGCCGCCTAGCTATACAATATTTTAGGGCAGAGAGTTCCTCTGCCCTAATACCTTCGCAAAAGTTAAACATGAATGCTTCAAGCTCCCAATTTTCCTGGCAAAATCCCAGTCTTTTCTTGGCCTGAAAAAGCGGGCTCCGATCAAATCAACTTGACGGAAAAACTGATTTCACTGGTCTTTGGCACCGATTATTTGCGATTATGATAAGAAGACGACCGTAGCGACCTCGGATATGATAAAAGGATTATCACATGACAACACCACTCCGCATCGACATTGTATCCGATGTGATGTGCCCTTGGTGCATCATTGGGTATCAACAGTTAGCACGAGCACTTGAAGCTACGGGCACCGCCCATGATATCCACTGGCACCCATTCGAACTGAACCCCGAGATGCCACCAGAGGGCCAGAATACTCGCGAGCATATCATCGAGAAATATGGCTCAACTCCGGAGCAATCAGCGCAGAGTCGGGAGCAGATGACTAAGCTTGGCACTGATCTTGGTTTTGATTTCAGGTTCACTGAAGACATGCGCATGCATAACACGTTCAATGCCCACCAGATGCTTCATTGGGCTGACAAACAGGGGCGCAAGAATGATCTGAAGATGGCGTTATTCACTGCACATTTCACTGAGGGGCGGGACTTGTCTGACATGGCGGTTCTGGCTGATGTAGCCGGGGAAACTGGGCTTGATCGAACCGAAGCACTGGCGGTTCTGGAAGAACAACGGTTTGCGTCTGACGTCCGGCAGGAGCAGAATTTCTGGATCCAACAAGGTATTCGCGGCGTACCGGCAATGGTATTTGACCAGAAACACCTTATCACAGGCGCGCAAGGGGTCGACAATTACACAAAAATCCTGGTCCAACTGACTAAAGAAACCACCTAACCATGCCCCGTTCAGCCCCTTATGATCGTGAAACTGCTCTCGACGCAGCCATGGTACTGTTCTGGGAGAAAGGGTTTCACGCAACCTCACTCAAAGATTTGGAAGCAGCGCTGACGATGAAGCCTGGCAGCATTTATGCGGCGTTTTCCAGTAAAGAAAACCTATACATGTTGGCGCTAGAGCGCTATTTCGCAAAATCCCGCGCAGGGTTTCGCAATCAGGTCTTGCGCGCAGCCTCGCCGCTGGATGCCCTGGCCGATCATTTTCGTGCCTATGCACGACTGGCTCCGAATGATATGTCCCGGCAAGCCTGCATGTTGACCAAAACCTTGGTTGATACGCGTACGACCGACCCTGCCATTGCCGCCGCGACACGCGAATATCTAAGTGCAATGCAAAACGAATTTTCTGCCGCTTTTTCCGCCGCCCTAGACACGGGCGAGCTAAGTAGCAATGCTGATCCAAACCGCTTGGCTCGCCGTTTTCAAGCCAATGTGACCGCGCTGCGACTGGCTTTGCATCAGGGGATGGATACTGGAGATTTCATCCAATTGGCCGAGGACATGGCTTTGGAGATCGAAAACCTGCGGGTAAATGCAACATCATAGCCCGCCCTGAGTGAATAATTCTCAAATTTACTTCTGAGGTTTTTGCCTATTATTGGGTGGGTTGTTGTTTGTATTCTATGAGTACACAGGATACCATCATGGCTAACTAACTAATATCAAATACCATAATGGGGGTTAAAATGTTTAGTCATGTAATGGTTGGCGCCGACGATGTTGAGAAAGCAAAAGTCTTTTACGATGCAATCCTTGGGGAGCTAGGTCATGAGCCTGGTGTGATTGACAGCATGGGTCGTTGTTTCTACCGCACAAAAACAGGCGTGTTCTCGATCAGCAAACCTATTGACGGAAAGCCGGCCTGCAACGGCAATGGCAGTACGATCGGTTTTGCGGCATCGGATACGGATCAGGCAGACAAGTGGCATGCCGCTGGCCTAGCTAACGGCGGCGTTACGTGCGAGGACCCTCCTGGAGTTCGCGAAAGTGCTAATGGCAACCTGTATCTTGCTTACTTACGAGATCCAACGGGCAATAAAATTTGTGCTCTCCATCGCATGAAGTAAATTAGTCATTAGACTTCATATCTTGCGCCTCATGCTTCGCTATAATGTAAAATGACGGTTCGCCCAGAAGAGGGGCGCCCCGTGTCTTCCGTCTAGTTGGCTTCAATTAAGCATTTGGTTAGGGGTGGGATAATGCCAAGCCTGCCCAAGAGGACCTCTAGTCAGTCCTTGAGCAGATCCTCGACCGCCTGTCGCAGAGCTGCCTCATCTTCCGGGTTCTGCGACGGGTTGCCAGCACGATGGCCCCAGATTGATTCTATTGATCGGAATTCAGCGTTCGGCATTTGCGCGGCATCCAGCGCGCTGTCTTCAGGTGTAAAATAAAGATCAGTTTTGGAAGGCATAACGATGGTTTTGGCTGTTATGGCCCCCAGCGCCCGTGCCAGATCGCCCTGATAAATATCATTGTCCGAGATATCCGACGCCTGCCATGTATCCAGGCTTGCCAGCAAATCATGAGCATCACGACGGAGAAAATTAGCCTCCCAACTGCGCACGAGGAAATCCTCTAGCGAATTGAAACCAACCCCTTCGTATAGTTTCTCACGATAGAACGCCTGCGACATCGCCCACCCGGCATAGACACGGCCCATGGCTCTGAGGCCGCGCACCGGGTGAGCCGAAAAATGATCTCCCTGCCAATGAGGATCGCCCGTTAATGCCACGCGTACACCTTGAAGAAACAGCTGATTATGTACTGAGGTGCGGGCGGAACTGCAGACCGAGCAAATCCGCTCAACCCGATCAGGAAAAATCGCGCCCCAATGCAATGCCTGTTGCGCCCCCATAGACCAGCCATAGGCGAGCGCTATCCGCTCGATCCCGAAAACCTCGGTGAGCAGGCGTTCTTGCGCATGGACATTATCCCAATGGGTGAAAAGAGGGTAACGATCCGGGCCAAACGGTGCGACTATGTTGGACGGCGACGTCGACAGACCATTCGTAAACATATTAGGAATGATGATAAACCAGTCTGTCGGATCAAGAACCCGGCCAGGGCCGATCAGCCATTCGGTATCGTAATGCTGGGCGCCGTAAGAAGTTGGATACAAAATGACATTGGATTTATCATCGGCGAGACGGCCATATGTCTGGTAGGCGATCTCTGCCCGCGGCAAAGTGATGCCTCGTTGCAGCGTCAGATTCTCAAGCTCAAAAATTGAGTGACCAACAGTCGACATATTCGCTCCTAATATTTGCTGCCTGCGGGGCGCGGCTAAGGGGGATCCATTTTGAGTTTTGAATATAGCTTTTCTCTGAGTGCTTCGTAAGGTGTAATTATCTACTTTACTTTTCCAAGACCGCCATTCACATGCCCTCTATATCGTCGGTCATCTGAATGAGACTTCCTATTGACCCCAAAAAGATCGCCTGTGCATTTCGAACAAAACTGCCAGATTTCGTAGTCGATACATACATTCAGGGTGAATAATAAAATTAAAGACAAAACACTATGTCTAACTTAGTCAGGGCAGTGACAATAATTCAACTGAGTGGACAAGAACCAAACAAGTCAGATAGCATACGTCCTGAATATAAATAATTATAAGAGCTAAACCATGGCCATGATACTAAGCGATGCCGATGTTATCGACAGAATTTTCTCACATTTAGATGCCAAAACCACAGACGTGGGAGAAAACGTTTGGCGCGAACCGGTTGAAAATTATCATTCAGAGGAACGCTTTCAGGCGGAAGTAGAGATGCTGCGCCGCCTGCCAGTCCCTTTCTGCCCCTCTGCGGCCGTGCCAGAGAATGGATCGTTTGTTGCCCGTACAGCCGCATTAACGCCGATTGTCGTAGTGCGCGGGGACGACGGTATTGTGCGCGCCTTCCGCAACAGTTGCCGACATCGGGGAATGGCCGTCGCAAACGGGAACGGCTGTGCCCGCGCTTTCGTATGCCCTTATCACTCCTGGACTTATGGCCTAGAGGGAAATCTCAAACATATTCCCGGCCAAGAAGGGTTTCCCGGTGTGGATATGGCGGAACATGGGTTGATCCCCGTTAAGGCGGAAGAGCGCGGAGGTCTTGTGTTTGTAACACAGGACGCGCCACTTTCGAATGGCGCTCTCGACGCATTGCCGGACATCCTCGATCCTCGGCAGGACATGTTCGACCACGGTGAATATACGGATGCCGCGAATTGGAAACTCATCGCAGAAACATCAATGGAGGGGTACCATATCAAGAGCCTTCATAACCGTACATTTTTCCCCTACGGCTTGGACAACGTAAATGTCGTAGAGGTTTTTGGAACCAACTCCCGTATTATTTTCCCGTTTCGCCGCATAAATAAACTGCGAGACATTCCGCGTGAAAAACGGCGTATCAACGGGATGACCACAGATGTTTACCAACTCTTTCCCAATACTCACCTCTCCGTTCTCTCCAATCATACGCAACTCGTCGTGCTGGAGCCGGTGTCCCCTATCGAGACCCGGTCAGTTGTATACCGTATGCGCAACCTTGACACACAGGGTATTCCCGTCGATCTGGATGTTGCAATCCGCGACGCCGGCTTCGTCAAGAATTCTGGCATTGAGGAAGATCGGGAAGCTGCCCGCACGATACAAATAGGTTTAGGCTCCAAGGCCAACAGTCATTTCACTTTCGGATATTATGAAAAAGCAATCGTCCATTTTCATGAAACTCTTAATGACCATCTTGTAAAAAGGAACGACCCAAATGGCTGAATTGATTAGGGAGACTGAGGGAAATCTATTGAGATTGACGCTAAATCGGCCGGAACAGATGAATGCCATGTCTGCAGAGCTGATAAATGACCTAACAGACGCCATAATGGATGTCACTGCGAGCCGTTCGGCCAGGGCAATAATGATAACCGGCTCAGGTCGAGGATTTTGTGCTGGGGCGGACTTGCAGGGAAGCGGACTCGCGGATCGGCGGGATTTTATTGAAGGGCAAATGATGGCGGGAATAAATCGGCTTATTCTCGCTGTTCGAGAAGTGCCGGTTCCGGTTGTGATTGCTCTCAATGGCGCGGCCGCAGGCGCTGGTTGCGGGCTGGCGCTATCGGGGGATATCTTGATCGCCGCCCGCTCGGCGAAACTTCTGACCGCTTTTTCGCGAATTGGTGCCGTTTTGGATGGTGGCATGTCCTGGTCTCTCGTTCAAAAGCTCGGAACTGCTCAGGCTACTGCCCTTGCAATGTTCGGGGATCAGCCCATCGACGCCGAAACAGCTAAAGAATGGGGCTTGATTTGGCAGGTTGTCGACGACGATAAGCTTCCTGATGAGGCAACCAGTCTGGCTCAACGACTCGCGAATGGCCCTTCAGTAGCATTGGGTCTGATCAAACGGCAAATTGCGTTCGCCCAAGGTAATGGCATTGCTGATTCATTAAGGTTTGAAGCAGCATGTCAGGGACAAGCATTTAAGACTGACGACTTTATGGAAGGCGTTAAAGCTTTCCAGGAAAACCGTCCGGCAGAATTTAAAGGGAAGTAGGCGGAAACGCATTAAACCAAAAATCGGCGCGCCCGAATTTACACTCAACCTATTGACTATTTTTAAATTCTATACCACCATTCCGACGTAGTTTCGTACGACCAAGTAACAAAGAATAAACGTACCGAGGCACAGACAGAATTTTCTAGTCAGGGAAAAACAATGAAACTTTTATCTAAGTTAGCCAAGAGCCTCGCTCTTATGGCAACGCTGTTCACTTTGTGTGCTTTCAGCGCGAATGCATATGCAGAATATCACCTCCGTTACAGCGAACTCGGCCCGCCACGCGGAGCGCGGGCAGAATCCTTGAAATGGTGGGCTTCTGAAATTGAGAAACGCACAAACGGCGAAGTAAAAATCGAATTTTTCTGGAGCCAAGCGCTATCCAAGGGCAAGGAAACCTTGAGGGCCGTTTCTACCGGCCTTGCAGATGCGGGAACCATAATGGGCCCTTACAACCCTGCCGAAATGCCGGTATGGAACTACGGAAACATCCCGTTTGTCGCTGGCGATATCTGGGTTACGCTCAGGACTTGGCAAGATCTGCAAAGAACAATGCCAGAGCTTTCCAACGAGATGAAGAAGAACGGCATTCATTTGCTGGCTAACTTCACCACAGGCCCCAGCGAGATTGTTTCAAACTTTGAGATCAAATCAGCTGCTGACCTCGATGGCAAAAAAATCCGGGCGACTGCCGGCTTTATTACGCTTTTGAAAAACCTCGGCGCCATTCCTGTAAATCTCGGTCATAGCGAAATCTATCAGGCTATGGACCGCGGTACAGTTGATGCCGGTGCTACCTACATGTTTGCGACCCGTTCATATAAATTTTATGAAGTTGCGGACTATGTAACGGAAGTCAACATGGGGCAGGTTGTTGGATATGGTGCAGGTATAAATCGCCAGCAATGGAATGAAATGCCTGAAAACATCAGGAATATCATGACGGAAGTCAGCGAGGAGTTTGTTGAACATTACTCCAAAGCCCTGATCGAAGATAACGCTTCTGCCCGCGCCGAATTGCTCAAAGGCATTGACGGTAAAGTCATGAAAATTACCACTCTTGATGAGGCAGAGCGCGCGAAATGGAGAGCTGCGGCAGAAGAGCTGGTCGTTGAATGGAAAGAAAGAACAGATGCCAAGGGTATCGATTCCCAGAGTGTCATTGATCAGTACAATGCGACTTTCGCAAAATACCAGAAGGAGCTCGAAGAAAAGGGCTATCCTTGGAACCGTTGAGCTGTATTTCGTAACTAATTAATCTGGAAAATAGATGAAAAACAGCTTTCACTATTTCGAGAAATCTCTCGTTCTAGTTGCCGGCATAGCCGTTATGCTCATGCTTGCAATCACCACATTGTCTGTATTAGGCCGATACGTCATAGGCGCCCCAATACCAGACGATGTGGTGATGAATGAGTTCCTCATGGTGTTCGTCGTGTTCTTGCCTTTCGCTTTTGTGCAGTCACAACGCGAACACATCATGGTGACCTTGTTCACAGATAAACTCTCCGACCGCGTAAACCTGATCCTCGACGCCTTCGGCTTTCTGCTTGGTTTCGCGTTTTTCGCGATCATGACCTATTCAGCATTCCACTACTTTCTGGATGCGTGGATTACCGGAAATTATATGGAAGGCCCGCTATCATTACCGGAATGGCCGGTCCGTTTCATATTTTTTGTCGGCATTCTCATGTTTACGCTTCGGTTTGCAATAGACGTGGTCAAAGCCGGGCTTGAGCTCACGAACAGAAAGTAAATTTTTATGGATCCCATTACTCTCGGATTCTGCGGAATCGGCGTACTTTTACTACTAATTATTATTCGTGTTCCAATTGCGGTCGCGCTTGCGGTCGTCGGATTTGTTGGTCTCATTCTGGCTATTGGATGGCCTGCAGGTCGGGAAGCCAATCTCGAACGGGGCTGGCAGGCGGCGATAAACTATATCGCGTTTGAACCCTACTCATTCGTTGCCTCCTTCTCCCTTGTTGCCATTCCGCTCTTTTTGATGATGGGCTACGTCGCCTTTCATTTCGGATTTACACGTGATGGATATGATGCGGCTCGTGCATGGCTGTCCCGGCTTCCGGGGGGGCTCGCCGTCGCTTCTGTCATGGGCTGCGCAATGTTTGCTGCAGTCAGTGGTTCTAGCCTGGCAACGGCTGCCGCCATGGGTAAACTCGCCGTGCCGGAAATGCTTCGCTACAAATACGACAAGGGACTGGCAACAGGTGTAATCGCCGCCAGCGGTACGCTGGGATCCCTAATTCCGCCAAGTATTCTTATGATTATCTATGGCCTGTTTACCGAACTATCCGTTGGAAAGCTTCTTCTTGCAGGCTTGGTACCCGGTATTCTTTCTGCATTGATCTACATTCTTATGATCGTCATTCGGGCCCTGATTAACCCGAAAATAGCGCCGCCTCCTGAAAATGTTAGTTGGGATACACGCTACAAATCCCTTCAAGGTACATGGTCGATAATTCTTCTGTTTGTACTTGTGATGGGTGGCATTTATGCCGGTATAGTAACCCCGACAGAGGCCGCCGCCGTTGGTGCCGCAGGTGCGTGGGGTCTAGCCGCCCTTTCCAAACGATTGAAGGCAAAAGAAGCGAAGCTTTCGATTCTTGAAACAGTGACCCAATCCGCCAGTATATTTGCCGTTGTCATAGGCGCCAAAATATTTGTTGGCTTTATTGCTATTACCGGGGTTGCTGGTTTCTTGTCGGATTTAGCGCTATCGCTCGATTATCCGCCGATTGTTATCCTACTAGCCCTGTCGCTGGTATATGTCGTTCTTGGAACGTTTATGGACCCACTCGGGATCATGCTATTGACGTTGCCAGTGGTTGTGCCTGTGATCGAAAATCTGGGTTATGACCTGATCTGGTTTGGCGTCATCATGATTAAATTGCTTGAAATCGGTCTAATTACTCCGCCTGTCGGACTGAATGTCTATATTCTAAAAGGGGTGATTGGTGACACAGTTAAGCTTGAAACCATATTCAAAGGCGTCCTCTGGTTCCTCGTTATGGATATTTTGACTTTGCTGCTGTTGATACTCGTACCGGAAATCAGTCTGTTCTTACCGAACGCACTGAATTGATTTTCCAATGCGAATATCTCTTGTATTAGAGTGCAAACAGATCCGGAGTTTCGCTTAATAGACGGATAGGATAAACTCGGAACTAGCTAATTTTCCTGATAGTTCCGAGTTTACCCTTTAACGTCACCTATTGTCGTTTAGCGCTAAAGTACGACAATCTAATGATTGGCGATGGTGGTGTGCGCGGGGTTCAAATTATTTGCCATTATGGCGCGCGAAGACGACAGCTTTGGTTATGAGATAGAATTCATCACATATCCGGATTAACTACCTGCATGTGCTGGTTCCGAACCGTCCTCAGATATAGCCTCTTCTTTATTTTAAGGAAGCTTTACTGAGTCCCGGATTGCTCATAAGCTGCATGGATATGTGTATGCTTGGGGAGGGATGCATGATGAGAGATAAAATTATCACGCCCACAAAAGAAACACTGACAAATAGGCCAATGAAAGCCAACTTCCTTGTAAAGGAGATGGCTTTGGTAAGCGACGTGGGGCCGGAAGACGTCTGGAGTTGGCTCACCGCCGGTTGGTTAGACCTGAAAGCTAATACTGTTGTCAGTGTAAGTTATGCCGCCCTCTTTATTATCTTCGGG
This sequence comes from Sneathiella sp. HT1-7, assembly GCF_020731145.1. GTDB lineage: Bacteria > Pseudomonadota > Alphaproteobacteria > Sneathiellales > Sneathiellaceae > Sneathiella. Next base: position 111,523 of record NZ_JAJFZN010000002.1, on the reverse strand, counting down.
CTGATTTTATCCTTCGGATTTTACTTCATGGGCTGGCCTTATCTGATCCTGCCTGGCCTGACTGGTTTTCTTCTTGTAGGACCTGCTGTCGGAATCGGTTTTTACGAGATTAGCCGCCAATACGCAGCCGGAGAGAAGGTATCCTTTATGGCCGCAGTTACCGCCGCGCGCTATAATAAATTAGGGATCTTTGGTTTTGGCGTTGCCCTCGCCTTTGTATTTCAGGTTTGGATACGCATTTCCTTTACAGTTTTTGCACTGAATTTTCCGGGCATCATGCCAGAATGGCGCATCATCTTGACGCGCGCGCTCAGTATGGAAGGCGTCTATTTCGGAATATCAATAGCCATTGTTGGTGCGGTTTTTGCCACCTGTATATTTCTTGTGGGAGCTTTCGCCATGCCGATGATGATGGACAGGAAATCAGTGCTACTGCCCTCGCTCATTACCAGTGCCTACGCCGTCACACAAAACCGGAACGCAATGCTTCTTTGGGCTGCTATTATCGTTGTTTTCACCGGAATTGGCTTGGCCACAGCAGGGGTCGGACTGATTGTCACCCTACCGCTCATCGGTCACGCGACTTGGCATGCCTATAAGCAGGTGATGTCAGAAGATCTTCCGGAAGGTGAATCCCATCCCACCGGCACCATTGCAGGGATTGAGTGAATTTTTGGGCATGGACGAGAGGATGTGTGAGCGATGCTCCCTTCTTCTTTTGGGAAGTCAGCACATATAGCAACGACCGCACACTATTCTCAAGCCGTTACAAGAAGTCTCTCAAATCCGCTGTGAACTTATCAAACTGGTCATGGTGTAACCAATGCCCCGCATTATTGTAATTTTTCACGATGGCATTCTTGAAATGCTTTATACGCCCGTCATCAACAGGGTTTGACGCCCAGCTGTCATTGCCGTAGCACAGCATTGTCGGGCAAGTGATTTCGCTCCACAATGTTTGGGTGTCCTCCTGGCTGATGTCAGACGGTCCCCAAACACGCATATAATTATCAAATTTCCAGCTGAATGTACCATCTTCATTCTGGTTGACGGCATGGGTTGTCAGATGTAGGGCCTGCTCGTCTGACAAATGCTTATTCTCAGCCTTCATGCGTGCAAGGGCATCTTCAAATGTATCATAGCGGCGATGCAAACGACCACTTGCCGCTCGCTTCTGATCAATCCAGTCACGCCAGCGTTTGGCCATCGGGACGGCTTGCGCCTCCTTTATCATTTTTGGGGATGATCCTAGCCCCTCTATCGCGACAATCTTTCTGACATTCTCTGGATAGAGCCCCGTATAGCGGAGCGCAATACTGCCACCGAGAGAATGAGAAACAATCGTTACCGGGCTCAATTCCTTTTGATGGATAAGCTGGGCGATATCATATACATAGCTCTGGACATTGTAGTTGCCATCCGTGGACCAGCCACTGTCTCCGTGCCCCCTAAGGTCCGGCGCAATGATATGCCAGTCGTGACGCAGCTCTTCCGCCACCCAGTCCCAGTTCCGGCAATGATCCCGCCCACCATGGATAAGCAACAACGGCGGTGCCTCTGGATTTCCCCAGTCCACATAATGAAGCTTAATCCGCTGCGAAATATAGCTATTTGAAATCGGCCCCATGGGCTATTCCCCGTATTCTTTACCTAATCATGTTAAGGCGCATTATATGATGATTTACCCGCTACGGTCTATCCACAGTAATGGCTCGAAAGAAGTGGTTACCTTCAATCTTCAAAACCGATAAAGGTTGCAACTTCCTCAACCGGCCTGCGGGTGGAGACAACCGCATTCGCCGGAAAGCTATCGTCCGGATACCCCATAGCAACTGCCGTCTGGATCACATGATTTTCGGGGATCCCAGCATGCTCCCGCACGACAGGTGATTGCATAATACCCTGACTATTGATAACGGCACCGATACCCCGGCTCCAGGCGGCAAGTACCAACCCATAGGTTATTGCCCCAAGATCAAAATGACGGATATCCCCTTGCAAATTTTTGTCGTAAGCAACGATCACAGAGACCGGCGCATCAAACTGACGAAAGCCCCGAAGTACCCATTCCTGACGCCGTTCCGCGTCATGCCGCTCAATTCCCATGGCTTCAAAAAGCTGAACGGCCACTTTCACCTGACGATCGCGATGAACACCCTCATATTTATCTTCAACTCGAAACTCTCTGGAGGACGGTACGCCTGCGAGGTTCCGCTCTGTATTTCCTGCACGGATGCGATCCAAGGGCTCCCCACTGATTACGTGCAAATGCCATGGCTGCGTATTCATTGAAGACGGCGCGCGGGCGGCAATGTCGATTATTTCCTTCAGTACATCTTTTGGAATTGGGTCCGGTTTATAGCCGCGGATAGAGCGCCTTCCGCGCACGATAGTATCGAAGTCCATTATTTTTCTCTTATTTTTGTAAATATTTTGTTGGCGCAGGAAATCCTTGCGAGAGAGATATATAATCCTTACCTTAAAATTCCTCTTCAAGAAAGGACTGTATTGCCCGAAAAAGCTGATCCCTCCGCCGTTCAAGTAATGCGGAATGTGTTGCTTTTCCAACGATCGTATAGCGGCGATGGGGAGCATTGATCAGTTTATGATAGAGCGCGAGCGCCCCCTCAGCCGTCGTTTCGATATCCTTTTCGCCCACAATAGCCAACGTCGGAACCCTGACCTCAGCTGGGTCATATTGGAACACACCTTGCGACCAACGGCATACCTTGTCATCCACCACACCCGTCGGCGCACGCAGCATTGGTGGATCATGTTCACCAGATTTAGGATCGCTGGCGACCGCTTCATCCAGCCACTGCTGCTGCCAGTCTGGCTCGATAATATCCGCAATCTCTGCTGGTTTCAGCCCATGCTCCCAGCGAGCTTTAATCGACTGAGCATCCACATAGCGATAGGCCGTCGTTGGCCTATCATTTCCAATGAGAGACGCGCCAGAATTCAGCATACTTGTCCCATAGAGAGCCAGTCGTTCGACCTTGGCATTATTTTTAGCAGTGTACGCACCTGCGATTAAGGTTCCCCATGAGTATCCCAGCAGTTGCAGTTTCTCTATGCTGCGCTTCGCCAGAATATAGTCAACCATCATACCAAGATCGGATATCGCGACATCCGTATGCACAATCGGCCCGTTGGCGTCCGCCGCCTGTTCCATTTCCGCCGGTCGATCGGATCGCCCATAGCCGCGGATATCCATAAGCCAGCAGTCGAACCCTGCCTCAGCCAACGTATCCATCCAGGAGTAGCCCCCCGCGGCAAAGTCGAAGGTCACAGACGACGGATATGTTGCCCCATGCACAAACAACAAAGTACGGTCTGGCCGTCCCAGAACGGCATCCGTCCGTCGCTTGTTCCGCAAGAAAATGGATAGTTCATGGTCCCCGATAGGAACCATGAATTCTTCAACAATCAAATCTTTCATGACTATTCTTTGGTTCTCAGGCCCTACCATGCATCGTGCTTCTGTGCCTCGGCCCGACCAACAACCATATGATGCACTTCATCCGGACCATCGGCGAAGCGGAGATGGCGTTGATTTGCATACATGCTGGCTAGTGGCGTCCAATGGGACATTCCGGTCGCGCCATGAATCTGGATCGCCTGATCAATTATTTGGCATACCTTTTCCGGCACCATGGCCTTGACCGCGCTGACATAGACACGTGCTTCCCGGTTCCCGAGAACATCCATCGCTTTTGCTGCCTGAAGTACCATCAGACGCATGGCATCAATTTCAATGCGGGCACGGGCAATCACTTCAAGGTTCTTGCCAAGCTTCAAAATGGTTTTGCCAAATGCTGTCCGACTGCCAGCCCGCTTAACCATTAATTCCAGGGCTTTCTCCGCCTGACCAATTGACCGCATGCAATGATGAATGCGTCCGGGTCCGAGCCTTACTTGAGATATTTCAAAGCCACGCCCTTCACCCAGAAGTATATTCTCTTCCGGAACACGCACGTTATTAAACTTGAGATGCATATGACCGCGCGGCGCATGATCTTCACCAAATACCTGCATCCCTTCGATAATCTCAACACCAGGGGTATCAATCGGCACCAGAATTTGGGACTGCTGTTTCGACGACGGGGCATCCGGGCTGGTCTTCACCATGGTGATCATGATTTTACAGCGAGGATCACCGGCACCTGAGATGTAATATTTCTCGCCATTAATGACCCATTCGCCATTTTCCAGACGCGCCGTGGTGCTGATATTCTTTGCATCGGAAGAGGCCTCTCCCGGCTCAGTCATCGCGTATGCAGACCGGATTTCGCCGTTCAGCAATGGTTTCAACCACTTTTCTTTCTGCTCCGGTGTTCCGACCCGCTCCAATACCTCCATATTGCCGGTATCGGGAGCACTACAGTTTAGGGTTTCCGGTGCAAGGCTATTCTTGCCGAGCTCCGATGCGATATAAGCATAGTCCAGATTACTTAAGCCTTCGCCGGTCTCCGCGTCGGGCAAGAAGAAGTTCCACAATCCCGATTCCTTGGCTTTCGCCTTAGCACCGTCAAGTAATTCAAGCTGACGCGGATGCCAGCTCCAACGGTCTTCTTTCCCTTCGTTCAGGGCATAGAATTCTTCAGTAATTGGCGCAACATTTTCCTCAATATGTTTTTGCACAGCATAAAGTAAGGGGCGCGCCTCTTCTGACATAGCTAGGTTAAACAGCTCTTGGTCGGTTCCCGACATATTATTGTTCCTTATTTCGAATAAGTTGAATGTTCTTAATGCTGCGATTGTTAGCTACTGTCTGTCAACCGCTATAACAGCATCTGTTCACGGCAGGTATCCACGTTCTATATAGGGAAAGTCCCAAAGTTCCCGGTTCTTCGGGTTTTGTAGGTAGTGGTTATTATGATAACTCCGGATCTCGGTTATCTTGTCGTCTCTGAATATATACCACTCCGTACCACGCAACGTCTGACGCTTCTGATCAACCGGTGATGTCCAGGGCATACTCCATTCAATAACGGCTTCCGGCTCTTGAATTATAATATGATCCAGAGCCCATGATGCCTTTGTTTTCGGACCGACCTTCACCCAATAGTTTGCCAAGGCCGCCGCCCCTATTACCGGCGCATGATCAACAAAATAATGGACGATGTCCGGGTCAAAGGTAGACATCATCAGATCAAAATCTGCCATGGAACATCCTTCATAATATCGTCTGATAATTTCCGTATATCGATGCAATGTCTGTGACTCCATCTTAAATTCCAGTAAGTTTTTCTTACAACCCACCTACCAAAATAATTGGAACAGCTTCTGTAGAGGTTGTCACCCTTTATAATGACCGATCGGCTGGCTAGTCTGAGCTAGTGTTTAATGTCAGGGTACGTTAGGCTCTTCGCTCACGTCGACAAATTCTAAGGGCAATAATAAACGATGACGACAATCAATTTATTCACGCCGATTGCAATTGGTGAGCTGCGCTTATCAAATCGCATTGTGATGGCGCCATTGACACGGATGCGCGCGACTGTTCCTGGCAACATCCCTAACGAACTGATGGCAGAGTATTATGGCCAGCGCGCAAGTCGCGACAGCCTAATCATTGCCGAAGCCTCTCAGATTTCAGAGGATGGCAGAGGGGCCCCTTGCACGCCCGGCATTCATTCTTCAGAGCAAATCGCGGGGTGGAAGCTGATCACGAAGGCGGTTCACGCCAAAGGCGGAAAGATCTATCTGCAACTTTGGCATATGGGTCGCCTGTCTCACCCCTCCTATCAACCTGACGGCGGGCTACCGATTGCTCCATCCGCAGTACCGGCAAATGTTGAGGTTACGACGCAAGAGTTCAAGCGTGTGCCCTGCCCCATACCTCGGGCGCTGGAGACTGCAGAAATACCGGACTTGATTGAACGTTATGTCCATGCCGCCAGCAGTGCCAAAGAGGCCGGTTTTGATGGCGTCGAAATCCACTCGGCCAACGGCTATCTGCTGGAACAATTTCTCCAGTCGCGAACGAACAAGCGCACTGACCAATATGGCGGTTCAATTGAAAATCGCTGCCGCTTGGTGTTGGAGGTTACGAAAGCTATTAATGCGGTTTGGGGATCAAATCACGTCGGTATTCGCTTGTCACCTTTTGGTATTGCAAACGACAGTGGGGAGGATGAACCAATGCCGCTCTATTCCCACCTCATCAGCGAACTTGATAAGCTCGGCTTGGCCTATTTGCATTTGATTGAGCCGCGCGCCAGTGGCGCAGGTCAACGCGATGTGGATCATAAAGATGTGCCTTCCGCAGCAGAACTCTTTCGTTCCATTTGGCATGGCATCCTGATTGCCGCGGGCAATTTTGACAAGGAGAGCGCCAATAACATGTTGGCGAATGGCGATGCCGACGCGATTGCCTTTGGCCGCTTCTTTATTTCCAACCCTGACCTGCCCGAGCGATTAAGACTGGATGTAGCATTAACGCCATATAATCGCGCAACCTTCTATAGTCGTGGCCCAGAAGGGTACGTCGACTATCCAACATTAGCTGATGCGTGATAGATTGAACGGAGCAAACAGTCCGTGTTTTTGGGGGGATGACACTTAAGGGAATTATATTGCAGTTGTCATGCTATCCGCTACAATTGTTGCATGACAAAATGGATCCCCAAGCGTGAAACACTTGATCGCCCCCTCCATATTGGTATCGCAAACCTCCTCAGGGACGCAATCTCCAATGGGCAGCTTGCTGTTGGAGAGCGCCTCCCGCCGCATCGAACTCTAGCGGATATTTTACACGTCAGTGTTCATACCGTTAGCAAGGCCTATGATGAGCTCACGCGTTCCGGCCTTATTGGTGGTCAGGTCGGACGCGGAACGTTTGTTCTGGACCCCACGCACACCTCCCGCCAGCCATTTCTAATGGAGAGGACTGACCAAGGGCTCATTGATCTTTCTATTGCCAGACCCTTGTATGACAATATTCATGTTGAGAAGATGCAATCCGCTCTTGCCGTTATGTCCGAAGGGTTGAACCCGGACGCCTATCTTGCCTGTCGGCCCAATATCGGGCTGGAGGAGCATCGCCATGCGGGCGTGAAATGGCTGTCGAAGTGCGGACTGGAAACTTCTGCCGCAAATGTTGTCATGACCAATGGTGTCTGTCACGGCATGGCGACGGCCCTCTCCTCGGTTGCCCGCCATGGCGATGTAGTCGTAACAGATGCAATTGCTCACCATCTTATTATCTCCCTCTGCTCCTATCTCGGCCTGCGCCTCCATGGCCTCCGAATGGATGAAGAGGGAGTTCTACCAGAGGCGTTTGAAGAAGCTTGCAAACAGCAGGACGTGAAAGTTTTCTTCACTGTTCCAACCCTTGCCAGCCCGTCCGTCGGCCTCATGTCGATAGAAAGGCGAGAGGAACTCATCCGAATCGCGCGGCAATATGATATCCTGATAATTGAGGATGATGTCCTCGGCCCTCTACCGGAAATCCGCCCAACTCCAATCTCTGCGCTTGCCCCGGAACGATCTATTTATCTTACCTCTTTTACAAAATGCGTTATGCCTGGCCTGAGAACAGGATATCTGGTTGCGCCCGAAGCCTTGCTGCCCTCGATTATTGGAAGACTAATCGTATTCAGCTGGATGGCCACTCCCTTGATCTCGGAACTCGCAAGCCGCTGGATTGATGACGGTACAGCAGACGAACTGGTGCTGTGGCAGCGCGACAAACTTGCTGAACGCTATAAAATCGTGGATGAAGAACTAACCGAATTTGCTTGGATCGGCCATCCTGCCGCCCTGCATTTCTGGCTCCCGCTACCAGAGCAATGGACAGCCCTTAGCATGGTGGAACATGCGAAAGCACTCGGGGTTGCCGTGGCCCCGCCACAACCTTTCATGACAGCGCAATGCGAACCTTTAAATGCGATCCGGGTCGCCATCGGGGGCGTTGCCAATACAAACAGATTCCAGCAAGGGCTTACCTTAATCAAAGGTCTCCTGAAACGATCGCCGGAGCCTTTGCCACAACTTCTGTAATTGTACTGCGTCAATATAATATTTGACATGCATTACAATTGAAGGCCAGACTTCCATTTGAAAAATTCAGGCGGGTTGTTTTTCGCCAAATTCTGATTTCAACAGTAGTTCCGGACGAGAATTCACAGGAAGAGCCAGTCATTGCTTTTACGGACCTATAAGTATTTCAGGATTAAGGGGCCCGTCCGTGACGGAAAGAAAAACGCGTCAATGATTGCCGAAATCAAACAGGAGGTATGATACCAATGACTTTGAAGAAACGCGGCCTTATTAGCAGCTTAACAGCAGTAGCGACAATCGCAGCGGGATTGAGCGTTGCAAGTGCGGATACATGGAAATACGCATTTGAGGAATCCCTGACAGAGGTTCAGGGAGTCTATGCAACGAAATTCAAGGAAGAGATTGAGAAAAACTCTGATCATCAAATCCAGCTATTCCCTTATGGTACATTAGGCGAGTCAGCAGACTTGATGGAACAAACACAGGCAGGCATCCTGCAATTCGTTGATCAATCGCCTGGTTTTACCGGCGCGCTAATTCCCGAAGCACAGGTCTTTTTTGTTCCCTACCTGCTCCCCACGGATCAGGAACATTTGGCCCGCTTCTTCCGGGAAAGCAAGGCGATCAACAAGGACTTCAAAGGTCTTTATGCGGACCAAGGGCTTGAACTCCTTCAAATGTTCCCTGAAGGCGAAGTAGCCATGACAACCAAAGAGCCTGTCAACAACTGTGCGGACCTGGATGAAGTTAAATTCCGCGTGATGACGAACCCTCTTCTGGTCGAAGCCTATAAAGCGTTCGGCGCGACACCGACGCCTCTGCCTTGGGGCGAAGTCTACGGAAGCCTGCAAACCAACATTATTCAGGGCCAGGAAAACCCGACCTTCTATCTATACTCAACAAAACTGTATGAAGTAACAGATTACATCACCTATACAGGCCACAGCAATTTTACGACTGCGGTTATGGCCAACAAGGAGTTCTTTGATGGTCTTGACGATGCGGACAAGAAAATTGTTCAGGATGCCGCTAAAGCAGCATATGAACATATCGTTGTGTATCAGGAAGGCTTGGCTCAGGAAGAACTGAAAAAAATCAAGGAAGCCAAGCCAAGCATGACGGTTACCGTCCTGTCCGAAGAGCAACGCTCCTGCTTTAAAGACGCGGCAGGGGACGTGGAGGCCAAATTCATCGAAATGACCGGTGATAGCGGCACGGCAATCCTTAAACAGTTCAAAGCAGACCTCGCCGCCACTAAGTAGAGCAGCACATCCAAAAATACCGGGCGATCCAAAGAAAATTGCCCGGTATTTTTCTCTCTAGAATTTTGGGATTGGACGATACAGGGGAAGCCTCGTGACAGATAAAGATCACAAATCAATGCTACCCGGTTTTTTGGGTCAGATCGATACGTTGATTGGTCGTGTGGAGGCCGTCATCCTCGCAGCCGGCGTATTATTGATGGGCCTGAATACAGTGGGAAATGTCATTGGCCGCTTCATCTTCCAATACAGCTTCTTCTTCACCGAAGAGGTAAACAGAATTCTTATTATCATGATCACCTTTGCAGGCATTGGTTATGCTGCGCGGCACGGGCGGCATATCAGAATGTCTGCCATTTATGATGCGCTGCCCATTCGAACGCGCAAAGCCATGATGATCCTCATTACCATAATCACCGCGTTGACGATGTTTGCCCTGTGCTATTTTTCAATTGGCTATATCACGAAAGTTGCGAACTCCGGACGCGTCCTGCCAGCTCTTCAGATACCAGTTTATCTGATTTTTCTTTGGGTTCCAGTCGGTTTCGCAGTCACCGGAATCCAGTATGCACTCACAACGGTCAAAAATATTCTCGAAAAAGACGTCTACCTCTCCACCAGCATGCTGGAAGGGTATGACGACGACGAGATTGAAGTTTAGGAGGATCGGATGGCAATCAAAATAACAGCTATCATGATCGTCCTGTTACTCGCGGGCCTGCCCATGATGATCCCGCTTCTGCTCGGCGCTTTTTATGGATTTTATGAGCTTTTTAATGGCTTTTCAAAAATGGACTTCATGGTCCAGCAGATGCTCGCGGGCATACGCCCGGCATCTCTAATAGCAGTCCCGATGTTCATTCTGGCCGCGGAAATCATGACCCGGGGCCAATCTGCAAACCGTCTTATTGACATGGTGATGAAGTTTATCGGCCATGTCCGGGGCGGACTTGCCGTCAGCACGGCCGCGGCTTGCACCCTTTTCGGTGCGGTATCCGGCTCGACGCAGGCCACTGTTGTTGCTGTCGGGTCGCCATTGCGCCCACGTATGTTGAAGGCGGGATACAAGGATTCATTTATCCTCGCCCTGATCATCAATGCCAGTGATATCGCCTTCCTTATTCCGCCCAGTATCGGCATGATTATCTATGGCGTAATTTCCAGCACGTCCATTTCAGAGTTATTCATCGCCGGTGTAGGCCCCGGCCTTCTTTTGATGATCCTCTTTTCCGCCTACAGCATGATCTATGCAACCATTAACAAAGTGCCAACAGAGCCAAAAGCAACCTGGTCAGAACGATTAGGCGCCGCCCGAAGAGCTATCTGGCCACTCGGCTTCCCAGTCATAATTATTGGCGGTATTTATGGTGGCATTTTCAGCCCGACCGAAGCGGCGGCAGCCTGTGTATTCTATGCCTTGATTCTGGAGATTATTATTTTCAAGTCCCTGAAAATAAAAGATATTTACCAGATTGCTAAATCCACCGGACTGATTACCGCCGTCGTCTTTATTCTGGTAGGTGCCGGCGCAGCCTTTTCTTGGGTAATCTCATTCGCCCAAATTCCTCAGGAAATTCTGGGGGCGATTGGTATCACCGATATGGGCCCGAAAGGGGTTTTGGGTGTCATCTCTGTTTCCTTCTTCATCGGCTGTATGTTCGTTGACCCAATCGTTGTGATCCTCGTTCTCGTACCCATTTTTGCACCCGTGGTCGAAGCTGTAGCGTTGGACCCGGTTCTGGTGGGAACGATTATCACGCTGCAGGTTGCCATTGGCTCTGCAACGCCGCCCTTTGGATGTGATATTTTCACGGCAATTGCCGTCTTTAAAAGGCCGTATGCAGATGTTGTAAGGGGCATATTTCCCTTTACGGTCATTCTTGCCGCTGTATCGGTCGCTCTAATATTTTTCCCGCAGATTGCCCTGTTTGCCCGCGATCTGGCGTTCCGTTGATGGGCAGGAGATAACATATGTTTAAAAAAATCCTGATCCCGATGGATGGTTCAGAGCCCTCTCTGAAGGCCTTGAAAACGGCCGTCAAAATGCAAGAGTCGTTTGACTGTGAGCTGCTTATTCTAACTGTTTTCAGACATCACAGCCTCCTGGAAACATCTATATCGATGGTCCGCTCGGAAGAACCCGAAGTCATGGATGATATTCTGCGAAAGCATGCATCCGATGTGGCGGAGAATGCAAAAAAAGAAGCATTGGATATGGGAGCCAAATCGGTCCGGGCTTTCGTGAAAAACGGCCCGCCCGCCCGGACAATTGTCAATTTTTCAAAAGACAAAGATGTCGAACTAATCATTCTGGGTAGCCGGGGACATGGTGATTTGGAAGGCTTCCTGCTCGGAAGTGTCTCCCACAAGGTAACAAGCCTCGCAAATTGTCCGGTGATGGTAGTTTAGAGACGTCTCGTCCGAATTGTACTGTCGACCTCATCATATTTTTCAGGTGGGATAAAATTAAATGAAATCTTCAATTCAATATTCCTGTTTATGGCTGGCTGTTTCAAATTTGAGTTGCCCAGCATGAAGGGGCGCAAGATAGGTTCAGTGAGTTTGTCTGCTATTGACAGGGCGCACCTCAGGATAGCTCCCTTTATCCGGCAGACACCGATTGTGCTCTCACCTTCCCTGTCGGAGCAGACTGGTGGAGATATATATCTAAAGCTGGAGCAACTCCAGATTACGGGAAGCTTCAAGTTACGCGGTGCAACGAATGCTGTGCTGTCCTTGACTGAGGATCAGAAAGCAAATGGCGTTGTCGGTGTCTCAACCGGGAACCACGGACGCGGCCTTGCCTATGCTGCGCATAATGCTGGCGTGCACTGTATCATCTGCATGTCTGAACTCGTGCCGCAGAACAAAGTAGACGGCATTCGCTCGCATGGCGCGGAGGTCCGCATTATTGGACGCTCCCAAGACGATGCGCAGGTAGAGGTGGATCGGCTTGTCAATGAAGAAGGGATGACCATGCTGCCGCCCTTTGATCATCAAGATATTATTGCAGGGCAAGGAACACTTGGTCTTGAGGTTCTGGCACAGGTGAAGGACATTGAAACCGTACTGGTTCCCTTGTCCGGTGGCGGCCTGATTTCTGGCATTGCCCTTGCCATGAAAACCAAGAACCCGACAATCAGGATCATCGGTGTCTCTATGGATCGGGGCGCCGCCATGTATGAAAGTCAACAGGCTGGCAAACCCATTCTGGTAGAAGAATTCCCCACTCTTGCAGATTCACTGGGCGGCGGAATAGGTCTCAACAATCTTTACACATTCCGGATGGTGAAGGAACTTGTTGATGAAATTGTGCTGGTGACCGAGACCGAGATTGCCGAGGCTATCCGCCATGCCTATTGGCAGGAAAAGCTGGTGATTGAAGGATCGGGCAGCGTCGGCATTGCAGCCTTACTTTCCGGAAAAATTGAGACCCCTGGCACCTGCGTTAGTCTCATCAGCGGATGCAACATCGACATGAAACTGCATAAACGACTTATCGACGGAGAGAATGTCGACATCAGTCGGGAACAATTAAAAGCGGAAACCCGACATGCCTGAAATTACCATCATGAGCGAAAAAGAACTCAGGCAGGTCGTTTCGCTGGACAAAGCTGCCGTGAACTGCATCGAAAATGCATTCCGTCTTCTCGCAACAAAGGATGTGGTAATGCCGCCGATCCTCAGCTTTCATGTCCCGGATCATAATGGAGAAGTGGACGTCAAGACGGCTTATGTGCCGGGAATTGACTCCTTCGCAATAAAAATGAGCCCCGGATTTTTTGATAATCCCAAACTAGGCTTGCCCAGCCTCAACGGATTGATAGTCCTCTTTTCTTCCAAAACAGGCATTGTCGAGGGGGTTCTACTGGACAATGGATATCTGACAGATGTCCGAACTGCTGCCGCCGGCGCTGTCGCCGCGAAATGGCTTTCCCGTGAGGATGCGAATGTCGCTGGAATCATCGGCACCGGGACGCAGGCAAAACTACAGCTCAAAGCTCTCTCCCTAGTTCGCAACATCAAGAAAGCTATTGTCTGGGGCCGGAATGGCGTGAAGGCACAACAATATGTCGAAGATTGCCAAAATGAACTCGGTATCAAAATCGAAGTTGCCGAAACCATTGATTACCTGATGGAACAGAGCGATATCGTGGTGACGACAACGCCGTCACAAACAGCCCTGATTTCAGCAACACAGCTTCACCCCGGTCAGCATATAACCGCTATGGGTGCGGATGCCGATTACAAAACAGAACTCGCGCCAGACGTTATCCCTGTGGCCAATCTATATGTCTGCGACAATCTTGCCCAATGCCGCATGCAGGGAGAACTGCGCGCGGCCATCGCCGCCGGATATGTAGACGAAGCCACTGATTTCCCGGAACTCGGCAATATTATTGCTGGCCACCATAGTGGCCGCCCGTCGGATGAAAGCATCACGATTTGCGACCTGACGGGTACAGGCGTTCAGGATACCGCAATTGCCACCCTTGCCCGAGAGCTCGCGCAAGACGCAAACATCGGCACCATTTTCAACAGCTAGCAGGTTTGGAGAAAACTATGTCTGGACTTGATCTACCCTTCTCTCTTTTAGAGTATCAGCAGCGCATTGCAAAAGCACGAATCTCAATGGCCAAGAATGGCATTGACCTCCTTATCGTTACTGATCCGTCCAACATGGCTTGGCTTACGGGGTATGACGGCTGGTCTTTTTATGTTCATCAATGCGTTATTCTGCCAATGGACGGCAATCCACTTTGGTTCGGCCGCAAACAAGACGCGAACGGTGCCTTGCGGACTACTTTCCTGAGTGAGGACAATATTCTCTTTTATGCGGATAATTATGTTCAATCCACTGAACGCCATCCCATGGATTACCTGAGCATCGTTTTGACTGATCGCGGTTTTGGAAATGCCGTTATCGGCGTCGAAATGGACAACTATTATTTTTCTGCAGCCGCCTATATGTCGCTCGTCAATCATCTTCCCAATGCCGAGTTCAAGAACGCTACTGCATTGGTAAATTGGTGCCGCGCGGTAAAGTCGGAGCAGGAATTGATCTATATGCGGCGGGCGGGCCGGATCGTCGAGGAAATGCACAAGCGCATATTCGAGAAAATTGAACCTGGCCTTCCAAAAAACGAACTAGTGGCGGAGATTTATGACACCGGCATTCGCGGAGCGGATGGTTTCGGCGGAGATTATCCGGCAATTGTGCCCCTCCTCCCCTCCGGCGCGGATGCCGCAGCGCCGCACCTCACATGGGACGACAAGCCCATGAAATCGGGCCAAGGAACATTCTTCGAGATTGCAGGTTGTTATCGGCGCTATCATGCGCCTCTATCCAGAACCATATTCCTTGGAAAACCATCGCAAACATTTATTGATGCGGATAAAGCGGTTCAGGAAGGCATGGAAGCCGGACTGGAAAAAGCGCAGGCCGGCAACACATGTGAAGATATCGCAAACGCTTTCTTTGCGATCTTGAAAAAATACGGCATTCATAAAGACAATCGAACCGGTTATCCCATTGGCTTGAGCTATCCACCGGATTGGGGCGAACGGACGATGAGTTTACGCCTTGGTGACAAAACGGTTCTTGAACCCGGCATGACCTTTCATTTTATGACTGGTCTATGGATGGATGATTGGGGCATGGAAACGACAGAAAGCATTATCATTACCGAGGGCGCACCTGATTTTCTTGCGTCTGTGCCCCGCGAACTCATGGTCAAGGATTAAGCCTATGAGAGCCAGCCCTATTTCCGCTACTGTCAACTATGAAGAGGATGGTGTCCAACATGGCTTTCTGAAGCTGCCCTATTCCCATGACGGATCTGCCTGGGGGTCAATCATGATTCCCATTACGGTTGCCCGAAACGGTGACGGACCTACTGTTCTGCTCACCGGCGGAAATCACGGAGATGAATATGAAGGTCCGGTTGCACTGTTCGATCTTGCCAGAACAATAAAATCTGAGGATATCATTGGTCGCGTTATTATGGTACCGGGCATGAACTATCCGGCATTCCGGGGGGCAAGCCGAACGTCGCCGATTGATAAAGGGAATATGAACCGGGTGTTTCCGGGAAATCCCGCTGGTACGGTTACCGAGAAAATTGCAGATTATTTCCAGCGCTTCCTGTTACCGCTTGCCGATTATGTGCTGGATATTCATTCGGGCGGTAAAACACTCAACTTCGTGCCTTTCTGTGCGGCCCATATTCTGGAGGACAAGGTTCAGCAGGAAAAATGTGTCGCGGCCATGCGGGCTTTCAACGCACCTTTCTCAATGATGCTTCTCGAAGTTGATGCAATCGGCATGTACGATAGTGCCGCTGAAGAAATGGGAAAAATTTTCATTTCTACGGAACTTGGCGGCGGCGGCTCCACCACGGCGGAAAGTGTTGCCATCGCCAAAAAAGGCGTTAAAAACCTTCTTCGGCATGCCGGGGTTCTGAAAGAGGAACTAGAGATTGAGGAAACAATCGAACTCCATATGCCGGATCATCAATGCTTCATTTCCAGTGAATCTACTGGCCTGCTTGAACTCTGTGTGGAGCTGGGCGAAGCCGTCTCGGTAGGTCAGGTATTGGCTCGCGTATATGATATAGACCGAACGGGCAGCGATCCTGCGGAATATGTCAGTCCGTTGAACGGTATCTTTGCCGCGCGTCACTTTCCTGGCCTGATTGGTATGGGGGATATTGTGGGCGTCGTTGCCGTTAAGACATAGAACCGGTATATCTAAAGTATGATCAAACTTGACGATCGTGACCTCAAAATCCTGGCTGTTCTGCAGCAGGATGGCCGCATCCCCAAAAACCAGCTTGCGGAGAGAGTACATCTTTCTCCGACAGCGTGCTGGGAGCGATTAAAACGGCTGGAGGAGGCCGGTGTTATTGAGGGTTATGGAGCGCGATTATCACTCGCCAGCCTCGGATCCCCTGCGATAGTTTTCATGCAGATAGAACTTGGAAGTCATCGCGCCGAAGATTTTGAACGCTTTGAAAACGCAGTTGGTGCAATTGACGAAATCACAGAATGCTGGGCCGTCGGCGGTGGCGTAGACTATTTCCTGAAACTCGTCTGCAAAGGGGTTGACGCCTACCAGAGGAAAGTCGATGAGATGCTGGCGGCGGATATCGGTTTGCGGCGCTACTATACATATGTGGTGACCAAACCTGTAAAAAATACAGACCAGATCCCCTCCTCCGCCTTCCGCTAAGCTTCGTCGGGCAATTCTGAATGTAAACGGAATGAACCGATAAATTCTCTCCTTTAGTCGAGTTTCAGCGAATTCTTCACTAAATTCTCCTCCGACTATAAACGCACTCTCTGACCGAACTTTCCTATACTTCCTTTAGAGTTTTTGGCGGAGACTAGAGATGCGTGAAGAAAAGAAAAATCTATCCCGGATACCGGAGCTGGATCTGCTTAAAGATCCAAGGCTATTCAAGGAGTTCGCCTATTGTGGTGGTGAGTGGCAGTCTGCAACGTCCGGTCAGATTGTTGAGGTTACCAATCCGGCAGATGGTGCCTGGATGGGAAATGTCCCCTCACTCAGCAAAGAGGAAAGCGCGGCGGCGGTTACGGCAGCTCACAAGGCATTTGCGGATTGGGCTTCCCTTCTCCCTCAGGAAAGAGCTTCTATCCTAAAAAGCTGGTTTCAGTTGATTAAGGACGCCCAAGAAGATTTGGCACTGATTATGACGCTGGAACAAGGTAAGCCTATATCGGAATGCCGAGGTGAAATTGACTACGGACTTTCCTTTATCGAGTTCTTTGCCGAAGAGGCCAAACGTACTGATATTCTTGGCGTAACGTCACATCTCCATAATGCAGAGGTTGAAGTCTGGCTGGAACCGGTCGGTGTTGCGGCCCTCGTGACGCCGTGGAATTTCCCGAATGCAATGATTACCCGGAAAGCGGCGGCGGCTCTCGCGGTCGGTTGCCCGGTTATCGTGCATCCGTCTAAGGAAACACCTTTTTCCGCGCTTGCCCTTGCGGAATTAGCGGAGCGCGCAGGCTTTCCCGCCGGTGTTTTTAATGTCATCACCGGCGAGCCTGCTGACATTGTCGGGGAATGGACAAAAGATGTCCGCGTTAGAGCTCTTTCCTTCACCGGATCAACAGAAATCGGGCGACTGCTCTATGCGCAGTCCGCCCCGACCATCAAGCGCCTGAGTCTTGAGCTTGGCGGCCATGCGCCCTTTATCGTATTTGCAGATGCGGATATTGATAAAGCCGTTGAAGAAGGTATCGGTGCCAAGTTCGCTACGTCCGGTCAGGATTGCCTGGGTGCCAATCGCTTTTTTGTGGAGCGATCCGTCTATGACGATTTCTGCCAGAAGTTCGCAAAAAAGGCAGCCGCTTTAACAATTGGTCGCGGACTGGATGATCGAGATATCGGCCCTCTCATGAATAAAAATGCCGTCGCCAAACAGAAAGAACATGTTGAAGATGCCCTGGAAAAAGGCGCACACCTTCTGACCGGCGGAAAGAGCCATGCACTAGGACCGTTGTTTTACGAACCGACCGTTTTGAAGGACGTGCCGACGTCCACCAAAATTATGCATGACGAAACATTCGGACCGGTCGCGGCCATCGCGCCTTTCGATTCCGAAGACGAGGTCATTCACCGCGCAAACGATACCGAGTACGGGCTGATGGCCTATGTCCATACAAAGGATCCGTCCCGTATCTATCGCCTGAGCCAGGCGCTGCAATTTGGGATGATCGGCGTCAATCGCACGAAAGTCACGGGCGCCCCCATCCCCTTCGGCGGGATGAAGCAGTCCGGGCTCGGGCGCGAAGGCTCCCGTCACGGGATCGAGGCGTTTTCAAATATCAAATATGTCTGTCGGGACTGGGCTTAATCCAGTCACTTTTAATCAGGAGAGTATAATGCTTACAAATGATCAACTCAGCCAATGGGACCGCGAAAACTTCTTTCATCCCTCAACGCATCTTGCGCAATTCGCCCGTGGCGAAATGTCCAACCGTATCATAACAGGTGGATCTGGCGTTCATATTGAAGATCGGGATGGCACCCGCCTCCTTGATGCTTTTGCTGGCCTCTATTGCGTCAATGTCGGCTATGGCCGCACCGAAATTGCCGATGCCATCGCGGCACAGGCGAAAGAACTTGCCTATTACCACTCCTATGTCGGGCATGGCACGGAAGCCTCGATCACTCTGTCAAAAATGATCATTGACCGGGCACCGGACAATATGAGCAAGGTCTATTACGGCCTTTCCGGCTCTGATGCCAATGAGACGAACATCAAGCTGGTCTGGTATTACAACAATGTCCTTGGCCGTCCTGAAAAGAAAAAAATAATTTCCCGCTGGCGCGGTTATCATGGCTCAGGTCTAATGACCGGTTCCCTGACTGGGCTGGAGCTATTCCACAAGAAATTCGATTTACCGCTGACGCAGGTTATCCACACGGATGCGCCCTATTACTATCGCCGCGAAGATGTGAGTCTCAGCGAAGAAGAATTTTCCCGCCAATGCGCGGATAATCTGGATGCTCTTATCCAGAAAGAAGGCCCCGACACCGTCGCCGCCTTTATCGGAGAACCTGTGCTTGGAACGGGTGGACTTGTTCCTCCTCCGGCCGGGTACTGGGAGGCCATTCAGGCGGTTCTCAAAAAATACGACATTTTGCTCATCGCAGATGAAGTTGTCACCGGGTTTGGACGCCTTGGCTCCATGTTCGGTTCTGACCATTACGGCATTGAAGCGGATATCATCACGTCAGCCAAAGGCCTCACGTCCGCCTATGCACCGCTGTCGGCTTCCATTGTTTCGAAGAAGGTCTGGAAGGTGCTTGAGCAGGGAACGGATGAATTCGGCGCGATCGGCCATGGCTGGACCTATTCGGCTCATCCCGTTTGCGCGGCCGCAGGCGTTGCCAATCTGAAACTTATCGACAGCATGGGGCTTGTTGCCAACGCGGGTGACGTTGGCCCTTACTTCAAGAAAGCCATGTCCGATGCCCTCGGCGATCATCCAAATGTAGGAGACGTGCGCGGAGAGGGCCTGATGCTGGCGGTTGAACTTATCCAGGACAAAGAAACACGAACATTCCTTGATCCATCCCAGCTGACAGGCGCAAAGGTGGCTGCGGCTCTTCTGAAACGAGGCGTTATCGCGCGCGCAATGCCTCAAGGGGATATCCTCGGTTTCGCGCCGCCACTTTGCTTGACTAAAACGGAAGCAGACACCATCGTCGGCGCCATGTCAGAGGGGGTTGGCGAAGTTTTCGACAATGCCTAGCTAAAACAACGTGCAGGGCCTCGCGATCACCCTCAAATGCCGGCGCCCTGCACACATCAAAAGTCACGTTGTCATCAGACCTATCAAAAAAATATATGCGTCATTAGCTTGTATCAATATAAATGGAAGAAATTCAAAAAATGCATTTAATTAGAGAAATATTTATTTGTATTTAAACTTTAGGTTACTTTTTGAGTGTTTTTTGTTTTATTATATTAAGAAATTTGTAATATTGACCGTTCTATTATTACCGAACTATTTATAATTTGATCGTACACTCCCCTCATAATTAACTAGTATACACAAATCGGCTAATTGCTAAATGATGATGGTTGACGAGAAAAAGATTGAGGACGTTAAGTCCGAAATGCTTCAGAAAGCATATCAGCTTTGGGAATCCAAAAGAGAGGGAAGAAGTATCCCGTCCCGGTCAAATTTCGACCCCTTGGAGATGCCTAAAATATTACCGCATATAATCCTCATAGATGTTGAGGAACCGACGTCACGGTTAAAGGTACGCCTTGTTGGAACAAGAGTAGTCGAAATGTTTGGCGGGGACTACACAGGTATGTATCTGGATGAGGTTGATTTCGGCGAGGCAAGAAATAAAATTTTAGAGGACTATCAAACCGCAGCTTCTATGAAAAGGCCGCTTTTTTCGGATCATATGTTCCGAAAATTAAACAAGTATACTCAGAATATTGAACGAGTTATCCTACCTCTATCCGATGATGATAAGCGGATCAACATACTTTTTGCAGTACTAGATTTCGAAGAAGTTTCAATATAGAGGCCGCTTTCTCTCGTCGTAATCGCGGGACAACCCAACTCAATGTAACCCGGATTTAATCAGCCGTCCCACGTAACGCCGCGATTTCAGCCTCCAGCTTGGCGATGTGACTGTCTCGTTCGCCCAGCGCCCGTTCAACATCTTCCGCTTCAAACCGTTGCGGAATATGCTGTGGACAATTAAGGTCCCATGCGGAAATCTCGAACTGTATGACTTGCTCAGGGTGGCCGTTATAGTTAGTCGGCATTAGTTTTCTCTGCAGTTCCAGGTCGCCTTCAATAACCGTGACTTCACCCCAGAACTTGGCCCGCCGCCGATACATATAATCAATCAGAAACAGGTGAGCTTTCGGATTTTCACTGTAGTTACCCTGCGAAATATACTGCCTGTTTCCCTTGAAATCCACAAAACCAAGTGTCGTTGGGCCAAGTATCTTTATAAAGCCAGGAGGTCCTCCCCGATGCTGAATATAGGGCGCGCCCTCGCTTGAAACACTGGCCAGAAATCCACTTCTCTGACGGGCGATGAAATCAGCCAGATCATCGGTGATTTCGCGCTTCATCATTCCCTTCATTTCTGCGCGCGCATAGGTGTCCCGGGATCCCTTGCGAGCCTGAACCATCTTAACCGCTGGCGTGAAGGCAATATCAGAAACAAAGTTGGACATCGGACATCTCCCTTATAAATTCAAATCGCCAAGCGCCGGATGGTCAGCAAGGCGCGTGCCTTGCGGCCAATGAAACAATCGATCCTTTTCCGAAATTTTCAAATCATTGATGCTCGCGTAACGGCGGGACATTAACCCGTTATCATCAAACTCCCAATTCTCGTTGCCATAGGCCCGAAACCACTGACCTGTTTCATTACAAAACTCATAGGCATATCGAACGGCAATCCTGTTTTCGTGAAAAGCAAATAGTTGCTTGATAAGGCGGTACTCTTTTTCCATCCTCCATTTCTGCGTAAGAAATTCAACGATTTCCGCACGACCGGTAACAAACATATCACGATTGCGCCATTCACTGTCTTCTGTATAGGCTAAAGACACTTTCTCAGGGTTACGGCTGTTCCAGCTATTTTCTGCCATCCGGACTTTTTCCAAAGCAGTTTCACGGTTAAAAGGGGGAACCGGGGGGCGCATGTCAATTCTCCTTAGGGGATGAAAAGAGGCCCAAGCTTATATCCTGAGCCTCTTGGTTCGATTGTCAGGCTGCGAGACTTTCCGCTACTGGGAAATCAACCTCTGTCCCAAGAACGGAATTCATATAATTAGTCAGGGTGTTAAGGGCAACATGCGCGATAATTTCCACGATTTCCGCATCACTGTAGCCGGCGGCCTTAACCTTGGCGATTGCCGCTGCATTCACCTGACCGCGTGTACGGACAGTCTCTAACGCAAAACGGACTGCCGCGTCTGCTTTGGCATCTGTTGAACTTCCCTTTCGGTTCGCAAGAATTTCAGCAGCACTGAGTTTTGCAACTTTTTCACCAAGATAACTATGAGCGGCAAGGCAATAGTCACACCCATTGAATTCAGCTACCGCAAGAGCAATCCGCTCGCGTGTTGCGGGGTTGAGCTTACCTTGCGCAAGGGCACCATTGAGACCAAGATACCCACCGAGCGCTGCCGGACTGTTTGAAACAATACGGAACAGGTTCGGAACACTTCCCAGCTGCTTTTTGACTGCTTTCAGCAGTTCTTGTGAACCCTGCGGTGCATCTTCGATCGTTGCGGGAGTTGGTATATTAGACATTTTACTTTCCTTTCCTTAAGCATTTTGTGAATAACGGTCCTTGTGTGTTCTGGAATATGGTTGACTGATATTTCCAAAACAATTATGCAAAAATAAAAATATTTATTTCGTAAAATGAAATAATTGGAGGACCCTGTTGGACCAAGTACGCGCCATGGAAATCTTCATCGCAATCGCGGAGGCCGGGGGCTTTTCCAGCGCCGCCCGCAATCTGGGTATTAGCGCCCCTTCAGTCACGCGCATACTCGGAGAGCTTGAAGATGAACTCGGCGTCCTTTTGTTTCATCGCACAACGCGGGCTGTATCACTGACCGATCCAGGCCGTTCCTTTCTTGAAGACGCTCAGCGCATTCTCCACGACTTTCAGGATGCGAAGGATTCCGTCCGAGGCACGCATCGCGAACCGAAAGGACGCTTACGCATTACCGCACCAATCCTGTTCGGGCAGCACTATATTTTACCCTTGCTGACGGAATTTCTAGATCAGTATCCCAAAGCAAGCATAGAGGCCACGTTCCTTGATCGGGTTGCAAATATTGTCGAAGAAGGGTTCGATATTGCGATACGCATAGGCCACCTCTCTGACTCAAGTCAGATTGCAGTTCGTGTCGGATCAGTACGCCGCGTAATCTGTGCCTGTCCATCCTACTTCGAAAAACATGGGCTACCGCAAAGTCCCTCTGATCTTTCCCGTCATCAGATTGTTTCGGCTCATGCCGTCTCTCCTTTGAACGATTGGCGCTTTAAAAATAACATTACGGTAAAGGTCCAGCCGAGATTTCAGGTAAATTCTGTGCCGGCGGCGATTGCCGCTGCCAAGTCCGGATGGGGCCTCACCCGAGTACTCTCATATCAAATCGGACCGGAATTGGGATCGGGAGGATTACAGACGGTTTTGAGTGAGTATGAGCCAGACCCCCTGCCCATTCACATTGTCCATCCCGAAGGCCGCTCTGTTTCAGCTAAAGTCCGGGCCTTTGTCAACCTCGCCCGTGAACGGATTCGTGCCAATCCATATCTGAACTCGTAAGCTCAAACGTCCCTTCTCAAATCACTGCAATATCATGAATTTGTCGCTTTTCATTTCGCGGTGGTTTGGACAGCGGCAATGCTGGGCCTACGGACGGCAATTGGCCCGTTCACCGTCAATATATACCGCCCACCGCCGCGCATTAACATCTACGCCTTTAAACGGCCAGAATGTATAGGTATAGGGTTCCCTGTGATTGCTACCATAGAAAGTAGTTGGCGGTTCTAATCGGGAATAGATACACTATATCCAGTTCAGTTGCGTTCATATCGGGAATTTTGTATGCGTTTGTTGATCATTATATTCGGTCTCTTTCTTTTGACACCGACGCAGCTCGTCTTTGCGCACCCTCATGTTTGGACCGACATGACGATCAAAATCCTGTTTGATGACACCGGACGAGCCTATGGCCTGCATCAGACATGGCTATTCGACGACTATTACACGGCCTACGCTGTGGAAGGAACGGACCGTAACGGCGATGGCACGCCAAACCAGGAAGAGCTCGATGAAATCCTGAAGGTGAATATGGAGCATCTGAAAGAGTATGGATATTTCACCGAAGCAATGATCAAGGAGAAACCCCTCAAACTTAAGCCCGTAACCGATATGTCGACAAGAATGGTCGATAAGCGTCTGGAAATGTCTTTTGTTACCCCCTTTGAAGAGCCTGTTTCCGTCGCCGGGAAAAACTTCTCCTATGCCATTTTTGATCCCACTTACTATGTGGATATGCTGCATGCGGAAATCGACATGCCGGTCATCATCTCTGGTGCACCTGACGGATGTGAGTATAAATTGACACCGCCCAACCCGAACCCAAGTGCGGTAGCGCAAGCTGCGATGCTTGATTCATCGCAACGCGGGGAGACAGGCTTGGGATCCTTTTTTGCAGAACGCGTCAGTCTCACATGTCCCGAGGAATAGTTGCTAGCATCTGTCTCTTCCTTTGCGTAGCGACCTTATCCCATTTGATCGTTCCTTCAGCACTTGCAGCAGCTGGCACGCTTGAACCATCAGCATGGTCACGTCTGGTAAGCTGGATCATGATACAGCAACGCGCCTTTCATGAAGAATTGCTAATCGCCTTGAAAGCGCTGTCTGCCTCTGGCGGAATGAACGCTGCCTGGAGTCTGGTATTGGGAAGTTTTCTCTACGGAATATTTCATGCGGCTGGACCCGGACATGGCAAAATTGTCCTGACAACCTATCTGCTCACACACCCACATAGGGTAGGGCGCGGTGTAGGTATTGCTGCTGCGGCTGCCCTATGTCAGGGAATAGTTGCAATACTTCTTGTCTACGGACTGATTTACATCGCCGGATGGATCCCCAGAGAGACCAGTTCTGCTGTAGCATGGAGTGAGCGGCTTAGTTATCTGCTGGTTGCGGGCATAGGTGCGCTGCTGATATTGCGGACGGCCCGCCAACTTTTTAGCCGATACATGACGCAAAAACATACTGGCGATCACTCTGCCCATGATCATCTTCATGATGACTGCTGTGGCCATGCCCACATGCCAAGCGGAGAGCAGATAGAGCAAATCAACAGTGTTCGATCTGCAATCGGCGTTATTCTGGCCATCGGGCTTCGCCCCTGTACTGGCGCCGTCCTTGTTTTAGTATTGGCAAAGGCTATGGGTTTACCGCTTGCGGGTATCGGTGCGGTAATCGCAATGTCTTTCGGAACCGGGATGGCTGTTGCCCTGCTCGCTTTTCTAGCGATTGCCGCCCGGCAAAAAGCGGCAAAAGCGACAAACGCTAATAATCCTCTTTGGCAGATCCTTACAAATAGCGCGGCACTGGCCGGAGGTGGCCTTCTGCTCGCCGTCGGAATATCTCTCCTCAGCGCCTCATTTTATAGCCGCCACCCACTTGGGCTTTAAAAAAGGCCGCGCAATATAAATAGCGCGGCCTTGATAGTGATAGACTTTTTACGGCTCTTTCTATTCGGCTTTCACTGACTGTTGGCGGCGGCGCAAGTCACTAAGCCAACGGACGCCAACATAGAAGACCGGCGTAAAGATAAGACCGAACAGTGTCACGCCCAGCATCCCAAAGAACACGGATGTTCCAAGGGCCTGTCTCATCTCGGCACCGGCACCTGTTGCGATTACTAACGGAACCATACCAAAGATAAAGGCAAAAGAAGTCATCAAGATCGGCCGCAACCGCGTTCTGGCCGCTTCCGCAGCCGCCTCTACACGACTCTTGCCTTGCGCTTCTGCCTGCCGGGCAAATTCAACAATAAGAATTGCATTTTTCGACGCAAGACCGACAAGCACAACAAATCCCACCTGGGCCAAGATATTTACATCTATCCCCCTAAATTGAAGCCCGCTGACCGCCGCGAGCAAACACATTGGGACAATCAATATGACAGCAAGCGGCAGGGTCCAGCTTTCATATTGAGCGGCAAGCAACAGGAAAACGAACACCGCAGCCGCAACGAATGCAAGAAGGCCGTTGTTTCCGGCAAGCTTCTCCTGCAATGCCAGTTCCGTCCATTCGAAGCCAAAGCCATCGGGCAGAATGTCCTGCGCCAATGTTTCCATAGCCGCCAGCCCCTCCCCGGTCGAAAATCCGGGAGCAACATTTCCCTGCACCTCAGCAGAGCGATAAAGGTTATAACGCGGCACCCGGTAAGCGCCGGTACGATCCTCAAAAGTCGCAACAGAGCCGATTGGGACCATCTCGCCTTGTGCATTTCGGGTCTTCATATTGGCAATAGTCTCAATATCCTGACGGAAATTACCGTCTGCCTGTGCCGTAACGCGGTAGGTTCGACCAAGATAATTGAATTCATTGACGAAGGAAGACCCAAGATATACTTCTAGCGTCTCGAAAATATCACCTGTCGATACACTCAGCATTTCCGCTTTTACCCGGTCAATATCGGCATAAAGCTTGGGAGTTTTCGTATTGTAAAGTGTAAACACATTCCGCACTTCAGGCGATTGGTTCGCCGCCACGAGAAGCTCCTGTACCGCAGTTTCAAGCGCTTGGGGACCACGACCGCGCTGATCCTGCACAATCATCTTGAAGCCGCCTGCATTACCGATTCCACGCACTGGTGGCGGCGCAATCGTAATGAAGAACGCTTCCTGAATTCCGCCAAGCCGCTTGAAATGTTCACCAATTATTTGCTGAAGCGTAATCCCGTCTCGCTCTCTTACGCCGAAGGCGTCAAGCGAAGAAAAGATCGCGCCCGCATTCGATGCATTTGTGAATGTCGCCGCATCGAGTCCCGCGAACGGGATCACATGAGCCACACCCGGGATATCGAGAAGAGTTGTCGCCGCTTTACGCATTACAGCGTCTGTCCGCTCCAGTGATGCGCCCGGAGGGAGCTGCACAACTGTAATGAGATAGCCCTGATCCTGCTGTGGGATAAACCCGGTAGGCGCGCGGTCAAACTGCCAGACTGTAAGGGCAATAAGTCCGCCGTAAACTATAAACACAACAACAACCATTCGGGCAAGCCGGCGGGTCAATCCACCATAACCGTTCGATAACTTGTCAAATCCAGAATTGAAGGCATTAAAGAACGCGAAAAAAGGCCGTGCAAGCTGGCCAGCCGGTTTCTCATCGCGTTGCGCTTTGAATAGGATTGCACAAAGTGCCGGGCTGAGAGTGAGTGAGACAAATCCGGAAATGAGGGTCGCCGCTGCAATAGTAATTGCGAACTGGCGAAAAAACTGGCCGGATATGCCTGGAATCAATGCCGCCGGCACAAAAACTGCCGACAAGACCAGAGCAATGGCAATCAGCGCCGGTCCAACTTCGTCCATTGTCTCATGCGCTGCATCTCGCGGCGACATGCCAAGACGTAAATTTCGTTCAACATTTTCCACAACGACGATTGCATCATCAACAACAATACCAATCGCAAGGACAAGCCCAAACAATGACAGATTATTCAGCGAATATCCAAATGCGGCCAAAACACTGAAAGTCCCAATCAGTGATATCGGAATGGCAATAATCGGGATAACCGATGCACGCCAGGACTGCAAAAAGAGGAGGATGACCAGAACAACCAGAACCGCGGCTTCAAATATTGTATCGACCACCGCGTCCACGGACTGCTGAATAAATTCAGTCGGATTGTAGATGATGTCATATTGCAATCCTTCCGGAAAAGATTTCGAAAGTTCTTCCATGGTCGCGATCAAACGATCTGAAGTCTCCAAGGCATTGGAACCCGGCCGCTGAAAAATCAGAAGCGGCAAGGCCTCCCGCGTATCAAGATAGCCGTTCGTTGTATAATCCTGAGCGCCGAGTTCCACTCGCCCGACATCTTCAAGCCGGGTAACGCGTCCGTCGGCATCGGCACGAACGACAATATTGCGAAATTGCCGAACAGTCTCCAACCGGCCTAACGTTTCCACATTAATCTGGAAGGCTGCCGAGGTTGGAACAGGGGGCTGGTTAAGAACACCCGATGCAACCTGCACATTTTGCGCCCGAAGAGCCGCCACGACATCACCTGCAGTCAGGCCTCGTGCCGCGATGCGATCGGGGTCCAGCCAGATGCGCATGGCGTAATCCCGTGCGCTGAAGACGCGTACATCGCCAACGCCGTCAAGACGCGCAAGCACATCTTTGATCTGCAATGTCGCATAATTCGAAATATAGAGGAGATCACGGCTGGCGTCGGGAGAGCTGAGATGGATAACCATCATTAAATCGGGAGAGTTTTTACGCACCGTCACGCCGGTTCTCTGTACTTCCTCCGGCAATCTTGACTCAGCAATCGCCACCCGGTTCTGGACAAGGACTTGCGCCGTATCCAGGTCTGTTCCCAGTTCAAAGGTTATCTGCAACGAGAGTTGGCCATCGCCGGTGGCCTGGCTCGACATGTAGAGCATGTTTTCAACGCCATTAATTTCCTGCTCAAGCAAAGTGGCAACTGTATCACTGACGACATCCGCAGACGCGCCGGGATAAGTTGCGCGAACTTCGATAGTTGGCGGCGCGATCTCCGGATATTGCGCCACAGGCAACGTCACATATGCAACGAGCCCGATGATTGTGACAAGGATAGAAAGAACAGCGGCAAAAATCGGGCGGTCTATGCAAAAATGGGAAAATTTCATAATTGTTACCCTGGACGCCGTTCGCCGGCACCTTTGATTTCACCATCCTGCGGAGTGACTTTGGCTCCAGGACGAGCGCGCATTAGGCCATCAATAATAATCCGATCGCCTGGCTCAAGCCCGGTTCGAATGATCCGCAAACCGTCATATGTCGGTCCCGGACGAATAACTTTAGGAACAACAGTTCCATCTTCGGTGACAGTCATAACTATCTTGTTAGACTGATCAGATACGATAGCTTCCTTTGGTATCAACAAGGCAGTGTACTTGTCTGAACCCGGAACCCGGATTCGACCAAACTGCCCCGGCGTCAAGAATCCGTCCTTATTGGGAAAAACGGCACGCATGCGGATCGTTCCGGATGTTCTGTCAACTTGGTTATCTACAAAATCAAGCGTCCCTTCCCGTGGCCAATCTGGCTCATCTGTCAGCCGCGCAAAAACCGGAATAGCTTCTCGCGTGGACTGAAGCGTCCCTGACTGAACAGCGCGCTGATACCCTAGAAAAGCAGATTCACTCATATCAAAGTCAAAATATATTGGATCGATCGACACAATCGTGGTGAGGAGTGTATTTCCACTGCCATCGCCACCACTTACAAGATTGCCGACACTGACTTCATGCCGACTGATCCGACCGGTTATCGGCGCGAGTATCTTAGTAAATTCTAGATCCAGTTCAGCTGTTGCGATATCTGCGCGTGCAATCTCGGCGGCGGCTGCGGCTACCCGCTTTTCCTGCACTCTTTCGTCATAGGTGCTGGATGCGACAAAGTCTTTTTCCCGCAATTTGGACGCACGTTCAAGCTGCTTGTCTGCCAAATCGACACGCGCAAGCGACTGTGCCAGTTGCGCCCGCATAGAGGTAAGAGAAGCTTCAAACGAACGTGGATCAATCAAGAACAGCAGGTCGCCCTTATTGACGATCTGGCCATCTGTAAATTTAATCTCCTGCAAATATCCGCTAACACGCGATCTGAGTTCGACATATTCGACCGGCGCAAATTGTCCCGTGAATTCCGTATACTCGACGATTTCACGTTGCAAAGGATTGGCAACGGTAACCGCTGGAGGTCCAGACTGAGCGATTGCAACGTTTGAGAAGACCGACAGAATCAGCATAGCTATTCCGATGATAAAAAAGCTCGCCG
Source organism: Sneathiella sp. HT1-7 (assembly GCF_020731145.1). GTDB lineage: Bacteria > Pseudomonadota > Alphaproteobacteria > Sneathiellales > Sneathiellaceae > Sneathiella. The sequence goes on along the minus strand of NZ_JAJFZN010000002.1, from coordinate 82,144 downwards.
CCTTACGGCCGGCAAATTGCCCAGATTTGCTCGCTATATTTAACATTTTCAATTTACCGATCCTTTTGTCAGTACCGCTTGATGCGTTGGGTAGGTGACCATTTGAAGCGTAGTGAGGAAGTCTTTGGTTATCGGGAGTACAGTTTCTTCAACATGCCTGGAAATTCTAGTCATCCATAAATCCTGATAAAAATTGAAAGCTTCCGATGAATGAATGCGTCCGAAATATTTATTATTGAACGTTCATTCAACTATAATTTTCAGTTATTGCATATATGTGATGCAGGTCACGAGGATTTGGAGAGATAATACCAGATAAATAATTAGGTGAGAACGAAGAAAGGCGCAGCCATGGGCTGCGCCTTCCGAAAATGTAATATGGTTGATTTTACGCGCGTTCGAAAATCGCCGCCAATCCCTGACCGCCACCAATGCACATGGTCTCAAGGCCATAGCGAGCATCCCGTCGCTCCATCTCCCGAAGTAATGTCGCTAAAATACGACCGCCTGTTGCGCCAACCGGATGCCCTAGAGAGATACCGGAGCCGTTTACATTCATCCGCTCAAAGTCGGATTTTTCAAACTTCCAGTCGCGAGTGCAAGCAAGAACCTGTGCGGCAAATGCCTCATTCAACTCGATCAGGTCCAGATCTTTCAGGCCAAGTTCCGCACGATCCAGTGCTTTCGCTGTTGCCGGAACAGGCCCGATACCCATGATTTCCGGTCCTACGCCTGCAACCGCCCAGCTTACCAAACTACCGTAGGGTTTGAGGCCAAGCTCTTCTGATATCGCTCGCGTCGTGACGACACAGGCCGAAGCGCCATCATTCTGTCCACTCGCATTACCGGCGGTGACGGTCGAATCCGGGTCCTGTTTGAGACGAATGGGGCGCAGTTTGCCAAGACTTTCCTCTGTCGCTTCCGGTCGCGGATGCTCATCTTTGTCATAGACCGTATCCCCTTTCCGGCCCTTTACGGTCACCGGAATGATTTCCTCATCGAAGCGTCCCGCTTCTTGCGCAGCCACCGCTCGACGATGGGATTCCACCGAGAAGCTATCCTGCTCATCACGCGGAACGGAATGGCTCTTGCGGAGGTTTTCAGCCGTTTCCAGCATACCGCCGGGAACAGGGAAATTAATGCCACCGGCGGTCACGCGGCCGCGGGCAAGTGCATCGTGGAATTCAAGAGATGTTCCCTTAATTCCCCAGCGACCCGCTGTGGAGTAAAAAGGCGCATTTGACATGGATTCCGCCCCGCCCGCGATCACGACGGATGAACCACCTGTCGCCACCTGCATAACCGCATTAACGATCGCCTGAAGACCGGATCCGCATCGGCGGTCTAGCTGATAACCGCCTATGGTTATCGGAAGGCCGGCATCCAGCCCAACAACACGGCCAAGCGCCGGAGCATCCATCGAAGGATAACATTGAGCGAAGATTACGTCTTCGACGCGATCCTTAAGACCATCGCAGCGGGCTAATAATCCCTCGATTACAGTCCGACCCAATTCATGAGCATGGAGGTCCTTGAACTGGCCACCAAAGCGGCCCACAGGTGTCCTTACTGGTTCACAAATTACAACGTCTTTCAGCATTATTCTTGTCCTTTTCACTGAGGGGGCGATTTTATGCGGAGGCAGGAATTAAGCATCCAAGCCTACTCGCATATCCAAATATTTAACCCGATTAAAAAACTTGTGCGTAGTCAATACCCATATCTGACACTATCGGCAAGTGCCGAGGCGTGAACATTTCAAACTGCATCAATCCAATGTGCAAATTGGATGCCTGTTTCTCAGTTAACGAAAACATTGGGATCATATATAGCGTAAAGTACAAACAGGACGTTATTACTTCGAGTTCAGGAAAAATCTTACATGGATGCGCAATCCTCCCTTTCCCCGGTTATTATGACGGTCGCACCGAATGGTGCGAGAAAAACGCAGCAGGACCACCCGATGCTGCCAATTTCCCCACCGGAATTGGCGGATGAGGCCGAGGCCTGCCTCAATGAAGGCGCCGCGATGATACATCTTCATGTACGCGATGATCAACAAGGGCACACTTTGGATGTCACAAAGTATCGGGAGGCCATCGCCGCCATTCGAGACAAGATCGGAGATGCCCTTGTGATCCAAGCGACAACAGAAGCGGTCGGGATAGATGCGCCGCAACAGCAGATGGATATGGTAATTGAGTTGAAGCCCGATGCTGCCTCTCTCGCGATCAAGGAATTGGTCCCCGATGGGCAAGAACAGCAAGCGAAGGAATTCTTTAATGAAATGCGCACGCTTAAAATCATGCCGCAATTCATCCCATACTCCCCGGAGGATATTCAAAGGTTTGAGGCATTGGAGTCTGAGGGGTATCATTTCATTTGAAAACCCCTTTCTGATTCTGGTGCTCGGTCGATACACCTCAAACCAGACGTCTCATCCGCATGACCTGATCCCCTTCCTGAACCACCTGAAGCCTGACAGAACTTGGGCTACTTGCGCGTTCGGACCGCTGGAACATGCGGCAGCAAGCGCCGCACTTGCGATGGGCGGGCATGTTAGGGTCGGATTTGAAAACAATATGTTTTTAAAAACCGGTGAGCGCGCAGGTCGGAATGCAGATCTTATCCGACAGGTCTGCGAAGTGGCCGAAGCAATAGGCCGCCCGGTAGCAACAGCAGAAGATGTAAGAAAATTATTTGCTGAATAGATCGAGCTCAAATTCAACCCTTAATGGCCAACACCCTTTCTGGCACCTTCGAGTATTAGCGATGAGGTTACGCAACGGCTTGTAAATCAGAATTCTTTATTATACCATAAAATTGGAATGTATTGTTGCAGGCCTATTAAAAAACAAACTGATGCTAATTTCAGTGAACAGGTCGATGCGATAATGCTTATTCCCGATAAAAGATAGTTGCGGCAAGATAACAATAATTTGACTGTTTTAACAGGGCAGTACAAACGCACAACGGGAGAAATATCATGACAAAAGAAACGAATGTAATCAGTCGGCGCGGCGCATTGGCAGGCGGTGCAGCTGCACTCGCTGCTCCAGCCTTCATCGGCAAAGCAGCAGCAGCCGAGAAGGTCACATGGAAGGTGCAGTCGCATTGGCCAAAGGCATCCTCTTCCTATGGCGACAGCCTCGCCTTAATCGCAAAAGAACTTAAAGAAAACACCGATGGGCAGTTTGAACTGCAGCTCTTTGGTGCAGGTGAATTTGCAAAAGGCGGTGAAATCTTCAACATCGTCCGTAAAGGAGTGGTTGAAATGGGCACAATCTCTCCCGGCTATATCCTGGGTGAAGCCCCGACAGCAGGTATTGCTCTTGGTGTTCCGGGCACTTTCCGTGAGCCATGGGAGTTTGCTCATTTCCTCAAGAACATGGGTTTCGAGGATCTGTTCAACGAAGACCTCGCGGTTCATGGCGTCGTAAGCCGCGCCGAAAAAGTCTATCCGACGGAGCTGGTTGTTTCAAAAGAGATCAATTCCATTGATGACTTCTCAACACTGAAACTGCGTTCTTCCGGTAGCTACCAGAAATTCCTGGAAGCCGCGGGTGCGTCAACGCAATATGTTGCCGGCCCTGAACTGTATTCGAGCCTGGCCAGCGGGGTTGTTGACGGCGCACATTGGGGCGCTGCACAGGGCGCTATGTCCATGAGCCTCTGGGAAGTTGCCAAATTCCATATGAAGCCAACTCTAGGTCTAGCGGTTGACACCTTGATCATGAATCAACAGGCAATTGATAACCTGTCACCGGAACTCCGCAAAGAGTTCTTCACACTTCTCGACATGCGTTTCTGGAAACGCACAACCGAGTATCAGTATAAAGAGAAGCTTGCCCTGTCAAAAGGCTTCGCAGAGCAGAATATAACAGTTGCTCAGTTCCCGGCTGATGTTCAGAAGAAATTCGCTGAGGCATCAGCGGCAATTCTGGCTGAAGAAGGTGCCAAGGGCGGAAACGCGACAAAAGCAAGCGAAATGCTTACCAGTTTCCTCAAGGGCATGGGCTACGTATAAGGCCCATTTTATCTGTCAAAAATTTGGCACAAGCTAACTTAATCTCATCCGCAATTCGTTGCAAATGCAGCAGCGGGTTGCGGTGAGACGACGGTAAACTTGACCTTTTTTGGGATTGATTGGGCTTGTTAGTGAACACTAGCAAGTCGCTTTAGTCAATTTTTACGGGAGAATATCATGGCTGCCTTAACAGCTTTTGCTCGCGCAGTAACGAATACAAACGCCAAGATCGGTCGGCTCGCAAGTTATGCCGTTCTCATTTTGTTTGTATTGCTGCTCAGCGACGTAATTATGCGTTATATAACGCAAAGTCCAATATCTTGGTCCGCGTTAGCATCAAAAATTGTGTTCGGTATATACGCAATTATCGGCGGCGGTTATCTGCTCGCCAGGCGCGATCACGTCAATGTCGACCTTTTCTATGGCAACTTCACAAAAAAGCAGAAAGCGCTGACTGACATCGCAACGTCCTTCCTGTTTTTCCTTTTCCTCGGCGTCCTGCTTACTGAGGCCTATTCGATGGCATCTGATAGCATCGCCCGCCTTGAAGTCAGTTATGAAACCACTTGGCGACCGGCTATATGGCCATCGAAATCGATGATTTTCGTCGCTGCATTCCTGCTGCTGTTACAAGGAATTGTAAAGCTGATAGCTGACATCATGATCCTTTGCGGCATCGAAGTTGATGAAACCGCCTTTGGTCCGATACAGGATGATGAGCATGACGAAAAGGAAACTGTTTAATGTATGATCTCCTAAGTATTGAGGTTCTTACCCTCCTCTTTTTCGGCCTCTTGTTCCTGTTTATCATGCTCGGAGTGCCGCTCGCTTTCGTCCTTGGTGGGCTGTCGATTATCTTTCTTTATTTCGAACAGGGCCCGATTGCCTTTTATCTGATCGCTTCGAAAATGTGGGATTTGATGGAGACATCCTCACTCATTGCGATACCGCTCTATGTTTTCATGGCCATGCTGCTGGAACGAAGCGGTGTCGCGCATGACCTTTACCGAATGATGCATTTATGGTGGGGGGGGGTGAAAGGCGGCCTCGCCATCGGTACTGTCGGTATTTGTACAATCTTCGCGGCCATGTCGGGAATATCCGGCGCGGCTGTTGTGACAATGGGGACGATCGCCCTGCCGCAAATGCTCGACAGAGGCTACGATAAACGTCTTGCCCTTGGCGCCATCAACGCCGGTGGCGGTTGGGGCATATTGATCCCGCCGTCGATCCTTATGGTTCTTTATGCGCTTATTACCGAAGTCTCGGTTGGCAAATTGTTCGCTGCCGGTGTGTTCCCGGGCTTGCTTCTTTTTGCTCTGGTATCCATCTATATCGGGGTCAGATGCTGGTTCCAGCCTCATTTAGGGCCATCTCTACCAAAAGAAGAACGAGCAGATTGGGGAGAAAAGCTGCGCGCGTTGCGTTCGGTTTTCCTGCCGATTTTCATCATCTTCATCGTTCTTGGCGCAATATTTGGTGGCTATGCTACCGTGACGGAGGCCGCCGCAGTTGGGGTCTTTGGTGCATTGGTTGCCAGCGCGATAAACCGTAAACTGACATGGAAGGTAATTTCGGAATCCTCGCTTCGGACTTTCCGTCTCACGACAATCATTACCTGGATCGTGTTTGCGGCACATGCCTATTCCATGGCCTATACCGCAATGGGTGCCGAAGAATTCATTACCCATATGACTCAACAAATTCCCGGTGGGAAATGGGGTGCTCTCGCCTTCATGATGTTTGTTCTGTTCCTACTCGGAATGGTGCTGGATCCTGTCGGTATTATGCTGATTACCCTGCCCGTCTTCCTGCCACTGGTCGCAAGCCACGGGTTTGATCCGGTTTGGTTTGGCATCCTGTTCGTAGTGATGATGGAAATCAGCTATATGACGCCACCGTTCGGGTTCAACTTGTTCTACTTAAGATCCGTTGCCCCTCCAGATGTAACAATGAAGGATATCTACTGGTCGGTTGGCCCCTATACTCTTGTCGAATTGACCGGACTGTTCTTGATTGTCCTATTCCCGGCAATTGCGTTGTGGCTACCGAACTACCTGTTCCAGTAAGACCTGGATCTGACTCTAAAGGTTGAAAAACACCCCGTTGCGCAAACGTTATTCCGCGCAGCGGGGTTTTTCTTTGGCTCATGTATGGAACTGTAATAGATGATTATCTATAAATTGTTCGTGCTGAAGGTGTCACATTTACGGACGTCGCCATTTTCAAACCCGGTCATAAACCACTTCACACGCTGCTTTGACGACCCGTGCGTAAAGGAATCCGGCACGACCCGGCCGCTGGACTGCTTCTGCAGCCGATCATCACCGATCGCCGTGGCCGCATTAAGGGCTTCCTCTATATCTCCTGCCTCCAGAAGATTACGTGAACGATCAGCATTATATGCCCAAATTCCGGCAAAGCAGTCGGCCTGCAACTCAAGGCGAACTGATAGTTTATTGCCTTCAACCTTACCTACTTGGCCTCTTTGCTCGTGAACTTTCTGGGAGATGCCGAGCAATGTCTGAACATGATGTCCTACTTCATGCGCAATCACATAGGCTTGCGCAAAGTCACCCGGAGCGCCAAACCGATCATGCAATTCCTGAAAAAAAGCCAGATCGAGGTAAACTTTCTGGTCTCCTGGGCAATAAAACGGGCCCATAGCAGATTGTGCGAAACCGCACGCGGACTGCACGGCATCGGAAAAGAGGACCAGCGCCGGCTCCTGATAGCGCCGATCTGCGCTTTCGAATAATGCGTGCCAGGTATCTTCCGTATCTGCCAATACGACAGAGACAAACTTGCTGAGTTCATCATCAGCCCCGGAACGGCTTATTTTCGGTTGAGGCTGCGACTGCATTCCGCCAGATTGTATGCCCCCCTGCAGCAGGGCCGTTGGATCGATACCAAGAAAGAGTGAGATGCCAACGACGACAAGAATACCGACAATGCCGAGTTTGCCGCCACGACCTCTTGGTAGCCGTATTGGCATTCCCCGGCCCCGACCGAGGCCTCCAGTACTTGTCTGTCCACGCCTATCTTCGATATTGTCGCTACGCCGTCTGCCCCGCCACCGCATGACATCACCCTTCGTTATTCACATACACCGTCCATAATCATGTCATGGACGGGCGGAATTGTCATCTGGATCGATAGAAGGTTCTCGCCGGCGCGAAGAAAATCACACTTTATATCCGAGCACGGTTGGCAGCCATAGCGCGATCGATGGAAAAGCGATAACCAACCCGACGGAACCGATCATCGCGACAATAGGCCAAAATACCCACCGCATCGTCGCCTCAATCGGTACGTTGGCGATCTTCGCCGTTACCATCAAATTAACGGCAACCGGTGGTGTAAATTGGCCAATCGCAACGTTCATGGCCATCAAAACGCCAAACCATACCTGGTTCCACCCGAGTGTCGCCATAATCGGCATAAGCAATGGCAGGGCGATCAAATAGATCGACACCCCATCGAGAACCATTCCGGCAAGCAAGATAATTGCCATCACCAAGATGAGAACAACCATCGGTGAATCCGAGATTGACAGTATATGGCTCGCCGCCGCGTCGAAGGTACCAAGGATAGACCCGGCAAAAGCAAATATTCCGGCGAGCGAAATAATGATCATCACAACCGCAGAAATCTGTGCGGCTTCGGCAAGGACATTGTAAATGTCCCGCATATTCATGGAACGGTGCAGGAATAGACCGACGATCAAACCGTAAAAGACTGCGACTGCAGCGGCCTCCGTCGGGGTAAATAATCCGCTCCTCAGCCCCCCCAGGATAATGACTGGCGCAAATAGACCCGGCAATGCCCGAACGAAGCTCTTTCCAAGCGGTGGACGTCCAGAATCGATAGCGCCAAACCCTTTTCGGCGACTAATGATAAGTGCCGGTATCGCAACGGCCAATCCTGCGAGTAGCCCCGGAAACAGTCCGGCGGCGAATAAGGCCCGCAAATCGACACCCGGCACCATGATCGAGTAAACGATCAGTGCGATGGACGGCGGAATCAGGATAGCAGTGGAGGCAGACGCGGCAATGATGCTTGCAGAAAACGCGCGTGGGTATCCTTCCTTCAACATGCTAGGGATCATGACGGTTGCGACCGCGGCTGCATCCGCGGGCCCTGATCCGGACATACCGCCCATAATAAGACAAACCAGAATAGCAACTAGCGCGAGGCCGCCGCGCCTTGGCCCGACAATCGCCCGTGATAATTCGACCAGTCTCTCCGCTACACCCGATCTCTCGAAAATCATGCCCGTCAGAATAAACAGCGGGATGGCGATCAAGGGGTATTTGGCGATACTGGCGTAGGTAATGGTGCTCATATTCGCGACGGCATCCATATCGAGGCCAAAGAATATGGCAATGACACCGGACAGTCCAAGCGCTACTGAAATCGGTGCCCCGGATATTAGAATGAGGAAAAATGATCCGAGGAGAATGACATGTGCGCTCATGTCTTATTCCTTAGTTCATTCCATTGCACCTGAAAAATGCGGAAAAGAACCGCAATCGAAAGCAATGGGAGCCACATGGTATAAATCCATGTGGGATAACCAAGCGCCGGGGATGTTTCTTCAAATAGATACTCATCAATAGCCAGATCCGAACCGTAATAGGCGAGCAGAGCGAACATGCCTGCGGATGAGATGAAGGCAACAGAATTGAGCAAGAATTTACCGCCGGGGCCTGCCCGGTTCACAAGAATGCTGATACAGATATGGCCCTTATTGGTATAGGCCAACCCCGCTCCTACGAAGGTAACAATCACCAGAAGGAAAACCGAATATTCCTCCGTGAAAGCAAAAGAGACATTCGTTGCATATCGAACAACAACATTCAGGATACTGATGAGACAAATCAATCCCATCGCAAGGGCACCAACCGCCTCCTCTATTCGAAACGGATGTTTTTCTTGCAGATTGTCGTCTGTTTCTTCGGCGTTTTCTTGTTCCATGAACTCATACTTACCTTATAGAAGCCGGAGGGCCACTTTCCGCAACTGCGGTGTCTCTCCCTCCGGCTCACCATATTTAATAAAGCGAATTAGCGGTTAGCAACGCTTTCTTCCGCTTTCTTCACCAGATCCGGACCGACAATCTCCGTCCATTTCTCATACACGCCACGGCTCGCATCGACAAATTGTTGCCGTTCTTCATCCGTGAGATGCGTCACTGTCACACCAAGACCTTCAATCGACTTATAAAGAGAGTCATCGCCTTCGGTCAGGCCTGTACGCGCCACTTCGATGCCATACGCACCAGCATCAATCGCTGCTTGACGAAGGATTTCCTGATCTTCAGGAGTAAAATCTTTCCACACTCTGTGGCTAACCGCAAAGATCAGCGGGTCCGCAACATATCCCCAAGTCGTGACATATTTCTGGCCGACAAGGTGCATTTTGGCGATGGTAAAGATCGTCAGCGGATTTTCCTGACCATCGACCGCACCGGTTGTCAGAGCCGGCTTTGCATCCGCCCAGCTCATCTGCGCCGGGTTTGCACCGAAAGCCGTGAATGTGTCATTAAAGAGCGGAGAACCGACCACGCGGATTTTCATGCCTTCCAGATCAGCTGGCGTCCGAACAACCCTTTTGGAGTTAGTCAGTTCCCGAAATCCGTTTTCAGCCCATGCCAGAGGCTCAACACCTTTGGAGCGAACAATCTCAAAAATTTCCTCACCAACGGGACCGCCGGTCAGAGCATCCATCGCCTTGTAATCAGGGATCAGGAACGGCAATGCGAAGATATTCATTTCCGGAATTTGTGGCGACCAGTTAATGGTGGAGCTGACAGACATGTCAATTGCACCCTTACGTACCGCGGTAAATTCCTTGGTCTGCTCACCGGCCACTAGCTGTGTGCCGGGATAAGCTTTCATATTAATCCGGCCGTCAGAACGCTCCCGCACAAGCTCAATCCATTTGTCAGCAGCTAGCCCCCATGGAAATGGCGCAGGTACTACTGTTGAGACCTTATATTCTGACTTATAATCGGCCGCATATGACGGCGAAATACTGGCAACGCCGATTAAGGCGGACGCAAGCAAAGCATACAGTTTCATTGTCTTTTCCTTCCCTATTATGATAAACCGCGCATTATGCCACGCGGTCTCCCTTTTTGACCTGAACGGTCCTGTTATCCACCGCAGGAAGCATTCTTGCGGGGTCTCTCGTGACGACGACATCGACTACACTTGGGCGATCTTTTTCCGCAAATGCGCTGAGCAATGCGGCTTCCAACTGATCCGGGCTTTCGACGCGGACTCCGTGACATCCCATAGCATTCGCGACATTGGCATAGTTGGTTTCCGACAATTCCGAAGACTGGTAGTTGCCATCCCCATACATCAGATGCTGCAGAGCCTTAACATATCCTGACGCGGCATTATTAACGACAATAATGGTCACACCAAGGTTCATTCTACGGGCTGTTTCAAGCTCACCCAGAACCATATTAAAGCCGCCATCGCCGGTAATCCCGACAACGATTGCCTCTGGCTCGGCCAGCTGTACGCCCATCGATCCCGGCAAACCGTATCCGATTGAGGCAAATCCCCGATCCGGAACAAATGCCCGGCCTGCCTTTTTAGTATCGAAAAGCAATCCACCCCAATGTGCGGCAAACCCGCCGTCGGCAATAAGATAACCATCTGCTGGCAGCAGTTTATTGATTTCAGTGATCAGCCGCGCCATATGAACCGGCGTTTCATCTGAATTAAGACGCTCCGACACATCATCCCGCCAGGCAGCCATTTTCTCGGGGATTTCCGCAATATAGTCTTCGCGCATTTGACGCTGTTCACCGGCGCCGTTTTCCAGCAGGTCGTATAGATCTTTCAACCCGGACTTAGCATCGCCCCAAAGTTTCAATGCTGGTTCATACGTCCGCCCCATTTCCTCGGCAACGATATCGAGATGAATAACCGGCCCATTGGCCTCCGGGATCGTGTATCGCTTAGTGGCAATTTCACCTAGCTTACACCCGACCACCAGCAGACAATCACTTTCGGCTATCAGGTCATTTGCAATACGATCGTAACGACCAAAAAGACCCGCACTCAGCGGATTTGAACAGGCAATTGACCCTTTACCCGTAAGCGTATGGGCGACAGGGATACTGCAAGCCTCCGCCAATCGTGTAACTTCCTCTTGCGCGCCGGAAATATGGATACCGCCGCCGCAGAGTATCATGGGTCGCTTCGCCGTTGCAATCATAGCCGCGGCTTTTGCTGCCATCTCTGCATCCGGACGGCAGCGAAGTGCTGGCATCATGGAATGAGCGCCATCAACCTCAAACTCTTCCGGCTCGAAATTATAAGTCCCATGGGCAACGTCTTCGGGCACATTTACAACGACAGGACCGGGCCGGCCTGATGTGGCAACGGCAAAGGCACGGCGCATGATTTCCGGAATACGGTGAATTGCCTCGATTTTAAGGAGTTCCTTGCAGGCAGGACGAAGAATGGACACCTGATCGGTTTCCTGCGTCATGTTTTTGCCCGCATGATCGCGATGCGCGTCACCGATAATGGCTACCATCGGAGAACCCGCGTTCAAGGCCTCCACCAGACCGGTTACAAGGTTTGTTGCCCCCGGCCCCAGTGTTGCATCCACTAAACCAACTCGGTTCGATACCTTTGCATAGGCATCAGCCGCGAATACCGCGCAACGTTCATCGTTGATCAGATTGTGGTTAAGCCCCAAGCGTCTCGCCGCGTCATAGAATGGCAGAAGCTGAAAGCCTCCCATACCAAACATAGGACCGGCTTTATGTGCGAGCAGCATACGAACCAGCGCTTCACCGCCTGTCATTTCATTTTTAATCATTAACTTGCCTTTTTCAGAGTTTCTTGCGCCGCCGTGACCATCATTTCCGAGGTAACACGCAGCATATCTTCGAGATTTGGCGCATAGGACACCAGTGACCGTGGCGCGCCGAGGCGGCGTACCGGTCCTTTTAATGTATGGCCAGCCTTTTCGGCGACCGTCGCAACGATTTCCGCCCCAAAGCCACCGACGGCAACCGATTCATGCGCAACGACCAGATGACCGGTCTTGGCGACGCTTTTGAGCACGGCTTCCTTGTCCCAAGGCCACAGGCTGCGAAGGTCAATAACTTCCGCGCTGACGCCTTGACCGGAGAGCGCGTTAGCGGCTTCAACAGCAAGGTTCGCCGTATTCGACCAGCTGACGATGGTCACATCCGTTCCTTCGCGCCGTATCTCGGCCTTTCCAAATTCGTATTTCTTAGAGAAATCAACCTCGCCCTCTATATCCCAAATGCCCTTATGTTCCAGATACACAACCGGATCATCGCAGGCGATGGCCGCCATCAACATGGAATAATTATCCTGAGGCGTTCCAGGACAGACAACGACAAGGCCTGGAATATGTGCGTACCAGCTCTCAAGGGATTGGGAATGCTGGGCCGCAGATGAACGCCAGAGGCCCATTGGCTTCCGAATGACCATCGGCGCCCGCGACTGTCCGCCAAACATAAACCGAGCCTTTGCGATCTGATTGACCAACTCGTCCGTCGCGCATAGCGCAAAATCTGAGAACCGCATCTCGACGATTGGGCGTGTGCCAATCATCGCGGCACCGAAAGCAGCACCCATAATTGCCGCTTCAGAAATCGGCGCATCGGAGATCCGCGCGTCGCCGAATTCTTCCCGAAGGCCTTTATACTGGCCAAACACGCCGCCTCGGCCCAAATCTTCACCGACACACCAGACGGTCGAGTCATCCCGCATGGAGTGCTGGATAGCGGCTAGGCTTGCATCTCTATAAGTTAGTTTCGGCATCAGTAAGCCTCCACTGCAGGGCTACCGATATCCTGGACATCTTTAAACGCAGTTTCATTTGTCGGGAAAGGCGTTTCGGCCGCTTCTTTAAGTACGTCTATCATTTCTTTCTGAGCATTTTCATGTAAAGACTGAATATCGGCTTCCGACATGCCCGCCGCCTCAAGAACTGCACGTTGGCGCTTTATCGGATCGCTTCTTTTTTCTTCTTCCGCCGCTTCATTTGCCGGTCGATAGGTTGCCGGGTCGAAGGATGTGTGACCGGTACGGCGATATGTTTTTGCATGTAGAAATTCTGGCGGACCGCCCGCACGCAACCGCGAAGCTATATCCGCTGCCGTATCGGCAATCAATTCCACATCATTACCGTCAACAGTTGTTGAGCGCATTCCCAACGACGTTGCACGCGCGGCTGCGCCATCGCCTGCCGTCATAGAAGATGTTTTGGTCGTTGCGGAATATTGGTTATCCTCACAAACGAAAAGTATGGGTAACTTGAAAACGACGGCCCAGTTCATTCCTTCAAGGAACGGCCCGCGGTTTATTGCGCCATCGCCGAAAATATCGACGACAATTCTGTCATCACCCAGCAGCTTGATGGCATGGGCCGCACCCGCCGCAATCGTGATGTTTGCCCCCACGACACCATTCGCACCCAGCATTCCTACGTCAAAATCCGCAATATGCATTGAACCGCCCTTGCCGCCACAGCAACCACCTTCCCGGCCGAGCAATTCACGCATCATCGCGAGAGAACTCGCGCCCTTTGCCAGCGTGTGCCCATGGCCGCGATGCGTTGAAAGCAAAATGTCTTCCGTCGTAAGATTGTACATTATACCGGCGGCGACAGCCTCCTGGCCGATAGACGGATGAATGGCGCCAAGCACAAGCTGATCTCTCTCAGCTGCCAAACAGGCCTGCTCCTCAAACGCGCGAATACGCTCCATCATCTCGAGCAGGGATCGTCCGCGCTCAAAATTGTGACCGGCAAAAGTCATTTATTTTGTTCCTTTTCCAATGCATTAAACCGGCCGGCGAGCCGACGGGCCTCTCTTTTTAATCCCGGCAGGATAAGATCATTAATCCGCGACGCTTCCATCCGCTCGTTAATCGCGCCAATGGCAAGCGCTGCGACTAGCCGACCGCTTGCTGTCATAACCGGTACAGCAATCGCACTCATCCCGTTGACTACCCCGCCCCGGTTGCGGGCGTAGCCATTCTCTTTAAAAAAAGTATACTCTACCGTCAGGTTTTCGTCGGTAACACCATAGTCGGCAAGCCAGCTCTTGTTGACACGGCACACCGCCGCCCTCTGTTCGTCCGACAACGAGCAATATAGCGCGAGAGATCCGGCGCCGACGCCCAAAGGCCTGCGATCCCCTTTATCCAGCGTAAGGGTACGAATGGGAAAGGCCCCAACTTTTCTGTTTACACAAATTGAAACGGCCCCTTCCGGAACCGAGAGAAAAACAGTGTCTTCCGACATTTCCGCCAATCTGTTCATTCCGCGTTCAGCAAGGGCACTGACATTGATACGTTCAGAATTTCTGGACAGTTCGGCGAGCTTCGATCCCAACCGATAGATTCTAGTGGCCGGATCCTGAAATACGTAATCAATCTCGCGCAGAGCCGCCAACACCCGAAACGTGGTTGTCTTTGAAAACTTCGATTGCGCAACGATTTCCGTAAGATCCGCGCCGTCATGCGCAAGCGACAGCACTTCCAAAACCCGTGCCGCGCGCGCGATCGAACCCTTAGGTGCCGACAGACTTGTCATTATTCTCCCTTGCTAATTCCGTTTATCGGAATTTTTTGTTGCGTAATTTGAAACTTATTGATGCCAAGAGTCAAGCCGGGTAAGGTTAAAAAATGACAAAACAACCAATTTTACTCGATTCAATAACCGACGCGAATGAAGAACACCGGGGCCAGATTGTCGTTTCGGGCTCACACGGCGGAATCTACCCAGCTGCGGTCGCATCAGCGGCGGGCATTCGTGCTGTTCTGTTTAATGACGCAGGCATCGGCCTTGATAAGGCCGGCGTTGCTGGCGTTCTTGCGCTGGCGAAAGCCGGTATGGCTGCCGCGTCCATCGATTGCCGAAGCTGCTTGATAGGATCGGCTGAAGATGCCTTCAAACGAGGGGTCGTCACTATTGTAAATCCCATTGCGGCCCAATGTGGCCTGAAGGTCGGCATGCCCGTGGACGAGGCAGTGCGTGCACTTGAAAATGCACCGCAACCGCATGGTCTTCTGCCTGAAGTGGAAGAATCAAGGAATGAACTTAGATTAGATGAAAATGGGCTGGCTATATTATTAGTGGATTCTGCTTCCCTTGTGATCCCGAAAGATGAAAACAAGGTAATAATTACAGGGTCTCATGGGTGTCTTATTGGTGGAAATCCAACCAGAGCACTTAAAGCCGCCGCTCGCATTGCTGTTTTTAATGACGCAGGCGTACTTTCTGATGACATAACAATTTCACGATTACCGGCTCTGGATGAACGAGAGGTGGCTGCGGTCACTGTTTCCCACGAAACGGCACGGATCGGCGATGCCCACTCTGCCCTTGAAACCGGCGTTATATCAAAAGCAAATGAAAGAGCACGGAACGCTGGTGCAAAGGTTGGCAAAAGCCTGAAGGCTTGGCTAACCGGTCTATGACATCACGCCAATTCCGACTATCTCGCCTAAACATGCCCGAATTTAGCGAGCGATCCGAATTTTTTGGAGCGGTCCCTAGCTAAGGTTATTCAAGCATGTTTCGGTAAACTCATTTGCTAAAGACCGCGCCCGCATACTATGATGGCGCAAAATAATAATAACGGTACAATTCTTATGTCCACCATTCGTGCCTTACGGCCAGTTCTCCCGATCCTGATCGCCGCGGCAGTGATGTTAAGCTTGAGTTTCGGCCTGCGACAAAGTCTCGGCCTATTCATGCCATCACTTACGCAGGATATCGCGGTTACCATAACGGATTTTACCTTCGCAATTGCTATGCAGAATCTGGTCTGGGGTATTTGTCAGCCCTTTGCCGGCATGTTTGCTGATCGATGGGGGTTTAGGCCCGTCATGGTTAGTGGTGCGATATCTTATGCTATTGGAATGATTTTCCTCGCCAATGCAAGCGGAACAATAATGGTGATTATCGGCGCAGGCATCTTCGTTGGCATTGCCATGGCCTGCGCTTCTTTCGCAATGACGCTGTCCCTCACATCACGGCTGGTTCCCGCTTCAGTGCGCAGTACGGCGCTCGGCATGATGTCGGCCGCCGGATCCGTGGGCGCTATGTTCACGGCACCTCTCGGTCAGCTTCTTGAATCGCTTTATGACTGGCGTGTCGGCCTGATCGGATTCACCGTCGTGGCCTTGATAATAATTCCCGCGGCCTGGATCGCCGGGCGTGTCGATAAGGAAGCGCCGCTGGAACTCTCTGCCAACAGTTCTGACAAACTACCCGCCGGTGCCGCCATAGCGGTGGCCTTTCGTCATGCACCATTTCTGGTAATGGCAATTGCCTATTTTGTATGTGGCATGCAACTCGTTTTCCTGACAACGCATCTGCCGTCCTATCTCGCTATCTGCGGGCTAGATCCAATGCTGGGTGCCTCCGCGCTTGGCATCATCGGCGGATTTAATGTCATCGGCAGCCTGTTCTTTGGCTGGGCTGGCGGCCGCTGGTCGAAGCAAGTTTTACTTGGCATAATCTATGTCTCGCGGTCATTTGTTCTTGCCGCGTATTTCATTCTTCCACCCACCCCAACAACAACGATACTGTTTGCCGCCGTTATGGGTTTCCTCTGGCTTGGCGTATCCCCACTGGTCGCCGGGTCCGTTGTAGACATGTTCGGCCTGCGTTGGCAGGCAATGATCCAGGGCTTCGCCTTTTTCATCCACCAGATTGGGAGTTTTGTCGGCGCCTTCGGTGGCGGATGGTTGTTTGATCTGCTCGGCTCCTATGATCTGGCGCTACAAATCGGCGTTGGGCTAGGGCTTTCAGCAGGCATAGGGCAAATTATGTTCGCCCTATATAGACCGCCTGAAAAACCGATGCCCGCGTAAGCATTTTTTAAAATGCGGTGCGCTGATTTATCGTCCTGAAAATTTCGCGGGGCGCTTCTCAAGAAAATGAGCAACTCCTTCCTTGAAATCCTCGCTCGCAAAACTCTTGATCATTTCCTCATTGCCAGTCGCGACAGCGTCGCTCAGACTTTGAAACTGGGCGTCATACACTTGGCGCTTCATTACCGCCATGGAACGCGGAGATACATTCTGCGCAAGATCCGCCGCATAGGCTTTGACAGCTGGCATCAAAGCGTCGGCATCATGAACCTGATTTACGAGACCAAGCTGCAGAGCTTCCTCCGCCGTCACTTTGCGTGACGACAACAAGAGATCTAGTGCCGCAGAGTGTCCAATCAGACGCGGAAGCATCCAGGAAATGCCATGCTCCGCGATCAGGCCGCGTTTTGCAAATGCGGTCATAAAGATTGCGTCCCGGCTAGCAAAGCGCATATCGCAATACAAAGACACAACCATTCCTAATCCAGCGGCGGGCCCATTAATGGCACCAATAATGGGTTTGCTGATAGACGGGAAGTAAGAATACTGCGTCTGGAAGTCTGATCGGACCGCTACGTTGTAGGCTTTAGTGCCATATACTGCCCCCGGCTCTCGTTTTTCTGATCCGTCTTCAATCCCGCTTAAAAGATCCATGTCGGCACCAGCACAAAAACCGCGACCTTCTCCAGTGAGAATAATAACTCGAACCGCGTCATCTTTATCCGCTGTTTCCATCGCATCACGTACTTCGCGCTCCATCGTTCGTGTCCAGGCATTCAGCTTGTCTGGGCGATTCAGGGTTACCGTCGAGATGCCGTCTTCTGTTTCAAATTTTATATGCTCATAGGTCATTACAATTCCCCTTTTTGTTATTTTTGGTTGATCCTAGCTTAATCCAAATCAAGGGAGGCGTCTTCAAGTCATTTTAAATCGGCTCCTCCGAAACAGACGATCATCGCAGAAAATGTTTGCGAAAATAAGGTGCTAATTATTTCTATGGAGGCAGATTTTTTATTTATTGCAGCAACGCATAGAGGTAGTTTCTAGAAAAAAGCTCATACGCCAATTAGCTCCAAAATCATCAGTATTTTTAACGTAATACCATCGAATTTTTCAGACTTTTTCTACGTCCCGAAGACAAACTATGCTTGATAATCTGGATTTTCGTATTTTGTATCGAATTCGCCTACTGAATAAGATTGCTCCCCATTTATATTAATTTAATCTATTATAGGTTTGGGGGACAATTGTATCGGCACGCATATGTTCTAGTTTCGGGGATTTGTCCTCCCGATATTTGGACGCAATAACATCCGCTTAGCTGATGTTCGCGAATAACGGTACTTTTACAGGAGGGGAAGTAAAGATGACTACTACACTGGTAATTGGTCTTGACGGCCATGAGTCGGGGGAACGTGTTCTTGACTATGGCAAGCGAATGGCGGGCCTGATCGGGGATTGTGAACTTCTGGTCGTCTATGTCGTTGAATGGTCTCCGTATTCATTCCAGACACCCGAGGAAAATGCGCAGCGCCACAAACGTCGTGAAGAAGAAATCTCCCTCGCAATGGCGCGAGTTGTCGATCCAGCACTGGCAAAGCTCAAAGAATCTGGCGTCAAGGGTCGGGGCGTCGTTCGCCATGGCCATGTCGCGGATATTCTGAACGCCATCGCCAAGGAAGAGAAAGCAGAACAAATAATTGTCGGTCGCGCCTCCAGTCAGGGTCTAGTTGATCGTTTGTTTGGAAGCTCAACATCTACACTGGTGATGAGTGCGCATGTACCTGTAACTGTGATCGGCTAAAGGGGGGAGTTATCATGAGAAAAATATTTATCGCGCTGCTCGTCCAAATCGCAGCAATCGCCGTTATTGGCCCGGCACTCGCCCAAGAGTCAATGACGCTTGACGCGCAAGTCAATCAGATGTTCGCCGCTGTCACAGGCCCGTTTGTCAGCTTTATTTTCGCGCCCATTCCAGGGACCAGCTTTCCCTGGATTGTTATGTGGCTCGTTGTTGCTGCCTCTATTTTTACGATCTATTTCGGCTTCGTCCAATTTCGCTTCTTTGGTCACGCGATTAGCTTGGTTAAAGGCGATTACTCGGATCCTAATGATGCGGGTGAAGTCAGCCATTTCCAAGCCCTTGCAACGGCCCTCTCAGGCACGGTCGGTCTTGGTAACATTGCCGGTGTGGCCGTTGCCGTCGGTATTGGTGGCCCAGGCGCAACATTCTGGATGATCCTTGCCGGACTTCTTGGCATGGCGTCAAAATTTACGGAATGTACGCTTGGCGTGAAATACCGTAATGAATATGAAGATGGCACGGTCTCAGGCGGACCGATGTACTATATATCGAAAGGTTTCAAGCAACTCGGCATTCCGGGCGGCAAAGCTCTCGCTATTCTCTTCTCTATTTTCTGTATTCTCGGCGCCCTCGGCGGCGGAAATATGTTTCAGGCAAACCAGGCACATGCCCAGATTTCTGGCATTGTCGGGGACTATCCTGGTTGGATTACCGGCGTCATCTTCGCTGTTGTCGTGTTTGCCGTGATTGTCGGCGGCATGAAGTCAATTGCACGCGTAACCGAAAAAGTCGTTCCCTTTATGGGCATCATGTATGTGGCTGCGGCGATTATTATTCTCGCGGTCAATTTCGACCAGATCGGTTGGGCTTTCGGCCAGATTTTTGAAGGTGCCTTTACGGGCCTTGGTGTCGCCGGTGGTTTTGTCGGCGCGTTGATCCAGGGCTTCAAGCGGGCGGCCTTTTCCAACGAAGCCGGAGTAGGCTCCGCTGCGATTGCCCATTCGGCCGTACGGACGAAAGAGCCAATCACGGAAGGAGTAGTCTCCCTGCTAGAGCCTTTCATCGACACGGTAGTAATCTGCACAATGACGGCGCTGGTCATCATCATCACAGGCCAGCTTATCATTGACCCGGTATCCGGCAACTACATGCTGGATGGTTCAATGATTGCAACAGTTGGCGGCACCTCCGGAGTTGCCTTGACATCAGCGGCCTTTGGTTCTGCTGTTAGCTGGTTCCCTTATGTTCTGGCCATTGCCGTGGTCCTGTTTGCGTTCTCGACGATGATTTCATGGTCCTATTATGGTCTGAAAGCCTGGACGTATCTGTTCGGTGAAGGAAAAACGACTGAGCTGATTTTCAAGCTGATCTTCTGCGCCTTCGTGATCATTGGTGCGGCGGCAAGCCTAGGCCCGGTTATTGACTTCTCTGACGCAGCTATCTTCGCGATGGCCGTGGTCAATATTTTCGCGCTTTACTTCCTGATGAAGCTGGTGAAACAGGAATTCCAGTCTTACCGCGAACGTCTTGAATCAGGTGAAATCAAAAAATTCAAAGGCTAACAACAAAAGGAGGCGCTTTTAACAGGCGCCTCCTTTTATTCTGACGCAATTCCAATCACTCCAGATACATTTTATTTATAGGCCGCCCCCCCCGGATTGAAGGTCTCGTCTACTCTGCGGAATTATGCTACGGTTTCGTATCAACGACCGTAAGCACGCATAAATAAAACTTTCACACAATAAACTGGCGGATTTAACGATCATGAAAAAGCTAACTTCTGCTGTTGTTCTGTTTTTCTTTATTCTGACAGGAATGGCCCTTGCTGATGTTGACAGAAATGTGACCGCGGCCCTCTCCGATATTGAAAAATATGAGCAAAAATATTCCGGGCAGGCGTCCGCCTCTAAAACCAACATAAATCGTGATCTGAAGCTTCTTAAGCTTACTCGCCAGCGCCTTGATGGCGCACCAGATCATTCACAGCCAGAGTGGAAGGAAGCCGCCCAGCGATACAATGCCCTGGTGACGCATCTTAATAGCATGCTGAAACCATCAGGCGGCACAACCTCAACCACAACCGCTGCGCCAAAAAGCAGCACTGCTCCCGCCTCAACCGCGACGACTTCATCAAACACTGCGCCCAAGCAGATGATCTCTCAGCAGCGTGTTCATATCAAAAAACTGAAACGAGATGTTGAAAGCGCAACCGATACTGTTGACAAGGCCGGGCCCAAGCCCTTCCAAGACCCGGCTTACGTTCAAAAAATTGATAATGCCCTTGTCAGATTTCAGGGGACATATGCCAAATTTACAGATTTCAAGGACGATCCGGATGTGGTAGCTGCCGGCAATTCTCTTGCGACGCTGGAGAACATGGTTGTCTTTGGCAAGGATCATGCTGCGAAGGAGCTTGCCGCTCTCGGTGACGTGCAGGCACGGCTGAAAGAAATTAATGGATATTTGCGGGAACTGAAAGTTCCACCCACGCCACAGCAACCATACGAAAAGGGACAGTTGGCGCAATGGCTCCGCGATCTTGCCAAAACACGAAAAGCCGCGGTTGCGATCTTTCAGCCTATTCCGGATATCAAACAGCGCGCCTATTTGCCGAATAATGTCGGTACCGTTGAACAGGGTGCACCCTATGACCTTCAGGATGTCGACAGGTTTGAGCGGTATCTGCGGGAAGTTGTCGGAAATATAGATAATGGCGTCAAAACCTTCACTGCTAATCTAACCCATACAGTTCAGTTTGAAACCGAAAACCTGTCATTTTATGACAATTTCGACCCCAAGGACCCGCAGCAACAAATGCAACAGTTCTTGCTTGCAGGGCGGGCGGATGAAATCCGCCAGGAGCTAGCGAAAAAGCACCTTCTGGTCAACGAAGCAGCCGAGTATGCAAACCTTCTAAAGCATGACAATTATGAGGAAAGGGTCACGCTACTTGCTCGCGTTGAAGATGTCGCGAACAGATATGAAGAAAACTACAAAAAGGCGCGGGAGTTGGTGCGGATGCCGAAAGCGGCAATCACGGATTCCGATCTGACCGATATTGCGATGGAGACACTCAAGAGTCCGGACTATGATTACGTGGGGGAGATAAAGCGCCTCGTTATTAACACTGAAAAAGCCCATCGCACCAAGGAGACCAGCACCGCAGAAATCGACAAGGTCGATGTCAGCTCAACCGGTAACATCACACTCTCAGGAACAGAAACAACCTATTTTTATGAATGGGATCAGTTTCAGGTGGCCACCGTCGAGCCTGTGGAAGATAAGTTCTATATCTTCTATACAACACTGAAATACTACACCTCCGGTGCAGAGAGAACTCCGCTCAATCAGTGGATTATCACAGGAAGAATCCAGGGGAGCGAGATTCCAGAAGAAAACATTGAGCTAGATTAGAGGCGCATCAAGATGATGGGTTTCGCAAAGCTTCTGCAAGCTCGATAAAACTGTTCACGTCATAATCGAAAGGAACCGGCTTTTCTTCCGGTACTGCATCAGGACCGTACTCGAGAGTACGATTAACGTAAGCTGTCCTGAAGCCAGCATTTTTCGCCCCTTCAAGATCACGGGCATGGCAGGCAACCATCATGATCTGCTCTGGCGGTAGCTGAAGCAGCGCGGCGGTATCGTGATAAATTGTGGGATCTGGCTTCACCTTCTTGAAAAAATCAGCGGAAATAATTCCGTTCCACGGAAGGTTATTGTGGCGGCTTATATCGAGTAAACATCGAAAGTCGCCGTTTGAAAAAGGCAGTATCATAAAGTCTTCTTTCAACCTTGCGAGTCCCTCCACAACGTCATCCCACACATCCAGACGGTTCCAGGCAAGATTGAAATCTTCAATATCACTATCACCGATCCCGCGTACTCCATACTCATCGAACAGAGAAAGGAGTTTTTCTTTATGGATTTCTGCTGTCGGAATGATCTCTCTCTCGCCCGAAGAAATATCACCGAGTGCTTTCAGGTAGCCTTCAATGCGCCATTTGTTGACAAACTCTCCCCAAGGAACCGTGATCCCAGTCCTGTCAGAAAATTTCTGCCCCTCCCGTGTTACAGAGGAATACCAGTCCGTGACAGTACCAAAAACATCAAAACACAAAACTTTTACATTTGAAGCGATCACAAGCGGACCTTTCTGCTTTCGTTCATCATCCGTCCATAAAAAGCACGACGGAATTTTAGTAACAGTACCATTCAACTTATGTGTAACTGTCTGTATCTTATAAATCAATGCGCGGAAAAGTTCTGAAAATTACGCAATATCGGCAGTCTAACTCACCATTGCGTAAATTTTAGTGCTTTATCCACATATGTGTGGATAATTATCACAATCTGGACATTTGAGTTTAACGGCTGGCAATTTTACCTAAACTATAGTCTTTTCACTTTACTAAGGCCTTACTGTTAGCCGAGCATTTTTTGATGAATTCGTTTCGAACGTACAATGATATTATTTCATTCTGGGCAAGAGAAACCCCGAATGCTCCTGCACTTCTTGGCCCCGACCAATCCCCCGTGAATTATCAATGCCTTCATCAACTGGTTAATGAGTTTCAGAGCGAATTAGCAAGATGTGGGTTTGGTCGCAATGACCGGATAGCGGTAGTTCACTCCGGCGGCGCAGAAATGGCGTCCGCTCTAATTGGTATCCTCTGCAACGCAACGGTGGCGCCGTTCAATCCGGCGATGTCCACCGGCGAGTTTTACCTGCATTTTCAGGACAAGAGTATAAAGGCTCTCGCCATTGAAGAAGATCTCTCTTCTCAAGCACGCAATGCAGCGGAGAAACTTGGCCTACCGATTCTTGATATCAAGCAGATAGATCCGGCCAAAGCCGGCAAGGTTCAGCTCATTGGCACCGCCGGCAGTCATACAGGATTTACCCCCGAGCCAGTCGATGCAGAAGATCTCGCCGTTGTCTTTACAACATCGGGGACCACCAGCTATGGGAAAACGGTCCCCCTTTCCCATCGCATTGTGATGCCGCGTGTTGCGAACATGGTGCAAATGATGAAATTCACCAATCAGGATCGTATCCTGAATATCATGCCGCTGTTTCATACAAGTGGATTTTCCGCTGGGTTGCTCACAACACTCTATTCCGGCGCAAATTTTTTCCCCATCAAGAATAACGATGTCGACAAACTATTCCATTGTCTAGGTGATGCAAAGCCTACCGTTATCGCCGCCGGATATACCGTCTTTCATTCTATTGAAAGAAAGGCGCATGACCATTTGGATGCCATAGAAACGGCGAAACCTTCTTTACGAATGCTTCGAACTGGAACGGGCCATCTAGATCAGAAAATTACGGAGAGGTTAGAAGAGGTTTTTGACACGCCGGTTATTGAAGCCTATGGCTCTGCAGAGACAAGCTTCATGGCCTGCACAGGAATCCCACCCGCACCTCGTAAAGTTGGAAGTGTCGGCCAGCCTGATAGAAATCGCATTTTTGTTGTTGATGCAGCGGGAGACTTCACTCCAACAATGGAAAAAGGGGAAATTGTTGTCAATAAAGAGACCGCTTTCGATGGTTATGAGAACAACCCCACGGCAAACCAGGAATCCTTCTCAAAGGATTGGTATCATACGGGAGATGAAGGCTATCTAGACGAAGACGGGTTTCTGTTCATTACCGGCCGCATTAAGGAAATGATCAATCGCGGCGGCGTAAAGATCATCCCGACCGAAGTAGATCAGGTCGCGCTGAAGCATGATGCCGTCCGCGAGGCTGTTTCCTTCCCATTGCCGCATAAAACACTAGGTGAGGACCTTGTCCTTTCGATCGTGCTGGAGGCGGACAAGACTATTTCAGATTCCGAACTCAAAGCTTTTATGAAAGACTATCTCATCCCAAACAAGATTCCGTCCCGTATCATTTTCGTCGATGAAATACCAAAGGGCGCAACAGGTAAAGCACAGCGTCGGAAGCTTCATCATCAGCTACAGGTTTCGTCATCAGAAGATGCAGAACTGATCGGCGACCCAGACGGAGCAATCCCTGCAGACACGCTTAATATGCAGAAAATCTGGCAGGATGTGCTCGGACGGGAGAAAATTGGCCTGGACGAAAATTTTTTTGCTCTTGGCGGAGACTCTCTTCAGGCGGTGGATCTGTTTCTTCAGATTGAAAAACTGATGGGGCGCCGCCTACCGAGAGACATCTTGTTCGAGGCGGGAACAATTCGCGAAATGGCAAGGCACGTACAGGAGGAACTTTCGTCCTCCTGTATTGTCCCAATTCAGCCGACGGGAAGCCGTCCGCCACTCTTCTTTATCCATCCGATCGGCGGGGAGGTTCTTGGGTATCGGGATTTAGCCCAACATCTGGATAAAGATCAGCCATTTTACGGAATTCAGCAATTTCAGTCCGACACAAATATGCCTCGTTTTTCCTCTCTTGAAGAAATGGCAGATTACTATCTGGGTAAAATTCGTCAGCAGCAGCCAACTGGTCCCTACTATCTCGGTGGGCATTCCTTTGGTGGCCTTATTGCCTTTTTGATTGCGCAAAAGCTTGATGCCTTCGGTGAGAAAACAGCGTTTCTTGCCTTGCTGGATACCTATCTTCCCAGTCGAAAAAGATATGTCTCGCCGTTAAGCTGGATATCACTGCATTACAAGGTATGGGCGCGCTTACCGCTACAGAAGAAGGCAAACTATATCTTCGATAGGTTTCGCAACATAGCCAAGGGCGTCATGCGGCTGATTAGATTGAAATTTATGGAGACGCCCAATAGCAATCTTCCCGGATCTGAGGCATCTACCGCAGGCATGGTCAACAATCAGGATATCAACGCGTTAAATGTTCGAAAATTTTACCCGACTGCTTATTCAGGTAATGCTATACTCTTTCGGACAGAGTTGCCCGTTTCACTTCACCCCGATGTCCATAACGAATGGCAAAACTTGATAAAGGGAAAATTGGATATTTGTGAAATCTCAGGCGGTCATGTTGGAATAATGAAAGAGCCAAACGTGCAGTATCTCGCCAGTAAGCTTACATACTACTTATCAAAGGCTCAGGAAGAAGAATTGTCGGTTTAAACCGACCAGAGGGAGCGGGGAAACATTGAAACAGTTTTGGCCCGAATATGGCAAGGCCTATCCCGCCAGCATGAAAACAATCCGAAGGATTGCCGTAAAAGCAGAACGAACAGGTAAATTCAACAGTCCTTTTCGGAAAGCTCTATCCATCAGCTTTTTTCTACGGCGGTTACCCACTGTTTTCTTTCCACCGAAATCGGATATTGCCAACGCACAAAAGTTATCCGGCAAAGGATACTTGAGGCAAGTAATTGAGCGCCTTGTCTTGCTGATTATGTTTCGCACGGAACCGAGCGAATACTACATATGCGCGCTATTCTTACCTGAAAGGTATGCCCGAGCGGGAGAATTCATTGATTACCGCCAGCACAGCTTTCTAAACTTCTTCCTCAATCAAAAGAGAACGACAATTTTGACTGAGGACAAAGTACGATTTACAAATTTATGCAGTGAAAAAGGACTACGAACGGCGCCAATCATAGCTAGGCTTGATCTCAAAGCGACACCAGA
This sequence comes from Sneathiella sp. HT1-7, assembly GCF_020731145.1. GTDB lineage: Bacteria > Pseudomonadota > Alphaproteobacteria > Sneathiellales > Sneathiellaceae > Sneathiella. The sequence goes on along the minus strand of NZ_JAJFZN010000002.1, from coordinate 55,845 downwards.
GATGGAGCTCGAAAACAAGCTAAGCCCAATTGCGACGACTGAAGGAGTATTTTTCAAGCCCCGGTTTGGGCTGCAAGGCCGTGGCGCAGGACGGCTAGTTTGCGACCAAAACGGGATATGGTCGCTAACCTATGCAGATGGAGCCGGCTTCGAAAATAGGTGGCCTGAAATCTTCAAAATTTTAATGAAAAACATCAAACAGGAGTTGATATTCCAACCTCTACTTAAAAGCCATCGCAACCTGTTAAAGTTCAATCCTAACAGTACTCAAAGCGTTCGCTTCATTACTTTTCGTGACAATGGCCAGGTCCGCCCCCTCCTAGCCCGGATGCGCCTTGGCATTAATGACAGTCTGGTCGATGCCTCCTACTCCGCCATTGGTGTTCCTATTGATCTACTCACCGGAAAACTTCTAAGGGGAAGCCAGAAAGTAACCGCTATACTTCCTGATAGCATAGAAACTTTTGGCCCAGATAATCTGCCGCTTGTAGGATATGAAGTTCCGTATTTCGAAGAAACCCAAGCTCTCGCCATTGCTGTACATGATGCCTTTCCGGAAATTTTTTCTCTCGGCCATGACATTTTTATTCTTGATAATGGCCCCATTATCCTTGAAACGAACCATATTTGGGGAAACCCGCAATACGCACATAAGGAAGGCCTCGGAAGCTTTCATGCCTATATAAATGCGATCATTGAAATTGCTAATAAAGACGGCTTGTAGCAACGGGTCAAAGTGATGCGATCTGACATGAGAAAAATAGCGACGAACATGGCCTGCCTCAAATCTGTCGGTGGACTTTTGAACAAATTTGGTCAGAATGGCCATGGGCGCATAATCGAAAAATACCACCTGTCGCGTCGCGCGATTAAGTGAACGGAGTTTCGCAAATGAATGAAACATCAGCCTACGTACCCCCGAAGGTCTGGAAATGGGAAATGGAAAGCGGCGGCCGCTTTGCCAGCATTAATCGCCCTATCGCTGGCGCAACCCATGAAAAAGAGCGCCCCATCGGGAAGCATCCCATGCAGCTTTATTCTCTCGGGACACCCAACGGCGTCAAGGTCACTATCATGCTGGAAGAATTGCTGGCAAAGGGCTTTTCCGGCGCAGAATACGACGCATGGCTGATCAATATTGGACAGGGTGATCAGTTCAGCAGCGGATTTGTTGAAGTCAATCCAAACTCCAAAATTCCGGCATTGATGGACCATAGTGGCGCAAAGCCGATACGGATATTTGAATCCGGAGCCATTCTGTTACATCTAGCCGAAAAATTCGGTGAATTTATCCCAACTGATGTCGCTGAACGAGCGGAATGTCTTTCCTGGCTTTTCTGGCAAGTTGGCAGTGCCCCTTATCTTGGTGGCGGATTTGGCCATTTTTATGCCTATGCACCAGAGAAATTTGAATACCCAATTAACCGTTTTGCCATGGAAGTGAAGCGGCAACTCGATGTTATGGACCGTCAGCTAGCTGACAATCAGTTTATCTGTGGCAACGAATATACCATTGCAGATATGGCCATCTGGCCCTGGTATGGTGCCTTGGTACAGAACCGGGTGTATGAGGCTTCTGAATTTCTCGATACCGCCTCCTACAAACATGTTAATCGCTGGACGGAGGAAGTAGGTGCGCGGGATGCGGTACGTCGCGGACGCATGGTCAACCGGACATACGGAGCGCCAGAAGAACAACTCCGTGAACGGCACGATGCCAGCGATTTCGAGAATAAGACGCAAGACAAAATCGACGCAGCAAACGCCACGAACTAGGATATGCCGCCCTATCTTTCCGTTCGGTGGCCTTATCGGACGGAAAGCCTCTGCAAAGGGAACTCAAAAGATGGCCGACAAGAACAACATTACCCCCTTTGAACACATCAAGCTTACGGTAGAAGCGCAAATACCGTTAGTTCGGGCAATGGAAAAAGAGCTTGGCCGGGAAACGGCGCATCAGCTCGTACGCGAGGCGTTAGACAGCCGTAACCGCCAAGTATCCGAAATGCGATCGCGTGAGACGCCAATGACTATTCCCAAGCTGGAGGCTGAATTTGCCTCCTTCGGTATTGGTGTGGACTTCGAATTTGATGTACTAAAACGCAGCGACGAAGAATTTCATGTCGATGTGCATAAATGCGCCTATACGAAATTGATGGAGGAAATGGAGGCACGCGATCTCGGCCCCCTCCTCATCTGTAATTGCGACTACGCACTCGCGGAAGGCTTGGGCCTAGAACTCAAACGCGAAAAAACCTGTATGAAGGGCGATGGAATGTGCGATTTTCGCTTTCGCAAAGTAGAGAAATAAGGCCTACTTTTGTGTCCACTGTCCGTTTTCATTCAAAAACCAGGTACCTGCTGGAGCCTTCTTGAAAATTTCTACCGCATAGACACGCCCGACCTGTTCAACTGTAACATTTTCAGTTTTAGCTCGTTTCACATAGATAGCTCGTCTCTGTTCATTCAGGGTGGCAACAAACCCTTGCGCAGACCCATCACGTGCCCGGACAAAGCCATCAAACGCTTCTCCAACCGCGCCGGAACGTCGCAGATCATCCAGTTGATCCGCCCAGGCCGGTGTCACTGCGAAAACCGGTAGGCACGCTATAACAGTAAGCGCCAACAATGCTTTACGAAAAATCTGCCTACGGCTCATATTCCTATTGTTCTTAACAGATCGCATATCAGAAAATTCCCGGGTTATTACTAATATCGTCTTTGGCCTGCTCTTCTATCTTGAGGCGCACTTCCGCATCCAACTTAATATTCAAATTGATTGTGATGGGTTCCGCCGGCGCCTCAACCTTTACCGTTGGGGTACAGGATACTGAGGCGAACAAAACCACTGTCACGATCGACATCGCAAGAAGAGAATGCTTATCCACAGATATTCCTTCACTCATTTTACCGACCATCCACGGTAGCACGGAGCGCTTTTTCCGACAAGAGATAGCCATCCAGAAGAGCGTTAAATATCTTGTCCAAACTAGTCGTCAGATTGATATTGAGGACCACAGGGCGGTTATTTTCAACGTCTGGATTACTGCCCGCAGCATGCAGTTTAACCGTGTCTTCGCCGTTTTCCGTCTTTGCGATCTCAATCGACAGCTCCGAATAACGGAAATTCTCCAATATATCTAGAAGCAACTCCGCCTGTTCCCCGCCCCCTCCAAGGGCCTGACGCGCCGCGTCCGACGTCATTTTCAGCACTCCCGGCCCCTCTGCGGCCAGCAACCCATCTTCGACAAGCAAACGAGCTCCACCAAAAACGAGAGGTATCTTTCCACTGACACGACCGGTCGCAATAAGCTCCTCAACATTGCTGAGTGCCATAACTTCCTCTAGATCAAGGCGGGTCAGTTGAACCTCAATCCGGTTGACCTTCGCGCCCGTATCAACGCGCGCATCTTCAATGATGGCGGTACCACCCACCAGCCCAACCGTTAGCAGATCAAGATATAACACCGGAGAGCCATTCTTCGTCTCGACGCGAAAGCGCAAAAAAGGCTTTTCCAATAAAATGCCCGTAGTAGCGCTGCGCGCTTTCAGTTCCTGGGGAGACGAAACAGTGATGGGATTCAACTCACTAATATGCACCTGGCCCATGAGCCCCGAAATACTACTACCCGCTGTCTTGATCGAAAGATCGTTAAGACTGACGTCCGCGGAAGACTTCATACCCTTTGCGGACCAGCTTATCTCGCCGCCTGCCACAACGTCTCCTTCGACTTTCATCTCTGTGTCGAAGACGATAAGATCTGAGAGCTGCAACCCATCTTCTGAAAAAGAAAACGGATTAACAGCGACTTGCGCTGATCCGGCCTCGTCCGATAAAGAATGACGACCGTCCATACGAAGATATTTTCCAAGAAAATCTGAAGTAAGCGCAAAAGTGAAATCAATTCTTTCGTCCTTTAAGACCGCGTCTCCAATGACGATTTGATCCTCCTTGAAAAGTGCGCCTTTTTTCGGGCTTACCTTCATATTAATAAGCCCAAAATGTCCATTTTTTCCAAGGGTAATATTCTCAAAGGATGTTTCAAAACGCGCCTTAATATCTGAAATAGCTATATTCTGGGCATCCAGCCGGGCGTTTCCGGTACGCCCTGTAATGCTCCCCTCGAACAGGGTATCCTCTTCATTCTGGCCGCCTATTACCTTGAAATTAAGTCCCTCCGCGACCAACATCTTATCCTGCCATTGGCCATTCCTCAGTTCAGCATCCAGTGATGAAAAGGCGATATTACCCGCTGAATCACGGGTTATTTCTCCTGTGCCCACCACAGTCCCGGTGAGGCTATTTCCAACTTCTTTTAGGTGAGATGATAGCCCGGCAAGCGACACTCCATCCCTACCGAATTTTGTTTCGGGCAGCCGGAAGAACAGCTTCCCTGCGCCAGTCTCTATCCCATACGCCACAGACACATCAACTTGGAAATTCTCCGCTCTATTACCAACTTTTCCCTGAAGCGATAGATCCTGCGATGACGATACCCCGCCAGCAAGCAGAAAGTGAAAGGGAGAAAAAGCGGGCGTTGAACCAGTATCGCTAATCACTCCGCTGAGTGTATTAAGATCAAGTTTTTCAGTAAAATTTTGAATATCCAACTCAGCGAAAAGATCACTGATGATCAGCATCTCATCAAAAAATTCACCCGACACTTCAGACCTCTGCAATGTCATTCGGGCATTCTGAGTATTGTTTTCCAGATCATACTGTCCCTGAAATCTAACAGGCAGCTTGCCCGAAGCAAGATGCCCATCGGTGAGCGCCACCGCCATTTTCTCAACGACAAGATTCCCATCATAGGTGATGGCCGATCCGACAATTTCAGCAATTGCCGCAAACTTTATTGTTGCGTCGATGGGTGGGAGCCCTTCCGCGTAACGCGTCAAATCCACAGGCTGCAGCCCATCACGGCGGAATGATAAAGCTTCCAACGAGAGTTGAACTCGACCTTCTGCGGAGGCAGTATCATAGTTTCCAGTCAGATCCATCAGGGGCTGACCTTCCGCCGTTCTTAAAGCTATTTGAATATCAGCGGCACCCGCCGCCAGTTCTCCTTGCCCGGCCAGCATGAGCGGTGCCCAGTCCGGCTTGGGTCCAGCATGGCGTATGGTTCCGCCATTAAGCTCCAACACCGCCGACTGTCCGCCTATATCCGCGTGCAGAGAAAGCACCATATCCTCTAGAATGATCGGACCGGAGGCAGTTTTAATCTCAGCCTTTACCAAGCCTTCAGCCTTCAGTATCTGATCGGTCGACACGGTGCCCGAAAAATCCATATGCAACGACCGTTGTTCGTCTTTCGAGATAACCTTCCCGGTTTTTAGGGAGATTTCCGGAATCTGGAACGTTTGCGCGGCTTCTTCCTTACCACCCTCTTCATTGACAAGGCTGGCTATTTGCTTAATGGCGCCATCATTTGGGTTGGAGACATTGATAAAAAGTTCGTCGATTTCCGCCTTATCAATTTCTCCCCGCAAGAGAGCAAGAGGCGTGTAATGCACTGCAACATCACGCAGTATAATCTGATCAGAGAGCAATACTTCTTCAATAGTCACGCGATCTAGGGTAACTGCCTCAACAGTCAATATGACATCGTCAAACCCGTAGTAATCAAGCGCCAACTTCCCCGCATATTCCAGAATCGTTGAACGAAAAAGGATTAGGACGACAAGCGGGGCAACGAGCAGAACAACCCCGCCCCAAATGAGCTTTCGAAGAATGCCTGATTTTGCGCCTGCCGCCATCTATCCTTCCTGAATGACTTTATGTCAGTTACAAGGACATACCAATAAGGCAAGCCTAAGGCATAACTAAAGCGATGAGAAAGCCATATTTCTGTCTCTCACAGCAATAGTTCTTTACGCTCGGGCGCTTGGGCGGCTGGTTACGCGGCCCCACCAGCTATTTATATTCACTTGCTCCTCAGTTGGACGGACACCAACCGCTTTTCCCATCAGGATCGCGCACTGCGCCGTGATATCGGCGATACTGTAACTATCCGCCGCGATATACTCACGCCCCTCCAAAGATGACTCGAGCCAGTCTAGACTAGCTGTTGCCTGTTTTTGGCAAACCGGCACATATTCCGAGACCTGTTCGCGAATACCTTTCCACATGGGATGACTATGAGAAAAGGCACTTACAAGTGGGGTCAGCAATTCCAGCTCTATACGCCGGTTCCACATCTCAATTTGCGCCCGCTCCAACGGCGTTGTCCCCATGAGTGGAGGTTCAGGATGTATCTCCTCCAGATAGAGGCAGATCGCATGGCTTTCCGAGATTGTCGTTCCATCGTCCAGTTCAAGCACTGGCATACGTCCAAGAATATTCTTCTCTAAATACTCTGGCGTTTTGTGATAACCTGAGGAAAGATCGATTTCCTCTTTAGGGATATCTAATCCTTTTTCTGCAATAAAAATCCGGACACGGCGGGCATTTGGCGATGCAGGCAGATCGTATAGTTTCACAATACTCTCCTCTATATGTTTAATTCCACATGACTACGGCTGGCTCGGCGCCAATTCACTTTTTGGATCCCCGGCAATACGCGAATGATACATAATACGCGGCTGGTTCATATCCCATGGTGTAGCTTGATGCAGCAGGCAACGATTATCCCATATCACCACATCCCCTGGCTCCCAGTGATGATGGTAGATACGGGGAGCCTGACAGGTAAAATCGACCAGCTCTTCCAGAAGCGCTTCAGATTTCTCTTCGCTTAATCCGGGAATGCCATAAGCGTGACGCCCGATGGTCAGACATGGTCGACCCGTCTCCGGATGGGTTTTGACGAGAGGCCGAAGCGGCGGTTCCAGATCGTGAAGACCATAACCGCTGTATTCACTATCTTTCTTCTTTTGGGTGAAACCCATTTTTTGCTGGCTATAATGGAGCGAATGATAGGCTTTCATATCTTGAATGAGATCGCGCGTTGCCTGATCCAAAGCCTCATAAGTCGCTGTGAGATCGGCCCAGCCTGTTTCCCCGCCTTCTGATGGGACGACATGTGCACTGAACACTGCCCCTTTGGCCTGTACCGGCATATAGGTGCTGTCCTGATGCCACCCCATATTCCCCTTGAGTATCTTGACCATGTCGTTCTCATTCGACTTAATCAGATTCCCGTCAGCATCGACATTACTGATGGGCGCCAGATCAAACTCCATATCCCCAAAACGACGGGCGAACGCCACTTGTTGTTTAGTGGTCAAATGCTGCGCAGGAAATATCAGCAGAGAATATTGCAGCCAGTTGGCATAAAGATCGGAAAAATCGGCCTCGCCCAAGGATTTCAGATCAAGGCCTGTCACAACGGCACCAAACGTTGCATCAACAGGTTTCACATTAAAATTCATGGTGGTAACCCTCCCTGAAAATAGAGGCGGCGGTGATTTTTGATTACTTTTGCTTGGTTCCGCCACCGTCAATAGCATTACCATAGAGGCTCCCGGTGTCAGCGTCTACAAATTGAATAGCAGCTAATATGCAAAATGCGGACAAGCAAGATCTCGAGAGTAGCGAATTCGGAATTGCCTTTATCTTTATGCTATGATGGTATCCGCGCCCTCGCGAAGAATAAAAACCAGACCCATACTAAAGGATGAGTGACGTGTATCCGGCAAAGAACCAATCGGCAGACTTACTAAACAAAATCAGGGATTTTGCCGAAGCTCATATCCGACCAAATCGCGGAAAGTTAATCAAGGCTAACGATTTTCCTCCAGATTTATGGCACACCTTTGGCGCCTCCGGCCTCGCGGGCCTCTCCTTACCCGAAGATCACGAAGGCCTTGGGGCGAATTATAGTCTTCTCTCCGCCGCCGGACGCGTAATCAGCCGGACGGGCGGAGTTCCCGGCGTAACAATGGTTTTCATGGCCCATTGGCTCATGTCCAAGCTACATATTGCGACGGACACACCCTCACCCGTGCAACAGCAGCTGTTACCGCTCCTCGCCGCCGGAAAAACAACACTCTCCGTTGCCATTTCCGAACCCGGTGCCGGGGCCCATCCAAAATTTCTGAAAACAACAGCACGACGTGAGGGTGCGGAATTTGTTCTGAATGGTGAGAAGGCCTTCCTGACAAACGGTCCCCTTGCTGACCAATTCATCGTCCTCGCGATTACAGATGAAACGGGCGGCAGAAAGGCCTTCAGTGCTATACTCGTGCCTGCCGACAGCTCCGGTTTTCGCCGCACAGAAGGCGTCAAAATAGATTTCTTACACCCCTGCCCTCATGGCGGCATTGTGCTTGAGAACTGTCGCGTTCCAGCAGCAAATCTTCTTGGCGAAGAAGGGGATGCATTTGACCGAACCTCCATGCGAATGCGGGCAATCGAAGATGCCGCCGGAGCCGCGGGTCAGGTCGGATCAATGTATCGCTTACTTTCGGATATTGCAGCAGAGGCAAGCGACGATCTTGCAGTGCAACTCGGGGCAATAGCGACTAAACTACAAGCTCTGGATGTCATTGCTGCAGAGCTAGCATCAATGGCGGACGCTGCGGGAGATGATCTTCAACCAATATTGGAGTTGCAACTCGGTTTTCACCAACAATGCCAAAACTGTTCCGAGGCTTTCAGTGCCGTGATGGAAAAATGTCCTGATATCGACAGCCCCCATATCCATTATTTGTTCCGAGATATCTCAAAATCACTCACAATCGCTAAAAATGCCCATGCGGCCCGCCTTGCAAAAATCGGCATGGCAATCCTTTATTCGGCAGACAGCCGTTAGAGCTATTCTTTGGCACCATGATGACGTGAATAGCCGGATCTCTCAGCAGGATGCCAGTCTGCTGGAAGGCCCTTGGTTGCCTTATAAATTTCGACTTTGAGTGGATAGCAGGCGGCATCATCGCTGGAATGCCCGGAGCTACAATCGCCGCCAGGGCAGGTCGAAAGCCCGCCTAAAAGATCTATTTCCGCGAATACCTCCAGATAGTCACCGGGGCGAACCGGGCTCGCCTTCATGAAATACTGATGCGTATCTTTGGTGAACCCGGTGCACATAAAAACATTCAGAACGTCATGCACGAAGGGCTCAGCAGCGTCATATGAAATGCTTTGTGACTTTGCAAAGGCTCGGATGAGATTGGAATGACAGCAATAGTGATACTCATCGCCGCCCAGCATGACATTGGTATAGGGATCGCAACGGGTTCCGATAACATCATGTACGCCCCCGCCGTCATCATCCCAGCCATACCAATCGAGCGTATCATAGGTAAGTGTTGCCATCGGTCTCATATAGGGCAGATTACTCCAGAGCCGGTCGCCAACGCTGACATGAGTGCCGTGTAATGCACGGGTTTTGCCGCTGAAAAACCGTTCATTTACATCGCCTACATTCCAGAGATTAAGATCACCCACCTGAGGGCCCTCAATACTGACGATACGGAAAAAATGACCCGCAGGAACATGGAAGCATTCGGCGTCGCGGGGCGCGACAATGACCTCATCGATCTGCTCCAAATTCGCGCGAGCCTCATCGTAAATATTTGCGTTTGGCAGCGGTAGCGTATCAACAGGATAAACAATCACCGGCTTGATGGCGCGACGGACATCCGCATCGGCAGGAGTTTGGTTTTGCGGGCTGTACTTCATAGGACGGCTCCCTCGTTAAGGACAGCCGATCCTACGATGCTACGGATCACGGGACAAGCGGTGAGAGACCAAAGATCGTTACCAGCCGCCACCTCCGCCACCGCCACCGCCACCCCCCGATGATCCGCCACCGGAAGAACCACTTGAACTGCCCGGCGCAGTGGCGGCCGAAGAAATGGCGCTCGTAAAACCACGCCCGAGAGAGGTTGAGAATCCAGCCAGATTTGTCGGGTTGAAATGCCTACCGTTATACCAGGCCGGGCGGTAGCCGGTCATCTGAGCTGGAGCTTCATGTGCATTGGCAAAGCTGTTCGAGAATTGCTCAGCCCAAGCATTTTCTACATCCAGCGCCAAAGCAAAGGGGAGAAATTTTTCAAAGAGTTCCGGCGTACGATCCGGCGGATTAAAGAAGTTCATGCGGTCTTTTTCAGTGACACTCAGGAAATCCGCAAAGCCCGCAAACCTGTCCAGCATTTTCCGACCCAGCAATGTCGGAGCCTTCAACCAATGATAAAAAAGCAGGTTCACAAGCTGTATCAGCAGGAAAAGAAACGCGGCGGCCGGTGACGTTGCCTCAACCAGAAACATTAACCCAGCCGCCTCACCGCCGAGAAAGGGAACGACCATGGCAGACAAGACAATTGCGCCAACACCGGAAAAGGGGTTCTTTCCACTTAAAAATTCCAGCCATGCTCGATAACCCTTACGGAGGATGAAATAAACACCTGCGGTCCAACCTGCGAGCCAGAAAGAAATAAAAGCGGCTGTGCCCGGATCCTTCGCCCAGATAATCATTAATATAATGACGAGGAGGGAAAGCCCGGCCCCTGGGAGGAAATACAGGCGGTTGTTCTTGAAATATGTTCTTTCATACTCGGTCCGCAGCCACTCTTTCAGACTGTTACGGGCATTTTGTATAATTGCCCGATTTTTCTGTTTAAGTTCAAGTTCATCATCTTCGAAATTGAAAAAACTGTTTGCGACAGCTCTTTCCCCCATGGAAAGCGGTGCTTTTTTCCCGGTTCTCTTGAGGGTATAAGTTCCAGAACTATCTTCCTCAATCGTCAAATATCCCTTCACCGCCATACTCAATATTGCGGCAGAGAAAACTTTGTTATCGAAACCCATATTCCGAATATACCGCATCGCCGCAGGAGAATAGCCGTCTGGGGGATCGAAAAGCGGAATGATTGTTCCCGCGGCGGGGTCACGGCCCACTCGCCACCAGACAAAAAGATAATAGGCAATGATAATCAGCAGGCCAATGATACCAATAAAGAGGATTTTATTGTCAGACAGCAGATAGCCAAGCTTCTCCGTATCCGTGGGCCGCGTGACAAATCCGCTCGGCCAGGAAACTGCAATGGTCAACCCTTCGCGAGGTTGAAGCGATTTCGTTGTGTAGAATTGCATTCCGTCTGCAAATTCGCGGGCCCCATAGGACTTGCCCCTATCGCCCTGATATCCGGTGTAAGCAATATAATCCTGTATACGGGCGCCATCCGGCAAATGCACTCGAGCGCTCGCCTGTTCGATGATAAAAGCCCAGCCATTTCCGGTCACATTCCAGTACAGCTCATCAATATCGTCAAAATTTCCAATCTGGCGGGTGGTTTTATAGGTGATCGTGTAGCTATGCTTTCCATCAGGGAGAAAAACATTTTTATCCCCGATATAGACGCGCACGCCGTTGGATTGCCGCTCAGTGTGAAAGGGTTCCGCGCGTCCGTCGCGGGTGACTTCCTCGACTTCAAAGCCAACACGATACTCATTGCCTTGGGAGTCCTCATAGTCCGTCGGAAAATCACGATAAATCCCGCGCCGTATTTGCTTCCCCTCGCTTATAACCGTGATCCGCTCTTGCACTGTCAGGCTTGCGTCGCTGTGGACCCAGAGATCACTTTCGAAGTTCTTGATGAGTTCTTCTGCGTGAGGTAACGACGGAAATACCAACCCAATCAGAAAGACTAATCCAATCAGGACAGAACGCAGCAACTCTGGCTTTTGTCTTGAGAATACCATCGGATCAGGAGGGTACCGGTTAGTCGAACTTAACATCGACTGGCTTACGGGCGGCTTCTTCATCTTCGGCCAGTTCGAAGAACTCGGCTTTGAGGAAGTTAAAAGCATTAGCAACAAGATTACTGGGGAATTGGTCAATCTTGATATTATTATCCCGTACCACGCCATTATAGTAACGGCGGGCCGCCTGTATCTTGTCCTCTACTTCCGCCAACTGATCCTGAAGACTCTGGAAACTCTCGTTAGCTTTCAATTCTGGATAATCCTCCGCAAGGGCGAACAGGGATTTTAACACTCCAGACAACATATTTTCCGTTTGGGCCTGCTCGGCCGGGGATCCGTGATTTGACATGGCTTCATTTCTCGCCCGTGTCACGGCCTCAAACGTGCTCGATTCATGCTTGGCATATCCTTTTACCGTCTCAACCAGATTGGGAATAAGATTGTATCGAAGCTTCATCTGAACTTCGATTCCGCTCCAGGCCTCATTGGTTTTCTCACGCAGAGTGACAAATCCATTGTAAGTCACAATGACATACAGAATGATGGCGGCGATCAGGCCGATGATAATCAATAAGGTAATCATGTCGCATTACTCCCTCGGCAGGCGCATTGCATATAAGGATTTGCGCGCTGCCGCAAGTTTACGACCTAATTCATTAACGTCAAATGTAGATATCATTCAGGTTGTAATTTTTAAGAAGTTTCTCGCGGTTCTCCTCGTTCCAGCGATTTTCCTCTATCTCTCCAGCCAACGGCTGATAATTAAATCTTGGTTCACCCGGAAACCGCTGCTGACGCGCATCAATACCGAGCGCAATGATCCGACTGCGGGCGTGAATACGTTCCGCATTATATGTTTCCATGCGATCATCAAGCTGACTTGTCGAAACGTCGAGAACACGCGCACGCGGGAAAAACCCAGCGTTTATCGTTACTCTTCTATCCGGAGATGAATTAGCAAAAGACCCATGCACCAGTTGCCGATTAACGACAAAAACTTCCCCCGCCTCACAGACTAGCGGCACCGCTTCAGCTAGCCGTTCCGACCCGCTTTCATTCACCAGGGCGGGGATGTTCGCTTTTCCGCTTTTATGGCTGCCTGGCAGAACCCAGACACAGTTGGCCGGCGTGCTTGGGTAGAGCTGTGTCATGAAGTTAAAACCATGCGCATCTTCGTTCCAGTCAGGCGCATCCCAATGGGTTGTTCCATCCTGATGCCAAGCGACAGAGGGCCCAAGGCCCGGTTCCTTGATGAAAGCCACTTCGTTATAGGGAACAAAATCAGGGCCGTTAATAGCCTCCGCGACGGCAAGCAACCCCGGGTGACCGTAGAGGCGAAGGCAGGAATCCATCAGGTGTAAATTGCCCGTCAAAAGTTCGATGGTCCAACTCGGCGCATCTTCGCCCGGTGTCGGATTGAGCATCTTGACCGGATGACGCCCTTTGTTCTTTGCGGTGCCGCCAAGCGGATCGCTAAGTGGTTTTGCAAACCGATAGGGGTAGCGTGTGAATTCAGGCCCCATTGCTGGCCGACCAGACGCATCCAGAGCCGCCTCCGGCTCAACCGGTGCCCGTGAAAGGACACGCTCGACATCCTCCCGAAGCTCACGCAATTCAGTGTCATCCACGACATTCTCAAAAACGTAAAATCCATGCTCCCGATAGGCATTCAGGATTTCTTTATCAAGTTTGCCATCCGGTCCCAACTTGATTGGCCCCCGGTTTTCAAGAGCATAGGCACGCACCTCTCCTTCCCGGATATATTTTTCCATCAAAAGCGCATGATCGGCGGCAGAGATATGGGTTACGGATTGCGTATTATTCATTTTTTTGCCCTCCTTGATTTATATCGGGTTAGCGTAGCTGATCCACTAGCGCGATCACATTCTTTGCCTGCTTCAAATGCGGCATATCGAGCATTTTCCCGTCTAAACCGATTGTCCCCATGCCGGGATTTTGCTCAAAAATATCAATCACCCTTCGAGCAAAGTCAATTTCCTCGTCCGTCGGCGTAAATGCGCGGTTGATCACTTCAACTTGCGCTGGATGGATGGCAACCTTGCCAATGAATCCGGACCGACGATCCCGCAGGCATTCCTGCTCCAGCCCTGCGCTATCCCGAAAATCGACATAGACGACGCCGACTGCCTGTACATCAATGGCGCGCGCCGTCGCAAGACAGAGAGAGCGGGCCAGCAAAAACGGATCGTCATATTCTCCGGTTGTCGGATGCCTATTCGTTGACGCACCGAGTGCCGCCGCCAGATCCTCTCCTCCCCAGGTCATCGCGACCAGTCTGGGAGAAATGTCCTTCAGATAGCTATCAAACGTCAGTAGTGAAGCCGCCGTTTCTGTCGCAACGCTGCAAATTTTTGTCGAGCCGAGCTCAAGCCCTTCACGCGCCTCAAGCGCCAAAAGAAAATCCGCAAGCCGGTTTACTTCAGCTGCCGAATATACTTTTGGCAAAATGATGCCATCGGGCGCCCCAGACATGACAGCCGCCAAATCCGGCAGGGCCATATCCGTATCAAGCGGATTAATCCTCACCCAAAGCTGTTGCTGCGACCGATCCTGGTTCGCGGCCAGAAAGTCCGCGACCATTTCCCGTGCCACATCCTGACGGTCATCCGCGACAGAATCTTCCAGATCCAGCAATAGAGCATCCGCGTCGTTGCCAAGCGCCTTCTCCATTTTGCGTTCGCTATCACCGGGCACAAACAACCATGATCGCAAAAGCCTCATGGCCGCTTCCTCATCAGACCTGTACGAACACAATAAGCAACTTCCTGATCCCGTTGGTTATAGCCGATATGTTCAAATACAACCAAACCTGCGGTGGGGCGTGATTTACTCTCGCGCATTTCCTTGATCCGGGTGACCACGCGAATTGTATCTCCATGGAAAACCGGATTAACGAAGCGGATATCTGTCATTCCGAGGTTTCCAAGCGTGGTGCCCAACGTTGTTTCCGCCACCGTCACACCGATTACGAGACCGAGGGTAAACAGGCTATTTACAATGCGCTGACCATACTCAGTTTGCTTCGAAAATTCCTCGTCCAAATGCAACGGCTGAGGATTATGAGTCATGGCACAAAACATGACATTATCCATCTCCGTCACCGTGCGGGTAAGGGAATGATTAAATTCCATCCCCACTTCGAATTCCTCGTAATACAAACCTGACATCAGAAACTAACCTTTCTTTATTATTGTTTTTTGCCTTTTGAGTTGCGCCTTACCAAGAAAGCTCTCGCCACTCATCATCCGTGCCCATTACCGCCTTTTCCGCATCATAGGAATAGAGCCAGCGTTGGCCGACCGGAAAGCCATCCTGGTCTTCTTGCTGATGACGTGCGAAACGGGCATTCCTGCGCGAAACTTCTTCCGGATCGCTCATATGAAAGAGATTCTCTGCCGCGCGGGATTGCAACAGCACTCGGTTTGCACGGTCGAGACGAAGCCCCTCATATTTTTTAAGGGCCGCAGGAATATTACCTTCCGCCATCTCAAGGGATCGGCCCAGCACCCAAGCATCCTCAATACTCTGCCCTGCGCCTTGCGCGTGATACGGCATCATCGCGTGCGCGGCATCCCCCATCAGAGCAACCCGGTCCGTGACCCAGCGGTCAAGCGGCTCACGATCTATCATATTGGTCATAAACAGACTTTCCGTGCCCGCAATTAACTCGCGTATCTGCTCATTCCAACCATCATACTCATTAAGAGCGGCATCGCGAGAGCCTGTCTGCGACCAGGATTCCTTCGCATTGTCATTGTAAGGGCCAATCCCGACCCAGTTAAAAAGATCGCCACCACAGACATAGTAGAGAACTGCCGAACGATGTGGCCCCATCCAGACATAGGAGTTCTGCTCAAAGCCAAGTTTCCGGGCGACGTCAACCGGGACCAGCCCCCGCCAGGCAACACAGCCCGAGGGGCGCGGCTTTTCGGGCGCAAAGAACTTTTCGCGAACCATGGAATGAAGTCCGTCCGACCCGATCAGAACATCGCCCTTTTCGACTGTGCCATCACTTAAATGGACTTCGACCCCGTCATTATTTTCCTTAACATCGACAACCTTGCAGTTCAGCCGGACGTTACTCGGATCCATCGCGCGAACCATAATGTCGAGTAAATCCGCCCGATGGACATGGTAATAGGGGGCGCCGAAGTATTCTTCCACCTTCGGCATTAACGGTGTTTTGAGATAAACTTCCCCGGTTTTATAATCCTTGAACAGATGCGCTGCCGGCGGCACCCCGATGCGCGCCAACTCATCCTTTAGACCCAGATATTCAAGAACCCGAATGCTGTTCGGGCTTTGTTGAAGGCCCGCGCCCACTTCGGAAAGTTTAGAGGCTTGTTCCAGCACTAGATGGGAAATCCCCGCCCTTTTGAGGGTCAGTGACAGTGCGGCTCCCGCTATTCCGCAGCCTATTAATATAACATGCATGTTTTCCTCCTTCCGGATTCTCTCCGTGTTATTCTTGAAAACGCATGGTCTTAAGGGTTGCAGACTTAAGGTCAAACGACAAGAAAAAAGCCATCATCGGCCACTAAATTTTCTTTAGTAAGATTTCGGCAAATCAAGTGCCCGCTCCGCAAGGTAGCTTAAAATTAGCTGTGGGCTTATCGGCGCCAGCCGATGGATCAGGCATTCACGCAGGTATCTTTCCACGTGGAATTCCTTCGCATATCCCATGCCGCCATGCGTCATAACTGCATTGGTACAGGACTTGAACGCCGCCTCCGCCGCGAGATACTTCGCGCCGTTTGCTTCCAGTCCACATTCCTGTCCTGAATCGTATAAATGAGCTGCACGAAATGCCATAAGGTTGGCCGCCTCAAGCTCCGCCCAGGATTGCGCCAAAGGATGCTGGATAGACTGATTCATACCGATCGGTCGATCAAAAACGACACGATCCCGGGCATAATCTGAAGCGCGCTTGAGAGCACAGCGGCCAAGCCCGACCATCGAAGCAGAAATCAGTATCCTTTCGGCGTTCAGACCATGAAGCAGATATCGGAACCCCTTACCTTCCTCACCGATCAGGTCTTCTTTCGGAACAGGCAGATCATCAATAAAGAGCTGATTGGAATCAACACATTTACGGCCCATTTTATCGATTGGCCTGATTTCGACATGATCCCGGTTCAGGTCCGTATAAAACAAAGAAAGCCCATCGATTGGTCGTGCTGTCTCGTCCTCTCTTTTTGTCCTGGCAATCAGAAGCATCTTATTCGATTGCAAGGCTGTGGAAGTCCAGATTTTCTCACCCTTGATAATATAACGATCTCCGTCGCGGATGGCCCGGGTCTTCAAACGGGTTGTATCCAGCCCCGTGTTCGGTTCTGTTACAGCAAAACAGGCAACATCCTCGCGCTTTATAATCGGAGGCAACCATCGTTGCTTCTGTTCTTCTGTACCGAAAACAACGACCGGGTTCAGGCCGAATATCCCAATGGCAATAGCCGCGAAACCAGCATTGGCGGCCCCAGATTCCGTAATGGCTTGCACCATGACGGCAGCGTCAGATATGCCGAGACCACTCCCGCCATATTTTTCGGGCATGGCAATCCCCATCCATCCTTCATCCGCAATGGCGCGGCAAAATTCTTCCGGAAACTCACCGTCGTTATCTCGCGCAAGCCAATAGTTATCATCAAATTTTTGACATAGACGGGTAATGCTATCCTTGATCTGAAGCTGCTCGGGCGTAAGATCGACACTCATTTTTTCCTCCCAGCGGTTACCCGCCTTGTTTTATAGGGCTTCTTCTTCGCCGAAATTTCGACAGAATAGTCGCATCTGTTTTTTAGTGGAGATCAATCTGTTGCTGACGGGAAATCCGCAAGAGGATTTGTTCTCACTAATTATGTTATTTTTACATGGAGTAAGATGAAAGAACAGAGACAAAATGGAATGCCCCTACCTTTACTTTTTGATAGAAAACGCAAAGGATATAGCCGAAAGTTCCGCACAATCTCAGGATACGAACAGGTAATGAATTATGAATGAAAACAACCTAACCACACATGATGCGGAGGAGGATGCTCGAAACCAGGATATCAAGATTTATGTGAACGGCGAAATTGTTCACCGGTCAGACGCCAAAGTGTCCGTCTATGATTCCGGGTTCATGCTGGGAGACGGAATGTGGGAAGGAATGCGCCTTTACCGTGGCAAATGGGCGTTCTTTGATGAGCATATGGACAGGCTTTTCGACAGTTGCAAAGCGATTTCATTAGATATTGGGATGGATCGAGATGGTATTCTGGACGCCCTTACCCGGACCGCCGCCGCCAACGGAATGACCCATGATGTTCATTGCCGCCTGATGATTACGCGCGGTGTCAAATCTAAGCCGTTTCAGCATCCAAATCTTTCGAAAACGGGACCGACAATTGTCATTATTATGGAGCATTCTAAACCTTCAGAGCATCTGCAAAACAGAGGTATTTCTCTCGCAACCGTTCCTCAAGTCCGCGGACTTCCTATGTCGCAGGATGCAAAATATAACTCGCATTCCAAACTGAACTGTGTGATCGCCTGCTTGCAGGCGGAGCAAGCCGGGGCGGATGAAGGGTTGATGCTGGACCCGCATGGCTTCGTTAATACGACAAACGCCTGCAACTTCTTCATCGTCCGAAAAAGTGAGGTTTGGACCTCCACTGGCGACTACTGCATGAATGGTGTGACCCGGCAGAAAGTGATCGACCTGTGCCGGGCGAACAATATACCGGTATTTGAGAAGAACTATTCTCTTGTGGAGGCTTATGGCGCAGATGAAGCCTTTCTAACAGGTACTTTTGGCGCCCAAACTCCTGTCGCGCAGATTGATGGAAAAAAGATCGGGTTGCATGAGGGCATCGGCCCCATGACGGCCAGACTTCAAGGCCTTTACCGGGAACTCGTCGCTCAAAATACGCAGTCATAATTTTGCCAATAAAAAAACCCGGCTGGAAAACCGGGTTTTTCGCCTCCCTCTACGCAGAATTAATAGCTAATCGCGCTGACTTTTTGCCACTTGTCTCCAACAACCTGGTAAAGGCCTGCACTATTACGTGCATCTGGACCCAGATGATCTTCAGCAGAGAAGCTATATGGAGCGCCCCCGAATATATTCTGATAGTCTTTAATGCTTTCAATGGCTTCCGCGACTTTTTCAGCAGTCAGATCTGGTCCTGCTTTTTCAAGCGCCATGACGAAAACATGCATTGCGTCATAACCGGCAATTGACTGTAACACCGCGTCATCACCAAAGCGCTTCTTGTAGTCGTCCATCCACGCTTTCACTTCTGGCGTGGCATCTTCATAATAAGGGATTGGGGATTGTCCTGTTCCATATAAACCTTCTGTCAGGCCTTTCGCCAGAGTTACATTCTCAGGAACATAACCAGCAGAACTCACAACAAAGATCGGATCGTAACCAATCTTCTTAGCCGTTGCCATGCTGCCGATCGTCTCACCGATAATGGTACCAAGGCAGACTAGTTCAACACCCTCAGACTTGAGCTGGGCAATCTGAGAGGAAAAGTCCTTTGATCCCCGTTTAAAGTTTGTTTTAACAACCTCAGCAAGCCCCATATCCTTGGCCTGATCTTCGCACCCATGAAGTACATTTTTACCAAAGTCGTCATCCTGATAGAGAACACCGATTTTCTTGATGCCCTTGTTATCGACAAAGTATTTCACAGCGGCCTGCATTTGATCACTGTAAGGCGTGAAACCACCGAACTTAAGCTTATGGTAGGGCTCGAACATCTCATTCGCGGCTGTAACCGGAAAAATATTCATGACGCCCATTTTAAGAGCCCGCGGCATCGTCACCATGTTCGTTGGTGTCCCTAGCGCGCCGACGATGGCGAAAACCTTGTCCTTCTTGAGAAGTTTATCTCCGGCCTGAGCTGCTTTGTTCTGCTGATAAGCTGAATCTTCGACGATCAGTTCAATCATACGGCCGTTAACGCCCCCTTTTGCATTGGCATCCTCAACCGCCATCCGCATACCGTTCGTGACCGGAACGCCCCAAAGAGCGACAGGTCCGGAAAGCGGTTGATGCGATCCAAGAACTATTTTATCGTCATATATCCCCTGATCAGCCGAGGCTATTCCAGCCGATCCAATGAACGCCGCGGCAATAGTCGCAACGGCCCCCAACGAGATATTTAAAAAGCTTCTACGTTTCATGGTTATTCTCCCAAATTATTCCCTGATAACGACATAATACCCTATTTTTCTAATTTACCGAAATTACTGCTCACGCATACATTGTATCGATCAGCCCTTTGTATTTCTGATTTACGAATGAACGCTTCAATTTCATGGTCGGTGTCAACTCATCATCCTCCGCAGTGAGAACTTCCTCAATCAACCGGAAATCCTTTATCGTCTCGACCTGCGCAAAATTCTTGTTCACCTTTTCTACTTCTTCGCGGATCAGGCCCAACACCTCGCTAGTTTTGCAAAGGCTCTGAAAATTCGTGAAAGGAACGTCACGATCTTGCGCGTATTTCTCCACGTTCTCATGATCAATCATGATCAGACAGCTGAGGTATTTACGCTTGTCGCCAATCACGACGGCATCCGAAATATAGGGACTAAATTTCAATTGATTCTCTATTTCCGAGGGCGTGATGTTCTTACCCCCGGCCGTGATTATGATATCTTTCATCCGGTCGGTAATTTTCACAAACCCGTTGTTATCGACATACCCAACGTCCCCGGTGTGCAGCCATCCATCCGTCACAGTTTCTGCGGTCTTCTCCGGCTGATTAAGGTAGCCAAGAAATACATGAGGTCCCTTAAGAAGTATTTCTCCCTCATCGGAAATACGCACCTCAGTTTCCGGTGCGGCGACCCCAACTGTGCCGAGCTTGTATCGATCCGGCAGGTTAGTCGTCGCGACACCAGTATTTTCCGTCTGCCCATACACTTCATACATGCTAAGGCCGAGTGCCCAATACCATTTGATCAGGTCCGGTGATATTGGTGCGGCGCCAGAGCCGAGATAATGTGCGCGGTCCAACCCAAGAAGACGCTTCACATTTTTGAGTACCAGTTGGTCTGCCAGCCAGAATTTAAATTCTTCCAGTTTATTCGGCGTTTCACCGTTCAGCTTTTTGTCCGCAATCTTATAGCCCGCACCAATTGCCAATTTATAGGCAAGCTGCTGTAATCCCGTCGCTTCTTTCAACTGCAATGTTATCGCCGAGTAGAATTTCTCCCAGATACGAGGGACGGCGAAGAAAACAGTTGGCGAGACTTCCCGGATATTTTCCGGCACTGTGTCTGCGCCTTCGACAAAATTGACAACAGAACCGGCAAATAATGGTAAAAAAACGCTAAAAGAACGTTCTGCTACATGGCACAATGGCAGGAATGAAAGCTGCTCATCCTCAGGTCCGAAATCAATGATAGGTGTCAAATTTGAAATCTGAAACATCAGGTTCCGGTGCGAGATCATCGCCCCCTTTGGCGGCCCTGTTGTACCGGAAGTGTATATCAGGATTGCCAAGTCTTCGGGTTTGGAAAGCGCAATCTGTTCTTCCCAGAAATCCGGATGCTCCTTTTGGTATGTTTCACCAAGTTGATAGAGTTCCTCGATACTAATGACCATATCGTCCTGAAAGTCACGCAGCCCTTCCATATCAAGAACAACAATTTTCACAAGATCTGGCAGGCGCTCCCGCACTTCCAGGATTTTGTCGAGTTGCTCTTCATTTTCTGCAACGAAAACTCGCGTCCGTGAATCCCGACACAAATATTCCACCTGCTTCGCACTATCCGTCGTATAGACACCATTACTGACCCCTCCGACACAGAGTATGCCCATATCAAGATAGAGCCATTCGGGCTTATTTTCACTTAGGATCGAAACAGTTTCACCGCGTTTCAGGCCAAGCGCAACCAAGCCCAGTCCGCAGGCGCGCGCTTTTTCCCCATACTCCGACCATGTGACCGTTTGCCAGATGCCGAAATCCTTTTCACGCATCGCAATCTTCTTGTCATGCTCTTTGACACGCCTCCAGAAGAGCTGACAAGTCGTTGTCGCGCCATCAATGACCGTTGGCGGGTAATTCATTGCGTTCATATTTCCCTCCAGCCTCAGCCTATCCTATCGCCAGGTCTTACGTTTTTTCCAACGGCGTTTACCACGAACGCCTTGGTCCTGAATGCCGAGATAAAATTCCCGGATATCCTGCTTTTGCAGAAGGTTTTCAGTTGTATCTTCCATAACGATGCGTCCCACTTCGAGGACATAGCCGAAATCCGCCGTATGCAGCGCAATGTTCGCGTTCTGCTCAACCAACAGCATCGTCATGCCCTGCTCCACATTCAATCGCTTGATGATCGTGAAAATTTCCTTTACCAATCTTGGACTTAGACCAAGGCTGGGCTCATCAAGCAGCATCAACTTGGGCCGCGCCATAAGCGCTCGGCTGATTGAGAGCATTTGCTGTTCCCCGCCTGAGAGCTGTCCCGCAGGCTGATCCCCCCGTTCTTTCAGGATCGGAAAATAGCTGTGCACAAGTTCTACATCCTGAGCAATTGCATCCCGATCTTTTCGGGTGTAGGCACCCATCATCAGGTTGTCATATACTGATAGAAACGGAAAAACTTCCCGCCCTTCCGGGACATGGCTGATCCCTTGGCGCATCACCCAGTCGGGGTCGTGTTTCTGGATTTCTTGCCCATTAAATTCCACAACACCCTTTTGCGGATCCATGATACCGCTGATCGTTTTCAGGATCGTCGTTTTACCTGCACCGTTCGCGCCCAGAACCGTTGCAATCTGTCCTTCGCGCACATCAATAGATATGCCGCGAATTGCCATAATCGGGCCGTAGTATGTTTCAATATTTCGGACTTTCAGGATCGCATCACTCATTATCTACTCTCCCAGATAGGCCTTGATAACTTCCGGATCGTTCTGCACATCCTGGGGAGAACCGAATGCCAGCATCCTGCCGTAGTTCAGCACCAGTACCTGATCGGACACTTCCGATACCAATCCCATGTCATGCTCAACCATCAGCACAGTGATACCCAGATCCTTTTTGATATCATCGATCCAGAAAGACATGTCCTGGGTTTCTTCTACATTGAGTCCCGATGACGGCTCATCGAGCAATATCAGTTTGGGCTCTGTGCATAATGCCCGGCCCAACTCAACCACTTTACGAACCCCATATGGCAAGTTCGTAATCAGGCTTTCCCGGTAATGTTGAAGATCAAGGAAGTCGATGACCTCTTCCACCTTTTCGCGATGCGCTATTTCAGCTTTTCGCATTGATGGCGTGAATGCCAATTCAGAAAATAAATTCGTTCTCGAATGACAATGACGCCCGACCAGCAAATTCTGCAATACGGACGCATGCTCAAACAGCTCGATATTCTGGAATGTCCGGGCGATACCAAGGCTGGCAATGGCATGCGGCGGTACTTTTGTAATATCCTGACCGTCGAACGTCATCGTACCTTCGGTCGAATCATAAATCCGACTAATCAGGTTAAAAATCGTCGTCTTACCCGCACCGTTCGGGCCGATAATGGTAAAACACTCGCCCTTTTTGATCTCAAAATTAACTCCATCGACCGCCTTAACGCCGCCGAAGTTAATCGCCAGATTTTCCGCTTTGAAAAAACTCATTTCAATCGTTCCGACTTCATATAGGCTTTTTGGCGTTTGAAGGTGGCCTTCTTGTAGACAGGGAACATCTGGAAATAATGCTTTATCTTCAACCAGCGGCCGTAAATACCATAGGGTTCAAAAATAATGACCAGCACCAGGATAAAGCCGAAAATAAAAGGCTCCATCCCCGGTGTCTCCGCAATAGCCGTCGGCAGATAATCCTTCAGAATGGCCAGCCCTTGCGGCAGCGCTAGCACGAACATTGCGCCGAAAATCGCGCCATGAAGTGATCCAATGCCGCCAACCACAACGAGCACCAGCAGTTCCAGAGACTGGAACACCGTAAAACTTTCCGGCGAGAGGAAGCCCAGCTTGTGTGCGAACAAGGCCCCAGCTAGCCCCGTGATGCCGGCACTAAGGGCAAAGGCTGTGGTTTTCACACGTGCCAGATTAACACCCATGCTTTGGGCGGATACCTCTGAATCACGGATAGCCATCATTGCGCGTCCCGTCGGCGACCGCAGAAGATTGATCGACATTAAAATAACGAGGACCAGCAAGCCGAGGCACAGAAAGTAAAACGGCGCACCGTCCGTAAGTTCCGTATCCCCGATATAGAGAGATTCCACCAAAAGCCCCGTATAGCCATTTGTCACACTCTCCCAACGAGAGAGGATCTCTTCAATTATCAAGGCAAAGGCAAATGTTGCGATGGCCAGATAAATTCCAGTCAAGCGCAGAACCGGGATACCAATTACCACCCCTGCCAGCGCCGCAAAAATTGCAGCAAGCGGCATGGAAATGACGAAGGGGAAGATTACCGGTTCTTCCATAAACGGCAGTGGCACCCCATTGCTTGTGAGCACAGCCTCGGTATAGGCACCTATGCCGAAAAACGCCGCATGCCCAAGACTGACCAGCCCCGTATATCCCGCAAGGAGCATCAAACCGACACCCGCCATAGCGATGATGAAAAGCTGCGTCATCTGTCCTATATAGTAGCCTTCCAGGAAGTAAGGCGCCGCTACGACAATCAGCAATAATAGTCCGTAGGACCAATAGTAACCTGAGTGTTTCGCAATCCGGATATCCTGATTATAGTCTGTTTTAAAAAGAAACCGCATGACTACACTCTCTTTCCGGTCTTCTGACCGAACAGCCCCTGCGGCCGAACAACCAGAACAACGAGTAGCACCACATATGCGGCCACGTTCTTAAAGCCGGGCGGCAGATAGAACCCCGCGAGCGTCTCAATAATTCCGATGATAACGCCTCCGACGACTGCGCCTGGAATAGAACCGAATCCGCCCAGCACAGCGGCCGGAAAAGCCTTTAACCCGATAAAGCCCATACTGGTATCAATCAGGGTGGTCGGCGCAAGAAGTATACCCGCCGCCGCCGCAACCGCCGCACTTATACCCCAGATCATGGAGAAAACGGCCTTAACCGGAATACCCATATAATAGGCGGCCAGCTGGTTCTGCGAGGATGCCTGCATCGCAATACCAAGCCGCGTGTGGGTGAAAAAGGCGTACAAGACGGCACAGAGGATAATAGTCGCAATAATCACAGATAGATCCGTTTGAGATATGACGAGAGAACCAACAGATTCCGGCACCAGACTCATCCCCTCGCTCGAAAAGGGTGTGGAAATCGCGTAGGTTTCTGTTCCCCAGCCGGGAATCATACCCGCCCCGCTCCGCGCCATATACCCAAATCCAATGGTTACCATGACAATGGAAAATTGCGGCTGACCCAGCACCGGACGAAGAAATATCCGGTCTACAAAGTTTCCAACGAAGAACATGCAGAAAATAGCCGCAGCAGCACCGGCCCAATAGTTCCACCCAAGAATGGATATAAAGGTGTATGCAAGAAAGGCACCTAGCATCATCAACTCGCCTTGCGCGAAGTTGACGACTTCCGTCGCCTTATAGATCAATACGAAACCGAGGGCGACAAGGGCATAGATACACCCGATGGACACGCCCCCGATAACTAACTGAAAAAATTCAAACAGGATAGCCTCCCACTATTGTCCGATTTTTTTAGTTTTTTCACGCCGTATTACTTAAGCGGACGAATACGGTGATTTGAAAAGTATAAGCAAGCGTTTCGTTCAGCGTCAATAAAACTTTTCAACGAGCTTAGTATTTTTTTTGTTCGCATTTGCAGTATAATTATTTTTATAAACAATAAGTACATTAATGAAAACAATTTCCCATTTTTACTACAAATTACTTGTTTAAATTCTATATATTTACTTAATTTATGACAATATGTTGCATCTACAATCGTCAATTCTCACCCTTACGATACATCCCTCAAAGGTACATTAGAAAACACACATGTTGCGCCGCGTGCAACCTGAGATGAAATTACCATACCACTGTAACCAAGAAATGAGTTGGATTTGTTCCACCAACATGGTTATCGTCAAATCACCTTTTAGACATTTTAATTTTTCTAACCGCTGGGCAATCAAAGCCGGGCACCAATAGATCGGGAGTGAAAAATGAACCAGAACACAAAAGGAGGCACGCGCACAACAGAAGGGTTGGGGCAATTATATTCCTCTATCGTAGACACTATTGGCAATACACCTTGCATCCGCGTCAATCGCCTTGCACCTGAAGGTGTCGAGCTATATGTGAAGGCGGAATTTTTTAATCCGGCCGCTTCCGTTAAGGATCGACTCGCTATTTCGATTATTGAGCAGGCGGAGAAGCGCGGAGATTTAAGACCTGGCCAAACCGTTGTCGAGGCGACCAGCGGCAATACGGGAATTGGCCTTGCCATGGTCTGCGCGGCTAAGGGATACCCCCTCGTCGTCACTATGGCCGACAGCTTTTCTATCGAGCGACGGAAACTTATGCGCTTTCTTGGTGCAAAGGTAGTCCTCACGCCCCGGGCGGCGAAGGGCTTTGGCATGTATCAAAAGGCGAAAGAACTGGCGGAGGCGAACGGCTGGTTCCTTGCACGCCAGTTTGAAACCGCCGATAACGCGCTGATCCATGAAAATACAACGGCGCGGGAAATCCTCGCTGATTTCGATGGGCATCGGCTTGATTACTGGGTAAGCGGATATGGAACAGGCGGCACAATGACCGGTGTATCCCGTGTCCTGAAGAAGGAGCGTCCGGAAACCAAGATAGTTCTGACCGAACCCGCCAATGCTCAGCTTGTCGGTAGCGGCGTTGCCCAAGAACGCGATTCAAGCGGCTCCCCGAGTGAGGGTCATAAATCCTTCGAACCCCACCCGATCCAGGGTTGGACGCCGGACTTTATCCCGCTCGTTCTTCAGGAGTCTCTTGATCAGGGATACTACGA
The DNA here is from genome assembly GCF_020731145.1 of Sneathiella sp. HT1-7. Lineage (GTDB taxonomy): Bacteria > Pseudomonadota > Alphaproteobacteria > Sneathiellales > Sneathiellaceae > Sneathiella. The sequence goes on along the minus strand of NZ_JAJFZN010000002.1, from coordinate 29,230 downwards.
CGAACTTATTCCGATCGCAGGACCAGAAGGAATTGAATGGTCGCAGAAACTTGCACAGAATGAAGGGATTTTCACCGGCATATCTGGCGGGTCAACTTTTGCAGTCGCCATGAAGGTTGCAGAGAAAGCGGCGCCAGGATCTGTTATCCTCTGCATGCTGCCTGATACTGGGGAACGCTACCTTTCTTCACCGCTGTTTGAAAATATCGTGGAAGACATGGCGGACGACGAAATCGCCCTTTCCCTCTCAACGCCCGGCTTTCACATGCCGACGGAGTGACCCGCGCGTTAAAACACTGCAAATACTCATTTCGTTGTCCTGTTATTATGTTACCGGACAACGAAGTGGGATTTTGCACTTAAGGCAATCTAAGCAGACTTACCAACGAGAACGCAGCCACCAACAATCAGTACTGTGCCGATAATCCGCATCGGCGTGACATTCTCATTTAACAACAAAATTCCGAACAGCATTGTCACCACGAAACCAATCCCGACGAAAGGGTAGGCAACGCTCAAATCTACTTTAGAAAGAACCCAAAGCCAAAGCACCACACTCAGTGCATAGATAATCAGTCCAAACCAGATAAATGGCGAGAACAAAGCCGCCAAGGCAGACTCATAAATACCCGACTGCATTGCTGCCTGCATCTTCTGGTCCGCCACGCCAAGCTTCAAGACAAGCTGCGCGCATGCCGATGCAAATACGGTCAGCAGGATCAGGCCAAGAACAAGGAATGACATTCTATAAGTCTCCTATTTACACATCGCGCGCGACGCGGCAGGTAAAATCAAAATACTAAATATTTAGCAAGGAACAGAACTACGACAAAGCTAACCCCAACGAGTTGGCTCGCCCGATCTTTGATTGCGAAAACAACCGGGTCATCCGGGATTTCCCCCCGTCGCGCACATACCCATATATGGTTCCCCCAGAACAGGACAATCAAGCACAGGAGCCACAGAACTTCTGGACTGGAATATGAGCTCAGCACAAACGGACTATTGATATAAAGGGCAAGAATAACAACTGCCGCGGTAAAATTCGTAATACCAAGACCAAACATTGTTTCCCGGTCATCTGCAGAGTAACCCCGGCCACGAACCTTGTTGTCATTTTCAGTTAAGGCCGCCACCTCAATATAGCGCTTCATGAAAGCTAGGCTGACAAAGATAAAGACCGAAAAGGCGATCAGCCAGGAAGAAAGGTCCACGCCTGTTGCCGCCGCCCCTGCAACAACTCTCAATGTATAGAGGATCGCAAGCGTCATGACGTCAACCGTCGTGATCCGCTTAAGCAGGAAGGAATAAGCATTCGTGATGGCAAAGTAAACCAGGAGAACGCCTACAAATGCAAATGGCAAAAATACAATCGATATGGCAAATGCCAAAATCGGAAATCCAAGAGCTCCGGCAATCCCGATAGGAAGAGGAAGCGCCCCTGATGCGATTGGCCGGTATTTCTTGCTCCGATGTCGACGGTCTTCTTGCAAATCAAGCAGATCATTCAGAAAATAAACTCCAGAAGCACAAAAGCTGAAACAAACAAAAGCCAACAAGGCCGTCATCAGATGCATAAAATCTGAATATTCATGCGACGTCACCAATGGCACGAAAATCAGGACATTCTTGGCATATTGATGCGGGCGCATCTCCTTCACAAAGGCTTTCAAGGTAGACGCCTCGGATTTTGCTTGCCAGACCAATTTACCGTTCTTTTCAGCTTCCGCGACATATTGGGCCGGCGCGTTGACCATAATGTTTGCCGCCGCAGCCCGCCAGATGGGCGCATCAGCAGAACTGTCCCCGGCATAGGCAAAGTCTTCATCGCCGATCAAGTCCTTGATCGCGGCGAGCTTGTTCTTTCCCTTAAGATTATAGTCGCCCTCCGTCGCCATAACCTTATCAAAAATACCCAGATGTTCGGCCACTTGATTGGCATAATTTCGATGGGTTGCTGTCGCGAGGATAAGTTCTTTGCCCTGAGACTTGAGCTGTTTCAGATAGGCAATCAACCCTTCTTCATAGGGAAGATACTCAGCATCGATATCAACATGCTGAGCAATCTTTTCCTTGGCAAAGGCACGCCCCTTCAGCAACCAAAAGAGCAATTGGAATATCTTGAATGGGTTACCTTTCAGGTAACGCAGCAATGATTCCACGAATAAATCCGTCCGAACCAATGTACCATCTAAATCTACAACTACGTATTTTACGTTCTCAACCAACGGATTCTCGCCCTCATATACAGATTGCTGTAAACAGCAGGGGTGACCCTAACAACTCCCTGGTCCAGCAACGATATTATTCGCAAATGCAACCCAGTGTGTATCGAATAAACCTTAATTTTAGATTTCTTTTCGCTATTCTAGAAAAAACAAGGATACGAACCAGTATTAACCATAATATAGTCAATTAATGTTAGTAAGCGTGACATTTTTGCGTTGATGATGAGCCGGGGACAAGTGTTTGTATAATCAGGAGAATCGATCGAAACGGATTTGGCATTTTGGCTTTTTAGCTGCCGTAATAGTGATTTCGCTGTCTATAAAAATCATCAATGAAGGCGCCCTTCCATACTGGCTGGACGAGGGTTACACCGCTTGGTTTGCAAAGCTATCATTTCATGAAATCTGGTTCTGGCTCCCCGAAGTTGAGGCGCATCCGCCACTTTACTATAGCTTGGTCAAGCTTTGGGGCATGATCGAAGCGGATGAGACAGGGCTATGGCACCGGTCTCTATCTATTTTTATTAGTTTTCTGCTCGTTGTTTCGTCCTATTTTTCGACAAGGATTACCGCAACATATCTCAACAGAGAGGGCGATAACGCGGCCCTCTTCAACAGTATCCTTATCTGCTTTAGTCCGGTCCTTGTCTGGTATTCGATTGAAGCCCGGCCATATATCTTGCTTTTCTTCGCCTATTCATTGGCAATTTTCGGCCTAATTTCAATTCTCTTGAATAACGATGGGGGAACGAAAAAAGGGTGGATGATATTTGTCATAGGCGTGCTCCTGACAAATTGGTCCCATCATCTGGGCGGTATTTTTACTGCAGTGCTATTTTCGTCCCTGACTGTGCACTGGGCTCTTCAGCTAAAATTCAGGAAAGATTTTTTCTACAGACTACTATTTTGTTTTATCATAGTGCTCGCCCTTTCCGTCCCACTTATCATTCAAATCGTAAGACAACTGGTCTATTGGGAAGCTTCAAACTGGGTCGCTGAGCCCACAATCACCAGCTTTATCCAGATCATGCGCCGGATTTTCGGCTTTGGCTATGCGGACAAGCTCATCGATACTGCCTTTGGACCATCCGCAATTATTCACACAGGGCGACTTGCTCTCGGTCTGGCCACGGCTATTCTGTCATTTGCCCTTATCTTGCACGGCCTTTACAAGATCATCCAGTTGAAGGCGATTTCCCTTGCCAGCTTCTTCTTGTTAAGCTGCTTCTCAGTACCAGTTGTCTCTTTCCTTATCTCAATAATGGGGCCTAATATCTTTCTGGAGCGGACACTGCTGCCGGGCCTTATTCCTTATTTCATGCTTCTATCCATAGCAATTGAGTTTATCGGACGCCGGTTTCTTCGAAATGCCATCAAGATCTTCTATGTTGTGGTCCTTGCCCTCGGCCTTACGGCAATTTTACGAGCAGGAGAGAAGGAGCCATGGGATGAAATCATGGCGGGCCTTGCGGAGCAAACCCAGAAAAATGACTTAGTCCTGATGATGCCAAATGACCTCTATCTTCCGTCCAGCCTTTATGTTTCCGATCCCGAATTAGCCGCCCGGATAAAAAGTTTTCCTGCAGAATATCCAGCAACGGAGTATTCTGACTTTTACCCCGATGGCTTCCCCGCTGTTCCGGGAGTTCGTGCTGAAGATGCGCAAGTCATCAGAGACCTGATTGTCGACAAGGATCGCGTCTTTCTGGTCACCCGACAGTATGATCTTTTCGATCCGGATGACGTTACAAGAGAGACCCTTAGCGAGCATTTCACCTCAGTGGGCGAAGAAGCCTGGGGCAATATCTATATAGAGCGATTTGACCGCAACTAAATCGCCGCACGTAGTATCATCAGCGGCTGCGGATCAAGTGAAATATTGACCGGTGTTTCAAATCCGCCATCACCGTCGCATTGGCAAGGAAACGGAGCGGGTGAGGTCAGCGATATGGCTGTGTCTGTAACCAGCATTTCAACATCAGGCAAACGGTTAATCCGGTTTAAAAGCAACGCCATCCCATATCGAATGGCGTTCACGGCACCCGAACCTCTGAATATAAGAACATCAAGCTGCGGCTTTTCAATTCCCCCGTCGGGAGCGATCACAAACGGGCCTCCATAGTACTTTGCCTTTGTGATGATGACGCTGCCCGCACTATGACGCACCCCATTTACCGTCACTTCAAGTTTCATATTTCGAAAACCAGCGATTACACGCATTGCCGCTAAAACATATGCAATAGCACCAAATCTCTTTTTCTGATCCGAACGCATGGCTGCCACGGCAAGAGAGTCGTAACCCGCCCCGAGCATCAGCAGAAACCGCTTGTCATTGGCGAGCGCTGTATACACAGGCACGGGCAAGGCAGTCACCAATGTATCTACAGCTTTTTCAATCGAAACGCCGACACCAAGCTCACGCGCGAGTACATTCGCGGTACCAAGTGGAATAACGCCCAAGGGAAGATCACCCCCCTTAAGCCCGTTCAAAATTTCAGATATTGTACCATCTCCACCAGCGGCTACCAGAACAAGATCGGGGTCATTTCGGGCAACAAGCTCTTGGGTCAGCATCGTTGCGTGGCCGGGGCCGGTGGTTTTCAGGATTTCAACCTCGCACTCCGTCTCGGCGAGCCGTAAAAGCGCCTTTGAAAATCTGCTTTTGTTACGCATCCCGGAGGTTGGATTATGAATGATGACCAGGCGCCTGTTCGCTGGAGTCATAGGACTGACCTTCTATCGCAACAAAAACATAACCAAGCGGTCATTAAACTGACCCGTACAACCCGTAGACATTGTCCATACGATTGTTTCGTCATTTAAAACTTTTGATGACCATTTGATGACAACCCAAAAGAGTCATGCGTAATGGATGCCCGTGCAATAAGCCATAAATACCGGTCCATCTGGATATCGGATATACATTTAGGCACCCCCGGGTGCAAGGCAAACTTCCTGCTGGATTTTCTGCGAAGCACCAAGAGCGAAAACCTCTACCTCGTTGGCGATATTATCGACGGATGGAGCTTGCAGCAAGGCTGGTACTGGCCGCAGGCTCACAACGACGTGGTGCAAAAGATCATGCGCAAGGCGCGGCAGGGGACCCGGGTTGTCTTTATTCCGGGAAACCATGATGAATTCGCTCGAAACTATGTCGACCATGATTTTGGCTCCATTCAGGTCGTTCATGAAATCGTCCACACCACCGCAGATGGCCGGAAGTTTCTGGTTCTGCATGGCGATGAATTCGATGTCGTCGTCAAATACGCCCGCTGGCTTGCCTACCTCGGCGACTGGAGTTACGGGCTCTGCCTCAAGCTCAACGATACTCTCAACGCCATTCGCCAACGGCTTGGATATCCGTACTGGTCGCTTTCCGCCTATTTGAAGCTGAAGGTGAAAAACGCCGTTAAATTTATTGCAGACTTTGAAAATGCGCTTGCCGACGTTGCCAAGGATCGGGGCGTCAACGGCGTTATTTGCGGCCATATCCATCACCCCGAAATTCGCGAAATCAACGGCGTCACCTACTGCAATGATGGTGACTGGGTAGAAAGCTGCTCGGCCCTGGTCGAACATTTTGACGGCCGTCTGGAATTAATTCACTGGATGGGTGCGGTTGCTTCCCTCTCCGACATACAAGGAAACAAATCATGCGACTCATCCTCATTACCGATGCCTGGCATCCTCAAGTCAATGGGGTTGTTCGGACGCTCTCGAACTTAAAGGACTATCTAACGGGGCTCGGTGATGAAGTCATCATGGTAACGCCGGAACTTTTTACCTCTCTTCCTTGCCCTACCTATCCTGAAATTCGTTTGTCCCTTTTCCCGGCACGACGAATGCGCAAGATTTTTACAGAAACACTGCCGGATGCCGTCCATATTGCAACGGAAGGCCCCCTCGGTTTCGCTGCCCGTCGTTATTGTATAAAGAACAATATCCCCTTCACTACCGCATTCCATACGCGCTTTGCTGAGTATGTAAATGCCCGCATCCGACTCCCGATCACATGGGGATATGCCAGTTTACGTTGGTTTCATCGACCATCCCGCGCGATTATGGTCGCTACGCCAAGTCTGGAGAAAGATTTAAGGCTCCGCGGGTTTCAGCATATTAGACGCTGGACACGCGGTATAGATACAGAGCTTTTTCATGCCAGAGAAAAAACCGCACTTAACTATAAACGGCCGATTTTTCTCTATGTCGGCCGGGTTGCCGTTGAGAAAAATATTGAGGAATTTTTACGGCTTGATCTCTCTGGCACCAAGGTAGTGGTTGGTGATGGGCCGCAACGCAAGGATTTGGAGAAAAAGTATCCGCAAGTCATCTTTCTTGGACTGAAAGAAGGTGAGGAACTCGCGAAAGTATACGCCGCCGCCGATGTGTTTGTATTCCCGAGCCGGACGGATACGTTTGGCCTTGTCCTCTTGGAAGCGCTGGCCTGCGGAGTACCCGTCGCCGCCTATCCCGTCACCGGTCCTCTCGATGTCATCGGGGATAGTCCTGTAGGAGTTCTCGAGGAAGATCTGAAGGCTGCCGCAATTAATGCTTTGGATATTGACCCCACCGTATGCCGCGAATATGCCATGGGTTACTCTTGGGCGACCAGCGCGATGCAGTTCAAAAATAATTTGGTAGTTTTCACGGATACTACAAACATAGCTCCTGCCCCCCTATCTTTGAAGGAAACGGAAGAAGTCGGCTAATTTGCATTCGATCGGATGAAATCTATTTCTGGTGATCCGGTGCCGGCCCGGCACCGTATCAGAATGGAATAGAATAGCTTTAACCAAAGATTTCTCCATCGTGACACTTAGCTCGTCAAATAATGCAATCGCAATCCACTGGTTTCGGCAGGACTTGCGGCTTTCTGACAATCCTGCGCTCATGGCAGCGGTAGAATCTGGCAAACTACTTCCCATTTATATTCTGGACGATGAAAATGCGGCTAGCCATCGTATTGGCGGCGCAAGCCGATGGTGGCTTCATCATTCCCTGACCGATCTCAACAAAAGCCTTGATGGCAATCTCAATGTTTTTCGCGGAGATCCGATTGAAGTCCTTATGAAACTAACTCGGGAAAATGCGGTAGAAACTATCTCATGGAATCGCTGCTACGAGCCATGGCGCATCCAACGGGACAAAGATATTTCAGCGGAGTTGAAACAGAATGGCGTAAATGTAATCTCCATGAATGGCTCCCTGCTCTGGGAACCATGGGAGGTTCTCAAGTCAGATAGAACACCATATCGTGTTTTCACCCCGTACTATCGCAAAGGCTGTCTGAATAGTACGGAGCCAAGAAAACCCATGAGGAAACATCAGAATTTAACATTTGCCGAGACCGGCACTATCGATGGCTCCCATACCATTTCCGAGCTAAACCTTCTTGCGTTGAACTGGGAGATCAAGCGAGACCCGGATTGGACGCCGGGTGAAAAAGGGGCGCAAGACAGGTTGCACCAATTCCTGGACGACGGCATAGATGGCTATAACAAAGGTCGGAACTTTCCTTCGACTGAGAACAGCTCCAACCTTTCCCCGCATCTTCACTTTGGTGAAATATCACCACATCAGATATGGTATGCGCTCGCCTTTCGAGAACATATGATCAAAAATGAAGAAGATGCAGATCAATTCCGCATGGAACTTGCCTGGCGGGAATTTTCATATAGCTTACTTTATCACACACCTGACCTCCCCGAAAAAAACCTGCAGACGAAATTTGACGCCTTTCCCTGGCGAAAGAATATGGCCGCGCTAGAGGCATGGCAACGTGGACAGACGGGCATCCCCCTTGTTGACGCCGGAATGCGCGAGCTTTGGCAAACCGGTTTCATGCATAACCGGGTGCGCATGGTCGCCGCCTCCTTCCTTGTGAAAAACCTAATGATCGACTGGAGGGAAGGCGCGCGCTGGTTCTGGGATTGTCTTGTTGATGCGGATCTCGCCAACAACAGCGCAAGCTGGCAATGGGTTGCGGGCTGCGGTGCCGATGCCGCCCCCTATTTCCGTATCTTCAATCCCGCCACTCAAGGCGTCCGGTTTGATCCAAAGGGAGAATACACACGAAAATATGTGCCCGAACTCACTGGCTTGCCCGACAAGTGGCTGTTTAATCCCTGGGAAGCACCGAAGGAGATATTAGAGGCGGCGGGGATAACTCTCGGCGAGACCTACCCCGAACCGCTTGTAGATCTTAAAACATCACGCCAAGACGCGTTGGATGCCTATGCGGATATGAAGGCAAGACAGTCTTCTTAGGTTATTCCCGCTGTATACATTCGATTTGCCGTCGGACTGATTACCAGCTGGTTGACACAAACCCGCTTATCAAGTTGCGCCAAGAACAGAATTGTTTCCCCCAAATCCTCGCCTTGAAGCATGACCGATTTTTCATCATCCGTGACTTTGACAGGCCGGTTATCTAGGATCGGCGTCGCCACTTCGCCTGGGCAAAGCGCGCAGGCCCGGATGCCGTTAATCGCCTCTTCCATATTGATGCTCTCGCTCATGGCAACCATACCATGTTTAGCGGCTGTATAGGCGGGCCCTGTCATTTTCGATACGCGCACACCTGCCCAAGACGACACATTAACGATCAGCCCCTCTTTCTGACGACGCATGATCGGCAAAACGGCCTTACAACAATAAAAAGCTCCATTCAGGTCGATATCAACGACTGAATCCCACCCGTCCGTATCAACCTCGCTCCAGCTACGCTTCTTGACATTTATGCCCGCGCTCAACACAGCGATGTCAAGGCGTGAAAACCGTTTTTCAATCCGATCGACAACCGCAGCAACCTGATCTGCGTCGGCCACGTCGAGCTCCTCGATGACGGGTTCAATTCCGACAGCGCGGATCATCTCCTCGGTCTCTTTGAGCTTTTCCTTGCGGCGGCCCGAAAGAACGATCTCCATACCAGCGCGCGCGAGTGATACCGCGCCCGCTTGTCCTATGCCAGTTCCAGCCCCTGTGACCCAGGCAACCTTGCCTGTAATATCTCTGAGAGCACCTAGATTATTACCGTTAGAAGCTATCCCTGCCATTTTTTCTTCCTTGATTAGACCATTGCACAAGAACGACCCCAAGGCATCGCTCCTTTCCCTGTGAACAGCATATCCAAGACGTTGCGATTTGTCCCGACGATAAAATTCAGCTATCTGAGATCACGAGAGTCGGCGTTCAGTTTTTGGGTCAAACACATGCAGGTGGTCAGGTGCCACGCGGATCGGCAACACTTCGCCTCCCTTGATATGACGGATTCCATCCAGCCGAACTGTCAGATCAGATCTGCTTTCACCGAAATGACCATGTACGAGCGTATCTGCGCCAAGTTGTTCCACCATCGTTACCGTCATGGGGACAGCATCAGGCGCTTCAACAACTAATTCCAAATGCTCTGGCCGGATACCTAAGATAACATCTTTTCCGCCATGTTCCGGCATTCCCCCATCACCGAGCGGTAGTGCCTCCTGCCCCGAAATAGTGATATTTTTGCCCTCTGCGTCAATTTTAGCATCCGCAAAATTCATGGCCGGAGATCCGATAAATCCTGCGACGAAAAGAGAGGCAGGGCGCTGGTATAGCTCAATCGGCGTACCAAGCTGCTCCACATTGCCTGCATTCAGCACCATCAAACGGTGGCCAAGTGTCATGGCCTCCACCTGATCGTGGGTTACATAGACACTGGTAATACCTAGATTTGCCTGAAGCGTCTTGATCTCGAGACGCATTTGGACCCGTAGTTTTGCATCCAGATTGGAAAGTGGCTCATCAAAGAGAAAAACACTGGGCTCACGAACGATTGCCCGCCCCATAGCGACGCGCTGACGCTGTCCACCGCTGAGTTGTCGGGGCTTGCGCGTCAACTGCTCATCGGTAAGTTCAAGAATTGCCGCGGCCTTCTTAACCCTTTCCTCAATCTCGGCCTTGGGCAGCCCCATGATTTTAAGGCCGTAGGCCATGTTTTTGTAAACACTCATATGCGGATAGAGGGCGTAGTTCTGGAAAACCATCGCAATATCTCGCTCAGACGGTTCCAGATTATTGACGTCACGACCGCCAATGCTCAGCCGCCCTTCAGTAATGGATTCAAGCCCTGCTATCATCCGAAGCAAAGTCGATTTTCCGCAGCCTGAAGGGCCGACAAGAACAAGGAATTCCCCTTCCTCAATCTCAACATCAACGCCATGAATCGCCTTGAAACCATTTGGATAGGTTTTGCGAATACCCTCTAGAACTACCCTTGCCATCGTCTGATTTTCCCGCCTTATTTTTCGGTTTCCGTCAGTCCCTTGACGAAGAGACTTTGCATGAAAATAACAACACAAACTGGCGGCAACATAGCGAGTAATGCCGTCATCATGATGATATTCCACTGCGGCACTTGTTCCGCCGCCTCCAACATCTGCTTGATACCCATCACAATCGTATACATGCTTGTCTCTGATGTAATCAGGAGTGGCCAGAGATACTGGTTCCATCCATAGATAAACAAGATTACAAAAAGCGCGGCGATGTTAGTCCGCGACATAGGAATTAATATATCCCAGAAAAAACGCATGGGACCCGCGCCATCAATCCGCGCCGCTTCCAGCAATTCATCCGGGATCGTAAGAAATACCTGTCGAAACATAAACGTCGCCGTAGCCGACGCGATTAGCGGGATGGATAGTCCCCAGTAGGTATCCAGCATTCCCAGATTGGCCACGACTTCATAGGTCGGCAATATCCGAACCTCTACCGGCAACATCAAGGTGATAAAAATCATCCAGAAGAAAAACATCCTGAATGGAAAGCGAAAATATACGATAGCAAAAGCCGATAGCAATGAAATCGCGATTTTTCCGACAGCAATCATCATCGCCATGGCAAGGCTGTTCAGCATCATATATCCAACCCCATTGCCATCCATTCCGCTCATTCCACGGCTCAATGCGATGTCGAGATTTTCGAAAAAATGCCCCCCGGGAAGCATCGGTAGCGGGACCTGTGTCATCCGGATTTCAGGATGGCTCGCGGCCACAAACATAATCCAGATGGGCAGCGCTATAACCGCCACACCAAGGATCAACATGATGTGAGAAAAAATTGTCAGAAGTGGCCTGTTTTCAATCATTAGTAATCCACCCGTTTCTCAACATACTTGAACTGAACGACCGTCAGGGCAATTACCATAATCATAAGAATAACCGACTGCGCAGCAGATCCACCAAGGTCAAGCCCCACGAAACCGTCATTAAATACCTTATAGACCAAAATATTTGTCGCGCCCGCTGGTCCGCCAGCAGTCACGACATGGATAACGCCAAATGTTTCAAAGAAAGCATAGACAATATTGATGACAAGCAAGAAGAACGTCGTTGGCGACAACAGCGGCAAGACAATATCGATTGTCCTGCGCATCGGGCCTGCGCCGTCAATTGCGGCGGCTTCGATCAGTGATTTTGGTATTGATTGCAGTCCTGCTAGGAAGAAAAGGAAATTATAAGCAACCTGCTTCCATGCAGACGCCATGACCACCAGCGCCATGGCCTCCCCGCCATTCAACTGGTGGTTCCATTCATAGCCAAGTGCCGAAAGGGCATAACTTACGATACCCAAAGTCGGATTAAACATGAAGACCCACAACGCGCCAGCAGTTACCGGCGCAACGGCGTAGGGCCAAATCAGAAGTGTTCTATAGGCGCCCGAGCCTTTTATGACACGATCTGCAAAAAGGGCGAGAATTAGCGCGAAGGACATGGAAAGAAAGGCAACAAGAAAGGAAAAAACAATCGTTATTTTAAAGGAATCCCAGTAGAGCGGATCGCTCAATAGATCCTCAAAATTCCTGAACCAAACAAATTCCGTTTTCAGTCCGAACGCATCTTCCAACAGCAAGGATTGATAGAGCGCCTGACTAGCTGGCCAGATAAAAAAGACAAGGGTGACGATAATCTGCGGCAGAACCAGTAGAAAGGGCAGCACGGATGGCCCAAAATGTACATTCTTTAACATCAGCGAAAACCTCTCTGAATGCGCCGCCGCAGCACATCTGCGCTGCGGCGGTCGACATCAGAAAATCAAACGTTACGACCCGTTCGCTTCTTCGAACTTACGAAGGAGAACGTCGCCACGCTTGGCAGCATCATCCATGCCCTGTTCCGCAGTTTTGGATCCGTTCCAGATCGCTTCCATCTCTTCATTGATAACGTCACGGATCTGCACAAAGTTACCGAAGCGGATACCACGGGAATTCGGCGTTGGCGTATTCAGGCTTAGCTGCTTAATGGCCGTATCCGTACCCGGGTTAGACTCGTAAAAGCCCTGCTTCTTGGAGAGTTCATAAGCAGCAGTAGTAATCGGAACATAGCCCGTTTCCTGATGCCACCATGCCTGAACTTCCGGAGACGACAGGTAGGTCATGAATTTTGAAACCCCCTTATAGTCGTCATTTTCTTTACCACGCAGAACCCAAAGAGTGGCGCCGCCAATGATAGAGTTCTGAGGCTTGTCGATCACATTCGGATAGTATGGCAACATGGACTGACCGAAGTTAAACTTTGCCTGGCTCTTCATAGAGCCGTAATATGCAGAGGAATTCATCCACATGCCACATTCACCGTTCGTGAACATCGGCAGGCTGTCGCCGCGGCGTCCACCATATGTGAAGAGATTGGATTTATGCCAATCCTGAAGATTTTTCATGTGAGTTTTGACAATATCGTTGTCAAATTCGAAAATCGTTTTCGTGCTCTTGAAGCCGTTTTCTTCGGTGCCCATCGGGATATTGTGCCAGGCGCTAAAATTTTCAACCATAACCCATGACTGCCATCCGAATGAAAAACCACATTTATATCCTGCGGCAACCAACTTTTCGGAAGCTTCTTTCATTTCCGGCCAAGTTGCCGGAACCTTGGATACGCCTGCTTTATCAAGGGCGTCTTTATTATACCACAGAACAGGCGTGGAGCTGTTGAACGGCATGGATAGCAGTTCACCCTCTGATGTCTGATAATAGCTGATCACGGCAGGCAGGTAGTCCGACTTGTCAAACGGTTCGCCCGCATCTTTCATCATCTGCTCAACAGGATAAACGGCGCCCTCGGCGGCCATCATCGTCGCTGTGCCAACTTCGAAAACCTGAACAATATGAGGCTGCTTCTTCGCGCGGAATGCTGCGATTGCCGCCGTCATTGTTTCCGTGTAATTGCCCTTGAATGTCGGAACGACTTTATAGTCTGACTGCGTCGCGTTGAAATCTTCCGCAATTTTATTGACACGCTCCCCGTTGGTGCCACCCATCGCGTGCCACCACTGAATTTCAGTAACCGCCGACGCAACGCCGGTTCCGCTCATGAAGGCAGCCAAAGCCGCCGGTAGAACTAGTTTTTTGAATATAGACATAATGTTTCCCTATAGGTTGATTATAAAACATCACGGTATGCGATGCCCGAATCTAATTTCTTTCTGTCGGAGGCAACCCGTCCCCTCCTGACAGAGTATAGGTATTTGCCCGACCTTCAATTACGGTTTAATGACAGCCTAACAAACTAATTCGAGATTCCACATTTTGCGGGGTTAGTGATAATCTATTCGAATAACTCCATAACATTGTGTTATGGAATAGGTCTTGGGGAGGCATCTTTCGGAATGAATCGGTTACGACAATTGGAGGCCTTCAGAGCTGTCATGATCGCCGGAGGCGTAACGCCCGCGGCCAGTATTCTCAATGTCTCTCAGCCGGCCGTCAGCCGGTTGATCAGCAGCCTTGAAAAATCTCTCAAAATTCCTCTTTTCGATCGGCGTCAGGGGCGCCTTCATCCCACATCAGAGGCCGAATTTTTATATAGCGAGGTCGATCGGGCAATTGCCAACCTAGATCATGTTGCACAGCTTGCAGCAGATATTCGCAATCAAAAGGCGGGACATTTGCGAATTGCCTGCTTACCCGGTTTCGCAACATCCCTATTGCCGCGAGTTGTCTCAGAATTTCTGGCCGATCGGCCGGATGTCACGATGTCAATTCAAACACGAAGTTCTGCAAGAGTTCGTGAATGGATCGCGGCTCAGCAATATGATATCGGAATTGCTGATGAATTTGAGGGGCATAGCGCCGTCAATCATGAATCGGTAAATATTCGGACCGTATGCGCACTTTCAAGTCGCCATCCTCTCGCCGGTCAGCAAGTCATAACAGCTAAGGACCTCGACGGCCTTCCAATGATCATTCAGGATCGGCAAAATCGCTTTTATCATGCTGTAAAAGCAGCATTTGATACGTCGGGCGCCGTTTTGGACCATCGCGTCGAAGTGCGCCAGTTTGCGACGGCCTGCTTACTGGCAGAACAGGAGGTGGGGATCGCCATCGTCAGCTCAATTGATGCCGCAGAATATGTTGGGCGTGGGCTGGTCACCCGGCCCTTTGAGCCGCAACTACCATTCCGCCTCGATATACTCTATCCGAAGTATCATCCTCGCTCGCTTTTGATGCAGGAGTTCATCGCACAGTTTCGTGAAAGCCTGACACCGTTCGTGCTAGCTGATTAAAAATCACAACCAATTTAGTTGACAAAGTCCATTATTTTGTTGTCACATGACAATAAAATAGGAGGATTCTTATGTCTGTCTCTGTAAAGCACATCGACGCGGTCAGAAAGTTCAACAGGTTCTACACCAAGCATGTCGGCGCTCTAAATGAAGGGTTATTGAACAGCCGGTTTTCCCTTACGGAGATGCGGGTGCTCTATGAACTATACGCAGGCGAGAATCTGACGGCGGGGGACCTCTCAAAAAGTCTGTCGCTTGACCCCGCCTACCTCAGCCGTCTCCTCAAGAAGTTCAAGTCAGAAGGCTTGCTCAAGACAGAGAAAAGTGAGACAGATGGACGGCAGCGGGTTCTCACCTTCACTCAACAAGGAAGGCGCGCTTTTAAACCTTTCATCAAAGCGTCCCGCGATGAAGTGGAAACAATCCTCTCCTCGCTCTCTGATGCCACACAAATCCGGTTGCTTGCGGCGATGAACTATATTGCCTCAACACTTGATCCGGTGGACGGCAAATCTGACCCCGTCATTATCCGCAGTCATCGTCCCGGCGATATTGGCTGGGTCATCCACCGCCATGCCGTTCTCTACGCGCGAGAGTATGGCTTCGATTCCAGTTTCGAGGCTCTGGTCGCCCAAGTCGCCGGAGAATTCCTGACAAATTTTGACCCACAATTTGAGCATTGCTGGATCGCAGAGAGAAATGATGAAGTCCTGGGTTCTGTATTTCTTGTAAAGAAAACCACTACAACAGCACAGCTGCGCCTACTCTATGTCGAACCGACGGCACGAGGCCTCGGTGTTGGGCGTAAGCTAATTGACGAATGTATTCGCTTTGCCAACCACAAACATTATGAAAAGCTGACCCTTTGGACTAACAGCACCCTTCATGCCGCTATACATCTGTATGAAGAGGCTGGATTTGAAATGGTTGAAGAAGAGCCTCACCATAGCTTCGGGCAGGATCTTGTGGGTCAGGTTTGGGATTTGAAGTTATGAATCGTGTAAACTTGGCGCTGCTCGCTGCTGCTACGAGTGGTGTCGTTGTTGGTGCCGCAACTGTGGCAACAGGATCAATTGTCGGTGAGATCGGCCCGATTACAATAGCCTTCATCCGATATCTGATCGGAGTCTTGTTGTTACTCCCGCTCGCACTTCGTATTCGTTGGAGCCCTGTAGCGCCGCGCGATTTTCTGGCAATTCTTCTTTTTGGCATTTTTCAGTTTGCCATTTTGATCATCCTGCTAAATTTCTCAGTCATCTATATTGCTGCCGGCCTAGCCGTTCTAATATTTGCCAGCCTCCCTCTCCTCACCATGGCCATTGCCATTCTCCTCGGGCGCGAGAGTTTTACCTACCGCAAGCTCACGGGAATTATACTGACTATAATCGGTGTTGGATTTGCTGTTGGTACAACCGCTTTCGTAGATGATTTAGATACGATGGAGTGGTTCGGCATCGGCGCCGCATTCTTAAGCGCATTCATAGGGGCGCTTTGCTCCGTCCTCTATAGCGCCTACATGCCGCGCTACCCGACATTGCAGATCAGCTCCATGGCAATGGGATGTGCGGTTCTATTTCTGTTTGGCCTCGCCCTAATGGAGGGCATGATCGAAGCCGTCTCTGGCTTTTCAACGACCATATGGTTTGTTCTGTTGTTTATCGGTTTCTCGAGCGCCGTGGGTTATTTCTGCTGGCTTTATGCGTTGGCCCATATCCCGCCATCGAACGTGACCGTATTCCTAGGCCTCAGTCCGATCACCGCTGCGATCCTGGGCGCCCTGTTTATTGCTCAGCCTCTCTCTGTTCAGGATTTGATTGGAACAGCCCTGGTGATTGCCGGTCTCGTCGTCTCCCTATGGCGCAAGGAAAGCAACGATGTTCAGTCTTGATGTCTGTTATAATAAATGCTGCATATTGTTATTATAACGGAAATTGTGTGAAAGTTGGTTTATGGCGGAATTTGTGTTACGCAGCATAGATCGGTTTGAGTTCGGCAGCCATGATCCGGTTTATAGGTCTGATGCCAAACCGGAAAAATGCTGTCTGAGTACTGATTAAAACGGGAACGTCACGAATGATGAAAAACGTCAATTCGGCCGCTGCCTCAATTTTTATTTTTCTTGCTGTTCTCCTCTCCATCAGTAGGGCTGATATCTACGGTATTATCCCACATCTTATTCAGGTTGGCCTTGCCTTAGGAATTACTTGCCCAGCGGTAATCGGTCTCGGCGGCAGGAAAGCTCTGCTTTCCGCCCTTCTGGCAATTGGTAGTTTTTTTATTATTCTGGCCGCGTGGGCATATGGAACCCAACCCTTCTACCCAGCAGGTCATGACGGATATGTTTATCACATCACCGCCATTTGGGATTTGGCGAATGGATGGCATCCCTTTTTGACACCAAATAACAACATTTGGGTTGATTCCTATCCAACAGGCTATTGGGCGCTGCAATCGTATCTCGTATCCATAACGGGATTGCCAATGGCGGGACAAGCGCTGCTGATCGGGTTGATGGCAGTGTTAGGATTACAAGCTTTCACCTTCTTCTATGTAAATTTCTCAGGCACGTGGTCACGGTTCAAGGTTTGGCCAGCCATTCTGTTTTCAGCCATCGTTGTCGCCAACCCCATACTCCTGACGCAAATACAAACCCATTATGTTGATGCGCCACTATATACGGTTGGCGCTTCACTTGTACTCTTCCTTATCTCGGATGTAGTTTCGCGAGGTCGAATGGCATGGATCGGCGCCATAGCCTGCGTCATTTTATTGCTAAATATAAAGACCAGCGCCCTCTATTTCACACCGCTTATTCTTTTCAGTGGCTTTCTTATGGACTTGTTTGTCCAACGAGGACCTAACGGAATAATACAACGCGTCATCCATTGGATAGGAAAGAGAGGCATTTATTATGGTTTGGCAGGGGTCTTCGGGATTTTGGTGATAGGCTATAAGCCCTATGTCACCAATATTCTGGATCATGGTGATTTATTCTATCCTCCCTCTGCGGAGATAATGAATAAAAATACGCCCATGAATGTACAAGATCCGATGTCAGCTCCTGAAAAGTTTTTTATCGGTCTCTTCGCACGAACAGAGCATAATCGATACGGCATTCCGGTTGAAGCTCCAATAAGCCTGAAAATTCCCGGCACTTTCACGCTAGCAGAATTTAAGGCGCC
The DNA here is from genome assembly GCF_020731145.1 of Sneathiella sp. HT1-7. Lineage (GTDB taxonomy): Bacteria > Pseudomonadota > Alphaproteobacteria > Sneathiellales > Sneathiellaceae > Sneathiella. Next base: position 11,280 of record NZ_JAJFZN010000002.1, on the reverse strand, counting down.
CGATTTTGATACACGTCGGGGCGGCTTTGGCCCCTTATTCAGTCTGGCCTTGATTGCCTCCTTCTTCGCCTTCTTCGCAAGTCGCATTGCGGTGTATCGACAAGAGATGACGTTACAGCAATTGCAGAGCGGAGGCATCGCGCTTCTTGGGTTTGCAATGCTAGCAGTGTCTATCTTCTTTCCGGAGCCATGGTGGGCCAGATATGTACCGTTTCTTTGGCTCACCCCAATCTTTCTTGCGATTACTCCGATGGTTATTGAATTGAAAGGGAAATGCAGGTTCTTTACGCAGATTACTGTGACAATTACCGTAATTTCCCTGTTAGGCTGCATATTGTCGGCAACTTTGGGCGCCGCGCGTCAGCATAAACAAACGTATGAAAGATTTGCGCCGCTTGACCAGATGAAGATGGCGCCTGTTGTTGAACTGACCCTCATAGAGGAGGTGCGTAAATTCTCTGATTATCAGTCTAAATCGCAGTCTGATGCGGCGACGGTTTACGCAGAAATACTGGAAAGGGAAGGCATCAACACAAAGATTACCAAGGTATTTGACGAAGAGACATGTCTCCAAGCCGGATACTTTTTCGGTGCCGTCCTCTGGTGTATTCCCAAAAATTACGAAGAATAGGCATCCCCGATGATGACATCCTTAACCATATTTGCAAAAATACGATAGTCACGATAATTTTCTCAACGCTAAATTCCTTAATAGTTGCAACCGAGAGGGCACTGAAATTGCAACATGATCGTTATAGCTTGCAATCGCGTATATCCATTGCCAGCGGTTCATCAATTTTCTTTTTTTTAGCGCTTCTGCTGATTGTCAATCGACTTACGATTACAACGATGCTCTCCCCATATGTGGATATAGCAGTATCTTTGATATTAGCGGTTCTCCTGTCATATTTTGCAGAAGGCGCACGCGCATCAAAAACCGCGCTTATATCTATCCTTGGGTTTATTGCTCTTCTGGCATTATGGGCTTTCGTGACGTCACCGCTTTATTCTCCCGGAGATGATGAATACGCCTATCACTTAACGGCTATTTGGGATCTGGCTGAGGGTTGGAACCCACTCGCCACTCCCCATAACAATATATGGATTGATTCTTACCCGAACGGTTACTGGGCCCTACAATCCTATCTCGTCGCGACTACAGGCCTCATACTATCGGGGCAGTCCCTGCTAATCGGACTAATGGCAACTGTTACAGTTCTATCCTATGGCTTTTTTCTGGACCATTACACTGAGCAACTTTCCAAATTCCAAAAGCTAACATCCCTTTTTCTGGCAGGCCTTGTTATCGGGAGCCCCATTGTTCTAACGCAAGTCATGACACATTACACGGATGCACCTCTCTATCTGATTGGCTCCGGTCTTGTTTTCTTTCTAATGATAGATGCGCTTGGCACCAGCAAGCTCGCCAAATGGGGAGTGATGAGCTGTATCATCCTGTTGATCAACACGAAAACAGCGAATCTTTATTATGCGCCTCTCATCGTGATCGGTGGATTTTTTATGCACCTCGTGGCGAACGGCAGTCTCAAGGATTGCCTTCCACGTGCCGTCAAATGGATCATGTCCCGCGGATTGATATATATGCTTGTGTATTTTTTCGCGGTTATTGTTATCGGCTACAAACCCTATGTAACTAATCTTCAGGACCATCTGTCACTGCTCTATCCTTCTGTTAGGGACATTATGAGCTATAATATCCCGAATAACGTAAAAGGCGTTTCCGCGCCCGTCGGGTTTTTCTATGGAATATTTGCCGAAACAGGCAAAACGCTTTGGCCGTATCCTTTCGATTCCCAGATTTATCTCAAGTTCCCCGGCACATTTTCAATTGATGAGTTCAAAGTTCTTCGTTTTGACACGCGTCGAGGCGGTTTTGGGCCCTTTTTCAGTCTGGCATTTATAAGTTCCATACTTGCTTATGCAGCCTGCAGAATTGCGAGCTTTTCAAGCAACTCATATTCGATCATACGGAAGGGAGATAGCTTTGCAGCCTTCGCATTTGCGCTTCTACTCATGTCTATGTTCTTCCCTGAATCCTGGTGGGCCAGATACGTGCCCTTCACCTGGCTCAGCGTTGTTCTTTTCGCCGTTGCGTCACTCTATTTGGTCGGCAAGGGTAAGTTCCTGATATTAATCCGAATCCTTCAAGGCGTTGCCGTACTGTCACTTATGCTTTGTATTCTTGCTGGCGCAGGCGGTGCGTATAAGCAAAACAAACAGGTTTGGATAACCACCCGCGCCGCCGAAGCCGCAAAAAATTATCCGATAATTGAAATGTATATCGAAAAAGATATTCGAATAAATCCAGATTTTCAGTCCAAACAAATCTCAGATGCAACGAATGTCTGGGCACGCGTTCTTGGAAGAAATGGAGTAAAAGTTCAAATTGTTGGCACAAGATTTCCGGATGACGTTAACGCCTATTGTGAAAAACTAGGCTGGCTTGAGGCTCATGTACTGTGGTGCGCCCCGAGAGATCCAAAAATGCGGGAGGAACGATTCATCGAAAGAACTGCGCCTAAGACTTTTAAATATCCTAATTAGGGCGAAGTCTGTTGCCGACCGTTTTTCCCCCCAAGTCAATTCGTAGAGAGAACAATGCGATCAACAGCAAAACCGCGCCATAAAAATGTAAGGATTGAAGTAAATTTAATGGTGGTTCGCTAAACACTTCTTTTTCCGCCAGCGTAAAATAGTTAGCCAAAAGAAAATAACTTACGCACAGAAGCAGGATATTGACCAAGGATGATATTTTTGCGGCTGTCGAAAAAGAATGGATCGCCACCAGAAAGGCCGCGAGAAATACAGGTAATAAAATCCCATAGTGATGAATCCATGCGACTGGCGACGCAATCGTGCAAATCAGAAGCATTGCCGCCAAGTCCAAAGCCGACCCGATACTCGGCTCCCCATTCTCCCCGATGACCATCTTATGCCGATAAAAAAGACCCAATAGAATGAGAAGAACCGTCGACGTAATTGTCCCAATATGAACAAGCCGGTTATAAGGGGCGAAGGATTCCAAAGTCCACATCAGAGACGTCGCATCAACCAATAACCTGTTCAGTATTCCGTTGATGCTCTGGTTTGGCCAGTATACCTCCCCGTGGCGTCCCATATGCGATAGTGCACGTAAATAATCCAGATGCTCCTGAAAGCCGAAAATTGCGAGAGAGATGACACCAGCCGGGATGAAGACAATCAGTAAGCCCATCAGGAACTGCTTCTCTTTTCGCAACAACGCCCAAAGCAGAAACAATGCAAACTGCGGTTTGATCAAAGCGGCAAGCGCGATCATCATGCCTGAGAAATATTTTCGCCCCATCAACCAGCTCAAGAAAGCAATACTGATCAGCAAATCTATAATAACCTGAATCTGGCCGATAAACTGCCCCCACATGAGGGGATAAAAACTGAAGGTGGCGACGAGAACGAGCAAAAAGATGGCCACGCGAAAGGCGAAAGATACCTGAAATTCCGAATAATATTTCTTTGCAATTACAGTTACCGTTTTATAGCCGCAAATGACGATCCCAAACAAAGATAGATAGGATACGAAATTTGCAATTTCGGTTGCCCGCTCCCAGCTCATATCAAATTTGTAAACCGCCCAAAATGGCAGAATACTTATCGGTGGATACTGGAACTTGATATGCCTTTCAAAGAAAACATTCTCATAAATACCCTGGTCCGGGAATTTGAGCTTAGCGACGGCAGCCTCCGTCATTGGCCACCATGAATCAAAATAAATCAAATCCAGTGACAAAACCGTTTTAGTAAGCGTTGTGATATAGGTATCGCCCAAAGCATAGTCTACTATGTTCTTTGCGATCCCCAGAGACACGATCCCTCCCACGATAAAAATAAAGAGGAACGTGGGGTTGGACAGTTTATTGGGACGTTGAGGCATTAAGAAGGACTATCCGGGTTGATTACGGCGCGGGCTGACCAAGTTTGCTTACATTTTCTACAGACGTTGATCGAATACTACTGCCTGAGTAAATACGGTCAAGTTATTCTAATTTCCCGCAAAATTGCACTAACTGCGGGACACATCACCGGCCAGACCACCAGATGCCGCGCGTCTTAATAGCAATAGCGCAAAGAGGGTAATGAATCCGCCGTAAAGAAAATGTGACAAAATCAAATTAACAGGAGGTGCATAATATGCGGGGTTATCTGTAAAGCTAAAGTAATTGGATATGAAAAAATAACCGATGCAAAGCAAAGTAAACCCAGTCACAGCATATTGATTTTTTCCTTTAAGCATAAGGAGTATCGAAACCATGATGGCCATCACCAGGATTGGCCATAAGACCCCATAATGATGCGTCCATGCAGTCGGAGTTGCCATCACAGAGAGCAATACCATCGTCGCCAAATCAAGCGCGGACGCGACATTGTTCGAGGATTTCGGCCTGTTATAAAACAGGCCAAACAGGATAAAGCATACCGTCGAGATCATGGTGCCCGCATAAACATATAAATTGTAACCGGAATAGGAATTTGCATCAAAGCTGCCCGGATTATCGCCCCCCAGCAACCGATTAAGCAATCCATTCATGCTTTGGTTTGGCCAAAACGCCTCTCCATGGGTGCCAATGTAAGACAACACCCTGAGATAATCCAGATGTTCCTCAAATCCAAAAACGGCAAGAGAAAGAATGCCCGCTGGAATGAAGACGACGACCATCCCAACAAAACATGCTTTTTCTTTTCGTATCATTGCCCAAAGAAAGACCAGTATCAACGTCGGTTTTATCAAAGCCGCAGTGGCAATCATTATTCCAGAAAGATGCTTTCGCTCGCTCAGCCAGGCAAGGAATGCGAGGCAGACGAGCAGATCAATAATTACCTGTACCTGTCCCAGGTACTGCGCGATATAAATTGGGTGAAATGTGAAGATAGCGAGTAATGACAAGATAAAAATACCCAGCCGCCCGCGCGTTGATAGCAACCCTTTGCAACCATATTTATCTAGGAGAACAACCGCTATTTTGTATCCGCAAAAAGCGATTGCAAGCATCGCAACAAAAGACACCGCGTAGGATATTTTGATAATGGCAGGCAGATCAAACCCAAACTTTATCAGGCCGATATATGGCAATAAGCTTATTGGAGGATATTGAAACTTTATTCCGTTCTCGAAAAAAACAACCTCATAGATTCCTTTGTCCGGAAATTCCCGCCTTGCATATGCCGCTTCATACATCGGCAGCCATGAATCATCCTGTTCCATAGCCTGCAGCAACACAGCCCTTAACTCTGCGTATGTGTTTCCGTACCCCCAGAAGTAATCCAGCAGTCCGTTTATAACGAATAGCGAGATCAATACGCCAAGCGTCAGCATATATAGGCTTGCCGGATCTCTATTTATTTTTCGAAACATACTCTCTGGGCCCATTGCTTCAGGTTATTTTCGGACTATCCGTTGGAAAGCCAAAATACGGCGATCTAGATCTGTCTTATCGAGGGGTGTTAATTCAATCAACATCGGATTTAACAACCAAATTACGCCGGAGCATGAACAAGGCAGCCAACATCAAAAATGCGCCAAAAAGATAATAGGATTGGACAAGGTTTATGGGTGAGGAAGCGAACTGTTCTTTCGTCAGCACCGGGAACCTGTTTGATAACAGTAGAAAGCTCAAGCTGAATAATATGGCCGTTGCAACTGTCAATAGATCCCGCCTTTGGTAAAGCTGCCAAGCGATAACGACAAATGCAGCGATGAAAATGGGCCAAAGGATGCCGTAGTGGTGATACCACGCAATTGGGGAGGCCATTGTCACCAGCAAAAGCATTGTCGCCATATCGAAGGATGAGCTGATAGGCGTTTTGCCCTGAGCCTTAGTATGCCCGGATTCTGGTCGGCAAAATAAGCCCAGCAATATCAGCATCACAGTTGTCACAATCGTAAAACCATATACGATCGGATTATATGGTGCGTAGGAATTCACCGGGAATTTAAGAGGATCAACATCGCTTATCAAGCGATGTAGCAGGCCATTAATACTCTGGTTTGGCCAGTATGCTTCGCCGTGCTTGCCCATTTGGGAAAGGGATTCAAGATAGTGGACATGCTCTAGAAACCCGAAGCCATATAGAGAAATCACGCCCGCAGGAACGAAAATAGCGATCATTCCCACAATTACTTCCTTTTCTTTTCGGATTATCGCCCAAACAAGCAGTAATGTAATCTGGGGCTTAACCAACGCAGCCAGAGCCAGGCACGCGCCAGCTAAATATTTTTTATTAGTTAGAAACAGCAAGAATGCCAGGCAGATGCATAAATCCAGTATGACTTGAATCTGCCCTAAATACTGGGCCTTAACGATTGCATCAAATCCAAACGTTCCTACAATCGCAATCAATATAAACGAAATTTTGTACTTCCAGTCAAAATTTTCAATACTGGTGAACTTCTTAAATACCGAGATTATCAGGTAATAAACCGAACCGATGATAGAGAGTATTGAGACAAACGAGATAAAGTTCATGAACTCCCGAATTGTCTCCCACCCCATTCCTATCTTGATGAAAATCACAAATGGCAAAATACTCAAGGGCGGATATTGAAATTTCATCCCATCCTCAAAGAATACTGTTTGGTATATACCATCCCCATAAAGCCGTACATTTGCGGCATTATACATTGGCCACCAGGAGTCATCATCCACGATTATAAGCTGCAAGATTGTGCGCAGTTCATCTACTGCCCACCCATATCCCCAAAAATAGTCAAATGCATCATAAATAACGCCAAAGGCAATAAGTCCTCCGGCCAGACAAATAAAAATTAGGGCGGACTTACTCATACGTGGTTGGGAACTCGGCTCTGACATATACAATTCTGACTTTCTTCAATCGTCTAAAATAGGCGAACGTCTAATAGTCCCCGTCGAGCTTGGCGGCCCCATACTAATGTTTGGCAGACATGGGTCAAGCTCTCAAACATTAGCTTTAAGAAATGAAATTTTTATTGACAGCAATCTATTGATTTCGAGCACCCACGTCGTTCGAGCATCATTTCTAATACTTTCATGGCATTGATGTGCAATAGCGTGCATAAGAAAATTATGCATGCCATTTGTTTCCGCCTTCGTCAATGCTGGCAATGGTTTATTAGTTTGTTTATGGTATCGACGGATCGCTGGGCTAATTAGGACAAGAGGACTATTTGTTGATGACGCGATTTGCAAATGCTGGATCTTCCGCGATCTTTCTGTTTCTTTCCGTCCTGTTAATAGTTAGCAGAGTGCCGATCATAGATATAGTACATCCGGCGGTGTTCCTGTCAGGCTCTACTCTGATAACAGTTCTCGGCTTTTGGCTGGTTAGTGGATATAGGGCGGCACTAACAGCATTGGTGGCGATTGTCGGGTTTGCGATAATTATCCTGTTATGGGCTTTCTCAACACAGTTTCTCTATGATGTGGGACATGACGGACACTCTTATCATCTGACGGCAATATGGGATTTGGCGCAGGGCTGGAGCCCTTTCCTGTCGTCTCATGACAATATCTGGGTTGATTCCTATCCTAGTGGCTATTGGGTATTGCAATCATATCTGGTTTCAATGACGGGGTTGCTGCTCTCGGGAAAATCTCTCCTCATTGGCCTAATGGCTGCAGTAGGCTTGCTTTCTTACGGTTTTTTTGCGGATCATGTGGCTGCTCAGTTCGCTCGGTTCAGGAGCCTATGGGCATTCGTGTTTGCACTTTTCATTGTCGCGAACCCGGTCACTGTAACCCAGATAATGACCCACTATATCGACGGATCGCTCTATCTTTTAGGAAGTGCATTGGCTCTCTTCCTTCTGTCTGACACGTTTTCTGATAATCGACTCGCCAGATGGAGTGCTGTCGGATGTATTATTTTGATGGTGAACACCAAAACGGCGTCGCTTTACTATGTTCCGATAATCGTTTTCGCCAGCTTAATGGCCGGCTGGGTAATGAAAAATATCGAGCTTTCCCATTTTCAGTTTATTATGAACTGGATCAAAAGCAGAGGTATTCTTCTCGGGCTCGCGTTTCTTATCGGTATCACTGCCATCGGGTATAAGCCCTATGTCACCAATATCGTAGATCACGGGCAGCTGCTCTACCCTTCCGTTGATAAAATCATGGCAACCAACATTCCAGACAATCTGGAAGCATTGCCGGTACCCGTAAAGTTTCTATATGGAATTTTTTCAAGAACCGAAGACAGCGTCTGGCCTGTCTTGGTAACAGCGCCTGTCCATTTAAAAATTCCGGGAACCTTTCAGATATCTGAGTTCAAGGACCTAGATTTTGATACACGACGGGGTGGTTTTGGCCCCTTCTTCAGCCTTGCACTTATCCTCTCAATCGTTGTGTTTACATTCACGAGACTTACCAGTGCGCGCAGAAATTACGCTCCACAACGCCACAAGGGGGATGCTCTGGCTCTATTTGCATTCATTCTTCTGGTCGCTTCGGCGCTGTTTCCAGAATCCTGGTGGGCGCGGTATGTTCCGTTTACCTGGCTTGCAGTTTTACTGATAACAATTTCCACTCTTTTTTTGGAAGACAAGAGCAATCGGCCAATGTTTGCAAGATTTTTGGTCACAGTTATTGTTCTTTGTTTCCTTGGCAACATCGCATCCGCCATACTCGGTTCAATCCGGCAAAGCTGGCATACCTACCAAAGAACTGCCGTCATTGAAGATATGAAGGATTATCCGATCATCGAGCTTACTCTTATTCATGATCCCCGCATCATCAAAGATCATCAATCCACCGCAATTACCTACTCCGATAAAACTTGGACGACTCTTCTACGCGAACGCGGAATTGAAACAAAGATAACATCCGAGTTTCACAAAGAAGATTGCGAGATTTCAGGTTTCTTTGATGGCAATATCATATGGTGTGCTAAAAATCGTCCCAGCAAGTGAAATCTGTATCAGATCACCAAATGTAATATGTGTAAAAATGCGTGACATTAAGGAAACCCGCCTATGATAAGATTTGCGAGTATCGGTGCATCGGCGGTTGTTATTTTTCTGGCTATTTTGCTCATCATTAGCCGGTTCACATCGGAAGCATTTCATTCCCCGGTTATTTTCTTTGTCACAGCGATTATTATTACACTCGGCATTATCGTGAAAATGGAAGGCCGGAAAAACGCCGGGCTAGCTCTTCTCACAATTGTCGCATTTTTGGTCATTATTCTAGTTTGGGCCATTGCGACCCAACCTTTCTATGATCCGGGCTTCGACGGATATGCGTACCATTTGAGTGCTATATGGGATATTGGAGACGGCTGGAATCCCTTCTTATCCCCCCATAACAATATTTGGGTGGATTCATACCCCAACGGTTATTGGGTCTTACAGTCATACATTGTCAGTCTGACAGGCATGCTGATGTCCGGGCAGGCACTTATCCCAGGCCTGATGGCAATAGTGGCCTTGTTATCCTATGGGTTTTTCCTGAATAATTGCACAAATAATTTGCCTCGTCTTCGCGAGGTGACCGCGCTCCTTCTCACCGGTATTCTGGTCGCAAACCCTGTCGTAATCGGTCAGCTTCTAACGCATTACGTTGACGCGCCCCTTTATTTGTTTGGCGCGGCGCTTGCTCTCTTTTTGCTAACAGACATGTACCAGAAAAGCGCACTTGCCCGCGTAAGCGCTCTGTGTTGTATCATTCTCATGGTGAACACGAAAACGGCGGCGCTTTACTATGCTCCTTTAATTGTTGCTGCTGGCTTCCTTGCCGAACTGGTATTTCAGAGGACGAACGAAGCTTTCTTGAGCCGAGCATTTTTCTGGATACGCAATAGAGGCCTCATATACGCATTCACATTTATTATCGGTGTCACTGTTGTCGGATATAAGCCTTATGTCACAAATGTGCTGGATCACGGGCAACTCCTTTATCCTTCAGTGGAAAAAATTATGACGGGGAATGAACCGGCGAATGTGATCCCATTGTCCGCACCCATGAAATTTATCTATGGTATTTTTGCACGAACTGACCATAGCGAATGGCCCATTGACGCGCCGATAGAGCTTAAAATTCCCGGGACCTTTCAACTATCTGAATTCAAGTATCTCAGGTTTGATACCCGCCGTGGCGGCTTCGGGCCTTTCTTCAGCCTGGCCCTTCTCGCTACAATTGCGGCTTTTGCCGCCAGGCGCTACACTAACAGAAGAATTAAAAATACGAGTGTGGTCCAGGAAGCGGATGGCATAGCTCTATTTGGTGCCGTAATGTTTGGGGCCTCTATGTTTTTCCCTGAATCCTGGTGGGCCAGATATGTACCCTTCACTTGGTTAAGCGCCCTTTTCTTCTTTGCAGCGTCTATGAAACTAAGCGGCTGCGGGAAGAGAATGTTCATCCCCCGCCTATTTATGTGTATCGCTCTACTCTCTTTTATCGGGTGTATTATCGCAAGCGGTTTAGGTGCCTTTCGCGAAAGCAGGTTGCTTTACGCAAAAACCGACTTAATTAATGAATTATCGATGTTTCCTGAGGTAAAGCTCCTCATGTTCTATGACCCTCCAGCTTATCAGGATTTTCAGTCAACTTCGACCCAAGATGGTCTTTCTGTATGGACGCAACTTTTGGCTGACAGGGGCGTCAAAACGGAAATCAGCCGTGAACGGGATCAGTCTGATTGCGATATGGCGGGATATCTGAACGGCGGGATATACTGGTGCATTGTCATTGATGAAATGGAATAGGGAAAGTAAGTGGATATGACGAAACATACAATAGACTTAGAGAAGGCAAAGTTGGACCCGAGTTCTGTGTTCGCCTCCCCCGAAGACGTCGTCGCACATCCGGACCTGACAAGAGAGCAGATGATAGAGGTCCTTCTCAGATGGGAATATGATGCAAGCGAACTAGCCGTGGCTGAAGAAGAAGGAATGACCGACGGGGAAGAAAACATATTAGCAAGAGTACTTACCGCACTCAATGGACTGAAAGCAGATTATGATGTCGACCATACTCCGCCGACGAAGCAGGGCGGTTTAGCACGTAAAGTGAGCTCTAAGGTATAGCCTAATTTTCGTAAGTTTTTCTGGCCCTTACTTAAGCTTCTTTGTAGCGGTTATCCCAGCCACCGAACAAAAAAGGGTCCCTGAAGGGACCCTTTTTAATTTGGTTGCGGGGGTAGGATTTGAACCTACGACCTTCAGGTTATGAGCCTGACGAGCTACCGGGCTGCTCCACCCCGCGGTAATTTTGTTTTTCTGGAAGGGGTTTGATGTCCTTCCGGTTA
>NZ_JAJFZN010000011.1 GCF_020731145.1 Sneathiella sp. HT1-7 | reverse complement strand
AAGTGTGGCGGAAGCGGCGCGGCGCTGGAAGCATCTTGCCGCTATGAGCCAGACCGAGCAGGAGCTTATCCTGACGCAGTCCGTCGTTGAACGCGCGCGCAAGCAGATCGGGCTGTTTACGGGATTATTGCTGATTGTCTCTGCCGTCATTATCGCGCTAATCCTCTACACGATGACTATGGACAAACTGCGGGAAATCGCCACCCTCAAGCTGATTGGTGCGCCGGATCGCACCATTGTTGGCCTAATCCTGCAGCAAGCACTGGCGATGGGAACGATCGGCTTCGGGTTCGGCGCTATATTGATCACGAGCATCAAAGACTATTTTCCGCGCCGCGTCGTACTTCAGCCCGAAGATGGGCTCGCGCTGGCGGCGGCGGTAATACTCGTCTGCGTCCTTTCCAGTGCACTTGGTGTGCGGCTGGCGCTCAAAATCGATCCGGCAACGGCAATAGGGGGATAACAATGAGCAACGCACTTGGTGAAATCCCACTTGTCCATGTGCAGAATGTCTCCAAGCATTTTGGCGAAGGGGAGACCCGTGTCGATGCCTTGCGCGATATCAGCCTGAAGGTCCATCCCGGCGAGGTGGTGGCGCTGCTTGGTCCCAGCGGATCGGGGAAAACAACGCTTCTGAACGTCATCGGTTGTATCACCGAGCCCAGTAACGGCTGGGTCAGCCTGGACGGGGAAGTCGTTTATGACGGGCATTGGCTGCGATCGGACTTGCGCAAGCTCAGATTGGAGAAAATAGGATTTATTTTTCAGTTCCATAACCTACTCCCCTTTCTCAGCAGCACTGACAATATTGCTGTGGTTCTCAGCCTTGCCGGGTTCGACAAAGATGAATCGAAGCGGAGGGCGATTGAGTTGCTTGAGTATTTGGAAGTCGGGCACCGCAAGGACGCGATGCCTGCCAATCTGTCCGGTGGTGAGGCGCAGCGGGTGGCAATTGCCCGCGCGCTTGCCAACCGCCCCCGGATTATTCTTGCCGATGAGCCTACAGCGGCGCTCGATTCCGAACGGGCGGGGATCGTAATGGACCTGTTGCGTAAAGTAGCCGTCGAGCAAGAGGCGGCAATCCTTGCCGTCACGCATGATGAGAAAATCTTCAACCGCTTCGACCTTATCTTTCATTTACGGGATGGACGGCTGGATGATCAGGACATATGACCTAATACCCGGGTTTTAAGATTTTTTGTCAGAAGATGGTACTGTCAGAAGAAAGTATCTTGATGAGAATTTGTTCGTCAATTAGCTTTCGAGCATGATTAAACAGAACCCGTTTCGCTATTTCAAAGGCTTTGTCAGAAGAAAATGGCTTGATGGCCATTTGGTCGTCGACTAGCTTTCGAGCATGACAAAACAGAACCCGTTTCGCTATTTCAAGACGTCTCCCGAGATCATCCGCCTGGCGGTGATGATGTATGTTCGATTTCCCCTTTCGCTTCGCAATGTTGAAGACCTTCTTCATGAACGCGGCATCGATATCTGCCATGAAACAGTCCGCTATTGGTGGAATAGATTTGGTCCCCTGTTTGCGCGCGAGATCCGTAAGAAACGACTTCATCCTTCTTCCCGGAATCATTCCAACTGGCGATGGCACCTGGACGAAGTATTTGTGAAGATAAACGGAGAAACTCATTATCTGTGGCGTGCCGTTGACCACGAGGGTGAGGTTCTGGAAGCCTTTGTATCCAAGCGACGCGACCGCAAGGCAGCAATGGTTTTCCTGAAGAAAATCATGAAACGGTATGGGAAACCTCGTGTCATTGTCACAGACAGATTACGTTCGTATCGTGCCGCAATGAACTTGATTGGAAATGAGTCATCACAAGAAACAGGCCGTTGGAAAAACAATCGCTGTGAGAACTCCCATCTCCCGTTCCGGCGAAGAGAGCGGGCTATGCAGAAATTCAAGCGCCTTCGAAGTTTACAGAAATTCGTCTCAATCCACGCATCCGTCCATAACCACTTCAACCATGAACGCCACTTAGCCAGCCGAGAAGAATTCAAGCTTCAGAGAAATGTCGCACTGGTCGAGTGGCGGCAACTTTGTGCGGCATAGTAGGGGCACCGTTATGCCACTTTACGCCATACAGAGACTCGGTCGCATTAGTCTGACAGCACCTTCGCAAGGCTTTGTCAGAAGAAAATGGCTTGATGGCCATTTGGTCGTCGACTAGCTTTCGAGCATGACAAAACAGAACCCGTTTCGCTATTTCAAGACGTCTCCCGAGATCATCCGCCTGGCGGTGATGATGTATGTTCGATTTCCCCTTTCGCTTCGCAATGTTGAAGACCTTCTTCATGAAGGCACTGTCAGAGGAAAATTGGGCTTTGACCATATCTTAGCTATTCCATAAAATTCTGGAATGAAAAATCATAATCCATTCCGCTATTTCAAGACATCGCCCGAGATCATCCGCTTGGCGGTG
>NZ_JAJFZN010000010.1 GCF_020731145.1 Sneathiella sp. HT1-7 | reverse complement strand
CAACCCCGGACGAAGTGCGGTGACGACACGTGCCCCTTCCGGTAGACCATCGGTAATTTCAAGTCGGGAATCGAGAGTTCTCTGGCCGAAGACGACATCACGGCGGTGCAGCTCACCATCCTCAACAGTCCAGACCGTACCTTTGGTTCCGTCGAAATGTTCGACTGCGGCTTCCGGCACCAAAAGTGCCTTGTCGAGGGTGCCGGTCGTAATGAAGATCTCGGCCTGCTCGCCGAGATGAAAGCTTTCCGGGCAGAGATCACAAGCGATATAGACGCGGCGCTCTTCACTCACACGATCGCTTTCAATGTCAATGCGGGTTATATGGCCTTCGAACATCTGCCGGGGTAAAGAGCGCAAACGAACCTCAGCGGGCTGATTAACCCGCAAATCACCTGCGCCCGCTTCATCAACATAGGCCAGTGCCCAGACGGTCTCCGGAGCGACTAAAGTGAAAAGCACGTCGCCGGAACTGAGAACGGAACCGAGCTCTTTGTGGCGCAGGACGACGATGGCATCGTATGGCGCTCTGAGCACATGATGATCAAGAAGAACCTTCTCCACGCCGAACTGGGCGAGGGCGTCTTCAAGCGCGGCCTTTGCAACTTCCACGTCGCTGATCGCCACGGCGAGTTCAGCAGTCGGTGCTGTCAGACGAATGCGACTGCGTCTCTGTTTGACGCAATTTGCCAATAAAACACTCCTATTATGCCGCACTGAGTTGCCGCCACTCGACCAGTGCGGCATTTCTTTGAAGCTTGAATGTTTCTCTGTTGTTTAGGTGGCGCTCATGATTGAAGTGGTTGTAGACGGATGCGTGAATAGAGACAAATTTCTGCAAACTTCGCAGGCGCCTGAATTGCAGCATCGCCTGCTCTCGTCGTCGAAATGGCAAGTGTGAGTTTTCACAGCGATTGTTCTTCCATCGGCCAACCTCTTGAACCTCGGCATTTCCGATAGCCTTCATAGCGGCACGATATGAACGTAATCTATCCGTTACTATTTCCCGTGGTTTTCCGTACCGTTTCATGATTTTCTTAAGGAAAACCATTGCTGCCTTGCGATCGCGGCGTTTAGAAACAAAGCATTCCAGCACTTCCCCCTCGTGGTCAATCGCCCGCCAAAGATAGTGTGTTTCACCATTGATCTTTACGAAAACCTCATCGAGATGCCATTTCCAGTTTGAATAATTTTGAGACGGATGGATCCTCTTCTTACGGATTTCACTTGTGAACAACGGACCGAACCGGTTCCACCAATAACGCACAGTCTCATGGCAAATGTCGATGCCCCGTTCATGAAGTAGGTCTTCAACATTGCGAAGTGAAAGCGGAAACCTGACGTACATCATCACAGCTAGACGAATAACCTCAGGTGATGTTTTAAAATAGCGAAATGGATTATGATTTTTCATTCAGGGAGAGTAGAAAATGACAAATAGGACGACAAGCTATTTTCTTCTGACAAAGCCCAGATAGGAAAACCCTTCATAGGTTTTGATGTAGGTGATGTCAGTGACCCATGTGCTATCTGGTGCTGCGACATCAAACTGCCGATCCAGGGTATTATCGACTGCAGTTGAAGGCTTGCCGCCATACTTGCCAGGGCGGCGTTTGTAGCCGATCTGAGCCTTGATACCTGCCATTCTGGCCAGCCTTGCCACCCGGTTTGGACAGCATGTCTCGCCTTGATCTCTGAGATCATCGTGCAGTTTGCGGTATCCATAGACCTTGCCGCTGTCCTGCCACGCATCCTTGAGCAGTTCCGTCTGACGTTTGTCCTCGATAGCCCGCGTGCAGAACGGCCGCTTCAGCCAGGCATAGAAGCCACTCGGATGCACACGGAGCATCCGGCACATCGCACGGACAGTGAATACCGGACGATGCATTTTGATAAACGCGTATCTCATTTTGCATCCCTGGCGAAATACGCGGTGGCTTTTTTTAATATATCGCGCTCCTCGGTGACACGCGCCAGTTCCTGCTTTAGTCGCCGTATCTCGGCGGATTGATCTTCTTTCGCAGCATCGCCAGAAGGTGTGGAATAACGCTTCATCCAGCCATAAAGCGAATGTGTGCTGACACCCAAACGCTTCGATACATCTGCAACAGCATACCCCCGCTCGGTGATCTGCTTGATTGCATCCAGCTTGAATTCTTCCGTGAAATTGCTCTTGCCCATAATCATCTCCTTGCCTCATTTTTAACGGACAAGGTGTCTACAAATCTAGGGGCTATTCAATTGTCGGTTGGCGCAGATACAGTCAGATGAGCAGAATCTTGATAGTCTTTGAACCAGTTCTCAACATTTGTTTGATAATCGCCATCATTATCTCTGATCACTAGTGTTCGGGTGCCGATAATTTTGGCAATATTTAGGTAGTTCTTGAAACCCAAGCCGCTAACAACAATGACCTCTATTCCCATTTCTTCAGGGAGTTTGTCATGAACATCCTTGAACAATTTTTTGACAATTAGCTCGTCCGACGGACCTTCAACCAATATGGCTTTTTGAGCTAGGACAATTCTAAGCGTATCGTATCCGGGCAGACGTTTAATCCTCTTGTTCGTGTCTCTATCCAAATCGGTTAATCGAGTATATCCATCTCCGATGAGACACAATTTGCCCATGCTCAACTTATTGAGGACGTATGAATTGTGCGTGGTAAGGAAAAGCTGTTTACCTCCGTGGAAGCGCTCCACATAATCAATCAATCTCACAAGATTGATGTGTGACAAGTGATTCTCGGGCTCCTCAATCAGCACAACATCTACTTCGTTAGCGTTATTGTGAAGTGAGAGTTTTATCTGAATTTGGCTTTGCTCCCCTTTTCCAATATGGGCAAAAGGCACGTCATCTACGGCAAGATGGAGATTGTTTTCCCATGTGGCATTGGATTTCACATCCGTAGTTATTTGGAGGTCTTTTGAAGTTATTCGATGGTCCGTATCCAAGCCGTCATTTATAGCTTTTACGTCATCGTCATTATCAAACTGCGTCTTGATTTGACGATACGCAAAATTAAGAGTCGATCTGGCTGCACCATCCAGAGATTCGTTCAAAATATTATTGATGTATTTATTCTTCCCAAATGTGGGATGTATTCTATCTGGCTCAACAAATATGTTTTTTGCTGGCTTTGTAAATTTGTTGAGTTTCCCCCACGCAAAATCAAACCAATCCACCAGATAGAATTCTACTGGAAGGGAGTTTATCTTGTTTCCAGCCAAAAGCTGCCCATACGCCGCCTCTAAATCTGGATTGAATTTAATCTCGACAAAAATGCCCGTTGTATTCTCTCCAGCACTGTTATTTATGCCACGCAATTCTGGTGGGGCATCTGATAAATAGACTTCGATAAGAATGCTGGGCAGACGATCAGCGGTTTTCGCATCGTCATCAAGTGCCAAGAACTCTTTCACTGAATCGTTATTAAAAAATTCGGCGGTTAATTCTCCTGCAAGCGGGCGACCATGAAACGTACAATTAAGACAAATTTCAATTGCTTCCAATAACGTACTTTTACCGCTGTCATTGTCCCCCACAACAATATTTGTATCAGAATTGAAACCAAACTCAGCCTCTCTGAATTTTTTAAAATTCTTTACGACCAACTTTTCAATGTGCATGTCACGCCTTTGCCATGTTGATTTTTTTAAATCAAAAGTCTCAGCACTATTTTGAACAATGTTTTATTGTCACAAGCAGTCTGAAAATTAAAATTTCCATATGATTAGGAAAGTAGCTTTCTATGAATCCAACCCTCTTAATGTGGCTTATTTGAAGCTATAATTTATATTTTAATTATACAACAATTTTAAATCGTTTTAATGCCATACGCATTCTACTGAGCTTAGTGCTTGATTTGACCCCCCCGGCAGCTTCCAATATGCGTCCATTAATGATTTATTGGGGAGGGTCGTTAACAATGAAACGCCGCCAAGTTATTGACTTAGCGGCGTTTCATTTGGCTGCAGGGTCGAATTTGAACCTACGTTCTTCAGGTTATGAGCCTGAATGCCCCTAGGGCATTTCCTCCCACCAGTCCGGCCACTTGACCTTCCAGGGCGTACGCGTGGCCTTAACAACGATGCGCTGCTCCTCACGCGTAAGATGATTGTCTCCAAGACGCTCGAGAGCCGCCTCAACGAGCCAGGGCTCCAATGCCATGCGGGCGGTGTCCCTATACTGATCAAGCGTCTTGGCCATGCGCAAGGGTTCGAGGGCCGTGTTGACGCTCCCGGGAGAGACCGTGTTTATGATAATTTCGGAGACACCCGGATCGTTAGCGGCTCGCAGTGTTTTCCCTTCCGCGATAACGGTCAAGGCATACCGGGCGGCCGAGATATCCCCCTCCAGCGCCCGCTTGGCAAGCTGCAGCATGAATGCTTCCGCTGCTGTGACTTTCCGCTCAACGCCCTCTTCTCGGATCGTCACCAGCTGGCCCATTACCGCCTCATAGGGCGCTTCCCTGTGGCGTCCCCTCGGACGACCCTTTGGATTTCCGCTCTGGCCCTTTTTAAATCGCGTCGCGACAGGTGGCTTTTTATACCCTGCCTTACTATCATCGCAATCTCCATCACCGATCATTCTTCTATCCCTTTTGGCCAGCGAAGACTATCCGGATCCCGTGTACAGCGACGGATATCGGCGACATCCTTTTCGGTCAATTTCTGACCCCCGCGACGCCGGCTCAACGCTGCCTGCACCGACCAGGGCTCGAGCAACATCTGTGGCCGATCTGCCTTAATGTCCTGACGCCTGGGATCAAGAGCTGTAATTTCAAGGAGCAACAGGGCCTCATCCGCATTGGCAGGATCTGTTGTTATCCTGGACGTCACCACTTGCGGAGATTTTCGCTGGTTTTCTGCTGCAAAGTATTTTTCACGTTTTGCAATCCATTTCCGCACCTCGCGTTGCGCCGAACGGTTCCCCTCCAGGGCCTGCTGAAGGGTCTGTTGCTGCAAGGCCTCTTCCATGCTGATCTCTCGCGGAGCGCCACCCCGCATAACCGTGAGGGTCTTGTCCAGGATCACTTCGATGGCAGACGTTTTGGGAGTATCATCTTTCGATTTCGGGCGACCCTTGAGGTTCCCGCTCTGGCCTTTCCGGAACCGCCCCGAGACGGGCGGATTACCTCTTGTCGGTTTGTCCGTCATTGCCCCTCTCTTTCTTCAAGGCGCGGTTCCTTGCCCGTCAGGGCAGACCATCGCTCAAGAGCGACATCGACATAGGCCGGATCAATCTCGACACCGCGGAATCGGCGCCCCGCCCGCTCGGCGGCTATCAGGGTCGTGCCTGAGCCCAGA
>NZ_JAJFZN010000001.1 GCF_020731145.1 Sneathiella sp. HT1-7 | reverse complement strand
CACCGCCAAGCGGATGATCTCGGGCGATGTCTTGAAATAGCGGAATGGATTATGATTTTTCATTCCAGAATTTTATGGAATAGCTAAGATATGGTCAAAGCCCAATTTTCCTCTGACAGTGCCCAGCTCCGGCACCTCCTCCAGCAGGCGGTAGGGCACGTCTTGCGCCGCGCGGACATCCTCCTCCCGGGTCAACCAGTTCAATATCGGCACGTAATCCCCTCACATACATATACGCGAATATATAGCCCCAATTCTTCAATTTCCGGATGAGGCCATGCCGGGCTATTATCAAGCCATGACAGACAATCGGTCAATAGCGGAGACGGAATTAATCGGGTGAGAAAATTGCGTACCGTTTATTTATTATCGGCACCTTTACACTTCATCTCTGATTTCTCTTTTCCCCAACCCATCACCCGCACATCGCGGATAAGTTGGCGCTTATATTGGTCCGTAACATCGAGTACCTGTGCATGGGTTATTAGGTCTTCTGGCGCCTCGGCGGGGACACGTGCGGTGGTCCTAATCTTTCTGGTTTCGCCCGGCTCGATTCCGCCGTTGATTGCCAGCGAAAAATCCCCATCCGCCCAAGGAACACTGCGACCGGCAGAAAATACCTGATAGGCGACACGGATTCCCGCGATCGCCCAATCAAGCCCATTCGTAACAACTACTTCGATATTATGGCCGGAATAATCCCTCTTCTTAATGACAGCGGATTCGATCGCTACTGTCTCTTGTAGACACTGGCGAAGGAATTCAGTTCTGTCTTCGACAGCAGCACCATCAGCGGCCATTTTAGTCGGCGTATCTTTATCGGCAATGCTTCGGCCCCGCTCTAGAATTTCCTCAAGCGTGCGGCCGTCCAACGTAATATGAGCGGCCTCGACGGCGGGCTGCATGAACTGAAGAAGCTGAAAGCCTTTCGCGCCGCGAGCAGCGGGGTATTCGGTGAGCATCAAGTTTAGCAGACCCCGTCCGAAATCTTTCTTGTCCTGTTCGTTGAGGCTATCGGCCATTGCCTTGATGCTACGTTCGTATGTTTCAACCGTCGTGCCGTCCACGACATATTCTTCTGCCAAAGCTAGCGAAGAGATCAAAACTAAAGCCAATATTGTGGCCAATATGTAAATATGCACCTTGCTTTTGATCACAGCCATCATTTGCCCACTAATCTTTTTCAACACATGGATGCAACTATGATACGATTTTATGCTCTTTATTCCAACAAATAGAAGTGCAGCTATTGCTGCAGAGTCAGAATATTACGGCTCAGGTATTTGTGCCTAAATCAAAGAAAATTTATTGTATCTGGATTAGGATTTGATCAACCGCCGTATAATTTTGGACATTAATGACATAGTTCGGACTACTCCCATGGCTCTGCTCAAAACTAAAATTTGCAATGGATTTTCTTTTCTAGAATGATATCGGCTATTAGGAGGGACGGGACCCTTTGCCCTTTCACCCCCCCCGGTAGGATCTCCATAGTTGGCTTCGAAACGCCAAATAGATGACTACGAGGGAATTGCCGCCGAAACTTCATTCTTAAAAATTCTATTGTCCCGCAATGGGGATACATTGTAGAACTTGATTTCCCTAAGTTTCCTAGTAGTTAGAGTTGTAGGTAGCAAAGAAGCAGTAAAATAGACTTCGACACCATCAGGCTTGTTGAGCTAAGAACACCTAATACCATTGGTCGCGTAGCCTGATCTTCTTGCGCTGGCAATCATCTGTAAGCGATATCTTAGGCTAATCTACCAACCGTAACATTTTCGTCGATGGTGACATATGCGACCTGTTACTCCCAATAATTACCTAGACAATAGATTTTCTTTTTCTCTACTTTTTTCTTGCCGCAGGAAAATTACACACCTCGCAGAATTACAGGTGTTAAGACCGTTTATTTAGTATTTTTCTCCTTTTCTCGGGCATGTTTTTCCTTACCAAATTGCTGTCTTTCTACCGCATATATAAGGGCTAAAGAAAAAAGGAATAATTTGATAAAAAATACCTGTAAGCCAATCAAGGTGCGGACTCCGCGATTTTCCAACCGTGGAAAATAGGGCGAGAACTATAGAGAATATAGTTAAAGGGCGATATAGGCGGCCCCTGTCAAACCATGGACCTCTTTGGACATTTCTACGATCTGAACTTCATCTCTGGCCACAGCCGTCGCAGCAACCCGGTCAAAGTCCTGTTTATCTAGTTTGCTTAGGATTAGCGCCTTACTGTGGGGCATGACGCCTTTTGAACAAGCCCTCCCATATCTTTTGTCACCGACATAGTCCGCAGCATTTCGTACATTTTTAAGGAATTTTTTAAGCTTTCCCTCGGTCATCGTATCGGCAACATTGTCTCGCAATCGAAGTATTAATTTTGACGTCGACCATTCAACAAAATCAACAGCCCATTCCACTTGTTCAACTGTAACTTGCGGTTTTTCTTGGTCCACACCAACGGCGAGGATCATGGCAATTTTTTCCGTTTGTTCGATGCTGCGCCCCCACAAGGCTTGCTCCCAGTCTTCCGCCAACGACCTTCTACGAGATAGAATTTTTCGACTGTAAGCCCCCATGGCTTCCCGAGCGGTGTCCGTCTTGGCAACTATAATGGGCATGCTAGGCTCCCCTTTAGCCGCTTTATCAGCAACTTCTTCAATCCAATTTACGACTTCTTCAGGTACATCATTTAGAGGTCGAGGATTTTTTTGTTCTGGTATCGGAGTATCGGTTTCTACGACTAAAAGCCTATTTAGATAACCGCTCTGGGCGTCGGCTGAACCTAGCGCCTTGTCCAGCATTTCACCAGTAGTGGTCCCATAAATTGAAAAACATGGATAATCGATGTCGCGCCGGGTACTCGTTTTATTGTCGCGATCTGCATAGGCTTTTCCTATGTACCTGCTACCCGACGACGAAAACATTTTCATCAAAGTCGATGAAATGTCTTTCAAATGTCCCGCACCGTTTGGATCATTGATGGCCTTTAACATCATACCAAATTCATCAAACAAGCCTAGGCTGTTGGGTTCTCGGGAAAGCGCTGTTTCAATAGCAGCCCCGGAAGTAACGTCTTCTGCTGCTATCAGGCTCAATTTTCCAGCTCTACCAAGCAATTCTTTTATGCCTTTTCGTGCCGCATCCTTACCACAGGAAGTCGGACCAACGGCGACCGTCATGATATTCGGTCGAATACCGGTTTCATTTGCATAGCCATTGCCCATCGATACAGCCATGAGGCAAAGAGCACCGGCCACACCAAATATTGGCTGTGGCATCACACCTACATCCGTCAAATATCCGGCTATATCTTTTGTAATACCGGGAGGATTCAAAAGATTGGTCGGTTTCTCGATAACCTCATTTTGGTATTTAGGGATGTTTAAGTTTGCCGGAGTTGGTAAATCTCGTTGCCATGGAGGTACCCAGCCTCTCTCTGTGGCCATATGTATCAATGTCGCGAACTTGATGCCGCCAGAAACTTTAAAAGTGCTCCAATGTTTTTCGCAATCTACAACATCCACATATTTGCTGCCATCAGTTGACCAATCGCGCCACAACTCGAAGCGACGCCCTTCGCTGTGAAGGGCCATCCCAACGGTCACCCAATCGTCGTAACTACAGTCAGGATCAATTCGGGACAACATGTCAGCAATCTGATCATCCGAAAACCTACCGCCATGGCCATGGCTGTGGCCACCGGCTCTCTGAGGCTCAGGCGAAGGCGGAACCGGCGTTCCTTTGACACAAAGGTCCTCCAGCCATTGAGGCGCTTCTGCGACGTCCATTTCGCCGGGACCATGCCCCTCTTTCCAGCGGTACTTGCCGCTAGACGCATGATTTGAAGGTGGCAAGACGATATATCCGCTATAGGCTTTTATATCCAAACCTATCAGGCTATGGCCATCCTCGCCGATGACTTTGCCTCTGTATTCGCAGACAGGTTTCTTGCGGAAGAGAAAATGAAAGCCATTGCCACCAGTTAGACTCGTTACAGTCGCTGGCAGCTTGCCATACTTTTTTTCAAGAGTAGCCAGTTTCTTGTCGCCGTCGTCTCGCGGATCAACATCCAAGGTCCAGAAACCGGCTTTGCACCAACACCCAATATTGGCCCCAACATGCGTACCGCTCCACCAGCGTTTTACCGTTTCAATATCAGAAGTCGCTGCTTTGTGGCCTTCAAGTGTTTTTGGATGTTTCCCCGCATTTTTGCAATCCTTAGCGCCGCAGGAACAGTCGCCTTGTTCGTTCACCGAATGAACAGGAAACACCGGCCATCCTAGCGCTGCGTAGTTCACAGCAGCACACAAAAGCTCGACCTCCTGCTGCGACAAGCTTGGAAAATCTTTTTGGGCTTGCAACAAAGAAGAACCGGAAGTTACGTCGTTTTCATTGGCTGCTAGTTCTTGATTTTCGGGCTGACCGGGAGTAGACTTTTCTTGTGAAGAAAAAGTGTTATCCGAAGGAGCCTCAGTTTTCGAATTGGGGCTTTTTCTTTGCATCATTCACCCCCTGCGGCTGGAAGATTTTCGAACCAAGCGCCAACTTCGGACAGAGGGACAAGGGTTCTACGCCCACATTTCTTGGCTCTGATACGACCGGCCTTCAGTTCAGAATAGAATTTAACTTTTCCAATCCCGACTGATCGGCAAAATTCTTCAACGCTTATTGCTGTGATATAGTTGTCATTCGCGGGACGGATAGGTTTCTCTTGCATTTCATAGCCTTTCTATTGGCAAAGTCCTTGTTCCAATTAGAACGTCTATGAAGGTGCCCGAGTTTCGGAAGAAACGTCAACAGCACATGTAAAATAAATAAATTAAATCAATATCTTATCTATCTTTAAGTGTCTTTGTTATCTTTTTTTATCTTTATCTATCCTCGAATTTCAATGACATTATTCACGTTTTCACTTTCGGGCTTAGAACAATACTCTGCCCAATCGTCCATGATTCGTTTTCGCTTGTCGAAAAGGTCGCCGCGCCGGTAGGCCGCTTCGACCTTATTACCGACGCTGTGGGCCAGAGCCATCTCGGAAACCTCGTTTGGATACGCCGTTCTTTCCGACGCCCAGTCTTTAAAGGTCGACCGGAAACCATGGGGGGTTACTCTGCCTCCGTACCCCATGCGCTTTATTAGCTGAAGAAGGGCCATGTTGCTGGCATGGCCTTTTCCATTGGCACCCGGCAGCACATATTCATTCTGCCGCACCGCCAATAATTTTTCCAACACTGCAATTACCGCTGGCGAAAGCGGCACCCGATGCTCTTTACCCGCCTTCATGTTTTCCGCCGGAATGATCCATTCCTTTTTGTCGAAGTTAAAATCTTCCCATTTTGCGTTAATCAGTGACCCGGTTCGACAGGCCGTAAGAATAATTAACTCCAGCCCCATCGCCGAGTAACTGTCCTTTTTACGCAGCAGCGACACGAATGCCGCAACATCCTCATATGGAAGGGCTTTAAAATGTTCAATTTTTTGTATTTTGGATGGTGAAGGCAACACCATATCAAGATTACCGTGCCATCTGGCAGGGTTTTCGCCTTCGCGGTATTTACGAACTTTTGCCCAATCAAGAATTTTCTCAATCCGCTGGCGAACACGTGAGGCCGTTTCCGTCTTTGTTGTCCAAATTGGCTCAAGGGCTTTAAGTACCAACCCCATATCGACATCCTTTACCGGAAGGGCACCAAACACGGGGAAGACATACTTTTCGAGGGTTGCGGACCATTGTCGCAAATGCTTGATATTTTTCCATTCCGGAGAACGGGCATCAATATACTTATCCGCACATTCCCTGAATGTTATGGTCTTCGCCGTATCGGCATATAGCGCCTGTCTAGCCGCTTTACGTTCTTCTATGGGGTCTAGGCCATTCCGAACCTTTTCACGGCATTCCTGAGCCATTTCTCTAGCTTTAGCCAACGAAATGTCGGGGTAGGGACCAAGCCCCATACTGCGCGACTTTTTGTTTCGCGTAAATCGGAATATCCAAGCCTTTGTTCCAAACTCGCTGATCTGGAAATAAAGATTTCCACCATCCGCATATCGACCACGTCCAGACAGCGCCTTGATCTGTACCGCCGATAACTTGTTCATTGATCTGGTCATATTTTCTACCTACATTTCTACCTACACCGTAACAGCGGCAGTAGGCGAACGCAAGCGAACACTTGAAAACAAGTTTTTACAAAAAACTCATTATAGACAGCCAACTATAAGAACATTAGGGAATTTTAGAGAATGTCGAAAAACAGGTAGGTGGCGGAGGGAGGGGGATTCGAACCCCCGATACGGTTCCCCGTATACACACTTTCCAGGCGTGCGCCTTCAGCCACTCGGCCACCCCTCCGCAGGGTGCGCCTTGTTTCACCTAAGGCGCGCGGCGAATATACTTGAGAGGCGAGAGAATGCAAGGGGGCAAACCGTATCAGACCCAATTTAATCACGCCCATATGACTTTCCGGTAAATAACCGAGAGAAGCTTTGAACTACTCACAGTTTGACCGTAACATGTCCAGATCAAACATGAAGTGGGCGATAAAGTGATCATAGGACGTATTCTCGGGTGGATCATGACCGGCAGCGCTTTTCTGGTGCTGGGTCATGATCTTCTGCAATATCTGGATAGCGAAGTCTGGCATTCCATCCTGCTTGGAGAGCTTTGGTTCATGATTAACCCCGAAGGGTTGAACCTGACTCAAGCCATTGTCCAGCGCTATATTTCCCCGACACTGTGGGATCCGGTGATCTTGAATCTTCTGCTCTGGCCCGCTTGGCTAGTCTTTTTGGTGCTCGGCTTGGTGCTACTTGTCCTCTTCCGTAAAAGACGAAAAGCGGAAGGACGCTTTCTGTCCTCCTAGTCGTCGCCCATTTTAAGCGCGGCCAGAAAAGCTTCCTGTGGGATGTCGACATTACCGACAGAGCGCATCCGTTTCTTGCCTTTTTTCTGCTTTTCCAGCAGCTTCTTCTTTCGAGTGATATCGCCTCCGTAACATTTCGCCGTCACATCTTTTCGAAGTGCGGAGATTGTCTCCCGTGCCACCACTTTGCCGCCAATGGCCGCCTGCAGTGCGATTTTAAATAGCTGGCGCGGGATCAGGTCCTTCAGCCGTTCACAGAGCTGTCGACCGCGCGCCTCAGCCTGATCGCGATGGACAATCATCGCCAGGGCATCGACAGGCTCTGAGTTCACAAGAATGGAGAGCTTGACGAGATCGCTCTCGACATAGCTGTCCATTTCATAGTCGAAACTCGCATACCCACGCGTGACCGATTTAAGACGGTCATAAAAGTCGAACACGACTTCATTGAGCGGTAGTTTATAGACAACCATCGCCCGGGAACCGGCATAGGTCAAGTCAGCCTGCACTCCGCGCTTGTCCTCACAGAGCTTCAGGACCTGCCCCAGATATTCATCCGGCACCATGATCGTCGCCTTAATCCAAGGCTCCTCAATCCGATCAATCTGCATCACATCCGGCATATCCGCAGGATTGTGCATTTCAACCAATGTGCCATTGCGCATATAGAGGTGATAGACAACCGACGGGGCCGTCGTGATCAGGTCGAGGTCAAACTCACGCTCCAGCCGCTCCTGAATAATTTCAAGATGTAGCAGTCCAAGGAAACCACATCGAAAACCGAACCCTAGGGCAGCAGAGGTCTCCGCTTCAAACGAAAAGCTTGCATCATTCAGGCGCAGCTTGCCTAGGCTTGATTTAAGTTCCGTAAAGTCCGCCGCATCAATCGGGAAAAGACCGCAAAAAACAACCGGCTGATTCGGCTTGAAACCCGGCAGAGGCTCCGTCGCGGGTTTACGCTCATCCGTGATGGTATCCCCGACTTTGGTATCCGCAACTTCCTTGATCGCCGCCGTCATAAAACCGATTTCACCGGGACCAAGCTCATCCACAACCAGTCCCTTTGGCGTGAAAACACCGACACGATCGACAAGATAGCTCGCCCTTGTCTCCATCATGCGGATTTTCTGGCCCTTCTTAATGACGCCTTCGCGCACCCGGAAAAGGACAACAACACCGAGATAGGCATCATACCAACTATCAATCAGCAGGGCGCGCAGTGGCGCATTTCGATCACCAACGGGCGGAGGAATATGGGCGACTACAGCCTCCAGTACTTCATCCACGCCTTTGCCGGTTTTTGCGGAAATTGGAAGTGCACCACTTGCATCGATGCCGATAACCTCCTCAATCTGCTCAACCACGCGGTCAACGTCCGCCGCGGGTAAATCAACTTTGTTCAGAACCGGGATAATCTCGTGATTAACTTCAATCGCCTGATAAACGTTGGCAAGCGTTTGGGCTTCAACACCCTGACTAGCATCAACGACAAGTACCGACCCTTCGCAGGCGGAAAGAGAACGGTTCACCTCATAGGCGAAGTCCACATGGCCAGGCGTATCAATCAGATTAAGGGTATAGGTCTCACCGTCCTTGGCATTATAAAGCAGCCGCACCGTCTGTGCCTTGATAGTGATGCCCCGCTCACGCTCGATATCCATGCTATCCAGCACTTGCTGATGCATCTCGCGATCATCCAGCCCACCGCACATCTGGATCAGACGATCCGCGAGCGTCGATTTCCCATGGTCGATATGGGCGATGATCGAGAAATTGCGAATTTTATCGAGATCGGTCATTGAAGCCCTTTTAATTCTGGAATTCTGATCTTCCAACTAACAGGTTTGCCGGTAAATACAATTGCTAACTTTCCCGCGGAAGAAAGACATCGGAATAACACCCCTTATCTGACGGGATTTTCATGATTCCGGAGCCACTGAAAGCGTTCTTGCCATCTGCAGTCAGGATGCAGGTTGCAAATAGCAAATTCCGGGTTTGCTTAATAAGCTCGGTGCGCCCTTCCAGCCAGGAACCTTCGGACACCGCAGATACAAAATCGCAGGACATTTGGATCGTTGGGATAAATTTCCGCAACTCCGATGCCGCCTGTGCCCCGACGCCAAGCTGCATATCGGCAAAATACATCAGCAGGCCGCCGTGACAAATGCCGCCAATATTGCAATGTTTTTCTTCCACCCGAAGGCCGAGATAGGCCGCGTCTTCCGTTCTTTTTATCCATAGCGGACCAGTTAGCTCAACAAAGCCGACATGCCCTTCGAATTTCTTAAACCCTTCTGGTATATTCAGTGTCATTTCTTCTTCTCCAGAAACAGAACAAGGGGAGCACACTAGGCTCCCCTTCATGTCTGAGTTTAGTGTGCACTATTGACGTAAGCTGCCGCCTGTTGCTTTCTCAATATTCCCAATCACCTTCGCCGCCACAGCATCAATTTCTTCTTCCGTCAAGGTCCTGTCCATTGGTTGGAGGCGAACTGAAAGGGCGACGGATTTCCGGCCCGCTGTTATTTTATCCCCTTGGTAGATATCAAAAATTGACACATCCGTGA
This sequence comes from Sneathiella sp. HT1-7, assembly GCF_020731145.1. Taxonomy (GTDB): domain Bacteria; phylum Pseudomonadota; class Alphaproteobacteria; order Sneathiellales; family Sneathiellaceae; genus Sneathiella. The sequence continues at coordinate 1,070,856 of NZ_JAJFZN010000001.1, read as the reverse complement.
TCAGCTTCTTGTCACTACCGCGTGCTGCACGGATAATCGTATCGGCGGCAACATCCACGTCCACCTCAAAAGCGAAATCACGCTCGACAAACTGATAATCGGAAACAACCAGCGGCGGCCGCGCAGTCTCTGTCGACTTCGGAAGCGGTATATTATCAAGATAAATCTCAAAGCCCACTATGGGCCCCTTCACCTTCATGGCCTCTAGAACACGAGGATGAATTTCCCCGAAAGAAGCAAGACGGTTTTTTGGGCCGAGCTGCATCACACCGGAGCGGCCGGGATGATACCATTCCGGCGCACCTGTCACGACCTGAACAGAACTTGCGGGGCCACCCACAGCCTCCAGCAGAGCAAGAGCATCCGCCTTCGCGTCATAGGCATCAAACTTACGCCCGCTGCCAGCCCAATGGCGTGATGACGTTTGCCCGCCGCGAATACCGCCCGCGACCATCACTTGGCCTTCAGGCTGATCGGAATGATACTCTGATCCCACTTCGAAAAGGGAGATATCCGAGAAACCACGCGCGTGGTTGCGCCCTGCTGCCGCAATCAGGTTCGGCAATAGTGACGGCCGCATTGCGTCCAAATCGGCACTGATCGGATTAACGAGAACAATCTCATCCGGAACGCCGCCGAAAAGATCCGCATGGGCCCTTGGCAGAAAGGACCATGTCACCGCCTCCATCATACCCCGGGCAGCCAACGCTCTTTTTGCGATACGGACCCGACGCTGCTTTGCCGTCACCGCAGGCTTTGCGACAACATTTTCAAGCGGCAGGGCTACCGGCTCGATATTATCATATCCATGCATCCGGAGGACTTCCTCAACCAGATCAGCTTCTCCTTCCACATCCATGCGCCATGACGGCACTTCAGTTCGGATCACGTCACCAGAGTCTTCAGGAGCAAATCCCAACTTATCCAGGATTGTCACCATCTCCTGCACGGGAATTTCAATCCCGCCAAGCTCCTTGACACGGGACTTGCGGAGTTCCACCGATTTCTGCCAATCTGGACCATCGCCCGCGATTACGACTTCGCTTGGCTCGCCACCACAAAGCTCAAGGACGAGGCGGGTCGCAATTTCCATAGCCGGTTCGACAAAGGCCGGATCGACACCGCGTTCGAAACGATAGCGCGCATCTGATTCAATACCGAGCTTGCGTCCCGTTGTTGCAATACTGATCGGATCGAACAACGCCGCCTCAATAAAGACATTAGTGGTCACCTCGGAACAGCCGCTCAATTCACCGCCCATGATACCGCCAAGGCCCAAAGTACTGTCATCATCAGCAATGACGCAGGCATCTCCATCGAGTTTGTATTCCTCGCCATCAAGCGCCAGCAGTTTTTCCCCGTCCTTGGCCAGCCGGGCCTGAATACTGCCGTTTATCTTGTCCGCATCGAACACATGGAGCGGACGGCCCAGATCAAATGTGACGAGATTCGTAATATCGACCAGCGCCGAAATAGGGCGCAATCCAATTGCCCGCAATTTATCCTGTAGCCATTTCGGGCTCGGTCCGTTTTTAACGCCGCGCACATAGCGTCCAACAAATTTCGAGCAGGGCAGCGGGTCAGCATTATCAAAATTGAGTTTGACCTTGATCGGGCTTTCAAACGCTCCGGCAACCGCACTGGTGTCCAGCGATTTCAGCGTACCGAAACCGCTCGCGGCGAGATCACGCGCAATACCATAAACACCGAGTGCATCCTGATGGTTAGGCGTAATCGCAATTTCCACAACCGGATCATCCAGACCGGCAAGAGCCGCGAACGACGCGCCAATCTCTGTATCCTCCGGCATTTCAATAATACCGTCATGCTCATCTGAGATGCCCATTTCCCGTTCGGAAACAAGCATGCCATTGCTTTCAACACCGCGGATCTTTGTTGGTTTCAGCCAGAGGTCCGTGCCCGGCACATAGGCGCCAGATGGCGCAAACACGCCCTTCATACCAGTATGCGCATTCGGCGCACCGCACACGACCTGAACCACGCCCTCACCCGTATCGACCTTGCAAACGCGCAGCCGGTCCGCATCCGGGTGCTGAATTGCCTCAATCACATGGGCGACACGGAAGACAGCCAAATCCTTCGCACGGTCGGTGATTTCTTCAACTTCAAGACCGATTGCCGTCAAACGGTCAGACAAATCTTCCAACGAAGCATTATACTCAAGATGCTCTTTCAGCCAGGATACTGTAAATTTCATCGTGACAGCCCTCCGCCCAAAGTCGGAACATCCAGTGGGACAAATCCGTAATGTTTAAGCCAGCGCAGATCTGAATCAAAGAAGGCACGCAAATCCGGGATGCCATATTTCAGCATAGCAATCCGGTCAATGCCCATGCCCCAGGCAAATCCCTGATATTCCGCCGGATCAAGGCCGCAATGCTCCAAAACCTTCGGGTTGACCATGCCGCAACCGAGAATTTCCAGCCAGTCATCGCCTTCACCAACCTTCACATGGTCGCCTGCGAACGTGCAGCGGATATCCATTTCCGCCGACGGTTCGGTGAAGGGGAAATAGGACGGGCGGAACCGCATAGTAACTTCGTCCAACTCGAAAAATGCCTTACAGAACTCCGCCAGCACGCCTTTCAGATGTCCCATATGGCTCGTCTTGTCAATGACCAACCCCTCGATCTGATGAAACATGGGGGTATGGGTCTGATCGGAATCACTGCGAAAGGTCCGGCCGGGCACAACGATGCGATGAGGAGGCTTTTGCGACATCATGGTCCGAATTTGCACCGTTGAAGTATGGGTCCGGAGCAGCTGCCGTGAGCCATCCTCCTTCTCTGGCAGATAGAATGTGTCATGCATTTGCCGCGCCGGATGTTCGGGCGGGATATTCAGCGCCGTGAAATTATTGAAGTCATTTTCAATATCCGGACCTTCCGCGACATCGAAGCCCATGCCGGCAAAAATCTCGGTAATTTCATCCATCACCTGGCTTATGGGATGAATTCGGCCGATCGTCTCGGGCCGCACCGGCAAAGTGATATCAATTCGTTCTTCCGTCAGCTTTGCATCCAGCGTTGCCGCATGAAGCCCCGCCTTAGCGTTTTCAATCGCCTCGCCAACAGTATTCTTCAGCTTGTTGAGTTTTGGCGCGACCACTTGACGTTCCGACGGATCCATCTGGCCAAGTCCGCGCATCATCAGACTGACACTGCCCTTCTTGCCTAACGCGGAAATCCGCAATGTTTCCAGCGCATCCAAATCGGTTACATTGCCAATCTCTGTCAGCAATTCCTGTTCAAGCTTTTCAATATCCTGCATTACAACTCGCAATAAAAAAGGGGCCACAAACTGGGCCCCCTTTTAATAAAGTGGTCTACGAAAATGTCTAGGTTTTCGAGGGCCCGGATTATCAGGCTTTGGCCGCAGCCTGCTGTGCTGCATCAACCAATGCCTTAAAGGCCTCAGGCTCGCGTACGGCAATATCGGCAAGAACCTTGCGGTCCACTTCAATGCCAGCCAGCTTGAGGCCGTGCATAAAGTTTCCGTAAGTCATGCCCAACTCGCGCGAAGCTGCGTTGATGCGTTGAATCCACAGGCCGCGGAAATTCCGCTTCTTGGTCCGGCGATCCCGGTATGCATACTGACCGGCTTTTTCAACCGCTTGTACCGCGGCGCGGAACGTATTCTTGCGGCGGCCATAGTAACCCTTGGCTGCCTTGATAACTTTTCTGTGGCGGGCGTGCGTCGTGACGCCGCGTTTTACACGTGCCATGGTTCTCTCTCCTTAGCCGTAAGGCATAAATTTTTTGACGATGCGGGCATCCTGATCAGCAAGAATGGTCGTGCCACGCTGATTACGGATCTGTTTCTTGGTTCGCTTGATCATACCATGCTGTTTACCAGCCTGGTTGGCACGAACCTTCCCGGACGCCGTGAGAGAGAAACGCTTTTTCACGCTGCTCTTTGTTTTTAACTTGGGCATTTTGGCTTCCTCTAAAATAACCGTTGAAGCGATTGAGCAAACTCGGCAGCCCCAATTGGCCGGAATGCTCAGCGAAGCGAGGGTTATACCTTTGCTTTATGCCAAATTCAAGCCCTTTGAATGGCTTTATTTCCGCCGTTGTCACAAACGAGTTTCCCCGTCGTCTCCCATGCACTCAAACAACCTTTTTCAGGCGGCCGAATTAACAGCAACGCGAGGAGAAAATGAGGATTATTTTATCGAGATTTGGATTCTATGCGACTATAGGCAGTCTAGCCTTCCTGATACAGGCCAGCGCAACCAACAATAAAGCAGTTGCTCAATCGGCTGAGGCATTTTCGTTCCTCGCCATTTCCGATATGCCCTACACAGCACAGGAAGATTACACCTTGCGCCAACGCACACGCCCCGCAATCGAAGCCAGCGAATTCCCCTTTGTTATTTTCATGGGAGATTTCAAGAACGCCAAGCTTCCCTGTACGGCCGCTCTGATGACCCGGCGCCGCGATCAGATTCTGGGCCTGCATTCAGGGCGCGTCTTCTACACACCGGGAGACAATGACTGGACGGACTGTGACCGCCGACAAATCCGCCAGCGTTTTTCTGAACTGAACCGTCTCGACCTCTTGCGGCGGCTTTTCTTCAATAAGCCTATGGAACTACCGCCCGAGTGGTCTTACGCCCGGCAATCTCTGTTCCCGGAGAATATGCGCTGGGTATACAAAAATGTACTTTTTGCGACGGTGCATCTTGTCTCCACCAACAACGGGCGCGATGAGATACTGCTTGATGATACGCGACTCGCGCTGACGCTCACCGATGCACGGGACAGGGCGAACCTGATCTGGCTGGACAGCGCCTTTGCCGAGGCAGCAAGAATTGGCGCTACCGCAATAGTCATAGCGACCCAAGCTGATGTAACGCGTCATAAATATCAGACGCCCTGCACGACAGAAGTTCGCCAGAAATGCAACGCCTTTGCTGCAATTAGCCTGCGCCTGAGGTATTTATCGGCGAAATATGCGAAGCCTGTTCTCCTGATGCATGGAGACACCAACCCCTACTGTCTGGATAAAGGCTTTGGCGGGATCGCCGCACCAAACCTGTGGCGATTTAACTCAACAGGGGATTACGGACTAATTGACGCCGCTGTGATAACCGTTGATCCGTCGTATATACCAACCCCCTTCCATTTCACCTCCCTTACAGAAAAGAGCCCCCCCTGACCATGTTTGTTAACCTGGATATGATGCCTGTGATCTCGCATATAAAAAGGGCCGCCTTGAAATTTGCTTCAAGGCGGCCCTGACACTCAAAATTTCAACTTTTCTTGCCGATTGGAATTTTTTTTATTGAACTGGCCGATCCTTTTAACTTCGGTACTTTAATATGCAAAACCCCGTCATCAAAATGCGCTTCAATAGCTTCGGCCTTGACCTCCGCCGGCAACCGAAAAGTTCTCTGGAATGACCCATAAGTTCTTTCCGAAAAATATCTGGTTTCGTCTTTTTCTTCCTTTTTAGAATGCTTCTCCCCCTTGATTGTGAGCATGTTGTCATCAAGAGAAATATCCACATCCTTTTCCTTAACACCCGGCAATTCAATGGAAATATCATAGTCATTCTCTGTCGAGCCAGCTTCTGCCGTGGGTGAGAAAAAATCTTGAACGCGATATCCGAAAGAACGAAATGGCTCAAAAATATCCGGCCACCAGTCAGTGGTGCGATGCACAGGAACATTTTTAGACATGATTACACCTCTTTTATGAAATTCAATGGGATGAGATTTCACAAAATAACTTCTCGCCGTGACGAAACATTGACTCCAGTCAATAAATGGCGCGTTCTGAACAATAAAAAGCCCGCATTGTCCGAGAACAGATGCAGGCCTTATAATTACAAACTTAGAGTAGCCCTATTTCGTCGGCGCGATGACCATTGTCATCTGACGGCCTTCCATTTTGGGGTGCTGCTCGACTTTCGCTAATTCTTCCGTCTCATCACGAACCTTATGCAGCAGTTTCATACCGAGTTCCTGATGGGCCATTTCGCGGCCACGGAAACGCATCGTGACCTTCACCTTGTCGCCCGTTTCTAAAAACTTGTTCACCGCCCGCATTTTGACGTCATAGTCATGCTGGTCGATGTTCGGGCGCATCTTGATTTCCTTGATTTCAAAGGTCTTCTGCTTTTTGCGGGCCTTCGCGGCTTTTTTCTGTGCCTCAAATCGGGCTCGTCCAAAATCCATAAGCTTACAGACAGGCGTTTCCCCCGGGGAAACTTCCACCAAGTCCAGCCCTGCTTCATCAGCCAGACCCATCGCGGCCTGAATGGAAACCAGACCGATATTATCGCCTTCGTCGTTGATCAAACGTACATTGGCAACATTGATATCTTCATTCGTGCGCGGTCCGTCCTTTGTTGGAACGGTGTTTCTTTGTGGGCGAGCTATTTACTTTCTCCTTAAATAGTTGATCCAGTCCCCCTCCTCCTGGAAGGGTTTAGGCATGATATTTTATATTTTTTAATAATTTATTGCCACAGCTAGTTTCAGGAACCCGCGCAATTCATCGCCCGGGCACCTTTGCTTCCTCGACAAGTGCGGCAATTGCATCATCAAGCGGTAACACTTTCTGGTGTTTTTCCCCCAACCGGCGGACAGATATTGTCTTCTCCTCCGATTCACGCTTTCCGGCAACAAGCAAGGCCGGCACCTTTGCGAGACTGTGCTCCCGGACCTTGTAATTGATTTTTTCGTTTCGAAGATCAAGGCTCGCGCGAATCCCCTTCGCTTTAAGGGCCGTCAAAACCTCGCGGGCATAATCATCGGCCTCGTCGGTAATAGTGGCAACCACAACCTGCTCCGGCGCAAGCCAGAGCGGGAAGCGTCCTGCATACTCCTCGATCAGGATGCCTATAAAGCGCTCCATTGACCCGAAAATGGCCCGGTGCAACATAACCGGGCGATGCTTCGCGCCATCCTCACCAATATAATTGGCGTTCAGACGTTCCGGTAACACAAAGTCAACCTGCAAAGTTCCGCACTGCCAATCCCGACCAATGGCATCCGTCAGCACGAATTCCAGTTTCGGTCCATAGAAAGCACCTTCACCGGGGTTCATAGTGTAAGCAATATTGGTCGCCTCAATCGCGTCGCGAAGGGCGCCCTCCGCCTTATCCCAAATAGCATCCTCTCCAGCGCGGACTTCTGGACGATCAGAGAATTTTACTTTCACCTCAGTAAAACCGAAATCCTTGTAAATCTCCAACAGAAGCTCACAGAAAACCTCTGTTTCCGACATGATCTGATCTTCGGTGCAGAAAATATGCGCATCATCCTGCGTAAATCCACGTACCCGCATAATGCCGTGCAAGGCTCCAGAAGGCTCATACCGATGGCAGGAACCAAACTCCGCCATCCGGAGAGGCAAATCCCGATAGCTGGTAATGCCCTGGTTGAAGATCTGCACATGACATGGGCAATTCATCGGTTTAAGCGCCAAAGTACGCTCTTCCGATTCGGCGGTGTACATATGTTCCCCGAATTTCTCCCAATGCCCTGAAGCCTCCCAAAGCTTACGATCGACAAGTTGCGGGGTTTTCACTTCCTTGTAGTCGGCAATCTCCAGCTTATGGCGAATGTAATTTTCCAGCGTGCGGTAAAGGGTCCAACCCTTTTCATGCCAAAACACCATGCCGACAGCTTCTTCCTGCAAGTGGAACAGGTCCATTTCACGGCCGAGCTTACGATGATCGCGTCGTTCTGCCTCTTCCAGCCGGTGGAGATATGCTTTCAGTTCCTTCTCGCTGCGCCAAGCGGTGCCATATATTCGCTGCAGCATCTCATTTCGGGAATCACCGCGCCAATAGGCCCCCGCAAGCTTCATCAGCTTGAAAGCATGGCCAAGCTTCTTGGTCGAGGGAAGATGTGGACCCCGACACAAATCCTGAAAATCGCCCTGGCGATAAATACCAATTGGCTGATCTTCCGGGATTTCGTGAATAATGTCTGCCTTGTAATGCTCGCCGTTATTCTTAAAGAACTCGACTGCTTCACTGCGCGCCCATTCCTCGCGTGTAATTTCCTCATCCCGATCGACAATCTCATGCATCCGCTTTTCAATCTTCTCGAGATCGTCTGGAGTAAAGGGTTCCTTGCGGGCAAAATCGTAGTAAAATCCGTTCTCAATGGACGGGCCAATCGTTACCTGAGTTTCAGGATAAAGCTCCTTCACAGCCTCTGCCATCACATGTGCGGCGTCATGACGCAAAAGTTCCAACACTTCCTCGTCTTCATCGCGCGACGTGACAATCTCAACGGCAGTATCTTGATCAAGGATCATTTTCAGATCCTTCATCTCGCCATCAATTCTTAGGGCGAGAGCTGCCTTAGCAAGGCCCGGGCCGATATCCTGCGCCAACTCTGCGCCTGAAACCGGATTGTCAAAAACTCGTTTGCTCCCATCGGGGAGCGTAATTTCTACTTGTCCGTCACTCATTAAGTACCATCCATTCCATGATCGGTCCCGAACAACACCCTGTCCTGAATCCGCGATCATGCCGGGAATGTAGAAAACTGGCGGGTCATGTCAAGCGATAGACGCCATTGATGGCGATTTAGCGTGAAATCCGTTGTATTTAAGAACTAGCTACCGATCGAGAACGTCTTCATAAAGCGCAATCGTCGCATTGCACATATGTTCGATTGCGAAGTGGGTCATGACATGTTCTCTCGCCTTGATTGCGACCGCCTCGCGATCTTCAGAGGACAGATCTATCGCCTCTGCCAATGCCGCCGCCATCTCATCAACATCCCCAACCGGCACCAGCCAGCCCGTCTCCCTATCGATAATCGTCTCCATGGAACCTCCATGCGCCGTCGCGATGACGGGCCGACCCATTGCCTGTGCTTCCACCGCGATGCGACCGAACCCTTCCGGTACCGTCGTAGCAGAAACCACAACGTCGGATAGCATCAACGCCACCGCCATATCATCGCAATGGCCCTTTATCTGGACCCGGCCTTCAAGACCGTACGACTTCACAAGGGCATTCAGCTCCTCGCAATACGCCTCCCGTCCTTCCGTGCTCCCAACAAGAAGAGCCAGAAATTCCCTGTCCTTGATCCGGGAGAGGGCCTCGATAAATGTACCATGTCCTTTCAATCGTGTCAGACGCCCTGGTAACATGATGACTGGCACACCGTCGGGCAACCCCCAGCTCCGCGCCATATCTATAATACGTTCCGCATGAATCGCCGCGGGATTGAACTTCCGACCATCCACACCGCGCGGAATGATCACCACTTTCTCGGGCGCGATATCATAATTTCGAAGAATATGATGCGCGATGAAATCCGATATCGCGATTACCTTCTCCCCTTTGGTCATGATCGAGTTATAGGCATTCTTTAAAAATCCACCGCGAGTATAGGCCGCGTGAAATGTCGTGACAAAATGCGCGCCCGTCCTTTTTGCTGTAAAATAGGCGCTCCATGCTGGAGCACGGCTCCTTGCATGCAGGATATCAACGTCAAATTCACGAACTATCGCCGCGAGCCGGGAAATGTTCCGCCGCATCACAAAGGGGTTTTTGGAAGCCAGTGGCAAAGTGATATGGCGCACCCCGATGCGCTTGAGCTCATGGGTCATGATCCCGCCCGAAGAGGCAACGATAGGTGTCCAGCCCGCCTCTTTCATGGCCGAGGCCATTTCAATCGTACCGCGCTCCACCCCGCCGCCATTTAAACTTGGCAGGATTTGTAAAACAGTCGGATGACGGCTTTCGTTCAGTGATGAAGGAGTGCTATGCTCGGGGTCCATATTGCTCATCAACGGTTTTTTATACTCTCAAATGACGACGACTGACACACCTAGTATGCTGGCCCGGCCTGACGGTCAATCCCTCGCCTATCATCACACGGCAGGCTTTTCTCCCGGTGTAATTTTTTGTTCGGGCTTTATGTCCGATATGGAAGGAACCAAGGCGACCGCACTTGAGAAGGCCATGACTGCCCTTCACCGTAGCTATACACGATTTGATTATCTTGGGCACGGGCAATCAACAGGCAACTTTACAGAAGGCACGATAAGCCGCTGGACCGATGATGCTTTGGCGATACTGGACGACTGCACGGCGGGACCGCAGATCATTGTCGGCTCCTCCATGGGCGGATGGATCGGATTACGTATGGCACAGCTGCGCCCGGAACGTATTGCCGGTTTTGTCGGCATTGCCACGGCGCCGGACTTTACCACACGCATGTGGGATGACATGCCACAAAGCGGGAAGGACGCAATTGAGTCAAAAGGGTTCTGGGAACAGCCGTCTGAATATGCTGAAGAGCCCTATGTCATTACGAAGAAGCTGCTTGATGATGGGCCACGTAACTTTCTTCTAAACGGGCCAATAGATGTGACTTGTCCTGTTCACCTTCTGCAGGGTATGAAGGACGAGAGCGTCCCGTGGGAGACTGCTCTTAAAATTCAGGAAGCACTTGTTAGTGAAGATGTAACTGTCTCTTTGATTAAAAGCGGGGATCACCGCCTCTCCGAGCCAGATGACATCACGCGCCTGATCCTGGCGACGGAACGTATTGGCAATATGCTGTAACTAGCCGAAAAACTAGCACGAACTGCCGTAAAACCGTCATATTTTTCAGATATAGAGATAGAGATTATAGAGCCATCCATTGATGGGTAACTTATTGTATAGTAACACTCTTTTTAATTATTTGCGATTCGGCCCGAACGGTAATGGCCGCGCATGAAAAAAGAGTGATATTCATCACTGGAAATTGTTAAAATAAGTACCAAATAGAATGTGTAGCTTAGTACAGACGCTATCAAACTTTTGCTGATCCTTGGGAAAGTCCCCCTCTCCCATTGAAAGGCAATATAAAGCCGGATCGATCCCCCCTCTCGATCCGGCTTTTTTTATGCCTATTCTTTCAAGTTTGCCGGCGTCTGCATCCATCTTACAATTTTTGCAGCGGGGAAAATCCAGATGACGCCCACCACAGGGTAAAATATCAACTCTACCAGCCTATTTTCAGGCAGAAACTCCGTCGCGATGAAAACGCAGATCGCACAATAGATTCCCAGAAGAAACAGCAATCCGATCAAGCCTATTATTTTTCGAGAGGACGTCATAATTATACAAATTTTACAGTTTTCATTTCACTGGATATGATAGGCTAAACGGCAAGCCGCATGAGCAAACAACAGATAGTTATTGCCACACTTTTGACAAAATACCAACGCATGCCGGACATTATTCTATGGCCAACTCGGGAATATTTACGACGTTAGTACTATTGGGGAAAAATATGTTTCATAAGAAACCGAAATTAACCGATGCACCTGAAACCGATAAGGATACTTCAGCTCCTTCTGAACAGAAACTTGAAAGCAGAGTAAAACCGATGACAACAACTGGCGGAACAAGAAGCTTTGGCATTGATAACAGCGCACGCGCGAAACCCACAACCTATGGCGCAGCAACGGAAACAAAAAAAGAAGGCAGCAAGCTCCACGTCGGCGCGGATATCCACCTGAAAGGTGAAATTACAGCCTGTGACCGTCTGATTGTCGAAGGAAAAGTCGAAGCATCGATGACCAGCAAGGAAATCGAAATCAGTGAAAGCGGAATGTTCAACGGCACCGTTGATATCGATACGGCCGATATTTCCGGCAAGTTCGACGGCACGATGAAAGCGCGCAAGCGCCTGGTCATCCGGAAAACCGGCTGCGTAACGGGTACAATCAGCTACGGCGAGATTGAGATTGAGCCAGGCGGAGAGATTGGCGGTTCCATGCAAAAGATTGCCGGTGAACAGCCAAACCTGTTGACGGAGATGGAAAAAGAAAAAGAAAAAGAAAAGTCGAAAGTGACCGAAACCGAGGCCGAAAAAGAATCAGCCTAGCCACAAGACCCATTTCACGCCCCGAAGTCGTTAATGTAATTTCTAGCGACGGATTTAGCCCTGCCCTCCGTTTAACTATTAATTGTGACGGACGGCGGACTGCCGTTCCCGAGGAACCGTCAGGTGATAATGCATAAATCGAGCGAAATCGAAAAAGACGCAAAGCTTATGCAGGAAGTCGCTAACGGGAATGCTTCCGCAAGCCGAATGATTGCCGATCTCTATCTTGATCGGTCTTATCACTTGGCATTGCGTATCCTGGGGGACAACAGCCTTGCCGAGGATATGGCTCAGGAAGCTTTTATCAAGCTGTGGAAACAGGCGCCAAAATGGCAAGCCAAAGCACAGATCAGAACCTGGTTGCATCGCGTCACACATAACTTGTGCGTCGATTACTTGCGCGCACAAAAACGATATAGTGATGAAGAAGTCCCGGACATGCAGGATCCAAGACCAGACGTATTGCAAATTAAGGCTCAGCAGCAACTTGGTGATAAAGTCAGTGAGGCGCTTCAGAAACTGCCGGCCCGGCAACGAATTGCAATTTCGTTGGTGCATTTTGAGGAATGTGGAAATATAGAGGCGGCAGCCATTATGGAAGTTTCCGTTGATGCACTTGAATCTCTGCTGGCACGGGGGCGACGCAAATTGAAAGAATTATTGTTACCCACTCGACGTTTAATGGATGGAGAGGAGATATGAAGGAAGATCTGTCTGAAGAGCTTGAGCGGTTTAAAGCGGTTGTGGAAACCTATGGCGCCGAAGTAAAAGCCTGGCCGCTGGAAGATCTGCCCATGATGGAAAGATTGCTTGCGTCCTCCGACGTGGCCCGCAGCCTTCTGCGTCAGGAGCAGAAATTTGATCAACTTCTTCAGGATCTTTCTCTGCCCGCGCACCATTCATCGGATCTACTTGGTCGTGTATTGGTGAGTGCCGAAGAGGTCAACCCGGGTCCGCTTCTCAAAAGCCTCTGGCCCTTTGGATCTATCTGGCAACCGGCCGCAGGCATGGCGATGGCCGCCTGTCTTGGCATTCTGCTCGGGTTTACAAGCCCCAATATCTTGTCCGATGGAGATGAATATGCGCTCAATAGCACCTTTTTCAGCGGCAGCACCATGAGCGATTTGGAAAATGACTATGAAAATCTCTAGGCAGAAATTCCTGTCCGCGGCATTAATCCTTTCGGTCGCCGTAAATATCCTTATCGGCGGGTTTGTGGTTACACAATGGATCGACCTTGGACCGGATAAGCGGCATGGCGACAGGTTCCATTTTGATCGCCACGCAGCGGTTGCCGTGTTGGATGATAAGCAGCGCGAAGAGTTGAAGGATTTCTGGAAAGAACGCCGCAAGAATATTCGCCCCTACTTTAAGGAGTTTCGCGAGTATCGAGACAGGCTGGCGGAACTCTTTAGTGCCAAGGAGTTAGACCTTGTCGCCATCAATCAAACATACGCCGACATGATCGCGAAGCAGCTTCAGATCGAGAGCTATATGCAAGCCTCCATGCTGGAACTTGCCAAATCGCTTCCCGATGGCGATCGCGCTGCTTTCTTCAAGGAAGGGTTCCATCCGCCAAAAAGGCCGTCCAAGATGAAAAAAGAAGATCGGGAATGATGGACCGGCGGCAGTTCGCCCCTGCGACGGAGCGAAATCGGGAGCCTATTCTGGATACGCTAAAAGACTGGCTACCGGGTGATGGAACAGTTCTGGAAATTGCGAGCGGCAGCGGCGAGCACGCCGTTTTTTTTGCGCCTGCTGTCAAACCACTCAAATGGCAAACCAGTAATTTTGACCGGGAACAACTCGACAGTGTTACCGACTGGCTTGCCCATAAGCCATCAGACAATCTGCTGCCGCCAGTTATGCTGGACGTGACGCAAACCGAATGGTCGATTGAAGCTGCCGATTATTCGCTCAAGCCTATTACAGCCATTTTCAATGCCAACATGATCCATATTTCTCCCTGGCAGACTTGTGAAGGATTGATGGCGGGCGCTAGTCGGATACTCCCTGCCGGCGGGCGTCTTTTTCTCTACGGTCCATTTAAGTTTAACGGCCAGCATACTGCCCCCAGCAATAAAAAATTCGAAGAATGGCTAAAATCTCTCGATCCCGAGTATGGCATTCGAAACATAGAGGACGTGCGTGAAGAAGCGGTAAAAAATGGCATTCGCCATATAATCGCAAGGCCAATGCCCGCGAATAACTTTTTCCATCTATTTGAGAAGATCTGAGCGACAAGGACTACGGCCGGGCCCAGCCACTGTCACCAGACCATAAAAAAAGGGCTGCCTCGAAAGAAGGCAGCCCAATTTTTTGATCGTGTGAGAGGATCAGGCTTAGAAGCCCATGCCACCCATTCCGCCCATGCCGCCCATATCAGGCATTGCAGGAGCACCGGAGTCCTTTGACGGAAGATCCGCAATCATAGCTTCTGTTGTGATCAGCAAGCTGGCGATCGACGCAGCATCTTCCAATGCAGCGCGAACAACCTTGGCCGGATCGATAACACCGTCTTTAGGCAAATCAGTGTATTTGCCCGACTGAGCATTAAAGCCGAAAGTAGCGCTTTCCTGTTCCAGCAACTTGCCAACAACAACCGCTCCGTCGGAACCGGCGTTTTCAGCGATCTGGCGGCAAGGAGCCTGAAGAGCGCGGCGAACAATCTTTATACCAACATTCTGGTCTTCATTATCGCCTGTGAGGCCATCCAGCGCACGTGATGCATAAAGAAGGGCAACACCACCACCGGCAACGATACCTTCTTCGACAGCGGCACGGGTTGCGTGCAGCGCATCATCAACGCGGTCTTTGCGTTCCTTCACTTCAGTTTCCGTTGCCCCGCCAACCTTGATCACGGCAACACCACCAGCCAGCTTGGCAAGACGCTCCTGAAGTTTTTCGCGGTCATAGTCAGAAGATGTTTCTTCAACCTGCGCACGAATCTGGTTACAACGACCTTCGATGTCGGCTTTTTCACCGGCACCGTCGATGATTGTCGTTTCTTCCTTGGAGATGGTAACGGATTTCGCCGTACCCAGCATGTCAAGGCCAACATTTTCAAGCTTGATACCCAGATCATCGGAGATTACCTGGCCACCGGTCAGGATCGCGATGTCTTCAAGCATTGCTTTACGACGATCGCCAAAGCCCGGAGCTTTAACAGCAGCGATCTTCAGGCCACCGCGGAGCTTGTTGACGACGAGAGTAGCGAGTGCTTCGCCTTCGATGTCTTCTGCGATGATGAGAAGAGGCTTACCAGCCTGAACAACAGCTTCGAGAAGCGGCAGCATTGGCTGCAGGTTGGTCAGTTTCTTTTCGTGAAGCAGGATGTAAGGGTTGTCCATATCGGCAACCATTTTTTCTGCATTCGTTACGAAGTAAGGAGAAAGGTACCCGCGGTCGAACTGCATACCTTCAACAACGTCCAGCTCGGTTGCGAGGCCTTTGGCTTCCTCAACCGTGATGACGCCCTCATTACCAACGCGCTGCATTGCTTCGGAAATGATGCTGCCAATTTCAGCTTCGCCGTTTGCAGAGATCGTACCGACCTGAGCGATTTCTTCCTGACCGGAAACCGGCTTGGACATATCTTTGATAGACTCGACTGCTTTGGCAACAGCAAGATCAATACCGCGTTTCAGATCCATCGGGTTCATTGCAGCCGCAACAGCTTTCAGACCTTCCTGAATGATGGACTGAGCCAGAACAGTTGCTGTTGTCGTACCGTCACCAGCGATATCATTGGTCTTGGAAGCAACTTCCTTGACCATCTGTGCGCCCATATTTTCAAACTTATCTTCAAGTTCGATTTCCTTGGCTACACTCACACCATCTTTGGTGATGCGCGGAGAGCCAAAGGATTTGTCAATAACGACGTTCCGACCTTTGGGTCCAAGTGTTACCTTTACAGCGTCAGCCAGAATGTTCACGCCTTTCAGCATGCGCCGGCGAGCGTCTGTATTAAATTTGACTTCTTTTGCCATGTCTTTATTCCTCAATCACAAGTGTGTTGATTAGGCCAAAATGCCCATGATGTCTGATTCTTTCATGATCAAGACGTCTTCGCCGTCGACCTTGATCTCGGTTCCGGACCATTTGCCGAAAACAACCTTGTCCCCGACTTTTACGTCGAGCGGCCGAACAGAGCCATCTTCGGCGATTGCCCCGTTACCAACGGCAAGAACGTCGCCCTGGGACGGTTTTTCCTGCGCGCTGTCTACGAGAATAATGCCGCCAGCTGTTTTTTCTTCAGCTTCTATACGCTTGACCACTACGCGATCATGCAAAGGACGAAATTTCATTAAAGTCTCCCTCATCTTTGGATAAGTAACATATTTGTCTTTGTTAGCACTCTATCGAGAGGAGTGCTAACAAATTCGCTATGGATGTAATAAAATGTCCACCGAGTGTCAAGGGAGGAGAAAAAATTCCTTATGAATCTCAGTCACGAATTAAATAATTCGATCAATCGCGGGAGATGAAATCCCAAATCCCTTGGCCCCATCCCGATTTTCCATTAGATAGAGCGTCATTGCTTTCCCCGCAATTAAGAAAGCGGCGGCGTAAATACAAGTAAAGATATCAAACAAGGCCAGGAAATTTCTGTGACAACATCGCTTCTCAATCAATTAAGCCAGATCGTCGGTCAGGCCTTTTCAAACATTGGCATAGAAAATTCTTTTGGCAAGGTGTCCCCATCGCAACGCCGGGAACTTGGGCAGTTTCAGTGCAATGGTGCTTTGGCTGCCGCAAAGAAGGTCGGTCGCAATCCGCGAGAAATAGCGCAGGAAATTGTCTCTGAACTTGATAAAACGGGGCTTTTTTTGGAGTTAACCCTCGCTGGTCCCGGCTTCATCAACATGCGACTGAATGATGACTTTCTTCTTGGCCATATCAGCGATCTGGCCGAGGATACACATTTTGGCTGCCGCGGTGAACATGACTCTCAGAAGGTGATTCTCGATTACGGAGGGCCGAATGTCGCGAAGGCAATGCATGTTGGCCATTTGCGCGCTACCATCATCGGCGAAAGCCTCCGCCGCTTGCGCGAATTTCTGGGCGATGATGTGATTAGCGACGTGCATTTCGGTGATTGGGGCCTGCCCATGGGGTTGCTCATCAAGGAGATTGAGCGAGAACAACCGAACCTTCCCTATTTTGATGCCAACTTCACCGGCCCTTATCCAGAAACCTCTCCTGTCACGGTAGAGCAATTGCAAGAACTCTACCCTGCCGCTTCCGCCCGATCGAAGGAAGACGCCGCATTTCTCGAAAGCGCTCGCGTCGCCACCTTCGATCTGCAGAAGGGCCGCGCCGGCTATCATGCGCTCTGGCAGCATATGCGCAATATCTCAATCAACGAAACCCGTACTGACTTCGATCTTTTGGGTGCCCAGTTCACGGAATGGAACGGCGAAGCGGATACCAACGATCATATTCCGGAAATGATGACCCGCCTGAAGCAGGAAGGATACGCAGAAGTTTCCGAAGGTGCCATCGTTGTCGATGTAGCGGAAGAGGACGACAAGAAAAAGATGCCGCCACTCATCCTAGAAAAATCAGACGGTGCGGTGATGTATGGCACAACGGACCTCGCCACCATCGAGATGCGGCGGGAGCAACATGATCCGGATACAATCCTTTATGTAGTCGATGCTCGGCAAAGCCTCCATTTCGAGCAGGTTTTCCGCGCAGCCCGCAAATGCCACAGCATAAAGCCGGAGTGCCATCTTGAGCATATTGGCTTCGGCACGGTCAATGGCAAGGATGGCAAACCCCTCAAAACGCGGGATGGCGGAGTTGTTCGTCTGCGCAGCTTGATTGAGGATGCAATCGAGGAGGCCAGAAAAACAGTTGCGGAATCGGGTATGTCAGATCGGTTTGACTCAGCTGAGCTAGCCGACATCGCTACAAAGGTTGGCATTGCCGCCATCAAATATGCGGACCTATACAATCAACGCATGTCGAACTATGTTTTTGATATTGAACGGTTCACCAAGTTTGAAGGGCGCACCGGTCCCTATCAGATGTATGCCGCCGTACGTATAAAATCCATGCTCCGCAAGGCCAAGGATCAGGGTCTGAACGAAGGCCGCCTGCAGGCCACACATGATACTGAACGGAATTTGATGCTCGCACTTGCGGCGCTACCTGAGGCCGTGAAAGGAGCCGCAGAAAAGAATGCACCAAATATTCTCTGCGATCATGTGTATAGCCTGAGTCAGGAGTTCAACGCCTTCTATCATGAGTGTCAAGTCTTGGGCGAACCGGACTCCGTAATTCGCGCGTCCCGACTTCGGCTTTGTGCCATTACTCTTCGACAGATGGAACAGGTGCTTTATATTCTGGGTATTGACGTGCCGGAGCGGATGTAAAGAATTTTAAATATTTGTCTCCTATCTTTTCGCGCAGGACAAGAAAACAGTCATTTAAGAGGAATTAGACCGTGCAAGACGAAATCAAGAAACTGAAACCGGGTGTTGTGACAGGTGCCGACTATCTGGCCCTTGTCAAAAACTGCAAGGCGCAGGGGTTTGCCCTGCCCGCAATCAATGTCACCAGCACCAATACCCTCAATGCTGCACTGGAAGGCGCAATGCTGAGCAAGTCCGACATTATCATTCAGCTTTCCAATGGCGGCGCACAATTCTTCGCCGGCAAGGGCATCAAGGATGTTGACGAGGCGCGGGTTATTGGCGCCGTCTCCGCCGCCCGCCACGCACACACGGTCGCCAAAGCCTATGGCATCTGCGTAGTTCTACATACCGACCATGCAAACAAGGGGCTTATCCCCTGGGTTGAGAGCATGATTGACGCTAGTGAGGATGAGTTTAACGCGACTGGCAAACCGCTGTTCAGTTCCCATATGCTTGACCTCTCCGAAGAGCCGATTGAGGAGAACCTTGCAGAATGTGAGCGTATCCTGACACGCCTTGCAAAAATTGACATGAGCCTCGAAATTGAACTCGGTGTTACGGGCGGTGAAGAGGACGGTGTTGGCAGCGATGTTGATGTCATGGATAACAGCAAACTCTACACCCAACCCGAAGAAGTGCTGCAAGCCTATGAACGCCTCTCTCCAATCGGGCATTTTTCTGTCGCAGCAGCCTTTGGCAATGTTCATGGTGTTTACAAACCGGGGAATGTCCAGCTTCGCCCGGAAATCCTGCAAGCGTCACAAAATCATGTGCAGGGCATTTACGACACAAAGGACAAGCCGCTTGATTTTGTCTTCCACGGCGGATCGGGTTCCAGCCCGGAGGAGATCGCCGAGGCTGTCAGCTATGGTGTGTTCAAGATGAATGTCGACACGGATACCCAGTTTACCTTCTCCAAGCCGATCGGAGCCTATGTCGAGGCGAACCCCAAGGCGTTCAAATACCAGATCGATCCAGAAGACGGTACGCCCTTCAAAAAGCAATATGATCCGCGTGCATGGCTGAGGGAATGTGAAAAATCAATGGCAGAGCGTGTCCAGCAAGCCTGTCATGAACTTGGCGCCACGGGTAATTCCATCGCTGAGGCTTAATCTCACCTGACAGAAAGGCCGCATCATATATGCGGCCTTTTTTGTCGCCTTGCCAACTATAGCCATGGCAACTATGGTCTATTGGTATGTTGAGCAAAACAGATAATACGCTCGGCACGCTGGTTCATGAAGTGGCGCATCTGCTCAGAACCCATATTGACCGGCGGGTCGAGCCCTATAACCTTACCCGAGCCAAATGGCTTGCGCTTGGTGTGCTTGACCGCCGCGACGGGATTACCCAGACCGAACTTGCCGATTATCTCGAACTCGACAAATCGACCATTGGCCGTCTTCTTGACCGGCTGGAGGAACGAGGGTTTATCCGCCGTGAAAAAGATCCCAATGACAGGCGGGTTTTCCGGATATTCATTGCCAAGACTGCTTATCCAGTCTTAACCGAACTTGAGCAGGTCGCGGATGGCGTCCGCGCCCAAGCCCTTTCAGGCATCTCGGAAGAAGATAATGAAAAGCTGCTGGCATTACTAGGCCAAGTCAAGAAGAACCTGATTGCCGCCCGGGAAGGGTCGTAATCCATCCAAAAGCGCAATAATGCCCTACAAAATGACGCCTGCGGAACGTATCACACCTTAATGAAGTCCCTTAATAGGCGATTGCACAGCCGTCTTTTCGAGATTCAGAGCCGCCAGAGAGAACCCCGGTATCCGGATCAATAGCAATCATTTGCCCGCCGCCAAGGGGCATCGCTGTGTCCATAAGCTGATATCCCATAGCGGTTAGCTCAGCACGAACGTTATCAGGAATACCTTCTTCCACCTCAAGGGTGCCAGCGTTATAGAACGCGCGCGGACTATCAATGGCCTCCTGCACATCCATGCCGTAGTTCCAGATATTTGTGAGAACATGAGCATGACCGACCGGTTGATAGCCGCCGCCCATCACGCCATAGCTAATAGCCGCTTTTCCATTTTTCGTGACCATGCCAGGAATAATCGTATGCATGGGCCGCTTGCCAGGAGCAACACAATTTGGATGATCCGGCTCAACGACAAAGCCAAAACCCCTGTTTTGGAAAATGACGCCGGTCTGAGGACAAGCAATGCCTGATCCAAAATCCTGAAAGAGGGAATTGATAAAGGAGACCGCATTCCGATCTTTATCAACAACACTCAGATAGACTGTATCACGATGTCGCTCAAGCGCGTCAGCGCCTGTAGGGTCGCCGGCTTTTCCAACTTCGATATAACCGCAAAGATGTTCCGCGAACTCATCTGAAAGCAACATTTCGGTCGGAACATCAGCTTTTGTTGGGTCCGCAATGTATTTGTTGCGGGCGAGATAGGCGAGCCGAGCTGCTTCCGCCTCCAGATGCAGCCGCTTTGCGCCATTTGGATCGAGCCCATCAAGATCGAACCGCTTCAGGATATTGAGCATGATAAGTGCTGTGATGCCTTGTCCACTCGGAGGAATCTGATGTATGCGGTGCCCCTGATACTCGGAATGGATGGGCGTTACGAAATCGGCACTGGTCGCGGCGAAATCATCCGCCTCATGCAGGCCACCCGCCGCTTTAAGACTTTCCGCCATCTGCTCAGCAAGATCACCCTCATAAAATGCCGACCGCCCCTGTTTCGCAATTGCTTTCAAAGTCGCTGCCAATTTTGGCAAGCGCCAGACTGTACCGGCCGCTGGTGGTTTTCCATTTTTCAGGAAGATATCGCTGGCCGCCTTGTTTTTCAGAAGCTTTCCAACCGCGCCTTCCCAATCAACAGAAGTGCGTTGCGTGACCACAAAACCATTTTCCGCATAATCAATAGCTGGCGGCAGAATATCGGCAAAATCCATAGTGCCGTATTTTTCATGCAATCTGGTCCAGGCGTCAATCGCACCGGGAATTGTGACCGAATGGATATTTGTTGGATCCATTTTATCCATGCCATTGGACAGAAGGTAATCAGCCGTCAAAGCCATCGGCGCCTTACCGGAGCCATTTAGACCCTCAATCTCACCACCGCCGCCCATCGCGACAAGGGCGAAACAGTCCCCGCCAATACCGGTCTGCATTGGATCGACGACACATTGAATAGCACAGGCCGCAATTGCAGCATCCATCGCGTTCCCGCCCGACTTCAGAATGCTCAGTGCCGCCTGAGAGGCTTGCGTATTGGACGTAGCAACAGCGCCTGTCAAACCATAGGTTACGGAGCGGCCAGCTTTATAGAAATTACGCACGGAAAACCCTCTTTTTGATTTATGATTGGGAAACAGCGATACTACGCGATGTCGAACCGATGTGCAAAATCACAACGGGTCACAATAGAACTTTTCCGCCAAGTGGAAAAGAGGCGTGTTTTCTACCAGAGTTTGACAATCACGTACTTCGTAAAAGCATCATCAACCTTCATCTGGCTGGCGGCCCGCCAAGCGGCCATCGCGTCGTCATAACTGTCGAAAAACCCTCGTACATCCATATCGCCTGGATCGACAAAGTCCTTACTCCGAGTATCTGTTACCTTACCACCGAAGACAACAAACAGGCCCTTCGCTACCTTTGAGTTCGCCTCTGACATAACAATCCTTTTTCAAAATACCGGCTGCGTTTCATAAATACGGCCCGGTTATAGCAAGATTGCCTAAAGAAACAATAAATTGCGGTACAATATAAGAAAAATGTTATTCCCAATTATCACGCGATGCCGAAAGCCCGAAGGACACCACCGCGAGCGAGATCAAGACGTGATAAATGTTCAGCGGATCCATACCGGTATTCAGCGCCAGCCATTTAACGGCAACGTCCGACAAGATAAAGCAGACAACGCCAAGAATAAGATACATTGCCAGCACGCCGGAGGAGAGAAGCCTGACAAGGCCGACCAGAAAAATAATGCCGACGAGCGCCATCTGGACGGTCGGTGAAAATCGCCATTGCCCCAGCAATAGCGCTCCGCACAGAATAACAAGGAGTATCAGTAATATCCACCAATGGAACCGGATGAAAAAATCGGCGAAAAGCCCCGCCACCGCTCCGAGCGCAAATGCAGCCATGCCGATTGAGCCCGCGAAATATTTTGCGGTTAGGTGATATGTTTCGACCGCTTCAAAACCAGCAAATTTAAGCCCGCCAAGTGCCGCTGTTATGCCGATGCAAACCGCACCGAATGCCCAGAAAAGATTTGCTGGAAAAAAAGCCTGTCGCGCCAGATTTAGTGAAATCAGGCAACATACAACCAATATTGCTTCAAACGCGACAACCAGATTCATGCGAGGAGTATACCCTCTTGCACAGCTTTGTCTACAAACCCATATAGCGTTAATCTTTGATCATTTTCCTGCTTCATGCTATCGGAGGCAGCCGTAAAATCAGGAGAAACGCTATTACCAACCCGCCGAAAAGATCAATCAAATCCCTGCCAATTGCAACCGTCTTGGCATTTAGTTTCGGCACTTTGGTTGTCATAACCGTTGTCATCGTCCTCGGTATCAGTCTGGTCTCAGGCTTAACCAATACAAGGGATCTTCTGATTGATAAGGCGACGGCCGCAATGTCCGCTGCGCAAAATGATTTCATTGAACTTCTGAATCCGGCCGCGTACGAGGCCGTCTATATCGCAGAATTGATCAACGCGGGCAGGATCGACATTAACAATCGTGAACAGTTGGCTAATTTTTTGCTGGGTGCCATTGCAGGCACCCCGCAAATTAACACCCTAACCTTTGTGGCGCCTGATTTGCAGGTCACAGCCTCTCACCGGCAAAGTAAGGAAATCCTGAGGTTTGATGAAAGCAGCGATCCCGTTGCAAAACAGAGCATCGCCGATCTCTCAACTCATGAAAAAGGCAGTTGGGGGCCACTTGTTTATGTCCCGACGCTCCGACAAACAGTCCTAAACTTCAGAGAGCCCGTTTTTAAGGACGGAAAATTTGTCGGCGCACTGATTGCGACAATTACAGTGTCTTCAGTGAACACCCGGATGAATGCTGCGCCGACTTTGGACAACAGCAAACGGTTCATACTCTATGGCAACGATCGCGTAATGATGGAACAAGGTGCCGATCACACCTCAACGGTCCTTGATATTAAGGATGCCGTTCCAACGCTGGAAGAAATTGATGATCCGGTGTTAAAAGCCATTTGGTCCGAAAAGGCAGAAAAATTGAAGCTGATGGGCAATCAAACTGCCTTTAACAGCCATTATCTTGAGGTGGGTGGACAGGGCTACATCTATTTTTACAAAGAAATTACGGGATATGCTGACAAGCCCTTTACTGTTGGGTATTGGCTCCTTAACGACGAAGTTTCCGCGGAATTGCGTCGATTACTTATGGCAGGGCTAGCTGGGCTCGGCGTTATGTTCTTGAGTACGGTGGTTGCTATTGTTATTGGACGAAAGATCTCGCGCCCCGTCCTTGCGCTCTCTGAAGCGTCACGGCAAATCTCCAAGCTTGATTTCAATGCCGTCAAAGCCCTTCCCCAAAGCCGCTTTACCGAAGTGAATGAAGCGAATAACGCCTACAACAGCATGCTCCGTGGTCTATCCTGGTTCGAGACCTATGTTCCAAAGTCTCTCGTCCGGAAGCTTATGGAGAGTGGAGAGGCGCGGTCAGAACAACGCGTCGTGACCGTTATGTTTACAGATATTGCTGGCTTCACGCCACAGGCTGAAAACATGGATACAGACGAGGTTGCGGAATTCTTAAATCATCATTTCGAACTTGTTACCGCCTGCATTGAGGCGGAGGGCGGCACTGTTGATAAATTCATCGGCGATGCAGTGATGGCCTTTTGGGGCGCCCCCGAACGGCAGGAAGATCACGCAGCACGCGCCTGCCGTGCGGCACAAGCCATAAAAACTGCCATAATGGCAGACAATGAAAAAAGGCAAAACACCGGCCTCGACAAGGTTTATATGCGTATTGGCATTCATACCGGGCCGCTGGTTGTTGGCAATATTGGCTCCGCCGGACGGCTCAATTATACAGTCGTCGGTGATACGGTAAATATCGCTCAGCGCATGGAGCAATATGGCAAGACATTGTCGTCGGATCAAACGGATGAAGTGCTTACCCTGATGACGGGCGCCACTTTTAACGCCAGCCATAACGCCCACGCGGAAAAAATTGGCGACACCCTGCTAAAAGGCCGACATGATCCCGTGACTATCTACCGAATGAATGACTAAAACCTATCACGATGGCTGATAGTAAGGATTGGTTCCGTCCGCGTGATCGGTCACATCCAGCACTTCCGCTATGGATGGCACCAGTTTCTGAATTTCCACGGCAACACCCTGCTTCAAGGTCACATCCGCCATGCCGCAGCCCTGACAACCTCCGTCAAGACGGACATAGGCACGGTCCTTCTGCAGATCTACGAGAGTAATCCGTCCACCATGAGCAGCAATAGAAGGATTGACCTTCTCTTCCAGCAGATTTTGGATAGCCAGGCCTTCCGCCGTTTTCAGCCCCGGCTTCGGCAATGATTCGCGATAATCCAGCACGGCCGTAATCTCCGGAATATAATGACGGAGCATATTCTGAATGCCGGTCAGCATTGAAAAGGCGGGCCCCTGAAACTTCAGGTAAAGCTTACCATTTTTGTAGTTGTGAAAAGAAACATCCCCGCCCGACTGGGTCACTGCCGGTACAATCCGCGTTGAAAGCAGATCTTTAATCTGTTCAATAATCTCCGCATCGAATTCGCCCAGAGCTTCATCATCGGCAGTCTCTCTGACGGTCGCATCACCACTTTGAAAATGTGCAACGATAGCACCGAAAATTTCTGTCCGCAGCGATGACCAGTCTGCCGTCTCTGCCTTGGCAACGACAATACTCTCCTCTTTCAAGGTGACCGCCGTAACGCCGTCAATTGCGTAAAGCCGTGCCGCCAAGGGCGATTTCTCGGCGGCTTGCTCGCGCACAATGGCAAGTGGACCACTTTCAAAAACTTTTTCGGCCGGGAAAAATTCAAGCTCGGTCGCTGTGTCGCCTGGCTTCGTCTGAATAAACATCTTTTCGTCTCTATTGTCACTTATGTGAAGACTGACTCTTGTGAAAATGCAATAAAGGCCGCATCCACAGTCTTAAACTAATAAAAAAAACGGAGAAAACAATGACGAAGTTTGTCAGGACCGATCTTGAGGATACGCCAGAAGGCAAGATCGCCCGTGTTACCATCGATAACCAGCGGAAACTTAACACGCTGAACTCTATCGTGATCGGAGAGTTGAACGAGACACTCACTCACCTCGACAAAGATACGGACATTGGCATTCTCATCCTGACTGGCGCCGGTAACAAGAGTTTCATCGGCGGAGCGGATATATCCGAAATGGCGGGTCTGAACCCTGATACTGCCCGGACATTTATCACCAATATGCATCACGCCTGCCACAAGGTGCGATATTTCCACGCGCCAGTTGTTGCTCGTGTGAACGGTTTTTCACTTGGCGCAGGTATGGAACTTGCTGCAGCCTGCGATATGATTATCGCCTGCAAGAGTGCGCAGTTTGCCATGCCCGAAGTACGTGTCGGCATCCCGTCCGTAATTGACGCCGCGCTTTTGCCGCAGATACTTGGTTTCAATCTCGCCCGCGATCTTGTTCTGACAGGCAGGAGCTTGAGCGCGACGGAAGCGCGCGATGCCGGACTTGTCCAGCGCCTGGTCGAGGATGATGCACTTGATGCCGAAGTTGACAAGGTGATCGCAGAAATTCTTGATGGTGGTCGCAACGCAATGGCCATTCAAAAGCAGCTCTGCAACGATTGGGAAAATAATCCGCTGCGCGACGGCATCCAGTTGGGAATTGAAGCCTTTGCTCATTCCTATGAAAGCGAAGAGCCTCACAAGATGATGGAAAAATTCCTTAACCGGCCTCGCTAGTATTCCGATCCCGCCACCGACACCGCGCAAATTCATTACCTTTCATGACAATTTTTTGCTATGAAGGAGCGATGATTTTTGCCGCGTCGGGGGTGGGCAACAAGTGTTGGTTTACTTATACAATGTGTTTTCGGGAGGCAGCAGACAATCGCTGTCCGTTGAAGCAGTAGATCGCCTTCTTTCCAATGAGAGCCATTCCCCCCTGCTAAAACGACGCAGAGCTCGAGTTATCCTGTCACGTGTCCGGTTTTTAAGCCTTCTTTGTGTGGTTGCCTTTCCGCTTGGATTTCTGCTGGATTTTGCGACATTCGATGTTGAAAGTTATGTCACCCTTGGGATCACACGCGCATTGATAGCCGTCCTGTTTCTTTCCCTTTTCTTCGGGATAAGTGGCGGGGAAACCTTACGGGACGCGTATCGAGCACTCGGCATCTTTTTTGCGATCCTGCTGACCTTTCAAACGATGTATCAGCCCCTTCTTGATATCACCGGCATTTTTGCAGTCACCAACCTTGCCACCGCAGGGTATCTATTGTTCCCCTTCCTAATCGTTGGGTGTCTCGCCATCTTTCCGCTCACGATCAAGGAAGGGGTTCTCACGCTCATCCTCTTCTTCGTTGTGCAGATGTTTATTCTTATCCTCATGCCAGAAAATGCGGACCCACATCAACGGCTTGGGATCCTGCTCACCCTGATGGTGACAGGCCTACTATGTATTTTTGCTGCCATCAGCCAGCTTATGTACATATCTCTGCTGGTCGATCAGGCTTCCATCGACTCGCTGACACAATGCTATAGCCGTAACAGCGGCGAGGAAATCATTGATGTGCAGTTCAAGATATCCAAACGTCAGAACATGCCCTTCTCTCTCGTTTTCGTCGATTTGGATAACTTCAAGGCCATAAATGACCGCTACGGACATGAAGCCGGTGACAGGGTTCTTGCCAACGCCGCCGCGAGTATCCGCCGCAACGCTCGTGGATCAGATGTGATTGTCCGGTGGGGGGGAGAGGAATTTGTGATTCTATTGCCCAATACGGATGCGGAAGGGACGCTCAAATCCATTCGTCGGCTTAGGAATATCGGACTCGGCGCGCGCCCGGACGGCAAAATGATGACGGCAAGCTTTGGTATCGTCGATCGACAATCCGCGAATGTCGGGGCATGGTCCGCACTGGTTGATATCGCGGACAATCAGATGTATGAGGCGAAATCGCGCGGCGGGAATGATATTGCTGTTTATGTACCAACGGATGAAGCCCAAAGAGAATCTGAAGGCAGAGATCTGGCGGCCGCCGAATGATCCTGAAAATTCTCTCGGTTCTTTTTGTTGTCCTGTTTATTACACGAATTTTCTTCGCCCGAAAGCTGAAGGAAATGGGAAAGGCCGCCGACCGCACCCTCAATCTGTTCCTGATCGCCATCGCGATTTATCTTTGTCTGCAAGCGCTGTTTGTATATGCGACGGCGTGACACCAGATACTGAGACAAGCTGATACTTCAAAGGAGATCTGACATGTCTGCAACTAGAGTTGAAACGGATACGATGGGAGAAGTTTCTGTTCCCGCGGATCGCTATTGGGGCGCGCAAACAGAACGATCGCATGAGAACTTCAAAATCGGTACGGAACGTCTACCCGCGCCGCTCATTCGTGCGCTTGGTCTACAGAAAAAAACGGCGGCCCTCAGCAACCAGATGCTGGGAAAGCTCGATAGCAAGCTCGCCGATGCCATCATCATGGCGGCTGACGAAGTAATCGACGGTAAGCTCATCGAGCACTTCCCGCTGGTTATCTGGCAGACAGGTTCGGGTACGCAAAGCAATATGAACGCCAATGAGGTGATCGCGAACCGCGCCAATGAAATTCTGGGTGCCCCGCTCGGACAAAAAAGCCCGGTCCATCCCAATGATCACGTTAATTTAGGCCAAAGCTCCAACGACAGCTTTCCTACCGCCATGTCCATCGCTGCGGCAGAGCAAGTCTCACATCACCTGCTCCCGTCGCTCGCGCATATTCATCAGGCTCTACAGAAAAAAAGTGACGATTTCGCTGATATTATCAAGATCGGCCGAACGCATACGCAGGATGCCGTGCCCATCACACTCGGTCAGGAGTTTTCGGCATATGCCCGTCAGATAGAACTCAGCATGGCACGCCTGAAGGATGCGCTCCCCCGTGTGATGGAACTCGCGCAGGGCGGCACCGCCGTCGGCACGGGACTCAACGCCGCGCCGGGTTTTGCGGAAATGTTCGTCTCAAACCTTTCCGACTTGACCGGTCTTCCCTTTACCAGCGCGAAGAATAAGTTCGAGGCGATTGCCGCCCATGATGCACTGGTCGAGCTTTCCGGTGTTCTGAATGTGATCGCGACGAGCGCCATGAAAATCGCCAATGATATACGCTTCCTGGCGAGTGGACCGCGAAGCGGCCTTGGTGAGCTGATTCTCCCCGCAAACGAACCCGGCTCCTCGATCATGCCCGGGAAAGTTAACCCAACCCAATGCGAGGCGGTGACGCAGGTCTCGGCGCAGGTCATGGGCAATCATGTAACGGTCACCGTCGCCGGTTCCAACGGTCATTTCGAGTTGAACGCGTTTAAGCCGGTGATCATCTATAATGTCCTGCAATCGATCCGGCTCCTCGGCGACGCGCTCCGCAGCTTTACGGATAATTGCGTTACCGGGATCGAGGCGAACAAAGCCCGGATTGACGAGTTGATGGCACAATCACTGATGCTGGTGACCGCGCTCAACCCGCATATCGGCTATGACAACGCCGCCAAAATAGCCAAAAAAGCCTATGCGGACAACAGCAGCCTGAAAGAAGCCGCCCTCAAGCTGAACCTCCTCACAGAGGAGCAATTCAATGACTGGGTCCGCCCCGAAGATATGGTAGGGAAGTAGCAGAAAAAAATGGAGCGGGCGAAGGGAATCGAACCCTCGTCGTAAGCTTGGGAAGCTTCTGCTCTGCCATTGAGCTACGCCCGCATTCCAACAATTAAGTACAGAAAGTCTCTATTCACCGCAACAGAAATTCTTGACAGCCCATAACCATGGCGATAATCATTTCGATGTGGTGATTTGTGCCGACCGGCTTGCGGCCACGTAAAAGAAACGCTAAAAGGTCGGGGCTCGTAGGAACCCTGATCGATGGTCGGGGTTTTTTTATGCCTCGAGGATAACATGACGAACGAAAAAGAGACAGCGCAAGCCCGCGCCAAAAGCTACCGAACCGCCACAAAACTGGTGCGCGGCGGCACCAAACGCTCCCAATTTAACGAAACATCAGAAGCCATCTTTATGAATTCGGGCTTTGTCTATGACAGCGCGGAACAGGCGGCGGGTCGCTTCAAGGGCGAAAATGAGGGATTTATATATTCCCGCTACGCCAACCCGACCCTTTCCATGTTCGAAGACCGGATGATCCTTCTGGAAGACGGAGCGGAGGCAGCACGCGCGACCGCGAGCGGCATGGCAGCCGTGAATGGCGCGCTGATGTCCTTGCTTAAAGCGGGCGATCATGTGGTGGCACCCAAGGCGCTATTTGGTTCTTGCCTCTATATTATCGAAACCGTCCTGCCGAGGTTCGGTGTGAATGTCACCTTGATTGATGGCACCGACATCGATCAATGGAAAAGCGCAATCAATGAGAAGACGGCCTGTGTTTTCTTTGAAACGCCGTCCAACCCGGCGCTTGAGATCATGGATATCGCGGCTATTTCCGATCTGGCCCATAAGGTCGGCGCGAAGGTAATAGTCGATAATGTCTTTGCAACACCTGTCTTGCAGCATCCTCTCAGTCTCGGTGCCGATATCGTGGTTTATTCGGCCACTAAACACATCGATGGACAGGGGCGCTGCCTTGGCGGAATCGTTTTGGGATCGGAAGAGTTTGTCGAGGATACTCTCGCCCCCTATCTCAAGCATACCGGACCGGCCCTCAGCCCATTCAACGCCTGGAACTTGCTGAAAGGTCTTGAAACACTTGAACTGCGCGTCGATAAGCAGTGCAACAATGCAGAGAAAGTTGCCGCCTTTCTTGAAGATCATCCGGCGATAAGCCGCGTCATTTTTCCAGGCAGCGAAACGCATCCGCAACATGCCCTTGCCAAACAACAAATGGCCCGCGGCGGTACACTTGTCACCTTTGAAGTCGAGGGCGGGCAGGAAGAGGCTTTCTCCGCTCTCAACCGGCTGTCACTGATCGATATCAGTAATAACCTCGGCGATGCGAAATCACTGATTACCCATCCGACGACGACGACCCATTCCAGCGTTGATGACGCCATTAAGAAAGAGCTCGGCATCACCGAAAGCATGGTTCGCCTATCAGTCGGCCTTGAAGATGTGGATGACCTGATAGAAGATCTTGGCTACGCGCTAAGCCACCAAACAGATTGAGGTATGGGGCGGCGGGACTGATATTTCCGCCGCGCCGACACCGTTCTTTTACCGATTTACTGGACAAAACGGGCCCATAGGGCAATATTCAAGGGAATTGAGCCAATCGGAATGAAGGCGGGCAGGAAACGATATGACGGACGCGGGTGCTTATAGCAAAATCACGGAAAATGTTCAGGTTTCAGTGACACCCATCTACCTGAGCGACCGCTCCCGCCCGGAGGATGGGCTTTATGTCTGGGCCTATCAGGTCAAGATAGAGAATCAGGGAAGGCGGACAGTAACCCTTCGTAACCGTCATTGGCGCATTACAAATGCTGAGGGCCATACGGAAACAGTGGACGGCGAAGGTGTCGTCGGAGAACAACCGATCCTTGCGCCAGGCGATATTTATGAATATACCAGCGGAACGCCGCTTTCGACGCCGTCGGGCATCATGGTTGGCTCCTATGATATGGAATCGGAAGAAGGAAATTTGTTCGCAGTCGACATTCCGGCGTTCTCACTGGATAGCCCGGACGCCATGTCGTCCCTCCACTAAATGGCGGCGCTGCCCATCTCAGGAAATATTCAGATATGAACAAACATAGCCACCCTAAGAAACCAACGAAAGATCAGGCCGAAGAGGCCGTGCGAACCCTGATCCGCTGGGCAGGGGATGATCCGGAACGCGAAGGGCTGGTCGGAACGCCGGATCGGGTAGCGCGATCATATCTTGAGTTTTTTGCCGGCTACAATGAAGATCCCGACACGTATCTATCCCGCACCTTTGAAGAGGTAAATGGCTATGACGAGATGGTGGTCCTGAAAGATATTCGGGTCGAAAGCTATTGCGAGCATCACATGGTACCGATTATCGGGGTCGCTCATGTCGCCTATATGCCCAGCAATCGGGTTGTCGGCATATCAAAACTCGCGCGGGTCGTGGACGCCTATGCCAAAAGATTGCAAATTCAGGAAAAACTCACCCGACAGATTGCTGAGACAATCGAGAGGACGCTGCAACCGAAAGGCGTCGCCGTCATCATCGAAAGCGCCCATCAATGCATGACAACACGCGGCGTCCATAAGGACGGCGTCACGATGGTAACAAGCACGATGCTCGGCATATTCCGCCGGTCAGATATTACTCGGCGCGAGTTACTCTCTTTCATCGATAAAGGCTGAGTGCGGCAGGGCCGTGATCAACTTTCGCCTGATTTTCGCAATCAACGGAATTCTCCTTGTCTTTATCGGGCTCGCCATGCTTGTACCCGCCGCCGTCGATCTTGCCGTTGGCAACAGGGACTGGCAGGTGTTTCTCGTCTCGGCGACAGTGTCGATTTTCGTAGGCGGCGGACTGTTTCTTTCAAATCGCGGTAGCGGCCTGGAGCTTGGGCGACGTCAGGCTTTCCTGCTCACGACTGCCGTCTGGATTATCCTCCCGGCAACTGCGGCCCTGCCCTTCGCATTCAGCGAGATGAACATCTCCTATACGGACGCCTTTTTTGAAGCGATGAGCGGCCTGACAACCACCGGATCAACAGTTCTGACCGGTCTTGATACAGCGCCACCCGGCATCCTGATGTGGCGAGCTTTACTTCAATGGACTGGTGGCATTGGCATCATTGTGACAGCGATTGCGATCATGCCTCTACTCAGAATTGGCGGCATGCAACTTTTCCGTATGGAAGCCTCCGAGGCGACATCAGAAAAGGCTCTGCCCCGCGTTGCAGATATCGTCAAGGCGATCGGCTACATCTATCTCGTCCTAAGCTTGATTTGCACATTTGCCCTCTGGATGACAGGGATGAGCTTATTCGATGCTGTTACTCATGCAATGACGACAATCTCGACAGGCGGATTTTCTACCTCTGATCAATCCGCCGGTGATTTTGAAAGCCCGCTTGTTGAGAGTATCATGGTCGTTTTCATGATTTTGGGCGCCCTACCCTTTCTGATGTATCTGCATATCGTCAAAGGAAAACCGGGCAGCTTTCTTACGGATAGTCAGGTCAGGTGGTTTCTCTCGATCGTCCTGATTGGAATTGTAGCCATTACCATCTGGCAAATACGGCATGAGGGCATCTCTTTTTGGGTCGCCTTGAGACATGCCACTTTCAATGTAACCTCCATTATTACCGGCACAGGCTATGCCACCGCCGACTACAGCAACTGGGGTGGATTTGGTACGACAGCCTTCTTCTTTTTTATGTTTGTTGGTGGTTGTGCGGGCTCAGCCTCTTGCAGCATCAAGATCTTCCGCATTCAAATTCTTGTGGAAACCGCACGCTGTCAATTGATGCAGATGATCCGGCCAAGCGCAATTTATAAACCGCGCTACAATGGTCAGCCACTTGCCGAGGAAACCATTGGATCGGTCACCAGCTTCGTTTTTCTTTTTATTGTAATCTTCGCCCTGCTCACAATCGCGCTCGGCCTCACCGGTCTGGATTTCCTGACCGCGATTTCAAGCGCGGCAACATCCATCACGAATGTGGGCCCGGGCCTTGGGGAGACTGTCGGTCCGTCCGGGACTTTTAAATCGCTCTCTGATCCAGCAAAATGGCTGATGTCACTTGGCATGCTGCTCGGGCGCCTTGAGCTTTTTACCGTACTCGTGCTTTTCTCCCGCCGTTTCTGGCAGCGCTAATCGTTAATCAGCCTGAGCTTTCGGAAAGTAGAACGCCTTTATCCAGCCCGTCACCCGGCCGAAATCTGCCTGAATGACTAGCAAGGCTGGCACCAGAAAAAGAACCAAAAACGTCGCCGCCAACAATCCGAACACCAAGGTAATGGCCATCGGGATCAAGAATTGCGCCTGAAGACTGGTTTCAAAAAGTAGCGGGGTCAATCCGCCAACTGTCGTGAGGGACGTGAGCAAGACCGCCCGTAACCGATCGCAGGTGCCGTCGACTACCGCCTCCGCATATGCCTGCCCCTTGGTAAGGCGTTCATCAATCACACTAACCAGAATTATAGAGTTATTGACCAATATCCCCGATAATCCCAACAACGCAATCATCGAAAGGATGGTAAGATTAAAGCCAAGTAGGTAATGGCCAAAGATTGCCCCGACCAAGCCAAAAGGAATGATCGACATCACAACAATGGGTCGCCAATAGGATGAAAACACCCAGGCCAGAATAAGGTAAATCGCAGAGAGGCCGATTGTGGCACCAAACTGCATATCTGCGATCGTATCCGCCTGTTCCTCTGATTTGCCAGCAAAACGGTAGGTCAAACCATATGTCGAAGCAATCGCTTCAAGCCCGCCCTCCGGCAGAGCCGACAGCACCTGATCCGATGACGTCAAGTTTTCATCCACTTCCGCTGCAATGGATACTTCACGCACGCCGTCCTCGCGCTTGATCCGGGCGAAACCAACCTGATTCCGTTCGGTCACGACCGCGGATAGCGGGACCTCAATCCCAGAGGCACTTTTCAGGTAAAAGTCTCGCAAGGCTTCCATGGCGATCTGATCCCGCGGGAGCTGCACCCTAATTGTCACTTCCTCATCCCCGCGGGCAAATTTTCGAGCGATGACGCCTTCAAATCCGGCACGTACCTGAGACGCGATAGTCTCTGTCGTGAAGCCTAGTGCCCTGCCACGCGGCGTCAGCTCAAGAATTATCTCCTGCTTGCCATGCGGCAAATCATCCTCGATATCCGAAACACCCCGGAATTTCTTAAGAAGAGCTTTTACCTCCTCTGCCGCAACCTTCAACGTATTTACATCGTCCCCCTTTAACCGGATATCCAGTTCCCGGCCCGGCGGACCGCCGATCCTCTCAGTCAATGCAATCCGTTGAAGGCCCGGCATTTCCATGATCTCTTTCCGCCATGCCTTGACAAAATCCGCCGTCCTAACATTCCGAAGATCGGCGGAAATGAGCTCCACCATCATGCCGCCGCGATTATCACCAGAAACAGAGCTGAACTGATCACCGGTACTAATGCCGATCTTACCCAGCGCCATGATAATAAGGCCGCCCTCCCCATCCGTCAGATCGTTCTCGGCCTTATAGAGTGCACGCTCCAGCTCTTTGACCATGGTTTCCGTATCACCGCGCGCACTGCCGGGTGCAAAAACTACATTGGCATTAATCACATTTGCTTCGGGAGAGGGGAAAAAATTAAATCCGATCCGTCCCCCCAAAAAGAAGCCGAAAGAAATGATCAACATGGCAACGACAGCGGCAAGCGTCGCATACCGCCAGCTCACGGCGAGTTCCACCAGGCGCTTGAACAGATGAGTTTGGAAATAGCGAAATTTTTCATCGAAACTCTGGCGTAGCCGACTGGCACCATTTCCCTGAAACCGGAGCGCATGCCGCATATGTCCCGGCAATATTAAGAAGCATTCGATCAGGCTAGCGATCAATACCGCTACGACGACTGACGGGATGGCACGAATGATTTGTCCAATGATATCCCCAATCAGGAAAATCGGTAAAAAAGCGGCAATCGTTGTCAGGCTTGAGGCAAAAACCGGTGCCAACATCCTAAGCGCCCCTCGCTCCGCAGCCTCAGCCGCAGACATTCCGGTCGAACGCAGGTATGAAGCGTGTTCGCCGACAACAATCGCATCATCAACAATGATACCAAGGGACATGATAATCGCGAACAGGCTGATCATGTTTATCGACTGCCCTGTCAAAAGCATAACACCCGCAGTCGCAAAAATCGCAACCGGGATACCAGCCGCCACCCAAAAGGCGACACGAACATTGAGGAAGATAAACAAGATAATCAGGACAAGAGCCAGTCCACTCGCCCCGTTGTACAACAAGAGCCGGATACGATCTTCAATCAGGCCTGCCTGCACATCATACTGCTTGATCTCAAGTTCAGCTGGCCAGCGCCCCTTTTCCTGCTCAAAATAATCAGAAACTATCTTTGCCGCTTTCAAGGCATCCGTCGACTGGGCCCGCTGAATACTGATTTCCACCGCTGCGCGGCCATGGTGCAATCCTGTTGATCCTTTTTCGACAAACTGGTCGCGAACATTGGCTATATCGCGCAAGTAAATTTTCTGCCCATCGTCGAATGACTTAATCTCTAACTCTCCAAGAGACTTCGCATTGGTCTTCTGTTCGAGTGATCGCAATTGACGTTCAAAACTGCCGGAAACAGTCCCAAGCGGCACGTCTTGGGAATTATCGCGAATGATCGCAGCAATATCGGTAAGGCTGAGATTAAGCCGCCGCAAATCCCTCTTGTCGACATCAACCCAGATTTCCTCATCCCGTGCGCCGAAAAGAGTAATCTTGTCAATTCCGAGATCCAGCAGGTCGTCGCGCATTGTCTTGCCAATCTGCTTGAGGGCCGCCTCTGAATACGGCCCTGAGATCGAAAGGCGAGCTATGGGATCATAGATCACAGCCCGCTTTATAATGGGCGTTTCGATGGTATCGGGGAAGGTCGTGATTTGCGTAACGCCCTGTTCGACATCGGAAAGGGCCGCCTGCATGTCGGTTTCGGGCTCAAACTCCACAACAATTGCGCTGCTGCCCTCCACGGAATAGGAGGTAACGCGCTTGACCCCGTTGAGAAAGCGAACCTCCGGCAAAATCGCCGTTGTGATATTACCGTCGACATCCTCCGCGCTTGCGCCCGGCCAGATAATGCTGGTGGTGATCACCTCGGTTCCAAAGTCCGGAAAAAACTGCGTGTTGAGCCGATAGATGGACGCCACCCCGATGACAATCATCATGATCATCAGCAGATTGGCAGCATTCTTGTGACGGACAAATATCTTAACGAGGCGGCTAAGATCCATCAGCGGACATCCACTTTCAGATTAGGGCCGATCTCAGGTAGTCGGCTTGTTACAACTAACTCTCCCTCTTTAATATCTCCGCGGACAAATATCTCGCCGCCATTTCGCGCCACTATTTCGATCATGCGTGGCTCTAATCGTCCGTCCATCACAACATAAACTTTTGAGTTCTCATAAATGCTGCTGTCGGGAAGCTTGGCCACATCGGAATAACGATTTCCGGACAAAACCACCTCGACGAAGGCCCCTGGGCGGAGAAGCGGCGTATATTCGTTCGCCTCCAGAACGGCAAAAACCTCCACCCCACCAGTCTCAGAACTTATTTCCGGGCTGAGACGGGCCACCTGCCCGCTGAAGACGAGTTCGCTCTCTCCGGATTGCCAAGATACAATGACTGGTCGGCCGACGATGCCCGCGCTGCTGCCCAGAAGAAGGCCAAATTGGCTGTCGGAGAGTAAAAAACGCGCTTCCATCTGGGCCGCATCAATCAGCCTCGCCACTTTATCGCTCGCCCCGATATTCTTGCCAAATTCTGCACTTACTTCCGTGAGATAGCCTCTAAAGGGCGCGCGGAGGCTAGTATTCGACACGTCACGTTCGGCTCGCCTGACCCCCACCTCAAGCCGGTCAATGACAGCGCGCTGCTGACTAATGCGGGGTTTAATGATATCAAGCTGCGCTTCGCGCAATTCAACTGTCTGACGCTGACGGCTAAGCGCCGATCTAGCATCATCCAGAGATTTTACCGAGATGTTGCCCCTTTTGGCGAGGCTATTCGATCTTTCGACGTTACGTATTTCCCGTTCCAGCACTTCACGTTCGCGTTCCAGTGCTGTCACTTCCGACTTTTGCATCGCCAACAGCTCATTAAGGCGCGCCTGTGCTTCGAGCAGGGAAGCCTTGTTCTCATTGAGCTTTGCCTCAAACTCGAATGGATCAACGCGAACGAGCAAATCCCCCTTATTGAGAAGCGCCCCTTCACGAAAATTATCGCTGACCTCAATCACCTCACCTCCGACCAGCGATCTTAACTCGACGTCTCGCACAGCCTTCAGGGAACCGAATAGATTCAGGTCAACAGACTGGTCCTTAAACTCGATAGGAATCGCTGCAACAGTCCAGACGCGTTCCTTCACAGCCTCCGGCTCAATCACTGGCTTTGTCGCCACGAGGTAAGTAGTCAACGCAATCCCCGCACCCAAAATAACAAGCGGCAACAGTACCTTGAGCAGAAGCTTCACGCTTTTTATCCTTCTTTTATCTGACCGCAATATTCCCCTAGGTTAACGGACCGCAATACCATTTCCGTCGTTATTTTTTTAATTTTCTGAATTTCTGACGATCCGATCGACGACCATCCCATCCGCGCCTTCACAAGTTCTTCATTGAGTGCATATTGCAGGCAGAGCGAGAGAATTGCATTGGCTTCAAGCTTGATTTTCTCACTCGTCGGCGATTCCCCCGATATCTTGGCGAGTAATATTCCCAACAAGTCATGGATGATATCGACATGCCCCTCCATAAGCAGTTGA
The DNA here is from genome assembly GCF_020731145.1 of Sneathiella sp. HT1-7. Taxonomy (GTDB): domain Bacteria; phylum Pseudomonadota; class Alphaproteobacteria; order Sneathiellales; family Sneathiellaceae; genus Sneathiella. Next base: position 1,032,911 of record NZ_JAJFZN010000001.1, on the reverse strand, counting down.
AAGCAATCCGTCGGCATTTCTGTTTCCCGCTTGAGCAAGCGCATTTTCCATCTTGTGGACGGTGAAAACGCGCTATCAACAACGCGGGAAACAAACGCGGAGATAAAATCGGCATAGGCTTTTCGGTCATCACGGGCTGCCGTCAGTTGGTTTTCCAACAAGATTGCAAGCCCGACCCGAACAGGTTTCAAATCCAGTATAATCTTTTTGAAGATTGCGCGATAAAGCCCATCCTTATTCTGGAAATGATAGGAAATGGCGGAAAGGTTAACCCCCGCAGCTGAAGCTATTTCCCGCGTCGAAACCGCATCGAACGGCCGTTCAGAAAAGAGTCGGCCCGCGGCTTCTATCATCCGGTCGGAAGCTGTTTGTTTTGTTTCAGGCATCAATTTAGGTCAATCGTTTGAACTGTTCGCAAAGCTAAGCCAAATTAGGCGAAAGCACAAGGATATCCGACGGAGATATATTGAATCAGCTGAGCGTCAAAGGCAGAACAATTTGCGCCTTAGCGCAGATATCCCCCCATGAAGGTCCGGATATTCTTTTCCATTTCCTTATCAAACGCCTGCATCAGCGCCTCTACCTGTGTGAAATAGGTTTTTTCCCGCTGATTGAGCGTAATCCCTTCCGGTACAGATTTCGACCGGGTCGCCTCCGCCGTTACAAAGGCGGAAGAACCCGAAATCTCGGTGATTTTAAGCTCCACCAGAACATGAAAGACGTAAAGCTCCGACTGATCCTTTGTTATCAGCCCTTTCAGACCGGTATCCTTATCCAAGCCCTTTTCAACGGCACTTGCGTCCTTGATGGTGATTGTCGCTATCGCACCGCTGTTCCCAGTTGTCCGCAGACGGTCCCGCACCCAGTTACGCACCGATTGATCAATGGAGACAGGCAATTCATGCTCTACGTGCGGATGCTTGAGCGGCGGCGTAAATTCGTCGACAATCTTGATCTCACCAACATTCAAATACAACGGATTTAAATGCTGAAAGGTTATTTCGGGATATACCGGGTTTGGCGGCGCATCCACGCACCCCAGAAGTGCGGTTGTCATGAGAAGGGATAGGGTTGTCAGAAAACGACGGAGGCCTGCCATGTTACTCTCACCTTTGCGAAGGATTGAACCGGCCCCACTCTATTACGGTCCTTGGACGAAATTCAACCCTCTGTTTCGGGTTGGCCGCGTATTCTGCCGCTAGCTGATATCCTCAACTCGAACTTCGTATTTACTGGAGCAAAACTGGCAATCCGCGGTGATCACACCATCATCTGCCATGTCCTCTAGATCCGCCCCAGCGAAGGTTTTAAGAGTATTCATCACCCGCTCAGCACTACAGCTGCATTGATCGGCGAGTTCCTGAGGATCATAAAGCCAAACCCCATCTTCATGGAACAACTTGTAGAGCAATTCAGCCGATTTAAGACGTGAGCTTGTCAGTTCTTCGGGCGTAATTGTGCCCGCAAGGGCTTGTGCATTGCGCCAGTTTTCCTCTTCCTGGTCCTGATTGAATTCCGTTGCGTTTTCATCCGGCAACCGCTGGATCATCAGGCCGCCAGCACGCCATTTCCCATCAACCTTGGTAACCGCTACGCGCAAGAGCGTGTCGATCTGTTCCGACTTATCGAAATAATTCTCCATACAGTCGGCGAGGCTCTCCCCTTCCAGATCAACAATGCCCTGATATCTTTTATGCTCTTCGCCTGCATCGATGGTAAAGGCCGCATAGCCCTTGCCCAAGTAGTTTTCCACATTCATCGCCACAGCAGAGGAAGTTATGAGATCAAGTTTTTCCTGATCGAAGGATGCGTAACCACGCATATTTCCCGGCGTCGTCATATCCGAGGCAATCATGGAAATCGCGCCATCCCCCTTGGTCTGAACCGTAAATATACCGTCAAACTTGAGCGCACCTCCCAGCATCGCGGCAAGCACAATCCCCTCCCCCAAAAACTGGGCCACCGCGTCAGGATAACCGTGCCGGTTCAGGATCGAATCGACGATACTTCCCATTCGCACGATCCGACCGCGTACCCCGGCCTTGGCCATCTGGAAAGGCTGGATAAGATCATCAGTAATTATTTTTTGACCGTCTTGGGCCATCAGTCTTTTCTCACCAAATTAAAGGAGTATCAGGTGCCGAGGCACCAGCGTAGGACAGCTTTTTGAGCATGCAGGCGGTTTTCGGCCTCATCAAAAATCACCGACTGCGGGCCATCCATGACGTCGGCCGTTGCCTCCTCTCCGCGATGAGCAGGCAGGCAGTGCATAAAGACAGCATCAGCCGCCGCACGTGCCATCAATGCGTCATCCACCTGATAAGGCATCAGCAGGTTATGACGATTGGCAACATCATCCCCCATAGACACCCAAGTGTCCGCGACAATGCAATGCGCATTCGCTGCCGCTTCCGCCGCATCACGAGTGACATGGACATTTGCACCAATTTCCTTAGCCCAGGCGAGTGCTTTCGGGTCTGGTGATAATTCTTCCGGACAAGCGATACGAAATTCGAAATCAAACAATCCAGCCGCATGAATCCAGGATGTGACCATGTTATTACCATCTCCGCACCAGGTAACGATCTTGTCCTTGATCGGCCCGCGCGCTTCTTCGAAGGTCATGACATCAGCCATCAACTGACAGGGGTGGCTCCCGTTTGTCAGGCCGTTTATAACCGGCACAGTCGCATATTCCGCAAGCTCAAGCAGCTTGGAATGTTCATCTGTCCGAAGCATAATTGCATCGACATAGCGCGACAACACGCGCGCGGTATCGGCGATTGTCTCTCCGCGGCCAAGCTGCATGTCATTGCCGTTCAGGACGATGGTATGGCCGCCGAGCTGCCGCATCGCCATATCAAAGGAAACGCGGGTCCGGGTTGAGGGAAACTCGAAAATTGCCGCAAGTGTCAGCCCCGCAAGCGGAGTTTCCTTGTCCTCCGTACCTTTCGGCAGGCCGGCACGCTCTTGCTTAAGCGCAATCCCGTCATCAATAATGTGCCGTACTTCGGCCTTCGATAACTCGTTCAAATCCAGAAAATGTTGTGGCTTAGCCATTTTCAAGCTCCGTGCAGGCTTCATCCAGAAGACCTATAAATTCTGATATCTGTGTATCTTCTATGACCAACGGCGGTAGCAGACGAACCACATTATCGCCCCCCTTCGCTGTTAAAACGCCAAGTTCCAACAATTTGTCGCCGACCTTGGTGTTCTCAACTTTGCATTTCAGGCCAATATGCAGACCTATGCCGCGTATTTCCTCAAGTATATCGGGATGGCGATCAACAACACCGGCAAGTCCCTGCTTGAGGTGATTGCCCATCTGGCTCACATGATCGAGAAAACCTTCCTCCGTTATCACATCGACGACGGCACCCGCCACGGCCATGGCAAGAGGATTTCCGCCGTAGGTAGAACCATGGCTGCCGACCGTCATGGCTTTGGCAACCTTCTCAACCGCAAGGCAAGCGCCGACAGGAAATCCGCCACCAAGCGCTTTCGCGGACGTCAGGATATCCGGGGTGATTCCCGCATGCTCATGAGCGAACAGCTTGCCCGTCCGGCCCATACCGGTTTGAATCTCGTCGAGCATCAACAGCAGGCCATGTTCGTCGCAAAGTTCTCGTAGTGCACGCATGAACTCTGCTTCAACGACCTGAATTCCGCCTTCACCAAGTACTGGCTCAATCAGAATCGCTGCCGTCTCATTAGTGATCGCCGCCTTCACCTTCTCAATATCCCCAACTGGGACATGATCAAAGCCTTTAACCGCCGGGCCAAAACCATCCAAAAGTTTTTGTTGACCCGCTGCCGCAATGGTCGCGAGGGTACGCCCGTGAAAGGAGTTTTCAAAAGCAATGACCCGGTATTTTTCCGGATGACCATTGGCACTGAAATATTTTCGCACCATCTTGAGACCGCATTCGTTTGCTTCGGCCCCTGAATTACAGAAATAAACGGCATCAGCAAATGTCGCATTGACGAGTTTCTCGGCGAGCTCTTCCTGCCCCGGAATACGGAACATATTGGAGACATGCCACACCTTGGACGCCTGATCCGTCAAAGCTGCGACCAACTTCGGATGGGCATGCCCCAGGGCACTCACTGCTATGCCAGCCGCGAAATCGAGGTATCGTCGTCCGTCATTCCCATAGAGATACATGCCTTCCCCTTTTTCAAAGGAAAGATCAGCAGGAGCATAATTTGATAACAAAGCAGGAATCATATGCTTTCTCCACGAAGTGACGGGACATACGGCCAATTTCCGCTGTCAGAAAGCGCGGAAGTATTGACAGGAGACCGGTTTCTGTCAATCAAACTCTTGTGCCAGAGACAATATTTTCAGGCTTTCAGGCGATATCCGCTTTTTATGAGCGCCCAGACGGCAATATAGAGCAAAATGTCCAGCGCCGCGATCGACACGGCACCGACCCAAAGACTGCTGTCTGAGGTCCCGATAAAGCCATATCGAAACCCATCAATCATATAGAAAAACGGATTCAGATGGCTGATCTGGTACCAGACACCAGTAAGTCGGTCGATCGAATAGAAAGTACCAGATAGAAATGACAACGGCATGATAACAAAGTTTGTCATTGCGGCCATATGATCGAATTTTTCAGACACGATCCCCGCGATCATTCCCAGCAAAGACAGCATCAGGCCCGCACCGATGACGTAGTAGATTACTGCCGCCCAGGAATGAATCGAAATATCGATAAGTAACCACATGACAATCCCGACAACCAAGGCCACCGTCAGACCCCGGGCGAGGCCCGACAGAACATACGCCAGCGTTAATTCCGCGGCCGAGAGAGGCGGCATCAGAATATCGACGATATTTCCCTGAATTTTGGATATCAGAATGGAAGAAGAGGTATTGGCAAATGAGTTCTGAATAACCGCCATCATGATCAGGCCAGGCGCCAGAAAATTCGCGTAGGAAACCTCTCCCACATAGCGCTCGCTGCCGCCAAAGGCGAGAGTAAAGATCGCCAGAAACAGGATTGTTGTCATCATTGGTGCCAGCACGGTTTGCAGCGGTACTTTCAAAAACCGGCGCACCTCCTTCCAAAGCAAGGTGATGAATCCGAGCCAATTCACAAGGCCGATCATGGAGCCGATCCGAGTCAGAACGCCCGGCTTCTGCAGGTTACTATGGGTTGTCGTGTAAGAAGTCATGGGGCTTAAATATGCAATTGACCGCGCGCAAGCAAGCACTCAATTGCGAAACCGGCTTTCCTGTCATTCAGCGGCTAGCATCCAGATCACCGCTGCGCTACATAGGTAGGTGAATATAAGAACCACTATCTATTCCGGAGAATAAAAATAATGTCTGTCGAGATCTTCCATAACCCGCGCTGCAGCAAATCCAGACAAACCCTCGCGCTCTTGCAGGAGAACGATATTAAGCCTGTAGTAGTCGAATATCTCTCCTCCCCTCCAACAAAAGAACGTCTTGTGGAAATCCTGAAACAGCTGGATATGAAGCCCCGCGATCTTATGCGAAAAGGGGAGGCAGACTATAAGGACAATAACCTTGGAGATCCATCACTCAGCGATGACGCTCTCCTTCAGGCCATGGTTGATCATCCGAAATTGATTGAGCGCCCCATTGTATTTGCCAATGGCAAGGCACGCATTGGCCGGCCGCCAGAATCGGTTCTTGAAATAGTGTAAGTCAGAATAAGCCTCCGCTATTTCGTCGAAATTTCGCCGCCATCACAACCCGGTGCAGATTCAGCCTTTCCATCAGGAAACTCTGTATATAGAATTAGCGGCAATTCCCGTCTCAGTCTGATATGCCGGGCGTATAAAAAATAATATTGAGGAGAAATCTTATGGCAGACGCCGTTATCGTATCCACCGCCCGAACTCCAATAGGCAAAGCCTATCGCGGTGCTTTCAACAACACCCATGGTGCTGATCTGGGTGGTCATGTTATCAAGCACGCGGTTGAACGTGCTGGAGTAGACCCGGCAGAAGTTGAAGATGTTATTTTCGGTGTCGCAAACCCAGAAGGCGCGACCGGTGGCAACATTGCCCGGCAGGCCCTACTCAGGGCAGGCCTGCCCATTACGACATCGGGCACCACGGTCAACCGTTTTTGCTCTTCTGGCCTGCAGACGATCTCCATGGCGGCGCAGCGGGTTATCGTTGATAAAGTCCCGGTCATGGCCGCCGGCGGGATGGACAGCATCAGCCTTGTCGTGAATGAACATATGAACCGGTATCACGCGCAAAATGAATGGCTATTGGAAAATAAACCCGCCATTTATGATCCCATGCTGAAAACCGCAGAAACAGTAGCAACGCGCTATGGCATCTCCCGCGAGGCAATGGACGAATACAGCTATCAAAGCCAGATGCGGACAGCTGCAGCTCAGGAAGCGGGCCGGTTCGACAAGGAAATCGTTCCGATGACCACGACCAAAGTAATGGTGAACAAGGAAACCGGGGAAACCTTGGAAGAAGAAGTCACCCTTATGCAGGATGAAGGCAATCGGGCCAGCACAACTCTGGAAGGGCTTGCCAGCCTTAAACCGGTTCTGGGTGAGGATTGCTTCATCACGGCAGGTAACGCGAGCCAGCTGTCGGACGGGGCGTCTGCCTGTGTTGTTATGGATAGCAAACTTGCTGAACAGCGGAACATTGAACCCCTTGGCATCTATCGCGGCCTTGTTGTCGCTGGCTGTGAGCCTGATGAAATGGGCATCGGTCCGGTATTTGCGATCCCGAAACTGCTGGAACGCAATGGCCTCAAGATGGACGATATCGGTCTTTGGGAACTGAACGAAGCTTTCGCCGTACAAGTACTCTACTGCCGCGATAAACTCGGCATTCCGAATGATTTGCTTAACGTTGATGGCGGCGCCATCTCCATTGGTCATCCATTCGGCATGTCCGGTGCACGCCTGACGGGCCACGCGCTGATCGAAGGCAAGCGTCGCGGTGCGAAATATGTCGTTGTGACGATGTGCATTGGCGGCGGCATGGGTGCAGCGGGACTTTTCGAAGTCAATTAGGCCCAGCTCTACAATCAAGAAAGCCCCGGAAGTCTAACTAGATTTCCGGGGCTTTTTATTTGATATGCAGCGTTTAGCCTAGCGCGTGGGGATCGGTTCATCCCCGGTGTAATCATAAAAGCCACGGCCGGATTTCCGACCAAGCCAACCCGCTTCGACATACTTAACCAAAAGCGGACAGGGCCGGTACTTGGTATCCGCGAGGCCCTCATAGAGCACCTGCATGATTGCCAGACATACATCCAGACCAATAAAATCGGCAAGCTGGAGCGGCCCCATCGGATGGTTGGCACCAAGACGCATTGCTGTATCAATCGCCCGAACCGAACCGACGCCTTCATAGAGCGTATACACCGCCTCATTAATCATAGGCAGAAGAATTCGATTGACGATAAAAGCCGGGAAATCTTCCGCCGGAGTTGGCGTCTTATCCAAGCGGATGGTAAGTTCCTTGATCGTCTCGAATGTTTCCTCATTCGTCGCAATACCTCGGATCAGCTCGACAAGCTGCATCACCGGCACCGGATTCATGAAATGCATGCCGATGAATTTCTCCGGCCTATCCGTAATCGCCGCAAGACGAGTCACAGAAATGGAAGAGGTATTGGTGGCAATTATCGCTTCAGGTTTAAGTCGCGGACAGAGAGCGGCCAAAATCTTCTTCTTGATTTCCTCATTCTCAGTCGCCGCTTCGATCACCAGATCCACTTCGGATAAATGATCATCATCAGTCACCGTCTGGATATGGCTTAAGGCTTTCGTGATATCGCCCTCAGAGAGCGCACCCCGACCGACCTGACGCCTCAGATTGCGCTCAATCGTTTTTAGAGCCTTATCAAGCTGTTCCTTGGAAATATCCTTAAGAAACACATCAATACCAGCGACCGCCAGGACATGGGCAATACCATTGCCCATCTGACCGGCGCCAATCACACTTACTTTATTTATCATTGCCTAATTCCAAGCATAGAGGTGAGCGTGATCATTACGCCGAAATCCTGACTCATTTGCGCCACTACAGAGCTTCATCGAGCTCTGGCAAGGCCTTGAACAGATCCGCGACAAGTCCGTAGTCGGCAACCTGGAAAATCGGTGCCTCCTCATCCTTGTTAATCGCCACAATCACCTTGCTGTCCTTCATGCCGGCAAGATGCTGAATAGCGCCGGAAATACCAACAGCAATATAAAGCTGCGGCGCAACGACCTTACCGGTCTGTCCAACCTGATAGTCATTGGGAACAAAGCCTGCATCAACAGCGGCGCGACTTGCGCCGACTGCGGCACCAAGCTTATCGGCCACCTTCTCCAGAAGGTGGAAGTTATCGCCGGACTGCATACCGCGACCACCGGAAATAACGATCTTCGCCGATGTAAGCTCCGGGCGCTCCGATTCAGAGAGTTCATCACTAACAAAAGTCGACAGTCCGCTATCTGCGGCGGCACTAGCCGCTTCAACAGAGGCGGAACCGCCTGTTGCTTCCGCTGCCGGGAAATTGGTCGAACGAACTGTAATCACCTTCTTGGCGTCGCCAGACTGCACTGTTGCCATGGCGTTACCGGCATAGATCGGACGAACGAAGGTATCCGGAGAGACAACCTCAACAATTTCTGAAATCTGTGCAACGTCGAGAAGTGCCGCAACGCGTGGGAGAATGTTTTTACCCGACGTCGTCGCAGCAGCAAGAATGCCATCATATCCATCCGCGAGCGAAACGATCAAAGCAGCCATATTCTCGGCCAAGGCGTTCGCATACAGAGCATCTTCAACCAGCAGGACTTTGGCGACACCAGCGACTTTCGCCGCTTCGTCTGCAACAGCCGCGCAGCCATTTCCGGCGACCAGCACATGAACATCGCCACCCAACTTGGTTGCGGCAGTAACTGCGTTTAAAGTTGCGGCACCCAACGCTTCATTGTCATGATCAGCAAGAACAAGAACAGTCATTAGATAACCCCCGCTTCATTTTTCAACTTGTCGACCAGCTCCGCGACAGATTCTACCATTACGCCAGCTTCACGTTTCGCCGGTTCTTCCACTTTCAACGTCGTCAGACGTGGCGCGATATCAACGCCAAGATCTTCCGGTGTTTTTTCATCAATCGGCTTTTTCTTCGCTTTCATGATGTTCGGCAGGGACGCATAGCGGGGCTCGTTCAGGCGAAGGTCCGTTGTCACCACAACCGGCATTTTCAGATCAATCGTCTGCAGACCACCGTCAACTTCGCGGGTGACTTTCGCCGTGCCGTCTTCAAGGCTGACCTTGGAGGCAAATGTACCTTGCGACCAACCCAGAAGAGCAGCCAGCATCTGGCCTGTCTGGTTGGAGTCATCATCAATCGCCTGCTTACCAACAATAATAAGGTCCGGCTTTTCTTCTTCTGCCACGGCCTTCATCAGTTTCGCAACGCCAAGCGGTTCCACCATTTCATCGGTTTTGACAAGAATGCCCCGGTCGGCACCCATCGCAAGCGCAGTCCGCAGGGTTTCTTGGGCGGCTTGTGGGCCAACGGACAAGGCGACAACTTCCGTTGCGACACCAGCTTCGCGCAGGCGAAGCCCTTCCTCTACAGCGATTTCATCGAAGGGGTTCATGGACATTTTGACATTTGCGAGGTCTACACCAGTCTTGTCCGCTTTAACACGGATCTTAACGTTGTAGTCCACGACACGTTTAACAGCGACGAGAACTTTCATGGATCGGTCTACTCCAGGGTCATAGTTTTTTCACATCCGACGAAAGCCCGTATTCCGACGGTATGAATTTCAGGTTATTAGATACGTTGTTTCTACTCTTATTCGGCAGTGCACAATAAATAGCTAATGACTATCTGTCAATTCGCCGAAGCAGGACATTTTAGCACAGTTGAAAGATGTCTATTTCCGGCCAAAATTTACCAGAAAAGGTCACCTATTTGCGCCCGGCACCCACAGAACGTCCTCCACCCCCTTGTTATTGAGGTAACGGCCCAGAACAAACAGAAAATCAGACAGTCGATTGATGTAGGCGATGGCAACAGGATTGAGGATGTTCGAATCGCCAAAAGAGATCATCCGCCGTTCCGCCCGCCGGCAGACTGTCCGCGCCAAGTGCAAATTTGCAGAAGCAGTCGATCCGCCCGGTAGAATAAAAGAGTTGAGCGGTGAAAGTTCTGCATTGAGGCGATCAATTTCCTTTTCCAGCCGTTCAACCTGTTCCAGTGCAATCCGGAGGGGAGGATATTTCGGATTTTCCTGTTCAGGCGTACAAAGATCAGCCCCAAGATCGAAGAGATCGTTCTGGATACGCGCGAGCATCTCATCCGCTTCCCCAGACACATGAAGCCGGACGAGGCCAATCACGGCATTGGTTTCATCTACATCACCATAGGCCTCGACCCTTGGATCTGTCTTGCTCACCCGGGCACCATCGCCCAGCGAGGTTTTTCCCTTATCTCCGCCACGCGTATAGATTTTGGTCAGTTTTACCATGTGCTGCCTTCGCCTTATACGTTTAACTACCAGTATTCACGATCCAAAACCCGATCAACATGAGGACAACAGCTATTGCCTGCATCAGGATGCGCAAACGCATCAGTTTATTCCCATAGCGGCGATTGAACTCGCCCCCCCGGGCGAAAGTCAGCACGCCGAATAACAGAACCAGAGCTGTTGCGACAACGGCGGCGAGAATGAAATAATTGATCATGAACGGTCCGATCTGTCATATAGAAATGCAGCAGTCAAAACTACATCGTTACACCTTATATGGACAGGAACTCTAATGGAAGCAACCCGAGATGTTGTGATTGTCGGCGGTGGAGTCATCGGCTCCGCCATTGCATACTTCCTTAAGGCCACGCCGGGGTTTTCCGGCACTGTCACCGTTATCGAAAAAGATCCAAGTTATGAATTTGGCTCCACCGCCCGCTCCTGGGGAGGTGTCCGGCAACAGTTTTCAACGCCGGAAAATATCCAGATGTCTCAGTACACGCAAGAATTCCTGGGGCAGATATCAAGTTTACTTGGAGTAGATGATACCCCGGTTGACGTCAGCTACCATGAACAGGGCTATCTCTTTCTGGCGGAAGATCGTCATATTCCACGCCTGTACAGCAATAATGCCATCCAACGAGGGCTTGGCGTCAATGTCGGCCTGCTGGACGCAGATGATCTTGCAAGGGGGTTTCCCTGGATGAATGTCACTGATCTCGCCGGGGGATCCTTGGGCCTTTCCGGGGAAGGCTGGCTCGATGCCTACAGTCTTAATCAGGCGTTCCGGAAGAAAGCAATTTCCCTCGGGGCCTCTTATATGGCGAAGGAGGTTGTGGGACTTGACGGTGACAGAAACAAGGTATCCGCCGTTCTTCTTGCAGATGGCACACGCATTCCTGGAGGTTATATTGTTGACGCGGCGGGCCCGGCCGCGGCGATAGTCGCCAAATGGGCGGGCATTGATCTACCTGTTCGATCCCGGAAGAGATTTGCCTATAGCTTCAGCTGTCGAACGGAAATTACCGGCTGTCCTTTGATCATTGATCCAAGCGGCGTGCATTTTCGCCCCGAAGGGCATCAATTTCTAGCGGGCTGTTCGCCCGGGCCGGAGAATGATCCCGATTGCACAGATTTCAATGTTGATTACGGATGGTTCGAGGAACATATCTGGCCGGTTCTGGCACATCGTGTTCCCGCCTTCGAGGCCATCAAGCTCGAAAACGCGTGGGCCGGACACTACGCCTATAACATTCTAGACCAAAATGCCATTCTGGGATCGCATCCCGACGTCACCAACTTCTATTTCGCCAATGGTTTCTCCGGCCATGGGCTGCAACAATCACCCGCCGTTGGACGTGCCATCGCCGAGTTAATCACATTCGGAGAATACCGCAGCCTCGATCTAAATCGCTTCTCCTTCTCTAGGCTGGTGACAGGAGAGGCTATATCAGAGCATAATATCGTTTAACTAAATCAATAGGACAAAGAATGCCGATTATCAGAATTGAAATGTTTGAAGGACGGGATCGGGAGACCAAACAGAAGCTGGTCAAATCAATGACCACAGAAATGGCTCGAATCACGGGTTGCAGTGAGGCAAGTGTCCATGTGGTGATCAATGATGTTTCCAAGGAAGATTGGAGCATTGGCGGAGAACTCGCAGTCACTAAATTCCCAGACTAGATCAACCGACTGAGGAGACGAGGTGCAGAATATTTTCATTGTCGCGCTGCTAATCCGCATCTGGCACCATTTCAAGGATCAGCATTGCCTGCGCATGGCGACGGCCCTGAGTTATCAAACTCTGCTCGCAATCGTGCCGCTGGCAGCTGTAGTCTTTGCCCTCTTCACCGCGATCCCGGCATTCACGCACCTGAAGGTCAAGCTGACAACGCTTTTGTTCAATAATCTGCTGCCTTCAAAAATATCAACGGTCGATGCCGTACTCAATGACTTTGCTGTCAATGCGAGCCAACTGACTTATTTCGGTCTTGCGGGTATCGCGATTACCGCACTTATGCTGATGTCCAGTATCGAGGAAATATTCAGTCAGATCTGGCAGGTAGCGGCAACACGCAATCCGTTTAAACGGCTGATGACCTATATATTGATAACGCTGATTGGGCCCATTGCGGTCGGCTCCAGCCTGACGCTCATAAACTGGGTGATCGATATCAGCGAGGAAGCAACGGGATTTGAGGTGAAAGGAGCCTATTCCCTACTCAGCGAAGTCATGCCCATGTTGCTCCCCTTCATCATACTATTTGTCCTGTATCGCATCGTACCGGCTTGCGATGTGAAATGGCGCCATGCCTTCATCGGTGCCGGAATTGCAACCGCGCTTTTCCTTTTTGGAAAATTTATGTTCAAGCTTTATCTGGAATTCTTCCCGTCCTATGAGGTCGTTTATGGCGCTATGGCGGCCATTCCGCTCTTTCTGATCTGGCTTTATGTCAGTTGGGGGATTGTTCTGTTCGGCGCGACCATTGCCGCCGTCCTCGGCTTTGAATTCACTGCTGATATGGAAAAACGGTAGACTGGCGAGCCTCAACGAAAAAGGAACTACCGGAAGCGCCCTAAACAGACCGCTTCCGGCTAAACTTTTTAATTCGCGCCTTCTAGCAGACGGCGGGCAATGACCTGCGCCTGTATTTCACCGGCACCTTCAAAGATGTTTAGAATACGCGCATCACAGAGAACCCGGCTTATCGGGTATTCGAGGGCAAAGCCGTTGCCGCCGTGGATTTGCAGGGCGTTATCCGCCGTGCTCCAGGCAACGCGGGCACCAAGCAATTTAGCCATACCCGCCTCAAGGTCACAACGTCGGCCTTCGTCTTTCGCACGGGCAGACGCATATGTGAGCTGACGCGCCATCATGATTTCCACAGCCATCCAGGCAAGCTTACCGGCAACACGCGGGAATTTGATGATGGGGCGAGCAAACTGAACGCGGTCCAACGAATAACGAAGTCCAAGTTCCATGGCGTTCTGCGCCACACCGAGGGCACGGGCCGCTGTCTGAATACGGGCACTTTCGAATGTCTGCATCAACTGCTTGAAACCGTTACCCTCTTCTTCGCCGAGCAAATTTTCCGCCTTGATCTCGAAGTTATCGAAACCAAGCTCATATTCCTTCATCCCGCGATAGCCGAGAACCTCGATCTCTCCACCAGTCATACCATCGGCCGGGAAATCCTCCTCCTCGGTCATGTGAGGCTTTTCCGCGAGGAACATGGAAAGACCTTTATAGCCCGGCTCATCAGGATTGGTGCGCACCAGCATGGTCATGACATCCGCACGCGCCGCATGGGTGATCCATGTCTTGTTGCCTGTGACTTTATATACATCACCGTCCTTCACAGCGCGGGTTTTCAAAGACGCAAGGTCGGAGCCAGTGTTGGGTTCCGTGAAGACAGCCGTCGGCAGTATTTCGCCTGTTGCAATCGGGGAAAGCCATTTTTCCTTCTGCGCGTCGGTACCGCCTGTCAGGATTAGCTCTGCCGCAATTTCAGAGCGTGTTCCTAGCGATCCCACTCCGATATATCCACGGGAGAGTTCTTCTGACACGACACACATGGACATCTTGCCAAGACCAAGGCCGTCATATTTTTCTGGCACAGTCAGGCCAAAAACACCAAGTTCCGACATTTTCTCGACCACTGGCATCGGGATCAACTCGTCCTTCAAATGCCACTCATGGGCATAGGGCATCACCTCTTCATTGGCGAAACGGCGGAATTGATCCCGAATCATCGAGAAGGTTTCATCCAGTCCCGGATCGCCGAAATGACCAGTGTCCATTCCGTCGGCTATCAGTTCAGCAATTCTTTCCTTAACCGCCGCGCTATAACCCGATTCAAGAAGCGTCAAGACGTCTGCCGTCTTGAATTTTGCGATCGCGGCGTCATCCAGACCTAGGTCCTGCGGGCGAATAATTTCCCCGAGAGACATGGGAATACCGCCGGTGATCTGGCTTAGATACTCGCCGAAGCCCGCCTGCAGGGTGAGCTGTTCCAACTCTCCATATTTACCTTCCGATGCAAGATGGCGTGACCAATTCAGGGTTTCGCGCAAAGCCTCCACGTAGGTTGCGAGCCAGGCAAGGCCGTGGGTAGCGTATTGATTGGCCTCAACCAGCTCCGCGCTGATCCGGCCATTGCTGCCGCGGGTCATATCCGCGACGGCCATGATCGCCTGCTGCTTGAAAGATTCAGCCGCGCCAAGCGCTGATTCGCATAGGCCATCCAGCCCGTCCAACAAGATTGTGCCGGACGTTTCAGTCATTTCAGACATTGTCATTATTATTTTTCCTTTTGATTACGGCTTGCGCTTACTCGTTACCGGCTTCAATCGCATCCTCGATCGTTCTCAGACCCGGATACTTCGACGAAACCAACACAGCCATATTGCCCGGTTTATGCTTATTATTCATCATTTTTGTATGCGCGCGCGGGATATCATCCCAGGAGAAAACCTCTGACATACAGGGATCAATACGCCGCTCTACAACCAGGTTATTTGCCTGCGAAGCCTGCTTCAGATTGGCAAAATGACTACCCTGGATACGTTTCTGGCGCATCCAGACAAAGCGGGCATCCATTGTCAGATTAAAGCCCGTCGTGCCCGCACAGAAAACGACCATACCGCCCCGCTTGACCACGTTACAGGAAACCGGAAAAGTCTGCTCTCCGGGATGTTCAAACACGAAGTCAACGTCATTACCTTTACCGGTAATTTCCCATATGGCCTTGCCGAATTCGCGTGTTTTCTTCATATAATCGCCGAAGCCTTCACCGTTCACTGTCGGCAGCTGGCCCCAGCAATCAAAGTCCTTGCGGTTAAGAACGCCTTTCGCGCCGAGCGACATCACAAAGTCGCGCTTGCTTTCATCGGAGATAACGCCAATGGCGTTAGCACCCGCGGCAGCACAAATCTGGATCGCCATGGAACCGAGACCGCCTGACGCCCCCCAGATCAGAACATTATGGCCAGGACGCAGGATATGCGGCCGATGACCGAACAGCATGCGATAAGCAGTCGCGAGGGTCAGCGTGTAACAGGCGCTTTCTTCCCAGGTCAGATGTTTCGGGCGCGGCATCAACTGGCGGTCCTGCACGCGGGCGAACTGGGCGAAGGAACCATCTGGCGTTTCATAGCCCCAGATGCGCTGGCTCGGCGAAAACATGGGATCGCCGCCATTACATTCCTCATCATCCCCATCATCCTGGTTACAATGAACAACGACTTCATCACCAATCTTGAAGCGCTTCACCTTGTTGCCGACCGCATAGACGACGCCGGAGGCATCCGATCCCGCAATATGGTAGGGCTGCTTATGATAATCGAACGGGGAAATAGGCTCACCAAGGGCTGCCCAGACACCGTTATAGTTGACGCCGGCCGCCATAACCAGAATCAGCACGTCATGGCTATCCAGTTCCGGCGTTTCCACGACTTCCACCTGCATAGCTTTTTCAGGCTCCCCGTGACGTTCCCGGCGGATCGCCCAAGCATACATCTTGGAGGGGACATGGCCGAGCGGGGGAATCTCTCCTACTTCGTAGAGATCCTTAATCTCACCTGCCGGCGTTTCATTTCCTGCTTCAGACTGCGCAGAAGCTTGCGTATTTGACATCAAAAACATCCCTCGTATTTTGTGTGTAGTCTACTGTATAGGGCGTTAGTCTTTAGAAATTGCAAATTCCTTATCCGCCTTCATATATCGCATTGCATCAAAAAACGAAACGGAGACCTTTACATTAGCCCGGTTTATGAGAAGATTACTGACCTTTGTCCAGATAACAAGTTTTTTTTGCGCTGCAACACAAAGTTATGTTATTACGTGCGACATTAAAAACACGTAACAACCGAACTTATAAGACTATAAATACGAAAGATAATTATGGCACAAGACAAGACGGACGCCGTAAAATCCGGCACACCGAAGAAAGATCGCCCGTGGTTGTTCCGCACCTATTCCGGCCATTCTTCCGCAAGTGCGTCGAACGAGCTTTATAAAACAAATCTCGCACGTGGCCAGACTGGTTTGTCAGTCGCCTTCGATCTGCCAACCCAAACCGGTTATGATTCGGATCACGTCCTGGCCCGGGGAGAAGTTGGCAAGGTGGGTGTACCCATCTGCCATCTCGGGGATATGCGCACCCTGTTTGATGATATTCCACTTGAAAAAATGAACACATCGATGACGATCAATGCGACCTCTGCCTGGCTTCTGGCACTTTATGTCGCGGTTGCCGAGGAACAGGGCGCGGACGTGTCCGCCCTGCAGGGCACTGTTCAAAATGACATTATCAAGGAGTATCTTTCCCGCGGAACCTATATCTTTCCACCCAAACCGAGCATGAAGCTGATTACCGATGTGGTAAGCTACACCTATCAGAAAATGCCGAAGTGGAACCCAACCAACGTCTGTTCCTATCATCTGCAGGAAGCGGGCGCCACTCCGGTGCAGGAACTATCCTTTGCACTCGCCACCGCTATCTCGGTCCTAGATGCAGTGAAAGAAGGCGGGCAGATCAGCGCAGAGGATTTCCCTGCTGCCACGGGAAGAATCAGCTTTTTCGTCAACGCCGGCATCCGTTTTATTACTGAAATGTGCAAGATGCGCGCTTTCGTCGATCTTTGGGACGAAATTCTGCGCGACCGCTATGGTGTTGAGGATGAGAAGTTCCGTCGATTCCGCTATGGCGTACAGGTAAATTCGCTCGGTCTGACAGAACAGCAGCCGGAGAATAACGTTTATCGCATTCTCCTTGAAATGCTGGCCGTGGTCCTTTCGAAGAATGCGCGGGCGCGTGCCGTTCAGCTTCCCGCTTGGAATGAAGCGCTCGGTCTGCCCCGTCCTTGGGATCAGCAATGGTCCTTGCGTTTGCAGCAGATTGTGGCTTTCGAGACCGATTTGCTGGAGTTTGGCGATATATTTGAGGGATCGACTGAGATTGATCGTAAGGTTGAGGAATTGAAGATCGCCGCGCGCGCGGAGTTGAAGCTTATCGAGGAGATGGGTGGCGCCGTTGCCGCCGTCGATACGGGCTACCTGAAGGAAAGCCTGGTGAATTCCAACACGAACCGCGTCCAGTCGGTAATTACCGGTGACTTACCTGTCATTGGCGTGAACAAATTCACCGAGTCCGCCCCCTCTCCACTCACGCAGGAAGCTGATGGCGGAATCATGACCGTCGATCCAGCCGCAGAGGCAGAGCAGATTGAGCGATTGCAGGCCTGGCGCACGGATCGGGACGAGACCGCCGTGGCAAAAGCACTCGACGCCTTATCGAAAGCGGCAAGGGAAGGGCAGAATATCATGCCCCCCTCCATCGCCGCCGCCAAGGCTGGCGTTACCACAGGCGAATGGTCCGAAGCACTCCGTCACGTATATGGGGAGTATCGTGCACCGACAGGTGTCGGTTCTGCAGTTTCCAACGCCGAAAACGATATTCTGGAACCGGCGCGCGAGAAAGTCGCAGCGGCGGCGGCAGCACTTGGGCGACCGCTCAAGGTTCTGGTCGGAAAACCCGGTCTGGATGGCCATTCGAACGGCGCGGAGCAAATTGCCGTGGCAGCTCGCGACAGCGGAATGAACGTAGTCTATGAGGGCATCCGCCTAACGCCGGACCAGATTGTCACCGCTGCCCGGAACGGCACGGTCGATCTTGTCGGCCTTTCCATTCTGTCCGGATCTCACGTCCCACTCGCGACCGAAGTTTGTGAGAAGCTACAGGCCGCCGGTATGAATGACATTCCTGTCGTAGTTGGCGGGATCATCCCACCAGAAGATATAGACAAGCTTAAAAAAGCGGGCGTAAGTGCGATCTATACGCCAAAGGATTTTGATATGGCTGGTATCGTCATCGACATGGTCGACATGATCATGAAATATGAGGATGTCGCCTGATCAATGCATTAGCGGGAGATTCGCGGAAAAGCGCCGAAAATTAACCATAATCGACCATTTTCCGCACCTCTTCCGGCTGGTAACCATATTCTCGTAAAGATTTGATTGTTGCATCCTTATCACGTTTTGACAGGCGACGCCCCTTCGTATCCGAGATCAATCCATGATGAAAATAGGTCGGCGTTGGCAGGTCGAGCAGGGCCTGCAACAACCTATGAATATGTGTTGACGGGAACAGGTCCTGACCCCGTATTATATGGTTAACACCCTGAATTGCATCGTCAAATGTCACCGCCAAATGATAGCTGGTCGGGGTATCCTTCCGGGCAAGAACGACATCTCCAAATGGTACCGGGTCGCACTGGATGAAGCCCTTGCCCATTTCTTGAAACCGCAGCGTCGATAACCCCACTTCCGCAATCGCATTAACCATATTTAGCCGCAGCGCATAAGCGTCACCACGGGCGAAGCGCGCCTGCCGTTCGTCTTCCGCCAACACGCGGCAAGTCCCCGGATACTGGGGCCCTTCCGGCCCATGCGGCGCTGAATTACTACGATTGATTTCGGCTGCGATTTCCTTTCGGGTGCAAAAGCAGGGGTAAATCAGGCCACGATCACTCAGCTTTTCCAGGAGCACCGCATAATCCTCAAAATGTTCGCTCTGGCGGCGGACTGGCGGATCCCAATCAAGGCCTAACCATGAGAGATCTTCATAGATCGCATCTTCAAATTCCGGGCGACTTCGGTTCTGGTCAATATCTTCCATGCGGAGAAGGAATCGTCCCCCGCTCTCTCGCGCCGCCTTCCAGGCAAGAGAAGCGGAATAAACATGTCCAAGATGGAGAAAACCGGTTGGGCTCGGCGCAAAACGCGTTATAGTTACCATATAGTTAACAAGGGAGTGATTCCGAAAATAAATCTCTAATACGCGTAAAATTTTATCTGTTTTTCTTGTCAGCCGCTAAGGCCGACGCTAGCCTTTGTTAATACTTTATTAATTATAAAAATTGTCAACGGGCGAGACGAATGTTTAGAAGAATATTGATCGCGCTGAATATTTTAATGCTGGCAACGGCTTGTGCGATACCGATTACCAGAAACCATGATGTCAATGCTGCGATGGACCGGTATGAAGTTGCTTATCGTGAAACCGTGAAGAACGACCCCATGATGGCAGAGAATATCAATGTCATGGCAGATGTTCTGCAAACGGTTGACCAACGGTATGTCGATACCGTTAACCCTGGCGACCTGATCGACAAGGCGATTGAAGGACTGAAAGCCATCCCGGCAGAAGGTGAAGGGGATAGTGATCCCACCACCCGTGCGCTGAATGCGATGTTGGCCTCAATGGATCGATATACCGGCTATATGGCGCCGCAGCGCTTTTCCTCTTACCGTGAAAGCTTGGATGGTCATTTTGTCGGACTTGGCATTCATATCCGGATGATTGACGATAATCTCACAATCATGAGCCTGCTGCGCGGTTCCGGTGCGGAAGAGGCCGGCCTGTTGGAAAAAGACATTATCACACATGTTGATGGTGAGCCGATTAAGGGCCTCACGCTCTCTCAAGCGCGTGAAATGCTGCGTGGACCGGAAGATACATTCGCGCCACTGACTATTCAGCGGGAAGGCGCGCCTACACCACTACAGATTGATGTCTTGCGCCGGGATGTGGAAGTTGTCGCCGTAGAACACCGTATTGAAGGAAATGTTGGCTATATTCGTATCTTTTCATTTACTCGGAATACCGGTCCTGGTGTCGCCACTGCATTGAAAGATATTCAGTACACCCTTGGTTCCAATCTTTGTGGCATCGTTCTGGACATGCGAAACAACCCCGGCGGACTGGTTTCCGCGGCCGAGATTGTTGCCGACGCCTTTCTTGATAGCGGAAATATCTATTCCGTCAGAAATCGCGGAAAGGAACTTGTATCACGTGATGCCGTGCAGGGGGACGAGACCCAAGGTGCACCAATTGTGGTTATGCTAAACAAGAAATCCGCTTCTTCTTCGGAAATTGTTGCCGGCGCTCTGAAATATCAGGCACGGGCCAAGCTTTTTGGCGAAAAGAGCTATGGAAAGGGCCTGATGCAGTCGCTGATGCCACTGCGGAATGGTGGCGGCCTTCGGTTAACGACGGGGAGGTTCACTACGGGCGGCGGCCCAACATTTCACGGAGTTGGGCTAACACCGGATATTCCGCATATTGTTCATGAAGGTGAAAGCGATGAAGCACAAATCGCCATCGCTGCACAATCCCTGAACTGCTCTACGGATATGAAAACGGCGCTCGTTACTGCCCAATGAAGAATGAGGGGGATATCGCTGAGGCTCTTGCATTCCTTAGCAATCAGGACCCCGATTTTGCCCATGCTCTCACCCTGATTCAACCGTTGCCGGAACGGCGGCGGCCCGCCGGTTTTGAACATCTAACAAAGATCATTGTCGAACAACAGGTCTCCCTGGCCAGTGCGGAGGCCATCTGGAAGAGATTGGCGGGCGCCGTGACGCCATTTGTCCCGGAACGAATGCTCGCGCATACGGAGGAAGAACTCCGCGGACTAGGGCTTAGTCGCCAAAAAGCGCGTTATTGCCGCGCCCTTGCCGAAGATATCCTGACAGAGCGACTAGGACTCGACGCCCTTCACATGCATGACGACGACAATGTTCTCACGCAGCTGACCAGCGTGAAAGGGATCGGACGCTGGACTGCAGAGATATACATGATCGCCTGTCTTGGTCGAACAGATATCTGGCCAGCCGGTGATGTGGCACTTCAAAGTGCCTTTGGGCATCTTAAAAAACTCCCAACCCGGCCGGACGCGGCGAAAATGGATGAACTGGCGGAACCCCTCCGTCCTTACAGGACGGTCGCGGCGCGCATTTTGTGGCGTTATTATGCCGATGTGGTTCAGGCACCAACACGCAAAAAAAACCCTGAATAAACATAGTTTTAGAGAGGGTCCGCGAAAACAAACGAGCACACTCCGACTTACCCTACGGAAAAATATTTTGGCTTCAGGGCGCCCCCTAGATGCGGTGGCTTCATAATTATTTCACACAAAATACTGTATTAGAGTTTGCAATTTACAAAGGGAAGGGCCAAACTTTCCTCCATAATATCCCGTTTGGAGACAAATAGAGCCTTGCAAACGTCTGTGGAAAAATACCCAGCCCTGGTTCTGAATGCCGATTACAGGCCCTTAAGCTATTTTCCTTTATCGCTTTGGTCCTGGCAGGACACACTTAAATCGGTCTTTCTGGAACGGGTCAATATCGTCTCGGAATATGACCGGGTTGTCCGGTCCCCGAGTTTTGAGATGCGCCTTCCCAGCGTGATCTGCCTGAAGCGTTATGTCAAACAAGGCAAGCAACCTGCCTTTACCCGCTTTAATCTTTTTCTGCGTGATGGTTTTCGCTGCCAATATTGTGGCTCACCGGAAGAATTGACGTTCGATCATGTCTTGCCGCGCCGTCTTGGGGGACAGACAAGCTGGGAGAACATCACGACCGCCTGCGCGCCCTGCAACATGAAAAAAGGGGGCAGGCTTACCCGGGAAGTGGGCATGTTCCCCGAAATCCGACCCTATATCCCGACCCCGCAAATGCTTAATCATCAGGGTCGCGGCTTCCCGCCTAATTATCTTCATGAAAGCTGGCGTGACTATCTTTATTGGGATACCGAACTCGAAGAATAGACGAATTTCCCCGCCCCCACTTGCCTTTCCTGCGTTTCGGCGTCTATATAGAAACAAATCTATAGTCTTTCCCTTATTGCTGAAGATGTGACGCACTATGAGTTATGGCCTTGGTCTTTCTGAGAAAAAGCAAGCGCGGCAACGCCGCAACCGATTTTTCAAGTTTGTTTTGTATATTGCGCTGGTCGCCGCAGCCGGTGTCTATGGATATTATGAGGGCCAGGCCAACGCCGATCGCCGCATCGCCGATATCGAAGGGCAGGTTATTGTTCTTACCAGTGAGAATGACCGGCTGAATGATCAGGCCCGTGCCGCCCTCGATAAACAAAGTGCTGCCTTGGCGGAGGCCCGTCAGTGGCGCGACAAGTTCGAGAACGAAATCCCGAGCGGACCCACACGCGAAATTCTGGACCTGGTGCAAACCCGTATGACTGACGGTCTGGAGCCGGATCGGCTACTGTCCCTCATTACACTCGCCCAGAACAGCCAGAATTGCGACGCGGCGCCGGAAACGAAGCGCTTCATCGTCAATACCCCAATCTTTTCCAGCCCCGGAAATTCAGTCAGCCTTGGTAATGGCTCAATTACAGTTACTGGAAATGGAAAATCGGTCGTGAATGCGGAAGGCAAGGTAGAAGCCTGGTATGATCCTGATCAGCCGGTCGAAATCACCTTCACACAGTTAGGTGGCCAAAAAGAACTCCTGACAGGCGTTCTTCCGCTTCACAAGAGTGTGGTTTTTGGGGCGAATGAATATCGTTTCAGTATTTTGGCAGGCAAGCAAAGCTTCGCCACCATTTCTGCAACGCGGTGTGATTTTCCGTAAATAATACCGTTACTCAGATTCGCGAAGAGAGCCAGATCGCCATCTTTGATCCCGCTTTAACGGCAGAACTCAGTAGCTCATAACCCGGAGCCTGGCTGGCCCCCTCTTCCCGCGCGGTATCGCGATGCTCGATTTCCTCGTCGCGGAATTTGGAAATTGTCTCTTTCAGCTCTGGCTCGTCCTCTCCAAGAGTGTCAAGTTGATCGCGATAATGCTCATCGATGACCTCTTCGACTGCTTCGGTGCAAGCCATCGCCGCCTCTTTCCCAAGCATGGCCGTTCCCGCACCAAGGGCAAACCCCGCGACATGCCAAAGCGGGCTTAACAAGGTCGGGCGTACACGTCGATCCCGAAGGAGCTCTTCAAATTTCTTTCTATGAACCTCTTCCTGCTCCTTCATATGCTGAAGGGTATCTGCGGCTTCAGTTTCTTTCAGAACGGCGAGCTGTCCTTCATATATCCGGACAGCACCAAATTCCCCGGCGTGATCGACACGGATAATTCTCTCCAGCTGTTCACGCGGGCTAAGGTCGCCGGGCTGCCGTCCGAAGGCGGGTTTCTCATTGTTCAATAATTTATCAGGCATTGCCGTCCCTTACTTACTCTTAAAAGAACTTAGCGCAGCAAACAGCGAAAAAACAGTCAGAATTACACCGGCAATAACATTATAGCCTGCCATCGAAATACCGAAAAGAGACCAAGCAACTTCATCGCAGCGAACAATGGGCGTAGACATAATCTTGGCCTTTAACTCCTGCAAATTGCTGGCCTTGGCCGTATCGCCGACGCATTCCGCCGTTCCTTCCCACCAACCCTGCTCTACACCCACATGATATCCGGCAACGGCAGCAGTCACCGCGAACCCGAGCGCACAGAGCAAAAGAAACGGTCCTGCACCGATGCGCTTATGCAAGGCGATACCGGCAAGAGATATTACAATGACTGCGGCATAGGGCCAGCGCTGATACAGACAAAGTACACAGGGCCAGAGATCAAATACATATTGCGCAATAAAGGCCGCGCCAAGCGCGCCAACACTTCCCAACAGAGCTACCCATAACGCGTTCTTCATCAGGTAAGTCAATCTGGTCCGCCCTTTCCTTTACGCTATAGCATATATTTGATGGCAACGAATCCACCAATCAGTAATACAAAGAAAAGAAGTGTCAGCAGGCCAAGATATTTCTCGATAAATGTCTGAATTGGCGCTCCAAATTTCCATAGAAGGCCAGCAACAATAAAAAACCTAAGGCTCCGCGAAATGACAGAGGCAAGGATAAATATGAGGACATCAAGATGGGTTACGCCACTTGCAATAGTGATGACCTTATAGGGAAAGGGGGTCAGGCCAAAAAAGGCGACAATCCATCCGCCCCACTCATTATAGGCATCCGTAAAACTATCAAACTTGTCCGTATAGCCGTAGAAATCAATGATCGGTGCACCAACCAAATCAAAAAAGAGGTACCCGACGAGATAACCGAACAGCCCCCCAACAACCGATGTCAGGCTACAAATAAACGCAAGCCGCCAAGCTTCCCGTCGATTGGCAAGCACCATTGGGATCAGAAGAACATCCGGCGGAATGGGAAAAAAGGAGCTTTCGGCAAAGGAAATGCCCCCCAGAAACCACTTTGCCCGCGGCTTAGCCGCCAGTCCCATGGTGAAATCATACAAACGTCGCAGCATAGAGCGGGCCAGAACCTGAATAAATCAAAAAAAGAAGACCGCTCTTTTTAGACGTTTTTGTAAAGTGTCTCAATCTTTATCGTTATTTATCCTAAGGATGCGTGTCCAGGCAGAACGCCTATTGACCCGCCTCCATTCATCGCTATAGTGCGGATTTTCGACGCAGCCCCTGTGGCGGAATTGGTAGACGCGACAGATTCAAAATCTGTTGTCCTTAGGGCGTGCCTGTTCGAGTCAGGCCAGGGGCACCATCAATTATTCATCCTTTCTGCGCTATCGGCCGACAGATTTCCTTAACGATATGCTAATATCTGGCTCGTAAGATTACAGGCAATCTTACAGCTTAGCCGTTAAAGGGTGTATAAATGCCTGTCCTGATGATGTCAGCCGGTGGTTTGGTTCTTATAGCTGCGCTATGGGACGTTTTCTCCCGCCGAATTCCGAATTTGCTGCCGCTGATCATTGCAGCGCTCTATTTGCTACAAGCGACAATCGCCGGTGACTGGGCCAATCTTCCCTGGCATTTGCTATGCGGCATGGGCGTTCTTGTTGTCGGGATTATGATATTTGCCCTTGGCTGGCTGGGCGGCGGCGATGTCAAACTGCTCGCGGCTTTGGCGCTATGGGCCGGCCCGGACCATCTAATTCTCCTTCTGTTGATGACTTGCCTAGCAGGCGGCGCCCTGGCTCTTGCTTATGTGTTGCCAATTATTCTGTCGCGCAACCCAATGATATCAAATGGGATCGACTGGATTTTTGTAAAAGTCTTAAGAACGCGGGCTCCGCATCTCCAAACAGGAACCGCCCTCGGCCTAAAACTTCCCTATGGCGTCGCCATCGCTGTCGCAGGTTTTGTGGTATTCTACCAGTTCTTCCGGGTATTGTAATTCTCAGGCCGCTCGGGCGAGCCAAATGCCGAAAACAATACAAAAGGCGCCAGCCATAAACCGAAGGCTTAGCGGCTCTTTCAAGAAAATATAACTCATCACAGGGACCAGGATAAAACTGAGCCCCATGAACAAATACGCCTTACTCAGCGGAAAATGCTTAAGAATATAGACCCAAAGTAATGTTGCAATTCCATACAGGATCAGGGCGACAATAAAGTAGCCATTCATCGAAAGTCTGACCAAAGAGTTATGATCAAAGGCTGCCACATCCCGGCTAGCAATTTTGAACAGAACCTGCCCACCTGAAATAATGAACGGCATAATGAGGATGAGGATATCTTTACTCATTTTGTGCGTTGCGCCCTAATTGAAGCCGGACCCGCAATCGAGAGATAGGAAAGTCGTTTTCTTTCCCGCCGCCCGCGCGTGACGGAATCAAGAATAAATCCACATGCCAGAAATAGAAATGATAACAGCATGCAAGCACTTGCCAGAATAGCGGTAGGAAAGCGCGGTACCAGCCCCGTCTCCAGAAAGGTAAATACGACAGGTGTCGCGAGAATGATTGATATCATTGCCAGCAACAGGAACAGGCCCCCGAAGAATGTCATCGGACGTTCATCCTTAATCAGCTTGACGATCAGTTTGGTGATTTTTAATCCATCCGAGAAAGTATTAAGCTTGCTGGCAGAGCCTTCCGGGCGCTCTATATAGGTGCTCGCGATTTCGGCCACAGGCATATTGAGTTCCAGCGCATGAATGGTTAGTTCGGTTTCAATTTCGAACCCCTCGGAGAGGATCGGGAATGATTTGACGAACCGACGTGAAAAAATCCGGTATCCGGTCAGAATATCCTCGAAACGGCGGCCGAATACCCGTGCAACAATGCCAGAGAACATCCGATTACCCAGCACATGCCCCTTGCGGTAGGCGGCCTGACCGGTTGCCACGCGCTTGGCACAAACCATATCCAGTCGCCGTTTCAAAAGATGATCCACCAATACCGGCGCAAGGGAAGCTTCATAGGTGGCGTCGCCATCCACCATCAGATAGATATCCGCCTCAATATCCGAAAACAGGCGGCGGATCGCGTTCCCTTTTCCGGGCATATCCTCATAGATTACTTCCGCACCGGCAGTTTTAGCGACTTCGGCAGTTTTATCTGTCGACGCATTGTCACAGACGACAATTCGCGCCTCCGGCAATGCCGCGCGAAAATCCCGGACAACGGTGCCGATTGTCATTTCTTCATTGAGGCAGGGGATCATGACAGCCAACGCCCCGGTCACCCTATGCTCCGGTATCGGCATTGCCATCTCTGGCTTTTCGATCAAATCGGTCTTGTTCATTCTTTACCATTCCTAACTTCGAACAGTCTCCAAGGAGACGGCACATCAATCTCCGTTAGGTTATCTGGGAAACTCCCGGCAAGTAGGCGATTATAGAGAACTTCCTGCGAATTTGACTCCTGAAAATAGGATTGCGAGGAATCATCCGGACATATTAAGATATAGTCAATGTCATACTTTCGAAGAATTTTGTCACTTTTCGAATATTCTTTCGCGGTTAAAAGAGCATGGGTGTCGAAAATACTATCGCCATTTCGATGATACGGGACAGCAAGAAAATGATGCGGCGTGCGATATATGAGCTCTGGGCCATAATCAAGATTGTTGGCAAATTTGAGAACGCCGCGTCCACGGATAAACTCGTCGTCGCTTAGAAATGTCGCAATTTCTGCCGCGTTACATTTTGCTGCTGTTGGTTTTACCGCAGCAATTGCCTCTGAAGGTTTCAGACCATTGCTCACCGTTCCGACCAATACGGCCAGGAAAAACGGCCCCAGAATAATGGCGGCGCGAACCAGAAGTCCCGTTGCACTATTTCTCCATCCGCTATAGTGGCTGGCGACGCGGCTCAGGGAGTATTCCAGAAGCGGGCCCGCAGCAATCACACCGACCACCGCGAGATAAAGCGATGCCCGCATATGAAATAGCGCGAGGGCGCCCGTACAGATCAATACCGGCAACAACCGCATCCACATTTGTCGACGCTCCAGATGTTTTCTTCCAAACAAAACGAAACAGCCATAAACAATGGCAATAAATGGCAAAAGGCAATTGAGTATGATCATCCGGGTATTGCCTAGCAAAGGCAGCATTTCGCTTACTTTATCGTGCCATATTGGTCCGATACGTGGATCCGCCTCCGCCACTGGTCCGACAAGAAGATCAGGAAAATAAAACAGAATCAGGCTAAGGCATACAATAGCAAATACTCCGGCCCCGGTAATCCGTCCGATAGTCTGGCCCCTTCTGTCACAAATTTCGGCAATCACGGACCAGAAGAAAAAGGGGCACACTACCAAGAATAGCTGGGCAATCGATATCCGGTCATAGCGCGCAATCAGCCAGCTTTCCGGCATTACATCCGTCGCCATTGCCGCCAAACACACGAGAACCGTACCCATTGCGAAGTCTCTGTTAACGCGGCGCCATTCTTTCCCCCAGATGAGCCAGCAAAGACCAACGCCCAGCGTAACCGGAACGAAGACTATCAGGAATTCAAGGCTGATCCATAAACCAAGGCCGCTCAACATCCCGCCAATGAACGCGTCGCGAGACAATCCGTAATGGGCGTTAAGCCGGATCATGCAGCCCAGAACAGCCCCCGTCAGCACCGCCAGAACCATATGATGATCCGCCCGTCCGATGTGAAAATAGTTCTGAATAACCGGCTGAACGGCGAGAAGAATGATGATCGAGAACAGGTTTCCCGGCTGCATTAACGGGATAACCGCCCATATACATACCAGGACGAGTAACAGTGACATCAGCGCCGGTAGAACAACACCTGCCGTTTCGATGGCATCATGAGTACTCATAAATGGCATGATCGGCGCTGCTGCACCAATGATGAGAAGATCCATTGGCCGCGTCCAGTGAATATCTGCCCCACCTTCACCGGCGGCACGGGCGATATGGCCATCATACCAGTCGCCAGTCTCTACCAGCAAATTCACCCGTTCCAAGCGCATAAACGCATCCGGCCCTTCGGGTTGAAACGCATTCGGCGCCGATGCGATCTGCACTGGCAGAATCACAAAGCAAGTCAGCCAAAGCAGACAAAACATTACTACACGTTCGACGGTCACAGATAATTCCTTGATGCCAATTGACGCGGCTTTGTAATGTGAAAGTTACATCAAAAACCTTAACAAAAAGGAAGGGCGAGGCAGGATATTTAGCTATATCCGCCCGGCAAGAGTTCCCAGTCTGCAAGAAAGAGACAGAGGCGGCTATTTTTTGGACCGAAGTCCTTCATCGCTCGTCGTGGCGGGTTTCAGAACCGCCCGATCACTCTTAAGTGCTTCGCTGACTTTCTCACATATCTCATCGAGCGTAAAAGGCTTTGCGATGACATCATGGATCAGCATCTCAAGGTTATAGGCCCGCTGTCTTTCGGCCGCATATCCCGTCATCATGAGAACCTTGAGATCGGGGAAGTCCTTGGTCACTTTAAGCGCAAGTGCAATGCCATCCATTATCGGCATCACAATATCTGAGAGCAGAAGGTTGAACATTTCCCCTTTTTGCAGGGTCGCCAGCGCCTCCGCGCCGTCTGCCACAGCGACGACATCATGCCCATGATGGGTCAAGGCGCGACTGACAAACTCCCGAAGAGCGGCCTCATCCTCTGCAATCAATATTCGCGCCATCTTTATATTCCGTTCAATGCTTGACGATATGGCCTATGTAAGGGAGCTCCCTGTAATAGTGAGCGTAATCAAGACCATATCCGACAACGAATAGGTCAGGACAGTCGAAGCCAACGAAATCTGCTTCGAACCCGGAAACTCTTTTTCCTTTTTTGTCCAGCATCAGGCAGGTTTTTACCGTATCCGCCCCACGATCGAGAAGCTCCTGAGTCGCGAACGCCATAGTTCGACCAGACTCCAGAATATCGTCGATCAGCAACACCTTGCGGCCCTTGACCGTATCCACGATATCGCGGGTAATCATCACATTTCCGCTGCTGACGGTTTTATCGCCGTAAGAGGAAAGCGCCATGAAGTCAATCTGCGGCTTGACCCCCGCATGATGCAATGCCCTGATCAGGTCCGCCGCAAACACAAAGCTTCCCTTCAGCACGGCAATAACCAGGATATCCGGACCCATGGACTTGGCAATCTCCTCCGCCAATTCTTCATTCCGCTTGGCGATATCCGCACTCGCAAAGAGGATTTCAATATCTGATTTGGGATCAGCGATATTCATGGTAGCCCTTTCAATACGCGATCAATGTGTACCCGCATTCAAACAAAAGATCGTGACGGATTTAATTCTCGGGGTCGACCAGATCGACCTTAACATTCTTTGCCTCTTCCGGCGGTTGGTTCATACTGCTGGAGAACTCAATCTGGCCCCAGGGTGGAACCACTGGATCCTCAACAGTTGTCGTCCAGCTATAAACGCTTTGCCCCACCTCATCAATGAGGGCGACCTTAATACGCGGCACAGGTTGAGGGCTCTCGGTAACATTTTTTATCACGCCCGACACAGTCAGCGTCGTCACGCCGTCTTGCAATACCGACTTCGTTTTCAAGTCATGTATTTCAAGGCCTAGCATGTTTTGGGTTTCTACATCTATCTGCAGATATTGATAAGCGGCGGCGGATCCGGGCCAAATTTGCACCACATAATTACGGGCAAAATAGGCTCCACAAACAAGTCCGACCAAAACCAGAAGGAGGAGAGCCCAAGCGATCCAACGCCGCTTCCTGCCGGGACTTCCAGCGACAGCCGCACCAGCCTTCGCCGCTGTCATCTGTTCGATACTCATCCCCTGATCCGGCACAGCAACAGGAGCTTCAATTTCCGGTTTTTCAGGGGCAGGGTCAGCGACCACTTTCTTGGGCGTGTCCTCTGGTGGGAACTCGCGCCATTTATGGCCGCATTTGGCGCACTTAACCGCACGGCCTTCCGGACCGATCGTCGTCGGGTCAATCGAATAACGGGTTGCGCAACTAGAACAGGTTAGAATCATCGGCCAGGGACACCAGCTCACGAATTAAAGTTTCTTTTTTATAGGCGTTTGCTTGGACATGCACAAGACTGGCTGATAAATCTATCATAGTTTATATTCTGCCGCGTAATTTTGGGAGGACAGTTTGGTCAGGTTTGAAAATGTCGGCATGCGCTATGGGCTGGGACCTGAAGTATTGCGCGATATCAACTTTCACCTGCGGCCCGGGTCCTTTCACTTCTTGACGGGACCCACGGGAGCCGGTAAAAGCTCCCTCCTGAAATTGCTTGCCCTGTCACATCGGCCGAGTCGCGGTCTGGTGACGCTTTTCAATAAGGAAGTCTCTACGCTCAGCCGCGAAGACCTGCCCGGAATGCGGCGAAAAATTGGGGTGGTTTACCAGGATTTCCGGCTACTCGATCATCTTTCAACACTCGAGAATGTGGCCTTACCGCTCAAAATTGCCGGTGCGAAAAACGATCAGGTTTACCAGCATGTGGCCGAACTGCTGGAATGGGTGGGCCTTGGCCGCCAGGTGGATGCAAAACCCCCGACCCTCTCCGGCGGAGAAAAACAACGGGTTGCCATCGCGCGTGCCGTGATCAACCGGCCACAGCTCCTCATCGCCGATGAACCGACCGGCAGTATGGACGCTGAAATGGGATTACGGCTTATGTATCTCTTTCAGGAGCTTAATAAAATCGGCACTACGGTTGTTGTTGCCACTCATGATCTGGAACTGATCAAGCGATTTGGTAACCCGGTCATGATCCTCAAAGACGGTATGCTGACCACCCGCGCGCAGGACGAACTTCCCTCGCAGTTCAGCAAGGATCCGGCATGATACAGTTTTTCGGTAAATCCGCGGAATTGCAGTTGGAAAAAGATGTATCGACGCGGTATTTGCCCGTCGTGATCTCCGCCATGATCTTTCTTGCGGCTCTTTCCATCGGTGGGCTGTTCTCTTTAAGTAACGCGATCAGCGACTGGTCTGAAACCCTGACGGAAAACCTGACTGTGGAAATCGCGTTCGATCCCGTCGCAGATCTTGATAAGAAGGTTGCCGATGCCGTTGCCCTTCTTTCAAACACGCCGGGCGTTGCCACTGCCCGGGCGATCGAGCAGGAAGAAACACTGCTACTGCTGGAACCATTCCTTGGCAAAAATGCATCGCTCGGCGATCTGCCCATTCCCCGCCTGATCGAGGTGATTATCGCAGAGGACAGCGCCATCGATCTTGCCGCGCTTAACAAAAAACTGGCCGAGGCTGTTCCGGGAGCAAGGCTTGACATACACCGGCCCTGGCTTGACAAAATGGTCCTTCTCGGCCGCTCCATTCAGTTTCTGGCAGCGGGAATTATGCTGCTGATCGGCTGCGTAACCGTGATTATCGTGATTTTTGCCGTCCGCACGGGGTTAATTATGCATGCGGAAGTTATTCAGGTTCTGCATTTGATCGGTGCGCGCGACAACTACATCGCTGAACAATTCCAGAATTATTTTTCCAGGCTGAGCCTCCTCGGGGCCGTGCCGGGCCTTATCGTCGCCATCATTGTCATGTTTATTTTTAATTTTCTTGTTGGATCGCTGGAGGCGTCGATGCTACCCCCGCTCACAGTTGGTATCGAAGGAGCGATTGCCCTGCTGTTACTCCCCTTATTGGTGGCCTTGCTGACGAAATATACCGTCCGACGGGTTGTATTAAAGTCGCTTCGTCGGATGATGTAGTATGCTTGTATTGCTTGACAGAGACGGTGTGATCAATGAAGACCGCGCGGATTTCGTAAAATCCCCGGCAGAGCTGATCTTCATTCCAAAAGCGTTGGAAGCAATAGCCCGGCTTAAGGCGCATGGACACAGGCTGGTTATTGTCACCAACCAGTCCTGTATCGGCCGTGGAATAATCAATGAAGAGCAACTAACGGCCATTCATGGTAAGCTACGCGATCATCTGGCAAAGCTATCCGGGGAGCTGGACGATATCTTATTCGCGCCTGATGCTCCCTGGGCTGCGACCGATCGCCGCAAACCCGGCCCCGGAATGCTTTTCGAAGCGATGAGGAAGTATCAGGTTTCTCCTAAAGAAAGTATCTTTATCGGGGATAGCGCACGTGATATCGAGGCGGCTCGATCTGCGGACTGCCATCGGGTCCTTGTCCGGACCGGAAAGGGTCAAAAAACTTTAGCAGAAGGGCTATCGCGTGATCTTATGCCTGTCCATGTCGCGAACGACCTTGATGAGGCCGCAGATTTCATTCTTGAGGGAAGGTTCTAATATATGCCCTTTCGCTGGAGAATAATATTCGCCCTTGTCTTTATCTTCCTCTGCCTCTGGACAGGTGCCTTTCTCACCTTCATGGAAGATGTTGAAAATAGACCACCTTCGCTCCCTCATAACATCGGCGGCATTGTCGTCCTGACTGGCACACCAGCTCGACTGACGGCAGGATTTGATCTACTGAAGGAAAATGAGGGCGCGCGATTGCTGGTATCCGGCGTGAACTCGAAAGTTACACGTGAAACATTGCGGCAGGCTACGGGCCAAAGCTCGGAATTAATGAACTGCTGTGTCGATCTAGGTCGCCTTGCCCGGAATACGGAGGGTAATGCGTATGAAACGTCTCTTTGGGCCAAGTCGAATAGTTTCGACAGTCTGGCCATTGTCACCAGCGCGTATCATATGCCCCGCAGCCTTGTGGAGCTGAAACGCCAGATGCCGGATATTAATCTGATTGCCTATCCCGTCGCCAGTGATACGCTTGAGTTGACCGGTTGGTGGAAAAACCCGCGAGCCTTTATGGTACTCGCTGGAGAATTCAACAAATATGTCTTTAGCCTTGTCCGGGCAAGGCTTGACGATTAGGCACCGAAAGAGGACAGATTGACCCAAATTAGATCCCTAGCCTTCTTTATCTGCTTTTTTGCGTGGTCTACGGTCATGAACCTGGCCTTCCTGCCCTTTCTTCCCTTTGACCGGAAGTGGATTGTACTGGGTCAGCGGATCTGGTCTGGCGGCATTGTGTTTCTCCTTCGCACCCTCTGTAACCTCAAGCTGGAAATCAGGGGAGAGGAATATCTTCCCAAGGGAGCCGCGATTGTAGCAGCCAAGCATCAATCTGCGTTTGAGACCATGATATTTCACCTGATCACGGACGATCCGGCGATTATCCTGAAAAAAGAGCTCCTTAGCATTCCAGTATATGGCTGGTATTGCCGCAAGACAAAGATGATTGCTGTGGACCGCAAGGGTCATGCGGCGGCGCTGAAATCCATGTTGTCGCAAGCTCAGCAAGCAATTGAGGATGACCGCCCCATCGTTATTTTCCCGGAAGGGACACGTTCCCCGCTGGATGAGGACCTTCCTTTCCAGCCCGGCATCGCCGCACTCTATACGAAACTGCAGCAGCCAGTTACGCCCGTTGCTCTCAATACGGGGCTTTTCTGGCCGCGCAAGAGCTTTTTCTGTCGGCCCGGCGTCATGGTGATCGAGTTTCTACCACCAATCGCCGCCGGAATAGACCGCAAAACCTTCATGAAGGAACTTAAATCCCGCATTGAAGATAAAACCGAGGCCCTGGTCGCAGAGGGGCGCGAGAAATATCTTTGATAAGTATCGGTCCTCATATTAAATTTTACGTAAGACCCCTTTGCTACTATATTTAGTAGGATGAGTTTTTTCTAAAATGAAGGTGCACAATGTCGCCTGTCGCCCCGATCTCTCAACAGATATGGGATATGAAGTATCGCTTCAAATCCGCCGATGACAGCGTCAAGGAGCGCTCAATCGAGGATAGCTGGCGGCGTGTCGCCCGCGCCATGGCCGCCGCAGAAAAAGAAGAAAATCGGGAAAAATGGGAAGATCGCTTTTACGCCCTCCTAGAAGACTATAAATTTCTTCCCGCAGGGCGCATTTTGTCCGGCGCCGGAACGAAACGGCAGGTTACCCTGTTTAATTGCTTCGTCATGGGCGATATCGATGATGACATGTCATCAATCTTTGACAATCTGAAGGAAGCCGCGCTTACCATGCAGCAGGGGGGTGGGATCGGCTATAATTTTTCGACTCTCCGGCCGAAAGGCGCGCCGGTCCATGGTATGGGGTCCGATGCCTCCGGCCCGCTCAGCTTTATGGATGTCTGGGATAGTATGTGCCGCACGATTATGAGCGCAGGTTCCCGCCGTGGCGCCATGATGGCGACGATGAGATGTGATCATCCAGATATTCTCGACTTCATCAAGGCGAAACAGGATCCCGGTCGCCTCCGGATGTTTAACCTTTCCGTTCTGGTGACAGATGCCTTTATGGAGGCGGTCAAGAAGAACGATGCGTGGGAACTTCGTTTTGACGGCACCCTTTATAAGACGGTGCAGGCTCGTGAGCTGTGGGACGAGATTATGCGCTCAACCTACGCCTTCGCGGAGCCCGGTGTTATCTTTATCGACCGCATCAATGCCCGCAATAACCTATATTATGCCGAAACCATCACCGGTACTAATCCCTGCGGGGAGCAACCCCTGCCCGCCTATGGCGCATGCTTGCTGGGATCAGTCAATCTCACCAGAATGGTCGCCCATCCATTCGAGAAGAAGGCTGCCATTGATCTTAAAAAACTTGATGGCGTTGTCCGCGATGCAATCCGTCTGATGGATAATGTCGTGGATGTCTCCGGTTATCCGCTTCCCGAGCAGGCAAATGAGGCCCGCACGAAGCGCCGCATCGGCCTCGGTATTACAGGTCTTGCCGATGCACTTATCATGTGCGGCGTGCGCTATGGCTCAGACAAGGCGCTGGCTCTCACTCGCAAATGGATGGCGCAACTCCAGCGCTCCGCCTATCTTGCGTCTGCCGATCTCGCCGCGGAAAAAGGCGCGTTCCCGCTCTTTGACAAGGAAAAATACCTTGCCGGGGAAACGATTAGTGCCCTCGATAAGGATATTCAGGAAGCGATTGCGGAAAAAGGCATTCGCAATGCGCTTGTTACCTCCGTTGCGCCGACGGGTACGATCTCTCTTCTCGCGGACAATATCTCAAGCGGGATTGAACCGGTTTTCAGTTTTTCATATACCCGCAATGTTCTGATGCCGGACGATACGCGCAAATCTGAGGAAGTAACCGATTATGCCCTTCGCCTATTCCGGCGATTGAAGGGTGCCGATACGCCTCTTCCCGACTACTTTGTCGATGCGCAAGTGCTGACCCCGCCAGATCATGTGCGGATGCAAGCCGCCGTGCAGGAATATATCGATAGCTCAATTTCGAAAACCATCAACTGCCCTGAGGATATCAATTTTGAGAATTTCAAGGATATCTATCTGCAAGCCTATGAGCAGGGCTGCAAAGGCTGCACCACCTACCGACCCAATGATATCACCGGCGCAGTGCTTGAAGTAAAGAAGGATGATGCGAAGGCAAGTGCGCAGCCTGACTTGCCACTCGATGTACCATATAGCAAACCCTCCGACAGTTTCGAGGCGGGTGGCATTGTGTATATGACGAAACCACTGGACCGGCCCGGCACATTGCCCGGTCAGACCTATAAACTCCGCTGGCCGGAGAGTAATCACGCCATATATATAACACTTAATGACATCATTCAGGACGGCCGCCGTCGCCCGTTCGAGATTTTCATCAACTCCAAAAATGTCGAGCATTTCGCCTGGACGGTCGCGCTGACCCGCATGATTTCTGCTGTTTTCCGCCGTGGCGGCGACGTCAGTTTCGTTGTGGGTGAGTTGAAGGCCGTTTTTGATCCGCGCGGCGGTGCCTGGGTGAAGGGCAAATATGTCCCCTCCCTCCTTGCGGCGATCGGCGAGGTGATCGAGACCCACATGATCCAGATCGGCTTTCTCCCACCACCAGAGGGCAAAAAAGAAGAAGCAAGCGAGGCTGTCTCAATGGCCGCGGGAGGTACAAGCAAGCCGAAAGAAGGTCTGCTCCGGCAATGTCCGCAGTGTGGCGAGGCCGGATTACTGAGGATCGAAGGCTGCGATACCTGCACGGCATGCGGCTTTTCCAAATGCAGCTGACCGTAATATCACTTTCAACATGGCGTAAAGACCGCTATTAACGCGCGATATTCTGCAACGGAGATAACTATGACGGACAAACCGATTTTCCCTTTTCATCTGGCCTTTCCCGTCGATGATCTGGAGGCCGCGCGTGGTTTCTACAAGGGACTGCTGGGCTGTGCTGAAGGCCGTAGTTCCGACGATTGGGTCGATTTCGATTTCCATGGTCATCAAATCGTCGCCCATCTCGCGCCGGAAGAACTCGGCACAGCCAGAACCAGTACAGTGGATGGCCATGGCGTTCCCTGCCGTCATTTCGGATTGGTGATGTCGATGGATAAGTGGCAAAACACTGCTGACCGCCTTACCAAGGCGGGCGTAAATTTTATTATCGAGCCTTACGTCCGCTTTCAGGGAGAGACTGGCGAACAGGCGACGATGTTCTTCGCCGACCCTGCCGGAAATGCTATTGAGTTAAAGGCGTTCAAGAATATGGACCAGCTGTTCGCAAGCTAGCTGTCCTTTTCGATCAACGCCATAATGCGGTGAAGCGGGCCGTCAGCAATGCCAAATTCATCGAGATGCGTCAGCGTGCTTTTCAGGTAATCTACATTGGGGCCGCCTCGACCATGGGCGCGGGCAATAATCTTTGCGGCCTCTCCCAATGACGGTTTGCCGCAATATTGTTCGTGGCCCGGATCAGCAACAAAAGTAAGCGCGGACGCCATAGTGCCATCTTGCAAAAGCCTGATCCGCACTGTCTTGGGTCGATAAACACTGGTCACCATTTCCCGCCGATAAAGATAATCGATTACCGGTTCCCGGATATCCGATGGGCACAGGATTCCTTTCCCACGGCAAGAGCCGCCACGATCAAGCCCTAGCACAAGCCCCGGATTCTCCCGCGTTCCCCGATGCACGACGGAGGTCACACAGAAAGCGCGGTGATAACCATAAAGCTGGGCATCCTGAATACCAAGGTGGTCGAAACCAGGCCGCCACATTAACGAGCCATAACCAAAAATCCAGAGATCTTCATTCGCAGGCAGTTCCGGTAGCGGATAATCAACGGGCGGAAGGTCCGGTTCCAATACCAAATCAAATTTTCGCGTCATGTCTTTCTCGCCTTGTTGAACCGGAAATTAACAAGCGCCACCCCAACCACGGCAATCCCCATTCCGATCAAGGCAAGTGCGCCCAACGTCTCATCAAACAGGAAATAGGCAACCACCGCTGTGCAGGGCGGTGTCAGGTAAAAGAGGCTGGACACATTTGCCGCCGCGCCTCTTCGCAGCAGGATGTAGAGAAGCGTCATGGCGCCAAGTGATAAAATAATGACGAGCCAGAGCAGGGCAAAAACCAACTCTTCTGACCAGATAACTTCTCCTGTTTCGAACAAGAGAGACATGAGATAAAAATAAACTCCGGCGACCATGAACTGAATCAGGTTCCCACTTTTTATATTCATGTGCGAGC
Organism: Sneathiella sp. HT1-7; assembly: GCF_020731145.1. Taxonomy (GTDB): domain Bacteria; phylum Pseudomonadota; class Alphaproteobacteria; order Sneathiellales; family Sneathiellaceae; genus Sneathiella. Next base: position 994,878 of record NZ_JAJFZN010000001.1, on the reverse strand, counting down.
AGAATTTCTTCTGATAGAGGGTGCCCGCAGAAATGCTGATCAGCGCGATAAAGGAAAGGCTCATGCCAAAAAGCGTTCCTTCCCCGACCGAAAGCTTGTTAAAAACCACGAGAAAAACACCAAGGAGCCCCAGCAAAAGACCAACCCATTTCTGTAAAGAAACACTCTCCTTTAGCAAAACCCCGGCTAGCGCCGCCACGAAAAGCGGCTGTATCCCCACAATAAGAGAGGAAATACCCGCTGGCGTCCCCTTTGAGATGGATAGGAACACAAAACCGAGGTAACCGCCATGCATCAGGAGGCCCCCGATTGAAATATGAAAATAATCAATGCCGCGCGCGGGCCAGCGTGTCTGGGTCATCAGCACGAATGGGATCATCAGTGCAACGCAAATGCCGAAGCGCAGGGCGAGAAATGTCATCGGCTCGACATAGGGCAGACCCATTTTCGCACCGATAAAGCCCGTGCTCCATAGAAAGACGAAGATAACTGGCATCGCCTTTATAAACAGGCCGTCAGTAAGCTGACTGGAATTATCTGTCATGATGCATGCGAAGCCGAGGTAAGGAAATTCTGTAACTGCTGAAGTTCTTTCTATATAGAGTGCATAAGCGTTTCACAAGCAATCAACCCGGACCGGCGATGCGTATTCTCTATAGCGGAATTTTGGCCCTCATCCTTGTTATCGGTGGTTATGTCTACTGGTGGCACCATGTAGCGGACAAGCTTGTGGAAATTGCCGACAGATGGCGTGAACAACGGATCAGCGAAGGCTATGAAATCAGCCACGAGCCGCTGGTCACATCGGGCTTCCCCTATCGGGTGAGGGTCACGGCAGAGATGCTCTCTGTCGCCAATCCATCCCATAAACAAGCACCAAGCATAAATGTTCCAACCTTCTGGGCCGTGGTAGAGCCATGGCGCATAAATCATGTGATTTTCGGTGTAGAGGGCACGGGCCGAGCCGATTGGCTGGAAAAAGGCCTGCAAAGAAGACTTGATTTCACGGCTGCTTCCGCACTCGGCAGTGCAACTTTCAATATCGATGGTCGAATGCGCACCGTCGCCATTGATATCAAGGAGCTTGAGGCAGCACCGTCCTGGCGGCCACCGGTCACGGCAGAGCGACTGCAGCTTCATGGTCGCCCAAAACGACCTGAAAGTTCAGACGAAAAAGCCAGCACCGAAAGAATGGAAGGCCAGCAGATTGCTGTCCGCGCCGATAACATGGTGATAGAGGGGATGGATGATTTCCCGCTCGGAAAGCGAATAACGGATTTCTCTCTTTCCTCCATTCTTTATGGCAAGGTACAGAGACTTCCAGCCGCCGATACCCTCACCAAATGGCGCGATGAGGGCGGGTTTGTCGACATAGAGACGCTCAATATCGATTGGGGCCATGGCGCCATCACCGGAAATGGTGCGCTCACCTTGGATGACCGGATGCGCCCTCTGGGGGAGCTTAAGACCCGAATTTCGGGGTATGAGAAGATTCTCGCGGCACTGACGGAAACACGGCAGATAGATGCAAACGCCGCCCGCACTATCGGTTTTGGCTTAGGGTTACTGGCAAGAGAAGAGGACGACGGCAAACGCTATATCTCGCTCCCTTTATCGGCGCGGGATGGTGGCGTTTATCTCGGACCCGTCTATTTGATGCGGCTCGGCGCCGTCATCGGGAGCAAATAGACGCTATTCGGATTTCTTTGGCGTGTCCGCGGAAGTGTGAACACGACCGAAATCCGGTTCCGGCGTTTCCTGTCCGGCGTCAATAATCTGCCGCCGGATCGCCCTCGTCCGCGAGAAGATATTGAACAATGTGTCCCCGTCATCGCGCCGAATTGCCCGCTGCAACGCGGTCAAATCCTCAGTAAAGCGACCGAGCATTTCCAGCACAGCCTCCTTGTTATGCAGGAATACATCGCGCCACATAGTCGGATCGGAAGCGGCGATACGGGTAAAGTCGCGGAAACCACCGGCTGAATACTTAATCACTTCAGACTGAGTGACGTCTTCCAGATCATCTGCCGTCCCGACAATATTATAGGCGATCAGATGTGGAATATGGGACGTGATGGCGAGGACCAAATCATGATGATCCGGGTCCATAATCTCAACCTTGCTGCCCATTGCTGCCCAGAAGTCCGACAGTTTCGCGACCGCCGCATCGCTTGCCTGCCCGCATGGCGTCAGGATGAGCCAGCGATTGATAAAAAGTTCGGCGAAACCTGCTGCAGGGCCTGACTTTTCTGTTCCGGCAACCGGATGGCCCGGGATAAATTCGGCATGGCTCGGTAAATTAGGGCCGATAGCCTTTACCACGGCCCCCTTAACAGAGCCCACATCAGTGACAATCGCACCCTTTTCGAGCATCGGCGCAATCTCTTTTGCTAGTGCCTCATAGGTGCCGATAGGAGTGCAGAGGATAACAAGATCCGCACCTTTAACGGCCTCCTTGGGGCTCTCATAGGCCGCATCGACGATGCCGAGTTCCTTCGCAACTCGGCGACTGTCCGCCGTGCGCGCCGCACAGACAATTTCATCTGCAAGGTTATGCTGACGCACAGAGCGAGCTATCGAAGATCCGATTAAGCCAATACCGATCAAAGCCAGCCGTTTGAATTTTACTTCCGTCATACTCTAATTGCCGAGAAATTCGCTCAGCGCCTCTATCACTGCGTGGTTTTCATCATCCTGCCCGATTGTCATCCGCAGGCAGGTCGGCAGGCCATATCCTGCCACCGCGCGAAGCAGCAGACCCTTTTTCGCAAGATACGCTTCGGCATCGGCAGCGGATTTTCCACTCTCCTCAAAATCGATGAGCAGGAAATTACCGACGCTTGGGGTAATACCCAATCCCATTCCACGAAAGCTTTGTGTCAGGATTGGTAGCCATTTATCATTGTGCTGTCGCGCCTTTTCGATATGCGCCTGATCACGAACGGCCTCAACCCCGCCCGCCTGGGCAAGGGCATTAACATTGAACGGCCCGCGCACGCGGTGCAGCACATCAATGATCGCAGGGGGGCAATAGGCCCAACCGAGGCGCAGCCCGGCAAGGCCGTAGATCTTTGAAAAAGTCCGGGTCACAACCACATTGTCGTTGGTATCGACCAACTCGACCCCTGCACGATAATCATCACGGCTAACATATTCCGCATAGGCCGCATCTAGCACGAGAAGAATGTCATCGCGCAGACTTTCACGCAGGCGCACCACTTCTGAATGTGGCAGATAAGTGCCTGTCGGGTTATTCGGATTAGCGAGAAAGACAATTTTTGTCTTCTCTGTCACCGCCGCAAGCAGATTGTTCACATCCGCAGTGCGATCAATTTCCGGAGCCTTCACCGGTGTTGCCCCCGCCGCGGCCGCAGAAATGGCATACATCAGGAAACCATGCTCCGGAAACAGCACTTCATCCCCGGGTCCGACATAGGCCGTATTCAACAGGGAAATAAGTTCATCCGATCCGTTTCCGCAGACAATGCGGGCGGCATCCAGATTATGCACTTCGGCAATCGCGTCCGTTATGAGGAGCGAGCCACCATCGGGGTATCGATGAGCATTTGCAACAACCGCCTCAATCGCAGCGACCGCCTTCGGGCTCGGGCCGAGCGGCGATTCATTGGAAGAGAGCTTGGCAACATTCTGATTTTCACCCGCCTTGGATTTGCCGCCAACATAGGGGGAGATAGTCATAATACCTGGCTGTGGAACCGGTGTCGTCATTGAACTTCTTTCAACTCGGGTAGTGGATTTCTTTATTTGATGGGAACGGCGTATGCGCCAAGAATAACGGCTTTAATAAAGCTTTCGCCACCGATCTCCCCTAGTGTAACCAGGCGTGGATCTGTTTTCGCAACAAATTCGGGCATTTCGATAAGATGGAGCCAGTCACCTTCCCCCGCATCGGGCGTGCGGGAATCCGCACAATAACCGCTGAGACCCGCCTTCGTAAGATTTTCTGTGAGCCGCGCGCGGCTCACCTCTTCACTGGTGGCCAGAGCCATCAAGGTCACATCATCGCCAGAGGGCTCCGGTTCCGCCTGACCGATGACAAGGGAGTTCAAATCCTCAAATCCGCCGGACGGATTATCAAGGAAAGGTAGCGCCGCCAGAATCTTGGGCACATTTTCCCCGCCTTGCGCAAGCTGTGTCCACCAGGTATCGCGCTCCCGCGTCAGCCAAGGAAGCACGCCCAGAGTCGACGGGTTTTCATAAACCTCCCGCAGGACAACCGTTGGCAGCTGATGCAACTTCATTGGCGTCGCTGAGCCAAAATGAAACCGCGCCAAATCCCAGTAGCCAACGGATTTATCAGGCGCGGTTATGGAAACCGAGTATGGCTGCTGCATCCAGCCAACTGCTGCAATTAATTCTCGCCAAATCGCCGCAATAACCGTGTCAGGCAGCTTGCTGGAATGCGCCTTCAATATATTACGGAGAATGGATGCCTCTCTACCCGGGCGAAAGGCAATAGCCTTGCCATCTCCTTTTTTCGCCGCGGCGATATCCTCGACAATTGCGATCCGCTTTTCCAGAACCGACAAAAGTTCCGCATCCAGCCGGTCAATCTCAGCCCTCAGCGCTTCCAGTTTTGTATTTTTTATTGTCACTATCGTTACCTGAACTTACAGACTGTTTTGTCAAAATTGGACCACAAAGCCCCGGATTTGGCAAAGAATATATTGACATACCTTACCCCGCCGCACTAGCTAACAGCAAAGTCATTCAAAACAAAGATTTTTCTAATCCATTTGCGGGAAAAGAGTAGCATAAGTGTCTATAAATCCTCCACAGTCGGATAATCAGACTATTATCCTTGGAAAGGAGACCCCGCTCAAGCTGGACTGCGGCGTGACGCTGGAGGCCATCAATATGGCCTATTGCACTTATGGAAAGCTGAATGCGGAGAAATCAAATGCGATTCTGGTCTGTCATGCCCTGACCGGCGATCAATTTGCCGCCAGTCGCCAACCCGTTACCGGCAAGAACGGTTGGTGGGAAATAATGATTGGCCCGGGCAAGGTTCTCGATACAGATAAATACTTTATTGTCTGCAGCAATGTCCTTGGTGGATGCATGGGCACGACAGGCCCGTCCGATATCGACCCGAAGACAGGCAAACCATTTGGCCTGAATTTCCCAATCATTACCATCGGAGATATGGTCCGCGCCCAGGCACTGCTTCAGGATTATCTCGAAATCGGAAGCTGGTTTAGTGTAATCGGCGGTTCCATGGGCGGTATGCAAACCCTGCAATGGGCCAGCGCCTATCCAGACCGGGTATTCAGCGCGATTCCCATCGCCTGTGCCGCACGCCACAGTGCACAGAATATTGCCTTCCATGAGGTTGGTCGTCAGGCAGTGATGGCCGACCCCAACTGGCAGAGCGGTGATTATTACGCAAGTGATACGAAACCGACAGCCGGCTTGGCAGTTGCGCGCATGGCCGCGCATGTGACTTATCTTTCAGAGGCAGCGCTCCACCGGAAATTTGGACGTAACTTGCAGGATCGAGATAATCTCACTTACGGGTTCGACGCGGACTTCCAGGTTGAAAGCTATCTGCGGTATCAGGGAATCAATTTCGTCGACCGGTTCGATGCGAACTCCTATCTCTATATCACCCGGGCCATGGATTATTTTGATCTGGTGGAGGATAATGGTGGTGCGCTCGCCAATGCGTTTGAGGGAACGAAAACCCGCTTCTGCAGTGTCTCTTTTACGAGTGACTGGCTATTTCCGACATCCGAAAACAGGGATATTGTCCATGCGCTGATCGCGGCAGCAGCGAATGTCAGCTTTGTAGAGGTTGAGACAGACAAGGGCCATGACGCCTTCCTGCTCGATACACCGGAAATGTTCAAAACAATTGATGGATTCCTGCAGTCGAGTGCAAAAAGCCGAGGCTTGGTCTCATGAATGATCCCATCAAATTTGTGCCCAAGCGGGACATCCGCGTTGATTGGCAATTGATTGCGGAAATGGTCGAGCCAGGCAGCCGGGTTCTGGATGTCGGCTGCGATGACGGGCAGCTTCTTGCCCATCTCGCCGAAACGAAGGAAGTCGAAGGTCGCGGTCTTGAGCTTAGCCAGCAGGGTGTGAACATCTGTGTCGCGAACGGGCTTTCCGTGGTGCAGGGGAATGCCGATACGGATCTTGTTTATTATCCCGACGACAGTTTCGACTATGCGATTTTGAGCAAGACCTTGCAGACTACGCATCAGCCGCATGTTGTACTGGAACAGCTTCTTCGCATCGGGCGGCGCGCCATTGTCTCTTTCCCGAATTTCGCCTACTGGCGTTGTCGGGCCTATCTCGCAGTCAAGGGACGGATGCCGATGACGAATTCATTGGATATTCCGTGGTACGAAACGCCGAATATCCATTTCTGCACGCTCACGGATTTCACCGCACTTTGCGAAAAAATGGATGTCAAAATCGAACAATCGGTCATCGTCAAGGCATCGGGCGATGTGATGACCCGCTCGACCTATGGCAGCTTCGCTAATTTCTTCGGCGCGGACTGCATTTTTATGCTCTCAAAAAATTCCTAGATCTTTTATTTCGCCTGCCGGGACTGCCTTCTGGCAATTACAGGACGGGCCGCCGGCAAGATAACCGGTCGCCGACGTGTTTTACGTTCGGGTAATTCTGTCAGCGCGTATATCTGTTTCTCCGCTTCCATAATCCGGACACCGCAGAAATGCCCCCACCATTTTTCACCGACATTCTCCCATGCTTTCGATAGGCGCAGATTAAGCCGCCATTTGCTAGGCGGCATATAGAGGGCGCCCTGCCGCTCACCCGGTGTAAAGCTGTTATCCCGCAGAAGACGGTTAAGCTGCTTGTCACTATAGGGGCGACCATAGCCGAAGGGTGTGTTTTCCGTCCGCGACCAAAGACCGCGCCGACTTGGCACCACGACCATCAGTTTTCCCGTCGAAGTGAGGACTCTCCAAAGCTCCTGCATTATCAAATCAACATCGGTCGCATTTTCAAGTCCATGCACCCAGATGATACGATCGATAGAAGAATCAGGGAGTGGCAAAGTGTGCTCATCCACAAGGCTGACGAGGCTTTTGCCCTCACGCGGCCATTGAATGACCCCCTGCTCTAGCGGCATGAAGGAGATAACCCGTTCTGCCTCCGCGCGAAACGGATTTAGAAAAGGCGTAGCATAACCAATGCCGAGAACCCGGAAATTTTTCAGATCCGGCCACATCAGCCGGATTTTGCGGCCAATCGTGCGGCGGACCATCTGCCCAAGAGAGCTGTGGTAAAAATTCCGCAAATCAATAACATCGGGTCTGAGCATGGTGTTATACTGCCATAAAATATAGAAATGGAAACTTAACAAAAAAGCGCAATTTCGAAAGAACAACTGATGAGCAAACTGGAAATTCACCAAATTCCTGTCCTAAGTGACAATTATGTCTATTTATTTCGGGACCCCGAAAGCGGTTTGGTTGGCGTTGTCGACCCCGCTGTCGCTGATCCGGTCTTGGGTAAGCTGAAAGAACTTGGCTGGACGCTAACCCATATCATCAATACCCATCATCATCCGGATCATACAGGTGCCAATCTGGAACTTAAGGAGAAGACGGGCTGCACGATTGTTGGCGCAAAGAATGATGCGGCGCGCATTCCGGGGATCGATATCAAAGTGGAAGAAGGCGATACTTTCGAATTCGGCAGCCAAAAGGCGCATGTATTTGAGGTGCCGGGTCATACGGTCGGCCATATTGCCTACTGGTTTGAGGAGTCAGACGCGCTCTTCTGCGGGGATACGCTGTTTGCTCTCGGTTGTGGACGGCTGTTTGAAGGGACACCTGCGCAGATGTGGCAGAGCATCAGCAAATTCCGCAACCTTCCCGATGAAACCAAAGTCTATTGCGCCCATGAATATACCGAAGCAAACGGCCGTTTTGCTGTGTCGGTGAACCCCAGGAACGAAGCACTGCAAGAACGCTTTGCCAAGATTGTCGAGATGCGAAAGAAGAATATTCCGACAGTCCCTTCCACCCTTGGAGAGGAGAAGGAAACCAACCCCTTTATGCGCGCGGATGACCCGGTTCTGGCGTCAGAACTAGAGCTAAGCGGTGCCGATCCAGTGGAGGTATTCGCCGAAACCCGCCGTCGCAAGGACAGTTTCTAAATCATGACCCTGACCGCCGCCGATATCATCCAGCGTCTTAATATGCAGCCCCATCCGGAGGGCGGGCATTTCGTCGAAACCTTCCGTGATGACCTGACTCTGCCGGATAGCAAACGCGCGCTTTCAACGGCGATCTATTATCTGCTTGAAAAGGGAGATCGGTCCCATTGGCACCGTGTCGATGCCGTGGAAATCTGGCATTATTACGCGGGCGCATCGCTCACACTCTCCATGGCTGCGGAGGACGCCCCGGCGGAGGACTGGATTTTGGGCCCGGACCTTTTCAATGAGCAGCGACCACAGATCACCATTCCACGAGGCTACTGGCAGGCTGCCCACTCAAACGGGGACTGGACGCTTGTCGGATGCACAGTTGCGCCGGGTTTCGAGTTTGACGGGTTCGAGATGGCGCCGAAAGACTGGGCCCCTACGATTTAGTCAGGTTTTGCCGGCGTCCATAACGCCCGCAGTATTTTCAGCGAACCGACGAGTGCGCCAACAGTAATAAGAAGGCACCCAAAAATCAGGGACCAGGAAAAGCTGGCCACGCCGACGGCCAACAGGATCAGGGTGGAGAGCAGGGGCGAGAGATAGGACAGTACGCCTAGCGTCTGGATATCTCCGTGCTTCATCCCGCGATCCCAGAGGAAAAAAGCTCCGCCGACGGGACCAATACCCAGGCCCAGAACTGCCAACCATTGTAGAGCACCCTCGGGCCAGAGCGTCACCTCAAACAGGACATGGCAGCCAAGCGATAAGAGCGCCGTTATTCCGCAGAAAAGACCGATAACGTCGGAAGAGACCGCCGAATATCTCCGGCTCAAGACCGAATAGCTTGACCAGATAAAAGCACAGAGAATGGCAGCGAGATAGCCCGTGCTGTATTCCGGCCTGATCTCCAATGTGGCGCCCTTGGTGATCAGCAAGCCTGCGCCCACCAGGCTGATCAACCCGCCAACCAGGTGGAACCAGTAAAACCGCTCTCCCGGCAGCAGCGTCGAGAACAGGACGATCAGCAGCGGCCAGAGATAAGCGATCAAGCCTGCTTCTGCCGCCGGAGCGTTTTTAAGTGCCAGAAAATAGAAAAAGTGATAGCCGAACAAGCCCGCAACCCCAAGCACCCAAAGGCCAGCCGGTATCTTGAACAATGGCCGGATATCCTGACGATAGAACAACCATTTCAGGGACACACTAACAAAAGCTATTCCGAACGTCATCGCCGTGAGCTGGAATGGCGGCACCTGAGCTGTACCTGCCGTAAACAGGGCCAGAAGTGCCCACAGCAGGATTGCGCCAAGGCCGCAAAGGCTCGCTATCGTTCGTCCTCTCATCGTATAACCGCCCCTGAATTAGTCCGAATTGTCCGAAAAAGAAAATGGCATGGCTCCGGTCTCCCGGCGCCATGCCACTTTCAATTACAACCGTACAGATCAGGGATCAATACATATGCTGACCACCGTTGATCGAGAGTGTCGAGCCGGTAATGAAGCCGGCGTCGTCCGCAGCGAGGAAGCAAACCCCACGAGCGATTTCAGATGCCTTGCCAAGCCTCCCGACCGGAATACCGGCAACGATTTTAGCCAGCACATTTTCCGGCACCGCCGCCACCATGTCGGTATCGATATAACCCGGCGCAATGGCATTCACTGTGATGCCCTGCCCCGCACCTTCCTGAGCCATGGCCTTGGTAAAGCCATGAATACCGGATTTTGCCGCCGCGTAGTTAACCTGCCCATACTGGCCGGCCTGACCATTGATCGACCCAATATTTATTACACGGCCAAACTTTGCCGCACGCATATCGTCGATTGTTACCCGGCACATATTGAAGCAGGAGCCAAGATTGGTATCGATCACCTTTTGCCAGTTTTCCTGAGTCATCCGATGCAGTGTTCCATCTCGGGTAATGCCTGCATTATTGACAACTATCTCTACCGGACCGAGATCTGCCTTCACTTTGGCCACCCCTTCGGTACAGGCGTCAAAATCTGATACATCCCATTTATAGGAAGAAATGCCTGTGCGGTCCGAAAACTCCTTCGCCCGCTCGTCATTCCCTCCATAGTTCGCGGCAACTTTGTAACCCTTCTCATGCAGCATGATGGAAATGGCCTCGCCAATTCCACGAGTACCGCCCGTTACAATTGCTACTCTCGACATTTTCTGCCCCCTTTTGTCCCTAGTTAGCTATCGTTCAACACACATGGCGATACCCATACCGCCACCGATACAAAGTGTTGCCAGTCCTTTATGCGCATCACGCTTCTGCATTTCATGCAGCAACGTGACCAACACGCGAGCACCCGATGCACCAATCGGATGTCCGATGGCTATGGCACCACCGTTCACATTGACCTTGCTGGTATCCCAGCCAAGATCCTTATTCACCGCGCAAGCCTGCGCGGCAAAAGCTTCGTTCGCCTCAACAAGGTCTAGATCGTCGGTCGTCCAGCCCGCTTTTTCAAGCGCGGCGCGGCTCGCAGGAATAGGACCTGTGCCCATGATCGCGGGATCAACACCGCTTTGTGCCCAGGAAACAATCCGCGCGAGGGGCTTCAGCCCTTTTGCTTCAGCGGCCTCCGCCGTCATCAGTACAACGGCAGCTGCACCATCATTAATGCCGGAAGCATTGCCCGCCGTAACGGAGCCGTCTTTCGCGAAAGCAGGTCGCAGTCCGCCCAACTTCTCAGCCGTAGTTCCGCCGCGGATATATTCATCCTGATCCACAACAATCTCGCCTTTGCGCGTGGAAATGGTGACTGGAACGATCTCGTCCTTGAAACGGCCCGCGGCCTGTGCCTCGGAGGCTTTACGCTGCGATTCCGCGGCGAATTCATCCTGCGCTTCCCGGGTAATCTGCCATTTGGCGGCAACATTCTCCGCCGTGTTGCCCATGTGATAACCATGGAATGCGTCAATAAGGCCATCTTTCAGCATGGTGTCCGTAAATTCGAGCGGGCCCATTTTCTGCCCATTGCGCAAATGCGCGCAGTGAGGCGCCCGGCTCATGCTCTCCTGACCACCGGCAACGACGACCTGCGAATCACCATTGAGGATGGCCTGATAACCAAGAGCGACAGCACGTAGGCCCGAACCGCAAAGCTGGTTCACGCCCCAAGCGGGAACTTCAAACGGGACACCGGCGTTGACAGAGGCCTGCCGCGCCGGATTCTGGCCCTCACCTGCACTCAGCACCTGGCCCAGGATAACTTCGGAAACTTCGCTCGCGTCCGTCTTAGAGCGGGAAAGCGATTCCTTAATAACAATCTCGCCAAGTTTATGCGCAGACAAAGGCGCCAGTGCGCCATTGAAAGAACCAACGGCGGTGCGGACCGCACTAGTAATGACAACGTCCATAATTTATTTCTCCTGCTTCGAATGTGTAATTTTAATTCAAAAATCACTTCGTATGAGAAATTTTCCAATCATTTACCCTGCTCATACGAAATAACGTTAGTTTTTCGGAACCGCAACCCTTTTCTTATTTCATCGCTCAAAAACTCAATTTGCCATGATCCAATCGCCTAATTGCCGCCATAAACCATCCTGCGCCTTCCCGCTCGCCATCATACCAACATGCCCCGACGGCGGGGTGATAACTGTCGCGGATGGCAAAACGGACGCCAGCGCGAGCGCAGAGGGTCGAGGAACGATCTTGTCGGTTTTTGGAACAGCGATAAGAGATGCTATGGTAATATCCTGCGGCTGAACAATTTTCCCGTCAACCGCCCATTTCAACAAATTCGGCTCGTTCCGACCATACCATTTATCAAAAACATCCGCAGCCACATGTCGGACGAGCGGATAACCGTCGTTCAGCCAATCTTCAATGGCAACAAATTCCTGTGCCTGATCGGACGTCATGTCCATACTCACAAATTTGCTAAACTTTCGAAGCCCAAGGTTTGGATCTAGACTGGCAAAAAGCGTTTGCAACAGATCCACCGGTAATTCCCCGAACCCTGCAAGAATATTGGCCCACATTTCCCGCTGATCGAAAAGCGTCTTTGCCTGACCGCCAAACTCCGCATGAAAATCCCAAGGCGCCGCAATGGCTATGAAACTCTGAAGTTTGTCCTGCCGACGTTGCGCCGCCGCGACCGACAGAGTCCCCCCCATGCAGTAACCCACAAGATGGAGAGAGCCTTTCGAATAGGCTGCAGACACAAAGTCTATCGCGGGGCAAATACGCTCAGTTACATAATCGGCGGTATCGAATCCACGCTCCCTCTCACCGGGTGCATTCCAGTCGAGCAGAAGCGGATGCATCCCCCGCGCCGCGAGATAATCGACAAGGCTCCGATCCGGCATGAGATCTAGAATGTAGGCCCGGTTGACCAGGGACGGGACCAATAGCACAACAGGCGCAGTATCTGGGGCATCAGGCGCGCCATCCAGCAGTTGGGTCGTGCCGCACTGCCAGATAACTGGCCGATTGCGTGGTTCCCGATGGTAGGGATGATCGTGATATAGGCGAATGCCTTTGATCATTTCCTTCACTTGTTCACTGCCCTGATCAGCAAGCTGTTTGAGCATCTCAGGTCCATATTCGATAGATCCGAAGTCGAGCGAACTACCCCGCGCGGCGGACGATGCGGGTGTCGGAAAGATGGTATCCTTCTGGCGAAGCGGAAGAAGCGCCAGAGAGCTTGCAACAGATGTGGTCGCCAACCCCAGATGGAGCGCCAACGGGCGCGGACCAGTCCGCGAGGCTATCGAACTGTTATTATTCTGGGCGTTAATACTCATTCGCCAACACCTGTTCCAGCAATATAGTTACAGTCTGGGATCTCATTCCTGCCGTCACCGCTGCATATCATATTACTTTATATATGCCAGCGCGGTCGGGTTGCCACTTGGCGATATGCTTTATTTCGACTTTATAATGCATTATTTACCAACGGCGTTGCACAATAAACTTGCGCAGCGCAGCAAATACAGGTGAAAATACGCGCATTAATATCTTCCAGCATAAGTTAGGAGACGCCGTGGTTGAAAAAAAGACTGATGACAAAAAGCCAATTGTCATTAAAAAATATGCAAACCGCAGGTTATACAATACTGCCACGTCATCATACGTCACGCTGGATCATTTGAGCCGTATGGTCAAGGAAGGGACTGAATTCGTTGTATTTGACGCGAAGACGAATGATGATATTACGCGGTCAGTCCTGACCCAGATAATCTTCGAGGAAGAAGCCAAGGGTCAGAATCTTCTTCCCATCAACTTCCTTCGCCAACTGATTAGCTATTATGGCGACAGCCTGCAAACCGTGGTCCCGGACTATCTCGAAATGTCCATGCGGTCTTTCTCCGACAATCAGGACAAGATGCGGGAAGTCCTGCCCGGGAACCTGACAGCCAATCCCATGTTCCAGCAGTTTGAGGAAATGGGGCGCAAGAATATGGAAATGTTCAGCCAGGCGGTGCGTATGTTCTCTCCCCCTACTTTATTTGGCGGTACGGAGGGGACCGCAGAAACTGAGAAACCAACAGATTCTGCACAAAAGAAACCTGATCAAACCGCCGAGATGATGCAGGAACTCAAGGATCAGTTGAAGTCCATGCAAAAGCGCATTGATGAAATGGGCGACAAGAAATAGCGCCGGGAGTTGTGTTTTCGCCGGTTTTATGTTAAATTATTTTTATAACTATAGGTTTTGTTAAGATTATTTTGCGGATTTACCCTCAAAATAATCGGCCTTAGTTTGGGCTGACGGAGAATCAGTCGCCCCCATTGTCATTGGCTTCAGAATGAAGACCGATTACTTCTGAATTTTAAACTTGTCCGGGACCGGATATTGATGGACGTTACGCGGACCATTTCAAATATTCTTCCACCGCCAGCGAAACGTAATGATGGCGGCGCTCTGCAGTTTGCCCGGAAAAGCACTCCGGCGGACCAAGATGACGTGCGCGTTGAAGAAGTACCGTCCGTTAATGCACAGCAGCGTCACGCCCGCGATGAGATTAGATCCGAAAAAGGCATGGCGCAGGTCCCCGTCAGGCTTCGGGAAATTCACAGCACCTTTACATCATCCCGCGCCCCCGGTGCTGTTGCCCACACTCCATATTCAGCACCATTTCTTGCACAGCAGCTAGCCCAGCAGGATGACGCAACGATCGAGGGTGATTCTGCACGTGTCCACCGCCAAGCCATCTCCGCCTACGATAACAGTCTCAACCTGACCGCGACAGTAATCGGGTTTGAGGGTCATTCGGAACGGATTGCCTAAACGCCTTTAGCCCCTAGATACGACAGGTCGCTAGCCCGCGCTTTTCCAGATATTGTTGATGATAATCTTCCGCCGGATAAAAATCGAGCGCCGGTGAAATTTCCGTAACGACCGGTCGACGCAACAGCCCGTGTCTTCCTTGCGCCTCTTTTGAGGCTTCGGCAATTGCCTTCTGGTCGTCATTTCGATAGAAAATCGCGCTGCGGTACTGCGTGCCGATATCCGGCCCCTGCCGGTTCAATGTCGTCGGATCATGGCTCTGCCAAAAAACATTGAGGAGGTCCTCAAAACTCACCACGGCCGGATCGAACCTTACTTGAACCACTTCCGCATGCTGTGTGCGCCCAGTGCAAACATCTTCATAGGTGGGATTTGCCGTGTTGCCGCCTTGATATCCAACAACGGTTTCCTTCACGCCCGATACTTGTCGAAATGCCGCCTCGACACCCCAAAAGCAACCGGCGCCAAAATAAGCAATTTCTGTTGTTTCCGTCATTTTCATCTCCTCATACACAAGATCGGCGCTGTTTATTATTTCGCGCATTTTTTGAAGAATGCAACCGCGGACAAGAAAACTTGATCAGAAAGAAGCCGTCGCCGAAATATAACTTGGTATTGGTCTGATATTTTTGTAAAATTTCCATGAATTACAAACCAATTTAAATGGTTCCCATGCCCCGTCGCCTCAAGAATGCACAGCTGCAGACGTTAACCCTCGACCCAAAGAGCGCCGTTTCCCTGCATCAACAGCTTTTTTTGGCGCTGCGTCAGGCAATTCTTGACGGTCGGCTGAGGCCTGACACGCGCTTACCTTCCAGTCGGTCTCTTGCCGCCGATCTCGATGTTTCGCGCAATACAGTGCTGAGCGCCTATGATCAGCTGATGGCGGAAGGATATCTTATCAGCCGCATCGGAGCCGGCTCCTACGTGTCGGATCAACTTCCCGACGATTTGCTGCAGCGCAAGACGAAAGGTCAAGCGCCGGGCGTTCAGACACGGGAAATCTATCTTTCGAAAATGGCCGCGCCTTTCCTGGGCAAGACACGTTCCTCAGAGAAAAGGGGCCTGCCTTTCTCCCCGGGGCTACCCGCACTTGAAACCTTCCCGTTTGAGGACTGGGCACGCCTTCTCTCTCGCCACTGGCGGCGACCAGGACGCGAATATCTGGTCGATAATCCCGTTGGCGGCGCTAAAATTCTACGCGAGGCCCTTGCTTCATACCTTGGACAGACCCGCGCCGTTCGTTGCCATCCCGATCAGGTAGTCATTCTTTCCGGATCGCAGCAGGCTATCCATTTGGTGGTGCGTGCCTTTGCCGAACCGGGCGAGGCTGTCTGGATGGAGGAGCCGGGCTATCCCGGCATTCGCGATGCCATCCTTTCCGCCGGGGCTGTTCCAATCTCCGTTCCCGTTGATGAGGAGGGATTTTCCCTCACGCGCGCGCGCGAAAGATCGCCCGCAGCCCGCCTTGCCTGTATTTCCCCCTCCCACCAATATCCGCTGGGCCAGACAATGTCGCTCGCCCGGCGGCTGGATATTCTGAAATGGGCGAAAGAGGAGGGGCGATTTATCCTGGAAGATGATTACGACAGCGAATATCGTTACGCGGGGCGACCCCTCTCTTCACTTCAAGGCCTCGATGATGACAATCGGGTGCTCTATGTCGGCACCATGAGCAAAGTTATGTTTTCCGGCCTAAGGGTAGGCTATATGGTGGTACCGGAGGATCTGGTGGATGTGTTCCTCGGTCTTCGCCAGAATATTGACAGCCACTCCCCTGCAGTACCCGAAGCAGCGCTTGCGGACTTCATCAATGAGGGCTATCTCGCCGCCCATGTCCGGCGTACCCGGCTTTTGTATGAAGCACGGCAGAAACATCTACTCTCGCTGCTACATGAAAGACTAGGTGATATCATTATGGTGGCACCACAGGAATCGGGCATGCATCTTGTCACCTATCTGCCGCCCGGCATCAATGATAAGGATGTGGAGCGCGACGCCGCCAAGGCGGGCATGCTTGTACGGGCCCTTTCCGGATTTTACAATTTGCCGACAGACCAGACCGGTCTTATTCTTGGCTTTGCCGGCACAGCGGAAAAAGAAATGCCACAATTGATCGATAGGCTTGCCAAAATCATTCGCAGCAAGGCGACGTAGTTTGCATATGAAAAAACATTCTTCACTCCTCCTCTTCCTGATAGCCCTTTTTTTCGGTTGTGCGGGTCCGGCACAAGCTGCTGAAAAACACCATGCCATCGCCATGCATGGAGAACCGAAATATCCTGCCGGATTCTTGCATTTCGACTATGTCAATCCAGGATCTCCAATTGGCGGGACACTGCGCCTTAGCGACATTGGCAGCTTTGATAGCCTTAACCCCTTTCTTTTGAAAGGAGTCACCCCGCGCGGGCTCAGCGATGTCTATCAGACTTTACTGGAACGGTCCCGCGATGAACCCTTCACCCTGTACGCAAATATTGCCGAAGCCATTGAAGTCGCGCCGGACCGCAGCTGGATTGCCTTTCACATCAACCCCAAAGCGCGCTTCTCGAACGGCACCCCCATCACGGCGGAGGATGTGCTGAGTTCATACGAAACCCTTCGCGAACAGGGGCGACCGAATGTTCAACTCTATTACCGTAAGGTGACAAAGGCCGATATTCTTTCCCCCCTCTCCGTTCGATTTGCGTTCGAGGAGGAAGGACGTTTCGAGATGCCACTTATTATGGGGCTGATGAGCGTATTGCCAAAATCGGAGCTTTTAGAGACCAGTTTTGATAAAACCTCCCTCACCCCCCTGATCGGGTCAGGCCCCTATCTGGTTGAGAAAATCGAACCCGGTCGGCGCATTATCTATCGCCGAAACGAAAATTTCTGGGGCTGGCATCTGCCGCAAAACAAAGGCCGACATAACTTCGGGCGGATAATTTATGACTATTTCCGCGATGACGACGTCGCGCTAGAGGCCTTCAAATCCCACAATATTGATGCCCGCTTCGAAAGTAATGCAGCCAAATGGACCGCGAGCTATGGCTGGCAGTCAGGTGCTGAGTACAAGAGATCAACCCCGAAGCTCAGCATACCCGCACCAATGCTCGCCTTTGTCTTTAACACACGGCATAAGAAATTTGCTGATCTGCGTGTCCGCAAGGCCCTGACCCACGCCTTTGACTTCGAATGGGTAAACGCCAATATCCTGCATAGTCTTTATAAGCGCACGCACAGTTTTTTCGAAAACTCCCCACTTGCCGCAAAGGGCATAATCAAGGATGCCGAGCGGGACGTGCTCTCCCCCTTCGCGGATGAGCTGCCTGAGGCCGTATTTAACGACGCTTTTAGCCTTCCCAAAACGGATGGTTCGGGCCGGGCGCGCGTTAATCTCAAAATAGCGCGGCAATTACTCCTGTCTGCAGGTTACAAGATTAAAGATGGCATTCTAACCCATCAGGAAACTGGTCGCCCCTTCGAGATCGAATTTCTGATCAATAATACCGACTACGTCAAGATGATCTCCCCGTTTCAGCGGAATCTTGAACTTCTTGGCATCCAGAGTAATATCCGCCAGATCGATACGGCAAGTTATCAGAACCGCCTGACCGAGTATGAGTTCGACATAATCATCAATAGCTGGGGCCAGTCACTCTCACCCGGGAATGAACAGGCTTTCTACTGGAGCCGGAACGCTGCTGAAACGCCCGGCACGCGGAATTATCCGGCCATCCGCCTCGCCGCCGTTGACGCCATGATCGAACAGATTGCCACCGCACAGGATCGGGCGACGCTGGTTAATGCGGCGCGCGCCCTTGATCGCGTATTGCTCAACGGACATTATGTCATCCCGCTCTATTATACGGATGAAAAATGGCTAGCGCATTGGCCGGAAATCAAACTACCGGCCGTCCCCTCCTACTGGGGAACCAGTGCCGATTTATGGTGGTATGAGAAGGACAGTTAGACTTAGCCGAACCGTTTCTTATCGCGGTTTTCCCAAATTTCCCGGGCATGTGCCTCAGCCTCGCAGATTTTAAGGGCTGGCTCCGCAAGCTTCAAGGCAAAGGCAAGGGTGCCGATGACCGCAAGGATAGGCACCGGCAAATCAAGACTCCCTTGCCAGAGATGGAGGAGCCGCTCTGGCGACAGATCTTCTTCCCGCCATTTATAGACATTCTCTTCTGTCATTGCCGGCCATTCCTGCACCGTCGCCTCGCCGCCCACCAGCGCATCGGCGAGAACAGGCTTCATCGGATTGCGCTGTACTTCGCCGCCGCCGCCCTTGAATATCAAGCTGTTGGGTTGGTCAAGCGTCTCTACTGTTCCAAGATGCAAGGCCTTGTAAGGCGGATGGAATACTCCCTGAAGCTGATAAGGCGCACTGAAGGGATTGATATCCCGCCCGAATGTATTCACCGCCGTCCGCACACCAAGCAGGGGGCGCAACTCGAAAAGCGCCTGTACTGAGGGGCAGAATTTCTCCAACCCAATATACACGAGGTTGTTATCACTAAGACATGCTGCCGCGTCGGAAAGAGAAGCAGCCTCTGGCACACCAAATACGGCGAGGCCCGGTCGTGTCGGCGCATAACCATCGGTATAGCCTTCGATGCCATGCATCAATACCTTGTACCCCTGATCAGCAAGAAGGATGGCGGAAAGGATAAACCAGGGCTGCTGCCGATGACGATCCGCGTAAGATGGCCAGTCAAAATCCACTTTTGCCGCAACATCCCGCTCCAGAAAATGATCGCGTGCAGCGGCCACCATACCGGCGAGTTCTGCGCCCGTTTCACCCTTGCGGCGCAGCAATAGCAGGAACGCGCCAAGCTGTAATGGCTCGACCTCGCCGGAGAGCACCATATTCATGGCGGCTCTCGCTTCGTCAAAAGTCATATCCCGCCACATCTTCGGACCTTTGCCGAGAATGCGGACATATTGCGCAAACGGATGATCTTGGGTCATGGCGAGAATTTATACCAGAATTTGCAAGGCGCCCTAGAAAATATCGAGCAGGCGTTGCAGATAATCGCGTTCAATATAGCTGCGCGCCGGATCGGAAAGCCGGCGCTGTAGCTCATCACGGATGGAGCGGCTTTTGCTCAAACCATTCGCCTCGCCGCGCATCAGCGCATTACCGGCGTCCCGACCTTGACCATCCTCTTCCGTCATCGAACGGCCAAGCGGATCCCGGCCCTGACCCGGTTGTCCGGGCCCGGCGGACTGAGTACCCTCTCCCTGACCGTTCTGCATCATTTGTTGCGCCAGCGATTCTGCCCCCTGGCGTAGGCTTTCAAGCGCATTATTCTCGGATTGCAGGGCGGATTGTCCCTGCCCTTGGCCCAGAGCATCCCGCGCATCGTTCATGGATCGTTCCGCCTGACCAAGTGCCCCCGGTATCTCCCCTTCTTCGCCAAGCCGACCCATCAAGTCACCCAGCATCTGGCGCAGCGCCTCCTGAACTTCGGCTAAATCCTGCAGATTGCCACGTTGGCCAGATTGGCCCTGTTGGCTGTTTCTGTTTTCCTGCTGTGATTGACTACCTTGGGATTTCCGAAAAGTCTCATCCAACAGCTCTTGCTGCTTCTGCATCAATTTGCCAAGCTCATTGAGCATTTGTTGCGCTGCCTGCTGACTGGCGGACGGTTGCCGCGCTTCAGCTGTCTTCAGGTTTTCCATGATATCCTGAAGTTCGCTCAGCAATTGCCGCGCGGCATCACGGGCCCCACCGCGGGCAAACTGATCAATCTGATCGAGCAATTTCTGCAAATCCTGCGACTCGATAAACCGATCCTGGCTATTTGGATCGCCGGCCGCTTGCTCATCCATGGGCTGCGCCTGCTGCGCAAGAGCTTGAAGGAAATTCTCCATGGCGGCACGCAGTTCCTCGACAAGGCGCTTAATCTCTGCATCGCTGGCATTGTTGTTCAACGCTTCCATCAGGGCTTCCTGCGCTTCCCGCAAAGCCGCTTCGGCAAGCGACAAATCGCCGTTTTCAAGGCGAAGCGCAGTATCCCAGAGCATATCCACTACATCGTCAATGTCGCTCTGGTCCTTCCCTATCACCAGAATTGATTGAGCTGTAGAGAGAGATAACATGACGGTCACATCATTATTAACACTATCCGGCAGGAGGGTGAGGGTCTCCAATACAAGCGCGACATTCTCCTTGTTTCCCTCAGGATCGCTGACCAGATTTTTACGTTGTTCTATGAGCGCTTTAGCAACCGGATGGAAGAAGTTTCGCTCCGGAAGAGTGAAGGACATGGCATCTGAATATCCGCGTTGCCCGATCTGATCCTCCGCGAATAGTGTCAGCTTAACCGGAAGTCCGGCCCAGGGATGCGCCGTCAGATCATGATAACTTTTGCTGATTACTTTCTTCGAGCCTCGCCCCGGTGTCGGCAGCACAAGTTCGATCTTTTTGTCACTGCTATCACGGGTGATTTCGCCGCCAATTCTTTCCACACCATAATCATCCTGTGCCTGATACTGCATCTTGAAAGCGGCTCTTTCGGTGACTTCCGGATTATTGAGGAACGCCGCCGTCGGTATCTCATCTGCAATAACAGTCAACTGCCAACTGGCAATGACATCACCATCCTTCTCGATTTTCAGGCTTGTCGATTTATCAAAGCGGGTCTCGATCTGGAAATTCCGCACATCCGAGGCGCCGAATTCCTCTCGCTCTTCCCCGACCAACAGGGCCGGTGTACCGCGCCCGCCGCCGAATACATTGGCGATAAAACTGCTTTGCGCCGGCACAATAAATGTTTGCGCAGTTGCCTCTTCACTTGTCGAGTTAGTCAGCAATATCGGAGCCTGGCCAGTATAGGCGGGCGGAGTGATCCAGGCAGTCACCTCAACCGGGACCGACGGCGTGCCGATGGATGGCGTGACAGCCGCAACAAGTCGGTCCGTCGAATTTGGTCCGGCAATCACAAAGGCTGCCACCAAAAGAAGGATCACAATTGCCCGGAAGCCGTAAGTATCCTCTATTCCCATATCAAGGCGCGGCGGCCCAACCTTCAATCCGCGCAAATACTGGCGTAAGGACTTCTGATAAACCCGCCACATGGCACTGGATTCGGTATTGTTGAATTTTTCCGCCTCGGAATGCGCGCCAAGAGATTGAAGCGGCCTGTGGCCCAACCGATTGCGGCGCTCCAGATACTGAAGGGCACGGCTTCTTGTCGGCGCTTCCAGATTTCGCGCGAGCTTATAAAGGCTGTAAAGGGTCGCAACACAGAAAAGAATCAATGCGAGAAGGTGCAACCACCCTGCGCTAAAGGACCATATATCAAGGAGAGACAGGCCGAGAAATAACCCAACGAGACAAAAAAACAGCCGTCCATGCCGCCAAATTCCTTCAAGAACAAGGTTGACCTTCGCAAGCAGGATACGGATTTCGAACCCTAATCCATACCCTCTATCACTTGTGTCGCTGCGACGCTGCATTCATCCTCGATTCACCCCTCGAGCCATGTCGGTAGTATATCAAGTTTCAGCAAGTCATCCAAGCTTGGCCGCGCTCTGATCACCGCATATTGATCGCCTTTCACCAGAACTTCGGGCACAAGAGGCCGCGTATTATAGGTAGAGGCCATGACCGCGCCATAGGCCCCGGCACTTCGAAAGGCAACAAGATCACCGCGCGCGAGATCCGGCATATCGCGTTCCCGCGCGAATGTATCACCCGTTTCACAGACCGGACCCACCACATCGGCAAGGGAGTATTCCCCAAGCTTCTGATCCTCCCGGATCGGGTCGATCTGGTGAAAGCCGTCATACATTGCCGGCCGGATAAGGTCATTCATTGCGGCGTCCAGAATGACAAATTTGCGCTTCGTCGCCTGCTTCATGTAAATCACCTCGGATACCAGCACACCAGCATTCCCGACAATAAGGCGGCCCGGCTCAAAGATTATCTGGCAGCCAAGATTACCAATTGCCTCCAGTGCAACAGCGGCATAGGCCGTCGGGGCCGGCGGAATAGTACTGTCATAGGGGATGCCAAGCCCGCCGCCAAGATCGACGCGGGAGATGTCATGCCCTTCGGCTCTGAGCTGCTGCACAAGTTCCCGTACGCGATTGAACGCATTCTTGTAGGGTTCAAGATCGGTGAGTTGCGATCCGATATGGACATCCACTCCCTTGATATCGATCCCGGGCAACGCTGCCGCTTCGGCATAAATACGAGAGACATCCTGCCATGGCACTCCGAACTTGTTCTCGGCCTTGCCAGTGGAGATTTTGGCATGGGTTTTTGCATCCACATCCGGATTGACGCGGAAGGTGATGGGCGCCTTAACGCCCATGCTGCTCGCTACCTCACTCAGGATACGAACTTCAGGCTCTGATTCCACATTGAACTGATGAATACCCACCTCAAGCGCATAACGCATCTCTTCCGGCTTCTTGCCGACACCGGAAAACACAATTTTCTCGGGCGGAATACCGGCTTCCAGCGCACGGCGAAGCTCCCCTTCGGATACGACATCAGCACCCGACCCCAGATTCGCAAGGGTACGGATCACGGCTAGGTTGGAATTAGCTTTCAGCGCATAGCAGACGAGCGCATTCGCCCCATCAAACGCACCGGAGAATACTTTGTAATGCCTCTCGAGCGTTGCTGTGGAATAGCAATAAAACGGTGTGCCCACCGTCTCAGCGATGGCGCTAAGGGCAACATCTTCGGCATAAAGCTCGCCATTCTTATAGGTGAAATGATCCATTTGTCGGCAATCTTTTCTGAACTTAGCTTTTCTTCTGTTCGGATTTTTGCGTATCCGGTGAGTACTTGGGGGCGCTTTTCACACCACAGGCTGAAATCGACAAGGTGGTCAGCAAGACGACAAGCATCATCATAAATGAACGTTTCATTTCTTGCTCCCTTCCTGGCCCTGTTTTTCACGCCAGCGCGTGATTTGTTCCCGTACACGGGATGGTGCAGTGCCGCCATAGCTTACGCGGCTGGCAACTGAATTCTGAACACCGAGTACCTTATAAATATCGTCCGTAATGCCGCTCTCCACCGACTGCATCTGCGAAAGGGACAAATCTTCAAGCCCACATGTGTTCTCTTCGGCGAGCTTTACAAGGGCACCTGTCACATGATGCGCCTGACGGAAGGGCATATCCAGTTTCTGCACCAGCCAGTCGGCTAGATCGGTGGCCGTGGTAAAGCCCGCTCCAGACGCCGCGGTCATCACATCGCCATTGACCTTGATATCACGGATCATCCCGCTCATGGCGGCGAGGCAGAGCTGAAGATTGTCGGCGGCATCGAAAACCGGCTCCTTATCTTCCTGCATGTCCTTGCCATAGGTCATAGGCAGACCCTTCATCATCATCAGAAGAGAAGTAAAAGCGCCGGCGCTCCGCCCGGCTTTACCGCGGATCAGCTCCGCCGCGTCCGGGTTCTTCTTCTGCGGCATGATGGAGGAGCCGGTCGAGAAGCTGTCAGAACATTCAACAAAGCGGAACTGCGCACTCGACCAAATAACGATTTCCTCAGCCAACCGCGACAAATGCATCGAGCAGATAGAGGCAAAACTCAGAAACTCCAGCGCGAAATCCCGGTCCGACACGCCGTCCAGCGAATTGGCAGTTGGTCGATCAAAGCCAAGTGCCTTGGCCGTCATCTCCCGGTCGATGGGAAAAGATGTCCCGGCCAGCGCCGCCGAGCCAAGCGGGCTCTCATTCAGGCGCACCCGTGCATCTTTAAGCCGACTGCGATCACGCGCGAACATCTCCACATAGGCGAGCATATGATGACCGAAAGTGACCGGCTGTGCCGCCTGCAAATGGGTGAAGCCCGGCATGACGGTATCGGCTTCGGCCTCGGCCTGCTCAAGAAGGGCGTCCACTAGATCCACCAGCTCTCGGTCCAGATGATCCATGGTATCACGCACCCAGAGCCGGAAATCCGTCGCCACCTGATCATTGCGCGACCGCCCCGTATGAAGCCGTCCCGCTGCATCACCAATCAGCTCGCGCAGACGCGCCTCCACATGCATGTGGATATCTTCCAGCGCCGGGTCGGTCTTGAAATTCCCCGCCTCGATCTCACGAAGAATTGTCTGCAATCCGTCCTGAATTTTTTTACCATCTTCCTCGGAAATGATATTGCAGGCCATTAACATACTGGAATGCGCCATCGAACCCATTATATCTTGGGCATAGAGCCGACGGTCAAAGTCAATGGAGGCATTGATCCGTTCCATAATTTCGGCGGGGCCTTTGGCAAATCTGCCACCCCAAAGCTCATTTGCGCTCATTTTCGGGCTCGCTTTGTAACAATTGGACGTTTAAGAAATATGATGACAAAACCCATGAAATTCACCGGCCTGCTGTTCTTGCTTACATTTACAGGGCTTGTGGCGGGAACATCAACAGCTTTCTCGGAAAATCTGAGCGCTTTGCTGACCGGGGAGATGCAGAATTTCGCCCCGAACGAGACGCCGCGTCCATTTAAGGATTTCACCTTCCTGAATGCAGCGGGAAAAGAAGAAAAGATTTCCGAGTATCAGGGAAAGGTTCTTCTTGTCAATTTTTGGGCGACTTGGTGTGGGCCATGCAAGAAGGAAATGCCAAGCCTCGATCGGCTGCAGGGTGAACTTGGTGGTGAGGATTTTGAAGTGCTCGCGATCGGTCAGGACCTGCAAGGCATGGAAAAAGTGAAGAGTTTTTTTGAAAAGCGCAAGATCAGAAACCTGGCTGCGCTAAACGACAAAACAGTCAAGTCCGGCCGCAATGCCGGGGTTTTCGGCCTGCCGGCAAGCATACTGCTTAATGCCGAAGGGGAAGAAGTCGGCCGCCTTATCGGCCCGGCGGAATGGGACAGCCCGGAAGCCAAGGCCCTAATAGCCCATATTATGAACAGATCATGATACGGGCGGTTGCCGGTCTTTCTTTCGTTTGAGAAGATAAAGGCGGAACACACGCTCCAGCCCCCAGCTGATTGCAAAATACAGGAGGGCATTGAGAATGGTGACCAGCATCAGGTCCATGCCCAAGCCATAATCACGCTTTACAACACCGATATAAAACTGGAAAGCAAGTATCGAGAGAAGTCCTGCCGCCGCAACCAACGCCACAATCAGCCGGATTTTACCATCCGTCCAAGGAATTGCCATGAGGCAGAGGAACGAGATCGCCTGGAATGTCGCGCCCCACAGGTTAATGCCGAATTCAGTCATTCGCCATCCAGAACCGTCAGCGCAACATCTACCATGGGACCGAGAACTTTCTCGTTCGGGTTTACTTTACCAACAACCCGCATTCCCTGCATCACACCTACAAAAAAGGCGGCAAGGCTGGCCGCGTCGCGCTTTGTCTTGAAAGTTCCGTCGCGCTGGCCGCGGCTGATCAGCTCTTTTAAGGCGTCTTCCATGTCCTCAAAAAAGACACGCACACGTTCAGCGCACTCATCATCGCGGGAGCAAAGCTCAACCGCTGCGTTGGTCATGAAACAGCCCCGGCGCTTCGGGTCCATAACTTGCTTTTGCATAAAGACATACATGAACCTGGACAGAATTTCGCGGGCATCGCCATCCTGACGCAGGACGTCCGTCCTTAAGAGCGCGCCTGTGCCATACTGATCCAGCGCCTCCAGAAACAACTGATGCTTATCACCGAAAGTATCATAAAGGCTGCCCCGGTTGATGCCCATACAGTCAACCAAGTCCTGAACGGAGGTCGCTTCATAGCCCTTGGCCCAGAAAGCCTGCATGGCCTTTTCCAGCGCCTCGTCGCGATTAAAGCATTTCGTTCGTGCCATTTACCGATCCATACGGCTGTCAAAAAACAGTCTAGAGAATGGTTATATACCGATTTCACCATCAAGCAAAGCCGCCAAACCCTCCCTATAGGTAGGAAATTTGAGCGAAATCCCAAGCTCTGATTTAATTTTTGCGTTACTGACCTGCTTACTGTCCAAATAGAAACTACGCGCCATAGGGCTAAGGTCAGCATCCTCGAAGTCAATCAAAGGTGGGGGAGCGATCCCCAAAAGTTCAGCTGCATAGGCAACAACATCCTGCGGCGGTGCCGGTTCATCATCGGCAATATTGTAGATTGCGCCGGGATTTGGCTTTTCCATTGAGGTCATAAGAATCGCCGCCAGATCAGCCACATGGATACGTGAGAATATCTGACCCGGCTTGGCGATTCTCCGGGCCTTCCCTTTTTTCAACGACACCAGCTGGTTTCTCCCCGGGCCATAAATTCCAGGCAGGCGGAAAATATGAACCGGCAAGTCGTTTGCCTCATATAGGCTGAGCCAAGCCTGCTCCGCCCGCATTCGCCTCCCCCCTCTCTCCCCGGAAGGATTATAGGGACTTTCTTCATCGACCCAGCCACCATTGAAGTTGCCATACACTCCAGTCGTCGACAAATATCCAACCCACTGCAAATTCTTAAGGCGTAGGAGTTCCGACGCCATCACATCATAGACCGGGTCTCCCATCTCGTCGGGCGGGATGGAAAGGAGGATATGAGTCACATCTGCCGCAATATCATTGAAATTCTCTATCCGCTGATCCCGGCGGAAGGGGTAGAGGGGAATGCCCCTCTGCGTCGCGTCATCAGCGGGGGACCGGCCCGTTCCCATCACCCGCCAATTTGGAAAGTCTGTCGCGATCTGGCGGGCCGTAAAGCCGAAGCCAAAGCAGAATAACCTTTTGTCCATGCTACTCCTGTTTCGGGTTGGGCATGTCAATCCGGCCAAGGACGATCAGCGCCGACACCGATTGCTTGACGGAGACCAAAAGCTCCGCGCCACCCTGCGACCCGGAAGATTCTGTCGCGGCATTGGACTTCATCATCATTGTCCGCGGGGACGCATCCATGCTTTGTGTTGGATAGGTCTGGACGAAATCGACCTTGCGGACATGATACTCCCCGCCGGACATTACCTTGTTCAGTCGCGCCACTTCATCAAGGGCCTGCAGATAGATCTGCGCTCGCAAGTCCCCGCGCAACTGCTCAAACTCTGCCAATGACGGTGTAAAATCCACGTTAGAGATCGTCACCTTATATCCCGGGCTACTCGCTTTTTTTGCGCGATCCTGAAGACCGGCCAGCGCCGCCTCGGGGATACGCGCCTCCGCGCTTACATACCAGCGATTAAGCCCGGTCTGATCAAGCTGTTGACGGGAGGACGTAATGCGCCAGTCCACATCCTTGGCGAGGGATTGCAGCGATCCATCAATACGGTTTTTTAGCGCATCTGCCGATTCTTCCTGCTGAACAAGTTCAACATAGACCGACACTCTGGCGGTATCGGTCTTGACCCACCCTTCCGTCGTCAAATTTAGAACAACTTGATCCTGCATCATATGGGAACGATGAGGCATTTCCGCCGCCGCAAGGGGGACGAAACTTAGAAAAGCGATAGTGGCAACAACCAGTCTGTTCATGGTAGAACTCCCAATGTAATCAATCCTGTATTCGGCATGTAGGGTCGAATCAAGACCAATTTAAGGCATTTCATGTTCGCGCGATTTTTAACCCTTTTTATGGCACTTACCATATCCCTGGCCGCCCGGCCACTTCTCACTTCGGCAGCGGGGGCACCTGATGGTGTGCGGACGCAGGAAAGCGAGTATGAAGCCTGCCTGACCCTGACCCGGCGAGAACCGGAAAAAGCTTTTGAATCTGCCCTTGCCTGGCGCGATGCAGGCGGTGGTTTTCCGGCCCGTCATTGTGTTGCGCTCGCGCTTGTCGCGATGAAGAAATATGACCATGCGGCCCTGACACTGGAGGAACTGGCGGAGGATATGCAGGGGGCCGGCTCCCCTCTACTCGTTCCCGTACTAACTCAGGCGACCAATGTCTGGTTGCTGGCGGAAGAGTATGAGCGCGCACTCGCCGTCGCCACGACGGGACTGGAGATTGAACCCGAAAACATCAACCTCCTTGTCGACCGAAGCCGTATCATGGCGAAGGTCGGCGACTACAAACGTGCGTTCGATGACCTTGACCTTGCCCTCAAACTTGACCCAGCGCGCCCCGATGCACTTACTTTTCGAGCTGCCGCCCGGCGGCATCTGGGCGATAATGCCCGTGCGTTAGAGGACGTGGAACTCGCCCTGTCGCTGGAGCCTGATCAGCTGGACGCCCTGATCGAACGTGGCATCCTCTATGAGGCGGCGGAAAAACGGGATTTGGCGCGCAAAGATTGGCTGCGAGTTCTGGAAATTGCGACCAACACCCCCGCAGGCGACGAAGCCCGCCGCCATCTGGAAACCCTCGACGTCAATAAGGATAAATAGCGCTAGCCGTTCATCGCGAGGCGGCGGCGGTATTCCAGCGCCTCGGCGATATGGGATCGGGTGACGGGCTCGCTCTCGGCAAGGTCGGCCAAGGTACGCGCGACTTTCAAAACCCGGTGGTAACCGCGCGCAGAAAGTTTTAGCTTGCCGATAGCATCCTGCAAAAGCGCGGTCGCCGATTTATCCGGCTGGACAAAACGTTCCAACACCTCACCTTCCGCATCCGAGTTTGTGCGGATCGGCGTCGCATGATCGATACCCTGATAGCGATCGCGTTGAATTTCGCGGGCCCGGCCCACGCGAGCGGCAACAATCTCGGTTGTCTCGGTCGGAGGTGGTAATGTCAGATCAGCAGCAGATACAGCGGGCACATCCACGTGAATATCAATCCGGTCGAGCATTGGGCCGGAAATGCGGGAACGATACTCAACAGCGCATTTTGGCGCCCGGGCGCAGGCCTGTGACGCATCGTCAAGATGACCGCAGCGGCAAGGATTCATCGCCGCGATCAACTGCATACTCGCAGGGTAAGTGACATGCAGATTGGCCCGCGCCACCACCGCCCGGCCGATTTCCACCGGCTGACGCAAGGATTCCAGAACCTGCCGGTTAAACTCCGGTAATTCATCGAGGAACAGAACGCCCAGATGGGCGAGCGAAACCTCCCCCGGTTTCGCTCCGCGCCCGCCGCCAACCATGGCGGCAACCGACGCGGAATGATGGGGGTCGCGAAAGGGACGCCGGCGAGAAAGCCGACCCTCCTTCATTTCACCAGCGATACTGGAGATCATATTAACCTCCAACGCCTCCGCCGCGTCGAGCGGTGGGAGCAGACCAGGAAGTCGCGCCGCCAGCATCGACTTGCCGGAGCCCGGCGGCCCCGTCATTAACAAGTTATGCCCACCTGCCGCCGCTACTTCGAGGGCGCGCTTCGCCGTTTCCTGCCCCTTGATATCTTCAAGTCTCAGTGACAGTGCTTCATCAATAATATCACCGTGGGCAGGCGGGGTAAGCACCTGCGTGCCCTTGAAATGATTGATGAGCGCGAGAAGGTTTGCGGGCGCCAACACATTCAGATCACCGGCCCAGGCTGCCTCAGGTCCCGAGGCTTCCGGGCAGATGATATTCTTATCCTCTCCCACCGCAGCGACGGCAGCAGGCAAAATACCAGTTACCGGATTACAGCTGCCATCGAGTGAGAGTTCGCCCAAGACATAATAATCATCAAGTTCCTCAGCGGGGAGAACGCCCATCGCGGCGAGGATGCCAAGTGCAATCGGCAAATCATAATGCGCGCCCTCTTTTGGGAGGTCAGCCGGCGCGAGATTGACAGTGATGCGTTTGGGCGGCAGACCAATACCAAGGGAAGTGAGCGCGGCGCGCACCCGCTCCCTGCTTTCCGCAACGGATTTATCCGCGAGGCCAACAACGGTGAAGGCAGGCAGGCCAGAGGCCATCATCACCTGCACATCCACTTCGCGCACCTCCAGCCCTTGAAAGGCCACGGTCTTTATCTTCGCCTGCATGTCAACTTTCGGTTCAACATATCATTATGCGCACAACGATAGCATGTGCCGAAAGAATCTTCATGGTTAAAATTTAGGCTTGTGAAAACTAGCAAGAAGCGGAATTGCTGACCTTTTCTTCTAAGCAATCCCAAATGGTTGCCTCCAACTTCACACCGTCGAAGCGATTGATCTCCTGCAGTCCCGTCGGTGATGTCACGTTGATTTCCGTGAGGTAGTCCCCGATTACGTCAATCCCGACAAAGATTAGGCCCTGTTCCTTCAGCGCAGGGCCAATAGCTTTACAGATTTCTTCTTCCCGCTTGGTGAGAGCGGATTTGACGGCCTGCCCGCCGACATGCATGTTGGAGCGAACCTCACCTTTTTGCGGCACACGGTTGATGGCGCCGACCGGTTCGCCGTCGACAAGAATGATCCGCTTGTCGCCTTCACGTACTTCGGGAAGGTATTTCTGTACGATCATCGGCTCACGATAAAATTGTGTGAACATCTCACACAGAGCCGTCAGATTTTCATCCTCCGGTTTGAGATGGAATACACCCGCGCCGCCATTACCATAGAGCGGCTTGATGATGATGTCTTTAAATTCGGCGCGGAATCCCTTTATTTCCTCAAGGTTGGAGGAGATAAGCGTTGGCGGCATGATACCGTCGAAATGGGTGACGAAAAGCTTCTCCGGCGCGTTGCGGACGCTCACCGGATCATTCACCACCAAGGTTTTCGGGTGGATATGCTCCAGCAAATGGGTCGCCGTAATATAGGACATGTCAAACGGCGGATCCTGCCGCATCAGCACCACATCTACAGTGGCAAGGTCGATTCGCTCCGCCTCTCCCGCGGTGAAATGGTTTCCCGCTTCACGCCGTAACTGGACCGGGCGGGCATTTGCAATAATACGTCCTTGCGAAAAGGACATATCCTGCGGGCCATAATGATAGAGGCCATGGCCGCGCGCTTGCGCTTCCAAGCCGAGGACAAAACTGCTGTCCCCGTTGATATCTACGTTCTCGATGGGATCCATCTGAATGGCTACGGCAAGACTCATTATTCCCGACCTTTATTTATAAAGTGATGCGCCGCTTGGTTTGTTGAGAGGGACCCTATCCCGCCCGGACAATCAGTTCAAGCTGAGTTCAGCTCTGATTTCATTTTGACATAGCTGACGATGCGGCGGACACCGGAAATTTCTTTCGCATGATTTTTCACCCGCTGCAGTTCTGCCTCGTTTTGAGCAATCCCCATCAGGTAGACTGTTCCATCCACCGTTTCGACCGAATAATTGATGTTCAAAATCTCCGGATCGCGCAAGAGCTGCAGTTTCAGTTTTGTCGTGATCAGGCTGTCAGAGGCAAAGCTGCCAACCGTCTCACTATCCGCAACCTTGACCTCATTATGCACTTCCTTCACACCCTTAACGCCCCATATCAGACGCGTCAGTGTCACCCGATCCTCTGGCGTCGGCACCTCCCCCGTGATCAGAACGACGCCATCAATGACAGTCGTCGAAGTCGACGTAAACATCGGTTCGCTTTTCTGGAAGATGGCGTTCATGACCTGCGTTTTGATGGTTGCATCATCAATCACCGTCCCAACGGAGCGTTCCTCCGCGACCGCAACGCCTCCGATTGCCGCCCCACCCAGGATCACCGTTGGGGTGCAACCGCTCAGCGCTATTAAGGACGATAAGACAAGAAGAGCATAAGCAACAAATTTCATTCCGATACGCCTTTAACTATGATTGTCACGGCACTATAAATCCAATTCGTTTCCGTTTAAAGGGTCTCTTCAACCCCTATTCCCACGCCCCTTCAATATGGCTCGGCCATTTCCACAAGGAGGTGACAAGCAGCACATCGAAGCGGACATTAAAGCCATCGAATTTTGGCCGTTCCATGACAAAGGCCTCTAGCGCACGTGAAATACGGCGTTTCTGTTTTGCACTGATGGCTTCTGCTGCCTCCGCGAATCGCGGCCGGGCTTTGACCTCAACGGCGACAAGAAGGTTGTTGCGCCGGGCGATGATATCTATTTCACCGAACGGTTTTCTATAACCTCGGGCGACAATATGGTATCCCTTCATCCGAAGCGCCGTTGCCGCCAGATATTCGGCAGTGCGGCCCCTGAAATAGGCACGGCGGCGTTTATGTTTCAGCGCTTCTTTTGTTAGATGTGCCAAAATGTCGCCTCATCATCCTGTTTATAATGCCGTAATCAACAATTTGCTTGCTCCCCATACAGGGGTTACCTAGTCTTTTGGGCTAGGAATTTCACAAAAAGACATACGGAGTGAAAAATTGTTTCCCGCGAAATCTGCCATGACGTCATGTCTTAAACGAAACCGGAACTCACTGACTTATGTTGGCCTTGTCAGCCTGTTGGCTTTTATCCTAACAGCATGTCAGCCTGCAAAAATCGCCGAGATCGAGCCAAAAGATAACACAAATACAACCGCCACCCAAGATCTGAAGGATCTGCTCCCGCCGGAACGCACACCGTCAACCGAAGATCTTTCAGACACCCCGACAGTTGACCCACTTGTCCGCCTGATTGAGCCTGCGCCCGCCGTTATTGGTCTGCGCGCTCCGGAGGCGTTGACGGAAGAGAAAATAAAGATTGCCATTCTGCTGCCGCTCTCTGGCCCGACCGCCGCCGTTGGTAATGATTTGTTGCGCGCGGCGAATATCGCCCTTTTCGATCTTGGAAATGGCCAGCTTGAACTGCTCCCCCTCGATACGAAAGGCACGCCACGCGGCGCGGAAAGCGCGGCGGCGGAAGCGCTGGTGTCAGGTGCGGAGCTTATCCTGGGCCCCCTCTTTTCTTCCTCCGTCGCGACGGTGCGCCCCCTCGCGCGCGAACGCGGCGTCAATGTTATCACCTTTTCCACGGACACAACGGTGGCCGGGGATGGCGTTTATGTCATGGGCCTGACGGTCGGGCAGCAAATTAAACGGGCGATGGAATTCGCCTATCGGCAAGGCCTGTTTAATTTTGCGGTTCTGGCCCCGAATTCTCCTTATGGTGATGCGGTGGTCAAGAATGTAACCGAGACAAGTACAGCACTTGGCCTCTCCCTCGATCGTACGGTGCGCTATCCGACTGATGTTCCCGCCGGATCACAGGATCTGCATGAAATCGCTAAAATACTGGGCGATTACGGGCTACGGCAAAAGCAGCTGGAAAAGGAAATCGAACTATACGCAGCCAAGGAAGATGCCGAATCAAAAGCCTATGTCAAACGTCTAGAGAAACTGGATACCTTTGGCGAGGTGACATTCGATGCCTTAATCATCCCTGAAGGAGGCGCTCGGCTAAAAGAGTTGGCGTCCTTGGTTTCTTATTACGACGTCGACCCGGAAGTCGTGCAGTTCATCGGCACCGGGCTTTGGGAAGACCCGTCCCTATCGGCAGAACCGGCACTGGTCGGCGGCTGGTTCTCCGCGCCAGCACCTGAAAAAGCGGCCGCTTTTCAGAAAAGATTTACTGAACTCTATGGCTATCAACCATCACGCATTGCCAGCCTTGCCTATGACGCCATGGCGCTGGCGGGGGTAATGGCACTTGATCCTGCCGATATTCGCTTTTCACGGGATGCCATCGAAAACCCGAGCGGTTTTACCGGATATGACGGCATCTTCCGCTTTCCCGAGAATGGCATTGCGGAACGTGGCCTTGCCGTTCTGGAAGTCGGGCCGAAAAAGCAGCTGGTTCTCGAGCCGGAACCGGAAAGCTTCGCTCCTGCGTTAAACTAGTATTTCCGGCAATAAGCTATTGAGGACAAGGCGGCCGCGCTCTGTGGCGCGGAGCTTCTGATCATCCATCTCCATCAACCCTGCTTCGACGAGGGAAGCCAGTCTGTCGTGTCGTAGAAATTCTTGCATGGGCGCGCCGATAGCGGCGCTGAAATTTTCGAACCAGACTCCTTCGTCAAGGCGCAGACCCATCAGCAACATTTCCTCCGCGCATTCGAGACGGTGAATGAGCGGTTCGGTTATATCGGTGCCGTGGCCTGCCGTCTCTACGGCTTCGAGCCAACTTTCCGGACGTTTTTTCTGCTGAAATGCGGTCCGCACGCCCTCTCGCATCGCCCGTCCATGCGCACCGGGGCCGACACCGATATATTCACCATATCGCCAATAAGTGAGATTGTGGCGGCACTCATATCCGGGTCGGGCATGGTTTGATATTTCATAGGCAGGTCGTCCGGCATCAGCGCAAATGTTTTGCGTTACCTCAAACAGTTCCTCGGCATTTTCTTCAACCGGTATAGCAAATTCACCGCGCCTGACCGCCCCGGCAAAGCCGGTATTCGGCTCAATTGTTAACTGATAGAGCGAGAGATGGTCCCCGGCAAGGATAAGTGCCCGCTCAAGATCGGATCGCCAATCCGCAACACTCTGTCCCGGCAGTGCGTATATTAAATCGAAGGAAATATTGGCAAAACTCTTTCGCGCCAATTCGATCGCCTGTAAAGCTTCCCCCGCGGTATGTTCCCGCCCGAGGAATTTTAGCGCCTCGTCACGCATCGACTGCACTCCGAGGGATAGGCGCGTCACACCGGCATCACCATATCCCGCGAACGAAGACGCCTCAACGGACGTCGGATTAGCCTCTAGCGAGATCTCGATGTCATCGGCAAAAGTAAATCGCGACCGCGCGCCCTCAATTAGTGCCGCAACTGTCTCCGGCGTCATAAGCGAAGGGGTCCCGCCGCCAAAAAAGATACTGGTCAGCGATTTTTGCGTCGTTTGATCCGCGAAATAATCCAATTCCCGCAAAAGTGCCGCCGTCCAGCGGTGCTGATCCACTGCTTCGCGCACATGGCTGTTGAAATCGCAATAAGGGCATTTCTTCCGGCAAAAGGGCCAATGAAAATAAAGGCCAAATCCGGGATCGGGGGTGCTATTCTCGGCTAAAGCAGGCATTTATCAGTTGTCGGAAGGCATCAGCCCTATGGCTCATGGCATGCTTTTCTTCCGGCTCCATTTCCGCGAAGGTAACCTGATAGCCATCGGGCAGGAAAATAGGATCATAGCCAAATCCCTGGTCTCCGCGAGGTGGCCAGACAGCGGTGCCGACGACCCGGCCCTCGAAACTCTCCACATGACCATCCGGCCAGGCGAGCGAGAGTGCGCAGATGAATTGGGCCTTGCGCCTCTCAGGCGTCATGGCGCCACGTTTCTTGAGTTCGTCCTCAACCTTTTGCATGGCAACGGAAAAATCCTTCGTTGGACCAGCCCAGCGCGCGGAAAAAATGCCCGGCGCACCATCAAGTGCATCCAGCGCAAAACCGGAATCATCGCTGAGCGCCACCATATTCGCACTCTTTGCCGCAGCAAGCGCCTTGATCTCGGCATTGGCGATAAAAGTGTCGCCATCCTCGACAGGTTCGGGCAGACCTAATGCGCCCGCTGAGATCGGCTCCACGTCGAAGGCGGATAGCAGTTCACCGATTTCGCGCACCTTGCCCGGATTATGGCTGGCAACGACCAGTTTTCCGCCCTCAAATTTTCGGTGGCCACTCAAATGCCGAGGGCCTGACGCTGCAGGGCACATAGCTCCGTCACACCCTTCTTGGCGAGTGAGAAAAGAGATCCAAATTCGGCTTCGGAAAAGGGATCTTCCTCGGCCGTACCCTGAATTTCGATGATCTGCCCCCCAGACGTCAGGACGAAGTTCGCATCGGCCTGCGCATTGCTGTCTTCGGGATAATCAAGATCGAGAACGGGCGTACCTTTGTAAATACCGCAGGAAACAGCCGCCACCTGCCCTTTCATTGGGATTTCAAGAATTTTCCCCTGCTCGACAAGCTTGTCAAAGGCCTGATAGAGCGCAACATAGGCGCCAGTAATAGACGCCGTGCGTGTCCCACCATCGGCCTGAATCACATCGCAGTCGACCGTGATCTGACGTTCACCAAAGCCTTCGAAATTGACCAGCGCCCGTAAAGAGCGGCCAATCAGACGCTGAATTTCAACGGTGCGGCCCTGTTGCTTGCCACGCGCTGCCTCCCGACCCATGCGCGATCCGGTGGAACGGGGCAACATACCATATTCCGCCGTCACCCAGCCTTTTCCCGTGTTACGCAGGAAAGGCGGCACTCGCTCCTCAATACTTGCGGTACAGAGTACATGGGTATCGCCGCATTTGATGAAGCAAGACCCTTCCGCATTCTTGGCATAACCGGGTTCCATAACAATGTCGCGCAATTGATCGGGGGCTCTGCCAGAAGGGCGCATAAGACTTCCTTTAATCGATGAAATAAGATTGGCGCTTGTTGTAACCGCTGTGCCAGATTGACGCAAGCCTCCCGCGTCACTACATTCTAGACCAACAAGGGATTAGACGTTTCATGACGAAATCGACATGACAATACAGGAACTTAACGACCGTAGCCGAGATGTCTTCCGGCATATAGTGGAAACTTATATGCAAACCGGGGAGCCCGTCGGCTCACGCACACTGTCACGGATCAGCGAGCTGGACCTCTCCCCGGCCTCGATCCGCAACGTGATGGCGGATCTCGCCGATGCGGGCCTTCTTTATTCCCCTCATACCTCGGCTGGGCGCCTGCCGACACAACAAGGCCTCAGGCTTTTCGTCGATGGCATTCTGGAGATTGGCAACCTGACCGAGGCAGAACGGTCTGATATCAAGGCCCGCTGTGCGGTTGATGGACGAAACATGGAGGAAATGCTCACCGAAGCCTCCTCTATGCTGTCTGGCCTGTCCAACTGCGCATCGCTGGTGATTGCCCCTAAAAGTGATAGCTCAATCAAACAGATAGAGTTTGTGCGGCTTGGAGTTGACCGGGCACTCGTGATTATTGTGACTGCAAATGGCATGGTCGAGAACCGGACCATTGAACTGCCGCCGGGTCTTACCGATTCAGGGCTGCGAGAGGCGGCCAATTACCTCAATGCAAAACTTTCCGGTCGAAGCTTGCAGGCAACCAAACAGGAAATTCAGCGTGAACTCGACAATCATCAGGCGCAACTTGATGAATTAACACAGGATTTGATCGCCCATGATATTGCGAGCTGGGGAGGTGGGGAGACGCTCATTGTTCGGGGTCACGCCAACCTACTTCAGAATGTGCAGGCCCTTGAAGATCTTGAAAAAATCAAGGACCTGTTCGATACACTGGAAGTCAAGAAAGAGCGGATAAAGCTGCTGGAACTGGCTGAGCAGGGAAGCGGCGTGAAAATTTTTATTGGGTCGGAGAATAATCTTTTCTCGCTTTCAGGCACATCAATGATTATTTCTCCTTACCAGAACAGTCAGGAACAGATCGTTGGCGCCATTGGAGTCATTGGTCCCTCGCGTTTAAACTATGCGCGTATCGTTCCGATGGTAGATTATACCGCAAAGGTAATCGGTAAATTGCTGGATTAGGAAGCAGACAGAATGAACGAACAGAAGCAGCCCCCCCTGAACGATCAGGAGGAGAGTGAAAAGATGAAAAACGAAGCACAAGCAGCGGCAGACGCCTCGGCACAGGGCGCGGAAGACGCAAGCCCCGAAACCGGTATGCACGAAGAAGCAGGCGAAGTTGATATCATCGCCGAGAAAGATGCTGAAATAGCCGATTTAAAAGACAAATTGCTCCGGGCAATGGCGGATGTCGAGAATATGCGCCGCCGAGCAGAGCGTGAAAAACAGGATGCCCACACATATGCGGTAACAAAATTCGCCCGTGATATTCTGGGGGTTGCCGATAACCTCCGGCGCGCAATTGAAAGCATTCCTGATAGCGCTCGCGAGAATCCGGATGTGAAGAATGTATTGCCCGGCATTGAAATGACAGAATCAGAGCTTCTCAACACGCTGGAAAAACACCAAATCCGGAGAATCGATCCCAAAGGCGAAAAATTCGATCCGAACCTGCACCAGGCAATGTATGAGATTGAAGACCCTTCCGTGCCATCGGGAACCATCCTTCAGGTGACACAGGCTGGCTTCGTAATTGCTGACCGACTCCTGCGTCCGGCCATGGTCGGGGTGTCAAAGGGCGGCCAGAAACGCACCGACGCCCATGTCGATGAGAAGGTGTAGCCGAGAAGTTACACCTTATTGTGCCGCGGGGCGACGCCGCCCCCGGTAGCCATCCACACTGTAAATAATCAATCCAAGCCAGATCAGTGCAAAGGCAAACAGCCGCGACTGATCGAACGGTTCATTGTAAAGATATATCGCGATAAAAACATGCATGGTCGGCGAGAGATACTGCAATATGCCGATCGTTGTGAATTTCAGGTATTTTGCCGCAGTCGTGAAAAGAATAAGCGGTGTTGCCGTCACCACGCCTGTCCCGATCAGCAACAGTAAAGTGTTCGTATCAAACAGAAACCCTGTTGGCGTTTCCGTTGAGGTCGCGGGATCCGCAGTAAACGTCAAATAAAGCAGAAACCCGAGCGCCACTGGAAACAACAAGGTTGTTTCGACAACCAGTCCAACGGCGCTGTCCGCACCGGCCTTCTTGCGAAGCAGGGCATAAAACCCGAAGGAAAATGCGAGAACAAGGGCAATCCAAGGCAGATAGCCAACCTGTATCGTCAGGATGGTTACCGCCGCGACAGCACATAAAATAGACACCGTCTGCCATTTATTGACCCGCTCACCCAGAAAAATCATGCCAAGCACGATATTAACCAGAGGATTAATATAATAACCGAGACTTCCTTCCAAAATGCGATCGTTGGATATAGCCCAGACGAAAGTCAACCAGTTACCTCCAATAAGCACTGTGGTCAGCACAAAGACGTAAAGCCGGCGCGGATCCCGGTAGATTTCCAAAAGCTGGCCGATTTTGCGGGTTGATGCAATTAGCAACAGAACCAGCACCGAAGACCAGATGATACGATGGGAAATAATCTCTATCGGCGAAACATGCGAGAGCCATTTAAAATACACCGGCGACCAGCCCCAGACGAGGAAGGCGCCAAACGCACTCAATAGTCCGCGGGTTTCATCCGGCGAAAATAAGCTGGAGGCAGCGCGATTGCCGCGGCTGGGTGGTTCGGACGTCACACGGATTCCCTGTTATGATCTTTGATTATATCTTCTATTGCTCGTATCAGAGCCCGGTGACAAGGTAAAGTGAGGATTAAGCATGGCAGACATACCGCCATTTTGGGCCGCTTCGACTTTTCGCAAATTTAACTTTATGTCCATGCACGGCCACTCCGGCCCTTGCACTGAATTTGTTTCGAACTTATATACACGGCAACAGACTTACACGTTTTAAATCCTGGGGATCACTATGGTGCATAAGTTGGCTATTTTGATCTGCCAATATTAAAGAGGATATGATGGCTAAAGTAATCGGAATTGACTTGGGAACGACCAACTCCTGCATCGCCGTTATGGATGGCAAGAATGCAAAGGTCATTGAGAATTCAGAAGGCGCGCGGACGACTCCATCAATGGTCGCCTTTACGGAAGACGGCGAAAAGCTCGTCGGACAATCCGCCAAGCGTCAGGCGGTGACAAACCCGCAAGATACCTTCTTCGCGATCAAGCGGCTTATCGGTCGCCGGTTCGACGATAAAACTACTCAAAAAGATAAAGCGATGGTCCCTTACGAGATCGTCAAGGCCGACAATGGCGACGCCTGGGTCGAATCCCGCGGCGAGAAATACTCCCCAAGCCAGATTTCAGCCTTCATTCTTCAGAAAATGAAGGAAACAGCAGAAAGCTATCTTGGTGAAACCGTTAGTCAGGCCGTAATTACGGTTCCTGCCTATTTCAACGACGCGCAGCGTCAGGCAACCAAGGATGCAGGCAAGATCGCCGGCCTTGAAGTCCTGCGTATTATCAACGAGCCAACAGCCGCGGCCCTTGCATACGGCATGGACAAAGCGAACCAGACCGTTGCGGTTTATGACCTGGGTGGTGGTACGTTTGACGTATCCATCCTTGAGATCGGTGATGGCGTCTTTGAAGTGCGCTCCACAAATGGAGATACTTTCCTCGGTGGTGAAGACTTCGACCTGAAACTGGTCGACTATCTCGCCGATGAGTTCAAGAAGGAGCAGGGCATTGACCTGCGCTCTGACAAGATGGCATTGCAGCGCCTGAAGGAAGCCGCCGAAAAAGCGAAGATTGAGCTGTCATCCTCCCAGTCAACGGAAATTAACCTGCCCTTTATCACGGCGGATGCCTCCGGCCCGAAGCATATGCAGCTCAAACTGACCCGGTCACAGTTCGAACGTCTAGTCGAAGATCTGGTCAAGCGCACGCTCGCTCCCTGTGAGAAAGCGCTGAAAGACGCTGGAATGCAAAAAGGCGAAATCGACGAAGTCATTCTCGTTGGCGGCATGAGCCGTATGCCGCAGGTTATCGAAACCGTTAAAAACTTCTTTGGTCGCGAACCCCACAAGGGCGTGAACCCAGACGAAGTGGTCGCTATTGGTGCCGCCATTCAGGCAGGCGTTCTACAGGGTGACGTGAAAGACGTTCTGCTGCTCGACGTGACACCGCTTTCCCTCGGTATCGAAACGCTGGGAGGTGTCTTTACCCGTCTCATCGACCGGAATACAACGATCCCGACGAAGAAGAGCCAGACTTTCTCAACTGCCGAAGACAACCAGCAGGCCGTGACCATCCGGGTGTTCCAGGGTGAGCGCGAGATGGCGGCCGACAACAAGTTGCTTGGCAACTTCGACCTGACCGAGATCCCGTCGGCACCGCGTGGTGTGCCTCAGATCGAGGTGACCTTCGATATTGATGCGAACGGTATCGTCAATGTTTCGGCGAAAGACAAGGGCACGGGTCGGGAACAGAAGATCCAGATTCAAGCCTCCAGTGGTTTGAGCGAATCTGATATCGACCAAATGGTCAAGGACGCCGAAGAGCATGCCGCCGAAGACAAGGCCCGCAAGGAAAAAGTCGAAGTCTTGAACCAGGCCGATAGCCTTGTTCACGCGACGGAGAAAACCCTTGAAGAGGCCGGTGATAAAGTAGGCGACGACGTCAAGGCGCCGATCCAAACTGCACTCGAAGAGCTGAAAGAAGCCAAGGAAGCCGACGACGTCGAGGCCATCAAGGCCAAGATGGAAGCGTTACAGGCAGCGTCGATGAAGCTCGGTGAAGCACTCTATGCTCAATCGCAAGAGGGTGGAGAGACGGGCGAAGCGAGTGCCGAAGGCCAGGAACAAGGCGAAGCCTCCGATGATGATGTCGTCGACGCTGACTTCGAAGAGGTCGACGAAGATAAAAAAGACAAATAAGGATTTATTAGAGGAAAACCGCTAAAATCCTGTCTTCCAAACATACCGCCTCGGTCCCAAAAATCCGGATCGAGGCGGCATTCGTTAAGTGATTGATACTAATGGCCAAACGCGATTATTACGAAATACTTGAGGTGGAAAGCAATGCTGACGCCACTGTGATAAAATCCGCCTATCGCAAGAAGGCGATGCAATATCATCCGGACCGCAACCCCGGTGATAGCAGTGCAGAAGCCGCCTTCAAGGAAGTCAATGAAGCCTACGAAATTTTAAAAGATCCGCAAAAGCGCAGTGCCTACGACCAATATGGTCATGCCGCCTTTGAAAATGGTGGCGGCCCCGGTGGCGCTCAGGGCTTTGGCGGCGGGTTCAGCGATATTTTCGAAGACCTGTTCGGCGATTTTATGGGCGGCCAGCAAAGTGGCCGCAGCCGCGCCCCACGTGGATCTGACCTGCGCTATAACCTCGAAATCTCCCTTGAAGATGCCTATCACGGCAAAAAAATGGAACTGAAAATCCCGACAACCGCACCTTGTGAAAGCTGTGACGGGTCGGGCGCGGAAGCTGGATCAGAACCGGCAGCCTGCGATACCTGTCAGGGAATGGGCAAAATCCGTGCGCAGCAAGGCTTCTTCACCATAGAGCGGACCTGCCCAACCTGTCAGGGGCAAGGGCAGGTTATCAAGAACCCTTGTAAAACTTGCCATGGACAGGGCCGAGTGAACAAGGAAAAAACCCTTTCAGTCAATATTCCGGCCGGCGTCGATGACGGCAACCGCATTCGCCTCTCCGGCGAGGGCGAGGCGGGCATGCGTGGCGGACCGCCCGGCGATCTTTATATTTTTCTGACTGTCGCGGATCATCGGATTTTCCAGCGCGATGGTCAGAACATACATTGCCGTGTTCCCATTCCACTCACAACCGCGGCGCTGGGTGGCGATATTGAGGTCCCAACTCTGGAGGGCGCGCGCGCAAAGGTCAGCATTACCGCAGGCACCCAGTCAGGGCGCAAGTTCCGGCTGCGCAGCAAGGGCATGCCGATCATGAATTCCCATAGCCATGGCGATATGTATATCCACACGATCGTGGAAACGCCGGTCAATCTAAGCAAACGCCAAAAGGAGTTGTTGAAGGAATTCGAGGCAGAGGGCAAGGGTGCCCATAGCCCTGAATCCGAAGGCTTCTTTTCCCGCGTTAAGGATTTCCTTGCCGACCTGAAAGACTAGCGAACCTCTACTTCAATACCATCTCGCCACAATCGTCCGACTGTGCTACATCCTGTGGCGCGATAAAAAGGGTATTGTGACATGAGCGATTTGAAAATTGGTATTGTTGGCGCGGCAGGCCGTATGGGCCGGATGCTGGTGAAACAGGTGAGCGAAACCGCAGGTTGCGAGATTTGCGGCGGGACAGAACCTGCAGGTTCCCCAGACATTGGCAAGGATGTCCATGCTCTCGCCGGGTTGGAACCCTCCGGCATTCTGATTGCTGAGAACACAGAAAATCTTTTTGGTGAAGCCGATGCGGTGATTGATTTTACTGCGCCCGCCGCCTCTGTCGCGCATGCGAAACTCGCCGCAAAGAGCGGTAAAATCCTTGTCATCGGAACAACAGGCCTCAGCAATGAACAGCAGGCGGAAATTACCGCTTGTGGTGACAGTGCCGTGATTGTTCAGGGTGCGAATATGAGCCTCGGTGTCAATCTACTCGCCCAGCTCACGCGGAAAGTCGCCACCATATTGGATGATGAGTTTGACGTCGAGATCCTTGAGATGCACCATCATCACAAAGTCGACGCTCCGTCGGGAACAGCCTTGCTGCTCGGAAAGGCCGCCGCCGCCGGACGCGGCGTCCAGCATAACAATGTAGCTGATCGCGGCCGGGACGGTATCACCGGCGCTCGCAAGCGCGGCGACATCGGTTATGCGGTGTTGCGCGGTGGAAATGTCGTGGGCGATCATACGGTGATCTTCGCCGCCGAGAATGAACGGATCGAGTTGACCCACAAAGCAGGAGATCGTTCCATATTTGCCCGTGGTGCCGTGCGTGCGGCGCTCTGGGCGAAAGACAAACCAGCTGGAAATTACGATATGATGGACGTGCTCGGGCTCGGCGACTGAAGAACGCCGCCCTTGCGGTACGTATCAAGAGCTGTCGCGATCAGCCCCTGAACTTCGATCTTCTCATCCTCACCGAGGAAATTGCCAATCTCGTAGGATTTGCCCCGGTTCGTCACACATAGCTGCCCCCGCTCGATCATCGTCCGCGACCAATAGGCATCGAACGCCTCTATTTTCTCTGCACCATCGGGCGCAATGCGCGTAATAGTGAACAGGTCCTTGTGAATTTTTATCGTCTCATAGCGCCGGGCCGCACGAAAATTGAGCCGGAAAGCGTAATAGATCAATAGCGCGTCTAGTCCAAAAAAACCAAAAACCGGCCAAGCGCCCATTGATAGGAACAACAGCCCGGAAACGAAGCTGATAAGGGCGACACTACTCATCAGGATAACAAAGCCAGATTGCGACAGACTGCGGTTCGGATGAAGCGACATAAAGAAAGACCCTTCCGCGCCAGTCTGCGCGTCATCTTCTTCCATTCTGTCATCTACTGTCGGCATCGCTCAATCCTCCAGATTGATTATTGCGCATAAATTCCACCTATGCCAATAACATAGGATGAAAAAAGCCGATATCCGCGAATTTTTTCGCCGCCTTGAAGAAAATAATCCCGAACCGGAAGGGGAGTTGAATTATGTCAACTCCTTCACATTGCTTGTCGCGGTGGTCCTCTCGGCGCAGGCGACGGATGTCGGGGTGAACAAGGCGACAGGGCCACTGTTTGCCATTGCCGACACGCCAGAGAAAATTCTTGACCTCGGCGAGGATACGCTGCGCGATTATATCAAGACCATCGGGCTTTATAAAACCAAGGCGAAGAACGTCATCAAGCTCTGTGAGGCTTTGATACGCGATCACAACAGCGAAGTACCCCAGACTCGTGAAGAACTTGAAAAACTGGCAGGCGTTGGCCGGAAAACGGCGAATGTCGTACTCAATATTGCCTTTGGACAGCCGACAATCGCCGTAGATACCCATCTTTTCCGGCTTGGCAATCGCACAGGTCTTGCGCCCGGCAAAACTCCGCTGGAAGTCGAGAAAAAACTCG
The DNA here is from genome assembly GCF_020731145.1 of Sneathiella sp. HT1-7. GTDB lineage: Bacteria > Pseudomonadota > Alphaproteobacteria > Sneathiellales > Sneathiellaceae > Sneathiella. The sequence continues at coordinate 950,292 of NZ_JAJFZN010000001.1, read as the reverse complement.
AAAAAGCAATCCCGAAAGAATATCTCCGCCATGCGCATCACTGGCTGATCCTGCATGGACGATATATCTGCAAGGCGCGCAAACCCGAATGCTATCGTTGCATCGTCGCTGATCTTTGCGCGTACAAGGGAAAAACAGTCGCGTAAAGCCTCGGCCGGCCCAATGTGCCGTCAGGACGCCTTTTTCGCAACAAAGGTCTCTTCCGCACCAACGGCCTTGAGGTGATCGTTGAAGCATTGCTTACGATCCAGGTCAGAAAAATTTTCAATGCTGCGCCCATTGATGGCAATATGCCGGACGACAAGCGCCTCCCCGGAGGTTCCCGGATAGAAAAATAAATGCAGTGCACAACCCTGCGCAAGATACTGCCAGACTTCCGCCGGACTATCTTGCCTCAGCAGGTTGGGATCGCCGAACGCATTTTTTATCTCCGTTGACGTTTTGCCGATTACAACGGCTGGCTCCAGCAATATGCGGGGCTTAATCGCGGCAACGACCGGCGGTTTGAGGGCCGGCTTAGGAACGACGGATTTCGACGTGGATTTTTGCGGCGCGAATATTGCCGCGGCTTTCTTTGGCTTCTCAGTCTCAGGCTGAGAGGCCGTCGGGCTTTGTGCACAAGCTGACAGGCCAAACAAAAGCACCGCACAAATCGCCGTGAACCTTTTCATCAGGTAACAAGCTCGCGGCTTTTAGGCACGCTTCCCGCCCGCTTCTTATAGAGATGGACCATGGCCGCCGTCGCAATGATCGGTGCGATCAGATTGAGAATCGGAATGGTCAGTGAGAAAGCGATGACAATTCCCATTAAATAAAGCTCCGATGCGTTGGTCTTGCGCAGGCGAGTTACTTCCTCCACGTCGTGATGACGGATCGCTACCATCTGGAAATATTCGCGAGAGATCAGGTAGCCATTCAGCAGGTAATAAACGAATAGGTTGATGACCGGGATGAAATAAAGCGGCAATACAATAATATTACAGACAATGACCAATGCCAGAAATTTAACCGCATCCCAGATGCTCGAAAGGACCGGGACATCATGGGCGGGCTCATCATCGGGATAGTGCTTCTTCTCCACCGCGTCGGAGATGTCGTCGAGAAACAGGCCGATCAGGGCACTGATCACCAGCGGAAACAGAAAAAATCCACCGAGCAGAAATCCGAGGCCCGCAAGAAAACTGATCGCCGTGTTGATCCAGCCATATTCAAATTCGGGAACAAGGGAGAAAGCCTCCGTTGCTCCAAAGCCGACAAGAATGAAAATACCGGCGGTCAGTGCCAGCGCCCTCAAAAGAACTGACCGGAATGCCTTATCGTCGAGCTGCGCGATGGCCTTACTGATTGCAGAAAACAAAATACGCCCTTTTCAGTCTAACGAACCAAGTCCCGGATTATGTATGTATTTCCCGGCCCATGTGCAAGATTTTAACGCCCTACGCCGGTGTAATTGGATTGATCGGCACCCGCGACGCATAATCGTGATCCCGCTCAAACACATAGGCCGCCTGCAGGACACGGTCCTCGCGTGCATTCGGTCCCATGATTTGAAGGCCCACAGGAAGGCCACTTTTCGTATATCCGCAGGGGATTGATATGACCGGGCAGTTGGTCACTGTCAACATGGACGGGAGCGCCAGCCACGACATATAATTGTCGAATTTGACCCCGTTCACTTCCTCAATATAGCGCAGCTTATGGGGAAAAGCCGGGACGATAGACGTTGGTGTAAGCAGGAAGTCATACTCAGAGAAAAAGGCAACAACCCGCTGATAAAGATTGCCCTGCGCCCGCTGCGCCGCACCAATGTCGTCAGCATTTAGCTTTGCGCCCTTCTCGATATTCCAGATAACCTCAGGCTTCAGCTTCTCGCGATGCTCCGAAAGGAGGGGCGCGTGGTTGGCGATAAAGATTTGAGCCCGCAGGGTCTGGAAAATCTCCTCCGCATCGTGCAGGTCGGGACAGGCTTCTTCCACCCCGCGGCAATAGCGCGCAAAATCCTCCGCTGCTCTGGCACAGATATCGGCAACTTCTGGATCGACGGGGCATTGGCCCAGATCTGGACTATAAGCAATACGGCCAAACTTCGGGATATCCTTCAGGCTATCCACGTAAGTCGTCTCTGGCGCAGGCAAACTGCTCGGATCAAGAATATGCGAGCCCGCCATCACATCGAGGAACAGCGCCGCGTCTGGCACATTGCGGGCCATCGGCCCCTCCACCGGATAGGTCGAGAACGGCAAACCCAACGGGCCATGGGCGATCCGCTTTGGCGACGGACGCAACCCCACAATACCGGTGAAACTCGCCGGTGTCCGAAGGCTACCGCCCAAATCACTCCCTTGCGCAAGCCAGACCTGCCCGGCCGCGAGTGCCGACGCGGCACCGCCAGAGGATCCCCCCGGCGTCCGTTCCGTGTTCCAGGGGTTGGTTGTGGTGCCAAATACCTCATTAAAGGTCTGACCGCCCGCGCCAAATTCCGGCGTGTTCGACTTGCCGACAACGATACCACCTCTTTCCTCCAGACGCTCCACCATGACATCAGAAAAATCAGCAACCCTGTCCGCGAAAATGGGTGAGCCGGAGGTGAAACGAACATCTTTAACCGGAGTCAGGTCTTTGATTGCGATGGGAAGCCCGTGCAAATGTAGATCAGGCCGCTCAGACGGGTTTTCCTTTTCCAGCCTGGCCGCATGCGCACGTGCGCGATCAAAACAGAGCGTCGGCATGGCGTTGACGGCATCATCGGTTTCCTTGATCCGTGCCTCGGACGTATCAAGAAGTTCCCGCGGCGAGACTTTTCCGTCTTTCAGGAGGCCAACAACCTCCGTTGCCGTCATTTTTACCAAATCCGTCATCTGTTTCCTCCTAAATCGCAATGCGACGCAAAGCGTTCTTGCCCCTTTGGTTCGAGCGACTATACTCCCCCGATGCCAGAGTAACGAGCGGGAATATTATGACGAAGCGGATGTTTGACACAACCTGTATTGGCAATGCCATTGTCGATGTTATCAGTAAAACCGATGACGCCTTTCTGGAGGCGGAAAATCTTGTAAAAAATTCGATGAACCTTATCGATATGGTCCGCGCAGAGGAACTCTATGCGAAGATGAAATCGGCAATCGAGATGTCCGGTGGATCGGCAGGAAATACAGCAGCGGGCATTGCCTCACTTGGCGGTGCATGTGCCTATGTCGGGAAGGTCCGTAATGATCAGCTCGGTGATATTTTCACCCATGATATCCACGCCGCCGGCGTCACGTTCGAAACCGAACAATCGTCAAATGGCGCAGCAACCGCACGCAGCCTCATCCTAGTAACGCCGGATGCGCACCGAACGATGAACACTTATCTCGGCGCCTGTATCGAGCTTGGGCCGAACGATATCGACCCGGAGATTATCGCCGCCTCGAAAGTGACCTATATGGAAGGGTATCTGTGGGATCCGGAAAATGGCAAACAGGCTTTTCGTAAAGCAGCTGAAATTGCTCACGCGGCGGGCCAGCAAGTCTCCCTCACTCTGTCCGACAGCTTCTGCGTTGATCGCTACCGCGCGGAGTTTCAGGAATTTATCGAAGGCGGCGTCGATATTCTCTTTGCAAATGAAGATGAAATAAAATCCCTTTATGAGACGGATGATTTCGATGCCGCGCTGGGCGCCGTGCGCGAACAGGTGGAAATCGCCTGTCTGACACGGAGTGAAAAAGGCTCAATCATCGTCAAAGGGTCGGAGGTTCATACAATTCCCGCCGACAAGGACATTGAAGTTGTTGATACCACGGGCGCAGGTGATCTGTTCGCCGCCGGTTTTCTTTACGGCTACACCAATGGACATGATCTCGCCACAAGCGGGCGGATCGGCTCAATGGCGGCAGCGGAGATCATTAGCCATTACGGCGCCCGTCCGACAGCGGATTTGAAGGAATTGCTTCAGAAAAAACTCGCGGCCGCATAAATGCAAGGGCATAGCGGATGACATTGCCAAAGGGCCTGAAACGACAAACAGCAACGTTAAGGATGGCCCTTCGGCCGGACCGGCTCAGGCTGGTAAGCGGCCTTGTGCTAATGATCTTTCTGGCAGGTCATCTTATTAATCACGCGCTGGGCCTCATTTCCCTGAACGCGATGGAGATGGGCCGGGACATTTTTCTTAGCTTCTGGCGGAGCATACCCGGTACAATCCTGTTGTTGGGCGCCATAATCCTTCATATCGCACTGGTGTTTTACAAGCTACTTCGTCATCGCTCCTACCGCCGCCTTGCGGGCAAGGATGTCTTACAAATCATCCTCGGACTTTTAATTCCGCCACTTGTTCTTCTGCATATCATCGGCACCCGCGTCGCCCATGAGGTTTACGGCGTCGACGATAGCTATAGCTATGTGCTGTTCAGCTTGTGGGTCGCGACTCCGATTCAGGCGCTGCTGCAAAGTCTTGGGCTCGTGATTGCCTGGCTGCATGGCTGTATGGGCATTCATTTCTGGCTTCGGCTCAAGCCATGGTACGACAAGACATTTCCCCTCCTCTATAGCCTTGCTCTGATCTTGCCGATTGTCTCTTTGAGCGGGTTTATTAATGGCGCGAATGAATTGGAAAGACTGAATGCTGATGCCGTCTGGCGGGAAACCTTTTTCGCGCGCCTCGATTTACCGCCAGACCTTATCGGCTGGGCTTATTCGACCCGGGATATCGGTTTTCAGGTTATGTTCGCGGCGCTTGGCCTGCTCATCCTAAGCCGGATCTACTGGACAATCCGCTACCGTCGACGCAAGGTAAACGCCATTAGCTATCCGGATGAGAAGACAGTTCTCGCAACGCCAGGCCTGTCTATTCTAGAGGCAAGCCAACTTGGCAGTATTCCCCATGCCTCGGTTTGCGGCGGTCGGGGCCGCTGCTCCACCTGCCGCGTCCGAATTTTGAAGGGATGGGATAAATTGAACCCGCCGAGTGACAAGGAAACAGCCGTTCTACGTCGCGTCGGCGCCCCGCTGGGGACTCGCCTCGCCTGTCAGAGTATTCCCTCTGGAGACGTGTCGGTCATTCCGCTTCTACCGGCGACTGCCACCGTGCGTCAGGCCTTTAATCAACCTGCCTATCTGCAAGGGCAGGAGAAGGAAATCGCAATCCTGTTCGCAGATTTACGTGCCTTCACCAAATTTTCCGAGCAAAAACTACCCTATGACGTGGTGTTCGTGATCAACCAGTATTTTCGGCATATGGGTGAGGCGATCGAGGCAAATGGCGGTCATCTCGATAAATTCATTGGGGATGGCGTCATGGCGCTGTTTGGCTTGAACGAAAATAGCAAAACCGCCAGCCGCATGGCCTTGAACGCCGCCCGGTCAATGTCTAAAGAGCTTGAAATAATGAACGAGAATCTCAAATCAGATCTACCGGTACCGCTTAGAATCGGCATCGGAATCCATGTCGGGCAAGTAATCGTCGGTCAGATGGGGTATGGCATTGCTACCTCTATCACCGCCATCGGCGATCCGGTCAATACGGCAAGCCGTCTCGAATCATTGACAAAGGAATATTCCAGCCAGCTTATTTTTTCGGACAAGGTGGCAAATCTCGTGGCGGAGGATTTCTCGGAGCTAGCCCATGAAAGCACTGAAATCCGCGGGCGGGTTGAACCACTCGGCATCTATATTGTTGAAGACGCCCAGCGCCTTCCCTACTTCACGGTCTGATCAGTCGCCCGACATTCCTTCAGTCATGCCAGCCTCACCCAGTGGCTTGCCAGACATGATATGAATATGGAAATGCGGTACCAGCTGGCCGGAATTCTTGCCCGTATTGGCGACCAATCGATAGCCATCCTCACGCAGGCCAAGCTGATGCGTAATCTCGACAACCTTGGCAAAGAAATTGCTGACCTCCTCCGGTGAGCCATTGATCACGAAATCATCCATATCGATATAAGGGCGCTTCGGGATCACCAGAACATGGATTGGCGTTCTGGGCGCGATATCGTTGAACGCGAGAATGCTTTCATCCTCATAAACAGTGGTATTGGGAAGTTCGCCTCTCAGTATTTTGGCAAATATATTGTCGTTATCATACGCCATTTTTCTTCTCTCCGTCGGTTTTTCGCGCCGCCTTCTCTGCCAGGCCGGACTGGCCTTCACGCGCCTCTAATTTGGCATAGATATCGGCCGGGTCAACATCCGCATTCGCCCAAAGAACGGATAAATGATAGAGGAGATCCGCGCTCTCAGAAATAATTTCATCACGATCCTCAAGTGCCGCCGCGATGGCAAGCTCAACGGCCTCTTCCCCCACCTTCTGGGCGATCTTAGCGCTGCCCTTCGTGTAGAGCTTGGCAGTATAAGAGCTTGTCGGATCACTTCCTTTGCGCGCCGCCACAGTTGCATACAGTCTGTCCAGGCCGGATAGTTCTTCATTACTCATGCCGCGTCCTCTTCCAGGCGAACCGCGATGCCGGCATCCCGCATCGCCTCTTTCGCCTCTCTGATCGTGAATTCACCAAAATGAAAAATCGACGCCGCAAGAACTGCCGTCGCATGGCCATCACGAATACCTTCCGCCAGATGATCGAGAGTACCCACACCACCTGATGCAATGACGGGTATGGGTATGGCATCGGCTACTGCACGCGTGAGCGGAATATTAAAGCCCGAGCGCGTGCCATCACGATCCATGGAGGTGAGCAGAATTTCACCCGCGCCATAGTCCGTCATCTGTTTGGCCCATGCCACAGCATCAATACCCGTCGGCTCCCGTCCGCCATGAGTAAAAATCTCAAACTTGTCGGGTCCGGTCTGCTTGGCGTCAATGGCGACAACGATGCATTGGCTGCCGAACTGCTCCGCCGCCTCGCGCACAAATTCAGGGCGCTTGACCGCCGCACTATTGATCGACACCTTGTCCGCTCCCGCCAACAGGAGTTTGCGCACATCCTCTACTTGCCGCACGCCACCGCCGACAGTGAGCGGCATAAAGCAATGCTCCGCCGTCCGCCGCACCACATCATAAATCGTTTCACGGTTGTCCGATGTGGCGGTGATGTCGAGGAAACAAAGCTCATCCGCTCCTTGTGCGTCATAAACCTGCGCCTGCTCAACGGGATCACCTGCGTCAATCAGATCGACAAAATTCACGCCCTTGACGACACGGCCATCCTTCACATCAAGGCAGGGTATGACGCGAGCTTTAAGCATTTTCACGCCTCACAAGCTCCAGCGCCGCGGCAGGGTCAATCCGTCCGTCATAAAGCGCTCGGCCGATGATAACTCCTTCGATCCCACTTTCTTTCACGGCGAGAAGTTTCTCAATATCGACGATGGAGGCCACACCGCCGGACGCAATTACCGGAATGGAAATCGCCGCGGCAAGATCGCGCGTTGCCTCAACATTCACACCCTGAAGCGCGCCATCGCGATCAATGTCGGTATAGATAATAGCCTCAACGCCTACATCCTCAAATTTGCAGGCGAGATCAAGGGCGGAGGTTTCGCTTGTCTCCGCCCAACCTTCCACGGCGACCATGCCTCCCCGCGCATCAATCCCGACAGCGATATGACCCGGAAATTCCTTGCAGGCTGCCTTCACCAGCCCCGGATCCCGCAGCGCGACAGTGCCGAGAATTACCCGGCTCAATCCTTTGCCAAGCCACATCTCAATAGTCGCAAGATCACGAATGCCGCCACCCAACTGCGCTGGCACATCGGTAACAGCTAGAATTTTCTCAACAGCCGCCGCATTGACCGGCTTACCCTCAAATGCCCCATTCAGATCAACAAGATGCAGGCGTTCGAAGCCCGCTTTCTTGAACGCGAGCGCTTGATCCGCCGGGTCGGTATTGAAGACCGTCGCCGCGTCCATTTCGCCGCGAAGTAGGCGGACGCAGTTGCCATCCTTCAGGTCAATTGCCGGATAGAGGTTCATCACGCTTTAGCTCCGCCAGTTCTTTTTTATAGTAAAATCCATCGACATACCGCTCCCCATTCCAGGCATAGTTTGTCTTGGATGCCCATTTCTCATAGCCATTCGCCTCAAGGAGGGCAATGGCCGCCGTCTGGGTTTCGCGCACATCCACTTCCAGGATCTTGATGCCCTGCTCCTTTGCACTGTTTTCAATTACAGCGAGAAGGCCGATGGCAAGCCCATAGCCGCGCGCATAGGGCGCGATGAAGAAGGTGGCCACCTGTCCGATATGGGCGCCCGCCTCGTTATTGGAAAAGGGCTTCAAAAGCTGGCCGGAACCGACGATGCGTCCTTCAAAACGGGCGCAGTAAAGCTCCCGTACCGGTACCATCAACACGCCTTTCCAGAAATTCTCCTGCACGGCGCGGCGCGGCGGCGTCAGCCAGCCAAACCCGTTTCCGTCAAGAATAGCCTCCTCCGCCGCTTCGCAAAGATCGTCCATATCAGCCTGATCGAGTTCCTTGATCGCTTCGATCACTGGCTGCTGGATATGCCTGGTCCTATCCACCATGTTAAGGGTTCCACCGTAAAAAATTTGCAATGAGCCGAAGGCCCGTCTCCTGGCTTTTCTCAGGATGAAACTGTGTGCCAATCATATTATCCCGGCCGACAATCGCCGTGACCGGCCCCCCATAATCGACGGTTGCCAGAATATGGTCCGGGTCATGTGCTGCGAGGTGATAGCTATGTACGAAATAGACATGCTGACCACTTGCAATCCCGTCAAAGAGCGGATGGGCTGCCTGAACCTGTAGCTCGTTCCAGCCCATATGCGGAATTTTCAGGCCCGGATCATCGGGCGCTAGATTTACGACATCCCCGCCGATCCAGCCAAGCCCCTCCGTCGTGCCATGCTCTATTCCCTGGCTCGCCATCAGCTGCATCCCCACGCAGATACCGAAAAACGGGCGTCCCTTTTCAATGACAGCCTCCTGCAAAGCGTCCGCCATGCCATCAAGGGCAAGGAGGCCGTTCTTGCAAGCGCGAAAAGCCCCTACACCAGGCAAGACAATCCGGTCGGCGGCAGCAACTTCATTCGCATCACTCGTGACATTGATCTTTATGGATAGATTGCTTTCACGGCAGGCACGCTCAAATGCCTTCGCAGCCGAGCGCAGGTTCCCCGAGCCATAATCAATGATTACTGTTTCCATATCCGGTACAATTTCTCCCGCGCGTGCGCGGTGGTTCGAAGCTAGAGGCTGCCGCCCAGTACTCCCTTGGTGGAGGGGACAGCATCGGCGCAACGCGGATCAATTTCTATGGCATCACGCAAGGACCGCGCCAACGCCTTAAAGCAGCTTTCCACGATATGATGATTATTGGTGCCATAGAGATTTTCAACATGCAGCGTGATCCCGGCAGCCTGCGCAAACGCCTGAAACCATTCCTTGAAAAGTTCCGTATCCATCTCTCCAAGCTTGTCACGGCTGAATTCCACCTTCCAGATCAGATAAGGTCGGTTGGAAATGTCAAGCGCCACCCGCGTCAATGTCTCATCCATCGGGATATGTGCTTCGGCATAGCGGCGAATGCCTTTTAAATCACCGAGAGCTGCCGCAAAGGCCTCCCCGATGGCAATGCCGCTATCCTCCGTTGTATGGTGAAAATCGATATGCAAATCGCCATCCGCGCGCACTTTTAGGTCCATCAGGCTGTGGCGAGAAAGCTGTTCCAGCATATGATCGAGAAAACCGATACCTGTCTTGACATCATACACTCCCGTACCGTCAAGATTGAGTTCAACCTCAATGCTGGTTTCCTTCGTTTTCCGCTTAACCGTTCCTACGCGCATGAATTTTCCTTTCAGCCAGGCCGCTTACCGCGTCAATACCTGGCGAGGATATAGCAGGAACGGTGCAGAAATCCAAGCCTTAGAGACAACGACAATTGCGAAAGATCGAGTTACAGGGTTGCGTCATCGTTGCGTACGGGCGCAACGGCTGCCGCTCCAATCTGCACATTTGTGTGTGGGCCAGATATCGCTGTTGCATTTCCACCATTCTTAATGACCTCTTCGGCAAGATTGAGGGCAAATTCGATGCGATCCGCGAGCTCCCTGTAGTTGTCTTTCAGCGCATCGGCATGAATATAACTTAGTATCTCGAATATTGCCCGAAGGTTCGAGGCGCGTTCGGCAGCATCATCAATTGTTTCTGTTTGATCACTTACAGTTTCCATCAATCTCTCCTTTTTTCAGCGTCCATATCGGGAAAATGACGTTCCACCTGCGTGATTGTGAAGAAAGGCACGGCCAAAAATACATGCATCATCAAGGACAAAGCCCTTTGCACCTTGACCCGTGCGGCAAAATAGTTACATCGTCATGGCAAGTTCAAAAAATGAAGAGTATCTATGTCCGAAAAAAATGAAAGCTGGCACGGGACGACAATCTTGTCCGTGCGCAAGAACGGAACCGTGGTCGTTGCCGGTGATGGTCAGGTATCGCTTGGTCAGACAGTAATTAAGTCCAACGCCCGAAAAGTCCGCCGTATCGGCGCAAAAAATGATGTCATCGTAGGGTTCGCCGGTGCGACGGCTGACGCCTTTACGCTATTTGAGCGGCTGGAAGGCAAGCTGGAGCAGCATCCGGGTAACCTGACCCGCGCCTGCGTCGAGCTCGCGAAAGACTGGCGGACGGATAAATATCTCCGTCGGCTGGAAGCCATGATGGCCGTTGCCAACAAGGATGTTTCCTTGATCCTCACCGGAACGGGCGACGTGCTGGAACCGGAAGACGGGATCATCGCCATTGGATCAGGCGGCAACTACGCTTTGTCCGCAGCGCGAGCCCTGATGGATCGCGAGGATATGGAAGCGAAAGACATCGCCCAGAAAGCCATGTCGATAGCCGCCCAGATCTGCGTCTACACCAACGAAAATGTTATCATCGAAAGTATCGGTAAGAATGACTAATTTATCACCGCGGGAAATCGTCTACGAACTGGACCGCTACATCATTGGCCAGTCGGACGCCAAGAAATCCGTTGCCATTGCCCTGCGTAACCGCTGGCGTCGGCAGCAGTTACCCGAAGACCTGCGCGAAGAAGTGCTGCCGAAAAATATTCTTATGATCGGTCCGACTGGCGTCGGTAAAACGGAAATCTCCCGCCGCCTTGCCAAGCTGGCCCATGCGCCCTTCCTGAAAGTCGAGGCTACCAAGTTTACAGAGGTTGGTTATGTCGGTCGCGATGTGGAGCAAATCATCCGGGATCTGATGGAAATCGCGCTCAATATGGTGCGCGAGGACCAACGCAAGCAGGTAATCGCCAAAGCGGAACTCGCCGCCGAAGAGCGAGTGCTTGATGCGCTGGTCGGTGATAAAGCCTCCCCCGATACACGACAGAAATTCCGCAAGATGCTGCGCGAGGGCGAACTGGACGACAAGGAGGTCGAGTTGGAACTGGTTGATACCGGAAACGGTGGCATGCCAACTTTCGATATTCCGGGAATGCCGGGTGCCCAGATGGGAATGCTCAACCTCAACGACATGCTCGGCAAGCTTGGCGGACCGCGTACAAAACCCCGCAAGATGCCTGTGAAGGACAGCTACAAAGTTCTCATAGACGAGGAAAGCGACAAACTACTCGATGAAGATGCTGTCGTCCGGGATGCCATCAAGCTTGTTGAAAACAATGGCATCGTTTTCCTCGATGAGATAGACAAAATTTGTGCCCGAAGTGACCGTCAGGGCGCGGATATCAGCCGCGAAGGCGTGCAGCGCGACCTGCTACCGCTGATCGAAGGCACGATTGTCAGTACAAAATACGGCACGGTCCGCACGGATCATATCCTGTTTGTTGCCTCCGGTGCGTTCCATATCGCCAAGCCATCAGATTTGCTGCCCGAACTTCAGGGACGTTTGCCGATCCGGGTGGAACTGCGCGCACTGACCAAGGATGACTTCAAACGTATCCTGACAGAGCCGGAAGCGAGCTTGATCAAGCAGTATGTCGCTTTGATGGAGACGGAGGAAGTACATCTTAACTTCACCGATGACGCGATCGAGGCAATTGCCGCCATTTCCGCCGATGTAAATGCCGCAGTTGAGAATATCGGTGCGCGGCGGCTGCATACAGTGCTGGAGCGTGTGCTGGAGGAGATCAGCTTTCAGGCATCCGATAAAGGCGGCACTGTCATCAATATCGACAAGGAATATGTCGAGGAGCATCTCGGCGAGCTTGCGACGAATATGGACCTTTCCAAATTCATCCTTTGATCTGAGGCGAGTTCAGGACCCTTTAAAGTTGGCGGAGCGTTTCTCCGCCAACGCCTGCTTCCCCTCGGTAAAATCCTCCGATTGCAGGCATTGAAGCTGGAACTGGCGAGCCTTCGCCACATCGAGTTCCCCGCGTGCGATATCATTAAGGGTCTCTTTCATGCCGCGCAAGGACAGCGGCGCAAGTCCGGCAATATCCAGAACGAGGGCTTCCGTGCGTGCCTCCAATTCGTCTGGTTCAACAAGGTAATCGAGGAACCCGATGGCCTTCAATTCTTCGGCGGGCATCCTCTCGCAAGCGAGAAAAAAGCGTTTCGCCGGACCGAGCCCGAGCCGCGCGACAGCACGTGCGAGGCCTGCCGGAGGATAGTGAATGCCGATGCGTGCAGGCGGAATAAAGGAACTCATCGACGTGATTCCGATGCGAAAATCGCAGGAAAGGGCGAGGTCGGCCCCACCGCCATACACGCCGCCGTTTAACGCACAGATCGTCGGGAATGGAAGCCGCTCCACCACATCAGTCAGCTGTTCCAAAGGATTCTCATCGAAATTATAACGACCGAGCTCGCCAAGATCAGCACCCGCACAAAAACTTTTCCCCGTACCGGTCAACACCATGACGCGGAGCGATTTATCATCTGATTTCTCTGTCAGCCCTTCCCTCAATGCCTTCATGGTCGCTGGCGAAAGCTTGTTATGTTGCGCCGGATTGTCTAGGCGCACTCTAAGAGTGGTATTTTCAACAGTGATATGAAAAGATGCGCCCATTGCCAGTATCCTTTTTGCTTTTCTTGAGTTGAGCCCGACCATAAAGAGATTGCCGCAGCCGCGCCATGCAAAATAGTCAAACATCTGAATTTCGGAAAGACCTACTATGAATCTGCGTCGCCTGCGCATGGGCCTCAATACCGTCCTCGGACTGAAGAAGGAGGGGTTCTTTATTCCTTATCGCTATGCCGCGAGCCTCCCCAAGGCGACGGGACGCGGATCTTACCCCGCTATTGAAACATACATGGCAGCGCGCGAAGCTAATTTTGCGAAACACCTGGATGATCTGGCTACTTATCGGGGCGCATTCGAAAGCTTCGGCACTTTACCGCCGCCTGAGCCACGGTTTGAGCAGGACTGGTTCCCCCGGCTGGACGCAGCAATCGCCTACGCCATGGTGCGAAAAGAAAAACCGGCACATATTGTCGAGGTCGGATCGGGCCATTCCACCCGCTTCATGGCGCGTGCTATCAAAGATGGTGATCTCACCACGAAATTCACCGCGATTGATCCCGCCCCCCGCGCTACAATCGAAACCCTGCCCATTCAGGTGATCCACAAGACGCTGCATGAGGCAGGAAATGACCCTTTCACCAAACTTGCCGCAGGTGATTTCCTGTTTATCGACAGCAGCCACATTGCCATGCCGGGCAGCGATGTTGATCGCCTGTTTCTGGATATCCTGCCCTCTCTCCCACCGGGCGTATTTATCCACATCCATGATATCTTCCTGCCCGATGACTATCCCGAAAGCTGGGACTGGCGAGGCTATAACGAACAGCAACTTGCCGCCCCGCTTTTTCTCGGGGGAGGTTATGAGCTGATATTTTCAAGCGCCTATGTCGCGAGCCGCATGAAAGACGCGCTGGCACAATCATCTGCCGGAAGTCTGCCGATCCCCGATGGGGCGGTGGAGACCAGTCTCTGGCTGCAAAAGCGGGCGATCACATAATTATGAAGGGTTGTGCGTTCCATGTTATCGAAAGCGAGCGCATATGACGGGAATGTGGAATAGCATTAAAAAAGCCATACTGGGTGAAGAGATCGACGGGAAGTTGCCGGCGCGGGTGCAAGATGCCATCACGCGCCAACAGACCCAGTCGGAAATCCTGATCGCCTGGGTACAGGTGTTTATCGTCATCACCTTCTCCACCCTATACGCCCTGTCGCCGAAGACATTCGCCGCTGATGTTATGTTTGCGCCCGTGCCTTATGCGCTTATGATTTACGGTGTGTTTACAGTACTTCGCCTACTGCTCGCCTATTTCGGCAGGATGCCGTGGTGGTTTATCAGTCTTTCTGTTATCGCTGATATGGCGTTGTTGATGTTCCTGATTTGGAGTTTTCATATCCAGTATGAACAGCCGCCGTCCTTCTACCTGAAGGCGCCGACCTTGCTCTATGTCTTTATCTTTATCGCCCTTCGTGCCCTCCGGTTCGAGGCGAGCTATGTCCTACTCGCGGGCGCCTCGGCGGCAATCGGTTGGCTCATCCTGTTGGGGTATGCCGTGCATCTGGAAGACGGCATGGCACAGATCACCCGCGATTATGTGGAATTCACCATGTCGCATAAAATCCTGCTCGGCGCGGAGTTTGACAAGGTCATCAGCATCGTCGTGGTGACCCTTATTCTTGCTCTCGTCATTGTCCGGGCGCGGCGATTGTTGATCCATTCGGTGGCGCAGGCGACCGCGGCAGCGGACCTCTCCCGCTTTTTCTCCCCGGAAATCGCCGCTCAGATTACCCATTCAGAAAGCTGGATCGAGCCCGGGACCGGCGAAAGCCGACAGGCGGCAATCCTACATTGCGATTTACAGGGCTTTACAAAACTATCCATGGAACGGCCGGCGAACGAGGTGATTTCATTGCTGACGGAGTATCAGTCCCGCATGGTGCCTGTGATCCAGAAACACGGCGGCACCATCGACAAGTTTCTCGGTGACGGGATTCTCGCCACCTTCGGCGCGGCGGTCCCAACGGAGCACTACGCGGCCGATTGCCTGCGCGCGATGGAAGACCTGAACAAAGAGGCAGCGGCATGGTCGAAGGATCGAACGGCGGACAAACAAGACCCCATGACGGTTCGTTTCGTCTCCGCTGTCGGGGCAATTGTCTTCGGCGCGGTCGGCGATAACAGCCGGTTAGAATACACAGTGATCGGGGAACCGGTCAATCTTGCCGCCAAGCTCGACAAGCATGCCAAGGATGAACAGGCCACTGGTGTTACCACGCGGGAGGCACTGGACCTTGCCAAGACGCAAGGGTATGCACCTCAGGCAAAATTGGAAATTCGAGAGGCGCGCAAAGTCGACGGTGTTAAAGGGGCCGTCGATCTCGCCATCTTCCGCCCCTGAAATTTACTTGTATGGGTCCGCCGCGTCGCGCAGGCCATCGCCTAGGAAGTTAAAGGCCAGCACGATAATAATCACTGGCAACACCGGATAGATCAGCCAAGGCGTCGTCGCCACCGCATTGATGTTTGTCGTCTCATTGAGCAAAACGCCCCATGAGGTAATTGGCGGACGCAATCCCAGCCCGAGGAAGGAAAGTGCCGTCTCGCCCAATATCATGCTCGGGATCGCAAGGCTGGCGCTGGCGATCAAATGGCTCGCAAACGACGGCAACAGATGACGCCCGATAATCCGTTTGGGCTTGGCGCCCATAAGCTGCGCGGCAGTGCAGAAATCCTCCTCCCGGAGGGAAAGGAATTTTGATCTCACTGCACGAGCAAGTCCCGGCCAGTCGAGAAGGCCCAATATTACCGTCAATCCAAAGAAAACGAGGATTGGCGACCAGGTGACCGGTAGCGCGGCCGAGAGTGCCAGCCAAAGTGGCAACTGTGGCAAGGATTTCAAGAGCTCGATCGTTCGTTGGATAACATTATCAATCCAGCCGCCATAATAGCCGGAAATGCCGCCTAGAATAATACCAAGGGTGAAGCTAATGGCAATACCGATCAATCCGATCGAAAGCGATATCCGCGCGCCATAAATAATACGCGAGAGGATATCCCGCCCGAGCCGATCCGTGCCGAGCCAGAAGAAAGAGGCCAGCTTTTTCTCAGCCGGGCAGACAAGGTGCAGGTTCGCATCGAACAGGCCCCAAAATTCATATTCATCCCCGGCGCAGAAAAACCGCAATGGATACGGCTTGCTGGTATTGATCTCATATTCGCGCTTCAGGGTTTCCCGGTTAAGCCGCTGCTTATAACCATACACGAAGGGGCCAACGAATTCACCGTCATGAAAAAGATGGATCGACTGCGGCGGTGCGAAGATATATTTCGTATGCCGCGTTTGCAGATCATAGGGTGCCAGAAATTCCGATATCAGAATCGAAATGTAAAACAGCAGCAAGACAATCCCGCTGATGACCGCGATCCGATGCCGGCGGAATTTCCACCACATCATCTGCCATTGCGACGCCATATAGAAACGTTCCTGCTCCGGCGTGAACTTCTCCACCGAATGAGGATCGAACGGTTCGCGGGAGTACCAATGTTCGAGCGGCGGCTCCTTGTTCGGTCCGGTCGTCTCCGTCATTTTGTCGCCCCCCCGGTCAAACGAATGCGTGGATCAAGGACCGCCAGCAACACGTCGGAAACAAACATGCCGACCACCGTCAACAGGGCGAGGAACATCAAAAGAGAGCCCGCCATATACTGATCCTGATTGCGTAGTGCCTCAAGAAGAAGCGGGCCAACCGTCGGCAAGCTCAAGACCATACTTACAATCACCGAGCCTGAAATCACATCAGGCAAAAGATTGCCGATATCGGCAATAAAGGGGTTAAGCGACATGCGGATTGGATACTTGATCAACGCCTTCAGGCGCGGCACACCCTTGGCCTTGGCCGTTGTCACATATTGTTTTTGTAGCTCATCCAGCAGATTTGCCCGCAGGCGTCGGATCATAGAGGCTGTCCCGCTCGTTCCGATGACAATCACCGGCACAATCATGTGATCGAAGACCGACATTGCTTTGTCAAAGCTCCACGGCTGGTTGATATATTTATCATCCATCAGCCCGCCAATGGAAACACCGAAATAGACGTTGGCGTAATAGAGCAACACCATGGCGAGCAGGAAGTTCGGTGTCGCGAGGCCAAGATAGCCGATCAGGGTAAAGCCATAGTCGCCGATGGAATACTGCCGTGTCGCCGAATAAACACCGATGGGGAAAGCAACGATATAGATAAAGAGAATAGTCGAGAAATTGATCAGGAAGGAAAGGCCGAGCCGATCACCCACAACCTCTTTCACCGGCAGATCATAGGTGAAGGACTGACCCCAGTTTCCCTGTATCAGACCAGAAAAGCCGTCAGGTCCAGGCCAGAAGCCCATCCAGCGCGCATATTGTTCAATCGGGGATTTATCAAGCGCATACTGCTCCCGATAGAAGGCAATTTTTGCCATCGCAGAGGCGGATTCGCCCTGGGAGCGGAGTTCTTCAAGCTGATTGGAAAGATAATCACCGGGCGGCAGTTGGATAATAACGAATGTCAGAATACTGATCACCAGCAGGGTGGGGATCATAATCAGCACTCTGTGTACGAAATAGGTAAACATTCAAATCTGCCCCGCGAGGCACCGATTTTTCATCGGTTCCACCCCCATGCCATTCCTGTATTGTTTCCCGAAATGCGCCGCCCCGTCAACCGGCACACTGAAAAATGCCTTGATCGCGTTAAATTCCCCCGCCCCCAATGTTCCGGCCTCCCCGATTACCTAATTTTCAAACCAGAACAGGTCCGGATGATAAATCCCGAATTGCGCGCCGGGATCCCAGTTATAGATCCCTTCCTTTGGCACATTCCGCAGCTTATCGGAGACAACAATAGGCTGCAAAATTGCCCCGACAACGCCAATGGTAAATTGCTGATCCGCATGAATGTGCAGCATTTCCCGCCAGATTTCCGCCTTTTCATCGTTATCGGTGGTGACCAACCATCTTTTATACAGCTCGAACAGATGCTGCGCTTCAGGCGTATCGGCGGGCTCTCCGGACTTTCCTTTGGTTTCGAAATGCTGTCCCCATTTCGGCCATTGATAGCTTGTCTGACTGGTCGGTGCACGGGCGGCCGGGCTGGACTGCGCGGTCGGCACACCATTTTCAAATCCGGACCAGACAGACATTACGGTTTCCCCGGAGAAGATGCGGTTTCGGAACACTGCCCGCTGGGACGGTTTGGTGAAGAGTTCAACCCCGACCTGTTCCCAGGATTCGTTGATCAGCTCCAGAATGTCCGACTGTTCCGTCTCCTCTCCCGCCGTTTCAATCACAATCACCAGAGGTTCACCATTCGGCATCAACCGCGTGCCGTCATCATTTCGCTCTGTCAGGCCCATATCGTCCAGCAGACTATTTGCGGTCTCGATATCAAAAGTTGCCCACCTGGTGCGAAGGTCCTCTGTATAGAACGGACTTTGCTTCTGAACAGCATTATTCCCCTCCACCGCCAGACCAAAAAACAGGATATCGTTGATTTCCTCCCGATTGATGGCGAGGGACAAGGCCCGGCGGAAGCGCACATCTCGCATCAGCTTGCGCCAGATCGGATCTTGACTGTTCAGATTGGGATACAGCGTGAAATGGGAACCGCGGACCGTTTCCCAGAGCCTTACCTTGTAGTGAGAGCGCTTTTCATTCTCCTTCAGGAAGGTAGCGTCCTGAAGGCGCAAGCCCCGGGCCTGTAGATCTGAATCCCCGGAGGCGGCCTTCGCCGGAATCAGCTTACCCTCTGACACTGTGTAAATCAGCTCATCGATATAGGGCAGCTGCTGGCCCTCCGGGTCGACCCGATGGAAATAGGGGTTTCGTCTCCCCACAAACCGGTTTGCCGGGGCGGGTGTCGTATTGCGCCAGGGCTGCAATGTCGGTAGATCCGGGTTATCGAATTTATAAAGGTTATCGAGACGGTTGTGGTTTGCCGCCCAGGCCTTGAGCTTGATTTTCTGCTTTGTCGACAGCTTCGACCGGTCAATATACTCGATGTGATGCGTTTTCAAGTAATGTGACGGGCGATAGATAAGGAGCGGTGCCGCACCGGCAAGATTGGCAAGAAAATTAGGGTTCGGCGAGGACCAGGAATAGATAACAGTCAACGGATCTGGAAACTCGACCTTTGGCAGCTCACCGTCAACTAGCAGTTCCGCCGGGGGTCCTGCAGGAAAAAGCTTCGGGTTATTCGCAATGTCTTCCCACCAATAGCGGAAATCTTCCGATGTGAAGGGATGCCCATCGGACCATTTATGCCCTTCCCTGAGCTTCATGACAAAAGTCCGACCCTCAGTTACCTCGAAGGAGGCGAGGATATCAGGCTCGATCTCCAGCTCTTCCGTATAACCGACAAGGCGGGCATAGCCATTGACGAACATCAATTTTACATCGGCAGGACTGCCGACCAATGTCCTGAGTTTACCGCCATATTTACCAACCACCTGATCTTTACCGGGTGTTACCACCAGCGGGTTTTTCGGCAGCCGTTCTACCATCGGGGGAAGGAGTTTGGAGTGAACCGAATGCTGAAAATATGGGACTTCCGCAAGAGCGATGCCCGCCGGGATCGCGCATATCAGCGCCGATACAGCAACTCCCCCAAAAAATTTGCGCCATTCTCTCATAGCCGCAATTCCTCCAGATCCGTATTCTCATGCACCCGGACAAAATGACCGCCACCAATATCCATCATAACAGGTTTTGTATGCACATCGGCAGTAAAGGGTGCGGGCCAGAGTTCCGGATTGGACGCCTTTTCTTCAACCAGATTTGTGAAATTGAGCCGGTGATTAGGGTCCGGTTCCGGCACTGCCGCGAGAAGGCGTTTAGTATAGGGATGCACGGGGTTTTTGAACAACGCCGCCTTCGGAGCGGTTTCAACAAGCCGACCCTTGCACATCACGGCGATCCTGTCCGCAATATAGTCAACCACCGCCAGGTTATGGGAAATGAAGAGATATGTCAGGCCGAGTTCAGCCTGAAGGTCTTTCAGCAAATTGAGGATTTGCGCCTGAATGGAGACATCCAGCGCCGAAACCGGTTCATCGCAAATCAGCAGATCAGGCTTCAGCGCCAACGCCCGGGCGATACCTATCCGCTGCCGCTGCCCACCGGAAAAGGAATGCGGATAGCGGCGCAGGAAGCGGATATCGAGGCCGACGAGCGTCATCAACTCTTTCACCGTTTCCTCCCGCTCAGCCGATGTGCCGACGTTATGAATGATCAGCGGTTCGGATATAATGTCGAACACAGTCATCCGGGGATTGAGCGAAGAGAACGGATCCTGAAAAATAAACTGGACCTTGTTGCGGTAATCGAAAAGCTCGTCATTGGAAAGGGCCAGCACATCAATATCGCGTCCGCGATCATTATAAGTCACGCTTCCGTCCGTCGTCTCCAGCGCCCGCAAAATAAGTTTGGACAGGGTTGTCTTGCCACAACCACTCTCCCCCACCAGGCCAAGACATTCACCGGGCTTGATAAAAAAGCTGACATTATCCACCGCCAGCACCTCGCCTGCAGGCTTTGCCCCAAACAATGAGGATTTACGCGTCGTAAACTTCTTGGTGAGTTTACGCACCTCTAGGATCGGCTTTTCCTCTCCTGTTGCAACAGGGCGCGGATTGGCTTGCTGCAGAAATTTGCTGTCGGATTCGCGCTTGATCTCGCGGATCGGGGTCAATCGCTCCCCCGGTTTCATATCAAACCTCGGAATTGCGCGCATCAGGGCCTTCAGATAAGGGTGCTCAGGGCTTTTGAAAATATCCTCAAGCGTGCCCTGCTCCATGACTTTGCCGTGATACATCACAACAATCTCGTCGGCCATACTTGCGACAACACCAAGATCATGTGTAATCAGCAAAATCGCCATACCAAGCTGTTTTTGCAGTTTCTGCATCAAGTCTAGTATTTGCGCCTGGATCGTCACATCGAGCGCGGTTGTCGGCTCGTCCGCGATCAATAGCCCGGGTTTGCAGATCATCGCCATCGCAATCATCGCTCGTTGCCGCAATCCGCCTGAAAGCTCGAACGGATAGGTGTGAAAGGCTTCATCCGGTTTAGGAAAACCAACAAGGCGCAGCATATCAACGGTTACCTGCACACCTTCTGCCTTGGTTTTTTTATGGTGTAGATGCAAAGCTTCGGAAATCTGGTCGCCAATTGTATGAAGCGGCGAGAGGGAGGTCATCGGCTCCTGAAAGATAATCGAAATGCGGCCACCGCGAATATTGCGCATTTCCTTGCTGTCCGGTTTCAGCTTGGCGATGTCATAAAAAACGCCGGGTTTTTCCGGATCGAAGAACAAGATCTCCCCGCTGGTGATATACGCCGGTTTCGGCAGGATGGACATGATCGCCTGACTGATCACCGACTTGCCAGACCCGGATTCGCCGACCAGCGCGACCGTCTTGCCGTCCGGCACCCGGAAACTAACCCCGTCTACTGCCTTGATCGTACCTTCCGCTACCCGGAACTCGACTTTCAGGTCTCTGACCAGCAAGACATTTGTCATTGATCCACCATCCCATACGCAACTGTGGGAGATTGGGCCTGCCTCGTAATACCAAGAGCCCTTAAGTTGCGCGCCGTATTCTGGTCGGGAGCAAGGCCGTTTTGTGCCGCCGCACGCGCCGCCTGCTCTACCAACTCCTCAAACCCGCCGATGGTTGAATCTATACTCAATCTTACGCCCCCGCCTTTAAGCTTCAGATGCATCCAACCCGCTTCCCGATCTCGCCGTGTCGAGTAGTAGTTCAGGTTGAACCCGTCCAGTTCCTCCCAGTTTATGCGTCGTTTTACAGGGCCAGACATAAAAATATCGGCGCCGCTCACCTCAAATTGGGTGAATTGCCGCAAAATTGTGCGCACGCCATACCAGATGAACGCGCATAACAAAAAAACCAGCAAGTAAACAATGACAGATATCGGATTTAACAACAAGAGCGGAACAAGCGTGAAAGCAACGCCAAGAAGCACGCGCAGGTAGCTACCCAAAAGACTACGGCGAGGATATGTGAACACTCGTGTCATTCCAGATCCTGTTCCGCCTCCCTATGGAATAGCTCATCCGCCAGTTCGTCTATCAGCGCAAGGGCCCCTTCGATAGGGACAAACCGCACCGCCGGATGATCTGTCAACACCGTCAATAACTTATAAAGCACCGCCCAGATTTCTTCATCATGCACAAGATGATGGGTGAGCAGTCCGGTCAGCTCCATCGGGTCCGCCTCCTCTTGTCGCCGCGCCGCCAAATGGGTGGTGACCATCTCCAAGAACGTCGTTTCGGACACAACACTGCGGTCACCACGCCAGTTTATTGGGTCGATATGCGTGTTAATCTCGCCGAGACTTGGTCGGATCAACGCACTTTTTCGCGCTTTATAGCGGGAAATACCTAGATATCCGAGATCCGCCAACACACCAAGATGGTTGTCCGCGATCCGGTTCCAGGGTGGCACCATTATGGGCACAAACTGGTCGGTGAATATCCGCGTAAGTGTCTCTTTTCCTTGTTTTAGATCGATTTTCACCTCATCAACTGCGCGGCTTCCAGGGAACTCCGATTTCTTTTCCCCGTTAGCCGCAAAGTTTTCATGGGCAAATCCGTGCTGAAGGATTGCGCAATGCTCCAGGTGGTTGACAAGCTCCGCATCGACATGTGCCGGAACAACCGCCAACGCAAGAGGTAGATCGAAATGCTCCTTTAGGTGCAACAGCCGGTCGAGTGCGGGCGTCGGCGCAACAACATCATCATCGCGCCACCAGAAAGTCGCAACTCGCCCCTCCGTTTCCCAGAGGTCGAGTTCTCTTTTCAGGCTGTCCCAATCGCTCATTTATTCTTTTCTGCCCACATATTCAGCAATTCTATCGTTTTCGCCGCGCCATTTACATCAATTTCGGCCTGCGCCGGCGGGCCATTCAGGGCAATATCTACCTTGGCTGCCAGAACGTCAGGCGTGAGGCCCTCTTCATCGGCAATCTGAAGCACACCTTTCTCGGCAAGCAACCGGGCGCGGAGCGTCTGCTCCGTCTCCAAACCACCTGCATAAGGCACGATAACCGCCCGGCATTTAGCATGGAGGGTTTCCATCACCGTATTATAGCCTCCCTGACTAATAGATAGCGCGGAATTCATCAAAAGCGTGGTAAAATCGGGCCGCGCCCGCTCAACAATCACACCTTCTGGCGCCAAGGCGGCGAGCTCGTCGAAAATTTCCGCCTCTACCGTAGCACCAACCATCATTCGCCATGTCAAGTTGTTAGCCGAGCTTAGCGCCCGCGCCTTCATCGCTGTCTTTAGTAGATCGGTGCCGACCGCGCCGCCACCGCTGGAGACAATCACCTCACCCGCGCCCGGCGCATCCGGCCCGCCCTTGACACCGGTATGATCGACCACATAGCCGGTATAGAAAATCCTGTCCCTTATCCGCTCCGTATGGGGAAAAGTCCTGTCGAGAGAAATCAGCTCTGGATCGCCATGTACCATGACGTAATCGAAGTATTTCTCCACCAGCCCCAACATTTCATCATTCCGGCCGGGTTTTGTTTGCGCCACCAGGATATCCCGGACAGAAGAAATGATGAGCGGTCGCGGCGTATCGGCCCGCGCCGCATTGAGCAGCGGGAGCAATTCAAACCGCATCTGCCGCCGACCAAAGGGAAACAGCTCAGTAATCAGGACATCGGGTTTATGTTCACGATATATGTCCAGCAGCTTCTCCGCCCGTTTTTGCCGCCATTCATCGTCGATCTGCTGGCCGCCCTCATCAACCAGCACCTTGAAATAAAGGTCCGTCGCGCGCGTCGCCGGTAATTGGATCAGTCGCGCGCCGCCGAGATCGACATCAATCTCATGGCCGCCGGAGACGACCGTCACATCGAAACCCGCCTGCATCATGTTACGGGCCAGCGTTGCCGTCCGCTTGAGATGCCCGATGCCTAGCAAATGCTGGACATAGAACAGGATTTTCAGCGGAGTAGATTGATCGGTCATGCGTCTTCCATAGCGATATTAATGCGCAGCGGCCGAAGACCGCCGTCGGGGCTTACCTCAAACAGATGCCCCGTCGCCCAATCGAAGCTGACCGGCGCCTTGTCAGTCATATCCCAGTTATAGGCGAGGGACTTTAACGCGCGTATGACACCCTTGTGAGTGACCGCAATAGTATCCGCCTCAAGCCCCTGAAGCCAGGGTTTCAACCGCGCCACCACATCGGCGGGGCTTTCCCCGCCGGGCGGCGTCATATTTATACCGCGGGCTTCGTTATATTTGAACTCCCCGCCATATTTCGCCCGGAGATCGGAAAGTGTCTCGCCTTCCCACTCGCCCCAGTTCATCTCGATCAGGGCAGGCTCGATCTTGAGGTTTTTTGCGCCAAGTAATTCTGCTGTCTCGCGTGTCCGTTTCAAGGGGCTGGAAGTGCAGTTAAACCCCGCAAACTCTGAAGGCAGCCGCATTTTGTCAAGTTCCGCGCGGCCAAGATCGCTGAGTGGGATATCTGTGCGACCCTGAATTTTTTTCTTCAGGTTCCAGTCTGTCTTGCCGTGCCTGATCACCAACAACCGGACCATTAGATTGCCCCTCCTATATGCGTTTTCAGGATTTCTGCCGCCTTTGCGAGGGTCCTTTCCGTCCGGACAAATTGCTGCCCTGCTTCACCCATTTTCTCGCGCAAGGGAGCATCAGCAAGTAATTTATCCACCGCAGCTGCAAAGGCAACCCTATCCTCTGGAGGTGTAAGAAGGCCGGTTTTACCGTCCATCACCACATCCGGTACACCGCGAATATTACCCGCCACGACGGGCAGGCCGCATCCTTCCGCCTCCAAAAAGGCCATGCCATACGCCTCCCCGCAGGCGGGCCAAACATAGAGGTCGGCAAAATCATACCAGGCGGGCAACGCCTCCGGCGTCATGGCGCCAAGATAGACCGCCTTGTCGCCGATCGGGGCAAGCGCCTCTTCCACCTCAGGCCGCTTCTCCCCCTCCCCGATCACCAGAAGCTGCCAATCCTCTGCCGTGACATGCGCGAGCGCCGTGCCGAGCTGTTGATAGGACATCAGCTTGTCGCCTGAGCGCATCATCGCAACGGTGAGAAGATTTATCACGCCCCGCCTGCCGCCGGCTTTCAAAATTGCGGCCTCAATATCGACCGGCGTAGCATTCTCAAGGAAACTATCGATATCAACAAAGGGCGGCAGCAGGACAAGCCTATTCTCGGGCGAGACCAGAGGCTTCAGGCATTCCCCGTCCAACCGGGTCATATTAAAGACAACTTGCGCGGAGCTGATGGCGGTTGCGGCGGCCTCATAACCTATCTGCCAGTCACCATGCGCGCGTTTCGGCGCATGACTCGCCTCCGCCACAAAATAGGGGATTTCTAGTGCACGGCATACCTCCGGGCCGATCCAGTCCGGCGCCTTGTGATAGACATGATAGGTGAACCAGCCGTTCGGTGCATCTTCGGGACTGTCCTGCCATCGCGCGATCAATACGGCGGCTTCCTTTCGTCCCTTTTCCTCCATCGATAGCTGAAAATCCTGATCACCTTTTCCATCGAAACTCCGCAATTCCGAGGCAAGCTCCGGTGAAAATCCAGCCTGTTCCAGCGCGGTCCAGAGCAACCGCCCCATGCGCCTGTCGCCAGATGGAACCGGATGTCGGGGCGATTTCATCGGCGCATAGAAGGCGAGTTTCACGATCCCGTCCTGACCTTACGCGACGACGAGGGCGCGCCAAGCTTCTCTGCAAGATTACCAATCCAGCGGTTTGCATCGAACAAATCACGCAGGCGGCTGTTTCCCTTGTTGGCAAACTGTTGACGTAATGCCGGTTCCTTAATCAGACGGGTAAGTGCGACCGACATCGCCGCCGGATCCCGTTCCGGCACCAACAGGCCTGTTTCTCCGTCGACGACTAATTCAGGAATAGCGGATACATTTGTCGCCACTACTGTCGTTTTCTGACTTTGTGCCTCCATCAGAACATTCGGCAGGCCGTCACGGTCGCCGTCCTCGGCAATCCGGCTGGCCAGTACGAAAATATCTGCCTGTTTCAGCGCCTCTAACACCTCTTCCTGTGGGAGGGCGCCGCGCCAGTCGATTTTTTCTGCGACCCCGAGCGTTTCCGCCTGCGCCCGCAAGTTGTCCAGAAGCGGGCCGCCGCCAATATGGGTGAAGGTCCAGTGCAAATCATCCGGCAACATCGCCAGCGCATTCAACAGATCGTCATAGCCCTTCTTCGCCACCGCCCGGCCGACTGACAGAATCTCCGCAGGCGCCGCAGCATCCGACCCATCGCGGACATGCACCCGCCCTGCAAATTCCGAGAAACGGCTGAGGTCCAGCCCATGATACATCAGTGCAACTTTCGACGGTTCTACGGCAAGACTGGAAAGGTAGTCCGCATTAAC
Source organism: Sneathiella sp. HT1-7 (assembly GCF_020731145.1). Lineage (GTDB taxonomy): Bacteria > Pseudomonadota > Alphaproteobacteria > Sneathiellales > Sneathiellaceae > Sneathiella. Next base: position 923,947 of record NZ_JAJFZN010000001.1, on the reverse strand, counting down.
GGACGTACAGGTCACCAGCCAGGAAAGATCATCGAGCTTCTCTCGAAGTTCCCATTCGGGTGACGTCCAGATATCCTTTGCATGGGCGGAGCAGCTCCAGTTGAGGTCCTTCATCTGGCTCGCATATCGAGCGACGGAAGCAGGCGTATGCAGAAAATGGGCATAAACCATCACTGCATTTTCGGGCATCTCCGCGGCCAGCACCATCGCCTGACCGAAACGGCGGACGCGGTTGGTCGTCAAGTCCCGCCGTAAATCCTTCAACCAAACGCTCCGCGCTTTTTTGTAACCGGGATAGCGCCGCACCTGCCACCAGCTTTTCAAAACACGAATTGGTTCCTGATAAAGATATTCCGGCAGGTAATTGACCGGCGCGGTAATTTCCCGATGCACCGGGTGGATGGTCTTGTCCGTCGGGTGGCGCAGGGAGACGAGGGAGAGATTTAGGCCAAGCCGCTGCAACGCGAGAAGTTCCTGCGCGATGAATGTCTCTGACAGGCGCGGATATCCCTTTAGCACCACGACAACGGTTGGGCTCTCTTTTTTTGGGGTTGGCATAGCGCTCCGGCATGGAATTGGCGTTCCGGCATTGTTAAGGGTAGACGGCGAAAATTTCAACATGCAATGCGGTGAAGGTCACAATTCAACCGGATAGTGGAACATTTCCTCCTTGCAGCAAGAGGTAAAACTGTGAAAAACTGTCCCCGCAGCTGGCCCGCATATTGTGTGATGCCAATGATGAAGTGAGCAGGTCGCGTTCAATGGAACATAATATTTACAAGTATATTCTGCGCTACAGCAAAAAGCAGCAGATCATACTTACCATCATGTCCATCCTTTCTTTTCCCGCCCTGTATTATTATCTTGAACTCCCAAAACTCATCATCAACCAGGCAATTCAGGCGAACGATATCTCCTTTCCGGTTGAATATGTCGGTGTGGAATTTGACCAAACGGCATTTCTCTACCTGATGGTTGGGCTTTTTCTGCTGATGGTCATTGTCAATCAGGCCTTCAAATATGTAATCAATGTCTATCAGGGGATTACGGGTGAGCGGATGCTGCGTCGCCTGCGGTACGAGCTTTACTGCCGCATTTTGCGGTTCCCGATGCCGACGTTCAAGAAAAAGAGCCAAGGCGAAATCATTCCGATGATCACCTCTGAGGTTGAACCTCTTGGCGGTTTTATTGGCGAAGCTTTTGCACTCCCCATCTTTCAAGGTGGATATCTCCTGGTTATTGTCAGCTTTCTCATCATACAGAACTGGATCATGGCTGTCGCCGCCATCGCGCTTTATCCTTTACAGGCCTATTTTATCCCAAAGCTGCAAAAGAAGGTAAACTTGCTTGGCAAGTCTCGGGTAAAGCTGGTCCGCGTTCTTTCCGATCAACTTGGCGAGTCCGTAAGCGGCGTCGAGGAAGTTCACGCCCATGACGCTTCCAGTACCATGCGAGCCCATTTTTCGAACCAGCTGGACAAGATTTACACTGTCCGCTACCGCATTTATCTCCTTAAGTTTGTTATCAAGTTTCTGAATAACTTTATCCAGCAACTTGGCCCCTTCTTCTTCTATGGCATTGGCGGCACCATGGTTATCAACGGCACGCTGGAAGTCGGTACATTAGTTGCCGCAATTGGCGCGCATAAGGAAATGGCCGCACCGTGGAAGGAGCTTCTTGCTTATTACCAGCGGCGCGAAGATGCTCGCATCAAATATGAACAGGTAATCGAGCAGTTTGAACCCGCCGGCATGCGCGACGCCGATAATCAGCTGATCGAACCCGAAGAAATCCCGCATCTTCAGGGCGAACTGGTCGCGAGTAACATTGAACTGTCCGACGATACGGGATCGAAAATCCTGGAAGGGCTGAATACCCGCTTCAAACTCAACGAACGCATTGCTGTCATCGGTCCCGCCGGGTCGGGTCGCGAGGCATTGACCCATGTATTGGCTCGTCTGATCGATCCGGATCGCGGGCGGCTTATGGCAGGCGAAGTGAACATGCTCACCGCGCCGGAGGCCATTGTCGGACGGAAGATATCCTATGTCGGGCAGCATGGCTATGTCTTCAACTCGACATTGGGAGAAAACCTCTTCTTCGGCCTGAAGCACCGGCCCTTACATGAGAAAAGCTACTCCGACGATGCGGCGGAAGAGCGCAACGCCTATATCAAGAATGCGGAACTGACAGGCAATTCCATCGATGACATCGACGCGGACTGGAATGATTATGCGCTTGCCGGCGTCCCCGATGAAGAGGGGCTGAAGGCCCGTGCGCTTGAAGTGCTGGAGATGGTGGACCTCAGCGACGACGTTTACCGCCTCGGCCTACGAAGTACTATTGACCCGCAAGAGGCTCCGGAATCGGCAGAATTGGTGCTTGCGGCACGGCGGCGGTTTTTTGAAAAAATCGAAAATGACCCTAGTCTCAAAAATATGATCGAAGCTTTCGAACAGGACAAGTACAACACCAATGCCTCCGTTGCTGAAAACCTGCTGTTCGGCACGCCCGTCGGTGACGAATTTGATCTCGACCGGATGGCGGAGAATAATTATGTCCAGAAAATCATCGAAGAGGCAGACCTGACCGAAACGTTCCTCAGAATGGGGTATCAAGTCGCAACCTTGATGATTGAACTGTTTGCCGACCTCCCGCCAGACCATGAATTCTTCCAACTCTATGGCTTTATTTCTTCCGATGATCTGCCGGAATATCAAGCGATGATCAGCCGGATCGATTCCGAGCGACTGGATAACCTGCGCGAGGAAGACCGCATACGTTTCATGTCACTGCCGTTTAAGGTCATCCCTTCCCGACATCGTCTTGGCGTACTGACCGATGATATCGAGGAAAAAATCGTTGCCGCGCGTCACAGGTTCGCCGAAGAACTACCGCCACATCTTAAAGACAGCGTCGCCTTCTTCGACGCTGATGCCTATAACGCCGCCACTAATCTTCAGGATAATATCCTGTTCGGCAAGATTGCCTTCGGCTTTGCTCAGGCCGCGGAGAAAATTGGTGCTGTGCTGGCTGAGGTTGTCGAGGAAATGTCCCTCAGGAGCACAATAATCGAAGTCGGGCTGAACTTCACCGTCGGCACCGCGGGTGCCCGGCTAAATGCAACGCAGCGCCAAAAACTCTGCATCGCCCGGGCGATAATTAAAAATCCGGATGTGCTGATCCTCAATCAGGCTACATCAGGGTTCGATACCGCGACGCAAACGCGCCTTATGAAAAACATCCTCGAAGAGTTCAAGGGTCGATGCCTGATCTGGTCGCTCGACCATGCAGAAAAGACGGCCAACTTCGATTATGTTCTGATTATGCGGGGCGGCCGGATTGTGGAACAGGGCAGCCCTCAGAAACTGAAAGAGAGCAGCGCGCCATATAAAGAATTACTAGCGGCATCCTAGGAATCCGCGAAAGATAGAAGGGAGAAAATCCGTGAGCTTAAAAGAAGAAGTCGAGATCCTCCGGCAGATACCCCTGTTTGCAAAAATAGAGCCATCCAAAATCAAATTGCTGGCCTTTACATCGGAACGGTTGACTTTCCAACCCGACGATCTCGTATGTGAACAGGGGGATAATGGCGACGCCGCATACTTCATCATGGCGGGCGAAGCAGATGTTATCGTCGATACCCCATCGGGACCGCTGACCGTTGCGACACTTGGGAAAAACGATGTGGTCGGCGAGATTGCCATCCTTATCGATGTGCCCCGCACCGCGACAATCAAGGCAAAAACAGAGCTTACGACCCTTAAAATCACCAAGGATGTGTTTTTCCGTATGGTGACGGAATTCCCTGAAATGGCGGTGGAGATGATGCGCGTTCTGGCAGAACGACTAGTCCGGACGACGGATGATCTGCAGAAGGCCAAGGAAATGATCCATAAAGATAACTAACGGGCGATGCTATCCCCTTTTTGAATAGAGTACGCGTATGAGTAACCTTATCAAGATACGCATGACATGACCAACTGGCTGTCCGCGCTTTCCGTCTATCGCGACAAGCGCATCGTAAGCATCACTCTGCTCGGGTTTTCTTCCGGCGCCCCCCTCCTTCTAACCGCCAGCATACTACAAGCCTGGTTGACCCAGGAAAATATCGACCTTACCTCTATCGGGCTATTCACCCTCGTCGGATTGCCTTATACGCTGAAATTCCTCTGGGCGCCGCTTATCGATAGTATCCGTATTCCCCTTCTCTCAAAGCTGTTCGGACGGCGGCGAAGCTGGCTGCTCTTGCTGCAAATGTTCCTGATCGCGGCCATCCTCGCACTTGCGTTCAGTCAACCGGGAACCAGCCTGCTTTATGTCACCATTGCCGCCATTGCCGTTGCCTTTGCCTCTGCCTCCTATGACATCATTGTCGATGCGTTTAGAATTGAAATCTGCGACGAGAAAAACATGGCGGCGGGCGCAGCTACCTTCGTCTATGGGTATCGCATCGCCATGTGGCTCACGGGATTTTCGAGCCTTGTCATCGCCGAATATTTTGGCTGGATGATCAGCCACATGATGATGGCCGCGTTTATCCTTGTCGGCACGGTCACGGTGCTGTTCACGCGGGAGCCAAAAGAGCAACTGGCCAAAGAAAAAGGTACAGATGACTCACCAGCGAACGCCTATCTTGACTGGCTGAAAACGTCCGTAATTGACCCATTTACAGATTTCATGAAAAAGCCGGACTGGCTGATCGTCCTACTGTTCACAGTGCTTTATAAATTTGGGGATGCGCTGGCGGGCGCCATGGCGACGCCCTTTTATCTGCAAACCGGCTTTACATTGATCGAAGTTGCGGAAATCTCCAAAGTCCTCGGTACGGTCGCGACATTCGGCGGGCTGTTTATCGGCGGTTGGCTGCTTGCGGCAACGACAATGTACCGCACGCTCTGGATTTGCGGATTGCTGCAAATGCTCTCCAACCTGATGTTTGCCGCGCAGGCCGCCATCGGTCATGACCTCGCCTTCCTCGCCCTTACCATCGGCCTTGAAAATATAGCGAGCGGGATGGGCACCGCCGTCTTCGTCGCGTATCTTTCCAGCCTCTGCAACACGGCTTATACAGCGACGCAATATGCACTCCTCACGTCCCTGATGGCGGTGGCACGCACTGTGCTGGTCTCTCCCGCCGGCTGGCTGGTCGAGCGCACCGGCTGGATCGAATTTTTCATCCTCACTACGATTGCAGCCTTGCCGGGTCTTGCGCTCCTCTGGTATCTTTCCTATCGTCAGCCGATTGAACAACAAGAAGGGGCCGCCTGAACCCCCTCGGGAGACAACCCATATGAATATCGCAAACCTGCTGGAACGCACGGCCAAAACCTATCCGGACTTGCCAGCCCTCGCCCATGGCACAAACATCACCGCGACCTACCGCGAGTTTGCCACGCAGGCAGCAGGGCTCGCAGGGGCACTTAGAGGCAAGCTTGGCCTTAGTGCCGGGGACCGGGTCGCGCTGATTATGAAGAACCACCCCGAATATTGGATCGCCCTTTTCGCTGTCTGGCGCGCCGGGCTGGTCGCCGTGCCGGTAAATGCCAAGCTGCATATCAATGAATTTCGCTATATTCTGGAAAACTCCGACAGTCGCCTCGTTTTTGCCACCGCGGAACTGGCGGACGAGATTACACCTCTCATACAGGATCTCCCCGAACTCAACACTGTAATTTCCGTCTATGACGAAAACTATCAAACACTGAAAAACGAACCGCCGCTCGCGTTGCAGGAAGCGGCGCCGGACGATCTTGCATGGCTGTTCTATACCTCCGGCACCACAGGCAAGCCCAAAGGTGCGATGATTAGCCACCGCAACCTGCTGACCGCCGTGCTCAGCTATTTCGCCGATGTTACCGCGCTCGACCCAGGTGATGCGGTTATTCATGCCGCGCCACAGACCCATGGCGCGGGCATGTATGGCCTACCCCTGATCGCCAAGGCGGGCATACAGGTGACACCTCTAAGCGGTGGTTTCGACCCAGCCGAAACGCTGGAGCTAATTGCGCATTACCCCAATTCCTGTTTCTTTTTTGCGCCAACAATGATTCACCGCCTGATTTCCAGCCCGGCGTTCGAAGGGGCGGATACGAGCAATCTAAAAATCATCGTCTATGGCGGCGGCCCGATGTATGAGGCGGATATCCGCCGTGCCATTGACGTGCTCGGCCCCCGTTTCGCGCAAATCTATGGACAAGGGGAGTCACCGATGACCATCACCGGCCTTTCCATGGCCCAGATCCGCGATGAAAACCATCCAAGGCGCAGCGAGATCCTCGCCTCCGTCGGGGTCGAGCGAACCGATGTCGAGGTAAAAGTGTTCGACGCCGACGATAATCCGCTTCCCGTCGGCGAAATCGGCGAGGTTGTGGTGCGCGGCGATGTCGTCATGCTGGGCTACTGGAAAAACCCGGAGGCGACGGCCGAAACCCTGCGTGGCGGCTGGCTTCATACGGGCGATATGGGCTGTTTCGACGCGGAAGGTTTCCTCACCCTGAAGGATCGCTCGAAAGATATGATTATCTCCGGTGGCACCAATATATATCCGCGCGAGATAGAAGAGGCGTTGCTCACCCACGCAGGCGTTGATGAAGTCTCCATCGTCGGGCGACCGCATGAAGACTGGGGCGAGGAAGTCGTCGCCTTCGTCGTCCCTCGCAAGGGAAGCGCCGTGACACCCGAAGAGCTGGACCGCCAATGCATCGAGCAGATCGCCCGCTTCAAACGACCCAAGGAATATTTCTTTGTCGATGAGCTGCCGAAGAATAATTACGGCAAGGTTCTCAAAACGGAACTGCGGGAAAGGCTGGGCGGATGATATTGGCCCCGTAATCAGGTCAGTTTGCGAATCGCCGCCGCCGCGACAGAAACATTATCGACACCCCAGAGGCCATCATTATACATGACAAAAGGAGCGGAGCCGTACCAACTCGCCCGGCCCCGCAAATATTTTTCCTTGTCATCTTGATAGGGGTTTGGTGCCTTCGCCTCGCTCAGCCGGAGGCGAATATCCCCTCGGTTTCCTGTAAGCCGTTTGAGTTGAAAGTTTGAAACCTCGCCTACAAGAAACGCCGTTTCATGCACCCGAAACAGGCCCTTGCGCAGAATGACCACGCGTTTGTCCGTCACGAAATAGGCGGTGCGATGGGCCCGCCATCCATAGCGAAGTGGGCTCAGCAAAAGCCAGAGAGACCCCAGTGCCAGCGTTATTTCCGGCAGGCGTGGATCGCTCACTCCGCCTGACACCCAAGCGAAAACGACGAGCAGGGCTGTCAGAAAGGTACCACAAATGCAAAACCAGAAATTAAAAAAGAGCGAGCGAAAAATACCCGGCCGTCCCGACCAGAGGAGGGTTTCATCCGGCCAGAGAACATGCGTCCGAAACCAGATTTCGGCGGAAGATGGCGATGGTTCTGCAGGGGTCATTTCACTTCCTCAGAATTTGCGGTATATATTAACGACAAAGGGCGCGCATACAACTCTGAGGCAAAAATGAATAATAATCTTATACGATCGGTCACGGATGAAGAAATCAGGACATTTCAGGAAGATGGCGTTGTCTGCCTTCGCGGGTTTTTCAATATGGACTGGATCAAGCGTCTGCGCGATTTGATTGATGAGGATATTGCCAACCCATCCGGCATGGTCAAGAGCATCGACGCGGAAGGGGCAACCGGGTTCTTTTTCGGGGACACCTTCGTCTGCCATCATCTCGACGGGTTCAAGGATGCGGTTTTTAATTCCCCGGCATCACAGATCGCCGCCTCGGTTTTGAAGGCTAATAAAGTCAACTTACTGTTCGATCAAATTCTGGTGAAGGAGCCCGATACCTCCACCCCGACCCCCTGGCATCAGGACTATACATACTGGCCCGTCGCCGGCGATCAGGTGGCAACGCTTTGGCTTGCCCTCGACCCTGTTACGTTCGAAAGCGGCGCGGTGGAGTATTTGCGTGGCTCTCATCGCTGGGGCAAGAAATTTCTCGCCATCAGCTTTGATCCTGATCAGAAGTATGAGGAGGAACTGCCAGAGGTCCCGGATGTAGAAGCCGCGCGTGAGGATTATGATATCGTCTCCTATGAGCTGGAGCCGGGCGATTGCACGCTGCATCACGGCCTGACCCTGCACGGGGCGCAACCGAACCGGACACCGAATGTCCGCCGCCGCGCCTATATCCAGCGCTGGGCCGGTCATGATGTCACTTATAATCCAAGACCAAATCTACAGAAAATGCTGCGCGATCCAATGATCCCGCCGGGGGCTCCTCTGGATAGCGATCTTTTTCCGGTCGTCTGGCAGGCTTAACCGGCTTTTCGCGAGCGCGACGCCGTTTCCTTATCTAGATACAACTCTTCAAGGGCCGCCAACCCCTTGAAGAGCGCTTCGCTGTTATCCTTGCCGAGACGCGCAATCAATTCATTCTCTATCCGCTGCATCTTGGGCACCAGATTCTTATAAGCTTGCTGCCCCTGTACCGTCAGGGAGATACGTTCCAGCCGCCGGTCATTTTCGTCTACTTCCCTTACAAGCCAGCGTTTCTGCTCAAGCGCGAAGATAGCGCGGCTGACTTTGGTCTTGTGCATGGTTGAATAATGAGAAATCTCGGTCGCGGTCATGGTACCCTTCTGCCCGAGTAGCGCGAAAGCCCGCCATTCCGGGCGACTCATTCCATATTCCGATTTATATGTGATACTCGCGTTACGACTGAGCGTTTCCGCCAACCGATTGAACCGATAGGGAAGAAATTCCTCTAATACGAGATTCATCAAAAATCTTTCTTGATAGTTACAGACCAGACTGTTACATATGTTACTAATTTAGACCGTAAAGATCAACAAGGATTTGTCCCTATGGCGCTCGCCTATATGACAGGGTTCAATAATGAGTTTGAGACGGAGGCACTTCCCGGTGCTCTGCCAGAAGGGCGCAACAGTCCCCAGAAATGCGTCTACGGCCTCTATGCAGAACAGTTTTCCGGCACTGCCTTCACCGCGCCCAATGCGACGAACGCCCGAAGCTGGCTTTACCGAATGCGGCCTTCAGTTCGCCATGTCCGGCATTTTACGTCCGTCGATCGCCCGCTCTGGAATTCCGCGCCTGCTGTGTATGAAGATGCGCCGCTCGGTCAGTTTCGCTGGAACCCAATCCCCTTGCCGGAGGACACGACAACATTCATTGCAGGCATGCGGACAATCACTACGGCAGGCAGCGTGCTATCGCAAGCCGGAATGGCAGCCCATATCTATGTTGCGAATAGCGACATGACCAATGACTATTTCTTCAACGCAGACGGGGAGATGCTGCTCGTCCCGGAAATGGGGCGGCTCAGGGTCATTACCGAACTTGGTATTCTGGAGATGGAACCGCTCGAAATCTGTGTTCTGCCGCGGGGCATGATGTTCCGGGTGGAACTGATGGACGGGAAGGCGCGCGGTTATATCTGTGAGAATTACGGCCCGCGCTTGACCCTGCCTGAAAGAGGCCCAATCGGTGCGAACGGCCTCGCCAATCCACGCGATTTTCAATACCCGGTCGCCGCCTATGAGGAAAAGGAAACACCCTGCCGGATTGAAACAAAATGGGGCGGGAAATTCTACGTCACTGAAATAGAGCATTCCCCGCTTGATGTGGTGGCATGGCACGGCAATTATGCGCCCTATAAATATGACCTCCGTCATTACAACACCATTGGATCTATCTCCTTCGATCATCCGGATCCGTCGATTTTTACTGTCCTGACGGCACCAACGGGTGAGCCCGGTACCGCGAACATCGATCTCGCTATTTTTCCGCCTCGCTGGCTGGTGGCAGAGGATACCTTCCGCCCGCCCTGGTATCACCGCAATATCATGAGCGAGTTCATGGGGCTTATTCAAGGCCAGTATGATGCGAAAGAGGAAGGGTTCGTGCCCGGCGGGATCAGCCTGCATAACATGATGCTGCCGCATGGACCGGATACATTCGGCTTTGAAAAGGCGAGCAATGCTACCCTTGCGCCACAGAAACTTGATGACACCATGGCTTTTATGTTTGAGACGCGCCTGCCGCAACTCGTCACCGAGTTCGCCGCCCACCATGACAGCCTCCAAAAGAATTACATCAATTGCTGGGACGGGCTGGAAAAGAAATTTAACGGAACCATTGAGGGAAAGAAATGAAGCTTGCGACTTTAAGGGACGGCAGCCGGGATGGCAGACTGGTCCTGGTCACGAAGGACCTCTCTCGCTGTGTTGCCGTACCGGACATTGCCGCCAATTTGCAGGGCGCCCTTGATAACTGGACGGCGTCCGCTCCAAAGCTTCAGAAAATTGCGGACAAGCTTGAAAGTGACGCTTCTATTGGAGAGAAATTTAGCGAAAGCAATGCCCATTCGCCACTGCCGCGCGCTTATCAATGGGCGGATGGTTCAGCCTATGTCAACCATGTAGAGCTGGTGCGAAAGGCACGCGGCGCGGAAATGCCCCTCTCCTTCTGGACTGACCCGCTGATGTATCAGGGCGGATCGGACAGCTTCCTTGCGCCCCATGACCCGATCCGGATGGCGGATGAAGCCTATGGTATAGATATGGAGGGTGAAATCGCGGTGATTATTGATGACGTGCCGATGGGCGCGAATATCGATCAAGCTCGGGCGGCCATTCGCCTCATCATGATCGCAAATGATGTGTCCTTGCGAGGCCTGATCCCGGCGGAACTTGGTAAGGGGTTCGGCTTTCTCCACTCCAAACCGTCTAGTGCCTTCGCCCCCGTCGCCGTGACGCCGGACGAACTTGGGGGGGCGTGGGATGGCGGACGACTGCATCTACCGCTTCTTGTTGACTATAACGGGAAGCCCTTCGGCAAGGCCAATGCGGGCATTGACATGACCTTCGATTTTGGCGAGCTGATTGCCCATGCGGCAAAGACACGCCCGCTCTCTGCGGGATCGATCATCGGTTCGGGCACGGTTTCTAACAAACTGGAGGACGGACCCGGAAAATCAATTGCGGAAGGCGGGGACGGCTTTTCCTGCATCGCGGAAATCCGCATGATCGAGACAATCAACGACGGTAAGCCCGTCACACCCTTTATGAAATTCGGGGATACCGTGCGGATAGAGATGAAGGATGCAGATGGCGCCTCAATCTTCGGCGCGATTGACCAAAAAGTCGAAAAATACACGCCCACTGGCGCATAACAAATCTAGAGGAAATTTATCATGAGCAAAGCATTTGCTTCACAAGGCGACATGGAAGAAAAAACCATCTCTTTTACCGAAATAGGCCCCGATCTCTGGGCCTTCACGGCAGAAGGCGACCCTAATACCGGCGTCATCATCGGCGATGACAGCGTGATGGTCATCGACACGCAGGCCACACCGCGTATGGCAAATATGGTGATGGAACGAATCCGCTCCGTTACTGACAAGCCAGTAAAATATGTCGTCCTTTCCCATTATCACGCCGTCCGCGTTCTTGGCGCCTCGGCCTATCAGGCAGAAGAGATCATTGCCTCCGACAAATGCCGGGCCATGGTCGCCGAACGCGGACAGGAAGACTGGGACAGCGAATTTGAACGCTTCCCTCGCCTGTTCGAAGGATATGAGAGCATTCCCGGCCTCACCTGGCCGACCATGACTTTTTCAAAAAAGATGACCGTCTATCTCGGCAAGCGGCGCGTTGACCTGATGCATCTGGGCCGGGCGCATACGGCGGGCGATACAGTTGTCCATGTGCCGGACGCAGGCGTGATTTTCTCCGGCGATGTGGTCGAGTATCACTCCGCCTGCTATTGCGGCGACGGACATTTCAACGATTGGGGCACCACACTCGACGCCATTGCCGCTTTCAACCCGAAATCCATTGTACCCGGGCGAGGCGATGCACTTGTCGGAGATAAGATGGTGACGGCCGCCCTCACCAACACCCGCGATTTCGTGGAAAGCACCTACCGCCCGGTCGCTGCTGTGGTTGCGCGCGGCGGGACGCTAAAAGAAGCCTGGGATGCGGTTCGCGCCGAATGTGACGCGAAATTCGGCGACTATGCCATTTATGAGCATTGCCTGCCGTTCAACGTCGCCCGCGCCTATGACGAGGCACAGGGCATCGATACCCCGCGTATCTGGACGGCGGAACGGGACAAGGAAATGTGGGCCTCCCTGCAAGGATGAACCAGACATGCACTATCAGAACCGGGAATATTCATTTGAAACGCCACCGGAGCTGAAGGGCGAGACCCCTGGAAAATACCCCGTTGCCATTGTCGGCGCAGGGCCCATCGGCATGGCCATGGCCATCGATCTTGCGCTGCAGGGGATCCGCACAGTCATTCTCGACGATAACAACGTGGTTTCCGTTGGGTCGCGCGCTATCTGCTGGGCCAAGCGCACCCTGGAAATTTTCGACCGCCTTGGCATCGGAGATAAGATGCTCGAAAAGGGCGTGACCTGGAAGGTCGGCCGTTTGTTCAATGGACAACAGGAGGTCTATAACTTCGATCTCCTGCCCGATGACGCCCACAAAATGCCCGCCTTCGTCAATCTCCAGCAATATTATGTGGAAGAATATCTGGTTGATCGGATTGCGGATTTCCCGGACCTCATCGATTTGCGTTGGCTCAGCAAGGTGGCGGGCGAAGATATCGCCGATGACGAAATTACCCTGCATGTCGAGACAGCGGAAGGGAACTATGATCTTGCCGCGGACTATGTTCTCGCCTGCGACGGATGCAACTCACAAATACGCCAACGCATGGGCCTCAATTTCGATGGACAAACCTTCGAAGAGCACTTCCTGATCACCGATGTGGATATGCCCGAAGCCCCATTCGAGAGCGATGAGCCAGAGCGCTGGTTCTGGTTCAAACCGCCCTTTCATACGGGTCAGTCGGCCCTCCTCCATAAGCAGCCGGACAATATCTACCGCATTGATTTACAGCTTGAACAGGGTGCCGATCCGGCTGAGGAAGCAAAGCCAGAGCGTGTAATTCCCCGTTTGAAACAGATTGTCGGTGACCGAGCGTTTGAAATTGACTGGGTCAGTGTCTACAGCTTCACCTGTGCCATGCTGGATAAATTCGTTCATGGTCGAATGATTTTTGTCGGCGATAGCGCCCATGTCGTCTCCCCTTTTGGCGCGCGCGGCGGTAATGGCGGCATTCAGGATGTCGATAATCTCGGCTGGAAACTGGCCGCTGTCCTGAAGGGAGAAGCCGCGCCGGAACTCCTCGAAAGTTATGATGAAGAACGGCGCCACGGCGCCCGCGAAAATATCATGAATTCCTCCCGCGCAACCAACTTCATGACTCCAAAATCGAAGATGGAAGCTGTTTTTCGCGATGCTGTGCTGAACCTCGCGAATGACCTCCCTTTCGCCCGCCGTCTGGTAAATTCGGGGCGTTTGTCGGTTCCTTGCGCTCTCGAGGGATTCGCGCTTCAAAGCCCGCGGAACACAACCCGGGGCCTCGCGCCCGGGACCCCCTGCCCCGATGCGCCGCTGGAGAATGGCTGGCTTTTAAATAAACTCGGTGGCGAGTTTATGTTGCTCACCGTCGGCAGGCGCGCAAAAATGACGGCGCCCGGCGGCGTGAAAGTCCTGCATTTTGAAGATCACCCCGGTGTGACCGCCCATTATGGCGATGACATGATCTATCTGATCCGCCCGGACCAGCATATTGCCGCCGCATTCGAGGCCGGAACTGGCGCCGAAAGCCTCAAATTTGCGCTCGCCCGTGCCATAGGCAAGTCTACATTGGAGACAACATCATGAACAACACGCTAAATACGGACGATCGTCTGCACCCACATGGCGATGATTTTTATGAATTACTGATGACCGCGCATGAAGGATTGGATTTCGACCAATCCGCCGCTCTCAATGCTCGGCTCGTCCTGCTTCTCGCCAATGAAGTCGGGGATTTCGACACGCTCGCTGCCGCCATAAAGCGCGCGTCTAAAAGCTGAATAGCGCGCGGGTCCCCCTGTCAGCTGGCGCCGAACTCGCCCCGCCACAAACCGATAGTCTCTGCTGCACCGGGAATCTGCTGCATCGGCTGTTCCGTAAAGCCATCCTTCAACTGACCGGTAAGATCGGTTTCGCTGACTTTCGTCATCAGTTTTTCGGAGACAACAACATCCGCATTCTTCGCGGCAACCGTCTTATCGAGCTTGCTTGCGAGCCCAATCGTATAACCGGAAACGCTAACCCTGGCATCTTCCCCTTCACCGTCAAGATGCGCTTTTACAGGGCCAAAATCAGCACAAATACAGAAATCTGCCGACTTGCCAGCAGGCAATTCCTGCTGCTCACCCCAATCGGAGAGAACAGACGCCAGTTCCCGCGCCGCCCGGAGACCATTCGATGCATCCTCTGAGCTTTCATCCGGTAGCCCAAAGATTGCCATAACGTCTTTCTCGCCGAACTGTTCCAGAAACCCGCCATGTTTGACCACTGTTTTTTCGATTAATTGAAAGAGTGCGTGCAGGAACTGCGCCGAACGAGTCGGTCCAAAACTCTTGGCCAGCGCCATAAAGCCAGCCATGTTGATATACAGCACAGCAACTTCAAACTCGTTATTGGCGGCAGGCGATTTTACCATACCCTCTGTCGAGGTGAGCGAGACCTTCTCCCCGCGCGCAGAGGTATCCATCATCGGGGCAAGGGACGCAGGTTTTTTGGGTTTTTGCGCAGGAACGGGCAAATCCGCTGGTTTCGGGCCCTCCGGTAGTGATTGATACGAGGGTTTTGGAGGCGGAACCGGCAATGGGCTTGGCTCTATCGGCGATGGTTTGGGTTTGGGCTTGGGTTTGGGTGATGGGAAAGGAGAGACATTATCTGCCACGGGTCCTTCAGACATCTCCTCGGCTTCTTCGATCTTGTCTTCTCTCGTCGCGGCACTTTCGTCCTGAAGGGGCTCTTCCTGAGTCTTTATTCCATCTTCGTCAGCGTTAAGACGCAAGCTTGCCTCGCCCTTTTCGTCCGGCTCGATCTCTGGATCACTTTCATCTTCACCCGCTTCCAGCGACGGCGTCTCTTCATCCACCACCTTGGCAACCCGATCAAACGTCCAAGGGGTAGTGAACTGCGCTTCTTCCGCCGCCTCCGCCTCTGTAAGGGCCGCGCGACGGCGCTTGGAGACGTGCTTTGCCGCCATCAGCACCGCTGTGCACAGGATCATCGCGAGTAGTGGGAAGCTCAACCCCAACCATAGGTTAAAGAGAATAAAGACCTGAATATTCCCCGCGACAAAAAGCACCATCGCAATCACCGCCAGGGTCAGAACAACCCATATACTCCGCGCAGCCGCCACCAGAGCAAAAAAGAGCCCCGTCAGTGCCAGCAACAAGATATCAAGGACGATAACCTGTTGTGACCGAACCAGCGGGTTCATCCGGTTGATATTGTCAATCACGTTGGCCAGATACTCAACCTCGGACATCGCGGGATCAAAGGGCGTGGACACATTATCCGGGGTGACTGAAGCTGCAAGTCCAACCAGCACCAGCTTGTCCTTGAAATTATCTGCAGGTAGACTACCGTCCAACAAATCGGAAAAGCGGGTCCGTTTGTAACTTCCGCCCGGCCCATGATAATTGACGGCGAGGCGCATCTGGTTATCTGTCGGCAAATAGAGACTGCCAATAGTCAGGCTTTCCCCGAAATTAACCTCTATTGCCTTCATCGGCAAATCGACCCAGCGACGATAGGCCTGCATGGCGAGCGATGGATAATACGATCCACCATAACCAATGACCGGATAGGCATATTGCCGGGTAAGCGTCCGTTGTTGTTCTTGAATAATATGGCCCGGCAGGGCGTTCTGCAGCAAATCCAAAGACGGTGCGAGATATCCACCCGCTTCCCCCGGTCGTTTAACCGACGGAGATTCGCGCTTGCGGAAGACGCTATACGCCGTTTTTTGAATAGCCACCGGCAAGGCTGAACGGGAGTTGGACGACGGGGTCATGGAAAAGACATAGGGAATGACCACGTTATCAAGGCGAGCCAGATCTGCCGCTAGATCACGTTCCCCCGTGGCATCTGCCGCCGCACCCGATACCTTCATTGGCAGTAGATTCGGATCGAGCACAACAATCCGCGCACCGCCCGTAGCGATGGCCTCTATCCCTTTTGCCAGATCAGCGGATGAAACAGGAATCCCCTTTGCCCCGTCCGATATTTTTTCAATCAGCACGAGTTCAATCGCCGGATCCGTAGCGATGGGACCGCGTAAGACAAACCGCGAGTCCAGAAGTTTTCCCTCAATCAATTGTATGAACGGCTTGTCGCGCAGGTTCACAAAGGCCACGATCAACGCGGCACAAATCCCCAGAACGATCATCGCCTGACTCATTCGGGTTATGGGGGAAGGAAGGCTTTTCGTCATTCTCTCGAAGAATTATCCGGATAATTGAAGGCCTTAACCTATCAGTATCGGATAAATTTGCTACTGATTTTTTGATCTCTAAACAAGAGGGTCCTGTGACAGCACCTTGACGCAGACCTTTACCTCCATCGATAAATTTGGAATACTCATCTTGCCGGTTAAAAACAATCAACAACTACCGGCCTGACCCGCCAGGGAAAGGGAGGAAAGATGCCATCCAATAATTATGTCCGGCTCCGGCAAATTTGTCTGGCCGCCGCCGATATTACTAAAACAGAGCAGGTTTTCAGCCATGTTTTCGGGCTAGATGTTTGTCACCGGTCGACGCTCGACAATTTTGGGCTGGAAAATATCATGTATGCGTTGAACGGCTGCTTTCTGGAGATTGTCGCCCCGACAAAAGAGAACACTGCCGTTGACCGGTTTCTCGCCCGAAACGACGGCCGGGGCGGATATATGGCGATCTTCGACTGCGCGGATATGGTCCGGCATAAAACACTCGCCGAAGAGGTCGGGGTCGCCCCGATTTACGAGAGGCGTAACGATAAAGCCGACCTTCTGCAGCTCAACCCCAAGCAGACCGGTGCCACCATGATGGAATTCGACCACCATTATGGTGATGATACGATGCTCGGCCATTATGAATGGGCGGGAGACGACTGGCATAAACATGTCAGCACGGATGTAACGGGCGATATTCTCGGTATTGAAATCTCCAGTCCCGGTGCCGAGGCGCGCGCCAAGCTTTGGAGCCATATTTGCGACCGGCCATTGACGATACAGGGCGGGACACGCGAGATCGACCTTGATTATGGTTATATTCAATTTACCGATACGACAGAGCAAGGGCGAGAACTTTTCACCGCAATTGATCTTACGGCAAAAAATCCGGAGGAAATGAAGCAGCGGGCAAAAGAAGCCGGCTGTCCGGTCACAGATGCAGGGTTCGATTTTTGCGGCGTCGAATTCCGTATTACACCCGCCGCCTGAAAATATTAGCAAACCGCGCTTCGGCGCCAATAACAACCCCGAGGAGGGGGACAGTATGACGATTTTGGATCTCGATAATTTTGAAACTGATTTCTGGAAGGATGTGGATAAACGCGCAACCTGGGACCAGATTATTCCGGGCGAACTGCGCGACACAACGCCGGTGACGCTTACCCAGGAGGTCATTGCCCGCTATGCCAAGGGTGTCGGGGAAGATAATCCGCTCTATTTTGACGAGGAATATGCAAAATCGACCATTTATGGTGGCATCATCGCGCCGCCTTCCATCCATATCCTGTTGATGTTCGCCTGCACCACCACGGAAGACTGGATGCGTTCCCCTGGCACCATCAATGCGGGGCAGAACTGGTCCTACCATGTACCGATCCGCCCGGGCGACACCATTACCATGCGCGGCACCGCGCTGGACCGCTTCATCCGGAAAGACAGGCTCTTCGCCGTGCATGAAAACACCTTCACCAACCAGCATGGTGAAGTTGTCTGTACTGGCCGCGGCCAAACCATCCGTCCCGCTTGATCGATAAAGGAATAGAAAATGACTGCAGAAGAACAGTTTAACCAGGTTAACGAAGGCGATGTGATCACCGGACGGCCCTTTACGGTTACCCGTGACACGATTCAGGCTTTCGCCGATGCCTCACTTGACTACAACCCGTTACATTTCGATGACAACTATATGAAAAACAAGTTCGGCAAGACGAGCTTTGACGGTGTTATCATGCATGGCATGCAAAATTTTGCGCTGATCACCCGCACGCTCACTGACTGGTTGATCCCGCGCGGCGGATTTCACCGGCGACTGGAGACACGCTGGCTGAAGCCGGTTCAGCTCGGCCATACCATCACACCCGTCGTCACCCTGCAAAGCAAAAAGAAAACGGATAAAGGTTACTGGCTGCTTTTTGATGTTGAGGTGAACAATCAGGACGGCATGCTCGTCGCTATGGGCAATGCCATGGCGGAATTTATCGATGTAATTCCGGGGAAGCGATAGAGAGACATGGCTCAAACATGGGCTTGATTTTTCAGGACTTCGACTATCTTATCGAGTCCGTTTCGCACCGCCTCTTCCAACGCTGTTGTTCCCTCGTCGATCCGTGTCTTGAGACACGGGTCGGCGCCACGCGCAAGCAGGATTTCTATCGCTTTTAAATCCCGTTGGACCACCGCATAATGAAGCGGCGTCCAGTCATTGATGCCTCGTTGGTGAATATCAGCCCCGTGATCAAGCAGGAGCGCTAACAATTCATACCTGTCTTCCCTGTCGGTTTCTAAAAGTGTGAAGAGCGCTGGAAAACCGTCCTCCACGCTGAAGTTCACATCCGCGCCTATATCGAGAAGCGCATGAATCAAAGAGGATGGTGACCAACAGAAAGCATATTCGAGAGGGGTTCCTGCGCAGCCCAGTTCATACGGTTGCTGGCTGTTGGGAAATCCCGGCGGGTCGTCAAGAAGGTGCCGGATCTCCACAAGATCGCCGGCCTGATAAGCGGCATGTAACGCAATGGCCCGCCGCTGTAACTCGAATAGGTCCTCTGCCATGCTCCTATGATATCAGGAAAAGGCGAATATAGCAGCGCAAAATTCGCTTATGGGTTTTCCGCCGTTGGTGCCGGATAGGCGCGGGTTATTACTTCTTTCCAGGCCGCATCGGTCCAAAAATCCTCCGGCTTTGAGACGGCAATGCCGCGCGCCGTCAGATCGTCACAGAATATATCGATGATAAGGTCCGAATTCAGGTCATGACTGTGATCGTCATAAGCCGCCGCTTCCGCCTCGTTCTTGAAGCAATAGCCCTTCCAAAGCACAGAAAGTCGCACTTCTTCAAACGGAAGCTTTGCAAATGGCTTGCCTCCATCATCCACCCGCCAGCTGTTATCTTCCGTCAAGGTGAGTGTGGCGTCATAACCTAAGTTATCATAGCGGTGATGCTCTGCCGTCGGGCCGACACTGCCGACCCGGTGGAACATATATTCATTATCCGCCAGAACACTGCAATTACTGTAGGGCGGCCGCTCGGTTTTTGATGGCGCACCAAGTCCATCTGGCCAATATTCGAATTCCCCGCCTTCACCGTCATAGAACCAAGTAATCGCTGAAGCGACGGGGACGGCCCAGTTATGGAACAGGCCGGAATAGCCCATCGGCGCCAGCATCCAACTTGGCACTTCGCGATTTTGCGCACCCCTGAAGAAAGGCAGATCCTGATGGGCGGGCAGTCCCTCTGCCGGCAGATTAAGGTTGGTCATCATCGCAACCGGACGGATCACCTCAGCCTTGAAAGATGTCTTTGCGGCCTCAATAAAGCGCGGATTATTAAAAAAAGGCTCCGCTCCATCAAAAACGACCTTACCGCCCAACGCCCAGAAATTGCGAAACCAGCCGCCGGACGTCTCCCCGACATCTTTATGGGCGGCGGAGAGGGTTTTATACGGGCTTCCCTTCTTGATCAGGTCAATTACCCCTTGCGGATCATCAAACGCCGGATCCAGCCGGACCGGCGGCGCCAATAGTTGTTTTGGCCGAACGATTGTATCGATACCCATAATCACTCCCCTTATTATTATTTTTCATAGAGTGTGTCACAATATCCATTTTCCAGCAAATGGTGGCGCTCGTGTCTACTCCGCCGGGCTGACGCTTGGCTGAATGGACCGGCGGACACGCCCCGGCAGAACCAGCGCCGCGAGAGAGATCAACATAGCGACAATGGCAACAACGGTAATCACACCTGAAAATCCAGCGCCCGCTTCCAGGATGTATCGCGCTGCCAGCAATGACAACGCGCCAATCACCAAATTAAGAAGTAGCTTGACCGACATGACTTTCGTTCGCCAGCCATCGGGCACATAACGCGCAATAACTGTATCGGTAATCGGGATCTGTCCGAAGACAAACGCCATGGCGAGCAAGGTTGCGAAAAAGAGCGCATAGTTCAATTGCGTCGCCATAATCCCGATCAGGATCGGCTGTGCGAGCGCAATAATAAACAGCACTGGTTTGATCCGGTATTTATCAATCAAACGACCGACCACGAGCTGCGCAAAGGCCGCAATTGCATAAACCAGCGCTGCGAGAAGACCCGTTGTCGCCACATTCTCGGTCACATCCGGCAAGCTGACTTCAAACATTCGGGGGATAACGAATGTCATGGTGCCAAAGACAAAACCGCCAGCGGAGGTGACCAGCGCAATGGCAATAAGGGCCCGTTTCCACCCCGGCGCAAAACCGACGATATCCTTCTCTCCCGCAGGAAAGGCGGGGGGGCGTGCCCCGCCACGCCGGGCAAAGATATAAAATCCAATGCCGGTAAGGATTGCGACAATGCCAGGCACGATAAATGCTAATTGCCAGTTATAGTCAGCAAGGATAAAGCCGGTAATCAACGGGGCCGCGGCAACGCCCATATTACCCCAGACACCATTCATTCCAACGCGCCAGCCAACACGGCCGCCGCCCTGAACCACCATGGCAAGACCCACCGGATGATAGATTGAGGCAAATAGCCCGATTGCCGCAAGACCAATGGCAATTTGCAACGGGGACTGGGCAAAACTGGTGGCAATGGCGGAAAGGCCGATTCCGATAAAGAAGACTGTGATCATGCCGACGCGATTCCATTTATCGGCAAGATAGGCGGCAAGCGGCGCCCCGGCACCAAAGAGAATAAGCGACGGGATGCCATAGGGTATCATCTCTGCATAGGCGCCATCTTCGGCAAGGCCAAAATAGAGCCCCGCGCTAAACGCCGCCTTTGCGAAGATCAGCATGAACAGATGATCAACAAAATGACCAAAATTGAGGAAGGTAAATCGCATCTGTTGCTGGGTCACGGAACTTATCCTGTTCTAGGGCGCCACCGCCGAACGGTATCCGCACATTTTTATAACACCAATTTATCATAAAGGCAGTCAGCCTGTCACAAGAGTTTTTCTACCTTGTCGGGTTAGAAAAATTGATCATATTTTCGCATTGCAAAGCAAATGAAAAACCCTAAGATAACAGCTGCTCATCGGGGTGCCTTAAACGGCTGAGAAGCATTCGCTGACCCGCAGAACCTGATCCGGTTAGAACCGGCGGAGGGAATTGAGGCCGGGTCATCCTAAAATATGTACATCGCGCCCTTCCCTTCAACGAATGAATGGAAGGAAAAGCATGCGCGAGGACCGAACTATACCGCTTTTACAGGCATTAAATACCCGTCGCCCGGCCGTTCACTGTCTCACCAATACGGTGGTGCAAGCGCTCACAGCCAATATGCTGCTCGCCATTGGGGCAATTCCTTCCATGTCTTCGGATCTGGAGGAAGTGGCCGGTTTCACGAAAAGCGCGGATGCGCTTCTCGTCAACATCGGCACCCTTGACGGAGATCTGAAAGCCTCGATCAAATTGGCCATTTCATCGGCAGATGACAATGGGCTTCCCTGGATACTTGATCCTGTTTTTATCGACCGCTCGCCGCCACGCGCTGCCTATGCGAGTGACCTTCTCACGCTTGGTCCGGCACTGATCCGGGGAAACAAGGGGGAAATCACCCTGCTTGGCGGCACTCCCGCCGATCTTGCCCAAAAAACCGGGGCCATCGTCGCTATGACCGGCGCAACGGATCTGATTACCGACGGGAGGGAGGAAATCACTCTGACCGGCGGCCATGAGATGATGAGCCGGGTCACGGGGATCGGTTGTGCAGGCACGGCACTTCTCGGGGCTTGCCTTGCGGTAGCGCCGCAAGATCAGCGACTGCAAGCCGTGGCAGCAGGTCTCTCTCTTCTGAGCAAAGCGGGTGAACAAGCCGCAAAGCAAGCAACCGGACCCGGCAGCTTCGCCTCACTGATCCTTGATAAAATATACCAGATTAGTCAATCCAGCCTTCAGGAAAGGAAGGAACCATGAAAAAACAGCCCCTCTCCCGCCGGAAATTTCTCACCGCCTCCAGTGTAGGCGTGGCGAGCGCAAGTGTTTTCCCTGCACCGTCCCTCGCAAGCGGCGCAATGCAGTGGAAAATGGTCACATCCTGGCCGAAAGGCGCACCGGGCGTCGGTGTCACCGCGCAACGACTCGCCGATCGAATTACTGCAATGAGCGATGGCAAGCTAACAGTTAAACTCTATGCAGCGGGCGAGCTGGTGCCCGCGCTTGAGGTTTTTGGTGCGGTTGGCGGCGGCACAGCCGAACTTGGACACACTGCGTCCTTTTTCTGGCAAGGTAAAGCGAAGGCAAGCGTCTTCTTCACCACTATTCCCTTCGGGTTGACGGCGCTGGAACATATGGCATGGATCAATCAGGGCGGCGGACAGGAACTCTGGGACACGCTTTATCAACCCTTTGATATCAAACCATTTATGGCCGGAAACACAGGCATTCAGATGGGCGGTTGGTTCAAGAAGGAGATTAAATCACTCGATGATTTGAGGGGCGTCAAAATTCGAAGTGCGGGCCTTGGCGGCGATTTGTTTGAAGAAATGGGCGCAACCTCCGTTTTGCTGGCGCCGGGAGATATCTTCCCAGGATTACAGAACGGACTGATTGATGCCGCAGAGTTTCTCGGCCCCTGGAGTGACCGGGCGTTTGGCTTTTACAAGGCTGCGCCCAACTATTACTGGCCATCATTCAACAAGCCGAACGGCACCGCCGAATGTCTTGTCAATCGCACGGCGTTTGAGGGATTGAGCGATGATCTGAAAGCCATCGTCGCCAATGCGTGCCAGTCAGAGAATGCGATCGGGCTTTCCGAATCCGACTGGGAAAATGCCCGCGCACTTGAAGATCTGGTGAAGAACAAAAAGGTGAAGCTTCGCAAGTTTCCGTCCGACCTGCTCGCGCGCGCACGAGAGTTAACGCCGGGCCTTCTGGACAAGTTCGTCGGCGGCGACCCGATGGCGGAAGAGATTCTTACCTCCTATCGCGCGGCACTCTCGCTTTCAAAAAGCTGGTCACGGATCAGCCGTCAGGCCTTTTTTGCCGCACGCGATACCTGAACACCACACCACCATTATGGTGAATGGAGCAAGAAATTACGGCAAATTCAGTACCATAATGGTGTCATTTTTGGCGAAACGCTGAGCCTTCGGCACCATAATGGAGAAGTTGCCATCTCCGACAGGATCAAGAAATCCATCTTGACACCCGCCCGCCCTCCCTTCCTAATGTTAGGAGTGCGGGAACTATGAAAGAGGTGGATTGTCATGGGAGTGGAAAGTCTTCTCATCTTCTTGCTGATCGGTGCTGTCGCTGGCTGGTTGGCCGGGCTGATCATAAAGGGCTTCGGGTTTGGCCTGATCGGCAACATCGTTGTCGGCATTATTGGCGCCTTCATTGCCGGGTTCGTCTTACCAAGAATCGGAATTGATATTGGTGGCGGCATTCTGGCGGCGATCATCCACGCAACGATTGGCGCAGTAGTGTTCCTGTTCATCATCAAACTCATCAAATCACGAGGCTGACGCAACCGAAAAGCGCGTCGGAATATTCTATGTCCCTGCAGAACGGCCTCATACTCCTTGGCGTGCTAATTGCCCTGATCGTGGTCGCCGGATTTGTTGGAATGCGCCTCTTTTACGGATCAATCTACAAATTCGATCAGGCGACCGACGGGCCAAAAAGCTATGGCCTTGACGGCGCTCGTGAAGTGACCTTCAAGTCTGAGGACGGAACGGAAATCACTGCCTGGATCAAGCCGCCGGACGAAGATACGCCGATAATACTATACTTCATGGGAAACTTTACCTCTATCGGCCCGTCCGTTGGGCGGCTGAAACCCTTTCTGGACAAGGGTTTCGGTGTGGCCGCTCTCGTCTATCGTGGATCAAGCGGTAAGGGCGGCACCCCGTCGGAAGAGGCTTTTGCCGCAGATGCTCGTGCGCTCTATGATCAGCTGAATGAGCTGATAGAGACAGAAATCCCCAAAAGCAGACGTATTGTCCACGGCTATAGTCTTGGAACAGGGATCGCCGTCCGACTCGCGGCGGAGCGGCCCATTGCTGCCCTGACCCTTGAAGCCGCTTTCGCCCGGTTTTGCGATTATTTCACAGATGCTTACCATGGATTGCCGTTTTGCCGTCTTATGTCGCGGGAACGCTATGATTCAATTGACCGGATAAAGGCGATAAACGCACCGCTCCTCATGCTGCATGGGGAGCAGGATACCGCCATCCGTATGACCACCGCCCGGCGGCTGTTTGACGAAGCGACGGAACCGAAATCATTCAGGATCTACGCAGATGGAAATCACACCAATCTCGCCGATCACGGATTGATCGAAGACAGCCTCACCTTTTATAAGGCACATGTCCCCGGCATGCCTGTCACTGATTAAGCAATAGCTCATTCAGAATCTTGCCAATCTCACTGATTGTCGGATCGATCATCATATTGAAATGGTCGCAATCAAAAATCATGACCTCGATATTGCCAGAGACGAATTCGTCCCAACCAAGTTTCGGGCCCGCCCGCAGGAAGTCCATGCTCGCCTGGCTGCCCTTGAACAAGAGCACATCGTTTGGATAATCAGACGGGCGATAGCGATGTTCGGCCGCCAGATAGGCACTCGTCATCCGCCGACCAACAAGCTCGTCCGGGATTTTGCTTCCCTTCTTGAGAAGTTCGGCGATTTGCTGCATTTCACGCCCGGCAGAACGGCTTTGCCACTTCCGAAGCGGCCACTTTAGCGCGAAGCTGAGGCTCCACTGGCGGGCCGTCCAGATTTTCTCAAAAATACTTGCAGGATGCGGATCAATGTCCGGCGCGAGGGTATCGAAGAAGATCAGGTTCCCGACCTCATGGCCTGCGGCGCGCAACTGTTGCGCCATCTCAAATGCAATCACGCCACCCCCGGAATAACCGGCGAGATTATAGGGCCCCTCAGGCTGGTTTTTCAGCACTGCAGCCAAATAGCAACTCGCCATCTCCTCGATGGTTTCATGAATTTCCGTCTCTCCGTCGGAGCCAAGCGCCTTGAGCGCATAAAACGGAATTTTTGAATCGATATAGCCGGAAAGGGACCGGAAATTGAGAACATTCCCGCCCGCTCCATGAACAAGATAAAGCGGCTTCACATGTGGTGCGCCCTTCTTGATCCGTACCAACGGAGACCAGCCATCCTCAACCGCAGACGTATCCGCACCGTCGGACGGTGATGTCACCTCGACATCAATATTGCCTTTCGCGATCACCACATCCGAGAGGAGGCGCAAGGTCGGTGCCTGAAATAGGGTGGCAAGCGGCAGGTCGGTTTCATATTCTTTGCGGATTTTCGCAAACAGACGCACCGCCGCCAGCGAATGACCACCAAGATCAAAGAAGTCTGCATCCGGATCGGCCTGATCTACACCGAGAAGGTCAGACCAGAAGCCAGCGATCGTTTTCTCAACTGAATTTGCATAAACGGTATCAACGCCGCCCTGTTCTTTACGGCTGCCATCAGCCTTTTTGCGTCGCTGAGCGCCGATCCGCGCCATTTCACGAGCGATATCAGCCATCGATGTCGGGGAGACGACGATCGCCCGCGCATCAGAGTTCAGCACACGGTTGAACACAGCAGGTGCATCTGCGGCGGCAATACCTTGCGCAATCATTATATCCACGAGTTGTTCCGGCGCACTGGCGGTATCGAAGCTGGTGCCTTCTATCCGGCTGAGTGCGAATCCCTCCAAAATCATCAGGGGCGTGCCTTTCTCATCGGAGAAAACAACGTCGAAGCTCGCGAACCGGCCCGGCGTTTCCGCAACAAGACGTGCCCGTGCCACAAACCGTGCCGGTAGCGGCCCCAGAATACGCAGGCGATCCACCGACATCGGCGCATAGAAAGCGCCTTCACTGCCAACATCGGACAGCAGGTTCAGGCCGATAGTTGCCGCCGTATCCGTCATTCCTGGATGGGCCGTATATTGACCAAGATCGGAAAGAAATGCCTCAGGCAGGGCGAAATCCGCCTCAACAATATTCGAACCAACGCGAATTTGCCCAACATTGTCCCAGCGTGGACCAAAATCGATCAACTCCTCTTGCGAATCCTGTCCGCTGCTATCGGAAATAGAGAGATTGCCCGTCGCGTGCAAACCTGCAGGCAGCTTACGATCCGTCAATCGCTTCAGAACAAGATTAGCGTGGCAATGCTCGATCAACGGCGCATCTGCGGAGGCGCTGCTCTGCACCTTGAAATCATAACCGCGCTCCGTCGGCGTGAGAGTAACCACAACCCGCGCACGGACGGCATCCGCAAATACCATCGGACTCAAAAGCGAGAGGGATTGGATTTCCCATTTGCGCCCCGATGCCGCCTGTTCCATTGCTACACGGGCAATCTCGATATAGGCCGTTCCCGGCAAAACCGGGACGCCCCCAACGACATGCTCGTTCAGTACCCAGAGTTCCGCCGGATCATAATAGGACGTGAAAGAGAACCCGCCTTTTTCATCCGTCTCCATCGGACCAAGCAGCGGATGGGAGCCAACAACATTCTCTTCCTGATTCCGATAGGCGCGTGCGGCCATGCCGATATCACGCCAGACACCCCAGGAAATTGCCAGGCCATCACGGCGCGACGCTGCGAGGCTTTCCAGGTAACTGTTCGCCGCGACATAGTCGACCTGACCCGGCGGCGCGGTAATGACGGAGGTAGAGGAAAAGACAGCAAAGAAATCCAGCTCTCCATCCGGCAACAGGGCCGAGAGATTTTCGCCGCCATCTACCTTCGGCGCGAGCACATTATGCGTATCTTCAAGGCTTTTACCGAGCATCGGCGCGTCGTCCATGATGCCTGCACCATGGAAAACCCCGTCAATACCACCGAATTCTGAACGCGCTTTCTCAATTGCTTTCCCGATAGCCGCCTTGTTTGTCACATCCGTGCTGAGGATCAGGACATCTCCGCCTGCCGCCTCTATCTCGCGGATCGCATGAATAGCATACGCCGTACGACTGTCTGGATGTTTCGCAAGAACGACGTCCCATTCCGCCCGGCCCGGGAATTTGGAACGACCGATTAACGCGACTTTCGCCTTGGCTGATGTGCCAAGATAACGCGCGAGTTCCAGCCCGATGCCGCCCACGCCGCCGGTAATCAGATAGCGCCCGCCATCTTTCACCCGTTTGGGCCGCCCTTCGGCCGGAGTGGCGGACAGAGAATCGAGTTGCTGCGCATACCGTTGATGCGCGCGAAAGGCGATGCAGTCATCTGCGGTGGCGCCGCCCTGTTCATCAAGAATAGCATGCGCCGCCCAGACCGGATCCTCCGCTGGCTCCAAATCAATATACTGGGCACTTAACCCCGGAATTTCCCGTGGCGCGACCCGCACAGGGCCGATCAACGTGCCAAGCGAGGGATACGGCGCCGTTTCTCCGGCAACGGAAAAACCGCCGCTCCCGATAAAGGTGAGACGCATGTCTTCCGACGGATCAGCAGACTGAATGGCACGAGCGAGGCAAAAGCCACTGTCGAACAACCCTTCCTGCCCCTCAACCGCCGCCGCCATCGGCCAGGCATGGATGATATAGCTTGGCATCTCCGGCAGATCGGCAAAGAGCGCGTCGTAATCCTCCGCCACGTCGGGGGCAAGTCGATAGCCTTCGTCTTCTTTGCGGAATTCATCCCCGGGCCGAACAATAATAACCGCCTCCCGCCGAGCGGAAAGCTCCGCCACGAGGGCGTCGGAAACCGGGTCGCCTCCATGAAAGATAAGCCAATGGCCGCCATGTTGCGCTTCAGTCGGGGGAACCGGAGAGAATTTCCAACTTTTCGTGACAAACCAGTCGTCAGGATTTTCCTGCCGGGTGAGATGCACAGCAATATCTGCGTCTGCCTCCCCGGCCCCTGCCGTTCGGCCAATTCCCGGCTCGATCCAGTGGCGGTCCCGCGCAAAGGCATAGGTCGGTAGGGAGACACGGCGCCCACCCGCCCCCGGCAAACTATCCCAATCGAGCGTGCCGCCAACTGTCCAGATATGCCCTGCCGCCGCCAGCGCCCGTGCCATATCGTCATCCGTCTCTTTCGGTGGACGGCCCGACGAAATCACGGCAAGCGGCTCATTCGCCCCCCGGCTCATCTCCGCGAGCGGACCCAGCGTTTGGCCCGGCCCCACTTCCAGCAGGATCCTGTTCGGCTTTTCAAGCACCGTCTGTATGGCATCGGCAAAGCGGACCGTCCGGCGCAAATGCTCGACCCAATAGTCAATGGTCGAAAAATCACCATTTTCCGGCCAATTCCCACGCAAAGTAGAGACAAAAGGGATCTCCGGCTCGGTCAATTGAATGCCCTGTATGCCATTTCGAAAATTATCAAGCTGATCATCGAGAATGCGGCTATGGGCGGCGACATTGATACGCACACGCGTGGCCTCATATTCCGTGCCCTTAAGCTCATTCTCCAGCGCGTCGATGGTCGCAATTTCACCTGAGACAACACAAAGATCAGGCGCATTCAGCGCGGCAATATCAAGCCGGTCACCAATCAGTTCCGTTACCTTTTCCCGTGGCGCCGGAATAATACTCATCGCGCCCGCGGCAGCAGCGTCCATTACCTTACCGCGCCAGACAACAATTTTGAGGGCGTCGGCGACCGACATTACCTTGGCGATCACTGCGCCTGCATATTCCCCCGCACTATGTCCGAGAACGGCGGCGGGCTCCACACCCCAGTTGATGAACATTTTCGCGTATGCATATTCAAGGATGAACAATGCCGGAATGGCATAACCCGACATCTCCATCTTCGCCCGCGCATCCGCATCATCGAGGCATTTTTCGAACATGACACTGCGAAGATCGGCAGGCGCATCCATCGACATCTGCGCGAAACAATCATCAACCGCCGCCCGAAACGCATCGGAACTTTCCAGTAAATTTGCGCCCGCGCCCGGATATTGCGCGCCGCCGCCCGGAAACATGAAGACAACCTCCGCCTTAGCGTTTCCAGCGGCACCCGACACGGCATGCTCCGCGACATCATTCCAAAGTGCAGCCTTGAGATCGTCTTTGGATTTTGCAACAAAAGTCCGACGCTCTGAAAACTCCCGACGCCCATGGCGCAAGGTATAAGCAGCATCGGCAAGCGAGGGCATTTCCGGCGTAGCGACAAATTCCCGCCATTTTTCCTGTAATCCGTCCAGCGCCTGTGTATTCCGCGCGGAAAAGGGAAACAGCCGCCAGCTCTCAGCGTCGATATTATCTGGTCGCTTGGGCGCTTCCTCGATAATCGCATGGGCGTTGGTGCCGCCAACGCCAAGCGAATTAATGCCGGCCCGGCGCGGAACGTTACCGCGCGGCCAGGGCTTGTTTTCCGCCACCACATAGAAGGGACTGTTTGCTATATCAAAACGGCTGTTCGGCGTCTTGTAGTTGAGCGAAGCAGGCAAGGTTTCATGGCGCAGGGCCTCCACCACCTTGATCAAGCTGGTTGCGCCCGCCGCCGTATCCAGATGGCCAATATTGCTCTTGACCGACCCAATCCCGCAATAGCCAACCCCGCCCTCACCATAGACCTGGGAAAGACCCGCAAGTTCGATCGGGTCGCCAACCGGCGTGCCCGTGCCATGGGCCTCGATATAGCTGACGGTTTCCGCCGGGATATCGGCGATGGCAAGAGCCTCGGCCGCCGCTTCCGCCTGCCCGTCTACGCTGGGGGCGAGGTAACCCGCCTTCTGCGCGCCGTCATTATTCACGGCGGAACCGATCAGCACTGCCTTGATATCATCGCCATCAGCAAGCGCATCTTCCAGACGGCGCAGAACAACAATCGCCGCGCCAGAACCAAACACCGTTCCCTCGCTGTCATCATCAAAAGGACGGCAAAGGCCATCCGGTGACTGAATTTCCCCCTCGACGAATTTATAGCCATGGCGATGTGGCAACTCGATGGACACACCACCGGCAATTACCATGTCACTCTCCATGGAAAGAAGACTAGCCGCTGCCTGATGCACAGCAACAAGCGATGTCGAGCAGGCCGTCTGCACCGCCACGGAGGGGCCCTGCAAATTCAGGAGATAGGAAAGACGTGTGGTGAGAAAGTCCTTGTCATTGCCTGTGTGACGAAGCAGGAACAGGCCAATTTCTTCCACAAGGTCCGGATTGGTAAGTAGATTGAACGGTAGATATGCCTGCAAACCAGAGCCCGCGAAAACACCGATCCGCCCATCGAAATTCTCGGGCATATGACCTGCATCTTCGAGCGCCTCCCACGCACATTCAAGGAAATGGCGGTGCTGCGGATCGAGGATAGAAGCCTCTCGCGGGGAAAAGCCGAAGAAACCGGCATCGAAGCATTCCATATCGGGCAAATAGTTTGCCGCGCGGACATAGTTCGGATCCGCCAATTCTCTCGGGCTGACGCCATTGGCAAGCATTTCCTCATCAGTGAACCAGCGCGTACCGATCCGCTCATTCACCAGCAGGTTCCAAAGCTGCGATACGCTGCGCGCAGACGGAAACCGGCCGGCCATGCCGACAATAGCAATCCTTTCAGAAGCCTGAATTCCCTCAATGCTGTCTGTCATTTTCTCGCTCATTTCCACCGTAACCGGCGGTTTGTTTACCTTGACAAGTTCTCATCCTGCCAAAAATCACATTTATTGTACAGTTGTCCCTGTTCTTCTCGTCATCCGGGCGCGCCGCGCCGCGGCGCGCTCTGCCCCGCGCTTGGCCGCCGACGACTCTCCATCCGCCTTGCCGTCACCATCGAGATGACCGGCCAGGGCCTGAATGGTTGAAAAACGGAACATATCGGTAATCGCCACTTCCTTGTCGAACAGTTCCTTCAACCGCCGCTGCACCTGCACTACCAGCAGGGAATGCCCGCCAAGATCAAAGAAATTATCGGTTACGCCCACTTCAGCAAGGCCCAGCGCCTCGCACCAGATTTTCGCAATAGCTGTTTCTGTGTCACTCTGGGCTGCTTCCGTTGCTGTGTTTGTCTGTCCTTGCGGTTTTGGCAGCGCCTTACGGTCAATCTTGCCGTTTGGCGTTTGCGGCATAACATCCAGCACGATCACTTGCGATGGCGTCATGAATTCGGGTAGCCGCTCTCCCAGTTTTTTGCGTACGTCTTGTGGGTCTATCTTGTGACCCGGTGCGGCCGTCGCAAACGCAACAAGACGTTTGTCACTCTCGCCCGTCTCAAAAACCGTGACCGCCGCATCTTTGACTTCATCCAGCGCACCAAGCTTTGCCTCAATCTCGCCAAGCTCAATCCGGTGACCACGCACCTTAACCTGATTATCCATGCGACCATGGAATTCCAGATTACCGTTCGGCATATGGCGGACCAAATCACCGGTCCGATAGAAGCGACCTTCAGCGGTATCGAGAAAGCGTTCCGCCGTCAACTCCTCACGCTTCCAGTAACCATCGGCGACGCCATCGCCACCAATCCAAAGTTCCCCGGCAACACCACTCGGTAGTGCCTGACCAAATTCATTGCGGACGGAATAGATCGTGTTGGCAATCGCCTCACCCAACGGAATCGTTTCTTCCACTGTTTCAAGATTGGCGACCGACGACCAAACGGCCGTCTCCGTCGTGCCATACATGTTCAGAAGCGACCCCTTTAAGTGGGAGCGTAAATTTCGCGCGAGATCGGGTGGAAAGCCTTCGCCGCCAACCATCATCACCTTGAGCCGGCCAAGCGCCGTCCGCCCTGCCTCTTCCGCCACCAGGAAGGAGGCCATCGATGGGGTACATTGGAAATGAGTGATGTCATGCTCGACAATCTGTTCCGCGACAGAGGCCTGACGTGCAACCCCGCCTTCGGCAAGCAGATTATTCTTCAGATCGTTGATATAGGTGAGATGTTTCAGCACGAGATCCGTATCAACACCAAAATCGATCAGGCAGGCAATCTCGTCCACACCCATGCGGGCAATCTCGCGCACCAGCTCCTGACAGCTGTCCGGTGTGCCAAACAAGCCACTGGTCTGGTAGTAGCGTTCAAACGCGTGATCAAGGAGAGCATCCGTCTCTTCGTCGGTAAGCTCTTGCTTTTCAAAGACTTCCTGCGGCGTCACGCCGCTTGCATCGGCCTTTTGCTTGAAGGTAGGAGAACTCCACGACGCCCGGCGGAGTAGATCGACCGAGCTTTTGAGATAGCCCTTCATCGGCCCGCGTACTGTTTCGCGCACCTGATCCTCATCCTCCCCCACAAACGTATGCAACATGAGAGAGACTTTTCCGTTACCGGGATGCCCGGCCTCACGCCAGGCCATGCGGTAGGCGCGGATTTTCTCGGCCACATCCTCGAATTTCTGGCCCAACAGATGGGTCAGCACATAACAACCCTTTGTGGCTGCTGCGGCGAAGGTTTCCGGGTTGCCCGCCGCCGTTAGCCAGAGCGGGATATCTCCGTTTACCGGATGCGGCAGGGTGGAAACTTCAATCTCTTCGCCCTTGTGGTTCGGTAATTTGATGCTCTCGCCGCGCCATAATTTGCGCAGGGTATCGACACCATCCAGCATCACATCTTTACGGTTTTCAAAATTTTCCGGTTGCAGCACAAAGTCATTAGGCTGCCAACCGCTAGCAAGGGCGATCCCGGCGCGCCCGGCGGAAATATTATCCACCAGTGCCCAGTCTTCAGCCAGCCGAACCGGATTATGCAGCGGCAACACGCAGGAGCCTGCGCGAATGCCGACATTCTTGGTCATCGAGGCCACGGCGGCGGAACTCACCGCCGGATTGGGATACAAACCGCCAAAGGCATGGAAATGCCGCTCCGGCGTCCAGACCGCCTCGAACCCGTTGTCATCGGCAAATTTCGCGCCCTGCAGCAAGAGACGATACGCCTCCGGCCCGCTTCCAGACGCTTCGGACGCAAAGTAGAACAGGCTGAAACCCGGAACCGTCGCCGAGGAAACGCCGTCCGTCTGCAGCACGATGGTAAAGCCACGCGCCAGCGTCCAGAAAATCTCCAACACCGAGATATCAAAAGAAACCGATGTGATAGCAAGCAACCGTACCTCTCCGTCATGGGGGACGGTCAGGTCGGTGCCAGTAAAGAAGTTGACGATATTCTGATGGGTCAGCATCACACCTTTCGGCGTGCCGGTTGAGCCCGACGTATACATCATATAGGCGAGGTCAGACGGCTCTCCGGTTGGAGCCGTGAAGTCACCATCGGTAGCATCCGGGTAAACAATTTTCTTTGGGTCGAGCCGGAATTTGAACTCGGTCGTCGGGCTGGCGACGATCAACGGCGCATTGCTGTCCTCAATCATGAAGGCAACACGTTCTGCCGGATAGGCCGGGTCAAGCGGCAGATACGCCGCACCGGTCTTCAAAATGGCAAGCAGGGAAACGATTAAATCGGTCGATCGTTCCAGACATAATCCAACGATTACGCCCCGTTTCGCACCGCGCGCCGCAAGAGCGGCAGCGAGCAGATCGGTGCGCGCCTCCAACTCCTCATAAGTGAGCACATCATCATCAGCTTTCAGTGCAATGGCATCAGGGGTTTTCGCCGCCTGTTCGCGAATTACATCGTGAATACGTTTATCACGCGGATAGTCGATGCCCATTGCATTCATGCCCGCCTGCTTCTCATTCGGATCAGTCAGCGGCAGGTCTTTTAACGCTGTGTCCTTCTGTGACGCAAAAGCATTCAGGAAGAAGGCAAGGTCACGCCCCATGGCAGCGAGGATATCGCGCGCGTAAAGCCCTGTCTTGGCGATCAGGCGCGGGGTATCCCCAAGCGCAAGAACGAGCAGACGGTCGCCTAATAGCTCCGCATCCGTTCTGTCATTCGCGGTGACCGCGACGTTCAACGCCCGCAAAGCTATATCGCGCGTCGCCGTATCGGGCAGGCGGGCAATCAGATCGATACTTCGGGGGCCTTTATTTTCCCCTTCCGTTTTGATTTTGGCAAATGACTGAAGTGTATCCTTCACACTGGCCGATGCCTCGACCGGCATAGTGACAAGCTGGCTCTCCGCGATCAGCGGATGCGCCATAGTGCCACCATCAACACCGCAGGAAACTGTCTTCGCCCCCATCAACAGGGAATGCCAGACGAGAAAACCGGCAGCCCCTTCGTCCAAGTCAAGCGGTTGATCGAGCGGCATGGGCGCAGAAATGACACCTGCTGCTGTATCCCGGTTCGACGGATAGGGTGATTGTAATGGCTGCGCGACCGCGAGCGCGTCCTGCCAATAAAGTTCTGCCTTTGCGATTGTCGTGAGGTCTTCATCGGAAAGGACTGGAACCAGTGGGATTTGCGCCCCTACCTGCAGCCCGACAGCGTTTGGGTGGCGTGGTTCTCCGGCGAGGCAGCGAAACGCCCCGACTGTGACATCATGATCGCTTGCGGATATCGTGATTCCATCGTTGTCCAGCGCAACAACTTGTCCCGGCGCGTTGGAGGCAGGACCATCCTTTATGGCGAGCGAGCCAACTAGAGAGACAGATTTTCCCGTCCATAGCTTCGCCGTGCCCAGCGGGTTGGCATAGGCTCCAAAATCAAGCGCGCGGACAATCCGATTAAGCTCACTGGCTGTTTTTGTGAAATCAAGTGCGCCCAAAGCTTCAGGCCGTTTCTCGGCTTCGTAGCGATTTCTCTCTGCGTCCTGCTCTTGCGGGCGGACGGTATCGGTTTTGAGTTCCCCGATCAACTCAGTGAAGGAGGCAAGCCCGGCCTCATAACATTTTGCATTGAGGCTCATTGAGGTTTCATCTGGCGAGATTTCAACCACGCGTGATTTCAGGATACGGCCCTCATCCGGGGAGGCGAGCATTTCATGCCAGGTGACGGCGTGGGATGTCTCGCCATTCATTAGCGCCCAGGACGTGACATTGATACCGGCATATTTTGGCAGCGGTCCATCAAAGAAGTTGATGGCAAATTTATTTGGTTGAACCGGAAGATGTTGCGGAAAAATCGTCAGATTGACGACACTGAAAAGATAATCGTAGGTTAGATCCTTGAGCCCTTCATCCTGTGGGTCGCCGAAAAGAGTTAGACCTTCCGCCTCGGCCCAAGCGCGAACACGCGGTTCACGGGTCATTATCGCGGTGATTTCACCGCCGGCACGCCGAAACTCTTCGGCACATTGAACAAGAAGCGTTCCTTCACCAATGAATAGCCCGTTCATTTTTCAAACCAGGTCCTTCGCCTTCGTATTTTTGTTGTTGTACTGAACTCCTTGAACTCAACATAGAAATAACCTGTTTATTAACCCTTAACGGTCGGAAATATTTCTAACTTATTCTCGTTATCATTCCGGAACGGGAACGTCAGATACATAATGAGGGATGTGATAACCCTTCTGCACTGCCGGACGACCCGCTATGCGGTTATACCAATCTTTTACATTCGGATACTGATTGAGATCAATTGTCTGCCACTCAAATCTTGATATCCAAGGCCAGATCGCAATATCCGCAACGCTATACTCTCCGGCGACATAGTCACGTTCAGATAGTGCGGTATCAAGCACGCCGTAAAGCCGTTTTACTTCATTGAGGTAGCGTTCCTCCGCATAGGGTGCCTTGCCCGGATTAAAGCGGACGAAGTGATGCGTCTGCCCCGCCATCGGCCCGAGACCGCCCATCTGCCACATCAGCCATTCCATCATCTGCCAATAACCGACGTCGTCCGACGGAATCAGCTTGCCGCCCGCCTTCTTTGCGAGATAGAGCATGATTGCGCCGGATTCCATCATCCGAACACCAGTGTCATGATCGACAATCGCCGGAATGCGGCCGTTGGGTGAAATCGCCAGAAATTCGGGCGTTTTCTGATCCCCGGCTGTGATATCAATGGGTTTCACCTCATAGGGCAGGCCCAGTTCTTCCAGCAGGATGGAGACTTTCCGGCCATTCGGCGTACCCCATGTATAGAGATCGATCATATTTCCTGTTCCTTCCTTAAGATGCTGTTGTTTTCTGCCCCTGTTCGCGCGCGGCCGAGAGGCTCTGTTCCGGGGTTAATACCTCCGGATCAACAATGATCTCAATTACCGCTGCCTTGCCGGAGGCCTGCGCCGCTGCAAAAACATCCGCAAAATCTTCCGTCCGGGTGACTTTCTCCCCGAAGGCCCCATAGGCTCGGGCGAGCGCCGCAAAATCCGGATTGGCGAGAGTGGTTGCGTGCACGCGGGCCGGATAGGTCCGCTCCTGATGCATACGAATAGTCCCGAGCATACCGTTATTGACGATAATAAAGATGACGGCGGCGTTAAACTGCATTGCCGTCGCCAGCTCCTGGCCCAGCATCATGAAACAGCCATCGCCATTGAAGCTGACCACGGTCCGCTCGGGTGCTGTAAGTTTGGCGCTGATCGCAGCGGGCACGCTATAGCCCATCGCCCCGCTGGTCGGTGCAAGCTGGGTGCGATATTTTTTATGTTGGAAAAAGCGATGCGCCCAAACGGCATAGTTCCCGGCCCCGGCGGTGATGATCGCATCTTCGGGTAAGGTGTCATTCAGGTAAGCGACGATCTTGCCAAGATTGACCGGACCCGGCACCTCGGTCGGCTTGATCCGCTCCAGATAGTCGGCGCGGGCATTCATGACCCAGCCTTCGCGCGCCTTCACACCCCCTGGCGCCATGGCGCGCGCAGCGGATGCAAATTCCGGCATTCGGGCGTTGATCGCAATATCGGGAAGATAAACACGCCCCAGCTCTGACGCCCCAGGATGGACATGGACCAACGGCATTGCCGGGTTCGGCACATCGATTAGGGTATAGCCCTGTGTCGTCATCTCCCCAAGGCGCGGCCCGACGACAAGAAGAAGGTCGCTCTCCTTAATCCGATTTGCAAGTTTTGGATTGATACCAATGCCTACGTCGCCCGCGTAATTTGGATGACGATTATCGAAACAATCCTGTGAGCGGAGCGATGCGCCAACCGGTATGCCGTGGCTTTCGGCAAACGCCTCAATATCTTTCACCGCCGCCTGGGTCCATGTCGCGCCGCCAACAATCATAAAGGGGCGCTCCGCCGCACCAAGTCGCGCCTCCAGCGCCATCATATCCGCAGCGGCCGGCGCAATGTTTGGGGCTTTTGCGGGGTGCGCGATGTCCGACACTTCCACCACATCGGTCAGCATATCTTCAGGCAAGGCAAGCACGACAGGCCCCGGCCTCCCTGACAATGCTGTATGAAAGGCACGGCTGACATATTCCGGAATGCGGCGGGCATCGTCGATTTCGGCGACCCATTTCGCCATTTCGCCGAAGACACGGCGGTAATCCATTTCCTGAAATGCCTCCCGATCAATGGCGTCGCGCCCGACCTGCCCGACGAAAAGGATCATCGGCGTACTGTCCTGAAAGGCGGTGTGCAGCCCAATCGAGGCATTGGTCGCGCCGGGCCCGCGTGTCACCATACAGATGCCGGGCCGACCGGTGAACTTACCATATGCTTCCGCCATGTTGGCCGCGCCGCCTTCATGTCGTGTGTTGATCATCCGGATGCTGTTGGCATGGTTATAGAGGCCGTCGATCACGGCGAGATAGCTCTCCCCCGGTACACAGAAAACTGTATCCGCTCCCTGAATTGCAAGTTGATCGGCGAGGATTTGCCCGCCCGTTCTGGCTTTCATCGACCCTGTCATTTCCATCCCTTGATCATGCCTGTTATATGGATGCGTGATCCTAACAGATTGCCCGGGCAAGCCAATGACAAGATTCAACTTTTCATCGCATTGACGGCAATCAAGAACGTCGGCGCATCGCCGCTACGATGGAAAGAAGCGCGAAGATGATCGCCGCCGCGGTGACAATACTCGGACCGGAGGGCGTGTCAAACTCAACAGAGCCGGAAATCCCGGCGACTACCGCGATCAGCCCGAAGACAGCCGCCCAGATCGCCATACTCTCCGGGGAGGAGACAAGCTGACGCGCCGTCGCCGCCGGAATGATCAGCATCGAAGTAATCAGAAGGATGCCAACGATACGAATGGACACCGCAACGACAATGGTCATCAACAACATGAGAAGGATATTCGCCCAGACTGTATTCACGCCTTCGGCGCGGGCGAGGTCCTCATGCAGGGTCATCAGGGTCAGCGACGACCAGTTGAAAACCAGCAAGCCTATTACGAGAAGACCGCCGCCATAGATCCAGTAAAGATCGCTGATCCGGACGGTCAGAATATCGCCAAACAAATAGCTGTAGAGATCGAAACTGACATTATTGAGGAAACTCAAGGCCACCATCCCGATGGAGAGCGCAGCATGGGCAAGAATACCCAGCAAGGTATCCGTCGCCAGTACCCGGCGTTGCTGCAGCCAAACGAGCAGAAGCGCAAACACAGTGCAGACGATGACTGTACCAAGATTGATATTAATGCCGTAAAGCAGGCCGAGCGCAATGCCGAGAAGGGCGCTATGGGCGAGCGAATCGCCGAAATATGCCATCCGCCGCCATACCACGAAGCAGCCCAGCGGTCCAGCAATCAGCGCAACGCCGATCCCCGCCGCAAGCGCGCGGAGGATAAAATCATCAACCATCAAGTTTTTCCAGGTGTTCGTGGGTATGGGATTGGGAGTGGTCGTGAGGGTGGGACGCCTCATCATGGTTGTGGTTATGATCATGGCTGTGGTTATAAACCGCCATAAGCCGTGCCATATCATTGCCGAACAGCGAAATAAATTCCGGATCGCGCGTCACCACGTTCGGCTCCCCATGGCAACAAATATGATGATAGAGGCAAACCACCTCCCGCGTGCTCGACATCACCAGATGCAGGTCATGCGATACCATCAGGATGCTGACATCTCGCTCAGCGTAAATTTTCTCAATCAGCTTGTAGAAAGCGAGCTGGCCCGTCACATCGAGATTCTGCGCCGGTTCATCCAGCACCAGAAGGTCCGGATCATCCAGAAGTGCGCGTGCCAACAATACCCTTTGCAGCTCCCCGCCAGAGAGCACATGGATCGGATGATCGAGTATCTCTTCTATCGCCGTTTCCCGCGCCACATTCAGCAAAACATCCTTCGGCGCCCTCTTGCGCAGGGTGAGAAACCGCCGTACCCGGATTGGCACCGTATGATCCGCCACCAACCGCTGCGGCACATACCCGATTTTTAGGCCGGCACGACGCACGACTTCTCCCTTGGACGGCGCATAGAATCCCATCATGCATTTCAGCAGCATGGATTTACCTGCGCCATTTGGCCCGATAATGGTGATGAAATCCTTTTCGCCAATGCTGAGCGATACATCCTCAAGGATGGTTTTTCCGTCGCGATACACGCTGATCTGACGGGCGGAGAGCAATTCAGTCATGTATTAGTGGACTCCGCGGCAGTCACTGCATTCGCCGGTGATCTCAAGTGTGACATTTTTTATTTCAAACTGGTTGCGCCAACTGGTCTTCGCCACCGCGTCTACGATATCGAGATTGCAGCATTCCTTCGCCTCCCCACAATCGGAGCAGATCAGGAAGTAACATTCGCGATGTTTTAAAGGATGACCGCAGCCAACAAAAGCATTCAGACTGTTAATCTTGTGCACGAGACCGTTTTCGGTGAGAAAATCCAGCGCGCGATAGACTGTCGGCGGCTTGATTGACGCAATCCGTTGATCCAATTGATCAAGAATATCATAGGCTTTGATCGGCCCATGGCTTTGCCAGACCAGTTCCAGAACCTTGCGCCGCACATCCGTAAAGCGTAAACCACGCG
Organism: Sneathiella sp. HT1-7; assembly: GCF_020731145.1. Taxonomy (GTDB): domain Bacteria; phylum Pseudomonadota; class Alphaproteobacteria; order Sneathiellales; family Sneathiellaceae; genus Sneathiella. The sequence goes on along the minus strand of NZ_JAJFZN010000001.1, from coordinate 883,959 downwards.
CGTCACAGATATCCTCTGCCCGCTGGAGCGCCTCCGCAATACAGTCGCTATGGGTTGTACAGTTATGCATTTCTTTTTTCCAAAAGGCAGGTTGACATGGTTATGTTATAATATAACATTTACGTTTCTTCGCAACCTTTAACTTGAAATTTGGACTTCCATGACGCGTTTTTTCTTCCGCCTTCTCATTCTATTCCTATTTCCCGCAACCGCTCTTGCCGCTGAAAAAGTGGCCGTTGTGACCACAATCAAGCCACTGCATTCCCTGGTTCAGGGCGTCATGGGCGAGACGGGGGAAGCCAAACTCCTCATCACCGGCATCTCCTCGCCGCATGGGTTCTCCCTTAAACCGTCACAGGTGCGCGACATGCAGGGGGCCGGGGCCATCTTTTACATCGACGAAGCGTTCGAAAGCTTCCTCAAAAATGCGTTGGAATCCCTGCCCGAAGATGTACGCAAGGTATCACTTTCCCACGCGGAGGGCGTAAAACTTCTGGAGCAGCGCGAAGGGGGCGCTTGGGACGAGCATGATCATGATCATGGTCACAGCCATGCGCATAGTGATGACCACGACGACCATGATGACCACAAAAAAGAGGGTCATGAGGATCACAAGGGTCATGAAAACCATGAAGGCCATGGCACTGAGGCAGATAACCTGCATCTTTGGCTGGATCCGGAAAACGCCATATATATAACCCGTGCTGTTGCTTACGAGCTGGGTCGCCTCTATCCGGAAAACCGGACGGTTTATAAAGAAAATGCACTAAAACAGATCGCCCGGCTTAACGATCTTGACACGACATTGCGCACCCGCCTCGCCCCGTTAAAGGGGAAGGCCTATATCGTATTGCATGATGCCTACCCCTATTTAGAGGCGCGCTACGACTTGATGGCAGTTGGCTCTCTCACGCTGGAACCGGACACACCCGCCTCGGCGAAGCGACTGAAGGAAATCCGGGAAAAAATACAGAAAACCAACGCTGTCTGCATCTTCCGGGAACCTCAGTTTGATGACCGACTGTTACAAACCGCCGCAGAAGGGCTCCCGGTCAGGCTCGGCACCCTCGACCCACTTGGTGCAGAACTCGAACCCGGCACGGAGCTTTACTTTACAATGATGAACACATTGGCGGATGGCCTCGCAGATTGTTTGCAGGATCCGTCCTGACCTTATGAGGCCCGGAGGATCTTCCCGCTTCTTTCCCGCGCGCAAGTAATACAAAGTGTCGTATAGGGAAGCGCCTCCAACCGGGCCTCATTGATCTGCTTCCCGCAAGCAGAACAGGTTTCATAGTTGCCAGCCTCGATCCGATCAAGCGCCGCCTTGATCATCTCAATCTCATGGATAATGGTTTCCTCCAGACGCTCATCAACCTCATCGCCCTCCCGCTCGATGGCCTGTTCCCCGAAGGAGGCACTGTGAGTGCCGCGAAGCCGCTGCTCAATCGATTCCAGCCGATTGACCTCCTCGGCGAGCTTGTCCCGTAATTGCTTTTCGACTGCTTTTGTATCCACGATGTATTCTCCTGAAAGACCATTTAGTTGATAGATAATCCCTTATCTTGGGGGTAAAGGCATTGATACGGATCAAACCCCCTGCGACCGCCGTATCAATGAAGATCAGGCTAGTTCTGTCATGAGCGAATAGACACCCGTCACTATAAATACCACAGCCGCGATGACCCGCGCGGCGCGCAAAGGTACATATCTCATAAGACCCGCGCCAAATAGGACGAGCGGTACATTGGCAAGAAGCATACCAAGGGTCGTGCCAAGAGTGACAAGAACCGGAGCGCCAAACTGCGCACCCAACAAGACCGTCGCGATTTGCGTCTTGTCGCCGATCTCGGCCAGAAAAAACAGTATCAGGGAAACCATAAGGGCGCCATAGGTATCCCACCGTGATGTCGGCGACTCCTCCCTATCAGGGAAGAGCAGCCAGAGTCCGACCGCGATAAAACTACCGCCGATGATCCATACCCCAAAGTCACTTTGAAGAAATTGTCCAAGCCACACCCCCGCCCAGGCCGATGCCGCATGATTAAGAACCGTTGCAATCAGGATCCCGGCGATAATGCTCCATGGCTTGTTGAAACGGGCAATCAGAAAGAGGGAGAGAAGCTGGGTCTTGTCGCCAATCTCTGCGAACGCGACAGTAATAACAGAGGTAATAAAGGCTTCCATAATTCTCTACCGGCGGGACAATAAACCGAAGACAAACAGCGGCCTCCCGCAAATGGGCCGTTATTTGCCTTAGGTCTTGTCGATACTGCATTTGTTTGCAATACGAACCTGCCACAAGCCTTGAGGGCTCGAGTATGTTGACAGGCTCACACAACCGAAATTGAGCGGACTACTCCCCTATGACGGCACAAAAGCTATCAATCTTCGACTCCCTTGTCCATGGGAAAGCCAAATTCGAATATCATACCTGATTTCGGATAGTTTTAGCGGGCGGGAAGTGACATTGTAGGCGCATCGAATGTTTCGGATATGAGGGTTAGGAATGTCGTCGCGTGCCTGGCTTATATTGCTGACGCTATCTGTCCTTTGGGGTGGCACTTTCTTCTTTATCGAGCTGGCGCTTGTTGATTTCACGCCCCTTACCATTGTCTGTCTCCGGGTGCTGCTCGCCGCGCTCGCCCTTTTTACTTATCTTAAGCTAAAAGGCGAGGCGATCCCGCGCGACCTGTCACTCTGGGTGATCTTTATGGTGATGGGACTGCTGAACAATATCATTCCGTTCAGCCTGATCGTCTGGGGACAGACGCATATCACGGGGAGCGTCGCCTCAATCCTGAATGCCACAACGCCGCTCTTTGCGGTCATCCTCGCGCATTTCCTTACGGCGGACGAGAAACTCAACCGTCATAAGTTTCTGGGCGTGCTGATTGGTTTTGGCGGCGTGGTGGTGATGATGCAACCGAGCCTGGCGGAGGGGTTCAATTTCGAAAGCATCGGGCAGATTGCCATTCTTGGCGCGGCGCTCTCATACGGATTCGCCGGGATCTGGGGCAAGCGCCTGAAGGGGACATCAGCATTGGTCAACGCTTTTGGGATGCTCGCCTGTTCCAGCGTGATCATGCTGCCGGTGGCGCTGATTGTCGATGAGCCTTTCGCGGCCAGCCCCGACTGGACCAGTCTCTCCGCCGTCGTCGCGCTCGCGATTTTTGGAACCGCGCTTGCCTATATATTCTATTTTCAGCTTCTCGCGCTGGCCGGCGCCGTCAATCTTCTGCTGGTCACCTTCCTGATCCCGGTGACCGCACTCCTCCTCGGAGTGGGTATCCTCAGTGAAGCGATCCACCCCCTTTCTCTAGTCGGGACCGCCATCATCTTCGCGGGCCTCGCCCTGATCGACGGCCGTATTCTCACCCTGTTCCGCAAACCAAAGAGGGTCTGACGCGACTTCAGAAGGGGCGGTCGCCCACAACCGTCACCCGTTCCAACAAACGATGCTCCGGAAAAAAGTCGCCAACCGCATAATGCTGGGTGCTCCGATTGTCCCAAAAGGCAATAGAATGAGGCTCCCAACGGAAACGCACCTGATAATCCGGCGTCGACGCGGTCCGGTAGAGTTTGGTCAGTAATTCCATACTCTCTTCCCTGGTCTTGCCTTTAATATTCGTCGTGAAAGGATTGTTCACATAGAGTGACTTGCGACCGGAAACGGGATGCGTGCGGACAATGGGATGCTCCGACGGCGGGTATTTGGCTTTCAGTTCCTTAACCAGATCCTCGGTTCCCGGCTGGGCATACATCGCCTGACGGAAGGGTTTCCAGTCATGCATGGCGGTCAGCCCTTCAATCTCCTCCTTGGTTTCATCATCGAGACCTTCATAGGCCGCCTCCATATCCGCCCATAGCGTATCGCCGCCGACTCTGGGTGAAATGATGCATCTCAGGATTGACCCAAGCGACGGGTCCTTCCGCCAGGTCACATCGCTATGCCATTCATCCGCAGTTATCTGGGACTTAGCAGTGCTTTCCACAACCATGATTTCCGGCGCGATATCCTGTGTCTTGAACCCTTCCTTATGCTGGGTGAGAGGGTGAATTTCCAACTCGCCAAACCGTCGGCCGAAGGCGAGATGCTGCTCGCGCGTAATATCCTGATCCCGGAAGAACAGAACCTTATATTTAACCAGAGCATCAGAAAGCAGGTCGATAACCTCCTGATCGAGGGATTCACGCAAATCCACGCCCGATACGACCGCGCCCAATCTCACCGTCATAGGTTCAAAATGCAATTTGTCCGCGACAATATTCAACATCACCATTTCCCTCTCCTTGTTTTTATGTGTTAATGGATCTTCATTAATTGATATTAATTAATCGGTTGTGATTATCTTGTCAAGACGATAATATGGGATTAGATATAGACCTTATTTTGGAAAAACGGCTCCCATGACAAACAGGAATATCCTTGAAAAGCGAGCAATTGATTCTCCGGACGCAATAGGCGAACCGTCACCTCCGCTTGACGGGACAAAACTCAGAATTGTCACCGCCGCGGAGAGGTTATTCGCCCTTCACGGTATTGATGGGGTTACCCTCCAGCAAATTTTAAAAGGGGCAGGGCAGCGTAATTCCTCTGCCATGCATTATCATTTTGGCACCCGCGATGCGTTGATCGAGGCCATTCTCATGTGGCGGGTCACCAAGATTGATACCCATCGCAACCAAATGATTGATAATCTGCTGGCAGAGGGCCGCGGCAATGATATCCGCGGGATTGTGGAGACGGCCGTCATTCCTTTCATCCGACCGATAGAGGAATCGGTGCAGCCAAGCTATTACAACCGATTTTTGCTGGAAGTGCATCGCAGTCCAACTGTCAGTTTTGACGACATCATCGCCGGTAAGGCCGACCGGGGAATCAAACGAATGAATGAGCTATTGCTGGGACAGCTTGAGAATATCCCCGCCGAATTGCGCATGACCAGAATCGCGACATTAAGATCGATGCTTATCTTCGCCGTTGCGGATATCGAGGCCGTGCGCTCCCGCAAGCTGAAGGAAAAAGGCGAATTCAATTTTGATCGCGCGGTCGAGAACCTGATCGATATGGCCAGCGCCGCCTTCATCGCCCCGATGTCCCTTGAGACCAGAAAGCAGCTGACACTCTCACCCTGATCGACAGGCGAACTCTCACTCTGTTGCACAAACAAAAAAGCCTGACCTCGTCGTCCTGAATTGCTACAACAAATTATCGGAATATAAGAAATGGGAGGGTGTGTGATGTGGCCGAACGAAAGACTACTTGATCTTCTGCAAATCGAGGTACCGATTATTCAGGCGCCCATGGCCGGTGCGAACGGCTCAGCGCTAGCGATTTCGGTAAGTGAGGCGGGCGGTCTGGGGTCTCTTCCCTGCGCCATGTTGAACGAGGACAAGATGCGCGCCGAAGCGGGCAATATTCGCCAGCAAACCGCAAATCCGTTCAGCATGAATTTCTTCTGCCATACCGCCGTTGCACCAACACCGGAGCAGCAGGCGGCCTGGACAGCACAGCTCACACCTTTCTATACGGAATACGGACTTGACCCGTCCGACATTGCGCCCGCCTCCATCCGCCGCGCCTTTGATGAAGGCATGTGTGAACTGGTCGAGGATATCAAGCCTAATGTGGTTAGCTTTCACTTCGGCCTGCCTGACGCCCCTCTGCTGGCGCGGGTCAAGGCCGTCGGCACGCGGGTTATTTCCAGCGCGACAACAGTTAACGAGGCCCGCTGGCTCGAAGCAAACGGATGTGATGCGATCATTGCGCAGGGTTATGAGGCGGGCGGTCATCGCGGCATGTTCCTGACAAAGGATATTACGGCGCAGGCGGGCACCATGGCGCTGTTACCGCAAGTGGTCGATGCCGTGAAAGTACCGGTCATCGCGGCCGGCGGCATTGCCGATGGGCGGGGTATCGCGGCGGCCTTTGCCTTGGGCGCTTCCGGTGTGCAAATTGGCACCGCTTATCTGTTTACGCCGCAATCCCTAATCAGCGATCTCCATCGCGCTGCCCTTCATCAAGCGACAGATGATCAAACCGTCATCACCAATGTGTTTTCCGGTAAGCCCGCACGCGGATTAATCAACCGGATTATTCGGGAGGTCGGGCCGATGTCGGAAGATGTACCGCCCTTCCCGACGGCCGGTGCCGCGCTTGCGCCCCTGAAAGCAAAAGCGGAAGAGGCCGGGTCGGGCGATTTCACCTCGCTCTGGTCAGGACAGGCGGCATCGCTTGCGCGCGATATGGATGCCAGCGAGCTTACCCGAACCCTCGCATCGGACGCCTTACAGCGTTTGCAACAGCTGGCCGGTAAATAGAGAAAGATTGACATTCCGTTATATTAGCGTATAAGTCGCCTCATTGCCGAAGCGATACCAGTAGAGTGTCGCGTTGCAGCTTTTCGCATGGCGCTAATTTCGATCTCTAATAATTAGTCCGTCGAAACCATCCCCGAAACAGCAATACATCTGCATCGATCGAGAAATTCGACCGGCCGTTTGTTTTGTCTGAATCTTGGAGCGTCTGCGCTGCAACAGGCCTTATAAAAACTGGAAAGTAACTAAAGTAATGACAAAATTTACAGACCTCGGTCTGAACCAATCCGTCCTTCGCGCAGTCGAAGAGGGCGGTTATGAAACCATGACACCCATTCAGAAACAGGCAATTCCCGCCGTTATGGATGGCAAGGACCTGATCGCCATTGCGCAGACAGGCACCGGCAAAACCGCTGCTTTCGCGCTTCCCCTGATCCAGAAGCTGCTGAGCGGCGAAGGCAAGCGGACGCCGAAAGCCGCCCGCGCCCTGATCCTCGCCCCGACACGCGAACTGGCGATACAGATTTCCGAAAATATCCAGGCTTATTCCAAATATCTGCACCTGAAGACTACGTTGATCTATGGCGGCGCAGGCGCCAAGCCGCAAATTAAGGCCATGGCCGCCGGTGTCGATATCCTGATCGCAACGCCGGGTCGCCTGCTCGATTTGATGAACCAGCGGCATGTCAGCCTCTCCAATGTTGAATATCTGGTATTGGACGAAGCCGACCGGATGCTCGATATGGGCTTTATCCGCGATATCCAGAAGATCATCGCGCAATTGCCAAAAGCGCGGCAGACCCTGCTCTTCTCTGCGACCATGCCGACATCGGTTGAAAAGCTCGCGAACAGCATTCTTCGGAATCCCCTCCGGATCGAGGTTGCCCCGGCGGCGACAACAGCGGAAAAGGTCGACCAGCATGTGCTGATGGTGCCGAAAGGCCGCAAGCGCGAACTGCTCGCCCATGTGCTGAAAGACGAAAGTCTGAGCCGTGTACTGATCTTCACGCGCACCAAGCATGGTGCGAACCGTGTCTCACGTCAGCTCGAACAGCTGGGCATCTCCTCTGCCGCCATTCACGGCAACAAGTCGCAGAATGCCCGCCAGAAAGCACTTAATGATTTCCGCGCCGGCGACACACGCGCCCTGGTGGCGACCGATGTGGCGGCGCGCGGAATCGATGTCGATGGCGTCACCCACGTGATCAATTTCGAGATTCCGAACGAGCCTGAAAGCTATGTCCACCGGATTGGCCGCACGGCCCGCGCCGGTGCGGCAGGCGCAAGCCTCTCCTTCTGTGATCATGAGGAACGCGCGTATCTGAAGGATATCGAAAAAAGCATCCGCCAGCCCGTCCCGGTGCTGGAGGACCACCCTTTTCATGCGGAAGGCATCGCTAATGCCCCGGCGGGCGAGGAAAGCAAGCCTTCGAACAACGGACGTGGGCGCCGTGGCGGTGGAAATGGACGCCCGGGGTCAGGGTCCGGCAACAGGCAGAATAATGGTGGCGGCCGCTCTGGCGCACCGAAAGCCCAACGCGCCGGTGCTGGTGCTGGCGGAGGCCGCCAACGTAACCGCCGCTCCCAACGAACCGCTGCGTAAGCTAGTCAACGCATAACGCGAAACTAAAAAGGCCCTGCCGAATTGGTGGGGCCTTTTTTAATGAACAATTTCGGCATTAGCGCCGCGCGAAGTAATTGCTACCGCCTAATGCACGGAAACATTCGCTCGTCAAAGCTTCAGGTACAACAAAAAAGCCCAACCGTTTCCGGTTGAGCTTTTGGAATAATGGTGGAGCCAGACGGGATCGAACCGACGACCTCTTGAATGCCATCCAAGCGCTCTCCCAACTGAGCTATGGCCCCATATTGGCGAGTAATCCCGCCGCGGGTTCGGAACCTATGCCGAAGCCCGCTTAGTTTCAAGTCAAAAATGCAGACCCGCTGAAATCAGCTTTCGTCGTCGCTTTTCGGCTTGATTACGACGCCGGAAAGATCGTCGTCATCATCGTCATCATCTGCAAGATCAACTGTATCCGGATCGATTAGATCATCATCGATATCGTCTTCGCGATCCGTATCGCCTTTCTCCAATGCCTCCGCAGCCTTCTTCTTAGCGGCGGCGGCCTTCTTTTCGGCCTCCGACGGCGTGGTTGGTGCCGACCGTCGTGGTTTCAGCAACCGCTCCGGTTTATTCTCCGCTCCGCAGGACGGACAGATAATCGGCGTTTTCTTCATGTCGTAAAAAGGCTTGCCGCAAGCACTGCAACGATGCTTTTCGCCCCATTCCGGTTTTGCCATTGTCACCTCATTCTCACCAGAGCGCCAATTTATGCAAAGGCGCCCAAACTCACCATTGAAGGAGGTGAAGTGCCAGAATAAAGGATCGCTGTCAAAAGTTTCTTTCATTTGGCCGCAGCTTTATGTGACATGTGTGGAAAAGCTTGCTAAAACCGAACGGATTTTTAAGCCTGTATAGAAAATTCTGGCAAGATATTTATGACGTCCCTTTCTTCCGCCCCCCGCCCCGTAACTGGACGGCATTCGCCGCCCCTGACCGGAACCGTCACGGTGCCGGGCGACAAGTCGATTTCCCATCGCGCCCTTATTTTTGGGGGGCTTGCAACCGGGACAACCCATATTTCCGGCCTGCTGGAGGGGGAGGATGTGCTTCGTACCGCCGCCGCACTCCGTCAACTCGGTGCAGAAGTTGTGAAGGATACCAATGGCAGCTGGCAGGTCACTGGCAATGGCGTCGGCGCCCTTGCCGAACCGGACGACGTTCTCGACATGGGAAATTCGGGCACGGCGGCGCGCCTCCTGATGGGACTGGTATCAAACAGCGCCTTCACCACTTTCTTTATGGGCGATGCCAGCCTGCATAAGCGCCCGATGAGCCGCGTGAGTATCCCGCTTGAGAAAATGGGCGCGCTTATTATAAGTCGATCTGGCGGGCGATTCCCCCTTGCGGTAACCGGCCGGACGCTGATGCCGATTGAGTATGAACTGCCTGTTGCCTCAGCTCAGGTAAAGTCTGCCATCCTGCTCGCCGCGTTGGATACGCCGGGCCTCACCCGCGTGACAGAGCCTAAGCCGACCCGCGATCACACGGAAAACATGCTCCGCCATTTTGGCGCAGACGTAACGGTGACCGACCTTGAGACAGGCGGCCGCCTTATTGAGTATCAGGGACAGCAGGAACTCACTGCCGCCGATATCGTCGTTCCGGGCGATCCGTCTTCCGCCGCCTTTATTGCGGTGGCGGCGGCGGTCCTGCCAGACTCTGACGTGACCATTACCAATGTCGGGCTAAACCCGCTACGCGATGGTATCTTTATTACCCTGGAGGAAATGGGCGCGAATATCGAAATTATGAACCCGCGCGAACAAGGCGGTGAGAAGGTCGGCGACATTCGTATTAAAGGCGGTGAACTTCAGGGAATTGAAGTCCCGCCAGAACGCGCGCCGACGATGATCGATGAGTTTCCTGTCCTCTTTGTGGCAGCCTCCTTCGCCAAGGGAACAACGGTAATGCGCGGATTGCATGAACTTCGCGTCAAGGAATCAGACCGAATTGCGGCGATGGCGGCGGGCCTTAAAACCTGCGGCGTTAACTTTGAGGAGCTGGACGACGGGTTGATCATCAAGGGCGACGGCAGCGCGCCGAAGGGTGGCGGGCATATCGAGACTCACCTTGATCACCGCATCGCCATGTCCTTCCTGATTATGGGTCTGGCGACACAAGAGCCCGTCACCGTCGATGATGGCCGGGTGATGGAGACAAGTTTTCCGGGATTTGTCGATTTGATGGGCACGCTTGGCGGCCAGATTACACCGGACAATCAGCCATGATTATTGCGGTCGATGGCCCCGTTGCTGCCGGCAAAGGCACCCTCGCCCGGCGAATCGCCGTGCATTATCGTCTTGAATATCTTGATACCGGGGCGCTTTACCGCGCCGTCGGACTAAAACTTCTCCGCGACGGACATGATCCGCATGACGAGGAGGCTGCGGTTAATGCGGCACGTCATGTGGGAGAGGTCCCGCTCGATGATCCCGCGCTTCGCGATGAGGCAACGGGGGAAGCAGCGTCTATCGTCGCGGCCAATCAGGGGGTCCGCGCGGCGCTTCTCCAATATCAGCGGGACTTTGCAAAAATTAAGGGTGGCGCGGTGCTGGACGGGCGTGACATCGGCACGGTTGTCTGCCCCAACGCGGATGTAAAGCTGTTTGTGACCGCAAGTGCCGAGGTGCGGGCGCGCCGCCGTTTCGACGAACTTGTCGCCAAGGGTGTAGAGACAACCTTTGAGGCCGTGCTGGAAGATTTGCACGCTCGTGACACCCGCGATATGGGCCGGGGCGCGGCGCCACTTAAAAAAGCTGACGATGCGCACTTGCTTGATACCTCAAAATTGGATATAGAAGCGGCAGTTACGGCGGCTTGCATGATTATTGATGCCGCCTGAATATAAAGGAGACCGTTCCGACCACGCCGGAACATTACATTAACAGCGCTTCTCTTGCGTGCGTATCCTGATTTGGAGAAGCCAGTGGCCATCGATCCGCCGGAAGACCGGTTTGGCCTGATACGAGGATCTTGAAGGAAATCAAATATGTCAGATACATCTCTTGCTGAAGAAGGCATGCCTGCTGTCGAGGATTTCGCAGCACTTCTCGATGAATCCTACGGCGCCAGTGACAGCCTTGAAGGCACAGTCATCAAGGGCACCGTTATCAATATCGAAAACGACCTTGCCATCATTGATGTCGGACTGAAGTCCGAAGGCCGTATTCCGCTCAAAGAATTTGCCGCGCCCGGTCAGGATTCAGACCTGAAAATTGGCGACACGGTCGAAGTCTTCCTTGAAAGAATTGAAAACTCCGCTGGTGAAGCCGTTCTGTCTCGTGACAAAGCCCGCCGCGAAGAAGCTTGGGAAAAACTCGAAGTTGCCTTTGGCGAGAACGAACGCGTCGATGGTATCATCTTCGGTCGCGTGAAAGGCGGCTTTACGGTCGATCTCTCCGGCGCTGTGGCCTTCCTGCCCGGCAGCCAGGTGGACGTTCGCCCCGTGCGCGACATCGGCCCGCTCCGCGGTATTCCGCAGCCTTTCCAGATCCTGAAAATGGATCGCCGCCGTGGGAACATCGTTGTTTCCCGCCGTGCCGTTCTGGAAGAAAGCCGCGCCGAAGCCCGCTCTGAGCTGATCGGCACGTTGGAAGAAGGCCAGACACTGGAAGGTGTGGTCAAGAATATCACCGATTACGGCGCCTTCGTCGATCTGGGTGGTGTTGATGGCCTGCTCCATGTTACCGATATTGCATGGCGCCGGGTCAACCATCCGTCAGAAGCGCTCACCATCGGTGAGACCGTCAAGGTACAGGTTATTCGCCTGAACAAGGAAACCCAGCGCATCAGCCTCGGCATGAAACAGCTTGAGGAAGATCCTTGGGAAGCTCTTGAAGCGAAATACCCGGTTGGCGCCAAATTCACGGGCCGTGTCACTAATATCACCGATTACGGTGCGTTTGTTGAACTTGAAGCCGGTGTTGAAGGCCTCGTCCATGTTTCCGAAATGAGCTGGACGAAGAAGAACGTTCATCCAGGCAAGATTGTCTCCACCTCTCAGGAAGTGGAAGTCATGGTTCTGGAAGTCGATCAGGCACGCCGCCGTATCAGCCTTGGCCTGAAGCAATGCATGGATAACCCATGGGATAGCTTCGCGCAGACAACGCCAGTTGGTACCGAGATCGAGGGTGTGGTCAAGAACATCACCGAATTTGGTCTGTTTGTCGGTCTTGAAAACGACGTCGACGGCATGGTTCACATGTCAGACATCGACTGGAGCCAGCCAGGTGAGCAGGCGATCCAGGAATATAAGAAGGGCGATACGGTAAAGGCGAAGGTTCTCGACATCGATGTTGAGAAAGAACGCGTCAGCCTCGGCATCAAGCAGTTGAGCGAAGATCCGTTTGCCGGTGCCGCAGAAATGAAGAAGGGCGCCGTCGTCACTTGTACGGTTTCCAAGACTCAGGACGCCGGACTTGACGTTGAAATCAGCGAAGGTGTTGTTGGCTTCATCCGTAAGGGTGAACTCAGCCGCGATCGTGCCGAGCAGCGTCCGGACCGTTTTGCCGTTGGCGACAAGATCGATGCCAAGATCACGGCCATCGACAACAAGACCCGTAAAGTCACTCTGTCGATCAAGGCACGCGAAGTTGCAGAAGAAAAACAGGCTGTTGCACAGTATGGTTCTTCCGATGCCGGTGCGTCTCTTGGCGATATCCTCGGGGCTGCCATGCGCAGTGCCAACAAGGATGACGACGCGGGTTCCGACGACAAAGCAGACGGGTAAACACCCATGTTGATATCCGCTATCGATCGTCATTCCTTTATTCGAAAGGCTGAAAATGTCTGTCGATAGCGAAAACTACGATATCAGGCGCCGCCTCAAGCGGCGCCTGTCTCTTTGGCGCCTGCTGGCAATTTTGCTGGTCATTGTCCTCGGCGTCTGGATTTTCAACGAGATGAGCGAAGAAGAGGTCAGAGACCATATCGCTCGCCTTGATGTTACCGAAATCATTGTCGAGAATGACCGCCGCGAGGAGGCCATCGACGACATTATCAAAGACCCGTCTGCGAAGGCGTTGATCGTTTATATCAACAGCCCCGGCGGCTCTACATACGGCAGCGAACGGCTTTTCAAAGCGCTGCGCCGCGTCGCGGAAACGAAACCCGTCACAACTGTGATCGGCACAGTTGGCGCGTCAGGCGGATACATGACAGCACTCGCCGGGGACCGTATTTTTGCGGGCGAATCCTCCATTGTCGGCTCCATCGGCGTAATTGTGCAGCTAACAGAAATCTCCGAATTGATGAAAAAGGTCGGCGTCAGCGCTACCGCCATTACCTCGGGCGCGTTAAAAGGCGAACCCTCCCCCTTCAAACCGATATCTGAGGCGGGACGCGAAAACCTTCAGGAAATGGTGACAGCGACTTATGACTGGTTCGTCTCCATGGTGACCCAGCGCCGTCCGCTGGATGAAACACAGGTCCGCGCTCTCGCGGATGGACGGGTCGTCATTGGCCTCGTCGCCGTGAAAAATGGCCTGATTGACGAGATCGGCGGCATCACCGAAGCGCAAAGCTGGCTGGAATCGGAACAGCAGATTCCGTCCGGCCTACCACTCCGTACCGTCGATTACAGCGAGCCAAAACCTCTGATTGCAAGGCTTTTGGGGGAAATGATGTGGAAAAGCGTTTTATCAGAAAGACTTACACTTGACGGACTGCTCTCCCTTTGGCAACCTGACTGATATTGGGAAAAGGCTAGACAAACGATAAAAAATTATCACTGACGGGGAGTGTCGAATGATAAAATCTGAACTTATTGCGATTATCGCGGAAAATAATCCCCATCTGTACCAGCGCGATGTGGAGCGTATCGTTACCACCATATTTGACGAGATTTCCGACGCCCTTGCGCGCGGCGACCGGGTCGAACTGCGCGGTTTTGGGGCGTTTTCCACCAAGGAGCGGGCCGCACGTGTCGGTCGCAATCCGCGCACCGGGGAGGCTGTGCAGGTGGATAAAAAATATGTGCCCTATTTCAAATGTGGCAAAGATCTGCGCGATCGGCTTAACACCGACGCTTAAAGGGTTCGCCATCGGCCCAAAATACCGTTAATCTGGCGGCAACAGTTGTCTGAACCAGAAGGACGTCCATGCTGAAATTATTTTTCTGGATACTTTTCCTTGTCATCGCCCTTGTCGTGGCGGCGCTAAGCATCGCCAATCGGGAAGTGGTGACTTTTTCCCTCGATCCGTTCCCCTTTGCGTTTGATTTACCGCTCTATGCCCTACTGCTGGCCGCGGGTTTTGTCGGCCTGATCGCCGGTGCCGTTGTGACCTGGCTGCGTGGACATACCGCACGCCATGAAAACCGCCTTTACAAGCGGGAGGTGGAGGAACTTAAAGGCAAAAACGTCCGCCTCACCCGCGAACTGGAAGAAGCCCATGCGCGAGAGAGCAAAGGCCCGGCGCCCGATGCACTGGCGCCGCCTATCACGGGGAAACAACAGCTTGAGCATCATGTCGGCTGATTGACCCAAATGCAGATTATCGACAATGCTAAAATCGCTGACGCGCTTCAATACCCGGCACTGATCGATGCCCTTCGCCGAATGTTTATCGATGGCTGTACCCAGCCGCTTCGTCATCATCACGGGCTGGACCCCGAAGATGAGAAAAAAGGCACCCTCCTCATCATGCCTGCCTGGCAATCAGGCGGGTTTCTCGGCCTCAAGACCGTAACGGTGATGCCGGAAAACGGCGCAAAGGGCCTGCCCTCTGTTCAGGGAACCTATATGCTGTTCGATGCTGTTGATGGCCGCGCGCTCGCCCTGATGGATGCGGGCGAACTGACAATCCGCCGAACAGCGGCTGCCTCTGCGCTCGCCGCCTCCTATCTTGTCCGAAAGGATGCATCTACCATGCTGATGGTCGGGGCTGGCGCCATGGCGCCCTGCCTTATCCGGGCGCATTCTGCGGTGCGGGACCTTAAAGAGATATCGATTTGGAACCACCGCCCGGAAAAGGCGGAAAAGCTCGCCGACGACCTCACGCGAGAGGGGTTTTCCGCCCAGGTTGTCACAAATTTAGAAGACGCCGCCCGGCACGCCGACCTCATTTCCTGCGCGACACTTTCCACCGAACCGCTGATCAAAGGCGAGTGGCTGAAGCCGGGCGCACACCTCGATCTGGTCGGCGCCTTTACCCCAGCCATGCGCGAAAGCAATGATGATGCCGTGAAAATCGCGACGCTGTTCGTGGATACGCGCGAAGGCGGCCTGAAAGAGGCAGGCGATATTGTCCAACCGCTGCAAACTGGCGTCATCAGGGAAAGCGATATTCAGGCCGATCTTTATGATCTCTGCAAGGGAACGCATGCCGGTCGCGCGTTGGATGATGAAATCACCCTCTTCAAGTCGACCGGTGCTGCCCTTGAGGATCTCGCCGCTGCCATTCTCGCCTATGAGGCAAACGGATAGGGCTATAGCCCCACTTTTTCGATAATTCTGCCGCTATCACTTTTCATTTTGCCAAAAGCCTCTATTATCGCCGCAGATTTCACCTATATCTCAGAAAATAGGAGGCCTTGCCATGAGATTGACGCCGCAAAATGCCGTTTTCACCGCAATTGACACAACCAACCTCGACGCCGCCGTCGCGCTTGGACGTGCGCTCGCGCCGATTTCGGGCGGCATAAAGCTCGGCAAGGAGTTTTTCACCTCCCACGGACCGCAGGGCGTCATGGCCGTCGCAGGCGAGACAACACCGCTCTTCCTCGATCTCAAGTTCCACGATATTCCCAACACCGTTGCGGGCGGCGTACGCGCGGCGGCAAAGTTTATCAAGCCGACGATGCTGACCATCCACGCAAGCGGCGGCCCCGCCATGATCCGCGCCGCTGCTGATGCCTCCGCTGAATTTGGCGAAGGCCGGCCCCTGATCCTTGGCGTTACCGTGCTCACCAGCATGGATGACGCAGACTTGAAAGCGGTCGGTGTGGATAGCCCGGCGGAAGAACAGGTCCTCCGCCTTGCCGAACTGGCGCAAAAGAATGGTGCCGATGGCGTGATCTGTTCCCCGCGCGAGATTCAGGCACTCCGTCAGACATGCGGGCCCGATTTCAAGCTGGTTGTTCCCGGCATTCGCCCTTTGGGTTCCGATCATGGCGATCAGAAACGGGTAAAAACCCCGATTGAGGCGATGACTGACGGCGCAAGCTATCTGGTAATCGGTCGGCCGATCACGGGCGCAGAAGACCCCGCCGCCGCCGCAAGTGCCATCGTCGGGGACATCGCCGCATAAATGCCTGTATCAGCAAAAATATGCGGCCTCAATGACGCCGCCGCGCTTGAGGCCGCCATTTTAAACGGGGCCGCCTTCGTGGGTTTTGTCTTTTATGGCCCAAGCCCGCGTAATATCTCGGCGGATGAGGCCGCCTTGCTCGCCTCGAAGGTGCCTATTCATGTAAAGAAGGTCGGCCTGTTCGTTAATCCGGACGATCAGTTGATCCACGACGTTCTCACCACCGTATCATTAGATTGGATACAGTTGCATGGAACGGAATCGCCTGATCGGGTGCGCGAGATCAAGGAAGCCTATAGCCTGCCCGTGATCAAGGCGATCAAGGTTGACAGTGCGGCATCACTTGAAGAAGTTGACCGCTATGACGGCGTGGCCGACATGTTGCTGTTTGATGCAAAAGAGCCTAAAAACATGGAAAACGCGCTTCCGGGTGGCAATGGACTGGCGTTTGATTGGGAATTGCTGGCGGACGCGAAAATCACCACCCCGTGGATGCTGGCGGGTGGGCTTGATGCAGAAAATATCGCCGAGGCAGTGCGCATATCGGGCGCGACGATCGTCGATACCTCCTCTGGCGTCGAATTCGAGCCCGGGCGCAAAAACCCCGCCGCGATTGAGGCCTTTCTGGTGGCAGTTGCCGCCATCGAGATAGAATGAAGAAATTTAAGGCGTAATACGACATGGTGAAACTGAACAGCTATCGCACCGGACCGGATGAAACCGGTCATTTCGGCATTTTCGGCGGGCAATTTGTCGCCGAGACGCTGATGCCGCTTATTCTGGAGCTGGATGCCGCCTATGAGGCATCGAAGAAGGATCCGGAATTCGCGAAAGAGCTTTCCGGATTGCTCAAGCATTTTGTGGGACGGGAATCCCCGCTTTATTTCGCCGAACGACTGACCGAGCATTATGGCGGCGCGAAGATTTATCTCAAGCGCGAGGATTTGAACCACACCGGCGCGCACAAGATCAACAATTGCATGGGACAGATCCTGCTCGCCCGCCGTATGGGCAAGAAACGCATTATCGCCGAGACCGGCGCAGGCCAGCACGGGGTTGCCACCGCCACCGTCGCCGCGCGGTTTGGTCTTGAATGCGCGATCTATATGGGCGAGACGGATATCGAACGGCAGAAACCCAACGTTTTCCGCATGAAACTGCTGGGGGCAGAGGTTGTCCCGGTGAAATCCGGCGCGCGGACCTTGAAGGACGCGATGAACGAGGCATTGCGCGACTGGGTGACGAACGTGGAGGATACCTTCTACATCATCGGCACCGTCGCCGGGCCTCACCCCTATCCTGAGCTTGTCCGCGATTTTCAATGCGTGATCGGGGAAGAAACCCGCCGCCAGATCATGGAGGCCGAAGGCCGCCTGCCCGATACCTTGCTTGCCTGTATTGGTGGCGGATCGAACGCCATGGGCCTGTTCCATCCCTTCCTTGATGACGAGAGTATCGACATTATCGGCGTTGAGGCCGCGGGCCACGGCATCGATACGGATAAGCACGCCGCGTCGCTTAAAGGCGGACGGCCGGGCGTGCTGCATGGCAACCGTACCTATTTACTTCAGGATGACGATGGCCAGATTTTGGAGGCGCATTCCATCTCCGCTGGCCTCGATTATCCCGGCATCGGGCCGGAGCATTCCTGGCTCAACGATATCGGGCGGGTCAAATATGTAAATGCGACGGATGCCGAGGCGCTGGAGGCGTTCCAGCTCTGCTGCAAGCTGGAGGGAATTATCCCCGCGCTGGAGAGCGCCCATGCCCTCGCCTATCTGGAAAAGCTCGCCCCGGACCTGCCGAAGGAGCATATTATCGTCGTTAACCTTTCCGGGCGCGGCGACAAGGACATTTTCACCGTTGCCGATGCGTTGGGAGTTGAGTTGTGAGCGAAACCCGTATTGACCGCCGTTTCAAAGCCCTGAAGGCTGAGGGGCGCGCCGCCTTTGTCACCTATGTGATGGCCGGCGACCCGAACCTTGAGACCGCGCTGAAGATTGTAAAAGGTCTGCCCGGCGCGGGCGCAGATATTATTGAGGTCGGCCTGCCTTTCACCGACCCGATGGCTGACGGACCCGCGATCCAGCAGGCGGGGCTTCGTGCGCTCGCCGCGGGCACCACACTCAAAAAGACGCTCAAGCTGATTTCGGAGTTCCGCATCGGTGATGACGAGACGCCAATCGTGCTCATGGGCTATTACAACCCGATCTACAGCTACGGCGTCGATCAATTCCTGATCGATGCGAAAGCCGCCGGGGTCGATGGCCTGATCGTTGTTGATCTGCCGTCCGAGGAAGACAAGGAACTTTGCCTTCCCGCGCGCGAGGCCGGGCTTAACTTCATTCGCCTCGCCACGCCGACCACAGATGACAAGCGCTTGCCGAAGGTTCTCGCCAATTCGTCGGGCTTCCTTTATTATGTCTCGATTGCCGGAACGACGGGCGCCGCGGCGCCAAAGCCAAGTGATGTGGCGATCGCTCTCACCCGGTTCCGCAAAACGACCGATCTGCCGATTGCGGTAGGCTTCGGGCTTCGGACCGGAGCACAGGCGGCGGAAATTGCGAAGATCGCTGATGGCGCAGTTGTCGGCACGGCGCTGGTGGAGCAAGTCGCGCTCGGTGATGGTGATGAAGACAAAGTAAAACGGGTGCTCGATCTGGCGCGCGAGATTTCAGCGGGTATCCGCAGCGTAAAAAAGACGTAACAGGACGCAAATATGAACTGGTTGACGAACAAGGTCCTGCCGAAATTCCGGCAACTGACAACAAAACAGGATACTCCCGATAATCTCTGGGTGAAATGCCCCGATTGTGGCCAGATGCTGTTCCATAACGACCTGCAAGCCAACCAGAATGTCTGCGCCCATTGCGACTATCATCTCCGTATTTCGCCAGTGGAACGGTTCGAAGCGCTGTTCGATGAGGCAAAGTATGATCTGATTGAGCTACCGGAAGTACCGGTCGATCCCCTGAAATTCCGTGATTCCAAGCGCTATACCGAGCGGCTGAAGGATGCGCGCCATAAAACAGGTGATATCGACGCGATGAAGGTTGCCCACGGCAAGATGAACGGCAACGCTGCCGTTATCGCCGTGCAGAATTTCGACTTTATGGGTGGATCCCTGGGCCTCGCAGTGGGGGAGGCCATTGTTGCCGCCTCCAAACTTGCAATTTTACAGAAAGCGCCACTGATCCTCTTTTCCGCCGCCGGGGGCGCGCGGATGCAGGAAGGCATTCTCTCCCTCATGCAGATGCCGCGCACAACTGTTGCAATTCAGCGCCTGAAAGAGAA
This sequence comes from Sneathiella sp. HT1-7, assembly GCF_020731145.1. Lineage (GTDB taxonomy): Bacteria > Pseudomonadota > Alphaproteobacteria > Sneathiellales > Sneathiellaceae > Sneathiella. The sequence goes on along the minus strand of NZ_JAJFZN010000001.1, from coordinate 864,473 downwards.
CCGCCTGCCTTTTATTGTCGTCCTTACCGATCCAACGACGGGCGGGGTCACGGCCTCCTATGCGATGCTGGGTGATATCCAGATTGCGGAACCTGGCGCGCTTATTTGTTTTGCTGGCCCCCGGGTGATTGAGGAAACGATCCGCGAAACCCTACCCGACGGATTCCAACGCGCGGAATTCCTGTTGGAGCATGGCATGCTGGATATGGTCGTCCATCGCAAGGATATGCGCGAAACCCTCTGCCGGATTATCGATTTGCTGGGTACAAAGCTGAAACTTCCGCCTGCTGTGATGAAGAATAGCGACAAGAAGACCGTCGCCAAGCCTTCTGTGGCGAAAGAGGAAAGCGCGGCAGCCAGCAGTTCCAAAAAATAGACTGGTTCCCTCGTGACCGGAACCCATAGCGATCGGATTCTCGCGCGGTTGATGTCGCTGCACCCGAAGGTCATTGACCTGACTCTCGATCGGATGCTCCCCCTGCTCGCAAAACTCGATCACCCGGAGCGGCGCTTGCCCCCCGTTATCCATGTGGCGGGCACCAACGGCAAAGGCTCCCTGCTGGCCTATCTTCGCGCCATGCTGGAGGCGGCAGGCTATCGCGTGCATGTCTATACCTCACCGCATCTGGTGCACTTTGCTGAACGCATTCGTCTCGCCGGAAACATTATCGACGAAGAGGCATTGAGCGAGCTTCTCCTTACGTGTGAAGCCGCCAATGGCGACATCCCTATTACTTATTTCGAGATTACTACTATTGCTGCGTTTAAGGCCTTTGCCGACACGCCTGGCGATATTCTTTTGCTCGAAACCGGGCTTGGCGGGCGCTATGACGCCACCAACGTGGTGGCACGACCCGCGCTAACCGCGATTACGCCGATCTCTCAGGATCACGCAGAATTTTTGGGCACCGATCTCGCCGGAATTGCCTGGGAAAAGGCGGGGATTATTAAACCAAACGCGCCTGTCGTCATCGGCCCCCAGGATCCTATCGCCCTCAATGTGTTACAAAAAACAGCAGAATCTCTAGGATCTCCGGCACATATATATAACAGAGACTGGTCCTGCCATAAAGTCGCGGATGGTTGGCAGTATGACGGAATGCAAGGCGCGCGCGTCTTTCCCCTGCCCGCCCTTCACGGAGTTCATCAGATTGAAAATGCGGGAACAGCGGTGGCCTGCCTCCACCATCTTGGTGGATTTACAGTCTCCGACGCGGCAATTCGTGAGGGGTTGCAAAAAGTTAACTGGCCCGCACGCATGCAACGGCTCTCAACAGGGCCCATTGTGGAGGCTTTGCCCGATAAGGTCGAGGTTTGGCTGGACGGTGGGCATAATCCGGCAGCGGCGGTACAAATCGCAAAAAGCTTTATAAGCTGGAATGAAACCGACCCGAAACCGACCTATCTGATTGCTGGAATGCTGAACACCAAGGACCAGAAAGCCTTCTTCAGCCAACTTGCACCCATAATCGAAAAGGGACATTGCATCACCATACCGGAGGAAGCGGCGGCAACACCAGCAGCGGATCTGGCGAATATGGCGCGAGGGGCCGGTCTCGAAATGACGGAAAAGCCATCCCTGAAGGCGGCGGTAGAGGATTTGAAACCCACACTCAGTGAGAAGCCCTGCCGCCTGCTGATAGCGGGCAGCCTTTACCTTTCCGGACAGATTTTACGCGATAACGGCTGAAATATGTTATGGAACGAGACGATAACCGCCCGGTTCTGTAATCAATATCTTCGCATCTGACGGTTCTGCCTCTATTTTCTGCCGCAGCCGATAGATATGGGTTTCCAAGGTATGTGTCGTCACCCCGGCATTATAACCCCAGACCTCATTTAAGAGGATATCGCGGGTCACCACCTTGTTGCCAGCGCGATAGAGATATTTCAGGATCGCCGTTTCCTTCTCGGTCAGGCGGACCTTTTGGGCCGTTTCCTTATGCAGCATCAGCTTCGCCGCCGGGCGGAAGCTGTAGGGACCAATGTTGAAAACGGCATCTTCACTCTGTTCATGCTGGCGCAACTGCGCACGAATACGGGCGAGCAGCACCCCAATGCGGAAGGGCTTGGAGACATAGTCATTCGCCCCGCTTTCAAGGCCGAGAATCTGATCACTGTCGCTGTCCTGCGCGGTAAGCATGATGATCGGCGCTTTGTTGCCGGTTTTGCGGATCAATTTGCAGGCCTCTCGCCCGTCCATATCGGGCAGGCCCACATCCAGCAGGATCAGGTCGAAATGGCTCTTCTTGATCTTGTCCAGCGCATCGCACGCGGTTTCTGCCTGCTGGGTCAGGAATTCCTCATGCAGGTCGAGTTGTTCCGCCAACGTTTCCCGTAAGGCATTATCATCATCGACCAGAAGAATCTTTTTGCCGCCCGTCATATGTTTTCCCCACTGTTATTATGCAACGGGACGCTTTCATACGTTCCGCTGCCTTAAAAATTGGTATCATATGGGGGTATTCAAGGGCAAGTAGGACAGATGGACGATGGTTTTCACGTTAAAGTGAAGGTTGGTGATACAAAAGCCAAAGGTCGGGGCGGTTTTTTGGGTCGCGAATTGGAAAAATGCTGGCTCCAAATCAAATGTGATAATATAACATTTGCAGCCCGCCATCTCCGCCTGCTAATAGTCTTGATACATCGCTGAACTCGCGAACCGGAAACCAGAATAATATGAGTAACAACAAGAACAAGACAGAGCTCAAACGGCTGCGCACCGTCGACCGCGCCATTGCAGACCTGCGCCGCGGACTGAGTGTAGTGGTGACAGGAAAAGACGAAGCCTCCCTTATACTCTCTACCGAGATGGCCTATGATGCGGAGCTTGAAACTCTCGCTGCGCGCAGCGGTGCGGAACCCGTTCTGGCCCTTACGGCCCATCGCGCAAATGTCCTGCATATCCAGCCGACTGGAGATGACACGGTCCGCCTGGTGATCGAGGATTGGATGGATGCACCATTGATGCGTGCGCTCGCCGATGCGGTTCATGATCTCGATCAGCCCTTTCGTGGGCCCTTCACCCGAATAAAGGAGGGGTTGCCGCCCTCAGTTTCTGGCGCGATTAAAATTGCCAAGCTGGCCCGATTGCTACCTTCTGTTCTGGCTGCCCCGCTGTCGATTGACAGGGTGGAAGCCGTTGCAACCGAACATGATTTATCGATTGTCAGTCTGGAAGATATTCTCGCGTTTGAGGATACCGCTGCGCTTAAACTGAAGTCTGTTGCCTCGGCCCGCGTACCACTTCAGGCGGCGGAAGACAGCACCTTTCACGCTTTTCGCCCCGAAGACGGGGGGATTGAGCATCTGGCAATTGTTGTTGGTGAGCCCAACCGGCGGGAGCCCGTGCTGGCGCGGCTGCATTCGGAATGTTTTACCGGCGATCTCATCGGCTCTCTCAAATGTGACTGCGGGGAGCAACTGCGCGGCGCACTGAAGGCAATAGCTGAGGAAGGCGGCGGCGTCCTCCTCTATCTCGCACAGGAGGGGCGCGGCATCGGGCTCATCAACAAACTCCGCGCCTATAAACTGCAAGCGCAGGGTTTTGATACAGTCGATGCCAATGAACGGCTCGGCTTTGATGCGGATGAGCGGGTGTTTCGCCCCGCCGCCGAGATGCTGAAACTGCTCGGCTTCAAGAAAACCCGCCTGATGACCAACAATCCGGAAAAGGTTGAGGGATTGGAGCGGCATGGCATCACGGTAACCGAGCGTGTCTCACATAAATTCCCATCCAACACCCATAACGAGCTGTATCTCGCGACCAAAAAGAAGCGTAGTGGGCATTATTTATAGGCGTGGGCAGAGTTAGGCGGCAATTTTTGCCGCAACATTAACACTTCCCGCCCCGCAGCCCGCAGATTCCAGCGAGTAATACTGGCACGCTCTTTGCTGATAATCTGAGCAAGGAGTACAATATGTCGATTAACGCCGTCACCCATGACCCATACGCCTATCTCGATCGGGCCCTGCCGAACGAGCAGGTCGCAATGTATGTGCCGCAGGAGCGGGTCGATACCTATGGCAACAAAGTATCCGACGAGGATGGCTTTGGTGAGGACGGTTTCGGTTTCGACGATTTTCTCGATATCATCAACCCCTTGCAGCATATCCCCGGCATTTCATCCCTCTATCGGGAAGTTACCGGCGACGAAATCAGCCCCGGCGCCCGCAATATTGGCGGCACTATTTATGGCGGGGCGATTGGACTGGCAGTTTCCGTCGTCAACTCCACGATTGAAGAAATAACCGGCAAGGATGTTGGCGGCCACGTACTCAGCCTGTTCTCCACCGACGAGGACGAGGCTGCGCCCGAAGAAATGATCGCCACCGCGCCGCCCGCAGCAGAAATATCACCTGCTCCGGAAGAGGCCGTTGCAAATGTGGCAAAAGCTCCTGGCGCTGTGGCGCCAATTGATAGCGCACCACTCGCAGCTCCCATCGTGCCGCAGGATCTGCCAAAAATGACGATAGAGGAGAAAATGCCTATGGCCTCTCCCATCGGACTGGAATGGAAAGGCAACAAACCCGCCCTTCTGCAACAGCTTGAGACAGCAAAAACACAGGATCTGAGCGAAGAGCAGCTCCATGCCGTGTTCAGAAGCTTTAATACTGCGCCCGCCGCCTTGGCTAACCCCGCGATAGATGCCAAAGCAGCCAGTATTGCCTATCAGAAAACCACCACCGCCATGGAAAATAGCGCAAGGCCCGTTGCAAGACCGATCGAACCCGCTGAGCGGCAGTCTCCCTAATGCATTCCGCGGATGACTTTGGTGCTTTGGCGCCCTAGACTTCTCCCATGAATATCGAAATCACGGATATAGACGGTGCCCGCGCACACCTGCGCTACGGTACTCTCACTTTTGACTGTGCCCTTGGCAAGGCTGGCATCACCTTGGCCAAACGGGAAGGGGATCACGCGATCCCCGCCGGACGGTTCCCGCTTCGTCAGTTATATTACCGGCCCGACAAATTCCCAAACCCTCCCGAATGTACGCTTTCCACACAAGAACTGAACAACCATGACGGCTGGTGCGATGCGCCGGATGATCCGCTCTATAATCAGTATGTCCGCTTACCGTTCAAGGCAAGCCATGAACAGCTCTGGCGGACAGATGAGGTGTATAACCTCATTGTTGTGATCGGATATAACGATGATCCGCCTGTAGCGGACGCGGGTAGCTGCATTTTTATGCATGTGGCACGAGATAATTATGCACCGACGGAAGGGTGTATCGCACTGGCGCAGGATGATCTTCTGACACTTCTTGCGGCAATCGAGCCATCAACCGAAATCGTGATCCCGGCCCCATAGTTACGGCGCGCTGCGGGCACCGAAAAGCGCCGTTCCGACCCGAACCGAGGTCGCCCCGAACTGCACCGCTGTCTCAAAGTCCGCACTCATTCCCATACTGAGGCGGGCAAGATTATTGCGCGCAGCAATTTTCCCAAGTAGCGCGAAATGCGGCGCGGGTTGCTCCTCCACCGGAGGAATGCACATCAGCCCGATGACATTTAGGCCGAGCCCCTCCCGACATTCGATGATGAAATTGTCTGCATCTTCCGGAAAAATACCGGCTTTCTGTTCTTCCTTGCCGGTATTGACCTGGATATAGACCGGAAGATGGCGCCCCGCCGCTGTCATTTCCTTGGCAAGGACCCGCGCAAGCTTTGGTCGGTCGACTGTTTGAATAACATCAAAAAGTGCCACGGCGTCTTTTGCTTTGTTAGTTTGCAAGGGGCCGATTAAATGTAGCTCGATATCGGGATAGCGGGCTTTCAGGTCAGGCCATTTTTCCTGAGCCTCTTGCACCCTGTTTTCCCCAAAATGCCGATGTCCAAGAGAGAGCGCCACTTCAATCGCCTCAACGGGCTGGCGTTTGCTGACCGCGATCAGGTCAACGTCGCCCGGAACCCGCGCCCATGTTTCGGCCGCTTTATGAATACGGCCCGTAATTTCTTCGAAATTATCGGCGATATCACTCGTGGAACTTGACGATGCGGTATCCATTTTTCTCTCCGGACTTTAAAATCCTAAATCCTGTAAAATATTGCCTTTAAGAGGACAAAATAGTCTCAATCTGCCAATTATGGTTAAAAATTGGTAAATTTCCTACTTATATCCCGGCGGCAGATATTTGAATTCTTTCATTACATCTTGATGAGCAGCAACAATTTTCTCAACCTGCTCCGGCGAAAGAGCCGTTTTCCACTGCCCGGATTTCCCAACCCTGAAGAATTTTTCTGCCTTATCAGATCGTTCGTTAAACCCTTTTTCCGCCTCTAGCTTTCGCGAGGTTTCAAAGGAGGAAAATTTAATTGCCCGTTTAAGCCGTTCCTTTGGCGGCTTAAGGCCTAGAAACTTTGCCAATTCGCTGAATGTTTTCTCCGGCTTATAAAGCATATCTTCGTATCGCAAGATATGACGGGCGGATTTATCCATCGCCTGCCAGGAGGTGACATGGTTTGACCAGGAACTCAGGAAATCCGGGAGTTTACGATCCGTTTCTCCACTATAGGCTTTGTCATCATTCATCATTTCAATGCCCTGATCAATTTCCAGCCCGTAGTGATCCGAGAGGGAAATCACCACATCCAGCGGATTGCGGACAATATAAATCGCGCCGGCCGTGAATTCCGGCGTTATCAATGAAATCCCGTGCTTTTTACCAAGCCAGTTATGGGTTTTTACAAAAACGGAATCGGGACGTGTGCGGGCATATGCCTGATGAACCCTCGGTATCAGCGCCGCACTTTCTTCGTCCGTAAAGCTGCTGAACGGTTTACCTGTCACCTGCTTATACCAAACCTTCTCCCCATCGCCGATGGTAAATCTGGTGAGTTCGTTAATATCCGCCGGTCGGTCGGCGTTGAGCAGCAAATTGTGCAGAAAAGTCCGCACCCAGGTATTTCCCGATTTCGGATAGGAGGCCAGCCAGATTATTCCGCCCATAAGTCAGCTTTCGCTTTGAAGTTTAAAATTGCTACCTTATTCAGGCAGATATCCGAAATATTTCATCGTCACCTGATGCGTATTGGTGATCTGATCGATCTGCGCATCCGTGAGTTTGTCCTTCCATTGACCGGCCTTGCCCACGCGGAAGAATTTGTCATTCTTTTTCGACTGCTCTTTAAAGCCTTTTTCATCTTCCTGTTTGCGCGCAACATCAAAAGAGGAAAATTCAATCGCCTTTGCGATCCGCTCCTCCGGCAGATCCAGGTTGAGGAATTTTACCATCTCCCCAAAGGTTTCCTCAGATTTGTCCTGCATATCTTCATACCGCATGACATGCATTTTTTCCCGGTCAAAATGTGTCCAGCTGTTGGCGTGTCCCGACCAGGAGCCGAAATACTGCCGTATATTTCCAAGTGCCGGAGCTTCATCGAGGAAGGCATTTGGGTCACCCATCAATTTGATCGCCCCGTCGATCGGAAGCCCAAAATGAGAAGAAACGGAAATCACCACATCCAGAGGATTGCGGATAACATAGATGGCACCCGCAGTGCAATCCATGTTGATCTGCGGTACCCCGTGCAACTGACCGTAAATTGAATGCGTCTTTACAAAAACCTTGTCTTCCTGCAAATCAGCAATCAACTGATGAACCTTGGGTCGCAAGGTGATCACCTGACCCATGGAAAGGCGATGATACGGCATCCCGGCCGCTTTTTCATACCAGGATTTTCGGGCATCGCCCGGCGTCAGATCGGAAAGGATGTTGATATCTACCGGTTTTTCCGGATCAAGCAGTAGATTATTTATGAAAGTTCGCGTCCAAGTGTTGCCCGACTTTGGGTAGGACGCCAACCAGATTATTTTACCCATGAAACTCGCCCAATCTTACTATTAATCTAGTCTGGGAGATAACCAAACTGATTCATTGTTTGATGGTGGCATTTAACAACTTTATTGACCTGCTTGCGAGACAAGATACTTTTCCATTGGCCTGATTTTCCAACACGAAAAAAATTCTCGTTTGTATCAGGGTTTTCGGTAAAGCCCTTCATATCTTCTTGCTTGCGCACTGCGTCAAAAGAAGAAAATTCAATAGCTCTAAGAAGGCGTTCCTTTGGTGGGCGCAGCCCTAGGAAATTAGCTAAGCCACCAAATACTTCCAAGGGTTTATCTAACATATCTTCATATCGCATAACATGTTTGTATTGAGGATTAAACGGCATCCAAGAATTCACATGATTAGACCAAGAGCCGTAAAATTGTTCAATATTGCTTTCAATTTCTGCAGATTTTGCTTTTGGATTATTTAGCATATGAATTGCTTGATCCAAACTTAGATTATAGTGACTAGCTAACGAGATGACGACATCAAGTGGGTTGCGGATGATATAAATCGCGCCGGCCGTATGTTCCATTGTTATCAAGGGGACCCCAAGGAAGTTTGCCAAGGCACTATGCGTTTTCACAAACACTGAATCGGGGTGTGATTTTGTAAAGATCTCATGAACCTTGGGTATCAAAGCTGCGATCTCTCGCCGGGTTAATTCTTCAAACGGCTTTCCACTCGCTTGCTCATAAAACTTCTTACCGCCATCCCCTAAAGTGAAATGATGCATACTGTTAATATCTGTTGGTTCTTTGGGATTTAGAAGCAGGTTATGAATAAAGGTCCGCGTCCAGGTGTTTCCTGACTTTGGGTACGATGCCAACCAGATAATTCCGCCCATAGCTTTTGCGCTTTCTTAAAAACAACCGTTCGAAGACAAAATAATCAACAGGATACAAACAGACAACAAAAAAGGAGGGCAGGAAAACCTGCCCTCCTCTGTCTTTAGAATTTCCTTCAGATTAGAAGGAAAGAGCTGTACCAACAAAGAATGTGCTTGTGTCGCCAGCCATACGAGTAGCTGAAGATGCTGCCAAATCATTGTCATCATACTGCCAACCACCGAATGCGGTGATTCCCGGGCCGAGTGTATACTGACCACCGACGAGCCAAGTTGTCTGGTCGGTGTCGCCACCGGCAGCAGGTTCAAAGGTCGTTTTGGAGTACTGTACACCAACTGCCCATGGGCCCATGCCGTATTTAACGCCAGCGGACCATGCTTTGCTATCGTTGTCGGAAACACCAGAGATGTTTTTGTCAACACCGTAACCACCACCAACTGTGAAGCCAGCAACACCGATAGATACGCCGAATGCATATTCTTCGTAATCGTCGCCATCACCTGTTACAGCAGCAGTTACAAGAGTAGAACCACCTGTTCCAGGGTTGAATGCGTAGACAGGAGCCGTTACGACAACTGTCGTATCAGCCTGCTGGTATGCAGCAGATGCTGCTACGTCGACTGAACCGAACTTGTTGACATAGTTAGCAGCTACTGACCAACCACGATCTGTACCAGAATCGTATGAAGGTGCAGCATACTGGGATTCGCCTGTGCCAGTCTGGCTAGATCCATCAGGAATATAAGAAGCACCCAACTGGAAGCCAGCGAAACGCGGCGTAAAGTAGGTGATCTTGTCTGAGTCAGAGAACATGTTCGGACGAGTCGTGTTGCCTTGGCCCGTAGGATAGATGTTAGCTGAGTCAGCAGAATACATTGGAACCGGTGATGGGCTCGTGTAATGCATCAGGTATGCAGCAGAGTCTTCAGAACCGAGAAGAACACGACCGAAAGAGCCTTGAACATAGATGTATGTTTCGTCGACCTGATCTGTTGCTTCATAAGCTTCAAGCTGAACGTTGACACCGAATTTCAGGCCATTGTCCAAAGTTGTTGAACCGGTGAAGAAAATTTCACCTTCTTGCGTTACACGGTCAGAAGTACGATCCGGCGTACCAGCTGGCTCATCGGAACTCTGATAGAAATAGGTGGACTGCATATAGCCGCCTACACCCAAGGCGATTTTTTCAGACGCGGAAGCCGGTGCTGCAGCGAGTGCACCAACGGCAACGAGCGCTGTCGTACCCAAGATTGCTTTTTTCATTTTGTCTCCCCTCTGCTCACAACAAGCTAGAGAACTAAGATTAAAATACAGACGCAAGGCCAAACGGCCCGTAAGTCAAGAGGGAGTAAAGAAGGTTAACGGCCATCTGGTCAAGCGCAAGACGATGGCCTTTTCTCCAAATTCGAATGACTGTGCTCAAAAAGTCACAATTAGGTCATACTTCGTTAATCATGTTTGCATTGGCACATCAGGAATGAGGCATAACCTATTTTATTTTCGTCGTTTTTAAAGGTCGCCAGCAAAAACAGTATCGACGCCCGGTTATATCAATATTTCTGCTATTTTCATGCCAAAACTGCGGCAAGTGCAGAATCCTGCTGCCGTGTCAGAATCTAATAAAAAAGAGGGCAGAATCTTTGCCCTCTTTCATATGCCATTCAAATTGAGTAGGGGTTTAGAAGCTTACAGCTGTACCCACAAAGAATGTGTTTGTTTTTCCGGCCATACGAGTTGCCGTACTTGCTGCCAGGTCGTTGTCATCGATTTCAACACCTCCGAATGCGGTGATTCCCGGGCCGAGTACATATTGACCGCCGATGATCCATGTCGTCGCATCAATATCGGCACCCGCGGCGGGCTCATCGGTACTTTTTGAGTACTGTACGCCAACTGCCCAAGGGCCTTGACCGTATTTCAGACCAGCGGACCAAGTTTTTCTATCATCGCCTGAAACACCTGATAGGTTTTCAATCTTTGAATAGCCCGCACCGACTGTAAATCCGGCGACACCAACGGATGTGCCGAAGCTATATGCTTCCTGATCTTCGCCATCAGCCGTAACTGCCGGAGTTACGAGCGTAGACCCACCTGTTGACGGATTAAACGCATAAACTGGAGCTGTAGTAGTGACTGTTACATCAGCTTGTTCATAACCGGCGGAGACACCTACATCAACGCCACCGAATTTGTTAACATAGTTGACAGCGACAGAGTAACCACGATCAAGACCGGTTTCCAACGCAGGCGCCTGGAACTGGGTATTACCGCTTGAGCCGGTTTCAGCATTTCCGTCGGGAACATAGGACGCACCAAACTGGAAGCCAGCAAACCGAGGCGAAAAGTATGTGATTTTGTCGGCATCGGAGAACATATTGTTATAGGTCGTGTTGGCCTGACCTGTCGGTGCAATGTTATTCGAATCCGCCGAATACATCGGAACTGGCGACGGGCTGGTGTAATGCATCAGGTAAGATGCACTGTTTTCAGAACCAAGAAGAACACGGCCGAAAGAACCTTCAACATAAATGTAGGTTTCGTCGATCTGGTCAGTCGCCTGATAAGCTTCGAGCTGAACGTTGACACCGAATTTCAGGCCATTATCGAGTGTTGTTTCGCCGGTGAAATGAATTTCACCTTCTTGAGTTACCCGGTCGGAAGTACGTGATGCTGTGCCTGCTGGCTCATCGCTGTCTTGGTAGAAGTAAGTGGACTGCATGTAACCACCAACTCCTAGCTGAATTTTATCAGACGCGGAGGCCGGTGAGGTAGCGAATGCGCCAGCGGCAACAAGCGCTGTCGTACCCAAAATTGCCTTTTTCATTTTGACTCCTGGCAGCCGAGCAACAGCTGCATAATAGATTGATAATAAAAGCGAATGACCGAGGCGCCCCAGCGGTCCGGCGGAATTAATGAGCAATGAATTGTGGCACGTCAAGCGATCCGGGATCACTTGTGACTAGCATCACAAACTTTCCCATGAAGTTTTTGTGAAGAGCGTTTTTATCGCTGACCTGATGGCGGACCCCCGGTTCAGGGGATATATTGGTTCACGGCCATTTTCTCCTGTTCTCAAAAGCGGAAAGCTGGCATAAACTCACCTTTTCTTGATTTCGCCCAATTTTGAGCGTTTAGTGGCCAGAGGAAATAAGGATTCAGACAGATATGACACGACAAAAATTATATGCATTAGCAGCCGGCTGTTGCTTGGCATTATTGCTGGCGGGTTGTGAATCTGATTTGAGCGCAAAATCCAACTTCCCGGAATCCAGCCGCGGCGTCGTTTATCAAACAGGAAATGTGCCGGACGATACAATTTTTGGAAAAGGCGGAATTTTTGGCGACGATGATAAAGATCTGCAGAATGGCGTCGGTTCCGGCGGTGGTCTTGGGGTTAATGCCTATCTGTGGCGCGCCTCGCTCGACACTCTCTCCTTTATGCCGCTTTCCTCGGCAGATCCTTTCGGTGGCGTGATTATCACAGACTGGTATTCCTCCCCCGATTCCCCAAATGAGCGTTTCAAGGTAACCGTTTATATTCTCGATCGGCGTCTGCGCGCAGACGGGGTACGCGTCACCGCCTTCAAGCAGAACCTCGATACCGTCAACCAGTGGATCGCTGTCCCGCTTGCACCCAAGGTTACGGCGGATCTTGAAAATGCCATTCTTTCCAAGGCACGCAGCCTTAGGGTAGCGCGCGAAGGCGAATAACCTTATAAGAACCGGGCCCATAAGAGTTCGCACCCCAATCTTTTATGAGAATGAGGAAGGCGGGCACAGGCGCCTTTTAGACACTTAAGATCAAGATGGAACGGGAAACAGCCTATGTCCCGCTATAATGCGAAAGAAGTAGAAACCAAATGGCAGGCCAGCTGGGCCGAGCATAAAAGTTTCGAGGTAGAGGCCGATCCGGCCAAGCCCAAATACTACGTGCTGGAGATGTTTCCCTATCCGTCAGGGCGCATTCATATCGGCCATGTCCGCAATTACACCATGGGCGACGTCGTCGCGCGTTACAAAACGGCGCAAGGCTTTAACGTGCTTCATCCCATGGGTTGGGATGCCTTCGGCCTGCCCGCCGAGAACGCCGCCCGCGACAAGGGCGTCCATCCCGCCGACTGGACTTACGCCAATATCGCCCATATGCGCGACGAGTTGAAGGGCATGGGCCTTTCCCTCGACTGGAGCAAGGAAATCGCGACCTGCCATCCGGGTTATTACGGGCATCAGCAAAAGCTCTTCCTTGATTTCTTCAAGAAAGGCCTCGTCTACCGCAAAGAAACCTGGGTCAACTGGGATCCTATCGATATGACCGTGCTCGCCAATGAGCAGGTGATCGACGGCAAGGGCTGGCGTTCCGGCGCCGTGGTCGAGAAACGGAAACTGGATCAATGGATGTTCCGCATTTCCGACTATAGCGAGGAGCTCTTAACTGCCCTCGACACACTCGACCGCTGGCCTGACCGCGTCCGCCTGATGCAGCAGAACTGGATCGGTCGCTCACAGGGCGCACATATCGCGTTTGATATCATTGGCGAGGATGACCCGCTCAATATCTATACAACGCGCCCCGACACCCTGTTCGGCGCGAGTTTCATGGCGGTGTCCGCCGATCATCCGCTGACCCAGCGGCTGGCGAAAGACAACCCCGAGATTGCCGCCTTCGTCGCCGAATGCCATCAGATGGGCACCAGCGAAGAAGCCATTGAAAAGGCGGAAAAGCGGGGCGTCAACACGGGCCTTGAAGTCGCCCACCCTTTTATTTCCGGCAAAACACTGCCTATTTATGTCGCCAACTTCGTCCTGATGGATTATGGCACCGGCGCAATTTTCGGCTGTCCTGCCCATGATCAGCGCGACCTTGATTTCGCGCGAAAATACGGCCTGGAGGTCACTCCTGTTGTGGCGCAGGACGGTGCGGACCCGGAAATTGGTGACGAGGCGTATACCGGCCCCGGAAAAATCATCAATTCCGATTTCCTGAACGGCATGGAGGTTGAGGCCGCAAAGTCCGAGATTATCCGCCGACTTGAGGAAATGGACAAAGGCACGGAAAAGATCAATTACCGGCTGCGTGACTGGGGCCTCTCGCGGCAGCGCTACTGGGGCTGCCCTATCCCGATGATCCATTGCGCTAAATGCGGCACAGTGGCCGAAGCTGAAGAAAATCTCCCTGTTAAGCTCCCTGATGACGTGACATTTGATAAGCCGGGCAATCCGCTCGACCATCATCCGACGTGGAAGCATGTCGATTGCCCGGAATGCGGCGGTGAGGCAACGCGCGAGACGGACACAATGGATACCTTCGTGGATTCATCATGGTATTTCGCACGCTTCTGTTCCCCGCGCGCCGATCAGCCGGTGGAGCGCGAGAAAGTCGACTACTGGCTGCCCGTTGATCAGTATATCGGCGGGATCGAACATGCGATCCTGCATTTGCTCTATTCTCGCTTTTATTCACGCGCGATGATGCAAACCGGCTGGTCCGATGTGGAGGAACCCTTTGCCGGGCTGTTCACGCAGGGCATGGTGACCCATGAGACCTATAAATCCACGACCGGCGAATGGCTGCTGCCCGATGAGGTGGATCATAATGACGCCGGGGAACTGATCGAACTCTCAACCGGCAACGCCGTCACCGTTGGCGGCGTCGAGAAGATGTCGAAATCGAAGAAAAATGTTGTTGATCCCGGCGCGATTATCGAAAAATTCGGCGCCGATGCCGCGCGTTGGTATGTCCTCTCCGACAGCCCGCCTGATCGCGACATGGAATGGACCGATGCGGGCGCAACCGGTGCCTGGCGCTTCGTCCAGCGTCTCCATCGTTATATCCTCGAAAATCAGGAAATGGCTGCCGCCTCCGGCACGGCAATGCCTGAAAAATTTTCCGAAGAAGCGATCAAGCTCCGCAAGGCCGCGCATAAAACGGTGGCACAGGTCACGGACAATATCGAGAATTTGCATTTCAACAATGCCATCGCGCGTATTTATGAGTTTATGAAGGCCCTGAGCGATTATAAATTCGAAGAAGATGCCAGCGGAAAGTGGGCTCTGCGCGAGAGTATGGAGATCATGGTCCAGCTCGTCGCGCCGATGATGCCTCACCTTGCAGAGGAACTCTGGCAGACATTGGATCATGACACCATGTTGGTGGAGACGCGCTGGCCGCAAGCTGATCCAGCGCTTATCAAAGAGGACCAGATTACCATGGCTGTGCAGGTAAAAGGCAAGCTGCGCGGCACCATAGAGGTGGCACTCGATGAGGACGCGGCAAAAGTGGAAGAAATTGCGCTCGCGCAAAAATCAGTCCAGAATGCAATTGGCGAAAATACCATTCGCAAAGTCATCGTTGTACCGAACCGGATCGTCAATGTCGTTATTTAGAGTCAGTCTTGTATTCCTCATTATGAGCCTCGCGGCTGCCTGCGGTTTTCAGCCGCTCTATGGCAGCGCGACGCGAAACGCCGGGGTACAGGAAAAGCTCGCTCAAATCTATGTGGAGCCGATCGGCGGACGGACGGGCCAGATCCTTCGCAATGAATTACTTGATCTTGCCAATCCGGGCGGCATTCCGAGAACGCCGGCCTATCGTCTTGCCGTCGTTATCGAGGTGCTGTCCGAGGGCCTCGCCATCCAGAATGACGACACCAAGACCCGCTATAACCTGACGCTCAACAGCAAATTTCGCCTGACCGATGCCACCGGGAAAGAGGCAATTTACTCCGGCTCAACACAAAATATTGCCTCCTACAACGTGGTGCAGTCGGAATTTGCCAACCTCGCCGCCGCGAATAACGCGGAAAAGCGCGCCGCCCTGGTCGCCGCCGAACAGATCAATCAACAGCTTTCCGTCTTCTTCGCAGGGCGATGATCCGGTGGAGCTGAAAAGCAACCAAATTCCCGCCTTTCTTAAGTCCCGCGACCCGAAATACCGCATTTTTCTCCTGTTTGGGCCCGATGAGGGCCTTGTGCGAGAGCTTTCCCGCGCGATTTGCGTGAGTATCGTTGAAAGCCTCGATGATCCGTTCCGTTATATAGAGATGGAGGCCAGCGATCTCAGCTCGGACCCTGCGCGGCTGTTGGATGAGGTGACGGCCATCTCCATGATGGGCGGGGAACGCGTTGTCCGCCTGCGCGGCGCGAATAACAACGCCAAAGGCTATATCGAGCCTGTGTTGGAGCTGGACCTCACCGACAGCGTACTGGTGATCGAGGCGGGGGACATTCGTAAAGACAGTGCCCTCGTTAAAATGATCAGCAAGGCGCCGAATGGTGCCGTGACGCCCTGTTTTCATGACAAGTCGCAGGATATCCTTAGCCTTATCAACGAGGTATTGGGCGCGGCGAACCTCACACCGTCGCGCGAGGTGATGGAGTATTTGCGCGAAAATCTCGGCGGGGACCGGGCAATTTCCCGGGGAGAGCTTGAAAAACTGGTGCTGTATATGCGCGGGCGGACAGATCCGATGACCCTTGCCGATGTGCGGGCCAATATCGGTGATTCCAGCGCGCAAAGTATCTTCGATGTGATTGATGCGACCTTGCTGGGCGATCTGAACGGGCTGGAGAAATACCTCAACAAGGCATTTTCTGCGGGGGAAAGCCCCATCGGCTTTCTTCGCATGATCCAGAATCAGCTGAAACAGCTGCACAAGGCCGCCGCAATCCGCGATGCCGGGGCCCGCGCCGAGGATGCGATCCGCAAGGCGGGCATTCCGTTTTTCAACCAGAAAAAGGCGGCGGCGGAGATTGGCGGCAAGTCGAGTGCGCATTTCGCGACCTGCCTCGACATCACGCTTGATGCGGAAATTAAATGCAAATCAACAGGTTATCCGGATGAAGCGATCTGCCGCCGGGCACTTATGCGCATTGCCATGGCCAACCGGAGGAGATAACGAGTCATGGCGCGCCCTGATCTGATTATTTTCGATTGCGACGGCGTCCTGGTGGATACGGAACCCACGTCCAACGCTGTCCTTGCTGAAAATCTCACTCGCCATGGCCTTTCCCTCTCCGCTGAGGAATGCACGGCCCTATTCACCGGGTGGAGCATGGTGAATGTGGAAAAGGAAGCAAAAAAGCTTGGCGCCTCGCTCCCGGAGGGGTGGATAAAGGAAGTCTACGCCGAAGAATTTGCTGCGTTGAAGCAAGGCGTGCCCGCCATGGCGGGAATCCACGACATTCTGGACCGTCTCGATGCGATCCGCCTTCCCTTTTGCGTTGCCTCCAACGGGAGTGAGGAAAAAATGGCTATTACCCTCGGCCAGACCGGCCTTCTCCCGCGATTTGAGGGGGCGATGTTCTCCGCCCATACGCTCAAAACCTCGAAACCCGATCCGGCGCTGTTTCAGGCGGCACTCGCTGCCTTCAAGGTGGAACCCGCCCGTGCCGTGGTGATTGAGGATAGCGTCCTCGGCTCGACCGGCGCCGCCCGCGCCGACATCCCCTGCTATGGCTTCGCCCCCCATCACAACGGTGCCGACCTCGCCGCCACCGGCGCGAAAGTATTTAAGGACATGTGTGAGTTAGTAGAGCTATTGAAAATTTGATTTTGGAATATACGACAATGCCGGATTCGCATGAAATTACGTCAATTGAGGCGTTAGAGGCGCTTTATGACGCCGTTAATCCCATTTCACTTGCGAAGGAGACACCGTCGCTCACACCGGAATACCGGCAATGGATCGAGAAATCGCCGTTCTTTGCTTTGGCAAGCTGCGGGCCGGACGGGCTTGATTGTTCGCCGCGCGGCGACGCAGTGGGCCAGCTTTTTCACGTTCTGGATGACCGGCATATCGCCATTCCGGACCGGCGCGGCAATCACCGTATCGATACCTTGCGCAATATTGTCCATGATCCGCGCATCGCGCTTCTCTTCCTGATCCCGGGGATTGAGGAGTGCCTGCGGATCAACGGACACGCCGTCATAACAACGGAACCTCAATTAATTCAAAGCTTTAAGGTTGGCGCCACGACGCCACGGTCGGTTGTTCTGGTTGAGATAGACGCTGTCTATTTCCAGTGCGCGCGCGCACTGAAACGCTCGAAACTCTGGGATCCGGCCGCACAAATTGACAAAAAAGACGTGCCGACGGCCGGTCAGATGACGAAGGCTGCCAAACCCGACTTCGACGCCAAGGCATATGATGCAGAGCTCCCCGCCCGCCAAAAGTCCACCCTATATTAAGGGCTGACAGGTTGAGCGGCGGGCGGGGTCACCAGAGCAAACTATTGCGGTCGCTTGGACCCGGCAACATCCGCAAAGTTTCGGCCTGACAGAGAGAAAATACCCTTTGTTAGACCCGTCTGGTGGGAGAAACTTGCACCAAACTTCCAGGCAAGGCGGCGCATGGCCGCATTATGAGGCAGAAAATTCACCTCAAGCCGGGCAATCCCGTTGTCCCGAGCACACCGTAACGCGAGCGCCATCAGGCGCGTGCCGATACCAATATCCTGCCAGTCGTCTTCGACACTAATGGCCAATTCGGCCGTATGGCGTGGCTTATCCCGATCAAACCGGAGTTCCACCACCCCACGAAGTGTATCTCCGATAAAGGCACCGCAGATAATTGGCATTGGCTGCCCTTCATTGCGGGCGTAATTGACAATTATCCGCTCAGAAACGGGCCCACCAAAACGCCACGCCCTGGTTTCCGGGCTTAGGCGGATCAGGTGATCCTGCAGCATATAATGCTCCATTGGGCGTAATTCCCGGTAAATCGGGGTGAGAATGCCATGCCGGGGCTGTAATAATGCCGTTTTTACAGGGTTAGTCATAATGCACCCTGGTTTGCTGATGCCGTTCCGTCATGGTCTCCATTTTACGGATTATCCATACACCGGCGTGTTTGCTCGCTTGCGCAAACTGTTGAATTTCTTTGCGGACCCACATCATGGCAACTCCAGACAGCCGGTGAACTTCTTCACTTCTAAGCCGTCGTGCCTCCCGAATGCCGCTGTTGATGTCCGCAAGTGTGATATTTCCGTCCGTTTTGCCTTGAAACAAATCATTCATCGAAATTTCCTCTTTTACTCTTGCGAAAGAAATCGTCTGCAGCCATATTTATGCTGCACTGCAATACATATGTTGCGTTGCGGTATTTGAAAAGGCCGACTTTGGTCATAGCTGCTGTGCCTGAGAGGAATAGATAGAGAATAGCCCATGGATATTGCCAGTCAGATGATCCTGTTCGCCAATGTGGTGGATCACGGCAGCTTTTCTGCTACGGCCCGCAGCCTTGGCCTCACACCGTCCGCGGTGAGCAAGCAGATCAGCCAGCTTGAGGATAAGCTCGGCGTGCGGCTTCTCAACCGTTCAACCCGGCATGTCACCACCACGTTGGAGGGGCGCAGCTTTTACGAACGCTGCGCACAAATTTCCGCGGAAGTGCATCGCGCCGAGGAATTGGCGCAGTCATTTAGCGGCCGTCCGCAGGGGAATTTGCGAATTGCTGCGACGGTTGCCTTCGGAAAAGCGCGTCTGATGCCACTTATGCCTGCCTTTACCGCCAGTTACCCCGCCTTAAAGGTGGAATTGGAACTTACCGACCGGCATATAGACCTTTCTGATTCTGAATTTGATCTCGCCATCCGCTTTCCGGAGCAAATCACCGATACGTCCCTGGTTGCCTGCAAGCTTGGGAGTAGTAAGCGTCTCCTCTGCGCCGCACCTTCCTACATCGCCGCCCATGGAATGCCCAAGTCCCCTGCAGACCTTAAAAACCATAATTGCCTCAGGATTTCTACAGTATCTCATTGGAATGACTGGCATTTTAAACGCGGAGATGAGACCTGGACTTATGCCGCGAGCGGTAATTTCAATGCCAACAGTGCCGATGCCGTTTATCATGCGACCCTTGCCGGGCTTGGTATCGCGCAGCTTTCGTCTTACCTTGTTGAGGCGGATATTGCCTCAGGTAATCTAATCACCCTCCTCCCCGACTATGAGGAAGACCCAACGGACATTTTCGCCGTCTATTCCGACAAAAGAAATCTCTCCCCCAAGGTACGCGTCTTTATCGACTATATGGTAGAGCATTTCCGTACCCTGCCGCACTAATTTTTTTGAGATAACTACCTGGTTTTACTCCTAATTTTGGGCCGGTCTCTCACCAAGTGCCTGATAGAGCATTAAAAGGTAACCATCAGGGTCGAGAACAAATATTTCACGTTGGCCCTGTTCCCTGTCACCAACGGTTCGCCAAATGTCACGAAGCGAGCTATGTATTGGCCAATTTGCGCACGCAAGAGCATCCTGAAGACTAGAAATATCGTCAACGCAGATCTGAAACATCACCCCCTGACCCAAAGGGGGTGTCATTGGCCCTGTTTCCCAACGGCCAGAGCGCTGACACAGCATAACCTGTGCTCCGCGGCCATCTTTAAGCTGTCGTTCAAGATATACGAATTTTTCGGATTCACGCTCATATGCGACACGAAATCCTAAAACATCGCACCAGAACGCCTGGCTTTTCGAAATTTCTTCCACCAAAAGCTCACAGACCAATGCATGCCAGCCGGAAGATAGCGGCCCGCCCTTATCATCGCTGTGGTTTCCTGCAGTCATATGGAATATATTGACGATCAATCGCTTTCGGAACAATTTTAAATTGAATTATTCTTTCAATGCGTCGCCAAGAGCGTCCTTGATTTCATCGTCGTAATCATATTCGGAACCGGCGTCTTCTATTTCGTCCGTTTCTTCAGCCGTAGTCTCTTCGGAGGCATCTTCCGCCGCGTTTACATCGGCTTCGGCGTCTTTTTTAAAGGCCGCGAACTCATCGCGGAGGTCATCCCCTTCTTCGATGGGGTCTTCCTCCTTGCTTTCATTGAGCGTCGGAAGGGGTTCACGGGTCAAACGCCGGCACGCATCGTCA
The DNA here is from genome assembly GCF_020731145.1 of Sneathiella sp. HT1-7. GTDB lineage: Bacteria > Pseudomonadota > Alphaproteobacteria > Sneathiellales > Sneathiellaceae > Sneathiella. The sequence continues at coordinate 843,911 of NZ_JAJFZN010000001.1, read as the reverse complement.
AGCTGGTCGAGATTTCCGTAATTAATGGTCACCGTGCCGCGACCGTCGGCGAAATGATCAATCTCCACCGCCATGCCGATTGCATTTGTAAGATCATCTTCAAGTTCCCGTACATCCGGGCTCTTCTCAACCTTGGCCGCCTTGGGGACACGAGCGATTTTTGTCTCTGTGCGCGGTTCCTCATCGCCCCTTTTTGCCAGCTTTTCTGCGGCTCTTACACTTAATCCTTCTGCGACGATCTTTTTCGCCAGCTTCTCCGCATTGTCATGATTAATCAATGTACGCGCCGCACCGGCGGAGAGGCTTCCCTCCCTCACCATCGTCTGAACCGACGCGGGCAGGGTTAGAAGGCGCATCATATTTGCGACATGTGTCCGGCTTTTGCCAACATGCTGCGACAGACTTTCCTGGGTATGGTCAAATTCACCCATCAACCGCTTGTAGGCTTCCGCTTCCTCGATCGAGGAGAGATCTTCACGCTGAATATTCTCGATCAGCGCAATTTCCATCGATTCCGCGTCGGTCAGCTCCTTGATGATGACCGGCACCGTGTGAAGCTGTGCCTGCTGGGCCGCACGCCAACGCCGCTCGCCCGCAACAATTTCATATTCGCTATAGCTGCCGGGATTACGGCGCACTAGAATAGGTTGCAGAACCCCCTTTTCCGCGATGGAGGCAGACAGGCTCTCGAGCGCCTCCAGATCCCAGTCGAGACGCGGCTGATACTTGTTCGCACGGAGTTGCTCCACCGGAACTTCCTTGGCCGAGCGGACTTTATCCAGATCGGCATAATCCGTGGCGGCATCATCGCCAAGAAGGGCGGACAATCCCCGCCCCAGTTTCTTTTTTGAATTATCGTCAGACATCACTTATTCACATTCCAGCCCGTCAGGCTGCGTTCAGATGGCGTTCCCGCCGGATCACTTCACTGGCAAGGCGGATATAGGCCTGACTTCCGGCACAGCGATGATCATAGATCAGCACGGGCTTGCCATGGCTGGGCGCTTCCGAAATCCGTACGTTGCGAGGGATTACAGTCCGGTAAACCTTTTCGCCGAGGAAATCCCGGACATCCTGTGCGACCTGCAGGGAAAGATTATTCCGCTTATCGAACATGGTCAAAACAACACCCTGGATCTCCAGCGCCGGATTGAGAGTCAGACGCACCCGCTCAATCGTTTTTATCAGCATGCTGAGTCCTTCAAGAGCGAAAAACTCGCACTGCAGCGGCACGACCACCGCATGGACGGCCACCATGGCGTTGAGTGTCAACAGGTTTAGCGATGGCGGACAGTCAATCAGGATATAATCATAGTCGCCGCGGACTTCAGACACCGCGTCATAAAGGCGATGGCTTCGACGCGGAAGCTCAATCAGCTCCAATTCCGCGCCGGAAAGATCGGCGGTGGAGGGTACCAGGTCAAGCTGGGGGATATTTGTCTTATGGATAGCCGTCTGGATCAGCGTTGTTCCCATCAGAACGCCGTAAACATTGTGTTCCCGGTCTTCCCGGCCGATTCCGAATCCCGTGCTGGCATTTCCCTGCGGATCGATATCAATAATCAGGACGCGTTGCCCAATTGCGGCAAGGGCCGTTGCCAGATTGATAGTTGTGGTGGTTTTGCCGACACCGCCTTTTTGGTTTGCAATGGCCAGAATACGCGCCGTTGCCGAATTTCGAAGACCTGCAACATCCTTACTCATGATTTTCTGCCTCTCTTGACGATGATCGGCGGCGTAATCCCGTAATTTTCAGGATGTGACCGTCTTCACTTGTTAAACTACAACGTTTTTCGACGTCCATAATCCAACATTTAGAGGCTTTGGTCAATTCCTCATCTACATCTTGTCCCTTTAAAAAGAGAAATTCTGTTTCCTTATGAGCAAAGGGTGCCGCAAGATCGAGCAGTTTATCGAGGGGCGCCAACGCGCGGGCCGAAATTACATCGGCCGAAAAGGGCGAAATCTCTTCAATCCGGCCGCGATGGAGAGTAAGATTGGCCGATGTTTCACGTGAAACATTGCTCATGAACAGGCATTTGCGTTGATCGCTTTCAATGGCGTGCACATCGAACTCACTACAGATTGCCACTACCAAGGCCGGAAAGCCTGCCCCGCTCCCTAGATCAATCCAGCTTCCACTTTTTTTCGACGCCAGATCGAGAAGTTGATAACTATCCAGCATATGCCGCCGCCAAAGATCCTTGAGAGTGGATTTTCCAACGAGATTGATCGCCTTTTGCCATTTTTCAAGCAAGCCGCCATAAATAATCAACTTGTCCAATGTTTCACGTGAAACATTGCTGACATTCTGAAATCCGCCTGATCCAAGAGCCTTTGTTTGATCAGCCATGATGGCGATGCGCACCGCGCTTAACATGAGACAAAAGTGCCGTAAGAGCCGCCGGAGTTACCCCTGAAATACGCGCCGCCTGCCCGAGGGTTGTTGGCCTGACATCAGAAAGTTTCTGCCGAACTTCATTCGAGAGACCCGCCACCTGTTCAAAGCGCAGCGAGTCAGGAAACTGAAGAGATTCATCTTTGCGAAAATCCTGAATATCAGATTTTTGTCGTTCCAAATAGCCGCTATACTGAGCGTCAATGGCAAGTTGTTCCAAAATATCCGCCTTGATCTCCGAAACTTCTGGCCAAATGCGGGAAATATCCTCAACCCCAATGTCCGGATAGGCCAACAAATCACGCGCGGAACGGCGCACCCCATCCTGATTCACATTGAGCCCGTATTTACGCGCTTCGTTGGGTGTGAGGTTAAGATCATCAAATAGGGCCCGCGCTGTCGCGAGATCCTCTCGTTTTTCTGTAAATTGACTGGCTCGCTCGGATCCGACACATCCAACCTCCATCCCAAGGCCGGTCAAGCGTTGATCCGCATTATCCGCGCGCAAAATCAACCGGTATTCCGCACGAGATGTAAACATGCGATACGGTTCTTTCGTCCCGCGCGTGACCAGGTCATCGATCATCACACCAATATAGGCATCGGCGCGATCGAGAATAATATCCTCACCGCCGCCGGCCTGCCGCGCAGCATTGAGGCCTGCCATCAGGCCTTGGGCTGCTGCCTCTTCATATCCCGTTGTGCCGTTTATCTGTCCGGCAAGAAAAAGGTTCTTCAGGCGGCGCGTCTCCAATGTTGGCTTTAATTCGCGCGGATCAACGAAATCATATTCAATGGCGTAGCCTGGACGATACCATTCGACTTTTTCCAACCCCGGAATGGAGCGGAGAAACGCCATTTGAACATCCTCAGGCAATGACGTCGAAATACCGTTCGGATAAATCGTATCATCATCAAGCCCTTCGGGCTCCAGAAAAATCTGATGGCTTGATTTATCGGCAAAACGGACGACTTTATCCTCAATGGAGGGACAGTAACGCGGCCCCGTCCCTTCTATCTGGCCCGAATACATCGGGGCGCGATGCAGGTTGTCACGGATAATCCGGTGGGTTTCCTCGCTGGTGCCCGTAATATGACAATTGACCTGCGGTGTTGAAATTTCTTTGGTAAGAAAGGAAAAAGGCACAGGCACATCATCCCCGGCTTGTTCCTCCAACACGGACCAATTAATTGTTTTCCCGTCCAACCGGGCGGGTGTGCCGGTTTTAAGACGCCCGAGTTCAAAGCCAGCGCGCTCAAGCGTGATAGATAAGCCGTTCGACGGTGCATCACCAATTCGGCCCGCTGGAATTTTTGTTTCTCCCATATGGATCAGGCCACGGAGAAACGTCCCGGTGGTCAGAATCACTTTACCGGCTTGAATTTCCTCTCCGTCTGCTGTGATTACCCCGGAAACGGATCCATTATTAACAATCAAATCCTCGACCGCAGCCGCATGGATAGTCAGGTTCTGCTGGTTATGAAGGGCCGCCTGCATAGTCTCGCGATAGAGTTTCCGATCGGATTGCGCGCGCGGGCCTCTTACTGCGGGACCTTTCCGGCGATTAAGAAGACGGAATTGAATACCGGCCGCATCGGCAACCCGACCCATCACCCCATCCAACGCGTCAATCTCTCGCACCAGATGGCCCTTGCCCAACCCGCCGATGGCAGGATTACAGGACATTTCGCCAATGGTCTCGAGTTTGTGCGTGATCAGGAGAGTGGCCGCCCCAAGACGCGCGGAAGCCGCCGCCGCCTCGCAGCCCGCATGCCCCCCGCCAATGACAATCACATCATATTTGCTCATAGTCAGACCCTAATGAATAAGTCACCCTACATATAGAGTTGCCTGGTTTAAGACAAGCAGGGAAAGTATCGCGATTTCGAAATTTTTCACGTGAAACATCGTAAATGGCATTTTGGTCAATGTTTCACGTGAAACATCTCTTCAGTTCCCTATTTTCCGATGCAAAAATCACCGAAGATAACATCGAGGATGTCTTCGACATCTACCCGGCCGGTAATCCGACCCAAGGCCCGGACGGCAAGCCGTGCATCTTCGGCCGCTAGCTCAGGCTCCCGCGCCGATTCAAATCGGTTAAGAGCAGAGACACATTCTTCCAATGATTGACGATGACGGAGCCGTGTGAGTGCGGGCGCGCCAGAGAGATCGAGGCGGTTTATTATATCCGCCTCCAATGCGGAGATTAAATCATCGATTCCCTGCCCCATTTTCACGGAGAGGGAGAAAACATGGCAGGCCGAGTCTGATATAGCCCTATTCTCCGCGAGGTCCGTCTTATTTATCAAACGATAATCAGTCTTCTGAAACAGATCTGCAAACTCCGCAGGAATTTCAGGCGCATCAGCCGTTGTCATGAAAAGGCGTATATCTGCTGCTTTTGCCCGTTCTCTTGCCCGTCTAACACCCTCTCGCTCAATCATACTATCGGATTCCCGCAATCCCGCTGTATCCGCGATGGTTACAGGAAAACCCGCAAGATCCATAGGTACTTCAATAATATCACGGGTCGTTCCCGCTTCATCAGAAACAATCGCCGCGTCCCGGCGGGCGAGTAAGTTAAGAAGACTGGATTTTCCGACATTCGGTTCACCGAGAATGACAACATCCAGTCCCTCCCGAATTTTTTCTCCCCGATGCCCATCGGCAAGATGCGTTTCAATTTCCCCTCGCAAAGCCACTATTTTCGGCGCTATTGCTGTCGCAACCCCGTCAGGCAAATCTTCATCCGGGAAATCAATGTCAGCCTCCAGATGCGCAAGCGCCCCAATCAATTGCTCCCGCCAGCCATCATAGAGCCGCCCGAGTTCCCCCTGCATCTGACGAAGGGCTTGTCGGGCCTGCGCGTCCGTCTCGGCATTCACAAGATCGCCGAGCCCCTCTGCCTCAGTCAAGTCCATCTTTCCATGCTCGAATGCGCGACGAGTAAACTCACCAGGCTCCGCGGGGCGGAAATTTGGAAATCCTGATAGTTCCTCAAACAGCGCGGTCAGGATAGCCGGGCCCCCATGTAAATGCAGTTCCACAACATCCTCACCAGTGAAACTGTTTGGGCCCGGAAATAATATAGCAAGTGACTGATCTATAAGAGATTTATCAATCATCCTGAAGAGAGGACAAAGGACAGCGCGGCGTGGTTCTGGCCGAGATTTCCCGCTCAACGTCTCCAGCGCGTCAACAGAGCCGGGACCGGAGATCCGCACCACCGCCACACCGGCACGCCCTCTCCCGCTGGCGAGCGCGAAGATCGTTTCGGAAAAACTCATCGAAGTAACCAATCCAGAATGGCGCGGCTATTTACTGCCATTATCACCGTTGTTAAATTGAGACCAGAACATCTTTTGCATCTGCTCCAACCCTTGTACACCCGCGGGTAACCAGGTTTTCATCATATTTTCCGGATCGAGATTGGCGATATTTTCGAGCATCTTCGCCTGAAGCTCTTTCATCACCGCCTCCTGCATTTTCTCAACTTCGGGAAGCCCGAGAAAAGATCTTGCTTCCTGCGGCGTACAGTCAATATCAACAGTTATCTTCATGAGCGGCTTACTCCTCATTGATCCGGCGGTGGTTGCTCTGCTACAACAAACGACAATAGCCTCCTATATACCGGAATTGGGGGCCAAGAACAGGATTATAGATGAAAAATTTACTGAAGTTTGAGACCAGTCCCTATCTGCTTCAGCATAAAGACAATCCCGTGCATTGGCAGCCCTGGAGCGCGGAAACGCTCGCGCTCGCCAAAAAAGAGGGGAAACCAATCCTGCTCAGTGTTGGTTACGCGGCCTGTCATTGGTGCCATGTAATGGCCCATGAGAGTTTCGAGAATGAGGAAACCGCCGCGCTGATGAATGATTTGTTTATCAATATCAAGGTGGATCGCGAAGAACGGCCGGATATCGACCAAATCTACCAAAGTGCCCTCGCTCTTTTGGGTGAACAAGGCGGCTGGCCTCTCACCATGTTCCTCAATTCCAATGGAGAGCCTTTCTGGGGCGGGACATATTTTCCACCTGAGAACTCATATGGCCGGCCCGGCTTTCGCAATGTTCTACAGACAGTTTCGGACATCTTCAAGAATGAGCCGGAGAAAGTCACCAAGAACCGCGATGCGCTAAAAACGGCGCTTAAGAGCCTCAATGACACGCAAGAGGGAGAGCGGCCTAAGCTCACATTAGAGGTGCTGGAGCGGATTGCCGCCCGATATGCTGACGAAGCGGACCCGGTTCATGGCGGAATCGGATCGGCGCCCAAATTCCCCCAAACCTATGTATTGGAAAATATCTGGCGGAGCTATCTCCGCACAGGCAATGCGGCACTCTCCGAAGCCGTGATAAAGGCGCTCACCGGCATGTCGCAAGGCGGGATATATGATCATCTGGGCGGAGGTTTCGCGCGCTATTCCACTGATGCAGAGTGGCTCGCACCGCATTTCGAGAAGATGCTCTATGATAATGCGCAAATTCTTGATCTACTCCTGACCGTTCACCATGAAACAAAATCAGAGCTGTTTGAGGAGCGTATCCGCGAGACCGTAGGATGGTTGCTCCGTGAGATGGTGACGGAGGAAGGCGGCTTTGCGGCGACAATCGATGCCGATTCAGAAGGCGTTGAGGGAAAATTCTATACCTGGTCAAAGACGGAAATTGATGAGATTCTCGGGGAACATGCGCCGCATTTCAATGAAGTTTATGGCATTCTTCCTGAAGGGAATTGGGAAAATACTAATATTATCAATCGGTTAAAATATCCGGAACGGCTGGATGAGGAAACCGAAGCGACAATGGCGCCATGGCGCCAGGCGTTATTCGACCATCGTGAAAACCGCATCCGTCCGGGGCTGGATGATAAAGTCCTGACCGACTGGAACGGCCTGATGATTGCCGCCCTCGCCCGCGCGGGACAATATTTTGAGGAGGTGCACTGGATTGATGCGGCGGAGCGCGCCTTCGTCGCCCTCACAACTCATTCCATGGAACCAAATGGTCGGCTTTACCATAGTTACCGACTTGGACGGGCGATGCATACGGGCCTGCTGGATGATTATGCCAATATGGCGCGCGCGGCGCTCACCCTCCGTGAGATCACTGGCAAAGCCTTCTATCTGGAGCGCGCCGAACAATGGACAGAAATCCTGAATGAGCATTTCTGGGACGAGAAAGGTGGCGGATATTTCTATACGGCGGATGACGCAGAGGCATTAATCGTCCGGAGCAAGAATGCGCAGGATAATGCAGTGCCCTCCGGCAATGGCACGATGCTGGAAGTTCTGGCGAAGCTGCATTTACTCTCCGGTGCGCGGGAGCCATTCGAGAAGGCGACCAATCTCTTGCGCTGTTTCTCGGTCGAGCTCGCCCGCAATTTCTTCCCGCTCGCGACCCTTCTCAATAATTTTGAGACGCTGGTCAACGCTCGACAAGTGGTTATTGTTGGCCGTCGGAGTGATGCGGAAGTTATTGATATAATTAATGTTTTAAAGGATATTAGCCTCCCCTCCAAAGTTGTGAATATACTGGAAGATACGGAAAACCTACCCTTCGACCACCCGGCAAAGGGAAAAGGGAAACTCGACGGGAAGCCAACTGTTTATCTCTGCACCGGGCCAACTTGCTCTCCACCAGCAAATAATGTTGCTGCCTTTGCCGCCCTTTTGAAGGAGACCACCGCGCATGGCGCAACTTAGTTTGCATAGCCCTATTGGAGATCTCACCGTGACCGAGGAAGACGGGAAGATCATCTCACTCGATTGGGGATGGGTGCCAACAGAATGGCAACGCACAACACCGCTACTTGAAAAGGCTGTGGCGCAGCTAAATCTCTATTTTGATGGGGAAATTGGCGATTTCGATCTCCCGCTTGATCCACCGGGTACAGAATTCCAGAAAAAAGTCTGGGCAGAGATGCTGAAAATCCCGGCGGGGGAAACCAAAAGCTATGGGGACATCGCCAAAATCCTGAAATCCGCGGCGCAGCCGGTGGGGACTGCCTGTGGCGCGAACCCCATCCCTATTATCATTCCCTGCCACCGGATATTGGCAGCGGGTGGCAAGATGGGCGGATATTCCGGTGATGGAGGTCTGGACACGAAGGAAGCGTTGCTTCGGCTCGAAAAAGCCTTGCCAACTGAGCAACAATCGCTTGATATATAATAGAAATTCGCGGGCGCGATAGATAAAGGACAAGAAAATGACAAAAGCAATCGTACAGCATGAACATGGCGGTCCGGAAACCATGAAATGGGAGGATGTGACCGTTGGTAGTCCAGGTCCTGGAGAGGCACGCGTCCGTCATACAGCTGTTGGCCTTAATTTCATAGATGTATATTTCCGCACGGGTCTTTATCCCGCCCCTCTCCCCATTACGACAGGAATGGAAGCTGCCGGCGTGATTGAGGAGCTGGGCGACGGAGTTACAAATTTCAAGGTTGGGGATCGTGTGGCCTATGCGGGTCGGCCGATCGGGGCCTATTCAGAAGAACGGATTATGCCCGTTGATAACCTGATTGTCCTGCCCGATAGCATTGATGATCAGACGGCCGCGGCGATGATGCTCCAGGGGATGACAACGGAATATCTACTGCAGCGAACGTTTCACGTGAAACAAGGCGATACGATCCTGTTTCACGCGGCGGCGGGCGGTGTTGGTCTCTTTGCCTGTCAATGGGCGAAGCATATCGGCGCGACCATCATCGGCACAGTCGGATCGGAAGAAAAAGCGGAACTGGCCAAGGCCCATGGCTGCACCCATACAATTTTGTACCGGGAAGAAGATTTTCATGAAAAAGTCATGGAAATCACCGACGGCAAAGGCGTTCCCGTGGTTTACGATTCCATAGGCAAGGATACCTTCGAAAAATCCCTCGATTGTCTGTCCCCGCGCGGCCTGATGGTCTCCTTCGGGAATTCGTCGGGGCCGGTTACTGGTGTTGATCTGGGTATTTTAGGCGCAAAAGGCTCCCTCTATGTCACGCGCCCCTCGCTGATGACCTATAACGCGACCCGCCCGGAACTTGAAAAATCTGCAGGCGACATGATGAAACTGGTCGGCAGCGGCGCAATCAAGGTCAATATCGGCCAGACCTATCCCTTGAGCGAGGCCCGCAAGGCCCATGAAGACCTTGAAGGACGCAGAACAACAGGATCAACCGTCTTCACCGTCTGATCCATTTTACTTCCCGACAAAAAAGGCGCCTCAATCGGGCGCCTTTTTTAATGTAACAGTATGATTTTATTACGTATTCATGGAATCGAAGAAGTCGTCATTGGTCTTGCTGGATTTAAGTTTATCGAGCAGGAATTCCATGGCGTCGGTCGTGCCCATCGGGTTGAGGATACGTCGGAGAACCCACATTTTTTGCAAGGTGGCCTTATCAACCAGCAGCTCTTCCTTACGCGTACCGGATTTGGTGATATCGATGGCCGGGAAGACGCGCTTGTCGGAAAGTTTCCGATCAAGGATAATTTCAGAGTTACCCGTGCCCTTGAATTCCTCGAAAATAACTTCGTCCATGCGCGAACCTGTCTCGATCAGGGCGGTGGCGACGATAGTCAGCGATCCCCCCTCCTCGATATTACGGGCGGCACCGAAGAAACGTTTTGGGCGCTGCAGGGCATTGGCATCTACACCACCAGTCAAGACTTTACCACTTGATGGCACAACCGTGTTATAGGCGCGTGCGAGACGCGTGATACTATCGAGCAGGATCACGACATCGCGTTTATGCTCAACCAGGCGCTTCGCCTTTTCAATCACCATTTCGGCAACCTGTACGTGGCGCGAGGCTGGCTCATCAAAGGTGGAACTCACCACTTCGCCGTTTACGGAGCGCTTCATATCCGTCACTTCCTCGGGCCGTTCGTCGATGAGAAGAACGATGAGATAAACTTCCGGGTTATTGGTGGTGATGGAATTGGCAATATTCTGCAACAGAACAGTTTTACCAGTCCGCGGCGGCGCCACGATCAAGGCGCGCTGGCCCTTGCCCTGCGGTGAGACGAGGTCGATCACGCGGGCGGAATTGATATTGTTATCAGTGGGATCAGGGGTTTCCAGCTTGATGCGCTCATCTGGATAAAGCGGGGTCAGGTTATCGAAATTGATCTTGTGACGGGCTTTTTCGGGATCTTCGAAATTAATCTTCTGCACTTTGAGGAGGGCGAAATAACGTTCGCCATCTTTCGGGCTTCTAATCTGCCCTTCCACCGTATCGCCTGTTCGAAGTGAAAAACGTCGTATCTGGCTTGGGCTGACATAGATATCATCCGGTCCGGCGAGATAGTTCGCATCGGGTGAGCGCAAGAAACCGAATCCATCCTGCAAAATTTCAAGCACCCCGCCGCCGGTAATTTCGGCGCCATTTTCGGCCTCATATTTAAGAATGGCGAAAAGCTGTTCCTGCTTACGCAGGGTGGAGGCGTTTTCAATTTCACGCGTTTCCGCCAGTTCAAGGATTTCTGCTGGGGATTTTTTCTTAAGCTCTTGAAGATTCATCTATTTTACTACGCTGTATATGGAAGATAAAGGGATTAAAGGATCAGAATATGACGAGAATGTCGGAAACCGATGAGGTTGGGTCTTATGAAAATTGCTTATGTATTCGTAATGCAATGAGACCGTGGAACAGAGATTGTCCAGTGAAGTTAAGCCTCTATTGCCAGTTTTATCGGAATTAGTCAAATGAAATATGCGAAATTCGGCGGTCGTCAGAAAGGTTTAACAACCACCAAAATCACAATCCCGATTACCAGAACGGTCGGTATCTCATTGACGAGACGGTAGAATTTCGCGGGGCGAGTATTCTCATCCCTCTCAAACTCTTTTCGCCATTTTGACAAATTTCCGTGAAAACCGGCCATCAGAAAGACAAGGGTTAGCTTGAGCCATATCCAGGGCTCACTCCAGTCAACAATGCCGGGCGTGAACAACAGTAAACTGCCAAAAATGAACGTAAATATCATCGCCGGATTGATAATCCCGCGCAAAAGCCGCCGTTCCATGATCTTGAAAGTTTCCGACATCTCAGATCCCGGCGCCGCATCCGCATGATAGACAAAAAGGCGCGGCAGATAAAACATCCCCGCCATCCAGGCAATGACCGAGATGATATGCAGGGATTTCACCCACGGGTAAATATCAGCCAGAATGTCGTCCAAGGTCGGCCCCTCTTGATAAACCGTCAATCACATCCGCTATTTACGGGATTATGCGTCATGACGCCAGCATCAAACAATCTTTAAATCCGGAGGGACAGATCCGGGCGCCACTTTCACTGCCAATACCCGGGCCTGACACGCGTTTCACCATTCCGGCCAAACCATCAATAAAATCCGCATGAACCCCGACCGTATTTACCCGGAGATATTCGTCAACCCCAGCTTTCTTGGCAAGTTTGGCATATTCGATATCCAACTCGACCAGGGTTTCCGAATGCTCTGACACAAAAGCGATGGGAACGATCACCAGACTGATCCCTTCTTCGCCAGCGCGATGGATTTCAGTTTCTGTCGAGGGTTCCAGCCATTTCATCGGCCCGACACGGCTTTGGTAGCAGACTTTCCAGTCAATATTTTCCGCACCCAGTTTTTGGGCGACCTTGTCCGCCGTTTGCTCCACCTGCCATTGATACGGATCACCTTCATCAACGATCTTTTGCGGCAATCCATGCGCAGAAAAAAGCAGCCGGAAGGGTTTACCCTCTAATTCAGCGAGTTTTGGCGCAATCAACTCCGCATAGGCAGAAATCAGACCTTTTTCAGTCGGATAACAACAAAGACCGCCAGTTGGCGCATCAAGACCCACCTTGCTGGCCGTTTCCTGCCAATCTTTCAGGGAAGAGGCGCTGGTTGTTGAAGAAAACTGCGGATAAAGCGGTAGCAATATTACCTCGTCCGGGTTCCAGTCTTTGACCTTCCGCGTAACTTCATCGGCAAAGGGATGCCAATAGCGCATGCAGATAAAAGTCTTATATATATCGCTTGATCCCTCATTGAGCTTGGCTTCGAGGGTGTCGGCCTGCGCCACCGTTTGGGGAAGGATTGGCGAAGATCCACCCAGAAAAGCATAAATTTCCTGCGCGACGGGCGCGCGCCGACGGGAAATCAGCTTTGCCACCAACCAGCGAAGCGGTGTCGGCAAACGGATGATCGCTGGATCATAAAAGAGGTTGAACAGGAAAGGTTCCACCGCCTCCGGCTTATCGGGACCGCCAAGATTGAACAGGACAACCGCTTTTTTTGCCATGGCTTTTCCTTAATCCCCCCGAACAATTTCGGCCAACCGGGCAACATGCTCTGGCGGCGTTTGCGGGACAATCCCGTGACCGAGATTGAAGATAAAAGGATTTTTCCCAAGGGTTTCAAGGATTTGATTGATGCGGTCTTCCATCGCCGAACCACCAGAAACCAGCAGCATCGGATCGAGGTTTCCCTGTACCGGCACCAGGGATTGAACTTCGCGCGCCGCCCAGTCGAGCGGTGTACCCGTATCAAGGCTGACCGCGGTGACTCCTGTCTCTCTCACGAAGTCGATAATGTTACCGCCCACGCCCTTGGGAAAGCCAATGACGGGTAATTCCGGATGTTGGGTACGCAGACCCTCCACAATGCGTTTTGTCGGCTCTATGGCCCATTTCTTAAATTCATTATCGGGGAGTACACCGGCCCAGGTATCAAAAAGCTGGATGACCTCTGCCCCGGCGGCCACTTGCTTGAGAAGATACTCTGTTGTCGACTCAACAAGAATATCCATCAAGGCGCCGAAACCTTGCGGATCACTGTAGGCCCAGTTCTTGATATTGGCATAATCCTTCGATCCCCGACCTTCAACCATATAGGTTGCCACAGTCCAGGGAGATCCGGCAAAGCCGATAAGCGTGCAATCTTTCGGAATTGACTGGCTCAAACGTCCAACAGTCTCATAAACAGGATCGAGGGTTTTATGAATTGCCGTTACATCCAGCTTGCCAAGCTCTTTGGCTGAACGGATGGGATCAAGCACCGGTCCCTCGCCTTCCTTGTACGCAAGCGGTTGACCGAGTGCATGAGGGATGAGCAGAATATCAGCAAAAAGGATAGCGGCGTCCATGCCATAACGACGGAGGGGCTGCAAAGTAACTTCTTCCGCAAGTTTCGGGTTATAGCAAAGATCGAGAAAGTTACCTGCATCCGCGCGGGTTGCACGATATTCGGGAAGATAGCGTCCTGCCTGACGCATTAGCCAGAAAGGTGGTCTTGCTTGTACGTCTCCTGACAGGCTTTTCAGCAGGGGCTTGTTTGATGAAACTTTCACGCTTCTTCCTTCCCGGAATCTTATCCCTTTAAATAATATATTTAAATAAAAGGTAGTAGTTGTTGTTGTATGCCGTGGGTAACGGGGATTAAATTTTATCCCCGCCCTTTATAGAAATTCTGGGGATAAAATCCAGTTTTTCACATAGTCGTTGATATCTACGTGATAAAGGCAGTTTTGGCTCACATAAAAATCGGGGATAACGGGGATAAGTCATTTTCGTTTATCAAACATCAAAAATATACCCGTTTTTCGATAACGCGATTTTCCTTTTCCCACAGACGGACAAGTAGGCACCTAAAAAAAGCTCTAGCGGGGAGAAAAATTTTGGGTTTTCCCAGATAGCCATGTTATCCCTGTTATTCACATTACTCACAGGATAACCACGCAGCAATATGGATCAATTTCATCTTCATCTGGTGTCGGATTCAACCGGGGAAACCTTGCAATCCATGACCAAAGCCGCCTTGGTTCAGTTTGAGGGGATTTCACCTGTCGAGCATGTCTGGACATTAACACGGACTGTACGTCAATTGGATGATATCCTTGAATCCATTGTAAAAAAACCGGGGCTCGTGCTCTATACGCTGGTCAATAAGGAAATGCGCGATGTGCTGGAGCTGGGTTGCCAGAGGGTCGGCGTACCTTGCGTCTCTGTGCTGGATCCCGTGTTGGCGGCCTTCTCCAATTTTCTGGGTCAGGAAATTCGTCGCCTGCCCGGTCGGCAGCATATGCTGGACAAGAATTATTTCGGCCGGATCGAGGCTTTGAACTTCACCATGGCTCATGATGATGGCCAGATGACGGATGATTTGTATGAGGCGCAGATCGTTCTTGTCGGGGTGTCGCGTACGTCGAAAACGCCGACGTCCTTCTATCTTGCCCATCGCGGTTATAAGACGGCGAATATCCCGATCGTGCCCAGTATACCCTTGCCGGAGTCCCTTTTTAACCTCAATAAAAGGACAATGGTCGTTGGCCTGACAACTAGCCCGGACCGCCTCTCGCAGATCCGCAAGAACCGCTTGCTTAGCCTCAACCAGAAGGTCGATACGGACTATGTAGACCGCGAACGGATCAAGGAAGAGGTGATTTTTGCGCGTAAACTCTGCACCCGGGAAGGATGGCCGGTCATTGATGTTTCCCGCCGCTCGGTGGAGGAAACAGCAGCCCAGATCATCACCCTTTTTAACCGCCGCACGGAAGAAACCAGGGACAGAATGCTGTGAGTGGGGAAAAATTGGAGAATTCTGGGCCAGAACTTGTCCTGGCATCGCAGAGTATGTCTCGCGCCCGGATATTGGAGCGCGCGGGCCTTAGTTTTAATATCTTACCGGCAAATGTAGATGAGGATGAGGTCAAACACGCCATGCGGGGCGCCAAGGCGCCCGCGTCAGACACGGCAGTGGCATTGGCTGAACTCAAAGCATCCCGCGTGTCCCGGCAAATACCGGAAGCGTTTGTCATTGGCGCAGACCAGATCCTTGATTGCAACGACATCTGGTTCGACAAACCGGTGGATATGGATCATGCGCGGGCGCATTTGCTCAGTTTGCGAGGGAAAACGCATCGTCTCGCCAATGCGGTCTGCGTTGCCAAGGGCGGGGCCGTTATTTGGCGGCATGTGGATGAAGCACGCCTGACCATGCGCAATTTCGACGAAGATTTTCTCGACCGCTACCTCGCAGGGGCGGGAGAAGATATCCTCTCCTCCGTCGGAGCTTATCAGCTCGAAGGGTTGGGTGCGCATCTTTTTGCGAAGGTGGAGGGGGATTTCTTCTCCATTCTCGGGCTGCCACTCCTGCCATTGCTTGACTTCTTGCGCGGTCATAAAATCGGGATATCTGCATGATGGATGACAAGAAAAAAATCGCTGGTGTGATGGGGTGGCCGATCAGCCATTCCCTTTCCCCCCGACTGCATGGCTACTGGATTGAAAAATACGGCCTTAATGCGGATTATCGTGCCTGGCCAGTGAAGCCCGAAGACCTTCGTGAGACGTTTTCGCAGTTAAAAGAAGACTGCGCGGCGGAAGGTGGCATTTTTCGCGGCACAAATCTCACCATCCCGCTTAAGGAAACGGCGTTTGAGGTGGTTGATATCCTCGATCCGTCCGCAAAACGCATCGGCGCGGTCAATACAGTTGTTGTGGGTGAAGATGGCGCCCTTACGGGGCGGAATACAGACGGGGTCGGCTTCACGGACTCGCTTGGTGAGGAAATGGACGTCACGACGCTTTCGGGCGGAACGGCGCTTATTCTGGGCGCGGGAGGTGCGTCGCGCGCGATTGCCGTCGCGTTGAGTGATCTCGGCCTTGAGAAAATTATCATCTGTAACCGGTCGGAGGCGCGGGCGGAAATTCTCGCGGGGCATATCGGTGACATTGCCCGCGCTGGCCCATGGGATCGTCGTTCCTCCCTATTGGAGGGGGCGGATATCCTTGTCAATTGCACCAGTCTTGGCATGACCGGTCAGCCACCGCTCGAAATCTCGCTTGGGGGATTGAAAAAGACGGCAGTTGTCAGCGATATTGTTTATGTCCCGCTGGAAACGGACCTGTTGAAAAGGACGCGGCGACAGGGAAATATCGGAGTGGATGGCCTCGGCATGCTGCTGCATCAGGCAAAGGCGGGGTTTGAGGCCTGGTTCGGTGTAACACCCGAAGTGGACAACGGGTTGCGCCGTCATGTGCTGGATGGATTGAAAGGGAATTAACATGTTGCTCGTGGGCCTGACCGGATCTATCGGCATGGGAAAATCAACCGTGGCCGGGATGTTTCGCAAACTCGGCATTCCCGTTTATGATGCGGATGCGGAAATTCACAAGCTTTATGCCAAGGGGGGCGCCGGCGTAGAGCCGATCCGGTCGGCCTTTCCCGATGCGGTGGTCGATGATCAGGTGGACCGCCAACGGCTCAGCAAGCTAGTCGTTGGCAATGACGCAGAGATTGAGCGGCTGGAGAAGGTTATTCATCCGCTTCTATCCGATGGCCGCGCGGCCTTTTTTGAGCAGGCGCAGAAAGAGGGCCATACTCTTGTCGTGCTTGATATTCCGCTGATATTTGAAACGGGCGGTGAAGACCGGGTACATAAGATTGTTGTTGTCTCCGCCCCTGCCCATGTGCAGCGGTCGCGGGTGCTGGACCGGCCTGAAATGACGGAGGATAAGTTCGAGGCGATCCTCGCCCGTCAGGTTGATGATGCGGAAAAGCGCGAAAAGGCGGATTTTGTTATCGACACCCATCGCAGCATGGAAGAAACTTTTATGCAGATCAAGGAACTGGTGGAACATTTAAAAGATGCGTGAAATCGTCCTGGATACGGAAACAACGGGATTTGAGCCCGCGGACGGGGATCGGATCGTCGAAATCGGCTGTATCGAGCTCTACAATCATATCCCGACGGGAGAGACCTATCATCGATATATCAATCCGGAACGCGATATGCCTGAGGCGGCCTTCAAGGTGCATGGCCTCAGCGCGGAATTTCTAAAGGGCCATAAAGTGATCGCGGAGGAAATCGATGGTTTCCTCGACTTTATTGGCGATGACAAGCTCGTTATTCACAACGCGTCGTTCGATATGAAGTTTCTGAACGCGGAGCTGGCCCTTCTTGGTCGTCCGACCCTTCCCATGACCCAGAGTATTGATACTGTCACTATGGCGCGGAAGAAATTTCCTGGCGCACAGGCCAATCTTGATGCGCTTTGTCGCCGTTTCGGCATCGATAACTCGGCGCGAACCAAGCATGGCGCGCTTCTTGATGCGGAATTGCTGGCAGAAGTCTATCTGGAGCTGATCGGCGGGCGGCAGCGCGGGCTATCGCTTGAGGATAGCGGCGCTGGTGTGGTCTCCAATGTTGCGAAGGAAGTCCGCCCGCCCCGCCCGCATAACGCGAGCGATGCGGAGCGCGCCGCCCATGCCGCCTTTTTAGAGAAGATCAAGGACCCCCTCTGGCGGCAATCGTCGTAAAAGACGTCTTTAGGCGTGACCGGCGGGCTGCTGTTGCGCGGCGATCTGGTTTTTATGGTCCTGATACAGCCGGTTGAAGTCAATTGGATCAAGCATCAATGGGGAATAGCCGCCGTCCCGTGTGGCATCGGCAATAACACGCCGGGCAAACGGGAAAAGAAGCCGTGGGCATTCGATCATGCACACCATTTCGAGGGTGTCCGCCGGGAAATCCTTGAGCATGAACAAACCGCCATAGACCAGCTCGACCACGAAAGCCGCTTCTTCGCCATGATTGCCTTTTGCTTCAATGCGGAGTTCCACCTCATAGAGGTCATTGCCGCCTGCACGCGCCTGAATATTGACCGCAAGCTCGACCTGCGGCTGACCTTTGTCGGGATCGAGGCTGGCGGGTGCATTCGGGTTCTCGAAGGAAATATCTTTTACATACTGGCGAACAATCGCAAGGGAAGGCTGCGTCTGGCCTTCTGTTCCGCCGGGGGCGGTTCCTTCATCTGACATGAACGGGTCACTCCTATAAATATATGGGCCGTCTCGGCCTGCGGGATTTGCCAAAGTGGCTATCATGGATGCGTCGGACCGGCAAGTCCGGAGCGATTATTTTTCTTTATTCCAGGGACTGTCGGGGTTGGGTTCACTGCGATTCTCGATCGATGCGGGATCATCCTCAATCACTTCATATTCGCCATCGATAACGGTGCCGCCGCTTTTACGCCGGGTTTGATGCATGCCGGCGGCGACAAAATTTGAATGCTGCGCCATATAGGCGGCGAGCGCCCGACGGAGAGGCGGAATCAGCAACAAAAAGCCGATCGCATCAGTCACGAAGCCCGGTATAATCAGGAACAGACCGGCCAGCGCCAGAAATATTCCTTCAAAGATTTCATTGACCGGCGTTTCCTGTCGATCGAGCGCCGCGCGTGCGCGCATAAGCACGCCAAGACCCTGTATTCGGATCAGGAAAACGCCGATAAGAGCCGTGACGATGGTGATGATGACGGTGTTGAGCGCCCCGATTTCGCTACCGACTTGCACGAAGACCAGGATTTCGATCAGGGGAATACCGATCAGGGCCGCTAAAAACAATAAAGCCAAACTTGTTTATCCCTAACAAAGTTTCTATGTAACAGACAGGCGTGCAGGAAGTGGAGCGGTTGATAAGATACTGGACCTTGACCAACTAACCCTTTAACTTCTTATACAGACCTATCCTTTACATAAGGGTTATTGGACATTTTACCAAACCCAATTTGAAGATATCATTATGGACAACGGCTTTCAGTTCCTGGACATTATTTTGCTCGCGGCAGTTGCCGGATTTATTTTCCTACGGCTTCGCAGTGTGCTGGGCCGACGCATGGGCCATGAACAATCCCCACGCGAGGAGAAGCCACGCCGCCCGGTTGAAGGGCACAAAGGCGACTTAGAAGATAAGCCGAAGGAGGATAATGTTGTCCTTTTGGGTGACAATGCCCGAAACGTGGAGCCAAGCCCGTTTGCGGGCGCGCCCCTGATGATGACGCTTAGTAAAATACGGCAGCTCGACAAGACATTTGATCAGCGAACATTCGTTGAAGGGGCCCAGGCCGCCTATGAGGCGATTGTTGTGGCGTTTGCCAAAGGTGACCGAGACACGCTGAAAATGCTGCTTTCCGAGACAGTGTATGAGAATTTCGAACGCTCCATTCAGGAACGTGAAGATCGCAATGAAGTCATGTCGACGGATATCATCGCGGTTCATTCCGCTGAAATCACGGACGCTACGCTGGAAGGCAAGGAAGCCGAGATCACTGTCACGTTCGAGGCTGAGATGATCAGCATGACCAAGGATGAGGAAGGTGTCGTCGTCGCAGGGGATCCGCAGCCGCATACGGTGAATGAGCTCTGGACGTTCGCGCGCAACCTTAAATCCCGCAATCCGAACTGGCTGTTGATTACCACCCGCCGCGCAAACTAGGTCTCTGCTTAAAAATGCTGTTGCGTCCGTTCTTTTCCATCAATCGAAAAACCGGCGCCGGGCTGATTCTGATTACAGTTCTTCTTGTGGCGATTGCTATCTGGTATTTTCAGGTAAAACCACCAGCGGAAGATAACCTTACCCTTGAAAAAGCGGATTTTTCCTCCCTTCCCGGCTGGGATAAAGAGGACTTTACAGGCTTCTTTCCTGCTCTCCTGAAATCCTGCGAAAAAATAAATCGTCTGCCTGAAACCCTCGGAATGGGCGGCATTGGCTTGGCGGGCACCGCCGGGGATTGGCAACCGCTCTGCGCTGCCGCCATGGCGCTACCGCCTGATAATAGCGTGCGGCGACATTTTTTTGAAAATAACTTCACGCCTTTCCAGATCCTCAATAATGAGCAAAAATCCGGCCTTTTCACCGGCTATTACGAAGCGAGCCTGAAAGGTAGCCGCGAAAAAGAGCCCCCTTATCTTACGCCGCTTTACTTGCGCCCACCCGAGTTGGTGATGGTTGATCTTGGTCGGTTTCGTGACGAACTTAAAGGGCAGCGCATCGCCGGCAAGGTAGAGGGTGGAAACTTGCTCCCCTATCCGGACCGCACGGACATTGAAAGCGGAGCCCTTGCTGACCGGGAGTTGGAACTTGTCTGGGTGGATAGCGATATCGACGCCTTCTTCCTGCATATCCAGGGGTCTGGGCTGGTCGAGATGGCAGATGGCAGCGAACTCCGTGTTGGTTACGCCGCGCAGAACGGCCATCCCTATTTCGCCATTGGTCGCGACCTGATCGAAAATGGCTATGTCCCGCGCGAAGAAATGTCGATGCAGGCAATCAGGACTTGGCTTGAGGAAAACCCCGATAAAGCAACGGAACTGATGCAGAAGAACGCGTCCTTTGTGTTTTTCCGCGAGCTTGAAACGGGTGGCCCTATCGGCGCGCAAGGGGTGGAGCTGACGCCTGAGCGTAGCCTCGCCGTGGATCGCAAATGGTTGCCGCTTGGTGTACCGCTCTGGCTCGCAACCGAAGTTGCTCCTGCATCCAGCAGTGCGGAAGTTGAAAAATTCGAACGATTGATGATGGCGCAGGATACGGGCGGGGCCATTGTCGGCCCGGTGCGCGGTGATGTCTTTTGGGGCCATGGCGACTATGCTTATGATATGTCCGGCGGCATGAAGAGCGAAGGCGAACTCTGGATCTTGCTGCCGAACGCGCTGGCCGCGGCGGTAGCGGGCACAGAAGGCTAATGGAATTCCTGACCGACTATGCGCTTTGGGCAAGTTTTCTGTCGCTTACCGCACTGGAAGTTGTGCTTGGCATCGATAATGTTGTTTTTATTGCTCTGCTGGTCAATCACCTGCCAGAAGAGAAACGCCAAAAAGCGCGGGTTATCGGGATCTTGCTCGCGTTGTTCATGCGGATTGCGTTATTGTTCTGCGCCATCTGGCTAATTGGCCTGAAAGAACCCTGGGTCGAGTTTTTTGGACATCCCTTTTCCGGCAAGGATTTTCTCATGATAGGGGGCGGGCTGTTCCTGATCGCGAAGGGAACGACAAGCATCCATGATGAAATTTCCGAAGATCCGAAAGAGAACTACAAAAGTTATTCTGCGGGCTTTCAAATGACTATTCTGCAGGTCATTTTCATAGATTTCATCTTTTCGTTCGATTCCATCATCACGGCTGTCGGCCTGACTAACAATATCTGGGTGATTATCGCGGCAATGGTTGTTGCGATGCTGGTGATGCTGTTTTCATCAAAATTCATAGCAGAATTTATCGACGAACATCCAACCCTTAAAATGCTGGCCCTTTCCTTCATTATGATGATTGGTGTTTTTCTCGTTGCGGAGGGTCTCGGGTTTCATGTACCGAGAGGGTATATCTATTTCGGCATGGCCTTTTCCCTCGGGGTGGAAATCCTCAATATGTTGGTCAAGCGTCGGAAAACCCCACGCTAAGATTACTGGCGAAATCAGTGAGCAGACGGTATAGTTTTTTGAGTAATCGGGAGAAGTACATGTCCGCTCCGAATGAGAAGAAAAATGTGGCGCTTTTCGTCACCTGCCTAGTCGATTTGAACCGTCCCTCCATTGGTTTCGCTGCAGTCAAACTGCTAGAGGCGGCAGGGTGCACCATTGTGGTGCCAGAAGTACAAACATGCTGTGGCCAGATCGCCTATAATTCCGGGGATAAAGAAAGTACGAAAACCATCGCAAAGGCCGTCATCCGTGCGTTTGAAGGCTTTGACTATGTGGTTGCGCCCTCCGGCTCCTGTGCCGGGATGATCCGTCATCACTATAAAGAGCTATTCGACGGTGACGACACCATTATGGCGGCGGTCGAGGAGCTTTCCAGCCGGACCTATGAGCTGATGTCCTTCCTGCATGATGTTTGCGGCTACAAACCCGAGGATGTCCAACTTGACAGTACCCTCACCTATCACGATAGCTGCAGCTCTTTGCGGGAAATGAAGGTGCGGGATCAGCCGCGTGCGCTTCTGAGCGGCGTTAAGGGGCTGGAAATAAAGGAGGCGGAGGATCGGGAAGCTTGCTGTGGGTTCGGCGGGACCTTTTGTTTGAAATATTCCGAAATTTCGGAATCTATGGTCGATACCAAGATCGATAATTTGCTCGCAAGCGGCGCAGACACTCTCGCCGCCGGTGATTTGGGTTGTCTGATGAATATCGCGGGGCGCTTAAAACGCCGTGGCTCCGACATGAAAGTGATGCATGTCGCAGAGATTCTCGCCGGGATGGGGGATAAACCGGGCCTTGGGGAGGGCGATAACTGATGCAGGTTACCAGCCGCCGTTTCAAGGAAGGCGCTCATGACGCGCTTCATGATAAAAATATCCAGGAGGCTTTTTCCAAGGTAAAGAGCGGATTTCCGCTGGCCCGTGCGAAATCGGCCAGCGAACTCCCGGAATTTGAGGGGCTGCGCGATGAAGCCCGCGATCTCAAGAATCATATCCTTGAAAATCTCGACTATTATCTCGAATATTTTGAGGATCAGGTCCTGCTTCAGGGTGGGCGTGTGCATTGGTGCAGCTCTTACACCGAAGCGCGGGAAGTTGTGCTTCATATCTGCCGGGATGCCAATGCGAAGACAGTGACCAAGGGCAAATCCATGATCACTGAGGAGATGGGCCTGAATGATTACCTCTCCGAGCACGGGATAGAGCCGATCGAGACAGACCTTGGCGAATATATCATCCAGCTCGCCGATGAACATCCCAGCCATATTATTGCCCCGGCCCTGCATAAGACAAAAGATCAGGTAACAGAGCTTTTCCACGAAAATCACGCGAAATACGGGTTAAATGAGCGAATTACCGACCCACAGGCGCTGGTGAACGAGGCGCGGAGTGTCCTTCGCGATAAATATGTCGCCGCCGACGTTGGCATCACGGGTGCAAATTTCCTCATCGCCGAGACGGGATCGACCGTGATCGTCACCAATGAGGGCAACGGCGATCTTACCCAAAGCTTGCCGAAAACTCATATCGCCGTTTCCAGTATTGAAAAAGTTGTCCCGACGCTGGAGGATGCGAGCCTTTTCCTCCGTTTGCTGGCGCGGTCTGCAACGGGACAGGAAATGTCCGTCTATACCACCCTTTCCACCGGCTCCAAGCGGATGGAGGATATCGACGGCCCGGCAAATTTCCATGTGGTACTTGTCGATAGCGGGCGCAGCGACCTTCTGGGGAGTGACAAGCAGGATTTGCTCCGCTGTCTTAAATGCGGGGCCTGCATGAACCATTGCCCGGTTTATCAGGCTGTTGGCGGCCATACTTACGGTTGGGTTTATCCCGGGCCGATCGGTGCGGCTCTTAATCCGCATATGGTGGGCCTGGAAGAGGCGCGGCATTTGCCCAACGCCTCCACTTTCTGCGGACGATGTGAGGAAGTCTGCCCGGTGCGTATTCCCTTGCCGAAGATTATGCGGCACTGGCGCGAACAGGCGTTCGAGACGCAGATCACCCCGAAGCCGGAGCGTTGGGGGATTGGTGTGTGGGCCTATTTCGCAAAAAGACCCAAGCTTTACCGTTTGATGACCCGAATAAGCGCTCGCGCATTGAAATTAATGGCCGGAAAAAAGGGTGTGATCCGAAAACTGCCGCTGATGAAGGGTTGGAGTTCTGTGCGTGATTTCCCGGCACCGGAGGGTGCGACTTTCATGGAACAATGGAAAAAACAACAGCGGGAGGGGAAATAATGCCATCCCGCGACAGGATTTTCGCCCGTATCCGTCATAATCTGGGCCGCGGGCCGGTTAAAGAAGATGCCGCAAAGCTGTTAAAGGCCCGGATTGAGGGGCACGTGCCTCACACCATCCCAAAACGCACCGATATTCCCCATAAGGAACAGGTTGATCTGTTCCAGGCGAAGGCCGAGGCCCTCGACGCGACTGTCGCGCGCCTCTCAAATTTGGAGGAGGTGCCGGAAGCGCTCCGTGATTATCTCACGGCCCATAATCTGCCGCCCCGGATCAAGATGGCGCCCGATCCGGCACTTGATGACCTGCCGTTCGACAAAACCCCGATGCTGGAAATCACGCGCGGCGCGGCGGCGCCAAGCGATGAAGTCAGTCTGACCCCTGCCTTCTCGGGGATTGCCGAGACGGGCACGCTTTGTATGGCGTCGGGGCCGGATACACCCTCAACCCTTAATTTCCTGCCTGAAAACCATGTGGTGGTGATCAAGGCGAGCCAGATTTCCGGCACGATGGAAGAAAGCTGGGCGCGCCTCCGCAAAAAGTTCGGTGCGGGCAACCTGCCGCGCACCGTCAATTTCATTTCCGGCCCATCTCGTACTGGGGATATCGAACAGACTCTGATTATGGGCGCGCATGGGCCGCGTCGCGTGCATATCCTGATTGTTGACGATGGCCCGCAAGACTAACCGACCGAAAGGCCTGTCGAGAGCCGACCGCGATCTATGGGATCATGTTGCCCGCGGTATCAACCCGATTAAGTCGAACCGCTATAGCGGAACGGAAAATGACACCATAAAGGTGCCGTTGTCAGCAAGCCCTAAGAAAAACGCCACCACAATGGTGTCAAAATCGGCAAGAACAGACCCAAATACACCATCAGCTCGCCGTTCTCTCGACCCGGAGGCGCTCAAAAAAGCGATGGAAAGCTGGCCAAACGCCCATATTGACCGAAAGTTGACAGAGGTTAAGCCGTCGCTCCGCCAGAATGTGCCGGGGCTGGATAAACGCACGGCGGAACGGCTCCGCAAGGGTAAAATGGACATCGATGGAAAGCTCGATCTGCATGGCCTCACCCGCGCGGAAGCGCACCGGCGCCTCAGAAGTTTCATTACCGCGCAGCAGATTCAGGGAAAACGCTGCGTACTTGTCATTACAGGCAAGGGCTCCTCCCGCCAAAAAACGGATGACGCTCCCTTTATGGCACCGGAAAGAATAGGCGTTCTGCGCGAAGCTGTCCCAAAATGGCTGACCGCGCCGGATTTGCGCCATCTGGTTATTGACATCCGCAACGCACAGCCGAAACATGGGGGCAGCGGCGCGCTTTATGTTTTGCTCCGGCGCAGCCGCCCCTGATTTTGAGAGAATAAGGACAGTTCCATGACCCCCTTTGGCCTTCGCGTGCGGACTCTTCGCAAAAGCCGTGGGATTACGCTTAAAAAAATGGCCGCCGATCTGGATATCAGCGCTGCTTATCTTTCCGCGCTGGAGCATGGCCATCGCGGCCGCCCGTCCTGGTCCCTCGTCGCGCAGATCTGCGATTACTTCAACATCATCTGGGACGATGCGGAGGAATTGCAGCGCCTCGCCTCCCTCTCCCATCCGAAGGTGACAGTGGATACCAGCGGATTAACCTCGACAGCCACGGAATATGCTAACCTGCTGGCGAATGAGATCCGCGCCCTGCCGGAGGCGCGGCTGAAGGAAATGCTCGCCTATCTTAATAGCAACAGGTCAGAAAAATGAGCGACGCCCGCTCCGATAAAGGGGTCAAACTCGCGCGCGGGGTGCAAAAACTTCTCCATGACATGGGGTATGACAGCCTGATGGAGGTAAAACTCCGCATTCGCCGCCGCGTCGATGTGATGGGCATCAATGACAGGGGCCGGATTATCATTGTCGAGGTGAAATCAGGCCCCGCCGACTTCCGCGTGGATGAGAAATGGAGTGAATATCTCGATTTTTGTGATGAATTCTATTTCGCCGTCGATGCGGAATTCCCGCAAGGCCTCCTGCCGGAGAGCCACGGCCTGATCATCGCGGATAACTTTGGTGGTGCAGTTGCCCGCCCCTCAACCGATTTTAATCTCAACGCCGCGCGGCGGCGCAATGTCACCCTCCGTTTTGCGCGGATCGCCGCCCGGCGACTTCTTGAAACCGAAAACCCCCTACAGGAGAAATATCATGTGCTCTAACACCCCCGAAGGAACCGCTATCCCGAGCGTTTTTATCGATAACCCCCGCACCCGCGTGACCGAATGGCGTTTCAAAGAGCGCGGCGACGCCACCGGATGGCATACCCATGAATATGATTACGTCGTCGTCCCGCTGTTCGATGGTTTTCTCGAAATCGAGCTGCCGGGCGGAGAAATCACCCGCGCCGAGCTTAAAACTGGCGTCCCCTATTTCCGCGAGACCGGCATCGAGCATAACGTGAAAAACGGCAACGACTTCGAATGCGCCTTTATCGAGGTGGAGTTTCTAACCGTGCAGCCGAAGGGGTTTTAGTAAGTTATTCATTCATTCTATTGATAAAATCGTTCCAACTAATGGCATTCCCATTAGCTCGGGTTGTTCTTCCTTCACACCAAGTTATTCCAGTGCGTGTAAGGTAACAGTTGCCGCGAAAGGTATCATCGTTGTCACGAACTTCGAACTTTATGCCGTTGTTTTTTACCTTCATATCAACAGAGAACGTTCTTATATTTACTTTCATACAACCCTCCCGAATTTTTAATAAAGTAATTTACTATCAGTAAATGAGGTGCTGTATATTAGTCAAAATAAAATTTCACCGATATGGATCATCCTTCGCAAGATAATTAGTGACGTAGTCGCTGATGCCGTCCTCTAAACTGCGGAAATTGCCGCCAAAACCAGCGGCTCGGAGTTTTTGCATATTGGCTTCGGTGAAATACTGGTATTTATCGCGAATTTGTTCCGGGGTATCCACGTAATTGATCTTTTCGGGCTTGTTTGCGGCGGTGAACACGGCGGAGGCGAGATCCTTGAAGCTGCGCGCCTTTCCGGTCCCGAGGTTAAAGAGGCCGGAGGCTGATCCGTTATCGAGCAGCCAGAGAACCACATCGACGCAGTCCTTCACATAGACAAAATCACGAAGCTGTCCGCCATCCTCATAATCCGGGTTGTGGGACTTGAACAGGGTGACGGCCTCCCCTGCGGCGACTTTCGGGTAACTCTGGGCAATGACGCTTTTCATGCTGCCCTTGTGATACTCATTCGGGCCATAAACGTTGAAAAACTTGAGCCCTGCCCATTGCGGTGGCGTCATGGCGCCACGGGAAATCTCCCGCGCGACGAACTTGTCAAAGGCATGCTTGCTCCATCCATAAAGATTGAGCGGTTGCAGTTTGGCAAGCGCGGCCTCGCTCATATCATCATCAAACCCGGCCGTCCCGTCGCCATAGGTCGCGGCGGAGGAGGCATAGATAAACGGGATCTTGTTATCGGTCGCAAAGCGCCAGAGCATCTTCGTCGGGCGGAAGTTACGTTTCAGGATCAAATCGCCGTCTGTCTCGGTGGTGGCGGAGATTGCGCCCATATGGATAATTGCGCGCAGGCGGCTGTCATTCTTATGCAGCCAGCTTTCGAGATTATCCGGATCAATAAAGTCGGCAATCGTTGATTTTGCGATGTTTTTCCATTTATCGCCCTGCTCCAGCCAGTCGCAGACGATGATCTTCTCGCCCCGTTCCGAGAGCGCCGCGACAATATTGGAGCCGATAAAGCCCGCGCCGCCGGTCACCAGGATCAAATTCCCCATGTTTTACGCCTCTTTCTTCGATGCGAGAAGCCGCTCGATCGTGCCGGTGGTGCTGAACCCCTCTTTGAGGTTCGCCAGATGCACCCGCCCGCCGTAGGCTTCGACAATATCCGCGCCGACAACTGTTTCCTTGGTGTAATCCGCACCCTTGGTGAGCACATCGGGCTTGATCGCCTGGATCAGCTTGATCGGCGTGTCTTCACTGAAAGGAACGACAAGGTCTACATCGGAAAGGCCCGCAATCACAATGGCGCGGGAGTTTTCGTTCGTGACAGGCCGTCCCTCGCCTTTAAGGCGGCGGATGCTGTCATCGGTATTGAGTCCGACGATCAGCCGGTCGCATTCGGCGCGGGCCTGCCGCATGAGCGAGATATGCCCCGGATGCACCAGATCGAAGCAGCCGTTGGTAAAGCCGACTTTAAGCCCGCGGGAGCGCCAGTTCGATACCCGTTCCAGCGCCATGTCGAGACTGACGATCTTCGCATCCATATCGCCAATTTCCTGGCTGTGCAGGGCCTGGCGGATCTCCGCTTTGGTTACTGCCGCTGTCCCGGACTTTGAGACTGCGATCCCGCCCGCCAGATTGGCGATCCGCGCCGCATCGGCCAGGCTTGCCCCGGCGGCCAACGCCAGGGAGAGCGCCGCAATGACACTATCGCCCGCACCGGAAACATCGAATACTTCCTGCGCCTCCGCGGCGATATGATGCGCCTCGTCCTTGGTAACCAGGCTCATGCCTGCCTCCGACCGGGTGACGAGAATGGCGGAAACCCCGGATTTGCGCATGACATCCCTTGCCGCCTGCTCCACCTCATGGTTGGTGCCGCAGGGCATGCCACTCGCCGCAATCATCTCTTTACGGTTTGGGGTCAGCAGAGTGACGCCTGCATAGCGGCTGAAATTTCTTGATTTCGGGTCAGCGATAATCGCGATGTCATGCTCTTTCGCGTAAGCAATAACATGGCGCAGCACCGTATCGGAGAGGACCCCCTTCGCATAATCAGAAAGAACGATGATATCGGTGCCTTTTACGGCCGCCTGAAAGGCCTTGATGACATTTCCGGCGGTTTGAGGCTGCAGCTGGTGGGTCGCCTCATGATCACTGCGCAAGAGCTGCTGGCCATCGGCGATGAAGCGTGTTTTTACTGTAGTCGGTCGTCCGACCGATTTTACCAGATGGGGTGTCGTGGCGCCCTGGGAGCTGAATATCTGCTCAATTTCGCGCCCTTCCGGATCTTCCCCAACAACAGAGATGAGCTGCGCTTTCCCGCCGAGAGAGGCGACATTGCGCACTACATTCCCCGCGCCGCCGAGCATTTGCGACTGATGGGTGATGCTGAGGATAGGGATTGGCGCTTCGGGTGAAATGCGTGTGGTGCTGCCATAAACAAATCGGTCCAGCATCACATCACCAATCACCAGTGCATCGATTGAGGCGGCTTTGTCAAGAATATCAAGAAGGGTGGAACGATTTTCCATATGATTCAGACCAGTTTCAACGATTGTTCAAGGGCGCCGCAGAGCATATGGCCGAAAGTGATATGCATTTCCTGTATCCGCCGGGTGGACTGCGCCGGTACGATCAGCGAGATATCTGTAAGTTCCGGCATCCGCCCCCCATCCCGCCCGGTAAACGCGGTTGTAACCAGACCTTTTTTCCGTGCCATTTCAAGGGCCTTCACCACATTTGGGCTGGTGCCTGACGTCGTGATGCCAACGGCAACGTCGCCAGGCTTGCCAAGCGCGTCGATTTGGCGGGCAAATACGTCTTCAAAGCCAAGGTCGTTGGCCCCGGCGGTCAGCGCGGAGGTGTCTGTATTGAGCGCGATGGCGGCGATGGGCTTGCGATCTTCGATAAAACGGATAACGAGTTCGGCCGCGAGGTGCTGGGCATCCGCCGCGCTGCCACCATTGCCGAAGAAGAAAATTTTGTTGCCGTTCTGAATGGCAGTAACCCAGAGCGCGAGCATCTCCTGAAATGGCTCTGCGAGCGCTGCGTGGCATTTTGCCAGCACCTCGCCATGGTCTTCCAACTCGCGGTTAAAATAATCTAGCGGATCCAAAATGCCTCGCTTTGAATAGAATAGAGTGTATTGGTCATAATATAATCTCACTGCCCCTGCAAACACGGAGTTGCTCTTTGCCTAATTCGCCGCCTTTTCGCGTGGCGGAAGACGGCCTGCCGCAACGTCTTCGATCAGTCGAAGTTGGCGAGGCAATAGTTTGCTATGTGCATATTTTTCGATAGCCGATTTCCTTGCGGCGTCGCGGATGTCCTGCAGGTCGTCCACTGTGTCGAGCACTTTTTCAATCTCTTCGGCGAAAGCCTCAACATCGTTAAAAGGAGCAAGAAAACCATTCTCCCCGTGCCGGATTACCTCGCGTACCGGAGCAGTATCGGATCCGACAATCAAGCCGCCGCAGGCCAGACTTTCAATCAGTGACCAGCTTAGCACGAATGGCACGGTAAGATAGGCGCGTACAGTTGAAAACTGCAAGACTTTCAAATATTCAGCATAAGAAAGCGGGCCCGTGAAATGCAGGCGCTTCGGGTCAGGGTTTAGTTCTGCCACCATCCGCTTGCCCCAACCGTCACCCTCGGGGAGTTTTTTGCCATAGGCAACTCGATCTTCTCCCACCACCAAGACATGCAGGCCGGGACGGCGCTTCATCAACAATGCCGCCGCGCGCATAAACTCGGGAAAGCCTCGATAAGGTTCCATTCCCCTTGTTGCATAGGTTAAAATTTCCGCCGCTCCGGAAAGGTCGATATTGCCGATTTTTGCTGTCGCCTTCGGATCGGGTTCGAAGAAATCCGTATCCACACCGTCATGCAGGAGCGATAGTTTGGAGTGAAAAATCTCTGGTATTTGGGAAAGTTGAAACCGGGTTGGCACCTGACCCCAATCAGACGTGGCAAGATCCATCAGGAGCGGCATGTTCTTGCTGTGTATTCGCGCGGCGTCATCGTAGCCCAGGGCTTCCGGATCGAGAAAATCTGCATCCGATCCGTGCGCGTGGTAGTACCATTCGAAATAATTGAGTAAGCGCGCTCTCGGAAAGGCCTCCTTCACATAGAGGCTGTTGCCCCAACCAGAATGGGCGCAAATGATGTCGGGCTCAAAACCACTTTTCTTGAGATCGAGACAGGTTCGGAAGACAGCCTGCGCGTTCAGGACGGCGATTTCGGTCGGCCGAAGATAATGATGGGTATCTGCCTTTGTCCCGCGATGCGGCTTATATATGACGTTGGTGACGCCGGGAATGTTATGGGGCACCCGGTGGGATGCAAACACAACTTTGTTATTCTTGTCAGCGGCAAGATGGCGTGCGACATGCCTATACTGTGCCGGAAAGTTATTGTGCAGAAACAAAATGTCCATCGGGCCTAATTCTGCGTCTTCGGGAGGTCTTTTGAAGTGCGGGCGGCGCGGGGATCGGTGCTGTCGAAGGCCTCAAAAGGTTCTTTCAGGCGGGCGTGGGCCATTTCGATATAATCGGGGTTGATCTCGATGCCCGCCGCTGCCCGTCCGAGCACAGAGGCGACACGTACAGTCGTTCCGCTCCCCAGAAACGGGTCCAGCACCACATCTCCAGGGTTGGAGGAAGCTTTTACAATCCGTTCAAGCAATGCTTCGGGCTTTTGCGTGGGATGGGGCAACCGCTCTGCCGCGCAATAATGCACATGGCTAAACTGCCAGACATCGCCCGGATTGGCCCCGGCCATATTGTTGCGCTTGCGGTAATATTTTTGCGGAACCCGTACGTCATCGAGATTAAAACGTGCGTCTTCTCCCTTCGAGAACCAGAGAATATCCTCATGGCGCGAGGAAAAGCCCTTTTTTCGGCCCATGCCTTGTGTGTAATGCCAGGTGATCCATCCCTGAGGCGTGAGGTTGAACTCTTCTTCCAGCATCAAATAGAGCCGGGCAATGAATTTCACACCCATAAAGCAATAGAGCGATCCGCCGGGTTTTAACAGGCGGACAGCCTCCCTGAGCCAGCCTTCGGTGAAGGACCGATAGTCGGCGCTGTCTTTCAGGTCGATATTGTTGCCGTAGTTCTTTCCCAAATTATAGGGTGGGTCAGCGATGATCAGATCGACGCTCTCTGCTTTGAGTTTCGCCATTTCGGTTGCGGCATCGCCGCAGATCAGGGTGCTTCTTTTTGAGACAATCTGATCCATCCGGTTATTGCGGGGAGCGTTTCGCCATGATGCGCTGTAACGTGCGTCGGTGCATATTCAGACGGCGGGCGGTTTCCGAAACATTATGATCGCAGAGTTCATAGACACGCTGGATATGTTCCCAGCGGACACGGTCTGCGGACATCGGGTTTTCCGGCGGTGTCGGCATGGCGTCCTTATCCGCCAGCAGGGCGTTGACGATATCCTCGACATTGGCGGGCTTGGCAAGATAGTCGATGGCGCCGGCCTTCACGGCGGCGACGGCGGAGGCGATATTTCCATAGCCGGTCAGCATGACAATGCTGGCATCCTCATTCATCTTGCGGATGGCCTCCACCACTTCAAGGCCATTACCATCCTGAAGCCGAAGGTCGACAACGGCGTAATCAGGCGCGTTCTGCGCGGCGTATCTCTTGCCTTCCGCCACTGAATTGGCAAGCAACGGCGTAAAGCCCTTTCGCTCCATCGAGCGGCCAAGCCGGTTCAGAAAAATCTCATCGTCATCCACGATGAGCAATGATTTCTTGTCGTCCATTTCCCGCTCTTTACTTCTACACCGTTAATCAAGCTGCCTTGGGCAGATTAGCATATTTTCTAATTACTGAAAGGATCAGATTTCTCAAGTGCGCGCCGTGACCAGAGAATTTCCACAATCGCGCCGCTGTCTTTCTGGTTGCGGAAATTAACCTCTCCACCGCTCCGTTTGATTAGCATGTTGGCGATAAAGACGCCAAGGCCCATGCCGCCGCGCCCGCGCCGGGTGGACATATAGGGTTCTCCCAGCCGGTCGAGAATTTCTTCCGAAAAGCCCGGTCCGTCATCGCGGATTTCCGCCCGCACCAGCTTATCGTTCCAGTATAGATCAATGGTCACTTTGCTGGCGGCGAATTCGGCGGCGTTGCTGATAAGATTGCCGAGGCCGTGGCGTAACTCCGCCGTCAAGAACAGCCGGGGGATATCCGCGGTATCTCCATGTGTTTGAATTGCGAAGCTCTTGTCGCTGTCCTTGTATTTCTCTGCTATCAGAGAAAAGAGGTTGTCTAGCGAAAGGAAGTTATGATGGGCTGAATCCGTGATAAAGCGCTCTGTTTGTGGCCCCTTGGAGAGCTGCGCCAGCACTTCGGCGCATTTTTTCGCCTGATCGTGAAGCAATGCGGCGTCTTCGGCTGAGTCACTTCCTTCGGGCAGGGCCTGTCGCAATTCCTCCGATACCAGCAAAATTGTGTTGAGTGGGGTGCCAAGTTCATGGGCAGCGGCAGCGGCAATCCCGCCCACGGCGGAAAGCTGTTGCTCCCGCGCAAGTTCCGCACGGGCGATGGTCAACGCATCTGACATTTTCCGCGAGTCCGCCGCGATTAACCAAGCATAGCCGGAAAGAAACGCGGTGCCCAGCACCAGTGCGGCCCAAATTGCAAGAATATAGGTGTTAGAGAGGATCAGTGATCCTTCGGGTAGCGGTAGCGGCTCATAAAAAAGCGCCAGAACGGAAATGCAGGCGAGCGTCGTCAAACCGAGAAAAAAGGTCCCCTGCCGCGTGAGGTTGGTTGCGGAAATGGTAACAGGCACCAGAAACAGCACCGAAAAGGGATTGGAAAGGCCGCCGGTAAAATAGAGTAGACCCGCAAGCTGTAGAATATCATAAAACAGATAGAGGATCGCACCGCGATTTGGCAATCGCGCCGACGGCTTACGGTTGAGGCTGACCAGCAGGTTGAGAATGGCACTTGCACTGATCAGAAGGGCGATGGGCAGTAGTGGCAAATCATAGCCGAAGACGAAATACACAATAACGACGGTCAGGGCTTGCCCCAGCACGGCCAGCCAGCGGATATAGACCAGAGTTTGCAGCCGCATCCCACTCGCGGCAAGGTGAATGGCATCAGATTCAATGTGGGGGACGGACGTCAGGGGCGTATTTTCTGCCATATTCACTATTTCACGCGCACCAGCTTATTTTTCTCAAGAATATTAGACATATTAATGCCATCATTGATGCCTTATCTAATAGAAGTATCCTGTTTTCCAACGATGAGTCAAAAAGGATTAAGAAGATGCAGATGACATTCAGGGCAAACCGTCGAAAATTCCTCTCTCTCGTAGGTGCAAGCGCGCTCCTCCTCGGGGCCGGGGCTGGTAATCTTGCGCTTGCCGGTGAAGCTCAGGATCAGCTGGTCGAAAAAGCGAAATTCACCATTACCAATGTTGCGGGTCGATCAGAAATGGAGGAGTTTCGCAAACTTCTCGCTGTTGCCAAGGGCGTAGTTGTCTTTCCGCAGGTTCTGAAAGCTGGCTTCTTTGTGGGCGGTGCGGGTGGAAGCGGCCTTCTTTTGGGCAAAAATGAAGCCGGGGAATGGTCTTCGCCCGCCTTTTACAGGATGGGTCAGGGCAGCATCGGGTTGCAGTTTGGCGCGCAAGCGAATGAGCTGGTACTGGTGATCATGACAGAGAAGGGCCTGAAAGCCATCATCGACAATCAGGTCAAACTCGGCGGGGATTTGAGTGCCGCTGTTGGTCCGGTGGGCACGACAGTTGGTGCCTCGACCACCACAAACCTTAAAGTTGACGTCTTTTCTTTCGCTATTTCGAAGGGACTCTTTATCGGGGCATCCGTGGAAGGGTCGATCCTGTCATCGAACTCGGATTCCAACGAGTCATACTATGGCAAGCCGGTAACTTCTCAGCAAATCGTTCTCGACAGAACGGTCAATAATGCACAGGCTGATGGCTTAAAGGCAGCCTTAACGGCGGCAGAGGCCAAGTAAAGCTAAGCTGTTTATTCTGCCGCGTCTGAAAGCAGACGCACAACATCGGAATGGCGGTTCTGTTTCGCATGATCCAGAGCCGTCCGTCCGGTGAAATCCGTAAGATCCAGCGTCGCGCCCTTTGCAAGCAGTAACTTCGTAACCTGGGCATGCCCGCTTTTGGCTGCCTTTATCAGCGCAGTCTCTCCTTGCCGGTTTTCCTCATCAATTTTTGCCTTCCCCTCAATCAGGATCTCTGCCGCCGCGGTTGATCCATAGGCGGCAGCCTGAATCAGGGCGGTATTGCCAAATGGATCAGGGATGTCGACCTGAGCACCATTGCGGATCAGGACGCTGACCGTTTTGGGCACGCCGGCAATGGCGGCATGATGTAACAGCGGAATCTTCTTCAAATCGCGGATATTGGGGTTATTCCCGGTCAGCAGATACTCTTCTACTGCGGCGGTATCGCCTCTATCAGCACTTTGAAAAACCTCGTTTTCACCCAAAATAGATTGGGCAGGAGCGGGCGGGATAACCAGAAAAACCAATAAGAAAACAAGCCAGTAGAAACGCATCAGTCATCCCTCACAAAAAAAACCGTGTTGCAATCCCCATAGAACGGCAGCAGATTATTAATCAATTATCCGTAATATTGCAAAAAATGCTGACATTCTGCTGATTATTCATATATTATGTTGCACTGCAGCGAAACTAGGCGCAGAGAAACCCGACAGAAACCAACATATGTTTTCTGTTAATTTAGGAGAGTACGACGTGCTTTACCAGTTCAATGAAATGCAAAAATTGGCGCTTTCACCTGTACGGATGGCCGCACAAATTTACTCTCAAGTTTTGAAGAGTCCATTTAATCCGATTTCCGAAACGCCACAGGCGCAGACCCTGGCCGCAGGCTTCGACCTGTTTTCAGAAACCACACAATATCATGGCAAGCCGGCCTTTGGCCTGACCGAAACCAAGATCGACATGCGAACCGTCGCCGTGACCGAGGAAATTCTGCATCGCAAGACATTCTGCCAGCTTAAGCATTTCAAGCGGGATACGACCCGTAAGGATCCCAAATTGTTGATCGTCGCGCCCATGTCGGGCCATTTTTCTACATTGTTGCGCGGCACGGTCGAGACAATGATGCCAAATCATGATGTCTACATCACCGAC
This sequence comes from Sneathiella sp. HT1-7, assembly GCF_020731145.1. GTDB lineage: Bacteria > Pseudomonadota > Alphaproteobacteria > Sneathiellales > Sneathiellaceae > Sneathiella. Next base: position 808,170 of record NZ_JAJFZN010000001.1, on the reverse strand, counting down.
TGGCGGGATGCAGCGAATGTCCCTCTCTATGAGGGAGAGTTCGATCTCGACGATTATATCGATTATGTGATCGACTATCTCAACATCCTTGGCCCCGATACCCATGTGATGGCCGTGTGTCAGCCGGGCGTGCCCGTTTTGGCCGCGATCGCGCTGATGTCGGAGGACAATAATCCGAACGCACCCCTATCCATGACTTTGATGGGTAGTCCGATTGACACTCGCCGTCACCCGACGGATCCTTGCAAGCTTGCGATGAACCACTCCATCGAATGGTTTGAACATACGGTGATCAACCATGTTCCGCTCGGCTATCCCGGTGCATTCCGGCGTGTTTATCCCGGTTTTCTGCAGCTCAGCGGTTTTGTCAGCATGAATTTCGGTCGCCATATGGAAGCCCATATGAAACAGTTCGATCATCTGGTCGAAGGCGATGGCGACAGTGCGGACAAGCATCGCGCCTTTTATTCCGAATATAATGCGGTGATGGATCTAACGGCAGAATATTACCTTCAAACGATCGAGACTGTGTTCCAGAAGCAGGCGCTGGCCAAGGGAGAGATGATGTATCGTGGCGAACGACCAGTTCGCACGGGTCTGATCAAGAAAACGGCACTGATGACAGTTGAAGGCGAACTTGATGATATTTCCGGTATCGGCCAGACCGTTGCCGCCCATGATATCTGTAGTAATCTGCCAGACAGCATGAAAGCCCATTATGAACAAAAAGGTGTCGGTCACTACGGTGTGTTCAATGGCAGCAAGTTCCGAAGTGAGATTGCACCGCGAATAAGTGACTTTATCCTCAATAATGAGCCACGCAACCGCGCCCGGATCACAGCTGGTTCGGCAGAGGCGGCCTCCAACGTTGCGGAAAAGCCTGCAGTTGCAAAACCAGCCGTGAAAAAAGCACCAGTGAAAAAACCGGTTGCGAAAAAGGCCGCACCATCCAAAACATTGAATGGTGCGAAGCCAACCGCCCAGAAAACAGCGGCAAAACCGTCTCGCGCTAAAACGCCCACGGCCAAAGCCTCTTCGGTAAAGGTAACAGCTGACACATCGACGCCTCAAAAGGCCACGCCCGCAAAGGCGGCGTCCGTGTCGGCAACGGTAAAGTCTGCAAAGGCCCCGGTCGCCCGGAAATCCCGGGCTGCGGCCAAACCGGCAACGCGGACACAGCGTAAACCAGCGAAAAAGGTCTGAGGTGGCGTGAGCGAAAAACCATTCTGGGAGACCGTTGCGCTTGAAGACATGACGGCGTCGCAGTGGGAATCCCTCTGCGACGGCTGCGGTAAATGCTGCCTGCTGAAGCTGGAAGACGAAGATACGCTTGAGCTGGCCTATACCGACGTTGTTTGCCGGTTGCTTGACCTTGGAAGTTGCAAATGTACCCGTTATCCGGAACGCTCCCGCCTTGTACCGGATTGTATTACCCTGACTCCTGATATCATCCCGAAATTGCGCTGGATGCCGAAAACCTGCGGATATCGGTTGGTTTCTGAGGGGAAACCGCTGCCTTGGTGGCACCCGCTTGTCTCCGATGACCCTGATACTGTCCATCAGGCAGGTATATCGGTGCGCGGTCGCGCCATTTCAGAGCGGCGCGCGGGTGATTTAGAAGATCATATCGTCGACTGGCCCGATGAAGATGTCGGCTAACGGCCGCAATCTGCAACTGGTGGCGGGCTGCCCGCCGCATCTCGTCTATGACGGACGGAAAATTTCCATCGAAGTGAAACGATCTCCCCGTGCGGCACGGATCAAGCTCCGGATCGATCCGCGGCGGGGCGTTGTCCTGCTTCTCCCGAAGCGCGCTTCGCTTGCGGCAGGCATGACGTTCCTGCGTCAGGAAATTGACTGGGTTGCCAGCAATATCAACAGGATACCAGAAACGGTGCCATTTCGGGATGGCGTCATGCTGCCTCTTCTGGGTCGGCCGCATCGGATCACTCACGCTCCGGATCAACGCGGATTTGTCTGGGCAGAGGGTGGGCATATCTATGTTGCTGGCGGGGAAGAGCATCTACCGCGCCGGATGAAGGACTGGACCCGCAAGATGGCAAAAACTGAAATCAGCGTCTGGGCCGCTGACTATGCCGAGAAAATTGACGTGAGTTATAGCGGCATTACACTCCGCGATCAGGTGTCACGCTGGGGGAGTTGTTCCTCAACCGGGCGCCTTAATTTTTCCTGGCGCTTACTGCTGATGCCGGAGGAGGTCATGACCTACATCGTCGCCCATGAGGTGGCGCATTTACGGCATATGAACCATTCCGCCGCCTTTTGGGCGCTTGTTGACGAAATTCATCCGCGCGTTGATCAAGCCAAAAAATGGCTGAAAAGGCACGGTGCGGATCTACATAAGTATGGCGTTGAAAGAGTAGAGGGAGTATGACATTTCCGTTCTCTTTCGAAAGCCTTTCATGAAACGCCTTGCCCCTTCTTCTGTTCCCTTTACGTTATATCTTGCGGCAGCGGTAGCTCTTGGGCCGTTGTCGACGGACATGTATCTGCCAACCTTCCCGCAGCTGGCGGAATTTTTCAGCGCAACCGCGGCGGAAGTGCAGCTCACGCTTAGTATTTTTACCTTCGGTATTGGCGGGTGTCAGCTTATTTACGGGCCATTGACGGATCGGTTCGGGCGCAAGCCGGTCATTGTCATCGGGCTTTTTATCTATGTTTTGGCAAGCATCGCTTGTTTATTTGCCGTGCAAATCGACCAGTTGGTGATATTGCGCTTTGTTCAGGCGCTCGGCGTATGTGCGGCGATTGTCGTACCGCGCGCCATGGTACGCGATCTGTTCAAGCGGGAACAGGCGGCGCAGCAGCTTTCCCGAATGGGAACGATTATGGGCCTTGCGCCCGCCATTGCGCCGGTTTTGGGCGGATATATTGCCGCTTTTTACGGTTGGCAGTCGGTGTTTTTCGTGCTTGGCCTCGTGTCCTTGATTGTCGGGCTGGTGACTTTGCTGCTTGTCGATGAGTCCCTTGCCGAGAAGAACCCCAACGCGCTAAGGCCCAGCCATATTGCCCGGAACTATTTCGAACTGCTCCGGCATCGCGAATTTTTGGGGTATGCGTTGACGGGCGGACTGTGCTTTGGCGGGCTTTTCTCCTTTATTTCCGGCTCTCCCCTCGTTCTCATTGAAGTACTTGGTGTGCGTGCCGAGAACTTTGGCTATTTTTTCGGTGCCGTCGTACTTGGATTTATGAGCGGGACACTGCTCGGCCCCAAGATGACCCATGCGAAGGGTCTTTCTTTCTCGGTTGGAGTGGGAACAGTGATTTGCGCCATTGGCGGCGGCAGTATGGTGCTGGCGGCTTGGGCGGGGTTTAACACAGTGAGTGCCATCGTCTTGCCGATGATTATTTATACGGTCGGGATGGGGGTCGTCCTGCCCCAATCACAGGCGGGCGCCATGGCGCCATTTCCCGAAAAAGCAGGTTCCGCCTCGGCCTTGATGGGCTTTTTAATGCTTGGTTTCGCGGCCTTCCTTGGCTTTATGATCGCGCTTTTCTATGACCAGACGCAGTTTTCGATGGTTTATTCCATCGGCCTGATGGGGGTAAGTTCGGCTCTGGTCTTCCGTCTGACGGTTTATGGCACAAGACAAGAGACATTTGACGAGGAATAATCCAATCCCTCAGGGTTGCTGCCGTTGTTTATCCATATAGTCGAATGAATTCTTCTTTTCGGATGTATTCGGGTCGCTGGCGGGGCTCTCACCACCCGCCGCCGGGGCGTTCTTGCTGGAAAAGGCCCGAACGATCTTATCCCAAATGCTCGAACTGGAGTTTTGTTCCTCCTGCCTGCTGAAGGCAATTGCCTGACTTGTCTCCGAATGGGTAATGAAATCTTTCCAGGTTACGGCGGGAAGGTTGCTGCCGTTCACCCGCTTGGTGGCCGATCCGTCATCATTGCCAAACCAGACACCGGCAACCAGATCTGGCGTAAAGCCGATAAACCAGGCATCGCGGTAGTCCTGTGTCGTGCCGGTCTTGCCTGCCGCCGCAAAGCCCGGGTTGGCGGCCTTGCCGGTACCCCATTTTATGGTTGCGGTCATGACATCCCGCATTTTGTTGATGGTTCCTGCACTGATGATCCGCCCCTGACCGGAGGTTTGCCGTTGATACAGTACGGGGCCGTCTTTCTCGCGAATTTCAAGCACACCATAGGGCAGCACTGCCCGCCCACCGTTCGCAATAACCGCGTTTGCGGCTGTCATCTCAAGGAGGGAGACTTCATACGTGCCGAGCGAAATGGAGGGATGCAGCGGGAAATTGCCGGTGAGGCCAAGGTTTTTCGCCATTCCGGCAACCTTGTCGCGGCCAACCCGTTCCGTCACCCGCACCGCGACCGTATTGATGGACCGGGCGTAGGCTTCCCGCAGGCTCATATCGCCGTTATAGCGCTTGGTATAGTTTTTCGGGGTCCAGCCGTCGATATTTATCGGCCCATCATTGAAAATATCGTCAGGTGACAAGCCATTTTCAAAGGCAGCCGCATAAACAATCGTTTTGAAGACCGATCCAGGCTGCCGCCGCGCAACCGTCGCCCGGTTGTAGACAGACTTGGCGTAAGACCGTCCGCCGACCATGGCACTCACGGCTCCATCCGGCGTCATGGCAACGAAAGCACCCTGATTTACGGCCATTTTCACGCCTTCGGCTTTTAGCCGAGTCTCGATCGCGCGTTCCGCATTGCCCTGCATGCCAAGGTCCAGCGTCGTGGTGATTATCAGGTCTTTGTCCGTCCTGCCGATATAGGCCTGCACCTCGCTGACCACCCAGTCCGCAAAATATCGTACATTGCGAAAATCCTGGCTGGCATTGACAAGAACCGCCGGTTTGGCACGAAGTTTTTTCGCCTCTGCAGGGGTGAGATAGTCTTCATCCACCATGCGGGCGAGAACAATGCTGGCCCGATCCTGCGCCCGTTCAAGGTTGCGGGTCGGGGCGTAATAGCTTGGCGCCTTTAAAAGACCCGCGAGCATTGCCGCCTCAGCCGTGGTCAGTTCCGTTGCCGGGTGGGAGAAATACTTTCGGGAGGCCGCATCGATGCCATAGGTACCGGACCCGAAATACATGCGGTTAAGATAGAGCGCGAGAATTTCATCTTTCGTATATTCTGCCTCAAGCCAGAAGGCGAGCAAGGTTTCGCGGATTTTCCGCCCTATTGTCCGCTCCGGTGTCAGAAACAGGTTTTTTGCGAGCTGCTGCGTTATCGTGCTGCCGCCTTGGACAACACGCCCAGCTTCATAATTGCGCCAGGCCGCGCGGATAAGGCTGATCGGGTTCAGGCCGAAATGATTGTAGAAATGGCTGTCCTCGGTCGCAAGGACGGCTTGCTTTATGTTTTCCGGGATTGCTCCGATGGGGAGCATATCGCCATAAAGATCGCCATAGGTCGAATAACGGATACCATCGCGGGTTTGCAGCACCATGGAGGGACGTTTCTCGATCTCGCCGATGCCAGAAATGTCGGGCAGGGTATAGGCAAAATAGCCGATAAAAATCCCGCCAATCAAAAGGCCCCAGAGAACAGCCGCCCCGCCCCAATTAACAATCGGGCCCCAGAGGCCGCTGGATTTCTGCGCACCTTTACGCGGGCGGCGTGCCGCCGACTTTTTTGGACTCCGCTTCGATGTCGCTTTTGCGCTTTTCTTGTTTCGCGCGGGCTTCGGGCGCTGCGGATAAGCTTTTGAGCCCGGCCCTGCGGCCGGCTTTCGTCTACCTGATCCTTTGGATGCCTTCTTCATAATCGAACTCAATCGTTACTTTGCATTATTCAAAATGCTGACCAAAGGGTGCTTTATCACTCACATATAAGGCAAAATTGCGATTTTAAACCGTATTTGTCGTCATCAGGTATCCAGAAAGCTGACTTTCAGGGCATTATCCTGGATAAAGTTGCGTCGTGGCTCCACCACATCACCCATCAGGGTGGAGAAGACTTCATCCGCCTCATCCCCGTGATTGATCCGTACCTGTAACAGGGTCCGCGCCTCGTGATCCAGGGTGGTTTCCCAAAGCTGTTCCGGGTTCATCTCGCCCAGTCCTTTATAGCGTTGGATAGCCAACCCGCGTTTGCCAAGATTGGTGACGGACTCCATTAATTCAAGCGGTGAATAGATCACCTGTCGCTTATCCTTGTGAATAAATACTGACGGCTGAGCGTATATTGTCTGAAGCTCATCCTTCATAAGGTCAAGTTGCCGTGCCTCGGCCGAATGGATGATATTGCTGTCCACAAGCTGGACTTCTGTCACGCCACGGACTTCCCGACTGAATTTAAGGCTGAAATCTGGCAAAACCTCGCCAATCCAGCCGCGCTCTGTCTCTGAAGAAATCCCATCCAGCCTTTCGGCGACGAATTTGGCCGCTTCCGGCCCACGGACAGGATCACTCAACACTTCGTCACTCAGTGCCCCGGCAATGGCAACCTGCTCAACTACAGCACGGTTCTGGAGTCTGGCAATGGCATCAATGAGGTTGCGGGCCTGACGGGCGCGGGCAACCAAAGCACTCAGGTCCTCCCCGCTGCGTTGTTCGCCGGAGGCAAGCTCCAGCACGACCTCTTCCATACCCTGATCAATCAGGTAATCATCCATCGCCTGCTGATCTTTGAGGTACACCGAGGATTTACCCTTGGAAACCTTGTAAAGCGGCGGCTGTGCGATATAGAGATAGCCTTTCTCGACCAGTTCCGGCATTTGCCGGTAAAAGAAGGTGAGCAGAAGTGTGCGGATATGAGATCCGTCCACGTCGGCGTCGGTCATGATGATAATCTTGTGATAACGCGCCTTCTCGATATTGAATTCTTCGGGCCCGATACCGGTGCCAAGCGCGGTAATCATGGTGCCGATTTCATTCGAGGAGAGCATGCGGTCAAACCGCGCCCGCTCGACATTGAGGATTTTACCGCGAAGTGGCAGTACGGCCTGATTATGGCGATCCCGCCCCTGTTTGGCAGATCCGCCAGCACTGTCACCCTCGACGAGGAAAAGTTCTGAAATCGCCGGGTCTTTCGACTGGCAATCGGCCAGTTTTCCGGGCAGGCTGGAAATATCCAGCGCGCCCTTGCGGCGGGTGAGCTCGCGCGCCTTACGGGCGGCCTCACGGGCGGCAGCGGCCTCGAAGACCTTGGTGATTACGACCTTGGCTTCGTTCGGATGCTCCTCGAACCATTGGCTGAGCGCCTCGAATACCGAGCTTTCCACGATCGGGCGCACTTCACTGGAAACCAGCTTGTCCTTGGTCTGGGAGGAGAATTTCGGGTCCGGAACCTTGACGGAGACGACACAGGTCAGCCCTTCGCGGGCGTCATCGCCGGTAACGACGATCTTTTCCTTCTTGGCAGTTCCGCTCGCGGTTGCATATTGGTTGATGCAGCGGGTTAGCGCCGCGCGGAAGCCGGCAAGATGGGTTCCACCGTCGCGCTGTGGGATATTGTTCGTGAAGCAGAGCACATTTTCATGATAGCTGTCGTTCCATTCGAGCGACGCCTCAACCGTCACGCCTTCCTTTTCAGCTGTAAGATCAATGGTTTCCGTGATCAGAGGGCTTTTTGACCGGTCAAGATATTTCACAAAAGCGGAAATTCCGCCTTCATAATGCAGGTCCACCGTGACCGGCTCGGCAGAGCGCAGATCATTAATCTGGATATATACGCCAGAATTGAGAAAGGCGAGCTCGCGCAGACGGTGTTCCAGCGTCGCAAAATCAAACTTGATATTGGTGAAGGTTTCGGGCGACGGGGTGAACGTGATTTCTGTCCCGCTCTTGCCCACGGCATCCCCGATGATTTCAAGGGCGCCAACGGGTTCACCATGCTCAAAACTGAGGCGATGCTCCTTGTCATTGCGCCAAATCGTCATATCAAGCCGGGTGGACAGAGCGTTCACAACGGAAACGCCAACGCCATGCAGGCCGCCGGAAACCTTGTAGGAATTCTGGTCAAACTTACCGCCGGCATGAAGCTGGGTCATGATCACCTCGGCGGCGGAGACTCCTTCCTCATGCATGTCAACGGGAATACCACGCCCGTTGTCGCGCACCGTAACCGACCCCTCAGGGTTGAGCGAAACATAAATCAGGTCGCAATGACCGGCCAGCGACTCATCGATGGCGTTGTCCACAACCTCATAGACCATGTGATGCAGACCCGAGCCATCATCAGTATCGCCGATATACATGCCCGGACGCTTGCGCACCGCATCAAGACCCTTCAGGACCTTGATCGACTCCGCGCCATATTCCTCAGCTTCCATGGGACCTTCTGTCTTACTCATTACGTCGTCTTTCCTTCTAGCTAACAGCCGTCCGGCAAATGGTGCCATTGTCGACTGTTAAAAACTGCGCCCGGTTTCCAAGTTCGGAAAACAGGGCGTAATCGGTGCCTGTCATCCAGGCCTGGGTCTTCATCTCCTCAATCTCGTCAAACAGCGCTGCGCGCCGTTTCTGGTCGAGATGCGCCGTTATCTCATCAAGCAGCAGGACCGGTGCCTGACCCTGCATTCCGGCTTGAAGGCGCGCATCCCCAAGGATGATCGAAATCAGCAGCGCCTTCTGCTCTCCTGTTGAGCACTGGCCCGCAGGCATGCCCTTGTCCTTGTGCAGCACGCCCAGATCGCTCCGGTGCGGGCCGAGGCTGGTACTACCCGCCATGGCATCCTGGCGCCGTGACGCCTCCAACTTGCTGCGGTATTTATCTTCAACCGCCAGCGCACTCATTTCCTCGAGCCAACCTTCCAACAGGCCCTCGACACTCACCTCGGCCTTTGGAAAGGCACCGGCACCGGTGCCTTGCGCTGCCGTTGCCATGGAGCTGTTCAACCGCGCCGCCGTTTCCCGTCGCGCCGCTGCGATGGCTGTACCGGTTTCCGCCAGAGATCGCTCCAGTGATGCCAGCCAATGTCTGTCATAACGACCTTCCTTCAGGAGCCGATTGCGATCCCGCATGACCTTCTCGAAGGCTGTCATCCGCTTGCCGTGGGCCGGGTCGAAGCCAAATGTGAGTCGGTCGAGAAACCGCCGTCTGCCGCTGGCCCCTTCCTGAAACAGGCGGTCCATCTGCGGGGTCAGCCAACTGACTTTTACATAGTCTGAGAGGGCCGTCGATCCGCTCATATTCTGTCCGTCTATTTTAACCGATCGACGCTCCGCCGTCTCTTTATTTTCGGCCTCCCCTACGGGAGAGATTACGCCGGTGCCGAGGGTGCTCGTTCCCACATTCGACGCCACATCTGCGGCCACCGCCCAGCCACCTCTGCCGCCTATATTCGCGGCCTCTGTCAGTTTCGCCCGGCGCAGTCCCCGCCCCGGCGTGAGGAAGGAGATTGCCTCCAGAAGATTGGTTTTTCCGCTGCCATTGGCACCCGTCAGAACGACGGGGCGACTATCTGCTTCAACCTTCAAATACGTATAATTGCGAAAATCTGTCAAAATCAGGCGCGTAATTGCATAGGCGGACACAAATGGCTCCTCTATGGCGACACCCATTGTCCAAACCTGGTGAGCCACGGCACTGTAACGATGGCCAAGTTATACCCGCATCGGCATCAGGACATAGAGCGCCCCTTCGTCGGCGCTGTCCCGAACGATTGTCGGCGATCCCGCGTCGGCAAACAGGAAGCGGGCATTCTCGCCGTCAATCTGGCCGGTGATATCCAGCAGATATTTCGAGTTGAAGCCGATTTCCATTTCATCCGACCCGTAGGAAGCCGCGACTTCTTCTGTCGCACTGCCCGCATCTGCGCCGGTTGCGGAGAGGGTGATCAAATCATTACTCAAAGAGAGCTTGATAGCGCGGGTTTTCTCGGTCGCGACCGTGGAGACGCGATCAACGGCCTGCGCGAAGGACTTGCCATCCAGCTCAAGCACTTTGTCGTTGCCTTCCGGGATTACCCGCTCATAGTCCGGGAAAGTCCCGTCGATCAGTTTTGACGTCAGGATCGTATCACCGAAGGAAAAGCAGATTTTCGTATCCGAAAGGGAAATCGAGACCGGTTCGTCCCGCTCGTCAATCAGGCGGAGAACCTCGCTCACGGCTTTGCGCGGAACAATCACACCCGGCATACTTTCCGCATCGGAAGGGATCGGGGTTTCGACGCGGGCGAGCCGATGACCGTCTGTCGCCACCGCGCGCAGCATAGGCACGCCATCCGTCTCCGCTGCATGCAGATAGATACCGTTCAGGTAATAGCGGGTCTCTTCTGTTGAGATCGCGAAGCGCGTCTTGTCGATCAGCCGTTTCAGGATATTCGCGGCCAGCACAAAATTATGCGGAAGCTGATTGGTTTCCATGACCGGGAAGTCATCCTGCGGCAGGCAGGCCAGCGCGAATTTCGACTGGCCACAGCGCACATAGATCCGTTCTTCCGCCGCGTTGTGGTCAAGCTCTACCTGACTGCCTTCGGGCAGCTTGCGGATGATGTCATAGAGAAGGTGGGCTGGTACGGTTGTTGCCCCATCTGTTCCGATATTGGCAGCGACTTTTTCATTGATTGCAATATCAAGATCGGTTGCCGTCAGGCCAAGAAATCCGTCCCGCGCATCTATCAGTATATTAGCGAGGATCGGGATTGTGTTGCGGCGCTCGACGACGCTTTGCACATGGCTCAAGGACGTCAGCAAAGCGGTACGTTCTATTGTCAGTTTCATTGGCTCAATCAGGCTTCAAATAGGTTACTCAAAAAGGGCTGTCATTATGCCCGATAAAGGCCGGTTACATCAATATAATTCTCCCCGGGACCAGCAATTCCGTTCGACCTTAAGAATTTGATTCATAACCTTGAATCGAATTTCAAGCCGATATGGGAGAACAGCCGCCACTATAGCAGAGAGAGCCCTGGAAACCTAGGCTTTTCGCCCCATCCGCCGGAGCGAAAAGCAGTTCGAAATTACCTGTAATATCAGGAGGTTGCATGGTTCCGCCGCCGCCGGGTGAACTGATAGGTTGCCACAAGGCCAATTGCTGCCGCGGGGAGGCTGGCCAGCGGGAGCAACCAGGCAACCACAATCATGACGGAACTGTCCGCCTGTTCCGTCAGGCCTGCGGCGTTGGCAAGAATACCGGCATAGGCCGCCCCGAGGGCGAAACCCAGTCTCTGAAGCGTCGGAATGGCGCTGGCAACCCGTTCATGTTCGTCCGTCGGCGCGACGCGGATGGCACGGCGGAGGATAAACGTCCATGCCATCCCGAACCCTCCGCCCTGCATTGCCGCGAAGACAGCAATCAGCCAGACCGGGCCATAGGGCAGGCTATAGGCATAGCCCGGAAGGCTGGCGGTAATGATCAGCATACCGATGACGATCAGCCGGGTATCGTATTTCTCTGCAAACCCCGACGCCAGGAAGGCGACAACCGACCAGCCAATGGACATACAGGCCATGACATAACCGCCGACGATGGGAGGCTCATGATGAAGCTCGGTGATTAGATAGGGGCCATAGACGGTTATGGCAATCGTCGTCGTGGAGAAGGACAGGACGAGGATCAGTGCGGCCCCAAGCGGCGTAAATAGATTAAGCGGCTTGTAAGGCATCAAGCGATTGGACGCTTTCTTGCCATCGAGAAAAAGGAAGATCATTAGCGCAATGACACCGAGGGCGACGAAGAGGCTGGTCTGAAGCACGGAAACCTCGATCCCGCCATAGGCAATCAGGAACACACCGAGAGACAGCCAGAAAAGCCGCCAAAGGGGAAAGCGGATAATGGTTTCCTCTGTTGCGGGCTTTTTGTTCTTGCGCAGCGTAAATTGTATCCACACCGCCATGAGAAGGGCCTGCACGGCAAAAAACCAGAAACCGCCCTGCCAGGTGCCATATTCGACAAAGAGCCCGCCTACAAGCGGCCCGATAAAGGCGGAGACGCCCCATAATGTGCTGATCGCGCCGAGGGCGCGGGCCGTCAATCGGCGGGGAAACAATATGCTGACAGCAACAAAGGCCATGGCCATAAGCCCGCCACCGCCCAAGCCTTGAAACAAACGACCGACCAAGACCACCCACATTTGAGGCGCGAGTGCACTTATGGCGCAACCAAGCGCGAAAAGAAGCGCCGCCAGCGTCATCGGCCCGCGCAAACCGTATTGCAGGGCCATCAGGCCACTGGCTGCCCCGGCAACGATGGAACCGATGCCATACAGTGCAACCGTCCAGGAGATCAACTCCGCCCCGCCAATCTCGGCGACGATCTGTGGCACCATGGTGGCGACCAACAGGCTGTCGGCAGCATGAAGCCAAATGCCAAGGCTTACGAGGGCCAGTGCAAGGCCATATTGACGGTTCAGGACTTCTCGCCAGCGAACTGTGTCTGTATTTTCCGCCTGGGTCATGTCGAGCAGCTCACGTTGTTCATTTTTCTATTTTATTAAGTAAAAACTTTATATATTATTCTGGCAATGAAAAAAACACCTCAAGATCAAATTTTATATCTTTTGAAGAGCCGCGGGGATCTGACCGCCGGCGATATCGGCGTAATTCTTGACATAACGAAGCCGGGCGCGCAGCAGAATCTCGCCAAGGCGGCGCGAGAGGGTTTAATCTCCTTCGACGATAGGGCCAAAGGGCGCGGTCGTCCCCGCCGCTATTGGCATCTGACAGAAAAAGGTCATGCCCGTTTTCCCGACCGTCATTCCGATCTGTCGGTGGAGCTGTTGAAATCGACGGAGACACTCTTCGGTACGGCGGGCCTTGAAAAGCTGATCCAGCATCGGGAAGCGGAAACGCTCACAAAATATTGCCAAAAACTGGATAAAGAGGCGAGCCTTGAAGGAAAGGTTGCCGCCCTTGCGGCGCTTCGAAATGGAGAAGGCTATATGGCGGACTGGCAAGGGATAGATGATGGGGAATACATACTTATAGAAAATCACTGCCCGATCTGCGCGGCGGCAGCCCTCTGCCAAGGGCTTTGCCGCTCGGAGCTTGAGATTTTCCAAAAAGCCTTTGGTGGAGACGCAACAGTCGAGAGAACAGATCATATTCTCTCGGGGGCACGGCGCTGCGCCTATCGCATTAAAGCGAGATAAGTGCTCTCACCCGCTTTTATTCAAGCATTCGCATTAACAGATCGATATCTTCCGACAGGGCGATATCCTCCTGTCGCAACTCGTCGATTTTCTTCAGAGCATGCATTACGGTCGTATGATCACGGCCGCCGAATTTCCGGCCGATTTCCGGTAAGGAACGAGAGGTCAGATGCTTGGCAAGATACATCGCCACCTGACGCGGTCGGGCGACGGCGCGGGCGCGGCGGGCGGAATGCATATCCGACATGCGGATGTTGAAATGTTCCGCCACTTTCTTCTGGATTTCCTCGATCGTGATCCGCCGATCGTTGGCGCGCAGGAGATCACGTAGCACTTCCTGTGTGCTTTCCAGTGTCACAGCGCGCCCAACAAGGTCGGAATAGGCGAGCACGCGATTGAGCGCGCCTTCCAGCTCCCGCACATTCGATGTGATGCGGTGGGCGAGGAATTCCAGGATACGCGGATCGATATCAATTTTCCCCTGCTCGACCTTCGATTGCAGAATGCCAAGGCGGAGCTCATAATCAGTTGGATGAATATCAGCCACCAGTCCCCAGCCGAGTCGGGAACGCATCCGTTCCTCCATTTCCTCAAGGTCAGTGGGTGATCGGTCGCCGGAAATGATAATTTGATGGTTCTGATCGACCAGCGCGTTGAAAGTATGGAAAAACTCTTCCTGCGTGCTGTCTTTCCCGGAGATGAACTGCACATCGTCAATCATCAGCACATCAACGGAGCGGAATTGATCCTTGAAGTTCATCGTGTCCTTGAAACGCAGCGCCCGGATAAAGCGATACATGAATTTTTCCGCAGAAAGATAGAGAACTTTCTTCTCCGGGCTGTTCGCGGCAATGCCGTGACCGATGGCGTGCATTAAATGGGTTTTACCAAGTCCGACCCCGCCATAGAGATAGAGCGGATTGAACGGCACAGAATCTTTTGCCTCCGCCACACGGCGGGCGGCGGCGTGGGCCAACTCGTTTGATTTGCCGACAACGAAATTCTCAAAAGTGAAGCGCGGATCCAAAGGCGCCATCAGGGATGGGTCCGGGCTGGTCGTCTCCGCATAAAGCGGCTTTTTCCCTTTGAACGGCTCGCTCATATCGGCAAGACCAAAGGTTGGCTTGTGGGAGGAGGTGTTTTTCTTGTCTAGCGGTTTGACCCGGATATCGACGGTGGTGATTGAATTATCTTCCGTGTTCCATAGTTGGCGGATCCGGTTGGCATAGTTGTTAAGGACCCAGTCGCGTAAAAAGCGCGTTGGCAGCGTCATCGACGCCTTGCTGCCGTCAATTTTTTCCAATTCGATATTCTTCAGCCATGAGTTAAAGGTCGCTTCGCCATATTCGCTGCGAAGCTTTCCTCTAATCTGTTCCCACTGCGTATTTCTTGTCATTCCAGAAGCCTCAAATTCCGTCTGCGCTGTCATCAGCTCTGTTTCCAGTCGAGTCCGGCAACCTTCCAGCCGCCAACAGTCCCCCGATGGCCGCTTTGGTCCGGTCCCCCTTCGAATCCCTCCAAGACGTTATACGCCTGAGTATACCCGGCATGTGTCGCGGCTTCAGCGGCCGCGATAGAGCGAACGCCCGAACGGCAGAGAAAAATCATGGGGGCGTCCTTGTTCGGCTGAATCGCAGAAATCTCGTCAATGAAGTTCATGTTCTTCGCCATATCGGGAAACATAACCCAGGAGACAGGCTGAACCGTTTTGCCAACGGATGAAAGATCAGGTAACCCTACATAGGCCCATTCTGCCGTTGTTCTGACATCTATCAGGACCGCATTCGGGTCGCTTGCCAGTATTTCCCACGTTTCCTGAACTGTCTTGTCACCGGCATAAGTTGCGTTGGTGCCGGGTGTTCCCCCATTAGTCATCCACAAATTTCCTTCGTTCCATTGTGCTGAAGACTGCCCGAAGATGTCCGGACATCAGCTAAAAAGACTTCCCGGCGGTTCCCCCTAAGGAGCCGCTTTCAAACTGGTACGCAACGCAGAACTTTACAACTAACACGCAACTAGATACAGCACTTCCCAAGTGGCATTTAGCCCCTTTCTCACTTCGACAATCTATGTGATTTAAGGATTGGGAGTGCTCTTATAAGATCGGCAAGACTAAACTTATCCACACCCCCTACGCAAGGGATGGCTGGCATGAAATTCGATATTTATTTTGCAAATTGACTGAACAAATTCTTGACCTACAAGATGTTGTTAACGGTTCCACAGCAGCGAGGTTAACTGGTAAAAACCCGCGCGAAATCGTAATCAGTGGCACGCCTATAAAGCGCAATGACGCATAAAAAAAGCCGCGATCCATTTCCGGACCGCGGCTTGATTCTTGGATGATTCTCGTCTTAAGCGGAGAGCGCTTTTACTTTCGCGTTCAGACGTGAAATCTTGCGGGAGGCTGTGTTCTTTTTATACACACCCTTAACGACACCGCGAGTAAGTTCAGACTGGGCGGCGCGCAGCGCCTCGTTGGCTTTCGCCTGATCCCCTTCCGTAACAGCCAGCTCGACCTTTTTCACATAGGTGCGGATGCGGCTGCGGCGGGCCCGGTTACGTTCGGTCCGGACGTCTGTCTGTCGGATGCGTTTCAATGCAGATTTATGATGCGCCATGACAATCCTGTCTTTTAGCTTCGAAATTCGGAAGCCGGGTTATAACCAGCGGGAAATACGGCGTCAACAGAAGAATGGGGATAATGGGCGGGAATTCGTAAAATTCCGCTCATATTGAGGTTGTCGCCGTGAAATCCGGGAGAAAAGCACCTTGATTTAGCGGTTCTTGAACTCAGGGGTGCGTTTTTCGGCGAAGGCAGACATTCCCTCTTTCTGGTCTTCTGTTGAAAATGTTGAATGGAAGAGCCGCCGTTCGAACATGATTCCTTCGCGCAGTGTCGTCTCATAGGCCTTGTTGACGCTTTCCTTGCACATCATGACGATGGGCTGCGAGAGATCAGCGATTTCACCGGCGACCTTGATCGCCTCATCCATCAGATCGTTGAGCGGAACAATGCGGCTGACCAGCCCAGAGCTTTCTGCTTCTTCCGCGCCCATCATCCGGCCGGTCAGACACATTTCCATGGCCTTCGCCTTGCCGACGGCACGGGTCAAACGCTGGGTGCCGCCAAGACCGGGAATGGTTCCGAGCTTGATTTCGGGTTGGCCGAATTGCGCATTGTCGGCGGCGAGGATAAAATCGCACATCATCGCCAGTTCACATCCGCCGCCAAGAGCGTAGCCTGCCACCGCTGCGATCACGGGTTTGCGGAAGGTGGACAGGCGCTCGGAATTCTGGCTCAGGAAGTCGCTCTTATAGACATCCATATAAGTTTTGGGCTGCATTTCGAGAATATCCGCACCTGCGGCGAACGCCTTATCCGAACCGGTGAGGACGACGGCGCCGATATTCTCATCGGCCTCGAACTTATCAAGGGCGTCGGCCAGTTCTTCGAACAGCTCGGCGCAAAGGGCGTTGAGCGCTTTCGGCCGGTCAAGGCGGATGATGCCGACGGCGCCTTTTGTATCGGTGACAATATTATTGTAGGCCATGGGAATTTCCTGTTTTTGTTGCGTTGCGTAATTGGCGCCCATTATCTTCATGGAAAATTCTTTGTCCAGCCTAGCGCTGACATTTCGGGCAATAGAATGTGGAGCGGCCGGATTGCGTGATTCTGTTGATGGTGCCAATGCATTCCTCGGTCGGGCAGGGAGTGCCTTCCTTGTCATAGGCGAGGAATCGATGCTGGAAATAGCCAAGCTCCCCGTCCGTATGGCTGTAATTGCGTAAAGTCGATCCGCCGGATTGAATCGCTTCCTCCAGCACGGCGCGAATGGCGGCGGCAAGTTTGTCCGCGCGCTGGCCTTTGACGTTCATGGCTTGGCGCGTGGGCGATATCCCGCTCCGGTGGAGCGCTTCGCAGGCATATATATTGCCGACCCCGGCCACGACCCTTTGGTCAAGCAGCGCAATCTTTATCGGTGTCTTGCGTCCCTTAAGCCGTTCGGCCAGCACCGGACCGCTGAATTCATTGCCAAGCGGTTCCGGCCCGATGCCGGCGAGTTGCGGATGTGTGTCCAGCATGTCCGTTTTTGTTAGCAGCATAAAGCCGAACCGGCGCGGATCGTGATAGCGCACGCGAAGCCCTCGCTCGGTTTCGAAAATCACATGATCATGCTTGTCGAAGGGGCTGGCAGGGTCAGGTTCTAGCTCAATACGAAAGCTGCCCGACATGCCAAGGTGTCCGATCATCACCTCCCCGCCCTCCAGTGTCATCAGGATATATTTGGCGCGGCGACGGATCGCTTCGATCTTCCGGCCCGTAAGCGTCTTTGCAAAGCCGTCGGCAAAGGGGAAGCGCAGGTTTGCACGCCGCAGCGTGACGGAGGTGAACTGATCGCCAATCAGGGCCTGCTCCAGGCCGCGGCAGACGGTTTCGACTTCGGGTAATTCGGGCATGGCGGGACAGTAGCCTTATTTTATGCCTTGCGCTATGCTCTTATTTCGACCAAACAAGGCGATCAACTCATCCAGCAAACGGAAAGTGCGATGGCAGTTTCGGACAATTCATCGGACAGCACCCATTTCGGGTTTCGTGAGGTCCCGGCGGACGACAAGGCCGGGCTTGTGCGCGGCGTTTTTGACAGCGTTGCCGGGAATTACGACCTGATGAATGACCTGATGAGCGGCGGGGTTCATCGCTTATGGAAATCGGCGATGATTGACTGGCTGATGCCGCGGAAAGGGCAGCATCTTCTGGACGTGGCGGGCGGCACTGGCGATATCGCCTTTCGCTTTCTTGACGCGGTGGAGGGTGATGGTCGGGTCACGGTGCTGGACATCAATCACGCGATGCTGAGCGTTGGGCAGGACCGTGCCATCGATCAGGGGCGTCTCAAGGGGCTCGACTGGACGAATGGTGATGCGCAGTCCCTCCCCCTTCCTGATAAATCGGTCGATGCCTATACGATTGCCTTCGGTATTCGCAATGTAACGGATATCCCGAAAGCACTCCGGGAGGCGTATCGCGTGCTGAAACCGGGCGGGCGGTTTCTCTGTCTGGAGTTCAGCAAGGTGGAGGCACCGGTCCTGAAGGAATTTTACGATTTCTATTCTTTCAAGTTGTTGCCAGAGATCGGCGGCATTGTGGCGAAGGACAAACCGTCATACCAATATCTGGTAGAAAGTATCCGACAGTTTCCGGATGCTGATCGTTTCGCCGATATGCTGAGGGAAGCGGGCTTCGGTCAGGTCAAATATCGCCGCCTTTCCGGTGGTATCGCGGCATTGCACTCTGGCTGGCGGCTTTAGGAGCGACATTCAGTGATCCGGATTATCAATAATTCCCTGCGGTTACTCTTCGTTGCCCGGACGCTGGCGCGCCATGACGCCCTCTTTTTCCTCGATAATTTTGAACGTCTGCCGATTTATCTTGTGTTGCTCCGCAAGATCATGCCGCTGTTTGCCGTCGGTGCAAAGCGCAACAAGGGTCTGCGGGATGGGGAGCGCCTCGCGGGTGCGTTGCAGGAGCTCGGTCCAAGCTTTATCAAGCTGGGTCAGGCTCTGTCCGTGCGGGCGGACCTTATCGGCGAAGACATGGTTATGGATCTCGCTAATCTGCGGGATCGTTTGCCGCCCTTCTCATTCGAGAAAGCGCGTGAAACCATAGAATACGAACTTCAGACGCCGCTTGACGAATTATTCGCGGAGTTTAACCCTGAGCCTGTCGCCGCCGCTTCCATCGCGCAGGTGCATTTCGCAAAGGTGCGCGAGACGGTCCCTGCCCCGACGGAAGAAGACTCCACGGCGACCGAAGAGGTTCTTCGTGATGTGGCAGTTAAGATCCTGCGCCCCAATATCGAGGATGCGTTCGAGCGGGATTTACGTCTTTTTTATGGGTTGGCTGAGTTGGTGGAGCGGTATCAGCCGAATATGCGCCGCCTACGATTGACCAAGATCGTTGACATTATGGCCGATTCCGTCGAACTGGAGATGGATTTACGGCTGGAAGCGGCGGCGGCCTCCGAAATGGCGGAGAATTTCGCCGAAGACCCTGAATTCGATGTGCCCGAGATTGACTGGCAGCGTACCGCCCAGCGGGTGATGACCCAGAGCCGTATTGTCGGGATCAGTATTTCAAAAAAAGACGAACTGATCGCTGCCGGGCATGACCTTAATGCGCTTGCAGATAATGTCATTCGTGTTTTCCTGCATCAGGTGCTTCGCGATGGTTTTTTCCATGCAGATATGCATCATGGTAACCTGTTCGTGACAGATGACGGGCGGTTGGTCGCTGTTGATTTCGGCATTATGGGCAGGATGAGCCGTGAGACCCGGCTGTTTATGGCGGAAATGCTGCATGCCTTCCTGACACGCAACTATCTGCGGGCGGCGGAAATCCATTTCGAGGCGGGCTATGTGCCAAAGCACAAGTCGCTGGCCAATTTCGCCCAGGCCTGCCGGTCTATCGGGGAGCCCATTCTCGGCCGGCCGGTCAATGAAATCTCCATTGCGCGGCTGCTGGTGCAGCTTTTCCAGATCACAGAAACCTTCGAGATGGAAACCCAGCCGCAGCTTCTATTGCTGCAGAAGACAATGGTCACTGCCGAGGGTGTGGCCCAGAGCCTGAATACAGAAATTAATTTCTGGGAATCCGCCTCCCCTACTGTTGAGCATTGGATGCGGGAAAATATGGGCGTAGAGGCGCAGGCCGCCAATGTGGTGAAGGACGGCATCGCGCTCCTTCGTAAAATTCCGGCAATCGTTACCAAGGCCGATGATTTGCTCATTGAGATGGAGGCGCGCGAAAGGGCGTTGCAGCAGGAAACCGAAGCCGATAATGCGGTAACTGAGCGCCGTTATCGCGCTGGTTATCTCGTGGGCGGTGTATTTCTTGGTGCCCTTGCAGTCTATCTCCTGACGTTTGCGATCTGATCTACCGGCAATTCCCGTCTAATTCCTGGCACCCGCAAGAAATGACTTGCGAGACGCCGGGGGAATATTTATATTTTACATAAAAGATCAGTAAAATATTGAACATGGGTGGATTCGGGCGCAATTTTGATGAATAAATCAGTTCTGCTAATCATTGGCGGCGGTATCGCCGCCTATAAATCGCTGGAGCTTATTCGGCTGCTCTCGAAGCAGGGCATTCGCACCCGTGCGATCCTGACCAAGGCGGCAAAAGAGTTTGTAACCCCTCTCTCCGTTGCCTCCCTTACGGGCGAGAAAGTCTATGATGAGCTCTTCTCCCTCACCGATGAAGCTGAGATGGGCCATATCCAGCTTTCGCGCAGTGCTGACCTGCTGGTTGTTGCCCCGGCAACGGCAGATTTGATGGCAAAAATGGCGACAGGTCAAGCGACCGACCTAGCGACAACTGCCCTGCTCGCAACGGATAAGCCGGTGTTGATTGCACCTGCGATGAATGTCCGCATGTGGGACCATCCGGCGACGAAACGTAATCTTGCCACCCTAAAAAATGACGGCATCATAACCATTGGTCCGGATGAAGGCGATATGGCCTGCGGTGAATATGGTCCGGGCCGAATGGCGGAACCTGAGGCAATATGCGGCGCGGTCACCGATTTTTTTCAAAATAGCGCCGAAAAGCCCCTCCGGGGGCGAAAAATGCTTGTGACGGCGGGCCCAACTCACGAGCCGATCGATCCGGTGCGTTATATCGCGAACCGTTCTTCCGGCAAGCAGGGTTACGCCATTGCCGGTGCGCTTGCCGATTTGGGGGCGGAAGTGACCCTTGTCTCCGGCCCGACCCGGTTGGACGCCCCACGCGGGGTGACGCGTAAATCTGTCGAATCCGCGAAAGACATGCTCACCGCCTGTGAGAGTGCCCTTCCCGTCGATGGCGCCATTTTTGCCGCCGCTGTCGCTGACTGGCGCGTCGAGACGGAGGCGAACCAGAAAATCAAGAAACGCACTGGCGTGCTGCCCAGTCTGTCGCTGGCCGAAAACCCGGATATTCTGGCGACTGTCAGCGCGCGTCAATCCGGTCGGCCCGCGCTGGTGGTTGGTTTCGCCGCAGAGACGGAAACAATTATCGAAAATGGCAAGGCGAAGCTCGCCAAAAAGGGCTGCGACTGGATTATTGCCAATGACGTTGGGACCGATACCGGTACCTTCGGCGGCGATGAAAACCAGGTGTTCTTGTTGACGAGCAGTTCGGTCGAGGACTGGCCAAAGCAAAGCAAGGAATCCGTGGCACGCACATTGGCGGCCAGAATTGCCAAATTTTTTCAAGAGGTTGATGCATGACCGACGTAACTATTTCTATCACTCGCCTGCCCCATGGCGAAAGCCTGCCGCTACCGTCCTATGAAACTGAGGATAGCGCGGGCATGGATGTTCGCGCGGCAGTGGAAACGGCAATGGAAATTCCTCCTGGCGGACGCGCTTTGGTACCGACGGGCTTTAAAATGGCCCTGCCGCGCGGGTATGAGGCACAAGTCCGCCCTCGCTCCGGTCTAGCGCTGAAGAAAGGGATCACCCTACCCAATAGCCCCGGCACCATTGACGCGGACTATCGCGGGGAAGTTGGCATTATCCTGATGAATGCGGGCAAGGAAACCTTTGTTATTGAGCGCGGCGACCGGATTGCACAGATGGTGATCGTACCGGTGATACAGGCCGGCTGGCGAGAGGTTGAAACACTTGATGAGACGGCACGCGGCGAAGGCGGGTTCGGCTCCACAGGCGTTGCCGAAGTCGAGGAGGTGGGTTAAGCGATGTTACATCTGCCAAAGAAAATGCTCTATGCGCTGGAAGCGGTGGTCGACATCGCGTTTAATGCGCGTCCCGATCCGGTGCAATCGAAGGAAATCACCAAGCGACAGGGCATTCCGCTTCGTTATCTGGAGCAGGTCATGCAACAGCTTGTCCATGGCGGCATCCTGAAAGGGGTGCGGGGCCCGCGTGGCGGCTATCGTCTTGCGCGAGAGCGGCGGCGGATCACGGCGGGTGATGTTATCCGGGTAATCAGTGCGGCCGAAGCGGAAGAGGATGCGCAGATTTTCACTTCCGAAATCGGGCAAAATGTGGTCGGGCCGCTTTGGAATGAGGCGCAGGCCTGCCTGCTGTCGGAGCTGGACAGCGTCACGCTTGAAGATCTCTGTCAGAGGGCCGTGGAGAAGGGCGAGGTTGAGGCACCGACCGCCGGATCGTATTTCGAAATATAGGATAAAAAATAATAGGTTGAAGAATGAAAAATGATGCACCGCGCGGTAAGGTCTATGAGTCTATAGTTGATACGATCGGATCGACCCCGCTCGTTCGGGCCCGACGGATTGCAAAAGATTGCCGCAACAAGGTCGATATCCTGCTCAAGCTTGAATTTTTTAATCCATTGGCGTCCGTCAAAGATCGCATTGCTGCTGCGATGATTGAATCTATGGAAGAGGCAGGCCTGATCCGTGAAAATACGGCGATTATCGAGCCGACATCGGGAAATACCGGCATCGGCCTTGCCTTCGTTTGCGCGGCGAAGGGATATCATCTGACACTGGTGATGCCGGAAAGCATGTCGATGGAGCGGCGCAAGATGCTGAAACTTCTCGGTGCCAATCTTGAGCTGACCGACGCGGCAAAGGGGATGAATGGCGCCATCGCCCGTGCGGAGGAAATGAAGGCGGAAATCGGGGATGCGGTCATCCCGCAGCAGTTCGAAAACCCGGCCAATCCTGTGGTTCACAAGGCAACTACGGCGAAGGAAATACTCGCGGATACAGGCGGCAAGGTCGATGTGGTGGTAATGGGTGTCGGCACTGGCGGCACCCTGACCGGCGTGGGCACTGTTTTGAAAGCGAAAAACCCTGATATCCGTATTGTCGCGGTGGAGCCCGAAGACAGCCCCGTTCTTTCCGGTGGCCAACCGGGTCCGCACAAGATTCAGGGCATCGGCGCGGGCTTTTCACCAAAAAACCTTGATGAGAGCCTGATTGACGAAGTGCTGACCATCGGCAATGAAACAGCGTTCGAGACGGCTCGTGAAGTGGCCCGGCTTGAGGGGATTCCTGTCGGTATTTCCTCCGGTGCGGCAGTGGCAGCGGCGCTGGAGATAGCGGATCGGCCCGACATGGACGGTAAAACAATCGTCGTTATCATTCCGTCCTTTGCCGAGAGATATCTCACAACCGCTCTGTTTGACGGTCTCTGACGTCATGGCGCTCAGCGACGACCAGCTTGACCGTTATGCTCGCCATATCATCCTGCGGGAAATTGGTGGCGCGGGCCAACAGAAACTGCTGCGCTCAAAAGTCCTGCTTGTCGGGGCAGGGGGGCTGGGCTCTCCCTTGGCTCTCTATCTTGCCGCAGCCGGGGTCGGCACCCTCGGTATTATCGATGATGATGCGGTGGATCTTTCCAATTTGCAGCGGCAAATCGCCCATGGTACCGCCGATATTGGCTCGGCGAAGGTGAAAAGTGCGGCTGAGGCGGTCGCGAAGATCAACCCGGATATTGACGTAATCCAATATCATGAGCGTCTGACCGTGGACAATATCGAGGAGATTATCACGGGCTATGATCTTGTGGCCGACGGCACTGATAATTTTGAGATTCGTTTTCTACTTAATGATGCTTGCTATTTAGCACAAAAACCCCTCGTTTCGGGAGCAATTTTGCAGTTTGATGGGCAAATCACCACCTTCAAACCCTATGAAGAAGGGTCGAATCCTTGCTATCGTTGCTTGTTTCCTGCGCCGCCACCGCCCGATGTGGCGCAGACCTGCGGCGAGGCAGGGGTCCTGGGCGCGCTTGCCGGTGTGGTCGGCACGCTCCAGGCGGTCGAAGTGGTAAAGGAACTGCTCGATATCGGGGAGGGACTCTCGGGCCGGTTGCTTCTCTACGATGCACTTGCGGCCGAATTTCGCAAAATTAAAGTTCCTCGCGATCCTGCTTGCCCTCTTTGCGGTGAAACTCCGACAATCACAGACTTATCCCGCCATCGTCACATGAAATAGGCGGCGGCGAGGGTAAGGGAGAGCGGCAGGGTGATCATGGAAATCATGGTCTGCACGGTGATAATCCCCGCCATCACCTCGGCGTCCGCCCCCAGGAGTTTGGCAAGCGCATAGCCGGAACTCGCCGTCGGGATGGTTCCGTAGATGATCAGGATCATGGCGGCAACACCCTCCAACCCTGTGGCGATAGCCGCCCCCGCGATCACAAGAGGGAAAAGAACCAGTTTCAACACTGTTGCGATCAGGACATAGGGCGCGCCGGTATGGATGGACTTAATTTTAAGACCAGCACCGACGCAAAGAAGTGCGAAGGGCAGGGCAGCCTTGGAGAGCAGCCCGGCGAAATTGTTAATGACGGGCAGGGGCCCGATCCCGGAAAAATTAAGGAAGGCACCGACGGCAATGGCCATAATCAAGGGGTTTCGGGCAATTTCCCCGATCAGCCGCCGCTTGAGCGATTGGGTGTTCGACCGCCCCTGATAGCCGACGAGAACAGAAACGCAAAATAAATTGGTGACAGGCACAAGGACAGCCGTGGCGACAGCAGCAAGAAGAAGCCCCTCCGCTCCGTAGAGATAGTCGGCAACTGCGAAGGCGATAAACGTGTTATGCCGCGCCGCACCCTGAAAGACGGACCCGCCGATGCGAGGGTCAATCTTAAGTATCCGGACAATCAGAAGGGACAACAGTCCCGTTACCGCAAGTCCGCCCAGAAGGGCAAGGGAATAGCTGCCGACGAGGTCGTTGCTGAAGGGCGCGGTTGTGGTGTTATAGAAAAGCAGGGCCGGGAACAGGACCCAATAGACGACCCGGTCTGCATTGTGCCAGAAATCACCGCCCGGAAAGCCGTTCCGTCTCAATAAATTTCCCAGCACCAACAACAAGAAGATCGGCAGCACGGAAAGCGATATCGCCCACATGTTCGATAATCCTTTTTATTGTTGGAACAGGTCCGGGGTCAGCCTGTTTTGTGGTCGATAGCGAGTCATTTGGCCAGCAGAAAGAATTCTGGTCGTATTGTTTTGTATACTTTGGTCTTACGAAGATAGTCTCGTCAGGATCAAAAGCTCGGGGTTGGGATAATATCCGGGGACGAAGGTCAATGCAACATTTGCCAGTTTGGTGACGGCAACAAAAAACCGGCCGGAACACTCTGATCCCGGCCGGTGATATTTATTCCAGTTAAGGCGGATCTTTACGCAATTTTTGGTGCGGATTGCAGCACATCATCCTCAACATAGTCTGTGAACTGTTCAAAATTATTGATAAACCGGGTCACCAGATCTTTCGCCTTCGCGTCATACGCATCCTTGTCCGCCCAGGTATTGCGCGGGTTCAGAATGTCCGATGGAACGCCGGCGCAGGAGGTTGGCATGGCGAGACCGAAGAACGGATCTTTTACAGTTTCGACATTTGCCAATGTGCCATCAAGTGCGGCATTGACGAGTGCGCGCGTATGGCCAATCGGCATGCGGTGGCCGGTGCCGTACTCACCGCCGGTCCAGCCGGTGTTGACCAGCCAGCAGTTGACGCCGTGCTTGGCGATTTTCTCACCGAGCAGCTTTGCATATACGGCCGGGTGGCGCGGCATGAAAGGCGCACCGAAGCAGGTGGAGAAGGTCGCCTGCGGTTCGTTGCCGAGGCCTTTTTCTGTACCAGCAAGCTTCGCGGTGTAACCGGAGAGGAAATGATACATCGCCTGTTCCGGGGTCATTTTGGAAATAGGAGGCAGAACACCAAAGGCATCTGCAGTCAACATCACTACGTTGGTCGGAAAGCCCGCAACGCCCGTTTCGGACGCATTCGGGATAAACTCGATCGGGTAGGAGGCCCGGGTGTTTTCGGTCAGGCTGTTATCATCGAGGTCAAGTTCCCCTGTGTCCGGGTCCATCACCACATTTTCGAGAACTGTGCCGAAGCGGCGAGTAGTCTCGTAAATTTCTGGCTCAGCCTCCTTGGAGAGGTTGATCACCTTGGCGTAGCAACCGCCTTCGAAGTTGAAAACGCCATCATCCGACCAACCATGCTCGTCATCACCGATCAGCATTTTACTGGCGTCAGCGGAAAGAGTGGTCTTGCCGGTGCCGGACAGCCCGAAGAAAACGCTGGGGTTACCTTCCTCGCTGACATTGACGGAGCAATGCATCGGCAGGATATTTTTTTCCGGCAGGAGATAGTTGAGAATGGAGAATACCGACTTCTTGATTTCACCGGCATAAGACGTACCGCCGATAATCACCAGTTTCTCGGCAAAATTGGGGAGAACGAATACTTCGGAGCGCGTACCGTCAACAGCAGGGTCAGCTTCGAAAGAAGGGACCTGCAATATGGTGAAGTCAGGTTCGAAATTATCAAGTTCATTCGGCGCAGGCTGGATAAACATGTTGCGGGCAAACAGATTGTGCCAGGCACATTCGGTAATAATCCGGACCCGCAGTCGATTATTGACGTCAGCACCGGCATAACAATCCTGCACGAACACTTCTTTGCCGGAAAGATAATCGCACATTTTTCCGTGCAGAGCGGAGAATTTGTCGGCCTCAATCGGCTTGTTGACGGCGCCCCACCAGATGTTTTTTTCGCTACCGGGCTCTTTCACGATGAATTTGTCATTGGCAGAACGACCTGTATGCTGGCCGGTCAGGGCGACAATCGGGCCACCAGCAGCAAGCGAGGCTTCTCCGCGCAGGAGGGATTCGCGGTACAAAGCCGGCGTTGATAAATTCCAATATGCCTTGCCCAGGTTGCCAAGGCCGTTCTTTTCCAGCCCATAACTACTCTTACGGGGTCCAATTTGCTCCACAATCTTTCTCCAGTGCTGTCTTTTCAGAGTTGCCCTGTTCCGGGCATTTCATTTCAGAATAGGGCGCATGTATAAGGCGCGCAATACAAGTATCACCAAAAAAGCAACTTAATGGTCATCAATTTTTGCGCCTGTTTCTTTTTTCCCTTGAATTTATTCCACTTAAAACAGAATCGCTGAATTTTCTGTTAATTTCTTGCGTTTTGTAAAAGCTTGATAATTCCCCTGCGGGCGTCCTCTGCGCTCACGACGGGCGACGGGAAAAGAATCCGTTCATATTGCCAGCCCTGACGTAGATCCATTCCCTCCACATCGATGCCGGATATTTCCCAGCCTTCGGCGGCAGTGCCTTTTGTGGCGGCCACCAGCTCCTGCACAGCGTCTGAATGATCCGTGTTCATATGGTCGATGATATCTGCTTCGGCATCGTCAGACGCGAGAAAGCCCGGATCGATCAGGAATTTCTCGCCGTCGAGCCAGTGAATATCGCCGAACCCGGCGACCAGATGGGCGCGGGAGACTTTCATTCGGTAAAGCTTGAAATCCGGAAAGTCAGCGAAATCGTGTGCAGAGGGGAAGCGGCGGAGATAGCGGGCCTTCAGTCCGTCGTCCTCAATGATGTCAAGAACACCCTCCATCGAGGCGCGGGACAAGGTAAGTGGATCACGATTACCCGCCTCTTCCGTAATCAGCAGAGATATGTGCGGGTTCTTGGCAATATTTTTACTATGTACCGCAAGATTAGAAAGCAGGAGAAGTGGTTGTCCCGCCGGATCGGTCGCCATGAGGACCAGAGAGGCATAAGGTTGATCATCAGACGCCATTGAGGTCGCGAGGGAAGCGGTAGACGCCCGGCGAAGGAGACGACGAACTGTCTTTGTGCGCGTATTGGTAGGGGATGAATCTGACATGAGCTTGTTTTGCGAAAAATTCGCAAAAAAGTAAAAGAAAAATTGAGAATCCTTCTTAAAAACTCAAATTTCGGCGCTTTTGGTGATCTTTCGGGCGGTAAATTCAGATTGGACATTCTGTTGCCTTATTTTGACTAAATGTAGATGGCAATTAGATGCGACAGATCATACAATAAGGTGATGACATGAATCTGGAGACTGACATGGCCACGAAAGTAGCCTTGGTCGATGACGATCAAAATATCCTGACCACCGTTTCGATCCTGCTGGAAAGTGAAGGATTTGAGGTGGATAAATATTCAGACGGGGAGGAGGCACTGAAAGGCTTTGCCGACAGCCCGCCCGATCTTGCGGTCCTGGATATCAAGATGCCGCGTATGGACGGTATGGAACTTTTGAACCGGTTGCGCCGCACCAGCAGCCTGCCGGTGATATTCCTGACCTCCAAGGATGACGAGATAGACGAATTCCTCGGCCTCAAGATGGGCGCCGATGATTATGTCCGCAAACCCTTTTCGCAACGTCTGCTGGTGGAGCGTATCCGCACCGTCCTCAGGCGCCATGGCTCCGTGAAGGAAAATGAGAGCGAAGGCGAAGAAGATATCATGATGCGGGGCAAGCTGAAACTCGACAGCATCCGCCATGCTTGTTTCTGGGATGGCCGGGAAGTGACCCTCACCGTGACTGAATTTATGCTTCTGCATGCGCTGGCACTGCGCCCGGGTCATGTAAAAAGCCGCGATCAGCTTATGGATGCGGCCTATGATGACAATATATATGTGGATGATCGCACAATCGACAGCCATATCAAGAGGCTGCGCAAGAAGATCAAGGCAACGGACCCCGACTTTTCCGCCATTGAAACCCTCTATGGCGTCGGATATCGGTTCAAGGAAAAATAGTACCGGAACGGTTCAGACGGAATGAATGTGGATCCCAAGCTCCATGGCGGAGACTCAGTTCTTGACGAGAAAAAACCGGAGAAACGGGAGAAAAAGGTAAGGCGCGGCCCCTTTTCCTCCCTTGGTCGCCGGATCATGGCGATCAATCTTTTCTCCGTTGTTTTTCTCGCAGGCGGTGTTCTGTATCTTGACCAGTTCCGTGATGGCCTGATCGAGGCACGGTTCCAGGCGCTGACCACGAATGGCCGGATGATCGCCGGCGCCCTCGGCGAGGCGGCGCTGCAGGAAGTCTCTCTTGACGGGCAGGTCCAGTATCTGACGCTTGATTCTCTCCCGATAAAGCGCGTTCTCCGGCGTCTTTCTATTGTGACTAATACACCGGGACTACTGTTTGACCGGGAAGGGGTGTTGATTGCCGACAGTCGCCGCCTGATCTCCGCCGGACGCAATATTGTGTCTGAGGAATTGCCTCCGCCAGAAGTAAAAAGCCCTGTCCGCCTTTTTTTTGAGGAACTCTATGATGGCTGGGAAAAGCTGTTCCCCGCGAAATACGACTATCCGCTCTTCCCAACCAACCCGATCCCGAGCGGGGCGGATTTTCAGGAAATAGGCACCGCCATCAATGGCGACAACGGGCGCATGACCCGCCAGACATATAATGGGGAGCTTGTCCTCTCCGTGTCCGTTCCGGTGCAGGGGTTCAAGCATATTCTGGGCGGGTTGTTGCTCACGGAAAGCGGCAACAGTATCGATGAATCTGTTCGCTCGGCGCAGGTCACGACGTTGATTGTCTTTGCCGTGACATTGGTGATCACGCTGCTCCTCTCTCTCTTCCTTGCGCGCACGATTGCGGCGCCGATACATATGCTGGCGGAAGCGGCGGACAAGGTGCGCCGCGGGATTGGCCGACGTATGGTCATCCCCGACTTCTCGGAAAGAAAAGACGAGATCGGCGATCTCTCCGTTTCCTTGCGGTCGATGACTACGGCGCTGTATGACCGGCTCGACGCGATTGAGGCCTTCGCCGCCGATGTATCTCATGAGCTGAAAAATCCGCTCACCTCCCTGGGCACGGCGGTGCAAGCGTTCGAGCGGGTGAAAGACGAGAAAATCCGCGAAAAACTTCGCGCCGTTATCGCCAGTGATGTAAAAAGGCTCGATCGCTTGATCACTGACATTTCAGCCGCCAGTCGGCTGGATGCGGAACTTTCTCGCGCGGAAGGTGAGCCCGTCGACCTGATCAAACTGGTCGAAGGGGTTCTTGATGGCTATCGTACGACGCAAATGTTTACAGCCATATCCTTTGACTTCAAGCGCACAAAGGATGCCGTCAAGGTTACGGGCTTGCCGGGCCGGCTGGGTCAAGTGCTTCGGAACCTGATTGATAATGCGGTTTCTTTCTCACCGGAAGATGGCCAGGTATTGGTCCGCCTGAAGGAGGACGAGAAATTTGTTATCCTCAGCGTCGAAGATGAAGGCCCGGGCATACCGGAGAACAAGCTCGACGCAATTTTCAGCCGCTTTTATACGGAGCGGCCGAAAGCGGAAGGGTTTGGCCGTCATTCCGGCCTTGGCCTGAGTATTTCCAGATTGGTTGTCGACGCCCATGGCGGGACGATCACCGCGCAGAACCGTACGGATGAGGCCGGCAATATACTGGGCGCTATGTTCCTAATAAAGTTGCCAAAATAGGAAAATCTGGCATAGGGTCGAAGCCATGATCAGCTGTCACGCCAGTTCTGTTGAGATTGAGGGGAAGGGCGTCCTGTTGCGGGGTAAGTCCGGGTCCGGTAAATCCGATCTTGCTCTTCGCCTTGTTGATGGCGGGGGCACTCTTATATCCGATGACTATACTGAGATTCATATTCGAAATGGCGCGATTTATTTGAAAGCACCTCCGGAAATTGGAGGCAAGATAGAAGTGCGGGGGTTGGGGTTGTTGCCCCTGCCTGTGGTCTGCGATATTCCGCTTGCGCTTGTCTTTGATCTGATGCCCTATAATCAGATTGAACGGGCACCAGCAGCTGACGTCACCGTTTTTGACGGAATAGAGATTCCGCGACGGGCGCTGGACCCATTTATGGCGTCGGCGCCTGCGATTGTTCGTCTCGCGCTCCGTCAAAATCCATTGCTCACAGGGTATGAATAAGATGGATCCGGAGGATCGACCTCGAAATCAGGTAGTTATCGTCTCCGGCCTGTCCGGCGCGGGCAAGAGCACGGCGCTACGTCAGTTTGAGGATATGGGGTGGGAAGTTGCGGACAATATTCCGCTCTCCCTTCTGACGGCGATGGTGGATGAGGCAGGCGACGGGGTGGGCGCCAATCTCGCAATCGGTATCGATTTTCGGACCCGCGGATTCTCAACGGATCTAGTGCTGGAAGTGATCGCTGCTCTGCGGGCAAAGGGACATGACCCAGTCCGGCTTTTATTCATGGATTGTGACGAGGCGGTGCTGCAACGGCGCTTCACCGAGACTCGTCGCCGCCATCCACTGGCCAAGGACCGGCCTGTGGGCGACGGGATTCGGCAGGAAAAAGACCGGCTGGGCGGGCTTAAAAGCGCGGCGGATCTCAGGATCGATAGCACAAGCCTGTCTCAGCCTGAACTTAAACGCATCCTGACAGGTCATTTCAGTTTGCAGCGCGCCTCGCGCCTGTCGATAACAGTGATGTCCTTTTCCTACGTCAATGGTATCCCGCGTGAAGCGGACCTGATGTTCGACGTTCGCTTCCTGCAGAACCCTTTTTATGATAACCATATGCGGCCGATGACGGGCCAGGATCAGGAAGTTGCGGACTTCATCGCGGACGACCCGGCCTATGCAGATTTTATGGATCAGGTGGCAAAGCTCCTTCTTCTGTTAATGCCGCGCTATATCGAGGAGGGGAAATCTTACCTCACCATCGCATTCGGCTGCACAGGCGGGCGTCACCGCTCTGTTTGTGTGGCGGAAAAAATTCATGACCTGATGGTAAATTCCGGTTATTTTGCTAATTTGGTGCATCGCGATCTGGCGAGTGCCGGGATAACAAGCAGATAGGACAAGACGTGCCATTTCAAAAAGGGATGAGAGCAATATGATCGGAATGGTATTGGTGACCCACGGACGCTTGGCGGAGGAATTCGTCAATGCGACGGAACATGTCGTGGGTCCACAAACCCAAGTGCGCGCCATATCGATTGGGCCGGATGATGATATGGAACAACGGCGTCAGGATATTCTTGCCGCCGTGGCCGAAGTAGAAAGCGGTGCCGGGGTGATTATCCTGACGGATATGTTCGGTGGGACGCCGTCCAATCTTGCCATTTCAGTCATGGAAAAGGCGAATGTCGAGGTTATTGCCGGCATCAACCTGCCGATGCTGATCAAGCTGGCGAGTGTGCGTGGGGAAGACAATATGGCCAATGCGGTCGCCGCCGCACAGGAATCTGGTCGGAAATATATCAATGTTGCCTCTCACTTGCTGGCCGACAAATCCTGATATGATTGAATTCCTGGATGCTGTTACGAAAGACGCGCGAGGATGAAGCGCGACCTGATGATCGGTAATGCCCGCGGTTTGCATGCGCGCGCAGCGGCGAAATTCGTGAAATGCGCGGAAAAATTTGATGCCGATATCAATGTCGTAAAAGGAGAGAACGAAGTCTCCGGCA
Organism: Sneathiella sp. HT1-7; assembly: GCF_020731145.1. GTDB lineage: Bacteria > Pseudomonadota > Alphaproteobacteria > Sneathiellales > Sneathiellaceae > Sneathiella. Next base: position 775,889 of record NZ_JAJFZN010000001.1, on the reverse strand, counting down.
GCTCGATCATGGGTCTGATGATGCTGGCGGCTTCAAATGGCACAACAATTTCTGTAGAAGTCACTGGCCCTGAAGCCGACGCTGCGATGGAGGCTCTGACGGAACTCGTTACAGACAAGTTCGGCGAGGAGTGAAAAACCGACAAGAATTGTCGTTATAACGATATAAATATTTCTTTATATGTGTTGATTTGGTGCGACGGGATTGCTATACAGACGGCAATCGAGGTCGGCTCCCGTCCATCTGCGGGTATGCCATATTGTAGAATTTTATGCGAAAGAGCAGGACATGACGAAATTTGAAGATTTCAAGGTCGCGGATTTGTCGCTGGCCGACTGGGGCCGCAAGGAAATAAACATTGCGGAAACGGAAATGCCGGGCCTGATGGCGCTGCGCGAAGAATTTGGTGACAAGAAGCCACTCAAAGGCGCGCGTATTGCCGGTTGCCTGCATATGACAATCCAGACAGCTGTCCTGATTGAAACACTGACGGCGCTGGGCGCGGAAGTTCGCTGGTCTTCCTGTAATATCTTCTCGACACAGGATCAGGCAGCTGCCGCAATGGCGGCGGCGGGAATTCCTGTCTTTGCCTGGAAGGGCGAAACCGAGGAAGAGGCGCTCTGGTGCATTGTCCAGACGATCGAAGGACCCGACGGCTGGCATCCGAACCTCATCCTTGATGATGGCGGCGATCTTACGCAGGTCATGCATGATGATTATCCGGAACTGATGAAAGACGTTCTGGGTCTGTCAGAGGAAACCACAACCGGCGTTCACCGTCTTTATGAAATGGCGAAAGTCGGAACGTTGAAAGTTCCGGCGATTAACGTCAATGACTCGGTGACGAAATCGAAATTCGACAATCTTTATGGCTGCCGCGAAAGCCTCGTTGATGGTATCAAGCGGGCAACCGACGTTATGGTGGCGGGCAAGGTTGCCGTCGTCTGTGGATATGGCGACGTTGGCAAGGGCTCTTCTGCCTCTCTTCGCAGTCAGGGCGCCCGCGTTCTGGTTACGGAAATCGATCCGATCTGCGCGCTGCAGGCGGCAATGGAAGGCTATGAAGTCGTTACCCTTGATGAAGCGGCAAAATTTGGCGATATTTTTGTCACCACCACCGGCAATATCGATGTTATTACCCTCGATCACATGCGGGACATGAAGGACCGCGCGATTGTCTGTAACATCGGCCATTTTGACAGTGAAATTCAGATAGGTGCGTTGCGTAACTACGCTTGGCACAATGTGAAGCCGCAGGTCGATGAGGTTGAATTCCCGGATGGCAAGCGTCTGATCGTGTTGGCCGAAGGCCGCCTGGTCAATCTCGGTTGCGCCACCGGTCATCCCAGCTTTGTGATGAGCGCATCCTTCACCAATCAGGTGTTGGCGCAGATCGAATTGTGGGAACGCCACGATACATATAAGAATGAAGTTTATGTACTGCCCAAGCATCTGGATGAAAAAGTTGCAAGACTGCATCTCGATAAGCTCGGGGTAAAACTGACTGAACTAAGCAAAGAGCAGGCGGACTATATCGCTGTGCCGCAGGCCGGTCCGTACAAGCCCGATCACTATCGGTATTAATTACCTTGGCAGATGACATATTGCCTGATTAAAGAGAAATGGCTGGCGGGACTATCCCTCCGGCCATTTTTTTTCTATTCTCTGGAAGATGTCGCCGAGCGTAGGGGGTGGCACCATGAGAAACGACACCATCATGGTGAGATAAATAGGCAAAAGCTTTGAACCGGCAAGGATGATAGAAGATTTTACCTCAACACAGTTGACGCTTGTCTGGTTGTTGACGCTCGCCGTTATCGGCTTGCTGATGGCGTTTTTTGTCATGCGCAAAAAGGCCCTGGCCCTTCTTGGTCAAATCGATCAGGAAAGTGAAAAGCAACAAGGCTATGAAGAGACAATCGATTCCCTGACATTGGAGCAGGAGCGGGCGCAGTCGGAGATTATATCGCTGAAATCCTCTCTCGCGACGGCGCGGCAGGAACGCGATGACTTTATTGAACTGTTGAATGCGGCACCTATCCCGATCTGGCGTCGCGACCAGAACTCCAAGATCATTTGGCGCAACCGGAAATATTCGGACATTGCCGGCATTGACGATGGCGAGGAAACGGCCGTGCCGGAACTGGCTTCAAGCCGCGATCCGGATCAGGCTCGCAAGCTGGCGACAAAGGCGCGGGTCACCGGCATGACACAGAGCGAGACCCGCCGTTATATAGTCGAGGGAGATCGGCTCAGTTTCAAGATTGTCGAAACGCCGCTGGAATATGATAACCAATTGGCGGGTTTTGCAATGGATACCACCGGAGAGACAGAACTTTCCGAGGAACTTAAACGTCATATCGAGGGCCATGCCGACGTTTTGGAAAACGTGGCTAGCGCCATCGCCATTTACGGCCCGGATCAACGGCTCGAATTTTTCAACCAGACCTATGCCAAGCTTTGGCGCATAAGCGATGATTTTCTCTATGGCAAGCCAACCATCAGCGAGGTACTGGATAAACAGCGGGAATTGCGCCGGTTGCCTGAACAAGCGGATTTCGCATCCTACAAGGATAAGCGCCGGGCGCTCTTTACCAATGTGATCGAGATGCGTGAGGAACTGGTCCAGCTTCCTGACGAAACAGTATTGCGCAACATTATCACGCCACATCCGTTCGGGGGACTTTTGTTCCTGTTTGAGGATGTGACCGACAAGGTCGTGTTAGAGCGGGCGCGCAATACCCAGATCGCGGTTCAGCGCGCGACGCTTGACAATCTTTATGAAGGGGTGGCTGTATTTGGATCAGATGCGCGTTTGAAACTCTATAACGCCGCTTACTGCGCAATTTGGGATGTTGAAGACGAGGATTTGCAGGAAGATTGCCATATCTCACAGATCATTGACTACCATATGGAAAGATCAGATCAGAAATGGCCGGACGATCTGAGGGAAAAATATATTGCCAATGTGACTCGCCGTGATGCCGCCAGCGGACGCATTGAGCGGGCGAATGGCACCATCATAGACTTTAACCGCGTGCCTCTGCCGGATGGAAATGTCCTTTTCACCTATGTTGATGTGACACATGAACTCCGCGCGCAGCGGGCGCTGCAGGAGCGTAATGAGGCATTGGAAGCGGCGGACAGGATGAAATCTGAGTTCGTGGCAAGCGTTAGCCATGAATTGCGCACCCCGCTCAATACCATCATCGGATTTGCCGAAATACTGGTGAAGGAATTCTTTGGTCCGCTCAATGAGAAGCAGGTGGAATACGGACAGGGTATTCTTGAAAGTTCCGACCATTTGTTGTTGCTCGTTAACGACATTCTCGACATGGCGAACATTCAGGCGGGCAAGATGGAACTTGAAAAGGCGCCTGTTGATTTTGCGGCAATGCTTCGGACAGTTGTTCCCATGGTACAGGATCGCGCAAAGAAACGGCACTTGGTGATCAAGACTGAGATCGAAGAGGATCTCGGTTTTGTCGATGTGGATGAACGGCGCATCAAACAAGTGATTTTTAACCTGTTCAGCAATGCCATCAAGTTCACCCCATCAATGGGCGAGATTGTCCTTGGCGCACATAGAACGAATGACGGGTATGTCATGACAGTTCGTGACAATGGAAAAGGGATCGCCGAGGATCAGATTGAGCATATTTTTGAGCGGTTCTCGAAGGGCGATACCACGAAGCAGAATGCGGGCGCCGGTCTCGGCCTCTCTTTGGTGAAAAGTTTTGTCGAGCTGCATGGCGGGTATGTTGCGCTCACTTCCAAGGAAAATATCGGCACGACTGTTTCCTGCTACCTCCCTGCGACTGTGGCCGCCGTGCCGACGCAGATGGTCGAAAATTCCTGACGGGCGCCATGACACAATCATTCCTTTTCGATAGGCGCGTTAATTCTCTCGCCGGAACGGCAACCCTCGCGGGCGAGATCGCCAGTCTGTTGAAGCCCGGCGATATTATTGCCCTTGGCGGTACGCTGGGTTCAGGAAAGACAGCTTTTGCCCGGGCGTTGGTGCGGCATCTTGCGGAGGAAGACATCGACGTACCGAGTCCGACATATAATCTTCTACTGACCTATGATTTCGATGATTTCTGTCTCTATCACTATGACCTTTATCGCCTTGAAAGCCCGGAAGAGGCATTTGAGCTGGATATTGACGAGGCATTTGATACAGGCGTTTCCCTAATCGAATGGCCAGACCGGCTCGGCAAGTATCTGCCTGAAGATCATCTGCTGATCGAGATAAAAGCTGAGGAAGGAGCCGACGAAGAAGCGCGGATTTTTGGCTTTTATGGCGGGGATGACTGGCGCCGTCGCCTCACAAAACTGGCGGAGGCGCATAATGCGTGAGACGGCGCTTTACGCCTTTTTGAAACGCAATGGCGTTGAGGACGCGCCGCGTCATCCGCTTGCCGGGGATGCGTCTTCCCGCCGTTATGAACGGATTGAGGTGGGCGAAAAGTCTCTGATCTTGATGGATGCACCGCCGCCCGAGGACGTTACCCGCTTCACCGAAATTTCTAAAACGCTGATCGGGCGCGGATACAGCGCGCCTGAAATTCAGGCGGAGGATACCGCTGAGGGATTTTTGCTTCTGGAGGATCTGGGGGATGATCTGTTCGCACGGCTTTTTGAAGCGGGTGAGGCGGAGAAGCCGCTTTACTGTCTTGCCGTCGATTTTCTGGTTGATCTCGCGAAAACTCCTCCGCCCGAGTTTCTACCGGTGTTTTCCGATGATTACCTGCGGGCGCAGAATGAGATGTTTCTTGATTTTTATGTGCCTGAAAAACTTGACGGACCGCTCTCCGATGAACCGCGCGAATTTTACCGAGAAATTTGGGAAAATATGCTCCCCAGAATGCGCATGGGGCCGAATGTGATGTTACTCCGGGATTTTCACTCAGAAAACCTGTTGTATTTAAAAGACCGGAAGGGGCTCAAAGCTCTGGGGCTTCTTGATTTTCAGGATGCGCTGAAAGGACCTGCGGCCTATGACCTTGTCTCCCTTTTGCAGGATGCCCGGCGGGATGTGGATGAGACATTGGCCGCGGAGATGATTTATCACTATCTCGATGAAACCGGCGTGGAGGAGGCGGCATTTCTTGAATCCTACGCCATTTTGGGCGCGCATCGGGCGCTTCGGATTATGGGCATTTTCTGCCGCCTTGCGAAGGTGGAGGGGAAAACGCGATATCTTGATATGATCCCCCGGATGCAGCAGCACCTTGCTGGGAATTTAGCGCATCCGGGCCTCGCGGCGCTTCGCAACTGGCTCCAATTGACTATCGGCGAGGGGAAATCGTGACGGATTTACCCAATCTTCCGGATATGCGCGTGATGATTCTGTCGGCCGGGCTCGGCACCCGCCTTCGCCCGATTACAGATGTTACGCCGAAACCGCTGGTAAAGGTCGCAGGGCAGGCACTGATCGATTATTGCTTTGACCTTTTGCGCTGCGCCGGCATTCGCTCCGTTGTGGTGAACAAGCATCATCTGGCCGGACAGATATCCGAATATGTTGGCGCGGTTACCGATTTGGAAATCGCTGTCTCCGATGAAACGGCCGTGCTGCTTGAGACGGGCGGCGGGGTCAAAAAAGCATTGCCGCTTCTGGGGGCCAGCCCGTTCTTCGTTCTAAATTCCGATGTTATTGTTCTAGATTCGGGCGCGAGCTCGCTGCTTAAAATGCATGATTTGTGGGACAGTGAAAAAATGGATGCATTATTGTTGTTGCATCCGGTGGAAACGGCCGTCGGATATGCGGGAAAAGGCGATTTTCATCTGGGTTCGGATGGTCGGCTGACCCGCCGCACGCAAGGGGAAGGCGCGCCCTATCTCTTTACAGGAGTTCAGATTTTGAACCCGGTGCTTTTCGACGATACGCCCGACGGGGCCTTTTCCCTTAACCTACTTTATGACAAGGCACTTGCGAACGGACGGCTTTATGGTCTCCTGCATGAAGGCCACTGGTTGCATGTGGGTACGCCCGATGCTGTTATCGAGGCGGGTGAAAAGATCGAAGCGCTACGATGACGGAGATTAGGAAATCTCCGCAGGTTCTCAATATTCCGCCGGAATATTCCTTTGTAGATGTTCTGGCGAGAGAATTATTGCGGCGTCACGGCGCCAATGGTCAATCCCTTAGTGAAATTACTATTCTGACGACCACGCGGCGCGCGGCGCGCGCATTGCAAAGCGCGTTCCTGCGGGAGACGGCGGGCAAACCCCTAATGCTTCCGCGCATGCGCCCCATCGGTGACGTGGAAGAAGATGAGTTGCTGCTTGAAAGCGATATCGGCATCGGCGGGGCAGGTGAAAAGCTGCTGTCCCTGCCTCCTGCGATTGACCCTTTACGGCGTCAGCTGCTCTTGAGTCGTCTGATCCAAGCGCGTGGCGATCATGCAGGCGGGATCGCGGAGGCGGCGGGCCTTGCCTCAGCGCTCGCCCGTTTTCTTGATCAGGTACAAACGGAAGGGTTGGATCTTGCGGATCTTAAGAAACTGGTCCCGGCTGAATATGCCACCCATTGGCAGGTCACGCTTGAATTCCTTGAAATCCTCAGCCTGAACTGGCCCGCGATCCTTGCCGCGGAAGGCGCAATCGATCCGGCACTGCGGCGGGACTTGCTGCTCCGGGCGCAGGTTGAACATTGGCAGGAAAACCCGCCTACAGCGCCGGTTTATGCAGTGGGCTCCACCGGTTCCATACCGGCGACGGCGCTTTTGCTCAAAACCGTGGCCGAGCTGCCAAATGGAACTGTTATCCTGCCCGGGCTGGATCGCCATCTGGATGCGGAAAGTTGGCAGGTTTTGCGCCGTGATCCGACCCATCCGCAGCACGGCCTCTCCCTGCTTTTGGATAAGTTTGGTATCTCGCGGGAGGAGGTTGAAGATCTCATCGATGCGGAATTCCTCTCCTCCCCCTCGGCGCGCTCGGCATTGCTCGCAGAAGCGCTGCGACCCGCCGCGACCAGTGATCAATGGCAGCAGGCAGCGACTCCCGAAGAGACCGCTCTTGATGGTATCCGGCAGCTCGACTGTCTGGACGCTCAAGGAGAGGCACAATCCATTGCCCTTCTGATGCGCGAAGCGCTGGAAACGGATGGCAAAACGGCCGTCTTAATCACCCCGGATCGCGATCTTTCCCGACGGGTGGGGGCGGAATTGCGCCGCTGGAACATTGATGTGGACGACAGCGCGGGTATCAGCCTCGATCAATCGCCGCCCGGCGTCTTTCTGCGCCTGCTTGCCCGACTGATCGAAAGCGAGGCGGAACCGGTCGCGTTGCTCGCTGCGCTCAAGCATCCGCTCGCGTCCGGGGGCATCGCGCCGGAAATATTTCGCCGCCATGTCCGCGCATTGGAACTGGCTACGTTGCGCGGACCGCGTCCGGCCTCCGGTTTTGAGGGTATCGCAAGAGCGCTTTCCATGAGCGAGGCAGAGGAAAGTGTCAAACACTGGTTTCAGGATCTGACAAATCTTGCTGCTCCGCTTGAGGAAATGATCAGATATGGCGAAGTTGATTTTGCAGAGTTCCTGAAGTTCTTTATTAAATTCGCGGAAAATCTCTCAACCCCGGCGGAGACGGAAAGCTCAGCGCTCTGGCGCGGTAATTTCGGGGATGCCGCGGCGTCTTTTCTGTCGGAACTCATGCGTGCCGCTGATGTGATCGATGCGTTTGATCCGACAAGTTGGCCCGAGCTTCTCGACAACTTGATGCGCGGGCGCATGGTCCGCCCGCAATATGGCCTGCACCCGCGCCTGCAGATTTGGGGTCCGATAGAAGGGCGGCTTGGGCGCGCCGATCTGGTAATTCTGGGCGGGCTGAATGAGGGAAGCTGGCCCCCTGACGCCGGAAATGATCCCTGGATGAGTCGGCCGATGCGGGAAAAATTCGGCCTCCCCCTGCCGGAACAGAAGATTGGACTTTCTGCTCATGACTTTCAGCAGGCCTTTGGTGCCGCCGAAGTGGTAATGACGCGCGCGGCGAAAATCGATGGCACGCCGACAGTTCCCTCCCGCTGGCTGCTTCGGCTGGAAACTTTTCTGAAGAAGTTTGATCTGACGCTGGATACAGACGGCGCACGATCAGTTTTTGATTGGCAACAACAGCTCGACCAACCTATGGAAGTACAACCGGTTCTCGCGCCCCGTCCCACACCGCCGGTTGATGCGCGTCCGCGCCGTCTCTCGGTGACACGGATCGAGAAATGGATCAAGGACCCTTACTCCATCTTCGCTGAACAGATCCTGAAGCTTTCTCCACTCGATGACATTTCAACTGATCCGTCAGCGGCCGATAAGGGCACGTTTATTCATGCCGCGCTGGAGGAGTTTATCAACTATTACCCGGTGCAGCTTCCCCCTGATGCCCGTGAAAAGCTTCTGGATTTTGGTCGGGCGGCTTTCGGTGATGTGCTGTCCTATCCAGCCGTCTGGGCGTTCTGGTGGCCACGGTTCGAGCGGGTTGCCGACTGGTTTGTTGATTTCGAGACGGCACGACGCAAGAAGTTTCGAACGTTGGAAACAGAGGTTAAGGGGCAGATAGATATCCCCGCGCCCCATGCGAAATTCGTTTTGAGCGGGACCGCTGACCGGATTGATATATTGGAGGCAGAGGGCACGCTCTCCATTCTTGACTATAAAACGGGTGCGCCGCCTTCGATCACCGAAGTGGAGACCGGCGTTGCGCCGCAGCTCGCGCTGGAGGCGGCGATGCTGGCCAGGGGTGGTTTCACAAAGATTACCCCCGCTCCGGTCGAGGAGCTTGCCTATGTCCGGTTAAGCGGTGGTGATCCGGCGGGTGAATTCCGTACCGCGGGGGGCAAGAAAACGCCACCGCCGGAAACGCTGGCGGAAGAGGCTTATGAAGGGCTGCTGCGCCTTATCGCGCAGTTCGACCGGCAGGCGACGCCATATTTAAGTTGTCCGCGCCCGGACCTGCCTTATCGCTTCAATGACTATGAGCATCTCGCCCGGGTCAAGGAATGGTCGAGCGGGGAGGATGCGGAATGAGCTTAACTGACCTTGTTGACAATGGCATAGCGCGGCAGAAACAGGCGGCCGATCCGGATAAGTCGGTTTGGGTTTCTGCATCCGCCGGGTCGGGCAAGACACGGGTGTTGGTGGAGCGGAGCTTGCGGCTGATGCTGGCGGGTACGCCCCCCGAAAAAATACTCTGTATTACCTTCACCAAGGCAGCGGCGGCGGAAATGGCAAACCGGCTGAATGCCACGCTCGGCAGTTGGTCGGTGATGGACGATGCCCGCCTTGCCGAAAGCCTCTATGATCTAATGGGCCGGCCTGCAACAGACGGCGAGGCAATCTGGGCACGGCGACTGTTTGCAAGCGTGTTGGATGCGCCGGGCGGTTTGAAAATACAGACCATCCATTCTTTCTGCGAATCCGTCCTTGGTCGGTTTCCGCTGGAGGCGCGGTTGTCACCCAATTTCGAAGTGATGGATGAGCGAAGCGCCGGGGAAATCATGCAGATTGCCCGCGATGAGACATTGCTCGAATGCCAGCAACCAGAAAATGCCGCTCTCGGTGCGGCTTTGCGGCTGTTGAGTGAAAAGGTCAATGAAGAGGGGTTTTCCAAGCTTCTAAAAGATCTCGGGGGTAAGCGCAGTCAACTACTGCGCCTGCGCGCGGAGTATGGCGGGCCCAACGGGGTGATCAGGGCGCTGGCGGGCAGGATCGGTATCGATCCGGAGTTGACGGAAGAGCATATCATCGCCCGCGCTTGCCGGGAGACAACCTTTGACGGTCCTGCGCTTCGACGCGCGGTGGACCGCCTGCTGATGGGCACTGTTTCAGATGTTAAGAAAGCAGAAAAGATGGCGCCATGGCTCCTCCAGCCTGATCGACGTACTGCGCTTTTTGACGAATACGTCTCTGCATTTTTTACGAATGATGGGAAAATCTTTTCTAAGCTTGCGACCAAAGCTGTCGTTGACGCCATGCCCGAAATCCTTGATGTCATGCTCGAAGAGGCAGAGCGGCTTCAAAAGGTGCTGGAGACGGTCCGGAAGGCGCGGGTTCTGACCTCAACATCTGCCCTGATCCGGCTGGGCCTCGCGCTGATTGACCGATATGAAGCGGAAAAAACCCATCGTGGGCGGCTCGATTATGATGACCTCATTTTAAAAACCCGCGATTTACTGACCGGTGACGGCGTCGCGCCCTGGGTTATGTATAAGCTGGACGGCGGCATAGAGCATATCCTCGTCGATGAGGCGCAGGATACGAGTGCGGCGCAATGGCAGGTCATCGCCGCGCTGGCGGAGGAGTTTTTCTCCGGCGATGGCGCGGTCCCCACCGAACGAACGCTCTTCGTTGTGGGCGATGAAAAACAGTCGATTTATTCGTTTCAGGGGGCGGACCCCGCTACATTTGATGTGATGCGCCGCCAGTTCGAAGAACGTGCTCGCGCGGCGAAGAAAGACTGGCGGAATGTCCCGCTCGATCTTTCCTTCCGCTCAACGGAGAGTGTTCTCGATCTAGTGGATCGGGTATTTGAGGCGGAAGAAGCACGCAAAGGACTGACCGCGTCGGGCGATATGGTCAAGCATCTGGTTCGCCGTGCAGGCGCGGCGGGGCTTGTGGAAATCTGGCCAACAGTAAAGCCACCGGAAATCGATGCGGCCGATCCCTGGGAAATGCCGATGGCGCAGAACCTCGACCAGAATCCTGCGGCGGAACTTGCCAAGAATATTGCTTTGCAGATTAAAGCCTGGCTCGACACCGGAGAAATATTGAGCGCGACCGGACGCGCAATCGCGCCTAAGGATATAATGATCCTCGTTCAGAGCCGGAATGTCTTCTTTGGACATGTGGTGCGGGCGCTTAAAACGGCGGAAATTCCTGTTGCGGGTACTGACCGGATGGTGCTGACAGAACAGCTTGCGGTGATGGACCTGCTGGCGCTCGCGCGTTTTGTGCTGCTTCCCGAAGATGACCTCAATCTCGCTGTGATCCTGAAAAGCCCCTTCGTGGGTTGTGATGACAACCAGCTTTTCGAGCTTGCCTATGGCCGCAAAGGCAGTCTGTGGCGCGCTCTTCGCGATAACAAAACGGGCTTGCCCTTGTTTGATCAGGCACGGACATTCCTCAGTGAGTTGCTGGCACGCGCGGATTTTGTGCCCGTTTATGAATTCTTCGCCGATATTCTCGGCCGCCTTGGCGGACGAAAGAAACTGCTTGGCCGTCTCGGTCAGGAGGCAGCAGACCCGATTGAGGAGTTTCTCTCCCTCGCGCTTAATTTCCAACGGACGGAGGCGAGTTCCCTACAGAGCTTTCTGCATTGGATCGACGCGGGCGCGTCAGAGGTTAAACGCGATATGGAGCAGGGCCGCAATGAGGTGCGTGTGCTGACTGTGCATGGATCAAAGGGATTGCAGGCACCGATTGTCTTTCTACCCGATACTTGCCAAGGCACACGCGCACAGCCCGCAATCTTCTGGACGGAGGAGGAGGCGCCTTTTCCGCTTTGGCCGGTGAAGACGGACAATGACGATGCGTTGACCGCGCGCATGCGGGAACTTTCGAAAGAGCGGCAGCTCGAAGAGAAAAAGCGGCTCCTCTATGTTGCGCTCACCCGGGCCGAGGATCGTCTCTATATCTGCGGTTGGGAAGGTAAGAAAAAAAGACCCGCCGATTGCTGGTATGAGTTGATCGATCCGGCTTTCGGCGAAGGGGTTGAAGAAGTAAAACTGCCTTGGGGCGAGGTGGCGCGCCGCTGGTCGAGCGGGACAGTAACGGAAAGAGCGGAAACGACTGAGGTGGTACCGATTCCACTGGCGCCACTCCCAGAATGGATTTCGCGACCTGCGCCAGACGAACCAAGCCCACCCCGACCGCTCGTACCGTCGCGCGATGAGGATGAGACGATGGCGTCTTCCCCGCTCGGGCTGGATGACGGTCGGCGGTTCCATCGGGGTCTTCTTGTGCATAGGCTACTGGAAACTTTGCCGTCAATTGATCTGGCCGCGCGGGAGCGGGCGGCGAAAGCCTGGCTTTCACGCCCGATCCACGGATTGGATGAGGATCGTCAGGCGGAAATCCTGCAAGAAACCCTCGCTGTGATCAATGATCCTGATTTTTCCGCAATATTTGGACCGGGTAGTCAGGCGGAAGTCCCCATCAGCGGCGTGATCGAGGGGCGGGTTCTCTCTGGGCAGATTGACCGGCTGTTGATCGGCGATGAGGAAATTCTTGTCATCGATTACAAGACAAATCGCCCGTCACCTCAGGAAATCAGCGCGGTTCCTGCCTTATATATAAGGCAGATGTCCCTCTATCGCCGCGCACTTAGCGGGATGTATCCCGGAAAAGCGGTGAAATGTGCGCTTCTCTGGACGGAGGGACCGCACCTCATGGAACTGCCGGATGCGCTTTTGTGATCAAGGTTACTTGACGTTGCAATAGGCGATACGTAATTATAGAGACAAGAAGTTTCCGCCGGGGTGCCGGAGAGCTTTTAATTTTTTGCCTGAAATGAGGATACTATGACCACTACGAAAGTCACCGACGCTTCTTTTAAAGAAGATGTCCTAGATAGTTCCGGCCTGGTGTTGGTCGATTTCTGGGCCGAATGGTGCGGTCCTTGTAAACAGATTGCCCCGGCCCTTGACGAAATCTCCCAGGAAATGGGCGGCGATTTGAAGATTGCCAAAGTCAATATCGATGAAAACCCGAATACACCGACAAAATATGGTGTGCGCGGTATTCCGACTCTGATGCTGTTCAAGGACGGCCAGATCGCCGCGACGAAAGTCGGCGCCTCTCCAAAAAGCGCCATTGAAGACTGGATCAAGTCAGCAGGCTGATTGGAAAAATCAGAACTAAAAAAGGCGGGCTTTCGGGCCCGCTTTTTTCTTGAAATAGAAGGAAAGCCGGATGGCCAAGCTGATCAGTAATAATCTCTCTCTAGAATATGAAACCTTTGGGGTGCCATCCGATCCGACGGTAATTTTGATTGCCGGGCTTGGGTTTCAGCTGATTGACTGGCCGAACGCCTTTTGCAAGGCGATTGCTGCAGAAAACTTCCAGGTCATCCGTTTTGATAACCGGGATATCGGCCTCTCCCAGAAACTTGATGAAAAGGGCCTGCCCGATATGGCGGGTATCATGCAGCAGCTCCAGGCAGGGAACGCGCCCACGGTTCCTTATCATCTGAGCGATATGGCGGCCGATCTTGCCGGAATGATGGACGGCCTCGGGATTGACAATGCACATATTGTTGGCATGTCGATGGGGGGTATGATCGCGCAGTTGATGGCAATTTTTTACCCTGAAAGACTTCGCTCTCTCACCTCCATCATGTCATCGAGCGGAAACCGCCACCTGCCACCGTCCACACCGGCGGCGACCTCCGTTCTGATGTCTGCCCCGGCAAGCCAGAGTGTGGAGGATGTGGTGGCGTTCGGGCTTGAGGTCAATGATGTGATTGGCAGTCCGGGTTATCGTTGGGATCGAGAAGAGTTAAAGAGGCATATCCGCGCCTGTGTCACACGCAGCTATGCTCCTGCCGGGTATTTGCGGCAATATGCGGCGGTCTTGGCCTCTAACCCGCGGGTGTCGGAACTCCCTGGCGTCACGGCGCCAACCTTGGTTATTCATGGAAAAGACGATCCGCTCATCCCTTACGCTGCCGGGGAAGATACGGCGCGGTTGATCCCGGGTGCGAAGCTGGAGCTGGTCGATGGCATGGGGCATGACCTGTCGCCCGCGCTCTGTAAACATTTGGCCGGGCTTCTCATCCCGCACCTGACCGCTAACCGTTAGTCCCTAACGGAAAGCGGGTTCATCAAAGCTGCGCAGTTTGCGTGAATGGAGACTTTCCACGCCCTGCCGTCGAAGCTGTTGCAGGGTATCGATGCCGATATGCAGATGCTTCGATGTGCGCCCTTCGTAGAATTTGTTGGCCATGCCTGGCAGCTTGATCTCTCCATGGATCGGCTTGTCCGACACGCAGAGGAGCGTCCCGTAGGGCACACGGAAGCGGAAACCGTTGGCGGCGATTGTTGCGCTTTCCATGTCTACCGCGATGGCACGTGTCTGATTGAAGCGGATGGCAAGTTCCTTGTGCCGCAGCTCCCAATCCCGGTCGTCGGTGGTGTAGACGGTCCCAGTCCTGAAATGCTCTTTGATATCCGCGGCACCGGTAGTAACATCAGCGGCGCGTGCGACCGCTTCGGTTAGCGCGACCTGAATCTCGGCGATGGCGGGCAGCGGAACGGAGGGGTGTATATCCTCATCCAGCACGTGATCTTCGCGCACATAGGCATGGGCGAGCACGAAATCGCCAAGCCGCTGCGTATGGCGCAGGCCACCGCAATGCCCTACCATTAGCCAGCAATGTGGTCGAAGCACTGCAATATGATCGGTAATCGTTTTTGCATTGGACGGCCCGACACCGATATTGACCAGCGTGATCCCCATATGCTTCTCCCCCAGCAGATGATAGGCGGGCATCTGCGGCAGATGGTTTGGCGCGGTGCCTGTCGGGGAGGCATCCGTCAGATTTGGGTTTGGCGTCACGACATTACCCGGCTCCACAAAGGCACGGTATTCCTCCCCTTCAAGGATCTGTTTCTTGCCATATTCGACGAACTCATCGACATAACGCTGGTAGTTGGTGAACAGCACAAATCGTTGAAAATGCTCCGGTATCGTACCGGTATAATGGGCAAGCCGCGCAAGCGAATAATCCACTCGCTCTGCTGTGAATAGTGCGAGGGGGCGGGGCTGCCCGTCCAAGGGGACATAGGTTCCGTTGGCGATACTGTCATTAATATTGGCGAGGTCAGGCATAGTGAAAATCGACTGCAGCGCAGGCATGTCATTGGCCGAGACATTAGACGACGCCGCCTCGATCACAAAAGGAAGCGGCATAGGCCGGTCACTGAGGCCGACGTAGACCGGTCGCTGATGATTTTTCAGGATGAGCCGGATCTGCTCCTTGTAATAACTTTCGAAAAGCTCTGGCTGTGTTATCGTTGTGCCAAAGGTACCCGCCGCGTCAATCTTGCCATATGAGCGTTTGCCGCTGCGATTGATATCGGAGGATTCAACACTCAGGCCGAGATAGGGATAATAGGCGGGGTCTGCGGGACTGGATTTATCCCCGGCCTCAAACGCGCTGAAGCGGGTTTTCACCTTAGTGATGTTTTCTTCATATAGCGCGGTGATCCGCTCAAAAGCTGCATTTTCGTCGGTGAATTCCTGAAGCTCTGTTATGTTCCCATGCGACGAACCCGCGCCCATCAGTAATTCACTCATATAACTCTTCCTTTTGCGATGAACGGCCCCTATGACAGTTCCTTAATTTATATCTTTGTCTTCGTTGTTATTTTACCATTAAAATATGACGAGGAAAATAGAGGATAACGGACTTTGGCTACGGTAACGCTGGCCCCGATGGAAGGGGTCGTTGATGTCTATATGCGCGATATACTAACGCGGATCGGCGGGTTCGATCTGTGCGTGTCGGAATTTGTGCGCGTGAGCCAGCATCTTTATCCCGCTTCCGTCTTTTATACGCTCTGCCCAGAGTTGAAGCAGGGCGGTAAAACCGTGGCGGGGGTTCCGGTTCATGTACAGATAATGGGCGGGGAAGCTCATGTCATGGCGGAGAACGCGGCCTTTGCAGCCGAGCTTGGCGCACCGGGAGTTGATATCAATTTTGGCTGTCCCGCCAAAACCGTGAACCGCCATGATGCCGGGGCGACGCTTCTGCAATGGCCGGAACGGCTTCATGAGATTGTCTCTGCCGTGCGCCGCGCAGTGCCGGAAAACATACCGGTCAGCGCCAAGATGCGCCTTGGCTTTTCTGAAAAAACCCTCGCTATGGAGAATGCTGTTGCCATCGCGGAGGCCGGTGCTTGCAAGCTAACTATTCATGCGCGCACGAAGATGGAAGGATACCGCCCGCCCGCTCATTGGGAATATCTGCGCCCGATTGCAGAGCGGCTTGATATTCCTGTTGTCGCCAATGGGGAAGTTTGGACGCCGGAGGACTATGCTCTCTGCCGGGAGGCAAGCGGCTGCGCTGATGTGATGATCGGTCGCGGTGTGATTGCCCGCCCGAGCCTTGGACGTGAGATTGCGGCTTCGCGCAGTTCTTCTGTTATGGGGAATGCCTTTAACTGGTCACAAATCCTGGGCATACTTGCTGAATATCACGATCTTATCGAGGGGATGGCCAATCCACCGCGGCAGGCGGGACGGCTAAAACAATGGATAAAGCTGCTGGCGCGCAGCTATGGGGAGGCCGGGGTGCTGTTTACGCGCATTCGCCGGCTTGAGGATCCGCAGGATATTCTGGCGGAAGTCATTGCAACGAAGGAACGCGCGCTGGACGCTGCGTGAAGGAAAAAATGCTTGAGGGGGATATGAAGGATGCGGAGCGCCGCATCTGCGCGCGCGGGATACGGGGTTTTGCCGTTGTTATGGCGGCGATGTTGTTGATTACCAGCTGTGTCATACCGCCGCCGCCCATTCCGTCGCTTCATGAGGCGCTGCTTCAGGATACCGGCTTCCAACTTGGCGATAAGGATATTAAGGGCGGCATTGAACACGCGGAATGCGCAGCAGAAAGCCGCTATGACGGTCCGACAGGACCGGTTCTCGTGCTGGTGTGCGTTGCGTCTCATGGCAGCAATGGAGACCGTATTCGTTACCGTGTTAGCTATACACCGCCGGAAGCCGGACACCGTGTGTGGAAAATCGATGCTTCCCTCCCTGGTGCGACTTATCAGCAGCTTGGTATTCCAAAAGCACTTAATGAAAAATACGGCCCGGGCCGCAAGGTGAAGACAACTGGTACATGGCGCTGGAATCTCGACGCGGCACATCTTGAACTGCGCGAAGATCAATATGGAGTACATTTCATGCTATGGGACCGCAGCCTGAGGCAAAGTTAGAGGTTTACGCAGCGGCGGCGATAGCGAAAAATCAATGCCACAAAGGCAATACCGGCAAGGACACCGGATAAATTTGCAACAATGTCCAAAAGTTCGAAGTCACGGCCTGTAAGGGGTTGCAGAAACTCAACAAGAACGCTTACGATAAAGGTGCAAGTACTGAGTATCAGTCGTTGTCGCCAGCCGCGTCCCGCATAGCAAGCAGCCAGTGCGAGGAGCGCATAAGCAGTGAAGTGCCGTATCTTGTCATTTACGAGATTTGAAAAGGATGGTTCATTGCCGGGCGGCAAAAGGGAGAGAATTACCAGGGTCAGCAGGCCCGCTCCCCAAAGGAACAAGGCAATTCGATAACTGTTTTGATTATGAATATTCGTTGTGGTCATCGGTAATATTGCGGACCTTTGATTTATGAAAAATTAACGATAAGCCATGTAAATTACTACCAAGCGATGTATGATTTGTAATATTTTCAGCGGGCGCAGTCGAGACTAGCTTTACCAACCAACTTTTACCATCGGTTTTGAAGCAGGATTTACGGGCGCCTGTTGTCGGAGAAATTTCGTTGAATAAGATTCCGGATAACGGTCTGAACAGCAAAAAAATTGCTACCGAGCATGACTCTGCATATAGTGGCGGATACCCTCTATCTTCGGGCGTCTTGTCCCCGATTTTCTCCGTACTTGATCTTTTGTGGCTATTTTTGGCCGGATTTCTCAGCCATTATTTCGTGATTGGCGGCAGTTTGTTTGCCCATGAATACTATCTGTATGCGGTTATCCTGGCGATAATCATCTTTTTCTTCCTTGGACATTATGCGCGGATCTACTCCTTTTCGACACTGCTTGCGCCGCTTACCAACCTGCCGAACCTTGCCATTGTTTGCCTCACAACCTTCATGCTGCTGCTGGCGGTGGCTTTCTCACTCAAGGTATCTGAGGAATATTCGCGGATCTGGATGTATAGTTTCGCCTTAACTTCCTTCGTTGTCATTCTGTCGTATCGGCTGATCGCTTTTATTATCATCAATTATCTGGCCAATCGGGGAGTTTGCACACGTAAAGTCGTTGTTCTTGGCGGCGGAAAGCAGACAGAACAGCTATTGCGCCAGCTCGAAAATGAAAAGCCAACGGTTAATAAGGTTGTCGGTATCTTCGACGATCGCATTGGCCGCGTCGGCCCTACGGTTGCCGGACATTCCCTCCTCGGGAATATTGAGGCACTGATAAAATTCGTCCGCGAAAACCGTGTTGACGATATCATTGTCGCACTACCGTGGAACGCGGATGAGCGTCAGATGGAAATTGTCCGTCGGCTGCGTGAACTTCCGGCTCATGTCCATTTGGTGTCTGATCTTGTCGGCTTTCGTTTTCCGCATCGGCCATCCCCTAACCATTTTGGCGGCTTGCCAATGATTGAAGTGGTGGATTCGCCGCTTTCCGGATTCAAGATTGTCGTGAAGGCACTGGAAGATCGTATTCTGGGTTCATTGGCACTCCTTCTGTTTTCCCCACTCTTGCTGGCAGTTGTTATCGCGATCAAGCTGGAGAGCAAGGGGCCGGTGTTGTTTAAGCAAAAACGCTATGGCTATAACAACAAGGTATTCGAGATCTATAAATTCCGCTCCATGTATCATGATGGCGCGGTAGGCAAAAAGACTGTCCAGGCCTCAAAAGATGATCCGCGCATAACCCGGGTTGGAAAATTTATCCGCCGGACCAGCTTGGATGAGTTGCCGCAGCTTTTCAATGTCGTCAACGGAACGATGTCGCTTGTTGGTCCGCGCCCCCATGCCGTAGATCACAACGAGGAATATTCTGAACTGATCGAAGGCTATTTCGCCCGCCATAAGGTGAAGCCGGGGATTACCGGCTGGGCGCAGGTAAAGGGATATCGCGGGGAGACGGATACGCTGGAGAAAATGGAAGCCAGGGTGAATTACGATACATATTATGTCGAGAACTGGTCGTTGTTCTTTGATCTTCAAATATTGGTCATGACGGTCTTTGTCGGTTTCGTTAATAAAAACGCCTATTGACCGTATCAATCCTTGACATTTGCCCCTTTGACGCTGAGAAAGAGGGCATGAACTGTTGGTTGTTTCCCGTATAGTTTCTCAGGCGGGAGTTTTGTCCGGGCATATTTTTTGCTGCGAAAAACGTTAAGATTTAGCGCAATGTTGCCAATTTATATCAGTTACCAACCATTCCTTAACTCTTTGAGCCTAAAAAGGCATGTGGCATTTGTTGATCGGCTCGAATGGTTGTAAAATTTTAACCATAAGGGCGACTTACAAGACGTCGACCAGAAATTAATTTGAACGATTGAATTGAAAAAATTCCGAGCAATAGAATGAGCCAAGATTTTACACTCCCCGAAGAAGAAGCTTCGCCGATCAATTTTGAGCGGATCGTTTCTGCTGCCAAGAGGCGGTTTCTGTTCTTTCTGATTCCGTTCGTTCTGGTTTTGGCCGGCGCCGTCGCGGTGATCCTGATTTTGCCGCCGCATTATAGCTCCTACGGCACTATTCTTGTCGAAACGCAGCAAATCTCACCCGATCTTATTGAATCGACCGTTAGTACCGATCCAGACCAACGTATCCGGATGATTGAACAACGGGTGATGACCCGGGAGAATCTGCTGAAAATTATCGACAAATTCAACGTCTATGGAGATGACAGAAAATTTCTGACGGTATCCGAGCTTGTCTTCAAGATGCAGGATAACATTGCGATTGATGTGATCACCTCATCTTTTTCCGGAAACAGGCGGAGGGAGACGACGATCGCTTTCTATGTCGGGTTTAGCCATGAAAATCCGCAGATTGCGACCGATGTAGCCAATGAACTGGTCACATTGTTCCTGAGTGAAAATGTGCGCACGCGGACCGAGCGGGCAACTGAAGCAACGGCTTTTCTCACCGATGAGGCTGATAAAGTTCGCCGTCAATTGACCCAGGTTGAAAGTGAAATTGTCGCCTATAAACAGAAATATAAGGACGCTCTGCCAGAGCACCTCGGCCTGCGTCAGAGCATGCTGGATAGATCGGAAGATCAAATTCGCGATCTGCGCCGTGATTTGCGCGCACTTCAAGAAGACAAACGCTATCTGGAAATTGAACTTACTTCTGCCCGGTCGGGCCTTACTGCTAGTGGCGGCGAACAGTCTGAGCTAGCGCAAAACCTCTCTACCTTGAAAGACAGCCTGTTGGATGCTTCCACACGGCTGACGGATTCACATCCAGATATTATGGCACTGAAAAAGCGTATCGCGGCCCTGGAACAGCAAGTTGAGCAGGAAGCAGCCGCTGCGCGTGCAGCGACGGCCCAGGACCAATCAGTAGCGAGCAGTGTGTATAATCCTGTCGTTGAAAAACTTCAGATTCGCATCGCGGCGACAGATGATAAAATTGCGGAAACGCGTCGTCAAATCTCGGCAGCCACTACAAAGATGAAGGAGCTTGAAGGGGTCATCCTCGAAATTCCGCAGGTTGAACGCGGCTTGACCGTTCTGGATCGGACTTATACAGATTTGCTGGATAAGTTGAACTCTCTCGAATCGAAGCAGGCACAAGCGCAACTCTCACAGAATCTTGAAGAAGAAAAGAAGGCGGAACGTTTTGTTCTGCTCGAACCGCCAGTCGTACCGACAGAGCCGGTTTCCCCGGACAGAAAGAAGATTTTGGGTATTGGTGGGTTTCTCGCGCTTGTTGTCGGAGTCGCTTGCGTCTTCCTGATCGAATTGATCGACCGGAGAATCCACAGCGCATCTGAGCTGGAAGCGGTGCTTAAGCATCCGCCTATCGTATCCATACCGTATATTCACACACGTAAAGAGAATGTGCAGAACCGGATGAAGATTTTTATGTATCTTCTTATCCCGGTTGCTCTGGTTGCCCTGTTACTCGCGGCGGTACATTATTTTTACCAGCCGTTGGACGATCTATTTTACTCGGCCTGGGTGGCTATCGATAGACTATTGGTCGCATTTTAAGAGGGGACTGACGTGGAACGTATTAAGGAAGCCATTGCCAAGGCCAAAGAAAAGCAGGTGGGCGGTCTTTCGGAGCGTACAGGCGCCACGAAGAGGGCGACACGCAACGCGGAGATTGTCGAAGGCCCGATCGTTTACAACCAGACACGTGTTGTCGATCTCAATATGGCACATCTGGAAGAAAACAGAATCATTACCTTGGACAGCGAAGATCCCAACTCAATCAGCTTTGATATTTTGAGGACGCAGGTTCTGGCGAAGATGGAGGCGAATAACTGGCGGACGCTCGCCATAACGTCGCCAACGCAGGCATGCGGTAAAACGGTTGTCTCGATCAATCTGGCTCTCAGTATTGCCAAGCAAACGGACTATACTGCACTTCTTGTCGATTTTGATTTGCGCCGGCCGCAAGTGGCTGCCTATCTGGGGTTGCCAAAAGAGAATAGCTTTGCCGATTATCTCGATGGCAAGATCGAGTTTAATGATGCCTTGGTGAACCCGGGCATTCCCCGGTTTGTGGTTCTGCCAAACCGCCGGCCGGTTAAGAATTCAACTGAAATTCTGACATCACGCAAGGTAAAATCCATGGTGGCGGACCTTCGGGATCGCTATGAGAAGCGTATCTGTATTTTTGATTTGCCGCCGCTTAACGCGACGGACGATGCCATTGCCTTTATTCCGCAGGTTGATTGCGTGTTAATGGTAGTGGCCAGCGGGGAAACTAAGCCCAGCGAAGTCAAGGATTGCCGTCGTCAGCTTCAATCGAGTAACCTCTTGGGCGTCGTTCTGAATAAATCAGAGGAAATCGCTAAAACTTACTATTACTAGAGCTCAGTTATGGCCACGGCAGCGGCAATGTAGCCTGTCGTATTTCTATCGCGATAATTGAGTAAAGGAAGAATAGCGAGAGGATGAATGGAACTGGCCCTACAACGGATTGACCGAACACGACTGTTGTTGCCAGTTCTTCTGTGCTTGGTTTTCCTGATCTATATACCCGACGGCCTGCTGCTGTGGGATGACTGGATGAATGTTGAAGAATTCAGTCACGGCCCCCTGATGTTGGCAGTTGCGCTTTATCTTCTTTGGGCGCGGCGAGACCTTCTCTCTTCACATGACACGCGCGGGAACTGGATTGGGCTTGTTTTCTGCCTGATCTCGATGGCGGTATATGCTCTGGCGGTTAAGGCGGGGATTGAGAATGTCCGCCATCTCAGCCTGTTTCTGACGATTCTCGGGCTTTTCGTTGTGTTTGGCGGCGTAACCTATGGCCGTTATGTGCTGCCGTCACTTATCCTGCTACCCTTTGTGGTGCCACCGCCCGCCTTTCTGAATGCCAACCTGACATATGGATTGCAGCTTCTTTCTACGGATATGAGCGTTGCTCTTTTGCGACTTGCCGGTATCTCCGTCTATCAGGATGGAAATATCATTGATATGGGTACCATCAAACTGGCGGTTGTAGAGGCGTGTGCAGGCTTGCGATATCTTTATCCGATGATTGGGCTGGGTGTCCTTCTGGCAATGCTGTTCGACATACCGCTTTGGAAGCGGGCCCTGTTTGTAGTCATTGCGGGCATTGTTTCCATTGTTATGAACAGCATCCGGATATTCCTGACCGGGGCCTTTGCGGAATGGACAGATACGGCAGTCTCGGACGGGTTTTTCCATCTCTTTGAAGGCTGGGTTTTCTTCCTGTTCTCCTTCGCCGTTATGATGGTAATCTGCTATCTGACGCTCAACAAGCACGAAAAAGCAACGCTTGGCGGCGGTGTCCTGAAGGCATCTGTTCCTGCGGCGGAACAAACGGAAAAATCAGTGCGCGTCGGGCCGATTGTCGGTGCGTTGCTGCTCTGTGCTGCTTTTGCTCCTGCAATCGTCATGATCCGGGGAATAGAGCCGGAAATCCCGGACCGAAAAATGTTTAACAGCTTTCCGCTCAGGATCAATGATATGATCGCCGAGGAAGACGTGCTCCCCAAGGTGGAGCAGACCATCCTCAATATGAGCGATTATTTCCTCGGTCATTACCGTGGGGGCGAAGTGCTGCCGATAACCCTGTTTATAGGGTACTATGATCGGCAATCTGCCGGAAGCACACCGCATTCGCCGCGCGTTTGCATTCCCTCCGGCGGTTGGAAAATAGAGAATCTGTCGGAAATCACGCTGAAAAATGGCGCGAATGAGGTGCCGGTCAACCGGGTGCTTGTTACTCATGGCGAGGACAGGCTGCTGGTATATTACTGGTTCAAGCAGCGTGGTAAGTATATCGCGAATGAATATAAGGCGAAGTTCAATCTGTTGTTGGGCGGGCTTTCCTCTGCCCGGACGGACGGTTCGCTCATCCGGTTATTGATGCCGATAAAGGCAAATATGACGGAGGCACAGGCGGATGCAGAATTAACGGCCTTTTCAAAAGAGTTGTTTAAGGTTCTTCCGGTATATGTACCGGACTAGATGGTTATGTGAACAAAAATTGGTAAGTATAAAGTAATGTCCGATAGTAAATCTGGAATAAAAATCGGGTTATTCGGGGCGGCGCCGGATACGTCGAATATGGGTGTCTCCGCTCTTTTCGCGTCGACCGTCGAAGGAATAACGGAACGGGTGCCCAATGCCCACTTTGCCGTCTTTGATAATAAACTCGGCAAGCGTTCCGAGATCCATCATTTTTCCGATGGTCATAAGTTTGAGGTAGAGCATATCGGTATTCGCGCCGGGCATCGCTACTACCTGCCGGAAAATATTGTCGCAATTTCTGCGCTCTCGCATTTGGGCGTATTGGGCGGGATGATGAATTCCGTCGTTCGGGATATCGACAATTTTGACGTGGTCCTTGATATCTCCGGTGGCGACAGTTTTAGTGACATCTATGGCGAGAAGCGTTTTATGAGCGTTGTTCGCCCAAAGCTGATTTCCCTGAAAAGGCACGTTCCGCTTATACTATTGCCGCAAACCTACGGCCCTTACTATGATCCGAAGTTCAACCGGATTGCCATTAAAGCGGTCAAGGGTGCGGATATGGCTTGGGCGCGCGATCCGAACAGCTATGAGATACTTAAAAATATGCTAGGCGAACAGTTTGATCCTGCGCGTCATAGAAGCGGCGTGGATTTCGCTTTCGCATTAGGGATCCGAAGCGCCGAGGAAATGATTGATCCACCCCTTCGTCAGGTGATTCAGGAAAAACGGCCAGGAAAACCGCTTGTCGGTTTGAATGTAAGCGGCCTTATATATAACGACCCCAATGCAGCCGTGTCCCAATATGGATTTAAGGCGAATTATAACGAGATTATTCATGAGTTTTGCGATTGGCTGCTTGCGGAAACTGATGCGAACCTTGTTCTTATCCCTCATGTCATGAGTGACCGCCAATATATTGAATCCGACTATGCAGCCTGCGAAAAAGTGGCGATGAGGGTTGGGGACAAATTTAAAGACAGGGTATTTGTCTCGCCTGATACGCTCGATCAGAATCAGGTGAAATGGCTGATCTCGAATATGGACTGGTTCTGCGGAACCCGAATGCATTCGACAATCGCGGCGCTTTCACGGGGTGTTCCTACCACCTCCATTGCTTATAGTGACAAGACTAAAGGCGTATTTGAAACATGCGGTCAGGGCGATGAGGTTTTTGATCCTCGAACGTTGAATACCCAGGATGTGATAGAGAGCTTGAAAGGCTCGCTTTTGCGGCGTGGCGACCTCCACGCATCTCTGGAAAATTCACTTCCCGAAGTAAAGCGGCGTGTTGATGAACAGATGTCGATCATTTCCAATTACATTCTGGATATTGTCGCTAGCAAGAACAATTAACTTGAAAGGCCGCGGGAAGTGATACTTAAGGGCCATCTAAGAAGCGGACTGTTTCTCTCATTCGGAGGAGCCGTCGGCGCTTTGAGCACTTTCGCGCGCAATATCATCATCGCGCGGCTGATTAGTGTGGAAGATTTCGGTATCGCAGCGACCTTTGGCATTACCATGGCACTGGTGCAAATGTCCACGGGCCTAGGTGTTGACCGGCTGATTGTTCAGGCGGCTGACGGGAACGAGCCAAAACTCCAGGGAACGGTGCAGGCGTTTAATATTCTGCGCGGGGTTGTGCTGGCCATAATCATGTATGCGGTAGCAAGCCCGATTGCTCATCTTTTTGACCTGCCTGAGCTTATCTGGGCGTTTCAATGGTTGGCCGTATTGCCGTTAATTACAGGTTTTGTGCATATGGACGCCTCGCGCTTCCAGCGTCAAATGAGTTTTGGTCCGTCGGTTCTTGTAGAGAGTGTGCCGCAGATTATTGCGGTTGCGCTGGCCGCTCCGCTCGCCCTGTATTTCAAGGACTACCGGGTGATGTTGTGGATCATCACGGTGCAGGCAGTCTTCACTGTGGTTCTTTCCTTCCTTGTTGCAAAGCGGCGATATTCCGCCAAGCTCAACCGGAAGTATCTTAACAGGATTTTTTCATTCGGCTGGCCGTTAATGCTGAATGGGCTCCTGTTGTTCGGTATTTTTCAGGCGGACCGTGGTATCGTTGGTATTGCCTACAGCATGGAAGATCTCGGCTGGTTCAGCGCGGCCTTCACTCTCACCTTATTTCCCTCGATGGTTTTCGCCAATGCGGCACAGTCGTTTTTCATGCCGATGCTCTCCAAGGTGCAGGATGATCCAGAAAAGCTGCGACTGGGCGCTGTCGCCACCACGCAGGCCTGTCTGTTGATTGGTATCGTCATCAGCGTTGGGCTGGCGCTTGCAGGCCCGGCATTTTTACTTCTATTGTTCGGAAACGACTATGTCGGCGGCGTCGAGATCATTGCCTGGCTTGCCCTGATGCAGGGTATTCGTATGGCAAAAGCGGGTCCGACCATTATTGCCATTTCCTGCGGGAAAACGAAACTTCCCCTCTATGCGAATATCGTGCGGAGTTTTGCGCTGATTTTCGCTCTCGTTGCGGTATGGCAGGGTTGGGGGGTTCTTGGTATTGTCATCGGCGGTATTATCGGGGAAACCTTGGCAGTTATATTCTTCCTGTTCTTGCTCACGCGAAAATTTGGCATTGATTTATCTTTGCTTTACAAATCTATCGTAGTTTCAATTTCACTTGTCGTCTTGGCCATTTTTCTATCGGCCAATTTTGCAACGGGTCTGGACCCGATTTTCGAAATTGGAGGATCGATTTTGCTGACACTGGTCGCGATGGGCCTGTTTATGCTTTCTGCACTGGATCTTGTGAGATGGCTCAAGCAATCCGGTCACACACAGACCGAAGCACAGGTTTAGGAAGATGAGACTGTTTATCAAGATGGATTGGGATACATGAAGGACAGATTTTCAGCCGAAAAGATCAGATGGGCGGAACTTCAACACGACCAGTCCCTCAGCCCGTGGTCAAATCTGATCCTGCGTGCCTATAAGTCTCGCGTTTTACGTCGGATTTGTTTCTTCCTCTGTGACCGCTTTGAAGGTAATTTATTCTATTCCCAGACGCGCCGAAAAATCATGAAACAGTATTACGGTGTTAAGGTTGGGCGTTACAGCTATGGTCCGTGTCTTGATCCGGGTGTTTTCCCTTCCGGTTCGGTGATCGGTGCTTATTGCTCTTTCGGGAGTGAGTTGATGGTTTTCCGGCGCAATCATCCGGCAGAAACCCTTACACAGCATCCGTTCTTTTATAATCGCCATCTCAATATTGTGGATCAGGACACGATCCCGCTCGATCAGGACAACCCTCTCACCATTGGGAATGACGTTTGGATTGGTAGTCGCACGACTATTCTGCCGGGCTGTAAGCGGATCGGCGATGGGGCGATTATCGGTGCCAATTCAGTGGTAACGAAAGACGTTGATGATTTTTCAATTGTTGCCGGTAATCCGGCGAAGGAGTTCCGCCGCCGTTTTACGCCCGAGGTGGCCGAGCTGGTAAAAAAATCTGAATGGTGGAACCTCAGCCTTCCCGACCTTATGAAGGCCAATGATCTCCTCTTCGATCCTGTGACGGAGCAGGGGATATCTCAGTTTATCCAGAATATGGATGGCGTGGATAAGAATGCGGCACCGGAAGTGGTGTTGCAAAAGGCGGAAAGCGGAAACGCAGGGGTTTGAGTAGTGAGTAAGAGTATCTGTAACATTACTGACGTTACCAGCCGTCAACTCTGCACGGGTTGCGGCGTTTGCGCCTTTGTGGAGCCGGAAAGGTTCCAGATGGGCGATGCGCTGGAACTTGGACGTCGGCCTTTCGTGCGCGAAGATGCGGCGCCTGAAACGGGAAAGGCGCTTCAATCCTGCCCCGGAGCCAATCTGACACATGACTTCAATAAGAATGCGTCGGGCATTGAGAAGGAACTCTTGGATGGATGGGGTCCGGTCCTTGATGTTTGGGAAGGTTTTTCTGCGGATGACGGGATTCGAAAAGGCGGCTCCAGTGGTGGGGCGGCAACGACCCTCGCCGTTTTCGGGATTGAGCAAAAAGGATTTTCTGGCGCGCTGCATACGAAGGCAAGGTCGGATGTCCCTTACCTGAACGAGACAACCTTGAGCCACAGTCGAACTGAGTTAGCGGCCTCTACCGGATCACGCTATGCCCCGGCGAGTCCATGCGACGGACTGGACCTTGTAGTAAAGGAAGAGGCGCCATCTGTATTCATCGGCAAACCTTGTGATGTTGCTGCTGTTCAGAAAGCCCGCAAACTGGACCTTGAGCTTGATAAAAAAATCGGCATAACAATCGCTTTTTTCTGCGCCGGAACGCCATCGACCAAAGGAACGTTGGAACTGTTGAAGAGAGAAGGCATCCCAGATCCGACAAAGGTCAAAAGCCTGCGTTTTCGCGGCAATGGCTGGCCTGGCATGTGGAAAGTCGTTTATGAAGATGACGCAGGCGCTGAAAAAACTGTCGAGATGACATACGCAGAATCCTGGGGGTTCTTGCAGAAATACCGGCAATGGCGATGTTACATCTGTCCCGATCATACGGGTGAGTTTGCGGATATTGCCGTGGGCGACCCATGGTACCGACCGATCGAGGAGGGGGAGCCCGGTAAATCCCTGATCGTTGCGCGAACTGAAAAAGGACGGCAATATATTCTAGATGCGGCAGCGGCGGGTTATATCACGCTCGAAAACCACGATCTGTCGCTTTTTCCGCGATCTCAGCCGAATTTGCTTGGGTCAAGAGGAAGTGTTTGGGCAAGATTGCTTATGTTACGTCTTTTCGGCGCCGCGGTTCCCAAATATATTGGGTTCAAGATGGCACGCTTCTGGTGGAGTGATTTAAGCCTGAACGAAAAGAGACAATCGATTACTGGGACAGTCCTCAGGATATTCAGAAAACGCCTGAACAAGCGGATTGATGTGGAAAGCTGGACTCCTCCAGCAAAGGATAAGGGATAATGGTCGGTGTAACCGCCTTTGTTGCAGTCGCTCTGGGCCTGCTTGCACTTTCGGTGCGACCGGGCGCGGCGATTGGCGTTCTTATCATTTCCATGATGATATGGCCGGAATATCTCCGTGTGCCAATTGGTCCGGCGGATATGTCTGCCCCTCGGTTGATTGCCCTCGCGCTGCTGGTCCGGTTCATTATTCAGGGCCGAAACGCAAAAATAAATGTCTGCTCGGTCGATTATTTGGTCTTTTTCCTCTGGGCATGGACGGTTCTTGCAACAATGATGGCCGGGGCGGAATCTGACAAAACGATCGAGATGATTGGCTACGGATTTGATACCGTCCTGATGTATTTTGTCGCCCGGCTCGGCATTCGCTCTATTCAGGATGCGGGCGGCCTTGCGCTGCCGCTCTTTGGGATCGCCGCCTTCATGTGCGTAATGGGCTGGCAGGAATCCTATACGACTACATCACCCTACGTTGGTCTGGATTCTTACCGGACCTGGGTCTGGATTGCGAAAGAGCCGGAATTCCGTCTTGGTATGATGCGTGCGAAGGTAAGTACCTCCGTTCATATTTATTATGGCATGGCGATGATGCTAATCGCCGGGATCGCTTGGGCAATACGCGCCAATCCGCGGGTTCGAAAAATGAGCACCTTTACCGCCCTTTTTGCGGCGGTTGGTGGGTTGGCCTCCATGTCTAGCGGCCCTTGGCTTGCCATTGTCACGCTGATATTCTGCAATTTGTATATTCTCCGCCCGAGCCTGATTAAGCCGACACTCTATGTGATGCTGGCTTTTGCCATATTTTTGGAGCTTGCGTCGAACCGGCATTTTTACAATCTCATCGACTATCTTGCGCTTAACTCCACAACGGCGTGGTACCGTACTCGCCTGCTGGAGGTCGCGGTGGAACAGTGGCGCGACTATTGGATTTTTGGTTCCAGCGGGATAGACATTAATTACTGGGGTGGCCTGCTCGACGGGCGGCGTCATATCGACTTGGTCAATCATTTCGTGATTGTGGCGGTCAATGGCGGTATTCCGGCCTTCCTGATGTATGTGTTCTCGCATGTCAATGCGGTGCGCTATGGCGCGAAAACCAGAAAGACGTCGAAGGACCCGTATCGCCGGAAACTGATTTTCTTCCTGATTTCCGCCCTCATCGCGCTGGATGTGTCCAGTATGTCGGTCGGCCTGTTCGAACAGCCATTGATCCTGACAAATATTCTGCTAGGCATGCTGGTTAGTGCCGGTGTTGCCTGGAATGAGGTTCCGGCGCGGACCGGCCGGCCGGCGGCTGCGCCACCTGAAATGCCGCAAGGGACCATCCAAACTGCGCAACAATCTTCCGATATGCCTAAGCCGTTATAACTGAATGAAAATCAGACCCATAACTGGCGCGCTTTTTAATAAAAATTAACTCGAGATGATTTAAGTTTGCTTTGAAGGGGATTTAGATCGCAATGGAAGAACTCGAGCTAAGCATCGTTATACCGCATTATAATGATCCGGCTGGCCTGGCAGAATGTCTGGCGACGCTGGAAGCGCAGACCTATGACAAGAGCAGGTTCGAGGTTATTGTGTGTGATAACAACTCGAAAGAAGCGGTCGTAGGGCTGGACGCCTATAACCTGACTGTCTCCCTCGTGGTTGAAACAGCTCGCGGTGCTGGACCCGCCCGAAATGCTGGCGCGGCGATTGCCAAGGGAAAATTCCTAGCCTTTACTGATTGTGATTGCCTGCTGGATCCGGACTTTGTGAAAAATGGCCTCAACCATATGCGGGACGAAGGCGAACGCAGCGTCATGGCCGGAGAAATCATCATCTATCCGGAGCATGACCGGCCCAATAGTGTTGAGGCGTTCGAGATTACCTACTCCATGGATCAGGAAGGCTATACCAAGAAGGGCGATGCCGCGACCGGCAATATGTGGACGAGTCGTGCGCTATTCGAGGAAGTCGGTACTTTTCATGCCGATGTTGCCGAGGATACGGACTGGTGCCAACGCGCCTACGCCATTGGCGCGAAGTTTCATTTCGGCGGGGATTGTATTGCCAAACATCCCGCCCGTGCCACGCTTGATGAGTTGCGGGCGAAATGGAAACGACAATCGGCGATGACGTTTAACATGTGGAAGAAAGAACCGGGCTTCGCGCTTAAATGGCCGGCCCTTTGCGTGGCGACGGCTGTTTCCGCCGTTCCGCACAGCATCCGGGCGCTGAAGGACAGGAAGCTTCCATATTTTGCAGACAAGCTGAAATCGATTTTGATATTGTTCTGGTGTCGGTTTTTTCGCGCGAAGATTATGGTGGGGTTTTATTTCAGTGGACTTGATCACATAGACCCCAATAAATATTGGACCAACACGTAAATTTACTCAGCGAAATGCTGAATTTAGGATTATAGCCATGTGCGGTTTAGCCGGATTTTTGAATTTCCCGAACCATGTTGAACATGCGAACGCCGCGTCTGTGATCCAGCAGCATCGCGGACCGGATTCGCAGGACGTCTGGTCGGAGGGGAATATCTCGCTCGCCCATCAGCGCTTGTCGATCATTGATGTCGACGCGCGATCGGATCAGCCGATGCAGAAACATCAGTATGTCATGGTCTATAATGGCGAGATCTATAACTATAAAGAGATCAAAAAGACACTTGAGACGGAACATGGGGTCGAATTCAAAACCGGGTCAGATACTGAGGTGGTGTTGGAACTGTTCCGCCTGAAGGGACCGAAATGTCTTGAAGATTTCATCGGCATGTTTGCTTTTGCGATTTATGACCGCGAGAAGAAGGAGCTTTTTCTCGCCCGTGATCATTTTGGTATCAAGCCAATGTTTTTCTTTAAGAAGGGTAAGAATTTCTGCTTCTCGTCCGAACTTAAAACCATTGCAAAAATCATTGACGAGTCGTTTCAGGTAAACTTTGCGGCCCTTGCCTCTAGTATGCAGCTCCTTTGGTTGCCGGATCACTTCTGTATTTTCGAAGGTGTTCACAAGGTGCAGCCGGGGCAATATCTGGTTGTCGATACAGACGGGAATATCAAGGAAAGCACTTATTGGGAGCTGCCTGACTATCACGCGGGTCCGATTGATGAGCGGGACGCGGTGGAGGAACTAACAAAAAGCTTCGAAAGTTCCATCGACCGGCATCTGGTGTCCGATGTTGAAGTCGGAAGCTTCTTGAGTGGCGGGCTCGATTCGTCATTGGTCAGTACAATCGCGCGGCGCAAACTCGGGAAACTCAAAACCTTCACAATTGGCATGTCGGAAGCGGACAAACGTGTCGAGCAAATGGCCGATGACCAGAAATATGCGGAAATGCTCGCCGAGAAAGAAGGGTTCGATCACGAGTCGATTGTCGTCAACCCCGATCTAATGTCATTGCTGCCGAAAGTCATTTACAGCCTGGATGAACCGATAGGCGACCCCGCCGCACTCAATACCAAGCTGATCTGTAAATCAGCGAAAGATATGGGGATTAAGGTGTTACTCTCCGGCATGGGCGCGGATGAGATGCATTTTGGATATCGCCGGCAAAAAGCCTGGCTGATGGCGGAGAAATACCGGAAATTGCCCGAAATTGTGCGCGGACCTGTCCGCGCCGTGACCAATGCATTACCGGTTCAGATTGGTGGTCGGGGCTTTCGTTTGGGGCGCTGGGCGAAGAAATTCCTCTCCTTCGCGGAGCTTCCCTCTAATGAGGCCTACCTCAGAAGCTACGCGCAGTATGACCAGCAATCTCTGTCGCAACTGATGCCCGATGTCGCGGAAAGTGAGCTTGGCGCCCTTGCCGAATATCATGACAGCGTCATGGAATCTGCCTATCAGGATGACCCCTATAACAAGCTCTGCCAAACAGATATCAAGCTCTTCATGTGCGGACTAAACCTCACCTATACGGATCGGTCCTCCATGTCTGAGTCGGTTGAAGTGCGGGTGCCCTTTATTGACCGTGAGTTTGTCGCCAGTAGCATGAACCTGCCTGGGCATATGAAATACAAGAACGGCACATCGAAATACCTGTTGAAAAAGGTCGCCGAAAAATATCTGCCGCAGGAAATTATCTACCGGCCCAAATCAAACTTCGCTGTCCCGATCCGAAGTTGGATCTCCGGTGAGTTGTCTGAATTGTTACAGGACACCCTAAGCCCGGCACGGCTGAAGTCCCGTGGCTGGTTCGACGCCGACTATGTGCAGCAGTTGATCAAGGACCATAAGTCAGGTCGCCTTGATAATTCTGCCCGTATATATCAGCTCCTCACGGCGGAGCTTTGGGCCGAGCAGATGATGGACGCTTAGTTTCGGGCCTTATGGACTAGGGATGGCGCGGGGACCAATGGCGCGCGCCTCTTTCCAGTGGCTGAAATCATAGGCCTTAAACCGGGCCACGGGCAACAGTTTGTAAATATTATCGCCCTGTCCGCGCGCGACGTTCGCTTGCTTCTCTGAAAAGAAACCCCAGATTTCATCCGTAATTCCCTCGTCGATATCGCCGCCGGGCTCCAGGGTCCAGCCATATTTCGACGATTGCAACCAGCTCAGCCCGGAATAGATATTATGGGAGAAAACCCAATCCTCCGGCGCCGGTGAGACGATCAAGCCATCAATAATGTTATTTTTGAAGACGGTAGAGGGTTCATGGCCGGGAATCTGGATAGATTTGCCGGGCTCCACTTCCGCCAGTATCATATTATGTAGAAAATGCATCGATCCGAACTGGCTGCCCCAGCTGCGAACGCGCCCCAGGAAAATATTGCTCAGAAGCCACATGCTGTTGGCTTCCTCGATATTCCCTGTACCGTGATAGGTGAAGGCAAAGGGCACATTATCGAACATATTTTCGGCAACAAGGATCGCCTTGTTCTTCAGGTAAACGGACATGCCGTTGCCATGGACACCGAGAATGTCCGAAAGAGTATTGCCGGTTACCTGAATGTTTTCTGTCTCGATCAGGCGAATTCCCGTCCGGCCTATCTTGTGAATCACATTGTCGCGAATGATGATGTCTTTTGAAAAACCGAACCGGATGCCCGAGCTTTTCTGACTGTTGGTGACCGTATTGTTGCTGACAACCACATCCTGTGCCTTGTGAAGCTGGATCGCGCCAATTCCCTCAACAGAGCGGAGATGGTCGATATAGTTGTCGCGAATGACAACATTGCGGACCGGATGATCCGAATTGATAATTGCAGTTCCGCTGGCCCAGCCGTCATGATCGCCGAAATAGTGGCGGATGTGAAACCCTTCTATCACGAGATTGCTGCTCCCGTTGATATTAAAGCCGGCGGCTAATTCGTTGATATAGAGGCGGCTGTTCTCCATCGTCTCCGGGTTTTCCGGCCAGATCACGATCCGGCGCGCTTCATTATCGATAAAATACTCCCCCGGTTGGTCGACGTCAGATGGGCGATTGAACAGGGCATAGTATGATTCGCGATCGGTGTAAGGATCATTGCCGGGTGGATTGAACTTTATCGTGTTTGATGCCGTATCAATTCCGGTAACTTCCGTCAGCAAGACAAGATTGGGTTTCATCCAGACCGCAATCCGCGCGTTCTGCCAATTCTTTTCGTCCGTGTTATCGAGACCGTTATCGAGGGTGAGATAGTCCGCGCCCATGACAGAGCGATTAACATCCCCGCCGACTACATTGTAATGCTCATAATCGTCAAACCAGAATGGGTCCGGCTGATTAGGTTCACGCGCAATCCATACTCGCCGGTCAGAGAGGAACATGGGTGTGAAGGGATTGACATCTTCTTCCAAGCTGGATTTGAACAGTTTTTCCCAATTGGGGTTGTTGTGGCAGTCGCTGGCGGAGGCGCAGGGTGTGAAGGTCGCTTTCAACTCCTTGGCGCCGCTTAAGATTGCGCGACCCTCTCCCCATCCGTTACCCTTATAGGTGATGGGTTGAGAGTCTGAACCGCCGGCCGGAATTGCGATGCTTCCCAGATACTCAACGCCGCCTTTGAAATTGACGACGTCGCCGGGGCGTAGTTTATAACTACCCGCATTCGAAGCCGCGTTCGCATCACCGGGTGCATGCTGCCATGGCGCTGACTTCGTAATACCACTGTTACTGTCCTTGCCTTTTTCGAAATCGACGAACAGATCCTGTGCAATGGCGGGGGTCGTCCAAACGCAAGCCATTGCCATGAATGAAAATATCAGATGTCGAGAAGTCACGTCCCTGTCGCCCTTTTAGTTATTTTGATTGATATTACTATAGTGCAGGGAATGCACAATTTCTTATAAATCTGGTTGGTTAAAAAGGCGGCGGATCTAGTCGGTCACATCCGTCCAAATATCCCGTCGGTCCCATACACTCTTCCAGACTTTAACCGATTCCTTTGAACTTTGGCGCCCGATCTTGGCAAGGATGAGATGCGCGAGATAACGCGATAGTGGCCAAAGTTTCATCAGCCACATGGCCAGTCCCCGCGTTGCTGCGGGAAAGTGCTTATATATAAGCGTCATTTTTGCCTTTATCAGCCGCACAAGCTTGTCTGATTGGACCGTTTCCGATGCGCCGCCGTGGTGAATGATTGTGGCTTCTGATGTGACCATGGGTTTCGCTCCGGCTTTTGCCGCGCGTGCACAGAGGTCCGCTTCTTCTGCATACATAAAAAAGGCTTTATCGAACCCGCCTAGGCTGTTCCAGAAGTCCCGCCGGATAAGAAAAAAGCAACCGGTGACCACGTCAACCTGCCGGATCCCTTCCCGGTCCCAGCTGCCCATGCCTTCCGGATTAAAAAAACTGGAATTACGAAACATCGAAGAAAAGCCAAGTGCCTGGCTTGTCAGGCTCCAAAGGCTCATGTTGGTCCAGCAGGATGTCGGGTTGAGCGTTCTGTCTGCGAACAGGGTGCGCCCGCCCCAGATGCCCGCATCGGGATAGGTTTCCGCGAAGGCCATTAATTTGTCGATCGCGCCATCAAGTACTTCCGTATCCGGGTTGAGCAGCAATAGAAACTCGCCCGTCGCATCCTTTGCGGCGAGGTTGTTAGCGGCAGCAAAACCAAGATTCTCATCCAGGCACATAACTTTCGCTTTGTCCGCATATTGTTCTGTGAGTGCCTCGGCCGACCCATCCGTTGACGCATTGTCGATGACAATAATCTCGAAAGGTGTTTCCCGGGTTTCCGCAAAAGTCGTTTCAAGGGCTTTTAGCGTCATCTCGCGCGTATTGTAACTGATGACGATAATGGAAACGGCGGGCGTTTTTGCCAGCTCTGCATTTTGCTGCGATGAAAGGCTCATAAACTCCAGATCCTAGACTTATAAAGTACATATTATAACGGAATTTCGGGATGGCCTTCCGCTAATCGCCTTTGGGCAGGGAAAACTATCGCCGAATTTAATTAAAATCCTGTTGCAAAAAATGATTTTCGCTTTGTTAAAAACAATTACAGCAATGCAGTTTTAAACAAATTAACTAAATATCGAGATTCTGTTACCTATATTGAAGCTTAATGTCAGAGAACGTGACGAACTTATCAGGATTCGAGAATGCTTGCAGTAATTACGCTTGGTCTGGTGGTACTTGCCGCTTTGGGAATCTGGATTGTACTTCCCTATTTATACAGGCGCGCCAATGTCAGAAACCTGGAAGCGCGATGCAGGGCCTCCAATACAGTAGTGCTGACCTATGATGATGGACCGAGCGCCCATTTCACGCCAGAGCTTCTTGGTCTGCTGGCCGAATATAATGCGCCCGCTACTTTCTTCGTCCTTGGCGTGCAGGCAGATAGTAATTCGGAGGTGATACCGAAAATTGCCGCGAACGGGCATGAAATCGGCAGCCATTCTTACGCACATCTGAATGCATGGAAAGATCTTCCCTGGAAAGTCGCAAATGACATAGAGGCAGGCGTAGATTGCCTAAACCGGAACGATGTCAATATTACCTACTTCCGCCCGCCGAATGGGAAAATCACACTTGCGACACTCCTTCAGACTTTGCTGAAGGGTCGCCGGATGGCTTGGTGGACGATTGATTCAACCGATACCTGCCCGGAAACAATTCCGCCTGAAAAGCTGGTCGAAACTGTAAAGAATGCCGGTGGCGGCGTTGTCCTTCTGCATGATTTCGAACGCAAGAATAACGAAGACCGAAATAAATTCGTACTGGAGGCGACGAGGCAGCTGCTTGAAATGGCGAAGGCGGAGAATTTTTCCGTCCGGACATTTGGCCAGCTTCAACAGAACGCCTGACATAGATTTTAGTAGTAAAGAGATTGAGTATCCATGTCTGACAAACCGAAAATACTGGCGATTTCCTCGGCCGGCGGCCACTGGGTTCAGCTGCAGCGGCTACGCGCGGCCTGGGACGATTGTGATGCCGTTTACGTAACCACGAAGGAAGGTTATCGGGAGGATCTGATCGCAGATGCAGAACGCCGCGGACAATCAACGCCCCGCTTTTACCGCGTGGTGGATGCCAACCGATGGCAGAAGTTCAGGCTTTTACGACAATTGGCAGGAATTTTGATGATCCTGATCCGTGAACGACCCGATGTTATTGTGTCTACGGGAGCTGCGGCGGGCTTCTTCGCCTTTAAAATTGGCAAACTAATGGGCGCACGCACAATCTGGGTGGACAGCATCGCCAATGCGGGGGCGTTATCCCTGTCCGGTCAGAAAGCAGGGGGCTGCGCCGACCTCTGGCTCACGCAGTGGGAGCATCTAGCCGGTGATCGAGATGGCAAAAAAGGTCCGGAATTTAAGGGGTCAGTTGTATGATATTCGTAACTGTCGGACATGAACTGCGCTTTGACCGCCTGATCAAGGGGCTTGATAGCTGGGCGCTGGAATCTGGATATAAGGATATGTTTGCGCAAGTGGCAGAGTTGGGTGAGGAGGGATACAAGCCCCGAAATTTTGCCTGGCAGAGTTTTCTCGATCCTGACAGCTTCAAAAGCCGGTTTGAAGAGGCGGATCTGATTGTCGCTCATGCAGGCATGGGTACGATCATTACTGCCCTGACGATGAAGAAGCCGCTATTGATCATGCCGCGCAGAGGCGCGTTTAAAGAAACCCGCAACGATCACCAGATTGCAACGGCGGAACAGTTCGCCCGACGAAGTGGAATTTACGTCGCAAATGACGAGACTGAACTCGGCTCAGTTCTTGATGATCTTCTCGCCAATCCTCCTTCTAAAATTGATGAGGCGGCCAGTGAGTTTGCGGAACCAGACCTCCTTCAGGCACTGCGCAGTTTTATATATGACGGACAGGCGCCGGAAA
The DNA here is from genome assembly GCF_020731145.1 of Sneathiella sp. HT1-7. GTDB lineage: Bacteria > Pseudomonadota > Alphaproteobacteria > Sneathiellales > Sneathiellaceae > Sneathiella. Next base: position 738,338 of record NZ_JAJFZN010000001.1, on the reverse strand, counting down.
ATATGTGAGCGCCTGCAATTCTGAACGGATCATTAAGCATATTTTGAGATATCGAGGATAAACTGGATATCTATGGCGATCCACGTTATCCGGTCGGAGGGTATTATGTTTCCCGCCGTCTGATATATTTTGCAGCTGTGCAATGAAATTGAGTGTTTGAAGCCACAAATGGTTGCATATATGTGTAATAGTGAAGCTTCGGCTTATATGAGAAAAAGGGACAAAAGGTTAGAAAATGGCGCTTGGAAGTAAAATTGCGTGTTTTAAGTCACGGCTGACAAGCGTTGTCGCGTTGGCGATCATCCTTTTAACCCTTGCCGCCTGTGATACACCGGAGGAAAAGGCTCTAGCTCACTATTCGGCTGGAATGGCATTTGTAGAGCAGGGCAATTATGCTAAGGCGGGCATCGAGTTTCGCAATGCCCTGCAACTCAAGGAAAATTTTGCGGATGGTTGGTACGGCCTCGCTCTCGTCGAGGAAAACGACGGGAACTGGCGGAAGTATACGGGCGATATTCTCAAGGCAATTGAGATTGACCCAAAACATCTTAAGGCGCAGGTGCGCTACGGCAAGATTATGCTGTTGTCGGGAAAGTTGGAGGATGCGCTGGAAACCAGCGATCTCGTTATGGAGCTTGCGCCGAATAACCCCGATGCACTTGCCCTGAAATCAGCTGTCATGTTTCGTTTGGGCGATAAGACGGGCGCCATCGCGGCGGCAGAGAAGTCCCTCGAACTAGATCCGTCTAATATTGATTCAATCCTTATTCTTTCAGCGGAAAAACTTTCCGTGAGTGAGCCCGCCGCTGCTGTTAAAATTCTTGATGATGGCCTTGTGCACAATACAAATAATGCCCAGCTGCAGGTCGTAAAGATTCGCGCGCTGGAAAACCTTGGCCGGTCAGAAGAAATTATTGACGTGTTCTCGCAGCTGATTGCCAACAATCCGGAGAACACGGCTTTTCGTAAGAGTCTTGTCCGTTTCTATCTAAAAATCGATCGACAGGAAGAGGCGGAAAAAGAAATCCGTCAGATTGCAGCAGAGAATCCGGAAGATGTCGATGCCAGCCTGGATGTGGTTCGGTTTGTTAAGTCAGCAAAGGGGGATGAAGCCGCCGCTCTCGAGCTAGAGCAGTTGATTGAGAAGTATCCGGATGTTGTCGATTATCGTTTTGCACTAGCAGCACTGGCAGAAGCCGGGGACGATGACGAACGGGCGATGGTCATTCTAGGGTCCATCATCGACCGCGCCCGAACTGTTGAAGATGAGATCGTTGCCAGAAACAAGCTGGCACAGCTTCATTTCACCCGCGGGGACTTGGAAGAAGCGGAAAGTCTGACCCGTACCGTCCTGGATATGGATCCGACTAATACCGACGCGCTGATCCTTATCGGCGCGCTGTTAATTGATGAGGGCGAAATAGACTTGGCGATTTCGAACCTTCGCTCTTCAATATGGCAGCAACCTCGGTCCGCGCGGGCGGCCTTGCTGCTCGCCAAAGCTCATGAAATTAATGGCAGCCTGGAACTTGCAGAAGACCGCTTTGCCGCGGCGTACCGGTTCAGTAATGAGTCGCCCCGAGTCGGCATGGTCTATGCCCAGTTTTTTATTCGCCATGGAGAATTGCGGCGAGCAGAAAGACTTCTAGAAAAGCTAGTATTGAAAAACCCGAACGAAATAAACGCCTTGAAACTGCTGGCCGAGGTCAAGCTTCGCAAGCAAGACTGGATCGCGGCGGAAGAGTTGGCGGCGCGGTTGCAAACGCTAAATGAAACGGATTCGGCAGGATATCAGATAAGCGGCGCAGCACTGGCGGGCATGCAAAACCTGGAAGAGAGCCGGAATGCTTTTGAGAAGGCTTACGAAGTAACACCCGAAGCGGGACAGGCCATGCAGTTACTGGTTCAGGCATATCTTCGGGATGGTGATGTCGACAAGGCGGAAGCTTTCCTCACCAATGTTCTCGCCAGCAGCCAAAGTAACTATCTTGCAAGTAAGCTTTTGGCCGAAATCAAGTTTAGCAAGAACGAGCCGCAGGAGGCGATAAAACTGATCCGGGATGCCATTGCCGGTGATCCGCAAGAAGAGTCGGGTTACGTCATTCTCGTAAAACATTTTCTGACGACCGGGAATAAAAAAGATGCAGAGGCGGTTCTGGGTGAAGGGCTGAAGGTGACACCGGATGGGTTTATGCTTAATATGATCCAGGCGGGTCTTTATGAATCCGAAGGCGACTATTCCGCCGCGATCGAGGTATATGAGATGCTTCTTGAAGCGAAGCCGAACTCGGAGATTGTGGTTAACAACCTCGCCAGCCTGGTCGCGGAGCATGCAGAGAATGAAGATGAATTGCAGTGGGCCTATACCTTGGCGAAACGCTTTCGGAACTCGAAAGTTCCCTATTTTCAGGATACTCTGGGCTGGGTTCATTATCGGCGGGGCGAATATAATATGGCCACCCCGCTGCTCCGAAGCGCTGTTGATAAAGAACCGAATGTAGCAATTCTCCGCTATCATCTCGGAATGGCCTACAAGGCGGAAGGGAATCGCAATAATGCGATCAGGGAGCTTGACCAAGCGGTAACGCTGGGCAAGACGCAACCGTTTTCACAGATTAAGGATGCGGAAAAGACTCTCTCGGAGTTGCGCGCAATTCCCAAAACGAACTAATTTGAAGCAATGTTTTTTTATTAATCCGGTACGACTGGTGAAAGCAAATATAGATGTATAGAGAATTTTATGGACTGGATCAGAAACCTTTTTCTATCCTGCCCGACCCAAACTATCTCTATTGGGGGCATAGCCATTCCCTCGCCTATTCCATGCTTGAATATGGGGTGATGAACCGGGCGGGGTTTACGGTTGTTACTGGTGAAATCGGGTGTGGTAAAACAACACTTATCCGCCATCTTCTTGATCGGCTGGATGAAGATTTCACTGTTGGCCTGGTATCAAATATTCAGGATGGAGATTTGCTGCAATGGGTTCTGATGGCCTTTGGTCAAGCGTATGAAGGCAAGTCCCACGTTGGGCTGCATGATGAACTACAACAGTTTTTGATTCGCGAATATGCGGAGGGACGCCGAACAATTCTGATCGTTGATGAGGCACAAAACCTGGGCCCTAAGCTTTTGGAACAATTGCGTCTTCTTTCCAATATCAATGCCGATAATGACCAGCTCCTGCAGTTGATCCTGGTAGGTCAGCCGCAGTTGAAGGGGTTGTTGCAGGCGCCGGAACTGACCCAGTTCGCGCAGCGTATCGCGTCAGATTTTCATCTTGCGCCGCTGACCGCAGAGGATATCGATGCCTATATCAAGCACCGTCTTTCTACTGCGGGACGCGATTTGCCATTATTTACTATGGATGCCTGTGAAAAACTGTTCGAGGCAAGTCGTGGTATTCCGCGGATAATTAATATCCTCGCCGATACATGCCTGGTATATGGGTTCGCGCGCATGGCGCCAGAAATTGACGGGGGCATCGTCGATGAAGTGATCCGCGACAAGCAGACTCATGGTATTTTTGATGTCGGCGCCCCGAAAGGGGCCGAAGATACACGCCGGTTGCCGGTTCAGTCAAAAGAGGAAATGGAAAAAGAGCAACCGGCGCTTGTCATTCATGACAAGGAGCTTGCAAAGTTGATCGCCAAGAAGCTCCGTTCGCACGGCTAAGTCAAACAAACGCCGCCTGAAGCATATCGACGGTCTAACCGCACATTCGCTTCAGACGGCGTGTAAGCCTTAAAATTCTTTCCGAACAGAAATGGAAACCGTATTTTCCCGAAGATCGTCAATATCGGTTTCTGCATCCCGATTGTAATAGCCGTAGGAAAGCGATCCTATCAGGGTGGCCGAGAACTGATAATTAACGCCAGTCTGCCCGTAATAAGCTGTTTCCTTGCCGCCAGTAACCTGCGAGTCTAGGATTTCAGCATATCCGCCGAGTAAAGACCATTCGAGACGGCGAGATAACTGCCTTGAGTAACTACCATCAAAGGAAATGACTTCTTCATCCGTGCCGTCGCTCAAGAAATCGCGAGTGATATAGCTGGCGGTTGCAGAGTATATATTGCGTCCCTTTTCCCCGGTCAGTCCTACCGTTGCTATTTTGGACTTGGTAATGGCGTCTGTGTAGCCGCCTGGGAAATAATTCGGGTTGGAAAGACTGCCATTCGTGTCCAGAACTGCGGTGTTGGCAAAAGCATCTCCGCCAGAGCCAGCGACGTCCACATGATATCCGGCAATAAGGCTTGCTTCGCTGGAGATCAGGTAGGTCAGATCTGCATCCACCATGCCGCCGCCAAAACGATGGCCGACCTGAACGCTCAAATCAGTTCTTGGACCCGGAGTGAGGCGTACGCCACCACTGTAAAAGGCACCGCTGATTTGATTGTTGTCAATATTTTCGCCGTCGAACTCATCCCAACCCGCCGATGCGAGCAGGGCAACATACCGATTGATCGGCATTTGGCCCGAGCCCTTGAACGTGGCACGCTTGAAATCGTCTCCGTCGTTGACCTGGTTGTCGAGAGCAAAGGCTTCCGCTGCCCACTTCGTCCGGGAGAAAGCACGCCCGCTCAGCAGGCTGAGATCAATCCTATTGGTTTGTGAATCAGACGGTTCCGTCGAAGCAATGTCGGAATTCGTGTCAGTGAAAGTGACCATGCTGTGGGTATAGCGTGCGATACCTGTCGCATAGCCGCCAAAGTCATGCTGATAATAAGGGCTTATCCGTGTGTTTAGGACGCGCGTACTGTCGCCGGATGTTGTCCGGTCAGAAAAGGATGTATCCCCGTCACTGGAAAAACGCTCCTGCGTTATGGCGATTTCCGTATCAAGAAACAGATGTTCTTCCAACAGTTCTGTTTTTGCAGATCCTAATAGGTTATGTGTGAACCCATTCAAATCTGAATATTCCGCGTACATATCGTAACCAAGATCATAGGAGGCGGTAAGCTGCATGCGGCGACCGACACCTTCAATCGTGAATCCGGCATTCAGGTTTGTTATAAAATCATCTTTTCTGTCTGAAGAGGTGCCGAAAGCATTATCCGTGTATGTTTCACCCAAGCCGATATAGGGACTGAACATCCATTCTGCGGCCCGGGCGTTTCCGGACGGAATCAGCATTCCGCTGGCGACGATACATCCGATCGCCAGCGATACGCGTGATTTTTTTCCGAAAACGAGCTGGTTTGCATTTAGCACAATGCGACTACCTTCTATTTTATTCCACCCTCAACAAACGGCAATCTAAATTGCCGCCAATCCTAGAACCAGCTTTGCGGGATGATGAGAATATCGCCGGGCAGCAGCGGTACGTTCGCCGATACATCACCATCAACAATCAGGTCATCAAGGCGAACACTATAGGATTTCTTTGTACCATCTTCGTTACGAACGATAACAGCACGGTTACCAGCGGCAAACTCAGTCATACCGCCAACCGCAATGATGGCATCAAGGACTGTCATGTCGTTGCGGTAAGGAATGGCCTTGGGCTCGGAAGCCTGTCCAACAATACGAATTTGCTGATCATACGGGCCGTTGAAGGAACGGACAGTCACGGTTACGAGCGGATCTTTCACATATTTGGAGAGAGATTTTTCGATGTCACGTGCCAACTCCTGAGAAGTTTTGGACGCTGCCACCATGTCGTCAACCAGCGGTGTAGAGATACGACCGTCGGGACGAACCGGAACAGTGACGGATAGATCCGGATTCTGCCAGACAAAAACGTCCAGTTCATCCTGTGGTCCGATAACATACTGGGGCGCGGTGCCCAAGGAAGCCGGTGCATCCGAGGCCGCCTGATTTTGCGCCGCACAGGCCGAAACAAACAGTGCCAGTGAAATCAAGATTGTCCGAGTGGCAACGGACTTTATCTTTAGAAGTGTAAACACGTAAGTGCCTCCCCCTTAGTCAAAAAGCTTCTGATATGATTATCAGAGTTGGTTTAAATCTACAATAACGCCTTGTAACACAGCATTTCCGCTAATTCTAAGGGTAACGCCATATTTTTTTCCAGTATTTCCCTAAAAATGGCCATAATGCAACATTAGTTTGTACGCTCCTCGCTGCGGTGATATCACATTACCCTGAGTTTGGACGTTTTATTAGTAGATATTTTAATCCTTATTTCAGCATTTTTATGTACGATGCAGGTTCATCGAGCATTGGCAAAGACGCTGTCATTCAATATGATCCAGCTTAAGGCTGGTTAAGACTTATAGAGGGACGCGTGAGCATACAGAATAACCCGCTTCTAAAGGAAACTTTGGATAAATGTTCCCGGGTCTTCATAATCCTGGCAGTTTTTGGCCTCGCCATTAATCTACTGATGTTAACGGCACCGCTGTTCATGATGCAGGTGTTTGATCGCGTTATTACCAGCCGCAATACTGATACACTCGTCCTATTGATGCTGATTGCGGGCCTTGCTTTGTTAACCATGGCGCTGCTGGAGGGGGTCCGGACATTCATTCTTGTGCGAATGAGTCGTTGGCTGGATAGTCAGATCGGTGGCGCGGCGCTCACCGCAAGCATTATGTCAACATTGACCACAGGTCGGGAAGCCAGTGTTCAGGCTCTTCGTGATCTTGGCAATTTCCGGTCATTCCTGACGGGTCCCGGTATTTTCCCGATTCTGGATGCACCTTTTGCTCCAATTTTCCTTGGCGTTATGTTCCTGCTGCATCCGGTCCTTGGATGGATTTCCCTCATCGGTGCGATCATTCTACTCATTCTGGGAATTGTCAATGAACGGGCGACGCGCAAGCTGCTTGCTGAATCTAATGGTCACCAGATGGTGGCGATGAAGCAGGCGGAGACCGCCTCGCGTAATGCAGATGTGATTGAGGCGATGGGCATGATGCCCCAGCTTATCAATCGCTGGAATACCCGCCATGCAGATTCTCTTGCGCTGCAGGCGCAGGCAAGCGATCGGGGCGGCGTTATCTCTGCGGCCTCCAAATTCGTCCGGGTGATGTTGCAGATCGGGGTGACGGGGGCGGGCGCCTGGCTGGTAATTCAGGCTGAGATGAGCCCGGGTGCAATGATCGCCGGCTCCATTATTATGGGACGCGCGCTAGCCCCGGTTGAACAAGCAATTGGTTCCTGGAAAGGATTCCTGGGTGCACGCGCAGCTTATAGTCGGCTGAAAACGCAGCTGGAACAAAGCTCGCCGCCCGGTACGGATCTGATGCCACTTCCCCGACCGCAAGGTGTGGTCGCGGTGGAGGGCTTGAGCTATACCCATCCAAATACCAAGGAGCCGATCCTCCGTAATATCAACTTCCGGATTGAGCCCGGTGAAATTCTTGGCATCATCGGACCGACGGCAGCAGGTAAAACGACGCTTGTACGGTTGCTAGTCGGCAATTTGAAGCCACGCTTTGGCCACGCCCGACTTGATGAAATGGATGTGGCGGAATGGAGCGCGGATGACCGCGGCCAATATATCGGCTACCTACCACAGGATATCGAGCTTTTCTCCGGTACCATTCGCGAAAATATCGCACGGATGAATGATGGGGACCCGGCACTTGTTATTGCGTCTGCGAAAAAAGCCGGAATTCATGACATGGTCTTGCGGATGGACAAGGGCTATGAGACGGAAATCGGTGAGAGTGGTGCGGCACTTTCCGGCGGTCAGCGGCAGCGCATTGCACTTGCTCGCGCCCTTTACGGAAATCCCAGCCTTCTCGTTCTGGATGAACCGAATGCCAATCTAGACAGTGTTGGAGAGTCGGCGCTAATGCGGGCGATGGATAACCTCCGTGCCGAGGGCATGACGATTGTTGTTATTGCGCATCGCCCGAATATCTTGAAACATGTCGACAAGATCCTTGTCTTGAAAGACGGAATCATGCAGGAATTTGGGCCGCGTGATGATGTGATGATGAAGCTGCAAGGCGTCCAAAGAGCATTGCCGGGGCCTGGTAATCAGGCAGTACAGGTCAAGAAAAACCAATCAAAAGAGGCGCGGCCTGCCGCACCAACGACAAGAACGGGGGATTATACCCCCACATCGGACATCAAAGTGTCAAAGAAATATAGGGCGCCCTATCGCGAACCGATGAAGGCACCGACGCTGCACAAAACCAATGGTACCCATCTAAATGGAAGTGCGGCAAAGCCGAAAGCACGGGCTGCTGTGCTGACCATGGGCCCGAGCGATAAAATCAAGGCCAAGATTCAATCTCTGACAGCGCAACCCCTAACTGATGCAGATATTTCAAAAATATACTCCTTGTTCGTCAAAGGCGATCAGGCAGGTGCCTTGAAATATATTGAGGAAATCAAACGATGATGAATGTGCGCGGGCCAGTTTTGTTTGGCTTGGTGATTATTTTTCTGTTCTTTGGCGCATTTGTCGGCTGGGCAGCTTTCGCCCCCCTCGGGAGCGCGGCTATAGCCCAGGGAGTTGTCAGCGTTGAAGGCAACCGGAAATCTGTCCAACATCTTGAAGGCGGCATCGTGTCAGAAATCAAGATCAAGGACGGTGACTTTGTAAGCGAAGGTGATGTGTTGATTGTTCTCGATGAAGTACAGTCGAAAGCATCGGTAGAAATTATCCGCAGCCGTCGCGCTATTGCATTGGCGCAAAAAGCCCGCCTGATTGCAGAACGGGACAATCTTGACTCTATCACTTTCCCCAAATGGCTGCTTGAACGAAAAGACGAGCCCAATATTAAGGAGGCGATGGAAGGGCAGCGGAATATTTTTGATTCCCGCCGGACATCGCGTGAAGGGCAAATCACGATCCTGAAACAAAAAGCCTCTCAGCTGGAAGAGGAAATCAAGGGCCTGGAAGGGCAGGTCACTTCGTCCGACCGACAGATTTCCCTTATCCGTGAGGAGATCAAGGACGTCGAAAGCCTTGTTAAAAAGAGCCTTGCAAAACGGCCCCGACTTCGCGCGCTGCAACGTAACCTTGCAGAGCTCAGCGGGAACCGCAGCCAGAATATCTCAAGAATTGCACAAACCCGGCAGGCCATTGGCGAAGTTGAACTCCAGATAAACGAGCTTTCCAATGCGATGATTGACGAAGTTGTTTCAGAACTTCGGGATGTGCAAGCGCAGATTTTTGATTTGGAAGAACAGACCCGCGCTTCCGAAGATGTGTTCGACAGAACGGAAATCCGGGCGCCGACAGATGGTTATGTCGTCAATCTTCAGGTTCATACGACTGGTGGCGTCATCAAGCCAGGTGAGACGATCCTTGATATCGTCCCGGACAATGTACAACTTATCGTGGAGGCGCAGGTCAATACCAAAGATATTGACTCTGTTTATATCGGCGCTCCCGCCCAGATACGTTTCCCCGCTTTTAGCCAGCGGTTTTCATTGCCTGCTGAGGGCAAGGTGCTCAGCGTGTCCGCTGATAGTATTGAGGATGAGCGCACCGGCAGCTATTATTATCTGGCCCGCGTCCAGATTGAGAATTTGGAGAATGCGGAAATTATGGTCACTCAGCTTCGCCCTGGCATGCAGGCGGATGTCATGATTTTGACCGGAGAGCGAACCGCCTTGGACTATTTCGTCAATCCGATTATCCTCAGTTTTAACCGCGCGTTGCGTGAAGATTGATCGAAGGCGACAAGAGAAAATATTTTCTCCGGTTGTGTGAAAACAGGCTTTCCCACATAGTTGTCGTCATGGATTCGCAAATTTCTGACGTAAGGCCGTGTTCTTTGCGTAACATTTGCTCGGCAATTTGGGCGAGTAGCGAAATAGAAAGAGCTGGATTTTACTCTTTTTAAAGAGAAGAGCTCTAGGCTAAGTTTCACTAGATCTTGATTTGAAAGCGTCAGTAATGAAAATCGCCATAGTTTCCCGTCATGATCCGACGAATGTTTCTGCTTGGTCGGGAACTCCGTTTTTCATCACGCGTGAAATTCAGAAAATTTCTGACGATGTAACCGTGGTCCGGGCGACCAAGATGGCATGGATTCTGGCACTGACAAGAGTTCTCCGTTATGTATTCAAGAAGTTCGGATCAAGCTTGGACTTATCGGTTACAAATGCCTACAGCCGGGCAGCAGGTAGGGAAATCCAGAAGAAGCTTGAACATTTGGAGCCGGACGTTGTTGTCGGAATTGCAGCATCGCCCGAACTAGCGAATGTAAAATCTCGCGCACCAATCTTGCATATTTCTGATGCAACATTCGCGGTTATGACTGACTATTACCCGGAGATGAGCCAGGTGCCTCGCTGGCTTTGGCGGGAAGCCAACGAAATAGAGCACAAAGTAATTGAGAATTCCTCTTACTCTATTTTCCCCTCCCAATGGGCACTCGATTCCGCGCAAAAGGACTATAGTACTAATCTGGACAAGCTGAAGCTTATCCGTTTGGGTGCAAATGTTGGCGCGTTACCGACGGTGACCAAGGAATATCTCGCCACTAAATTCAACAACAGATGTAACATCCTGTTTATGGGGAAGGACTGGGGCCGCAAGGGGGGAGACATTGTTCTGTCTGCCTTTGAACATATCCTTAAAACCGGCGTGGATGCGCATCTTTATATTGTTGGATGTGACCCATTCTTGGGCGCTCCACCTAAGGGCGTGACTGTTTATGCATCTATTCAGAAGAGTGATCCGCGACAGTTCGAGCTGTATAACAAGCTTTTTTCGGAAGCTTCTCTTTTTGTGCTGCCAACTCAGGCAGAAGCCTATGGGCTTGTATTTGCTGAGGCGGCAGCCTTTGCAACGCCGGTAATTGCGCCGGCCACTGGTGGAATACCCTCTGTCGTTGATGATGGGAAGTCGGGCCTTTTGCTGCCACTTTCGGCAGATGGTAAGGTGTATGCGGAAAGTATCCTGACACTTTGGCGGGATAAAGAAAAGCTGCACGAAATGGCGACTTATGCCCACGATAAATATGTCAATGAGCTAAATTGGGACAAATGGCGAGACGATTTTGGCGTTTTGCTCGAGAATTTACAAAAAACCCCACCAGAAAAGAAGGCGTCAACGGGTTGACTGGCATGTTGGGGATCACTGAACTTGCTGTTTCGAGAACTAGTGTATTGGACAATTAGTGTATGTCGAATAACCGAATTTCCGTCATTATGCCGGCGTACAATAGTGACGCGACTATATGCGTTACGCTCGATTCCCTGATCAACCAACAACTCCCTCCGGACGAGATTATTGTTGTCGATGATCATAGCACGACACCGGTCAGCGAGATCCTTGGGAACCGCTATCCAGATGTTCGGGTTATCCGACATGATACAAATAAGGGCGTTCACCATGCCCGAAACACCGGTTTTGCCGAGGCCACAGGAGAATTTGTCTATTTCCTGGATGCAGACGATATCCTTTGCCCTGAGTACATGAAAGTGACAGTGAGGGCGCTGGAAGAGAACCCGAGTGCAGCGGCGGCTTTTGGCAGTTTCTATAAGTGTTTTGATGGCAATGCTGAACCAATCTTATATGAACATAAGGAACAAGAACCGGAAATAAAATCACTTTCCAAGGGAGAGGGACTGACCTTTTATCTGGATCACACCGGTGCTTTCATTCCATCCTTCAGTATTTTTCGAAAATCCGCCCTTGACCAGATAAGCCGAAACAGTGACCTGTTTTCAACGTCTCTTGTGAGCAATGAAGATTTTCAGATGTTCGTCCGTGTTCTTGCCAAATTTGATGCTCTTTATATCCAAAATCCGATGGGCGTTTATTTCCTGCGTCCCAATAGTATTTCGCGCGATCAGGCAAAAATTTGGTCCTCCCGCGCAATTGCGCTTGATTCATTGATTGATATATCTGATGAACTTTCGCTATCCGCCTTTCATATAAGTCTATTAAAGAAAATGAGAGGATCGGCGGCCCGGCTGTATGCGAGGGTTCTCGCCAATAGCGGGGCGCGAAAACAAGCAACAGAACATTTGTTCAATGAGTTCAAACGATCGCCGCAGATCAAGACATTGGTTCTTTTGTTTCTCGTTTTCTTCGGGCTGCAAAAAAAGAAGATTGAATATGGCGGCATGAAATATTAGAGCTAGTGAATGACTTCAGAAACAGTATCCGTCATCATCCCGGCATATAACTCCTCCGCCACCATTGCAGAGACGGTCGATTCCGTATTAAATCAGACGCGCGTCCCGGACGAAATCATTGTTGTTGATGACTGCGGACCTGAGGATGTTGTCGCCGCGCTTGGAGACCGGATAGAACGGGTAAAATATATTCGTCATGAGTTCAATAAAGGTGTCGGCGGCGCTCGCAATACGGGGTATCAGGCATCAACGGGAAGCCTGATTGCGTTTCTTGACGCGGATGATATTTTTTTCCCCCAGTTTATCGAGACGGCCGTCCGCATTTTAAGCGACAGACCGGATGTGGAGCTTTGTTTTGGAGCTTTTCACAGTGCCCATGACAACCAGTTTGCTAGGATTAAAGACCGCAGCATTCCTACGATACCGGATATCCATTTCTACAAACCCGAAGAAATATTACCTGCATATTTGTATGATTCCACGTCGCCGTTGATTAATTTCGGCTTGGTCAGGCGTCGGGCAATTGAGCAGATTCTGAAAGATGGTCTCGTCTTTGACCCAACAATCAAGCTGACCGTGGATTTCAATTATCTTCTTGAATTGTTTCTTCAATTCGATCTCATCACCATCGAGAATCCCTGCGGCATATGGCGTCTCAGGGCAAACAGCATGTCACAGGATCAGCTGGCATTGTGGGAGAGCAGGGTGGATAGCCTGAAGGCTGTCCTGAAAACACCTGCGGCAGCATCGGCATCTGCCGCAGGTCGAAAGTTGCTGGTCGATAATCAGCATGGATCAATCAGATATTGCGCTAAGATTCTAGCGTGGTCTGGACGGCGCGGCCAGGCGATAAAAATCCTCATGCGGGAATTCTTGGATTGTCCCAGCCTGAAAACCATTGTTCTGCTGATTTTTATTGCGCTGGGTATTTCCTTTCGGAAGCAATCACAAAAGCAGGGTGACTGGCGCGGTAGCATTATTAAATAGCAGTGGCTCAAAGAAAAACGGCCCGGCGAACCTTCAAATTTGATGTTCGCCGGGCCGTTTCTTGTGTCTTGGCCTATTTTGCTAAAGCCTTAGGCAAAGTCTAGTGAATCTTCCGTCAAGGCAACGCCAATGACGTCGAGGCTTGACCCGTTTAGGTCATCGTGAGAGTCAATATAGGCTGTCCGTTCGTAAACTGACTGACTCTCATCGATATAAAGAGCCTCGTCGATAATCGAGTAGTCGGCAATCTTGCCCTGGAACTCATCCGTGTTCTGGAACTCGGTCCCGCCGACGGTTACATTCCACCATGAGGCATCTGCGACGCTGCCAGTAACGGCGTTATCGACCTGCAGGGCTTGACCATCCAGGAATATCGAGAAGGTGTCCGCGTCATCATCAAGCACTAACTGAACGTCATGCCAGTCCGTATCCGTAATGGCATTCGCAAAGGTATAGACCTTTAACTGACCGCCATCCTCAGAGAAATAGACAACAAGGTCGTCGTCTTCGATCTGAACGCCATAGTTGGTATGGTTCCAAAGCAGTCTCTGGCGGCCGTCATCAAGTCCATCCAATGAGAAAGTGATGCTTGCCGTGAAATCATCCATCCCGAAATATTCATCGTCCATTCCAAGATTAATTATTCCGTCACCAATATTGGCGGCAGACTCATCAAGAGCAGCAATTTCAAGCTCGTCATCCAGAGAAGGAATATCCGTGTTACCGGTGCCATCGTCGACAGGTTCTTCGGGTTCTTCCGGCTCTTCCGGAGTTTCGTCAACGGGCTCGTCCGGCGTCTCATCAACGGGCTCTTCCGGAGTTTCATCAACGGGCTCTTCCGGCGTTTCGGTGCCGTCCAGCATCGCCTCGTATGCTTCTGTCGCCTGATCCGCCGTGATGGCGCCTTGGGCAAACATTACATTGTCGACTAGGCCGTCGAATGAATCGCCGAATTCGCCACCGACATAGAAGTCATGCCAGGCACTCCCAGTCTGGGTCGCACCTTCAAGCCCGGAGACCATCGCGACTTCTTCGCCATCGACGTAGAAAACTGCTTCGCCAGCCTCTCCGGAGAAGGTCAAAGTCATCTGATGCCAGTCTGTGTTGTTGACGTCGACATCATCGATGGTGACCCAGCTCGTGCCGTTTGACGTTACAACTGCTGCCATAATCGAGTCGGCATTGATTTTCACAACGAAGCTGGAGGAATAATAGATCGCATATCCCGATGCATCTTCCGCGCCGGCTTCCTTCTTGAAATCGAAGGTCAGGGTGTAGGCTTCGTTATTGATAAACTTGTCGTTGGCGTCATAGATAATAACTCCATCATTCAGTTTCGCCGCAGCCCGGTTTCCAACCTGTTCGAAGGAGACACTGTTTGAAACCGTGTCATCGTTGCTATTCGCGTCGGCCGCATTCGCAGCAGAACCGTTCATTGCCGCGTTGATGAGTACAGACGTTTCAACAGGTGTTGTCGGTTCCGTATTATCATCCGTTGGCGGAACTGGGGTGCTAGGTTCTTCCGGGGTTTCATCAACTGGCTCTTCCGGAGTCTCATCAACGGGCTCATCGGGAGTCTCGTCAACAGGCTCATCCGGAGTTTCGTCAACAGGCTCTTCCGGCGTATTGTTATTTCCACCGCTAGACGTGCCAGTACCGGCTTCAGTCAGGTCTGCGCCTGTGTTCAGGTTATATGCTTCCTGCAAGTCGGCAAGACTTGGGTTATAGGACAGCGCGTTGACGAAAAGATCGCCGACATAGTTGCTGCCGTTCGGGTTAGTGTTCTGAACAATGATGTTGTTCGATTCCGAGACAATCTGAATATCGCTGGTAAGTTCGGCGATCGGGGCAGAGAAGATATTGTCCGTGATTACTGCACCGGAAACACCCAATGACAAGACAACGCCCGGCGCATCATTTGGCTCGCCGCTACTCTGCAACATGGTGTTGTTGGTAATGTCGATACCCTGGGCGCCTTCGACCAGTATGGACTGATGGTCGGCAAGGTGGAAAACGTTGTTGTCAATAACGACATCTTCGAAAGAGGCGCTCTCACCCCAGTGATCTTCAAGATAGACGCCCATCATCCGGTCACCTTCGGCCTCTGCGAAGAAGTTGTTGGTGATGGAGATGTCGCTGCTGTTCTGCGACTGCCCGGTGTTAATCCAGAAATGGATGTAGTCGCCATGGTCGCCTGTGCCGCCATAGTTGTAAGGCGTTACGGCACCAAGATAGTTACCATCAATATTTACATCATGAACATCTGCGCCAGCAATATGGGAAAGGCGAAGGTTCTCGATCGAGTTGTTGAGGATATCGATATTCTCAGCTTCGATAAGGATAATGCCCTTCTGGAAGTATGAGATGTCGTTGTTCTCAAAAGTTATATTCTGGGAATATTCGGCTGTGATACCACGGCCAACAGGATATCCAGCAACGCTGCCGACACCGTCCTGTGTGGCGACGTCGCCCTCTACGTGAGAGTTGCGGATCGTGATATCTGACGAATTTGAAATCAGTACGCCGCTTTCATGCGAGTATGTATTGACCGTGGGGTTGAAATCCACCTCAATCGCATCAAGCGTAAGGTTTGAAGAATTATTAAAAGTGATCGTCTCGAAAACCGCCATATTATCGGGGTTGGCGGAAGTGATCGTCACTTCTGAACTGAAGTTCGCATTGTATATATTTAAGTCGCCATAGTAGCCGCTGTTCAAAACAATAGTTTCGCCACCGGTGGCGCTACTAAGTGCTGCACTGAGTTGCGCGCTATTAGAGACTGTAATTGTCGTGTTTGCCATTTTATTTTTGCTCGCTCTTTACCAGAATAGTCCGGAATTAATTAAATCTGAAAATCAGCAGCACTTTTACTATAACTCTTTAATACTTCAGCCATTTTTACAGTGCGTCCAATAGACAGTATATTTATTAACATGAAATTAATTTCTTAATCTTTACTCGAGCATTTTGCTCAATATTAACAAAAAGTTCATAAATATTTAAAATTTTCTTCTTCTTGAAAGTATCATCAAACTTGCAAAGTCGAATTCATTCAAAAAATCTACGATGATGCCAGTATCTCTATGAATAAGGCCACATTATGGCACTTGAGGGGGAATTTTGTGGCAATTTGTTTATAAACCTTTTATTAATATTGGTATTTTTTCTTAGAAAACGATTTTTTTATTTAATAAAATGTAGTTATAGGTAAATTTTTTGTTAATAATAAGATATCTTCATTTTTGAGACAGTATTTTTACAAATAATATGAGTCAAACTTGCCTTTTAGTTTGGCCAATTATTGTCCTCCGTCTTGATATTTTTTTTTGAATATATTGTAGGGCGTCAAACATATTTTTATTTACGTTTCAACCAACGAAATAGGGGCGACCACTATTGGATCAAACGGGTCTTATTCTAGGGCGCATTGCCGCGTTATGCGGGAAAATGTGACAAATTTTTTGTCATTATAATTTTACGGCAAGGCATATTTCTTGTGTTGGCTGAAATTTATTTAGAACCATACCCCATATGAGGGATGCACGATCTTGCGCGCCATCATATTCATGTAGGCAATTGGAAGTAATCCTAATTGCCGGTGAAGATTGAACCGGCACCGTAACCGGGAGTGAAATGGTGGTTTTTCGTAAAATTACAGTGACAATGCTGACCCTGCTGTTCGCATATGTATCTGTTGCCGTCGGCGCGCCTCTTGCGCTTGACGGAAATGCAGCCGACACGGTTGTTGCGGGCGTCACCAGTGTCAACCGACCTATCGAGTCGGGGGCGGCGGCTTCCACGCATCAGGCTGCGGCTTTCGCTCTTGTTCAGGATCAGACGACAAGTAGCATAGTTGAGAATGCGGCAAGTGACGGGCTTTTGAATTTGGTTCCCCTGTCGCCAGCCCTACTATTGTTTGGCGGAGCGTTGGGCGCAATTTTCTGGCTTGGCCGCCGCCGTAAGGCGGCAATTTCGAACTGGGAACAGTGAGTTTAAATACAGACGGAATTTTAAAAAGCAAATTTTTAACATGAAGCAAGGCTTTCACGGGCAGCGCTTCAAAAGTACCATATCAGTACCTATATAGAGTGGTGGTCGAAAGACCGCCACTTTTTTTTGGCTGTTCACGTTCTTGTAAGTGGAATTCCTTAGTCGATGGCGCTAGCCTTGGGGGGTGGAAATTGATGGGAAATTTATTTCTCGACGCTGCAAAACTGAAAGAGGAATTGAATGCCTTTAGCCAGGCTTAACAAGTTTATCTCCAGACGATCGGTGGAAGAGTGCGAAACCGAGCCGTCGTCGCTTGTTTCAGTTGGAGCGGCAAAGATGCCCGACGGCCATCGCGCCTACGTGATTGGCGATATTCACGGTCGTAAGGATCTTCTCTCCTCCTTGCTGGAGCGGATCGCCGCAGACCAGGCGCAGCGAAAAGAGATGGCGGCACATCTTATTTTTCTCGGAGACTATGTGGATCGTGGACCCGATAGCTCCGGCGTTCTCGATATGCTGATTGAGCTTAAAAAATCAGATATGAATGTTATTACGCTGAAAGGAAATCATGAGTCAGCGATGACGTCCTTTCTGCAAGGACCGATGAGGGGCAAGCGCTGGCTCCATTACGGGGGCGATGCAACGCTTAGAAGTTATGGCATTGACCTGCCTCTTGCTGCAATGACGGAAGAAAAGATCAGGGAGGCAGGAAAAAAGCTTAAAAAGAACCTTCCTGATTCCCATTTGCAATTCATAAGCTCACTTGAAGCGAGCTACATGATGGGCGATTACCTTTTTGTTCATGCCGGAATTGAGCCCGATCGAGCCCTCGATGATCAGAAAGAGCATGATCTTCTGTGGATCCGCGACGAATTTTTGGAGCATACGGGACTTTTCGACAAGGTTATCGTGCATGGGCACAGCATCATTCCGGAGCCGGAGTTCAAGGAAAACCGTATTGGAATCGATACGGGGGCCTTTTATTCAAATATACTGACCTGTCTTGTTCTCGAAGGGGAATCCAAGGAAATCCTATGAGGGTGCGGCTTCGTCTTTTATTGTTACCGGCTCTTCTTTCCTCCCTTGCTGTCATTCCATTTCATTCAGTCCTTGCGCAACAAGAAGACTTCTCGCCCGCCCGGTTCCTGGATCAGCCTGACGTATTTCCCGTGGGGGTCTGGCTACAGGATCCGATAAATGCGGCACGCTATAAAACTATTGGGATAAATTTCTACGCCGGTCTTTGGGATGGTCCGACAAAACGGCAGCTGATGCAATTACAGGCGGCGAACATGCCCGTTTTTACGCCTCAGAATGACCTCGCGCTGCAGGAAAAGTACCGCGACATTATTGCCGGATGGATGATGCCGGATGAGCCAGACAATGCGCAGGCCCGTACCGGAGGCGGACTTGGTCCGCCGGTTCCTCCCGACTTCCTGTTGCAGCATTATCAGGAAATGAAGGCGCGCGATCCGAAAAGACCAATTCTTCTAAACCTTGGGCAGGGGGTTGCTTGGGATCAATGGCATGGACGCGGCACACGGACCAACCATCCGGAGGACTATGAAGACTATGTAAGGGCGGCGGATATTCTTTCATTTGATATTTACCCCGTTTCGCACCGGGATGCCGCGATCCGCGGACGTCTGGATTATGTCGCCCGCGGCGTCGATCGGCTGATTGGCTGGTCGGGAGGTAGAAAGCCTGTCTGGAGTGTTATCGAGGCGAGCCGGGTTTCAAATCCTGAGATAACGCTCACAGGAGACCAGGTTCGAAGCCTCGTCTGGCTCAGCATTATTCACGGGGCGAAGGGGATCATTTATTTCGTACATGAGTTTGTTCCGACATTTGTCGAGGCGTCTCTTCTGGATAATTTAGCCTTGCGGGATGCCATTACGGCGATCAATCAACGCCTGCAAAGTCTGGCAGGTGTTTTGAAAAGCGAAAATCTACTGGACGCCGTCTCGGTTAAGCCAGTTTCAAATGCCTATAATCATGTCTCTGCGCTGGTGAAACAGGATGACTGTCATCTCTACATTTTTGCAGGCTCGCTCAGTAAATTTCCTGCTGAAGTGTCGTTCAGTCTTCCGGAGGGCCTCAATACTGATCGAATTGAAGTGCTTGATGAGGCGCGTGAACTCTCTCCTGACACAAGATCTTTCCGGGATAATTTTGGCCCCTATGCAACTCATCTTTATAAAATAGCAAAGGATGAGCCGGGCTGTGAGTAGCTAGTTGATCGGACTTTCCCCAGACCTAAAATCAAAACCGACCGGCAGGTGGCATGGGGGCATATCTGGTGCAATTTGGCCGTGAAATTATTAGGCAAACGTTCGTTATTTTTACAAGATAATTCTCTAATGTAAGGGCGGATACTTACTGACGGGCTATGCCTTGCGTGTTACCCCGCATATGAAAACCTCTTGAGCGGGTCATTGCTCCAATAATCCGCCAATCATCGGTCCAAATATGCAAATTTCATAGCAGCATTCAAATAACACATTGAAAAAATGACGAAATTTTATTTACTATAATTCGTTGCAAATTAACTCTTAATCGATAATTTAAGCATATATTGTCAATCTTGGTAAATATTACTGCAAAATCTGAAGAAGTGGGATTCAGAAAATGGTCGCAAAGGCGCAAGATCTCAAGTTAGAGCATGTTGATAAAATTCTCGGAATAGTTGAAGGCCGGCTAGACAAGAAAACAGCGGCCGATGCAATAAACTTTGTGCGTCTTTTCTATGAGCGCCCGGCGCCGGAAGACCTTATCGGGATCGCGCCGGAGCATCTCTATGGCTCGGCCATTTCTCTGTATAAATTTGCTTCGCAAAGAACTCCGGGAAAAACAAAGCTTCGAGTTTTTACTCCCGATCTTGAGGAACATGGATGGAAGACAACCCATTCGGTCATTGAAATTGTCAATGATGACATGCCTTTCCTTGTCGACAGTGTGACGGCGGCGCTAAACCGGCGTGGTCTCACCGTTCATCAGGTTATCCATCCGGTAGTTTATACAGAACGTGATGCCGATGGGAATCGTGTTCAGACTTATGCAGGTGAACCGAAGGATAAGAAAAAAGCCATCCGTGAAAGCATCATGCATTTCGAGATTGACGAGCAGTCTGATCCGAAAGTGCTAAAGGAAATTGAGAAAAGTCTTCAGGAAACCCTGGATGATGTCCGCATTTCGGTTGCCGATTGGAAACCGGTTCTCGCCAAGGTCGATGCTATTAGCAAGAACCTGAAAAAGAACCCGCCACCGTTGGATAAAGAAGAAATCGATGAGGCGCTGGCCCTGTTACAATGGATGTCGGACGACCATTTTACATTCCTGGGGTATCGGGAGTTTGAATTTGCCTCTGACGGCAAAGGCCGGTCCGACAAATGGAAACTGGTCGACGGTTCGGGTCTTGGTGTTTTGCGCGATCCGACGCGGCGGATCATGACCGGCGGGACAGAGATGTCACCGGAGGTAAAGGATTTCCTTCGCCGCCGTGAATTGATCATTGTCACCAAGGCCAACGTCCGATCCACTGTTCATCGCGCCGTCCATCTTGATTATGTGGGCGTGAAAAAATTCAATGACAAGGGAGAGGTTATCGGGGAGCAGCGCTTTACAGGACTGTTCACCTCTGCCGCCTATAACCGGATACCCCGGGATATCCCCTATTTGCGGCGCAAGGTAAACCAGACACTGGATCTGGCGGGTTTCCAGAAAAACAGCCATGATGAGAAGGCCTTCACCCATATTCTGGAGAGCTATCCGCGTGATGAGCTCTTCCAGATTTCAGTTGACGACCTGTGTGAAAACGCAACGCGGATCATGTCGCTGCAGGAAAGGCCGCGTATTGGCGTGCTGCTGCGGCGGGACCGGTTCGAGAGATTTGTCTCGGTCATCGTTTATATTCCACGGGAAAAGTTCAATACGGACCTGCGCCGAAAATTCGGTGAACTGTTGGCCGAAGAGCATAATGGTTCGCTGTCATCTCATTACGCTCTTGTTGGCGATGACGTGCTTGCGCGAATTCACTATATCATTTCTCTTAAAAGCAAGCATAAGCCCGTCGTCGAAGAAGAGGAACTGGAACGTCGCCTGATCGAGGCCTCTCGCGATTGGGCCGATGATCTTATGGATGTTTTGTTGGAAAAATGGGGTGAAGAAAAGGGTCTTCGCCTCCGCTCACGCTATGGCAATGCTTTTCCTGCCGGTTATAAGGAACGCTTCAATGCGGATCTGGCTCTCTATGATATTGAGAAAATTGACGCGGTTTTAAAATCCAAGGAACTTGGCCTTAATCTCTATCGCTGGGTAGAGGATCCGGAAAACAAGGTCCGCTTCAAGGTCTATAGCCGAGAGACACCACTGACGCTGTCCGATTGCCTGCCGATGCTGGAGAATATGGGACTCAAGGTACTCTCTGAAAACCCGTATCTTGTGGCCTCGGATGAACTTGACGGCAAAGTGTGGATCCATGATTTTGAGTTGATCGAACCCGGCGGCTATGCGCTGGACCTGCATGATTTGAAAGCAAAATTCGAAGAGACTTTCCGTCGCGTCTGGACTGGCAGTATGGAGAATGACGGGTTCAACCGTTTGGTGATGCGCGCCGGGCTTGATTGGTCGAGTGTTGTCGTGCTGCGTGCCTATGCGAAATATCTGCGTCAGGCCGGTATCACATTCAGTCAGACCTATATGATGAACACATTGTCGGGCAATCCAGAAACGTCCCGTCGACTAATCGAGTTGTTTCACGCCCGTTGCGATCCTGCAAAGGACGGCGTAAGGGACGAAAATGTTGCTCGCATCGTGGAGAAGATATGGCTCCTGCTGGATGAGGTTACCAGCCTTGATGAAGACAGAATTCTGCGCCGTTTCGTTAATCTGATCGTCAACACCCTGCGAACGAATGTTTTTCAGGGCTGTCAGGACGAACAGGGAAAACCTTATTATTCGTTCAAGCTGGATAGTCAGAAGCTGGACGAGCTTCCCCTTCCGCGGCCATTCGTTGAGATATTCGTGTACAGTCCAAGGGTTGAGGGCGTGCATCTGCGCGGTGGCAAGGTTGCCCGCGGGGGATTGCGCTGGTCGGACCGGCGGGAGGATTTCAGGACAGAGGTTCTCGGCCTGATGAAAGCCCAAATGGTAAAAAACACGGTTATCGTTCCGGTCGGCTCCAAGGGCGGGTTTTATCCTAAGAACCTTCCGACAACTGGTACGCGGGAGGAATATCTCGCGGAAGGCATCAACTGCTACAAGATTTTCATCTCCGGTCTGTTGGATATTACGGATAACTATGTCGGTAGTGACGTGGTGCCACCGGAAAATGTCATCCGACATGATGGCGATGACCCCTACCTCGTCGTTGCGGCGGACAAGGGAACGGCAACCTTCTCGGACATCGCGAATGAAGTGGCCATTTCCTATGGCTTCTGGCTCGGGGATGGCTTCGCTTCCGGTGGTGCGGCGGGGTATGACCATAAGAAAATGGGCATTACCGCGCGCGGTGCATGGGAATCGGTGAAGCGCCATTTCCGGGAAATGGGTGTTGATACCCAGTCTCAGGAATTTGACGTGGCGGGTATTGGCGACATGTCCGGCGATGTTTTTGGCAACGGGATGCTGCTGTCGAAAAAAATTCGGCTTGTCGCCGCCTTCGATCATCGGAACATCTTTATTGACCCAACACCGGACACCGCGAAAAGCTTTAAGGAGCGCGAGCGCATGTTCGCCCTGCCTCGCTCTTCATGGGAAGACTATAATCCCAAGTTGATCTCAACAGGCGGCGGTATCTTTGACCGCAAGGCCAAATCCGTCTCCCTGACGCCCGAAATCAAGAAACTTCTCGACATTAAGGCAGATACAATAACGCCAAATGAGTTGATGGTTGCCATTTTGAAGATGAAGGTGGATCTGCTTTGGTTTGGTGGGATCGGTACATATATAAAATCCACACATCAGAGCAATGGCGATGTGGGGGATCGCGCAAATGATTCCATTCGCGTCAATGGTAAGGAAGTGCGCGCAAAAGTTATCGGAGAGGGTGGCAACCTCGGGGTGACGCAGCTCGGTCGGATCGAATATGCGCTCAATGGTGGGCGCTTGAACACGGATGCCATCGATAACTCCGCAGGGGTTGATTGCTCTGACCATGAAGTAAATATCAAGATCCTGCTTCGCGCCGTTCTTGATGACGGTGAAATGACGGAAAAGCAGCGGGATCGCCTGCTTGTGGATATGACGGAAGATGTCGGTGATCATGTCCTGATGGACAACTACCTTCAAACACAGGCGCTGACAACGGCGGAGAGGCAGAGCGTTGATAACTTCACCGATGATGTTCTTTTCATGCGCGATCTTGAAAAGAAGGGTCGGCTTGATCGGGCAGTAGAAAACCTGCCGGATGATGAGGAGATTGCGCATCGCCAAGCAGCCAATATCGGCTTTCCACGGCCGGAAATGTCGGTACTTCTCGCCTATGCGAAGATGACGCTTTATGAGGATATCCTTGAGACAAAGCTGCCGGATGATCCTTATTATGATACGTGGTTGGCTCAGTATTTCCCGCCACAACTTCGCGAGAAATATGCCCCGTATGTGGCAAGTCACCGCTTGCGCCGGGAAATTATCACGACGATTATCGTTAATCAGCTGGTTAACCGGGGCGGCCCGACTTTCGTTTTGCAGATGCGCGAAGAGCAAGGGTGCAAGGCGGAAGATGTTGCGCGGGCATTTGCCATCGTCTGTGCGGTGTTCGATCTTGAAAAACTCTGGTCTGGGATTGAGGCGCTCGACAACAAAGTCAGTACGGACATTCAAGGTCGAATGATTGATGTCATCCAGAAACTGGCACGCCGCGCCACACTTTGGTGCCTGCGTCATCTTTCTCAAGAGGATAATATTGCCGATGAGGTTAAGGGGCTGGCGACCGATATGCGCAAGCTCGAAAAGGGTCTCGACGGCCTGTTGAGTGAGGAAGGTAAAAACCGCTTTGTCTCCCGCGCGAACCAGTTGGTCGCGGACGGGGTGCCGGAACCACTTGCGCGTCGGATCGCGGCGCTGGGGCCGCTTCGTTCCTCTCTCGATGTTATCCAGGCGGGCAAGACTTCCGGCCGACCGATCACGGAGGTTGGGGAAGTTTATTTTGCCGTTGGTGCGGAGCTCAATCTTGACTGGTTGCGCAGCGCTGCCGAAACGATCGAGCCGGATAATAATTGGGACCGGCTCGCTATCACGGCAATCATCGACGATCTTTACGGTCAGCAACGGGCAATTACCACTTCGGTTTTTGGCGGCGCCAACGGCCATAAGGGACGGGAAGCTTTCGATTTCTGGCGCGGTAATAACCAGACAAGAATCAAGCGATCTGCGGAAATGATTAAGGAGCTGAGATCAGCTGGTGCGCTGGATATCTCAAAGCTTGTTTTTGCCAATCAGCAATTTCGCGCGATGATTACATGATTGTCTAATCTGGTTCATTGTCGTAGCGTGACGTCGTCTACGGGGTTGAAGGTAAGGGAGACGGCATGAGCTTTATCAGTGAGGGGGCGCCAAAGGAGGCAGGCAAGCTCGGGAAGTTTTCCTGGGCGTTGTTTGACTGGGCGAACCAGCCCTTCTTTACCGTCGTCACCACCTTCATTTTCGCGCCCTATTTCACGTCATTCGTGGCGTCCAGTCCTGCGGAAGGGCAGGCATACTGGGGCTATACCCAGGCGATTGCCGGGATACTGATTGCGATTTTAAGCCCTGTGTTTGGTTCCATCGCCGATGCGGGCGGTGCGCGAAAGCCTTGGATCTTAATCTTCTCCATTCTCTGCGCAATTGGGGCGTTCTCACTCTGGTGGGCCGTACCGGGCATGCAAAGTGGCATATTCTGGATATTGGCAGGCATTGTCGTCGGTACGATCGGGGTGGAGTTCAGCATTGTCTTTAACAATTCGATGCTTCCGACACTTGTGCCGCCACAGCGTATGGGCCGTTTAAGCGGCTTTGGTTGGGGCCTTGGCTATATCGGGGGGCTGATCGCCCTCTTTATTGTGCTGCTCGGTTTTTCGTTGCCGGAAGTACCGCTCTTCGGCCTCAGCAAAGCCCTGCATGAACCTGATCGGATCACAGGGCCGATGGCCGCTATATGGCTAATGGTATTTATTATTCCGATGCTACTGTTCACACCGGATCGACCAGCGAGCGACTTACCAAAGCGGGAAGCTGTGCGACAGGGTCTGAACGCCCTGATGACAACACTTCGGTCATTGAAGAACTTCCGCAATGTTGTCTACTTTCTGATTGCCCGGATGTTCTATAACGATGGCATCCTTGCCCTTATCGGGTTTTCCGGGATTTATGCCGCGGGTCTCTTTAAATGGGGTACGACCGAACTAGGTATCTTCGGAATACTGATCAATTTCTTTGCAATTGCCGGGTGTTTTATCGGTGGGGCGTTAGATGACAAGCTCGGCTCGAAACCGACAATTGTTATTTCCGTTCTTGGACTCGCCTTTGCATCTGTCGGGGTATTATCAATCAGCGATGGTCAGGTTCTGTTCGGGCTGCCCGCTGCCATGCCGGTAGAGGGGAGCGCCTTATTCGCCAGCCCGGCCGAGATGGTCTTCATGGTCTTT
This sequence comes from Sneathiella sp. HT1-7, assembly GCF_020731145.1. Lineage (GTDB taxonomy): Bacteria > Pseudomonadota > Alphaproteobacteria > Sneathiellales > Sneathiellaceae > Sneathiella. Next base: position 712,725 of record NZ_JAJFZN010000001.1, on the reverse strand, counting down.
GCCTTCATCATGGGCTTTTTCTTCGGACCTGCCCAGGCCGCGAGCCGGACTCTCATTGCGCGCATGGCTCCACTAGAAAAGGCAGGGGAGTTTTTTGGTCTCTTCGCGCTTTCCGGTAAGGCAACGGCATTTGTCGCCCCACTTTTGATCGGGATTGTTACTTCTCTAACCGGGCAGCAGCGCCCGGCGATGATTGTGATTTTTTCACTTCTGATGATCGGCGCGGCATTGATGAGTTTCGTGCGTGAGCCGGAGCATGAATAGAGACTAGGCCAGTTTGACAGCGGTGCCAGACACCGTGACCATCAACATACTGTCGCCGATCACCTCGACGTCGAGACTGATCCCGACAATGGCATCGGCGCCGATTTCGGCGGCCTCCTCTTTCATATCTGAAAGCGCATGGGCGCGGGCATTGCGGATTTCCTTCTGATAGGCACCGGACCGTCCGCCGAGCGTATCGGACACCCGCGCGAAGAAATCGCGGATAAAATTGGAGCCCATGACGGCCTCGCCACCAACAACACCCAGGTAGGAGGCGATTGTGTGTCCCTCAACGGATCCGGTTGTGGTAATAATCATTGCCGTGCTCCTTTAACCAGAAAACTTAATGGCGGAAATGTCGCATGCCGGTAAAGACCATGGCAAGCCCGGCCTCATCTGCGGCGGCAATCACTTCATCGTCGCGCATGGAGCCGCCCGGCTGGATCACCGCTGTCGCCCCCGACTCCGCCGCCGCGAGCAAGCCGTCCGCAAATGGGAAGAACGCATCGGAAGCAACGACAGAGCCTTTTGCCCAAGCGATTGTCTCACCCGCATTCTGCGCGGCCTCCAATGATTTACTGGCGGCGATTTTCGACGAATCGACCCGACTCATCTGCCCGGCACCGACGCCGACCGTGGCGCCATCCCGAACATAGACAATGGCATTCGATTTCACATGTTTGGCGACGGTGAAGGCGAATCTGAGGTCCTTCATTTCCTGATCGCTTGGCGCGCGCTTGGTGACAACCTTCAACTCAGGCAAGGCAGTCAGCGCATTGTCGCGATCCTGAATGAGATAGCCGCTTGCCAGCGACTTCACGAGCCGCCCCGGAATACTTGGATCGGGCAAGCCGCCAGTCAGCAACAGGCGGAGGTTCTTCTTCGCTGCGATAATTTCCTTCGCGGCTTCATCTGCATCGGGCGCAATGATCACCTCGGTGAAAATTTTGACGATCTCTTCGGCGGTTGCCGCGTCCAAAGTCTGGTTAAGCGCGATAATCCCGCCGAAGGCCGACGTCGTATCGCAGGCGAACGCGGTTTTATAAGCTTCCGCGAGAGTTTGTGCCGTCGCAACCCCGCATGGGTTAGCATGTTTGATAATGGCACAGGCCGGACCGCTTACCTTCGGATCGAATTCCGCGACCAGTTCGAACGCAGCGTCGGTGTCGTTGAAGTTATTGTAGGAAAGTTCCTTCCCTTGTACCTGCGTTGCTGTCGCGACACCGGTGCGCTTTTCATCATTGGCATAAAAAGCAGCAGATTGATGCGGATTTTCCCCATAGCGCAAAATTTGTTGGCGCGATCCAGCAAGGATCAGACGGTCGGGATAAGTCTCGCCAAGTTGCGCAGCGTACCAGTTGGAGATTGCTGCGTCATAGGCACCGGTGCGGGCATAGGCTTTCGCGGCGAGTTTTTTGCGAAGCTCGATGCTTGTTTTTCCGCTGGTCTCCGTAAGTTCATCAATGACAGCTTGATAGTCACTCGCATCGACGACGACGTTGACGAAGCCGTAATTCTTGGCAGCAGATCGGATCATGGCGGGGCCACCGATATCGATATTCTCGATGCAGGTATGGAAATCTGCGCCCTTGGCAACTGTTTCTTCAAACGGATAGAGATTGACGACGACCAGATCAATGCCGCCGATCTCATGATCCGTCATCGCTTTTATATGGTCTGGGTTATCGCGCAGCGCGAGAATTCCGCCATGGATTGTTGGATGCAGTGTTTTAACCCGGCCGTCCATCATTTCCGGAAAGCCGGTATGATCAGCGACTTCGGTCACTTTAACGCCGGCGTCCATCAACATTTTGGCGCTGCCGCCAGTAGAAAGAATTTCAACATTAAGTGCCGCCAGCGCCTTTCCGAGATCGACCAGACCGGATTTATCGGAAACGGAAATAAGGGCACGGGAAACAGGTTGCAGATCGGTGCGGGACATCGATGAAATACATCCTCTAAAACAGGTGTTGCGGGAGTATGCGCCCTATAGCACGCAACACGAATTTGCGGAACCTTTTAACGAAAAAAAAACTTGGACAAACTACTATCTCGACGTTACCAAACAACGGACCCATTTTTTTTACAGGACAGTATATCCTATGGCGAATTCAGCACCGGCGGCCCTGAAGGGCGGCGACAAGGTAAGCGGCAAGACAAAACTTTCGATTGTAGGCCTAGGCTATGTCGGGTTACCGCTTGCCGTGGCGCTGGCGAAGAGCTTTGACGTAGTTGGCTTTGACGTCAATAAAGATCGGGTTGAAGAACTTCGCCATGGCCATGACCGGACGATGGAAATCGATACACCTGCCTTGCGGGCCAGCAGTGTCCGCTTCACGACGGATATTAACGACACGCGCGATGCCGATGTACATATTGTAACTGTACCGACACCCGTGGATGACAACGACAAGCCTGATCTGAGCCCGCTGAAAGGTGCTTGCACCGCGGTTGGACCAGTTCTAAAAAAAGGCGCAATCGTTGTCATAGAAAGCACGGTCTATCCGGGTGTGACGGAAGATGTCTGCGGCCCGATATTGGAGGAAACCTCCGGCCTGAAATCTGGAGAGGATTTTTACCTTGGTTATTCACCGGAGCGGATTAACCCCGGCGACAAGGTCCATACAGTCGATAAAATTATCAAGGTTGTCTCCGGTCAGACCGAAGAAGTGACTGATATTCTCGCTGATATTTATGGCTCCGCGACGACAGGCGGCACCTATCGCGCGCGTAACATCAAAACCGCCGAAGCGGCGAAGGTGATCGAGAATGCGCAGCGCGATATCAATATTGCCTTCGTCAATGAAGCGACGATGATTTTCCAGAAACTTGGCATTTCTGCCTATGACGTTCTCGAAACGGCGGGCACGAAATGGAATTTCCTTAATTTTACACCGGGTCTTGTTGGTGGACATTGCATCGGCGTAGATCCCTTTTACCTCGCGCATCGGGCCAACGAGGTTGGCCATTTTGCCGATCTTATCCTGACCGGTCGCCGGATTAACGAGAATATGGGCAAGTTCATCGCCGACAGCATCCATGAAAATCTTAACGGTAAAAGCAAGATCCTCGTCCTCGGTGTGACCTTTAAGGAAAATGTCCCGGACCTTCGCAACACCAAGGTTGTCGATATCATTCAGGTGCTGCGCGATCATGGGCATGAAGTTGATGTGCATGATCCACTCGCTGATAAGGATGAGGCGCAGCAGTTCCTCGGCATCGATCTTATCGAAAGCCTTTCTGATTTGAGCGGCTATAACGCTATAGTGGGGGCTGTTGCCCATTCCGTTTACCGTGATCTGTCGCCAGCGGCGCTGGAAGAGATGATGGGCGGGGATGGATTGGTCGCCGATGTAAAGGGAATTTGGCGCGATACTGAATTTTCACCGCAAATAAAGCGCTGGCAGCTTTAATTTTTAGTCTGAAAGACGGGTCATCGCCCATTTGATCAGGATTGGCTCTTGATCGATAAGCTGGCCTGAAATCACGATCTGCTGATTATGACGGCGTTCCCCGGGTTCGCTGCAATAGACGCTTTCTTCTAGCGATAACCGCGGCGCGGCCGTCAGGAACTTCCATCCCGTGCCGCTTGGCGTGCGGATCAAGATATTCTTCCCGCTTGCACTCCTTGATATGCTCAATTCCGGATGCAGGTGAAAGCGCAGGCTGAAATGGGATCGGCCGGAGGGCGGCATTCTTTCCGGGATGATCTGGTCCTCCCCACGGAGTGCCATGCCGCTGGCGTCCAGATATAGCCGCCGGCGATGAAGAACGCCAACCGTATCGAGATAGCCGTTGCTTTCCAGATCAAGCCAAATATTTCCCTCATCCTCATTGCGGACGGCAAGTTTATGTTCTTCCCCGGACGCGTGGCGGGCCGGGAAAACGGCATTGATATTATCAAAGCCAAGTGTTGAATGCGCCGCAGTCGCCGCGAGCGCATTGCCCCAAGCTGATTCCGGATCACGAACAGCCCCGCAATTCACGATCAACCGTTCCCGTCCATAGCTGAATTCAAAACTCATGAGCCCGGCATGGGATTGCTCGCCTGCGCGACGTCCGCCTTCTCCGCTTTCCAGTATCAACAAGGCACGGCCCGCCTTAATCCGTTCGAACCCGCCTTGCGGAAAGCGCTGCGGCGCACGTCCTGTTGCATCGGAGAGGGAGAGAATATTATCGCAATAGCCTTCCGGCAGTTTGAGGCCCCCGTTAAAGAGCGCCAGACGACCGTCGCCATGTTGGAAAAAACGGATCGCCGGGGCCAATCTGTCGATCGCGTTATTGATTGCAACGGGCACCATCTCGTTCGCGGCCATTAGCGTATTACGAATGCCAATAAGATCACCGATCAGGATCAGATGGCGTTCCGGATTTCGGGAGATATGGCAACCGTCAGCCAGGACGACGCGGCTTAGTTCCGCTTCCAGGGAGGCGAGGTATTTCCCGCTGCTTTTACCCATATCCGGGAAGGAAAGCGCGCCATATAGCAAAGCTTGCCAGCTTGCTACCCTGTCTTCGCCCTCCGGTTTATTTTTGGTAATGCGGCCTAAATGGATATATTGGCGGCGCAAGGACCGGAGGAATTTGAAATTGAATTCACTTTTCTCTTCCTCGAGAAGGATGCTGCTGTAACAAAACCAGGAGATAAGCCGATGGGCCAGCACATCCTCGTCCCAAACATAAGGACGATAGCCGTCAAATTTTTCGATCCAGGAAAGGATTAGCGCGCGCGAATGGCGTCGTGCCGCTTCTGTCCCGTTGGCGTAGAAATCCCGAATCCAACCAAATTGGTGTAATTTCTTGTGCCAGGCGAGGGGCATGCTCTCTGCTTCCCAAGGCACCTGATCATCTTGCTCCAGACTGAAGCCGGCAAATTCGAAATGCCCTTGATAGATGCTGTCCGCCCGTTCCCCATTACCCGGGAAAATTTCAACGGGTGTATGGACAAGGCGCTTTGGCACCCGACTTTTTAAAAGTGCTTGATACGCTCCGCTTGCGTATATCACATCGGAAATCAGTCGCCGCGATGGTAAGCCTCCTTTCGCAGGCGTTAACGCGGCTTTGCTCATGTCCGGCCCAGCACCGCGTTTATATTGGCAGCATATTGTTCGGGACCGCCCTTGAAGACCGCACTTCCCGCGACCAGAAGATCCGCGCCCGCCTCAATCACCAGTGGGGCTGTCTCGGCATTAATTCCGCCGTCGACCTCCAGATCGATATCCCGCCCGGAGGCGTCGATCATCTCACGTAGAGTGCGGATTTTATCAAGCTGGGAGGGGATAAATTTCTGCCCGCCAAACCCGGGATTGACGCTCATCACCAGAATAAGGTCAACCTCATCCATCACATGTTCCAGCGTTGCCGCCGGTGTCGACGGGTTCAGAGAAACCCCAGCCTTGACGCCATGGGATTTAATGAGCTGCAGGCTGCGATGCAGATGTGGGCCAGCTTCCTGATGCAGGGTAATAATATTCGCGCCTGCGTCAACAAATTCAGTGATAAAGGGATCGACCGGGGTAATCATCAGATGGCAATCAAACGGGATATCCGTGTAGCCACGCACGGATTTGGTCACCGCGGGTCCAAAACTGATATTTGGGACGAAATGGCCATCCATGACATCGACATGGATAAAATCAGCGCCGGCTTTCGCGACATTACTGACTTCCTCGCCAAGTTTTGCAAAATCAGCCGCAAGGATGGAAGGGGATATTCTGACCGGTTTACGCATAAGGGGTCCTTCAACCAAAATATTTTCTGCAGTGGCGCCAGTTAAGCTTGTCTTTACCATGACAGAATAGGCGGCTCAAGCGGAGGGCGTAGATATTTTCCGAAGGCGTGCTGCGTAAAATCCATCCATGCCGCCCATATGGTACGGCAAAGTGCGAATATCTCCATCGGAATTAATCAGATCGGATACACCGCCGACTTCCTCTGCCTGGACCGGCTCCCGCTGAATAGCCGGGTTCCGGCTGAGAAGAGCCTCAATCTGAGCTTCGCCTTCTTCCGATTGCAAGGAGCAGACACTATATACCAGCACGCCGCCGGGTTTGAGTATTGCGCAGGCATGATCGAGAAGCCGGGTCTGTAGTTCGCTGAGCTTGTCAACATCCGCCTGGGATTTCAGATAAGCGACATCAGGATGACGACGGAGTGTTCCGGTGCTGGTGCAGGGTGCATCCAACAGAATACCGTCGGGTTGTTGATCCGGTGTAAAGCTTTCGGCATCGCCGACTTTAACTGTTACAGTAAGATTCAACCGCTCCAGATTTTGTTCGAGTCGCTTCAGCCTGTTTTTGGAGCGGTCGAGGGCGATGACTTCTGCGCCTGCCGCTGCAAACTGCGCGGTCTTGCCCCCGGGCGCGGCGCAGAGATCAATGATCTGCTTCCCTGCGACATTCCCCAGAAGTGCGGCGGGGATTGCCGCGGCGGCGTCCTGTACCCACCAGTCGCCCTCCTCAAATCCGGGAAGATCGACAAGCGTAGCTGTTGTCGCCCGGCGGAGAGAGCCTGTCGGCAGGATTTCAGCGTCGAGGGCTTCTGCCCATTTTTTTGGGTCTGATTTGACCGAAATATCGAGCGCGGCTTCCGTCAGATGCGCTTCTGCAATTCGCCGCGCGGTCTCTTCCCCATAATGGACAGTCCAAGCATCCCAAAGCCATAGGGGCGTATTTTTGCGAGGAATATCGATTTTTGAGAGAAGCTTTTCTCCCTGTCGGTCAATCCGCCGGAGGAGTGCATTGACGAGACCTTTATGCTTGCTGCGATCTGGTACTAGTGCGACGGTGTCATGAACTGCGGCATGGGATGGAATGTTCAAATACAGGATCTGCGTAATCCCAATCCGCAAGATATGACGAACATCCAGCGCTTTTTCCGGAAGGGGTCGGTCCAGCATTTTATCAATCAGAGCGTCGATCACCCCAAGATGGCGAAGCGCAGTCGAAGTGATGGCTCGCGCCAGGGCCCGATCGCGCGGCGGAAATCCTTGTAGCACTGGATCAAGCGCTTCTTCCAGCGGTTGGCGTTTTTGAAGTACACGCGTGAGAAGCCGGACCGCGGCGGCCCGTGAATTAGCAGGTGATGTTGTCATCTGCGGCTTCTAGCGGAAATTTGTCTTGCGGTCTATAGATGGTTCAGAAATACTGAAAGACCCTACAGAACACTCTTTCCGCCAATTAACAGTCGGGCTTTAGACACAGATGACCGAAAAAAAGACCCAGAGCGACACCGAGAGAAAAAACAAGAAAGACCCAGCCATCAAGCAGAAGCAAGCGAAGGGCGAAATCGGCGGCCCATCTGGGCTAGAGCCGACACGTTACGGTGATTGGGAACGCAAAGGCATTGTCAGCGATTTTTAAAAACTGAGCCCGTCACGCGGGCTTTCCTTTTTCTGATAGCCAGATGCCAAATAATACAAGCCCAAGCGCGGCGCCTTGAAAGAACTCAAACGGTTCATCGAGGAAGGTAACGGCGAAAATCGATGCAAATATGGGTACCAGATTGACGAAAATTCCCGCCCGCCCGGGCCCGAGTATACTCACGCCGACAATAAAGGAAATCTGGGCAACGATGGAAGGAAATACAGACGCGGCGGCGACAATGAGCCAACCCTTAGTAGTCGGCGGTAGGAAATGTTCCAATTCGATTTCGATGTAAACGAAGGGAAGGGACGTTATAAACGCCGCAAGGGCCATCATAGAAAGAAAAGACAGCGGCGATATCTCCGGCCGGTATCGTAGTGCCACAGTGTAGCCAGAATAAAGAATGCAGGCGAGGAGCATGAGGGCATCCCCGATATTAACCTCGAAAGTAGCAAGCCGAGCAATAGAGCCGCCAGAGGCAACGATACCGACACCAAGGATGGTTACAACCACGCCGATCGATTGCATGAGAGACACTTTGGTCCGTAGAACCAGAAACGCTCCGATCAGCACAAAAACCGGAATAGATCCCTGTAGAATGCCAATGTTCACTGCCGTTGTCGAATGGGCCGCGAGATAGAACAACATATTAAATCCGGTGAAACCAATAGCGCCCATTGCCATCATGTAGCCAATATGCTTTTTGAGAACGGCCCAGTCGCGTTGAAGATGCCGACGGGCAAAGATAGAAAGAATAATCACTACCAGCATCCAGCGCAGGCAGACCAGAGCCATCGGAGATATCTCTCCAACAGCAAGGCGGCCCAAAATCGCATTCATCCCCCAGCAAGTGGTTGTTAGGGTCAGCAGCAAATAGGCGCGCATGTTCGAGGCTTGGTTCGCCGTTGACTCAGTTGGGGGCATGATGACTTTCGGTGGGTACCAAGGGTGGAAATGACCTTACGCGATATGGTTGCTATCGCCAACCACTTTTAAGGGCGTTCGTCTAGAGGATGTTAGATCCGGAAAGGTCTTCCTTCTCTGGCTCTTTTGTTTGGTCACTATCTTTTTTCAGGGCAAACTTAATACTTGGTTTTATCTGTCCGCCACCAATTTGCACTGTCGGTTGCGGAACTTGAATGCCACCTGCCTGCGCGCCGAACATCGGTCCATTAAACCCACCGAAGGACACGCCGCCTTGCGGCGCCACGACTTCGTCTTCCCCACGTATTTTACGAAGCAACTCATAGTGATTTGGTAATCCATTTAGCTGGTTCTGCTCATATCGAATGAACTCGGCCATACGCTGTTCCCAATCCTTGCGGGCGATAAAACGCTCTGCTGGATATCGGATATCCTTCAGATACCCCTTCGCGAAAAGAATGACATTATAATTGAAATAGTTGAACAGATAGGTGCCATCAAAATCTGTGTTAACCGGCAACGCATGACGATATTCATCGAGCATGTCTTTAACGCTGTCCGGGATGACCATCTCCTCGCGTGCAACACGCCAGTATTCACTATCCTCTCGGTTATTCATGCAATAATGCAAGATGATGAAATCCCGAATGGATTGCATCATTTTCTCGGTTTTTTCATTGAATCTCTGGGCAAGGATTGGGGCGAAGCTCTTATCCGGAAAGTTGATCAATAGAAGCTTCACAAAGTTCTCGATCATATAGATTGCCGTCGATTCCAGTGGTTCGATAAATCCAGCAGACAGGCCTATAGCAATACAGTTTTTCTCCCATGCTCGCTCCATCCGGCCGATGCGAACAGGGATAATTCGGGGTTCGGCATCCTTTCCGTCCTCGCCGAGATGTTGGAGGAATTCTTCTCGTGCCTCGTCATCTGTGCGGAAATGGCTGGAAAAAACGTAGCCGGTTCCAATTCGATTATAGAGCGGAACGCGCCAAACCCAACCCGCGCCTAACGCAGTTGAATTGGTGCAGGGCTCAATCTGGCTAACATCCTTATGAGGGATTTGAACAGCCATGGCGCGGTTGTTCAAGAGGTACTTGCTATAATCGTGGAAAGGAACTTTCATTACCTGATTGATGATTACGCCCTTGAACCCCGTGCAATCAATAACCAGATCGACCGGCCGCCGTCCTTGCCGTTGTAATTTCAAGGCGGAAATATATCCGCGCTCGTCCTGTTCTACTTCCTCAACATCATCGAGTACATGATTGACCCCGCGTTCAATGGAGATATCACGCAAAAATTCGGCAAATTTGCCAGCATCGAGATGGTAGGCGTAATTTAGCTGTGTTTCGTAATCCCCATGGCTCAGGAATTTGGGGCCAAGTTTCTTTTTGATCGCTGTGCCGCTGAACGACATGCAATCATCAATACCTTCACGGCCGGGGGGACCGCCATATTTATGAAAATGATAAGCCGGGTTTTGTCCGCCAAGTTGGGTGCGGATGGCTTCGAATGGATGAATAAAGGACGTTGACTGTCCCTTTTCATCATGGCTCCAGTTCGTAAAACGGACCCCCATTTTGAAAGAGGCATTACATCGAATAAAAAACTCTTTTTCCGAAATCCCAAGACTTTTCAGGAGAGCCGCCATCGTTGGAACAGTTGCCTCGCCGACGCCGACGGTGGGGACATTAGGCGACTCTATCAGGGTAATTTTAGTGGGGTTTTCCTCATCACACAGGTTCATAAAGCGAACCAGGAAGGCGGCCGTAAGCCAGCCCGCAGTACCCCCGCCAACAATCGTTACTTCGTTGATCTGGTTGTCCATGCCAGCTCCCCCCGCGCGAATATGGTCGGAAAATACTATGGGTTGACCATAGCTCCGTCAAGCGCCCCGCAAGAAAACGGCAGTTATAGGCCGCCCATCTTGCAAATCAGGTGCCAGGATGGTCCGTCCACTGGCACAACGGACAGACGACTTTGGCGAACAAGCGCGAGATTTTCAAGGCGTGGTTCGGCCTTGATATCCGCGAGCGTTACCGGGTTTGGGACAGATTTGACGGCCTTGACGTCCACCATGCCGAAGCGCCCCTTTTCGTCGGTATGATCGGGGTAGTATTCTTTAATCACCTCGACGATACCAACGATTTGTTTCTCCTTGACGGAATGGTAAAAGAAACAAAGGTCGCCGATTTTCATTTCTTTCATGTTGTTCGACGCCTGATAATTCCGCACCCCATCCCAGAAGGTACCCTCTTCTCCTGCGTCGAGTTGATCCTGCCAGGACCAGGTCCCCGGTTCCGATTTTATCAGCCAGTATTTCATCAAGGCTCCTATTTTTTGCGTTTGCCCGGGAAGATGCCCATCTGCTTGGCGACGATTTCGAGCATGATCTCATTCGCGCCGCCACCGACCGAAGAAAGTCGAAGATCGCGATACCCACGGGAAATCCAGTTCTCGGACATAAAGCCCTGTCCACCCCAATATTGCAAGCATTCGCTCGGAACTTTATTGCAGAGCGTGCCGACAAGATATTTAGTCATTGACGCGAGCTTGGTCACATCATTGCCATTGATGTATTCTTCGATAGAACGGTATAGCAGCGACCGGGCGGATTCGACCAGTGTCTGCAACTCGGCCATCTTATGATAGACAACTTGCTTGTCGAGAAGAGTTTCGCCAAACACCTTGCGTTGGCTCGTATATTCGATCGTATCTTCGATCGCCATCTCGCAGCCACGCAGCGCTCGCGCCGCCACGTACAATCTTTCCTCCTGAAACTGTCGCATCTGATAGGTAAAGCCCATATTTTCTTCGCCTATCCGGTTCCGGACCGGTACACGGACATCATCAAAGAATAGCTGTGCCGTGTCTGAACATCGCAGTGCCATTTTGTCGAGCTTGCGGGCGACAGTAACGCCTTTGGTTTTAAGCGGCACAATGATCAGCGATTTATTCCGGTGCGGCCCGTCTTCCTCGGAAGTGTTCACAAGCAAGCAAATCCAGTCACCCTGCACCCCGTTGGTGATCCACATTTTTGAGCCATTGATCACATAGTCATCACCATCGCGCTTTGCATAGGTGCGGGTATTGGCAACATCCGACCCGGCCGCTTCCTCGCTCACGCCGATACAGCCGATCATTTCCCCGGCGATTGTTGGCACAAGAAACTCCTGCTTGAGTTCCTCGCTACCATAGTTGGTGAGGGCAGGGGTACACATGGTGGTCTGAACACCGATTGACGTGGAAACACCGTTCGCCCGAATACTGCCAAGCGCTTCTGCAAAGACCATTTCATAAGAAAAGTCGAGATCCAGCCCACCATATTGCACCGGCTTACCGATGCCGAGAAGACCGGCCTCTGCCAGAAGCTTCATCACGTCATGGGCCGGGAAAATGCCTTCTTCTTCCCACTGATCAACATGGGGGTTGATGTGCTCGTCAATAATCCGGTTAACGGTATCTTTAAGCGCGATATGCTCTTGTGAGAATTGCATGTGACCACCTTTTTGGGTTTTTATTATTATTTACGGTGGTCACTACATCATAATATTACACGAAACGCAATCATCGCCAGGGAGGTTAAAGCCCGCCGCCGATTGCATGTTTCCAGGGCTTTACGATGACGCTTTCGAAGAGGCCTGCTGCGGCATAAGGGTCCTTTGCTGCCCACGCTTTTGCGGTCGCCAAATCTGTATCTTCAAAAATCAATAGGCTGCCGGTTGGGACTTCCCCATCGGCATCTAGGGTCGGTCCCGCAAGTTTAAGTGCGTTTCCTTTTGCCTTCAGAAAGTCCAGATGTGCCGGTCGGGTGTCGAGGCGGACCTGCAAATGATCGGCTTTGTCAGTACAATGGGCAATAAACAGCATTCTCAGTTCTCCTTTTACGATCTTTAGAAGCCTGCAAGCCGTTCATCCCTGAACGGTCGGGCCAGTAGTTCCTCGACAGCGCTGGAGACGGCGACGCCTCCATTTAAAATTTCATCGACGGCGAAGCAGATTGGCATTTCGATATTGTATTTTTCGGCCAGACGGCAGATTGCTGACGCGGTGTAAACCCCTTCGGTTACAGCAGTGCGTTGCTGCAATATCTCGCCGAGGATGTCACCTTGGCCAAGCGCAGCGCCGAGGGAAAAATTCCGCGAGGCGGGAGAACTACAAGTCAGTACCAGATCGCCGAGTCCGGAGAGTCCCATCAGCGTTTCGGCTCGCGCGCCCAGTTTTTCGCCAAGCCTCAGAATTTCCGCCACTCCGCGTGTAATCAGGGCGGCGCGGGCATTCTCGCCGAGCTTGCCGCCGGAGACAACACCGCAGGCAATGGCCAGTACATTTTTGACGGCGCCACCGATCTGCGCGCCGATGACATCGTCCGTCAAATAAGGCCGAAAGGTTGGAAGGCCGATAGCTTTGACGAGGTTTTCGCCGATTTCCTTATCACTGATTGCGAGGGTGGCCGCCGCCGGCAATCCGACAGCTATTTCTTTCGCGAAGTTGGGTCCAGAGAGGATGGCCAGCGGACTATTGGGTGTTATCTCACTGACCACTTCACTCATCAGGCGGCCGCTGTCCTGCTCGATCCCTTTGGCGCACATGACGAGAGCAGTATCCGGAGCGAGCGAGGGCTTTAGTCGAGCCAGGGTTTCTCTGGTTTTTTGGGCGGGAACGACCAACAGAACGATATCCGCGTCCCCGGCCTTGGCGAGGTCATTCGTTGCTACTATGCCCGGGGGAAGCGGGACATTCGGAAGATATTTCCGGTTGGTCTTATCCCGGTTAAGCGCATCCGCATGGTCCGCGTGCCGTGTCCAGAGCAGCACTTCGTTGCCGCCTTTTCCCGCGACAATCGCCAACGCCGTACCCCAAGCTCCCGCACCAATTACACTTACCTTAGTCATCCGCCCAGCATATCCTGCTCTGTCAGCCATCAAGTTAAGGACTGATTAGCATGATCGGCGCCTGACAAGAAGTGCAGAATAACGCGATACGGCCAGAGGCCATCTTTTTCATCCGGCTTTTTTCGTCTCGATCTCAATCACCTCTACGCCCGCATCCGTTCCAATCAGGACAAGATCGGCAAAGCCAATAAAGAGACCATGCTCTACAACACCGGGCATTGTACTAAGTGTCAGAGCTAGCTCCTCTGGCTCGGCAATTTTCCCGAAATCGCAATCGTAAATATAGTTGCCTTCGTCGGTGGTGAAGGGCGTACCGTCTTTTGCGAGGCGGAGTGTTGGCGTTGAACCGAGCGCCTCGAGCCGGGGTTTCAACGCAGGTGCAGCAAATTGGATAACCTCAACCGGCAGCTTGAAGGTGCCAAGCTGGGCGACCTTCTTTTTCGCTTCGGCAATCACAATCATCCTGTCTGACAGAGACGCGACAATTTTCTCGCGTAAATGCGCGCCACCACCACCTTTGATCAGGCGGCCTGCCGGGTCTACCTCATCAGTGCCATCAATGGTGAGGTCAATGACACCTACTTCATCAAGACCAACGACGGGAATGCCAAGGTTGCGGGCCTGCTGTGCTGTTGCCTCCGACGTTGGAACGCCTGTGACGTAGAGTCCGTGGGCGACCCGTTTTCCCAACAGGTCAACCATCTTCGCTGCGCAGGATCCTGTTCCGAGGCCAACGACCATGCCGTCCTCAATATACTCAACAGCTTTTTCTGCTGCTGCCTGTTTTTGTTCGTCTTCTGTCATCGTCATCATTCCAATTCTATGGTCAAGCTTTGTATCCGGCGAAGGGGGCCGGCTCGGCGTTGGGGTCAAGCGGCCAGCGTGCCCGCGCAGCAAGGTCCAGCCCATCCGAAAATCCGCATTTGAGACGTTCAATTCCCGCCCAGGCGATCATTGCGCCATTATCGGTGCAGAGTTTCGGCGGGGGTACTTTAAGCGCAACGCTCTTTTCTCTTGCGAGTGTCTCCAACGCGCCTTTCAAATATTGATTGGCGGCGACGCCCCCGGCAACGACTAGTGTGCCGCCTCCACCATATTCCTCGATAAAAAGATCAAGGGCCTTGGCCACCCGGTCCATCAGGCTTTCCACTGCGGCCTTCTGAAAGCTGGCGGCGAGATCGGCAATGTCTGTTTCGCTGACTTTTTCGCCCATCTTCTCACGCGCCTGCCGTACGGCCGTCTTAAGGCCGGAAAAGGAGAAATTGCAACCCTCCCGCCCCTTCATTGGGCGAGGGAAGTTGAATCGGTCCGGGTTGCCGGTTGCCGCGGTTTTCTCAACGGCCGGCCCACCCGGAAAGCCAAGCTCTAGCATCTTCGCGGTTTTATCAAAGGCCTCACCCACGGCATCGTCAATCGTGGTCCCAAGACGCCGATATTTTCCTACCCCTTCGACCACCAACACTTGTGAATGCCCACCGGAGACCAGCAACAGAAGGTAGGGAAACGCCACATCGTCCGTCAGCCGTGCCGTAAGGGCATGCCCCTCCAGATGGTTGACGCCGATCAGCGGCACGCCCGCGACAGAAGCAATGGCTTTCGCCGTCATCAGCCCGACAAGGACGCCGCCGATCAGTCCCGGCCCCGCTGTCGCCGCAACGGCGGACAAATCGTCATAGGAAACTCCGGCCTCCGTCATCGCCTGATCGACCAGCCGGTCCATCTCGGTCACATGGGCGCGGGCCGCGATTTCCGGCACTACGCCGCCAAAAGGCGCATGGGCGTCATTTTGCGACAGGACGACATTCGAGAGAATTTCCTTCTCCGCCGTCACGACCGCAGCAGCCGTTTCATCGCAGCTGCTTTCCAGCCCGAGGACGATTATTTGTTGGTTTGGCATTTGTTATCTATTACAAAGCGGTGCAAATTGCATATGGCTCTAACATCTGACGGAATATCCCGCAACATGACCTTTGTCAAAAAATACAGGATAGGCACCCGGGGAAGCCCGCTCGCGATCGCGCAAGCCGAGGAGACCCGCACCCGGCTTCTGGAGGCGCATAAAGACGCCCTCGACCCGGAGCAGTTGGAGATTGTGGTGATTAAGACGACAGGGGACCAGATCCAGGATCGTGCGCTCAGTGAGGCAGGCGGCAAGGGTTTGTTCGTTAAGGAGATAGAGGAGGCGCTGCTCGCGGACAGGATAGATTTTGCCGTACATTCCATGAAGGATATGGAAACGTCGCTACCACCGAGCCTGATAATTGACTGTATCCTGCCGCGCGAAGATGCGCGCGATGCCTTTATTTCTGCGAGCGGAAAGAGCCTTGCTGACTTGCCGCCGGGCTCGCTCGTCGGTACGGCCAGCCTTCGCCGTCAGGCACAGGTCCTGAACCGGCGGCCCGATCTTCGCGTTGGCATTTTTCGCGGCAGTGTTCAAACACGCCTGCGCAAACTCGCGGAAGGGCAGGCCGATGCGACTCTGCTCGCGCTCGCAGGGCTCAAGCGACTCGGGAATGAGAGTGTGATCACGGAATTAATTAACGTTGATGATATGTTGCCGGCTGTGGCACAAGGGGCAATCGGGATTGAACGGCGGGAGGCGGATGAAGAGATTGCGTCTCTGCTTGGACCGATCAATGATTCGGTCAGTCTCGCGCGCGTTACCTGTGAGCGCGCGATGCTTGCTGTGCTCGACGGTTCCTGCCGGACGCCCATCGCGGGCTATGCGGAACTTGTTGAGGGGAACAGCCTTTATTTCCGGGCGAGCCTGCTTGCGGAGGATGGCTCTATCCGCCTTGACGCGAGCGGGCGTGGTACCCTCGCCGAAGCGATGGAACTGGGTGAAAGCATCGGCGCGAATCTAAAGGCGCAGGCAAGGGGTGCCAATTTGTCTTTTGGACTGTAGACTAAGTCATAATGAAAATACTGATTACCAGACCTGAGCCGGACGGCAGTCGACTTGCTCGTATCCTGAAAAAGATGGGGCACGAAACGCGCCTTGCTCCCATGATGCACATTGAGACCTTCTCAGCCCGAAAGGTGGATATCACCGGTGCGCAGGGGCTACTGGTAACAAGTGCGAATGGTGCGCGGGCACTCGGCCCGGCCTTAAAGGATAGAAAGATAAAGGTTTTTGCCGTTGGTGCGGCAACGGCCGATGCTTTACACCAGGAAGGCTTTACCGATGTCGCTGCCGCTGGTGGGGACGTCAATTCGCTTGCCGAGAAAGTCGCCGCCGAATGCCAGCCGGAACATGGCCGGCTTATCCATGTGGCCGGAACGGAAGTGGCCGGTGATCTTTCCGGAATGCTTGTTGATAAGGGATTTCAGTGCGAACGCGTTGTCCTTTATGAAGCGCTGCCGGTAACGTCTCTTGATGCGAAGATCGTGAAAGATATAAAAAACGGCGCTATTCAGGCGGTGATGTTCTATTCGCCCCGCACGGCCGCTATATTTGTCGGGCTGGTGACGGCGGCGGGGCTGACGGCACATATGGAAAAGATAACCGTCTATTGTTTAAGTGAAGCAGTGGCCGCGAAACTTGAAACATTGTCATTTGCGGGCGTTCATATTGCGAAGACGCCCGATCAGGAAAACCTGCTTGCCTTGCTGACGGCTGTCAGCCAAGCTAGGAAACAGGAAGATAACTCCGATATGCCAAGGGAGCAAAACATGTCCGATAAAAATTCTGGCAAGACCGAGGATACAGGCAAAAGTGCTGTCCCTTCTGCCGGCACGGATAGAAAAAAGACTGCAGACGCGCAAAAGACTGATACAGAAACCGCTAGGGCGGAGCCGCCTGTAAAATCGGAGGCAGCGGCACCGAAGTCCCGCGCTGGGCTTGTCCTGATGGCATTGTTGGTTGTATTCTGCCTTGGCCTTGCCGTTTGGCCGCTTCTTTATCCAAAGGTTGAACCTTATCTGCCAGCGGAGACAGCGGCGATTATCTCTGGTCAGTTCGGAAAGACGACAGGCGCTGATGCGTCTGACGTCACCGCAGCGATTGAGGCGGTCAGGGATAATCTGAAATCGGACTATACCGCTCTGTCGGAACGGGTTGCTAAATTGGAGACAGAAGTACCAGTCGTAAGTAAAACGACTGATGCCGGTGACGGCAAACTTGATGAACTTTCTGGATCGCTAAAGCAGGAACTCAGTGAGCTTTCCAGTGAGCTTGCGGAACAACAGAACAAACTTTCCGCCGCTCTGGAAGAATTGACGCAGCAAAAGGAAACTCTCGGAAAGCTTGAGACAGCTGACCCGGTTGTCGCAGACCCAAGCCCGGAAATACAGAATCAGATCGTCGATCTAAAAACGGCTCTATTGGATATTAAGACGCAGATAACCGGCCTTGAAAAGACGATTGCGACGGATCGGGCTACAGTTAAGTCTCAAGCAGAGCAGCTATCCTCCCTTGAAGGCACGCTCAAAACGGAAATTGCTAGCAAGTCGGCAGAGGAAGCGGAAAATCAACGCACCTTGATGCTTCTTGCTATCGGACAGCTTCAACGTGAAACCCGGGGAAGCGAGCCGTTTGAAAATGGTTTGAAACAGGTCTCTGCCGTTGCCAATGACAAGTTCAAGGGATTGGTCGAAAAGCTGGAGCCGATTGCTTCGGTTGGCGCACCGACCCTGGCAACCTTACAGAGGGACTTTACTGTCATTGCGTCAGATATCAGCCAGGCGGCGCGGCTTCCCTCGGAGGAGACATGGTATGGCGAAGCGCTGCACCGGATTGCATCTGCTATCAAGTTCCGTCGCGTGGATGATGTAGAGGGTAACGATGTGGACGCGGTGGTTGCCCGGGCCGAACAGGATCTGGCTGACAGTGACCTCGATAAAGCCGTCGCGGAACTGGAGAAGCTCTCTGGGGCGGCGGCTGACGTCGCGGCGCCTTGGCTCGAAAAAGCCAAAACGCGCTTGACGGTGGAGCAATCCATCGCCGGACTACTGCAGGATGCCACTGCGACAGCAATTTCCAAGCCTTCATCTAACTAAAGGGGTCGACATGATACGCACAATCTTCGTCTTCGCCCTGATCGTTATCATCGCGATGGCGGCTGTCTGGCTCTCCGATTATCCCGGAGATGTCCGCCTGACGTGGGGCGGCTATGTGGTTGAGACGTCGGTGGTAGTCGTGGGCGCAATAGCGCTTGTCTTTGCGGTGCTGGTGGCGCTGGCTTACCGATTCTGGATATGGATCAAGCATGGCCCCGGACGGATCGGTGAAATTTTCTCGGCACGTCGTCGCGATAAAGGGCTTGAGGCGATTTCCAGCGGCATGGTGGCTATCGCCGCCGGGGATGCGGATGAGGCACGCCGTCAGGCAATCGCAGCGGAAAAACACCTCTCCGGAGAGCCAATGACATTATTGCTCGCGGCGCAGGCTGCTGAGCTCAATGACGATAATCGCGCGGCCAGCATCTATTATGATCGCATGATGGCGCGTGAGGATACGGAATTTCTCGGGTTGCGGGGTCTGATTAACCGGGCAATTAAGGAAGGCGACCTTGAAAAAGCACGTGACCTCGCCAAACGGGCGGATGAGTTGCGACCCGGCACGGCTTGGGTGTTAAAAAAACTTTATGAACTTGCCCTGAAACTCCGGGACTGGGAAGGCGCAGAGAGCGCCCTTACGCGACTTGCCCGCGGGAAGAAGGCAAAGGGCGATATAGTCCGGCGTGCCAAAGCTGTTATTACCTATGAGCAGGCTCTTATCGCAACAAAGGAGAAGCGCGAAGCGGACGCCCTCTCTCTTGCACAGCAGGCTCACGATCTCGATCCGACCTTCGTGCCCGCCGCGGCGCTTGATGTGAAGCTAACGGCGGAGCAGGGATCAAGCCGTAAGCTACACAAGCTGATCGGGGAAGCCTGGAACCATGCACCGCACCGAGATCTGGCGGAGGCGATCCGTAATACGGTCTCCGGCGAACAACCAGCCGACTGGTTCCGCCGGGCGAAAGAAACCGTGGCGCCACATAATCCGGAGCATGTTGAGACCCATTTGATGCTGGCCAAGGCAGCGCTTGCTTCGCGCGATTGGGGACCGGCGCGGGAGCATCTGATGAAAGCGGGCGGGGCCAACCCCTCAGCTGGTATCTTGCGAATGCTGGCGGAGCTAGAGGAAAAGGCCAATGCTGATGCTTTTGCGGCCCGCGAATGGATAGTCAAAAGTTCCGTCGCCCCGCAGGATCCGCTGTGGATTTGCGATTCCTGTGGTCGGCAGGAAGAGAAATGGCAGGCGCATTGCCCGGCCTGTGACAGTTTTGATAGTTTCACTTGGCGAACGGCAGATCGCGGGGCCCATAGTCCCGACATGATTGAGGCGGAGATTGTCCGCGAAATCAGCGCGAGCAGCTAATCGCGGGGCAATCTGGGATAGCCGCACGAAACGCTTGCTCTTCTTTTCGGGACAGACTATATGTTGCCGAAATTCACGATGTGCCGCTGTAGCTCAGTTGGTAGAGCACCGCATTCGTAATGCGTAGGTCGCCTGTTCGAGTCAGGCCAGCGGCACCATTTCCCTGAAAAACATACATTTGCTTTGATTGAGTAAAGCAGACAATGCCGTCAGGAAAAATCAGGCTACGTATCGGCGCCAGGTTTTCAGGCTGCTGATGTCTGTCGCGCCGTGGGTGCCTGCGGCTTCACAGACAAAGCCTTTTACTCTGCTCCCATCGCTTAAGGATATCGTCCCAATTGCAAGTGGAAATGGGATGTTTTCCATGAAAAGCCCCATATTCTCTTTTGGCAGAGCCCAGACCTCAAGATCTATTTCAAAACCCATTCCGGGGTCAGTTCGAACCAATCCTGGGCGATCCGGCGGGCCTCCAGCCAAGGCAAAAAACTGGTAGTCATTTGTTGTCGATGCTGTTCGGATGAAGCGTCCGCCGCGTGAGGTAAGCTCTTTGTTTAGCGGTAAGCCAGACATATGCGCGCCGCAAACGACAATCTCAATTTCATTGCCGCTGAGAGAAGCAGCAGATTGTTTTGTTGAGGACGGAATGATCCAATCTGTTGCTCCCAATTTGGGTTGCGTCCGAGATTGAATTTCCTGGCCGATCACTGCAATTTCCGCGTCTTGTCCTGCCGGCGCAAGAAGGGTCAGGCTGCCCGGTCGACCGTCACTTCTAGGGCCGGTCGGGAAGGAAAGGGCGCACATATCCAATAAATTGACAAAGTTGGTATAAGTCCCAAAATTTGAGTTCGGTGTTACAGGATCTTTCTCCAAGTCTTCCACTTTATAAAATGTCGGGATGGTCGGAACGCATAAATAGTCCAAGGTCGCCAGTATTGGCTCCGCTAATCGTTTTAGGTGTTCCAGCTTGTACATGCCGCGGAAAACGTCTGCTGATGAGAACTTCTCCGCAACGGAAATGATATCGCGTGTGACAGGGTGAATGGCGTCAGGGTTCGAACTCAACAACTCTTCGATAGTTGTGTAGCGTTCAGCGACCCAAGCCCCTTCATACAACATTTGCGCCACATTATAAAAAGGAGTGAAATCAATTTCGATAATTTCTGCACCTAGTTTCGTAAGTTCCTCAAGCCCCTTGCGAAAAGAGACCTCCTGTACTTTGTCTCCGAAAAATTTGATAGATTTTGAATCAGGGATTCCCACCTTGAACCGGGGCGGAATAGCAGACAAAGGTTTAGCTGTAATTTTTCGGGAATAGCTATCCGCAGCATCAAATTTACAAGCGACTTCAAAGACTTTGTAGGCATCACCGACGGTTAGTGCGAACACGGAAATGGTATCCAGTGTCCGGCAGGCAGGAACTACGCCCGACGCAGACAAAGCGCCAAGTGTTGGTTTCAATCCGACAATATTGTTAAGAGCGGCCGGTACACGACCGGAGCCAGCTGTGTCTGTTCCAAGGGAGAAACAGGCGAAACCATGAGCGACAGAAACTGCGGATCCTGAAGACGATCCGCCCGGTACAATTTCTGGATCGATCGCATTTTTAGGCGGGCTATAGGGCGACCGGACTCCAACGAGGCCGGTTGCAAATTGATCTAAATTCACTTTTCCCAATAATAGAGCGCCAGCTTCTTTTAAGCATTTGACGACGAATGCATCCTCTTTGGCAACGTAGCTGTAGGCGGGGCAGGCCGCAGTCGTTGGTTTTCCTCCGGCATCAATGTTGTCCTTAATAACGTAAGGAATTCCCCATAAGGGTCTGCTATCATCAAATTCCCCAAGCTCTCGGGCCGCCGCCAGCACTTCTTCTCTATCCAGCATATGGATAAAGATACCCGGATCATTGACCGCCTGAATGCGCGAAAATGCCTGCTCTACGATTTCCGTGGCCTTCATGCCATTTCGATAGGAGTCGTGTAGTGCCGAAATTGTAAAGGGAATACTATTCATGAAAATACCTGTGGGAATTAGGCTGCTGTCAAACCGCTGGGTGGTTTTGGTACTGTGGATAAAAGAGTGCGGGTATAATCCGAAGAGGGCTGGCCCATGACAATTTCAGTAGGACCCTGTTCAACAATTTCACCATCCCGCATGACAATGACATAGTCACTCAAGAGCCGAACCACCTGCAGGTCGTGACTGACAAAGAGGAAACTCATTCCAAGCTTTGCTCTCAAATCTGCGAGGAGATTGAGAACGATAGCCTGAATGGAGACATCGAGGGCGGCTGTTGGTTCATCGAGGATTAGGAATTTCGGATTGACTGAAATCGCTTTTGCGATGCCCACACGCGCTTTCTGCCCTCCGGAGAGTTGGTGCGGAAAGCGGTCGAGGAGATGGATGGGCAGACCAACAAGGTCGGCGAGCTCCTCAATTCGACTATTTAAAGCCGAGCCTCGCAGCTTCACTAATTGCTTGAGAGGGTCTGCTATGGATTGGCGTGCGGTAAATCGGGGGTTAAGACTATCGGTGGCGTCCTGAAAGACCATCTGGATATCGGTGCGTCGTGGGTCCTTCGCGAAAGCTTTGGCAGAAATTTCGGTCAGATCGTCGCCATTAAATAATATCCTGCCCGAACTGCTATCCAGAAGTCGCACCAGCATGGATGAGGTCGTCGATTTTCCGCAGCCGGATTCTCCGACTAGACCAACGGTTTGGCCTTCAAAAATTTTGAAGGAGACCCCATTAACTGCGTCGATCGGTCCTGATTTACCTTTATAGGTTTTTTTGAGATCCTGAACCGCAAGTAAAGGAAATTCACTGATTTGACGCGGTGCTAAAGGTAAATTCCCACCGTCCGGTAACAAATCTCGAATAGAGCTGCCTTTCGAGGGTGTCGCCTTCACGAGCTTTTGGGTATAGGGATGCTCTGGCGACGAAAATATTTTTTGAGGGGTCCCTTTTTCAACAACTTCCCCGTTTTTCATAACAGAGATTTGGTCGCAATATTCTGTAGCCAAGCCCAGATCATGAGTGATCAGGATCGCGCTCATTTCACGATCGCGGATTAATTCCAGAACCAGGTCCATCACCGCTTTTTGAGTGGTGATATCCAGCCCGGTCGTCGGTTCATCGGCTATCAAAAGGCGAGGGTTGCAGGCGAGCGCAATGGCTATAACGACACGTTGACACATGCCGCCGGAAAGCTCAAAGGGGTAGGCATCGTAGCGTTCCGCCGCATCTCTGATTTTTACGGCCTCAAGCGCTTCAATTGCTTTTTCTTTTGCAGTGTATCGCGTGGCTTGGGCATGTTGGCGTAGGACATCTTCTAATTGGTGTCCGACCTTCCTTATGGGGTTTAGCGCCGCCCGAGGGTTTTGAAATATCATCGATATTTCACGGCCGCGGATTTCCGTCATTTGTTGCTCGGAGGCATTGCGTAAATCAATGCCGCTATAGATAATCTCGCCCTGACGGATAATCCCGCCTCTGTCGAGAATACGCATCAGGGCATATGACGTAACTGATTTACCCGAACCGGATTCACCGACAATCCCCAGGATCTGTCCTTTTGCAACTTCCAAAGAGACACCGCAGACAGCATCGACTCTGCCCCGCCGGGTATTGAAAGATACATTTAGATCTTTGATTGACAGCATGATCAGGTCCTTTGCCGCGGATCAACCATATCGCGCAGGCCATCGCCGAGTAGATTAAAGGTGAAGACTGCCAGCATGAGCCAAAGACCTGGAAAAACGGCAAGCCACCATTCCCCAGAAACGATGAAATTAGCGCCTTCGGCGACCATGATGCCCCATTCGGGGGTCGGGGGTCGCACGCCCAACCCAATAAAGCTCAGCCCGGCAGCATTCAGGATAGCCCATCCCAGATTAAGTGAAATCTGGACCATCATGGGCGGGAGCGTGTTGGGGAAAATATGAAGTGCCAATATTCGAATATCTGAATTTCCGGAGAGTTTTGCTGATTGGACAAAGCCTGCATTGCGCCGGATGTTGACTTCTGCCCGCACCAGCCGGGCATAGAAAGGGACATTAATGATGGCGGTCGCATACACGATATTTTCGACAGTATTTCCGAGTGCGGCAACAATCCCCATGGCCAGCACAAAGATGGGGAAGGCCATAATGGTATCGAGTGTGCGACTCAGGATAATGTCTAATTTACCGCCCCAGTAACCAGCAACGCTACCAAGGAAAGATCCAACAACAAATGAAATGGCAACGGCCGAGACAGCGATAAGAAGATCCAGCCTGGTCGCGGAAATTACCCGGCTAAAGACATCCCTGCCTAGCGGGTCGGTTCCAAACCAATGCTGTAAGCTGGGTGGTTGCAGGACATTTTCTGAATCTGATGCAAGCGGATCATAGGGAACCAGTTGCTGTCCGAAGAGAGCGGAAAGAACATAGAAGCCGAACAGGGCAAAGGCGATCAGCGTAACAGGGTTTTCCTTCATTATATAAAGGATATGGGTAATGCTGTTTGAAGTATTATCAGCTCCTGGATCCGTATTTCCGCTGAATACTGTCATTTTGTGTCGAATCCTATACGGGGATCGATAACGCTGTATGTCAAATCGATCACGAGATTGAGAGTTACAAAAAGGAGCGCCATGGCAAGAACAAATCCTTGAACGGCGGCGTAATCCGAAACGACGAGAGCCTCAACGGCGTAAGATCCAATGCCGGGCCATGCAAAGACTTTTTCTACCAATACATTCGCACCGAGGGAGAATGAGAAGACCATCCCTAACGTGGTAATGATCGGAAGAAGCGCATTCCGGAAGGCATATCCGTATGTAACTTTGTGGTCACTTAACCCGGCTGCTCTTGCTGTCCGAATGAAATCTGATGACAGGGCACTCAGCATGGCGGCACGTGTCATTCGTGCAATTGGCGCCAGAGTGAAAAGAGCCAGTGTGATTGCGGGAAGGATAAGTTGCTTGAGGGAGGCAAACCAGGTTTCCCAGTCCCCGGCAATCAACGCGTCAATTAAATAGAATCCCGTCACGTTGTCTGGTTCGATATATAAGAAATCCAACCGCCCAAGAGGAGACGGGGCCAATCCAAGGAGGTAATAGAAAACATAGATGAGTAGTATCCCTGTAAAAAATGTGGGCAGGGATACACCGGCGGTTACCAATATTCGGCACAATTGATCGACAAATGATCCAGGGTTCTTGGCGGCAAGTACGCCGATTGGAATGGCGATGGCGCAAGAGAGGATCAACGCGGTCAGGGTAAGTTCCAATGAAGCTGGAAGCCGGTTCGCCAGGTCTTCTGCGACCGGCTGTCCACTGTATACGGATTGACCGAAGTCACCCTGCAACAAATCTGCGACATATTGTAGGAACTGAATAGGCAGGGGTTTATCCAGACCCATTGATGTTCTGATTTGGGCAATTGACTCCTCGTCTGCGGCCGCTCCTGCGAAATAGACTGCAGGATCCCCGGGAAGTGCGCGCGTCAACACAAAGCTGATGACAACCACTCCAATGACAACAGGAATAGCCTGAACGAGCCGAAGGAGAATGGCGCGCAAACGAGGAGACATAAATCAAGCCCCTTTCAACGGACGAATATCCAGTTGGCGATGGAACCAGAATTCGTAATCCTTGGCACCATTAGCTGCGACATTGAGCGCGGGCTGCCAAAGCGGTATACGCGGAAGGTCCTCGAAGGCAATCTCGAACATACGCATAATTTTTGGTGCGTATTGTGGGTCATCCATCGGCATATGCAGAGTGGTGTCGACAAGGCTTTCAATTTCCGGGTTCATGTAGTTTGAGGAATTGAATAGATGTCCTTTTTTATACGCCCAGAAGAAATAGTAATCGGGTGTATTAAGCCATCCACCGAAGTTTTCGAGATGAAGCGGGAGCTTCTTCTCAACCAACGCGGCGGTTCTCCAGTTGGCGCCAGGTATCTTCTCAATTTCTGTTGAAATACCAATCTTTTCCAAGTTTTCCTGAATTAGCAATGCTGTTGGCTCCATCCAGTCCGCCAGCCCAAGGCTGATGGAGAACGGAACGGAAAACCCGTCGGCAAAACCGGATTGGGCCATAAGTTCTTTCGCTTTATCCAAATCCGTAAAATATGGAGATTTGCGCGGCCACTCGATTGAGTCGATCGTGTCCGGACCTCCCCATAAGCGGGCCCCTCTACCATAAGCGGCTGTCTGGAAGATTTCTTCATATGGAATGGAGTAAGCGACCGCTTTTCGAACATTGGAGTCCTGGAACGGCTCGAATGTATTATTCAGACCAACACAATGCATGCAGTTTTCTATCGGCGTTGAATAGACGTCTAGTTTTTCCGCTAACTCCTTTGCATCTTTATTTGGAATGTTGAATGATAGCTGGACGTCCCCTTTTTCGATCAGAGCACGACGCGTGGAAGGGTTAGGTACTTCCCTGACAATGACGCGTTTAATCGCAGGAAGTGGCCCGCCGACCCAATTGTCATTGCGTTCGTATACAAGCTGTTCTCCGGGGTTCCACTTCAGAACCTTAAAGGCACCAGATCCGGCGGCTGTTTTGTGAAGATACTCGGTAGCCCAGGGATCTTTCTCCGTTGCATGAGCTTTCGCGACCTTTGAGTTAATTACAATAGGCACAGGCACAGCTAAGTCCGGCAAAGTGAGTTTCGAGGCTTTTTCTAATGTAATGACGAAGGTTTCATCATCAATTGCCTCAAACTGCTCTGGCTTGACCAGACCGCCGGCCTTCATTTGTACACTCGGAAATCCGCCAACAGAAACAGCCCGGTCAAAGGACCATTTGACATCCGCTGCGGTTACTTTTGTTCCGTCCCAGAATGTTGCGTCCGGCTTAATCTTGAAGGTGAGCTTTAATCCGTCGTCAGAGACACTCCAGCTCTCCGCCAGTTCTGGTTCGATTTTAGTGTAATCGTAAGAAAGTCCACCGCCAGGGGCTTCTTTCGTTCCAAAGGATACCAAGCGGTCATAGCAATTAACGGCGACCTGATAGCTGGCTCTGTTAGTTCCTTTGCGGTGCAGATCAAGACTATTTATTGTTTGGCCTGTCACAGCGACAATGACATCGCCACTGGCCGCCTGTGCGGGCAATACCTTCAGGAAAGGTAAGCTGGCCACACCCAGCGCCCCACCTGACATTTTAAGAAAATTCCTTCTGGACGTTGATAGAGTCATCGTAATTCCTTTCAGCGCATAAAACTCGAATGGGGATTCTTGCGTATTGGATTAAACCGTGCCTCTTTCTTCGTGGTATTTCCAATGCTATAAATTCACAAAAGCGGTGCATTTTTTGCACCGGTTAAAAATGAGGGGCGATTGTGAAGCACTTACAGACGTTTCATTTGATCGAAGCCGTGAGCCGAGCAGGTTCTATTCGGAAAGCGGCTGAAGATATGAATATTACGGCGTCCGCCCTGAATCGGCGGATACAGCGGTTTGAGTCAGAATTTGGTTCGCAAATATTCGAGCGACTCCCCCGTGGCGTCCGCTTGAATCCGGCCGGTGAGCTGGTGTTACAGCATATTCGGAGTCAAATTTCGGATTTGACTAGAGTCCAGAATCAGGTGGCCGATCTTTCAGGGGAGCGCCGGGGACATATTTCAATTGCTTGCTCACAAGCACTTCTTCCGTATTTCCTGCCCGCTGAAATAGCGAGGTATCGCACTGAACATCCTCGGGTCAGTTTTTCAGTAAATGTAAGGGATAGAGCACAAGCGGAAGAGGAGCTAAGCACATTCGCCAGTGATTTGGCTTTGGTGTTCGAGCCTGTTCACCTTGTGGACTTTGAGGTGATTTGTGCGATTCCCCAGCCGGTTACCGTTTTAATGTCGCCGGACCACCCCTTAGCGAGAGCGGATGAGATCCGATTGCGAGATTGTTTAGACTACCCACATGTCTTGCCCACAACTCATATCGCAATTCGACATTTGATAGAGGCATCGGCACACCGCCTTTCCAGAACAACCGCGCCAATTGTTGAAACGGATTCCTTCGAGTTTATGCGACATTATGTGTTGCGGGAAAAATGTATTGGTTTTCAGATTCCGATCGGCTTGAAAGACGATCCTGCACGGCCTTATGTTACGAAAGAAATTTCAAGTAAGGATATTCCTGTCGGTAATCTTTTCCTGGGCCAGTTAAAAGGGCGTACACTCCCGGTTGCTTCTGCTCGATTTGCTCTGCGAATCGCAGCAATTCTTGAAGAACGCTATGATGTCTGACTGATGGCCTAATGTCTTGGCGCAGAAGTGAGCTGTCTTATCCCATCCTCTCGGATGCATAGCTTCCCGGGCTTGCTGGAAAGACGACCGTCTTGCTGCCGTTTATAAAAACTCGCCGATGAATATGCGCATGAATGGCTCGGGAGAGGACTTGGCTTTCCACATCGCGACCAAGGCTGACGTAATCTGCCGGACTTTGCGCATGGCTGACACGAACAGTGTCCTGTTCGATAATTGGACCTTCGTCGAGATCAGCTGTCACATAATGGGACGTTGCCCCGATCAGTTTGACCCCTCGCTCGAACGCCTGCTTATAGGGGTTGGCGCCCTTGAAGCTTGGCAGGAAGGAATGGTGGATATTTATGATCCGACCGGACATCTTCTTGCACATCTCATCGGACAGAACCTGCATGTAACGAGCAAGGACAATAAGCTCGGCGCCCGTTTCCTCGACTATTGCCATTTGCCGGGCTTCGGCTTCTTTCTTATTCTCCTTCGTCACCTTGATATGATGGAAGGGGATATCGTGATTAACGACGACTTTTTGATACTCGAAATGATTGGAAATGACCGCGACAATCTCGATCGGTAGCGCGCCGATCCGCCAGCGATATAATAGATCGTTGAGGCAGTGCCCGAAACGGGACACCATGATTACGACTTTCATCTTCTCCGATTCATCATGGAAGCTAAATTCCATACTCAGGCGTTCGCCAATCTCTGCAAATTCACCAGTCAGTTCAGCCAAGCCCTTTCCCTCTTCGCTCTGGAAGCTGATCCGCATGAAAAAGTTACCGGTTTCCTGATCATCGAATTGGGCGCTGTCCGTGATATTGCAGCCGTTTGCGGCGAGAAATTCGGAAATAGCAGCAACAATTCCGCGCGTAGATTTGCATTTTACGGTGAGCGCAAATGATTGCATGGGTATTTACTTTCCTGAGAGATCGGTCGTCAGGCAACACTATGCGCCGCTGTGACGAAGGTATGATGAAGTGAAGCCGCTGAGGAACGTGGTCCAAGAATTGTGAAATTCCTAACTGATTCACGGCAAATAATCAAGCAGCCCAAATGCTCGATTAGGCATCGCGTGGCATCGCCCGACGACATTGCTTTGCTATTTAGGTTGCAAATCCGTTCCAGAAGCGGAACAAGGTTATCGCCTGTAATGTCGAAAACGGCCCAGCCATCGGACTGCTCTGTGACGCTTGCGGCGTCGGTGACGAAATTATTTATCTCGTCGGCATAATCAGGATGGTCTGACAGCGATGCCATCAGGAACCACTGATGCACCCCCACCCATATGGCCGTTATATCTTCAGCGAATTGGGCTTGGCCAGGACCCGGCAGGCAGGCTCCCAGTAATGGCTTGAGAAGGTTTTGTAAGTCCTGCTCCGTACCCATACGGGCAGACAGAGAAACGATGGCAAGATCGGGGTTTTCGCTGATGGTAATCCCGCCGATTTTCTTAATCACAGGGACGGTTTTTCCAAGCGCAGTCAATGGAGCAAGCAAATTTTCAGACACGGAGTCGCACTCCTTCCGGGTCGATGAAATGAGGAATAGTGACGGTTATCTGAATATCCATGTTGTCGAGCGGACTCACGATCCGGAGCACCTCGCCATGGCGGTTCTCCCCTTTTTTAAGAAAGGCGAGAGCAATGGAAGAGCCGATATGCGGCGAATAGGCGGCAGAGGTGACCCAACCCTGATCATTCTTCGCATTGGCGGGATCTCCGACGCTCATGAGATGCGCGCCGGATAGGATTGTATCTTCGGCGTATACTGGTCTCAGCCCGACCAGCCGATAATCATCCTCCCGCATAAGATGCGGGCGTCCTGCGAGAACCCGACCAATGCTGTCTTTCTTTTGCGAAACCATGCGCCCCAAGCCGAGCATGGCGGCGGTGCTCTGGCCGTTCAGCTCATTCCCCGCGGCATGCCCCTTCTCGATCCGCAACACACCAAGAGCTTCTGTGCCATAGGGGACAATATCAAACTCCTCGCCCACGTCCATCAGCCGGCGGATGAGCGCGTCTCCATAGCGCGCCGGCACGGCAATCTCATAGGCAAGCTCGCCGGAGAAGGAAATCCGGAATAGCCTTGCGCGCAAACCGCTGCATATAGTGATCTCCCCGCAGGCCATATAGGTAAAGGCCTCGTTCGAAATGTCATGCTCCGGGTCGACTATTTTCTGAAGGAGCTGGCGGGAATTCGGTCCGGCAACGGCAAATTGCGCCCAGGCCTCGGTTGTCGAGATCAGCTGGACGTCGAGCCCCGGCCAGAGGCATTGGCGGCAAAATTCCATATGACGGAAGACGGAAACTGCATTAGCGGTTGTCGTCGTGACAACAAAATGATCCTCTGCGAGCCGCGCTGCGGTCCCGTCATCCATGGCCATGCCGTCCTCGCGCAACATCAGGCCATAACGTGTCTTGCCAACGGGCAGCTTGGCGAAACCATTGCAATATACATGGTTGAGGAATTTTGCCGCATCCGCCCCCTGCACGTCGATCTTGCCCAACGTCGTCACATCGCAGATGCCGACGGATTTTCGCACCGCCAGCACCTCCCGGTCGACGGATTGCCGCCAATGGGTTTCCCCTTCTATCGGAAACCATTGCGCCCGCAGCCAGTTGCCCGCCTCAACGAAGATAGCACCCTGCTCCTCGGCCCATTTGTGACTGGGCGTGAGGCGGTAGGGGCGAAAGTTTTTACCCCGGGACCGTCCGGCGAATGCTCCTATGGAGACCGGCGTATAAGGCGGGCGAAAGATGGTAGTGCCAACATCGGGGATGGTTTTCCCTTCAAGATCAGCAAGGATGGCAAGCGCGCCGAGGTTAGCAGTCTTTCCCTGATCTGTCGCCATTCCAAGGGTGGTATAACGCTTGACATGCTCGACAGACTTGAACCCTTCCTGATGGGCGAGTTTGATGTCCTTAACTGTGACATCATTCTGCAAATCCAGCCAGGCGCGGCCCTTTCCACCCTTTACATACCAGAAGGGGGCGATATTGACGGGTGCACCCTCCGCTTGAGGCAGATCCGGTAGATGGGCTGAGATATCCAAATCCTTTAGCGCTTCGATTGTTTTATCTGCGCCGGATTGAAGAGCCTCATGAGTCGAGAAAAGCCCCGCCGCGGCTCCGGCAACGCGGAGTAGGGGATCGCTATCCGGCACGGGCACAAACGCGGAGATGTGATCATTCCAGACCGGGCGCCCTCGTTTATGACAGGTCAGGTGGACATTGGGATTCCATCCCCCCGCGATACCGAGCGCGCCGCAGGTTAAATCCTTCACCGATCCGTCCTGAAGTCGGACTTTTACGGATTTGAGGCCCAGTCGACCGCGGCTGTCGATAATTTTCGCTCCAGAAAGGACTTCAAATTCCGGCGAAGTAGGGGCATCGGCACGGCTATCGACTAGCGCGGCGATCTTAACCCCTTTCGCATTCAGATCACGTGCGGTGCGGTGACCGTCATCATTGTTGGTAAAAATAGCAACTTCTTTTGCCGGCGCTACTGCCCATCGGTTGGCGTAGGCGCGCATGGCGCCCGCCAGCATCACGCCCGGTCTGTCGTTATTGTCAAAGGTGATGGGCCGTTCCGTCGCTCCGGCAGTGAGTAGTGTTCGCTTTGCATAAATCCGCCAGAGTATTTGGCGAGGCTTCTGAGATGGTGGTTCCGGAAGATGATCTGTTACTCGCTCGACTGCGCCAAAGATACCATGATCATATTGGCCAAAAACGGTTGTCCGCGTCATTAGACGAACATTTGGCAGGTTTGACAACTCCCCGACAACCTCCGCAATCCAGTCATTTGCATGCTGATCTGTGAGAAGCCCGGTGTCAGCGAGTAAGCGGCCACCAAATGTGAAATCTTCCTCGGCCAGAATAACCTCGGCTCCCGCTCGGCCGGCAGTCTGCGCCGCGACAAGCCCGCTCGGGCCTGCGCCAATTACAAGTAGGTCGCAGTGCAGGAAGCCCTTGTCATAATCGTCTGGATCCTCCTCCCCTGAGAGATGGCCAAGGCCGGCAGCGCGGCGGATAAAGGGTTCGTATATTTTTTCCCAGAAAGCGGCAGGCCACATGAAGGTTTTGTAGTAAAAACCTGCTGACAAGAAAGAAGAGAGCCTGTCATTTATCGCCATGACATCAAAGCGAAGGGATGGAAAGCGGTTCTGGCTTTGCGCCTCCAACCCATCGTAAAGTTCTGCAACAGTGGCGCGGGTGTTTGGCTCACGCCGAGCGCCGCTTCGAAGTTCGACAAGGGCATTCGGTTCCTCTGATCCAGCGGAGAAAACACCGCGCGGGCGATGATACTTGAAACTCCGGCCCATCAGCCGAACATCATTCGCAAGAAGCGCAGACGCAAGGGTATCGCCAGCATAGCCGGAATAATTCTTCCCATCGAAGGAGAAGGAGAGGCGGTGATTCCGGTCGATCTGGCCACCGTCGAGACGGTTTTTCTGGCTCATCTGTCCCGCCCCCGCCGCTTAGCATAGTCGACCGCCAGCTCGACATGAGTAATTTCATGGGATGCCGTATCGCGCGTCACCACCAGCCATGATCGATCCCCTTGTTCATGGAACCAGAGTTCTTGATGGCTGCCCGCTGGATTATCCCGAAGATAGAGATAATCATGAAAGTCATTGAGTGCTGTTTCCGCCATTGCATCCGGGCGATCGATCAGGCTGGCGTCACCAAGATAGACAAATTCCTGTGCATCGCGCGGGCCGAGTAAGGGATGGTTGATAATCATGCGCGCCTCAATGCAGGTTCGGCTGGGCGCCCGCGCCCTTTTCATCAATCATGGCTCCGGTCAGGAACCGGTCCAGCCGGAGCTGGGTCGCCGTTTCATGCGGCGTATCGGTCGCCAGTAAATGCGCGAACACATAGCCCGAGGCTGGGGTTGCCTTGAACCCACCATAACACCAGCCGCCATTGAAATAGAGGCCCTCGATCGGGGTTTTGTCAATGAAGGGAGAACCATCCATCGACATATCCATCAGTCCGCCCCACATCCGCAAGAGCCGAGCGCGCCCAATCATCGGCATCAGGGCCATGCCGCCTTCGAGCACATCTTCGACAACAGGTAGATTTCCGCGCTGGGCATAGCTGTTATAGCCGTCAATATCGCCGCCGAAGACAAGCCCACCCTTGTCCGACTGGCTGATATAGAAATGTCCTGCGCCGAAGGTAATAACGCCTGGAATTATTGGTTTCAGCCCTTCGGAAACGAAGGCCTGCAAAACATGACTCTCGATCGGAAGGCGCAGGCCCGCCATCGCCATTACACGGGAAGAACTGCCCGCGACCGAAACGCCGACCTTATTCGCGCCGATATATCCCCTGTTGGTTTCCACACCTTTAATTGTTCCCTTCTCGATCTTGAATCCGGTCACTTCGCAATTCTGAATGATGTCCACCCCATGACTATCGGCGGAGCGGGCGTAGCCCCAGGCGACGGCGTCATGGCGCACGGTACCTCCGCGTCGCTGCAAAAGTCCGCCTTTGATGGGGAATCGCGCATTTTCGAAATCAAGAAAGGGGACCATGTCGCGCACCTGTTCCTGATCCAGCAGTTCCGCATCTGCATCATTCAGGATCATCGCATTCCCGCGTCGCCGAAAGGCATCGCGCTGAGCATCGCTGTGGCAGAGGTTGAGTATGCCACGCTGACTGACCATGGCGTTATAGTTAAGGTCCTGCTCCAGTCCCTCCCAGAGTTTCAGCGCGAATTCGTATAAAGGCTCGTTGCCATCGAGCAAATAGTTGGACCGGATAATTGTTGTATTTCGGCCGACATTGCCACCCCCGATCCAGCCTTTTTCCAGCACGGCGATCCACGCCTTCTTATAGACCTTCGCAAGATAGTGTGCCGTCGCTAGACCATGACCGCCGCCACCGACGATGACGTAATCGTACTCGGGCTGTGGAGCGGGATCCCGCCACACGGGTTTCCACCCGGTGTTCCTCCTCAACCCTTCCAATAACACTCTAAGAGCGGAATAGCGCAAAGTTGGCTCCTTTTTATGAATGCTTGAACAATCGCATAATGCCGTAAATCCGATTGTTCTGATAGGGTCATGATTGACGTCAAAAAAGACATGCGCGGCATGATTACTGGCATGAAACAGGGAATACAATTCTTTGGGGAAAAACGCCTTGCAAGTTTCCTGCGTCGTTGACAGATATACTCTTCACTGAATACCCTTAGTCATGAGACCATCAACTTCGTAACAAGTGTATTTCACAATTTATAGTAGGGCTTTAATCCAGAATGATGGTTGAAAAGAGTAAATCTGAAAAAACCGGGCTCTACTCGAAAGAGCATTACATCCCGATCCTGCTGTCCTTCATTGCGGCCTTTGTCGATGTGATATGTTACCTCGCGCTTTTCAGAACCTTTACCGCCTTTATAACAGGCACTCTGATTATTCTGGCATCGGAAGTCATTCATCCGGACGGAGTTTGGATAATGAAGGCTTTGGTGGTGCTCACATTTGTCGTGGGACTATTCTTGTGGCTTATTCTTCTGCAAAAATTGAAGGATTGGAAATATATACGTGCAGCGGTGCTGGCGGTAGAGGCTGTTTTGCTGGGGGCCTTTATGATATCGGGAATGTTTTTCTCACCGCTGCTCGGCGCGGACACGCCTGAAACGATCCTTGTTGCGCTCATTGCCGTTTTTGCTATGACGCTTCAGAATGCTGTGATGGCAAAGGTTTTCCACCAGCATGTTCCAACGACCGTAATGACCGGTAATTTCGCGCGCTTCGCAATCAGTGTGATCGATATACTCGGTCCCGAACGCGCGAGTGTGGACAGGGACGAGGATGCTGCCTACAAAACCAGAAGGCAGTTACGGCATTATTGTTATGTGCTAACAGCTTTCTCTGCAGGCGCTCTCGCAGGCGCAGTTTCCTATAATGTTGGCGGATTTCTTGCGCTTGCCTGCCCTATCACAATATTAATAGCGCTCGCAATCCATCAATGGCGCATCCGATACGATTCAAACACATGATCTCTGCCTTCGGATAGAGCAAAGAAACTTAACTTTGGAGAACGCCTTTGCGCCGTGTAATTCCGGAAAACTAGAATTCCAAGGAATAACCAACCATTGCGCCTATCCGGTAGTTTTTCTCTCCTTCTTCCTCTTGATATTTATAGCCTGCACCAACTGTTATGCCATTTTCAAAGAGGTATCCCAATGAGGCTTGAAAGACTTCACCGTTCTGTGCCTCATCTGCGTCATCCGGATTTTTATTGTTGATATAGGTATATGTCGATCCCAAGACCCATTGCTGGTAACTCAGTTCCGCGCCGATGGTGTTATAGGTCCGATCGTGTGGTTCCTCGCCGCTTAGGTGATTGATATGCACGATTTCACCCAGAATCCGACCTCTCAAATCAGACGTGAAGATATGCTCATATTGGCCCGAGAATGTGTAGCGATCCTCGCTCGTCTCGTCTCCTTCTCCGGCGGCTTGATGAGCGTAGCCGAGGCGATAGGAAAGTCCCTCCGGGAGATTGCTTTTCAGGGAGTAGAAGTTAGAGCCGCCCAGAGAAACCGCGACGGATGAGAAATTATCCGTATTGGAAACGCCGCCATCGCTTTTGTGGGTGACGCCGCGTTCATATAGTATGGAATTGCTGAGAAAAGTCGTATCTGCGAAGAAGGTGCTCACATCGAGCCGGTGGGTGCCGAAATCACCGGCGTTCAGCTTGGCATAGCCGCCAACGCCGATCTTTTCCCGTACGGTATATTCATCAATAATCTGATACCCATACATGCCCGGCATAACATGTTGATCGAAGCTGATAACAGGATCGAACTTACCAGCATAAGCTCCGAAATTGTCCTCGTCATAATTCACCGTAAGCGCACGAATGAACAGAGGTTCATCCTCAAAGTACCGGTTACTGCCATCCAGCGTTGCGCCACCACCGCCATGATCATGGCCTGCAGGCTCGCCCTCCAGTTCAACATTCGTATTTACCGAAAAACCATTGCCGAACCCGTATCCCATTTCAAGATGTGAGTGGGTATAGGCCTCGTCTATTTCCTCGTCCGCCTCTCCCGCTTTATAGACATGGTCATAAAGGATTTTGACATGCAGATGGCCGTAAAACCCGCTCGTCCCATGGTCTTGACCGTGATCGTGACTATGGTCTTCTGCCATTGTGACAGCGGGAAGCAGGAAAAAAGTCAGGGATGGAAGTATGGTTTTCAGTTTCATTCGTCGGCGCCTCCATTTTCAGTAATGTTATAACATAACAATATCAAAAGAAAGGACCTGTCAAGGGCGATCCGAAGTGAAAGGTAATTTGCTCTGCAACAGGTTGTGATGGAAACTCGTTTAACGCTTGTGCTGAATAAAAAGAAGACGGACAGGTGCATTAATGAATAGCTTTACGCTAGCCACCCAAAGTAACTTTCTCATCACTGGTCGGAGATTTCCTGCGCTTCGCGATCTATTTGATTAATAGCTTTGGTTCGTAAGGAACGATTGAAGAGAAAGGCGGAGATCTGGCCTACAAAAGCCAAGGGCAGTTTTGGCATTACTGTTATGTGCTAACAGCTTTCTCAGCAGGTGCCCTTAAAGGGCGTAATTTCCTATTATATTTAGTGAGATCCTTGCCCTTGCTCGCTTCGTTAGAATCCTAACAGTGCTTGCACTCCATCATTGGCGCACCCGACACGATTCGAACGTGTGACCTCTGCCTTCGGAGTTTTGTTACTGATGCGGCGAGCATAGGTTTTCTGCGGACGCGTGAAGCCGATAGTGGCTATATTTGGCGCACTTTGACGGGTGTAACGCGGACAATGCACGGACATTAATCGAAAGCCTTTCTTGCCTTTTCAAGATAATCGGAATGATGGTGACTATAGAGCTCCGAGGTACGTTCATGGCTATGGCCTAGCCATCCCGCAATGTCGAACAAGGGCACACCCCTTTGCGCCATCCACGTTCCGGAAGTGTGCCGCAAGGTGTGCGGCGTAACGTCTGATAAACCAGCTTTTCGAACAGCAGTTGCGAATGACTTTTTAATATCCTTTATCCGTTCCCCATTGTTATGGATCACGAAACCGGTTTCGTAGCTCCTACCCTTGGCCTGTTTCAGGAAATACATGAGCCGCCGTGGTATTGGAATGATTGGGCGTTGTTTATTTGTTCGATTACGTCCGGGCGGATTGAAATCGATACGCTGATTTTAGAAGCTTACCTGTGGCCAGCGGAGCGACAATATTGCCTCTTTGCGGGCTCCGGTATAAAGGCCAAGCAGAATAAAAAGCGGCAGGTACAACCGGACTCTAGGTTCTGATTTGGCGGCCCATAGAAGTGAAGCGGCTTCACTGCGTGTCAACCAAACACTTTTACCTTCGGGCTTTTTTGGAAGCCATACATGTGGAACGCGGGTTAACCGGCCCATTTTATGATCGTGCTTGATAGCAGCTCTCAAAACGCCTAGTTCTCGCCTAATCGTGCTGTCAGAGCGGTTACGGCTAGCTGAATACGCTAAGCAAGTTGGACGAGAAATATCCCCAACAACATTAGCTCCCCAAAATCTTAATAGTGGAGAAATTGCAAAACCGATACGTTCCGGTGCCGCTGTGTTCACCGCATGCTCATCCGTATAATTTTCCAGAGCATCCAAAATCATATATTTCTCCGGAGGGAGAGGTCCGAAACGTTGCTGCTTGGATTTAATGAATTCTGCGAGCTGTTCTTCAGCTTCTTGATAATTCGTTGTCCCCGTGCTTCGTTCCCGCGTCCGACCCTTTTCGGACCAGCAGATATAATATTTTCCTCGCTTTTTGAGGTATTTGAGATATGCGCCTCTGTTTGGCCTTGGCATGACTTCCTCACATTCTGTTCAATGAATTCATCAATTGTTTCACGTGGATACATCCACGTTCCAGAAACCATAATGGCGGAAATTTTATTTTGCTCTCTGAGCGTCCGGACGGATCGAGCGGGAATGCCTAATTCCTTGGCAAACATTTCAGCGGTGAGTAGCCGGGGGAGATTACCAGTCATCACGCTTCACCCTATTCAGTTCGTAAGGCGAATTTGAAATCTCCTGTTGAAGAGATTGCGTGAGATGATTAGGATGAATATCAGAAAACGATCTCAAAATTTAGCTTCCATCTTACGGTTAAGTTTCATCGTTTTTATGATCAAAAGAGCTCGGCGGCCGTCAAACCTTGCCGGGCTCTTTTTCGTTTTTATTGCCTTTCAATTGAGCAATTTCTTTTCTTAATTCTGTTAGCGCCTCAAAGACTTTTTCCATTTCATAGCCAATGCCTTGAAGTTCCATAGCGTTATGTTCGCCGGTCCATTCATTTTCTAGGTCTTTGAAAGTGTACATGAAACTGAAGTCGGGATTTCTTCGGATAGCTTCTGTGTTGGCGATACACTCGAAAATTTTTCTTGGATCAAACTCCAAAATTTCAGCAATTTTTGCCATATTCACCATGGATGGATATTTTCCATCCGCTTCGCCGGCTTTTTCGTATTTCACCATTGAGTTTGGGCTAATCCCGGCAAATTTTGCCAAGGCGGCACGTGTCATGCCTTTATCTTTGCGCTTCTGTTCTATGATTTGACCCAAAGGCGCGTACGGGCTTGCGGCAGGTCTCTGGCTTGTTGGACTGTTCATAATTCTCTTTAGTGTGAAAATAGTACAAAAAAATATATACCAAAATGCATATTTTGATGCCAATCATTTTTCCCCTTATGGTAGGAAAAATCGTCGATAATGCTTTAGGGAGTATATTTATCTGAAAGTCTTAATGCCCAGTGAGGCTATTCTTAGCGCAAAATTTCTGAAACACATGGAATGGAAAGGTCTAAGGTATCTGCGATTTCTTTTGTCGTGTTACCTTTAGATTTGAGGGATTTAGCAGCGTCGGCTTTTTCGCGGTATATCTGTGAAACGCGAGATGGTGATATACCAAGGGCTTTAGCGATTTTTCTTACCGTAACATTCTTCCCTCGAAGCCTGATTACTTCTTCTGATTGTTTTTTGCGAATTGCCGCCTGTTCCGCTTGTAGCTGACGCTTCATATTTGCTGCAACGTTGATAGACGGAACGTCATTTTCGGACGCTGCCATTTGGATAGCCAGTTCTTTATCAACGCCCATAAAGAAATATTCTAAAGCATCCCGTCCGGCTTTATTAATCTCTCTTATCCGATCTCTCCGCCCATTAGCTTCAGCTTCCTTGTCTTCGGCACGCCGTCGAAGTATGGACGCCTGCACTTCCAGATAGTCGGCAAGGGCATACAAAGATTGCCTATCAAGCTTATTGAAGGTGATTTTAAATAGGTTATCAAGCAATGGAACTTGGTCCTCTCATTACGAACTAATGCTACGCAAAGAATGGCTCGATTAGCTCACTTGTCGGATTTACGGATGGCTCTCATTTTAACCATCAAATTGTCACCGTAAGGCGTAAGTATCCAATATGTGGCTGTATCGGTTACGCTCCTTTTTTTGGCGCTCTCTTGAATCAAGCCTAATGCTCGCAATTGGATGATAATTGTATCTACGTCATGTTCGCTTATTTTGCCGTGGCGGAAAGATTGCCCCTTTAACTTCTCAGTTTTTTCTGCTTCTTGATAGGCTAAAGCTCCAATAATTTCTTGTATTGAACGGCGCAAACGGGTTTCCCGTACTTCACTGATTAAGCTGCCAGATACTAAGGAAAAGACTTCGTTCCATGTTGGCTCGATTGTCACCCGATATTCGACGCCAAGGAAATCATCATAGGGGCGAACTGTAGCTTCAAACTTTGCTTTATCATCCCCTTGAGCAAGGTATTCAGCCCCTGCGGGAGGTCCAGAGCGTGAACCCTGCAATTCGACTTCAAGCTCTGCTACACGATTTCGAAGTGAGAGAATTTCGGAAATAGTTGCTTCTGAGGGAACTTTATCGGCGCGTATCCAGCCGACAGCGGGCCTCTTTTTAACAACCGAGGTAAGCCCGACAATAACGGAAGATTTCAGGTCATGGACAGAGGTCCAATATACGCATGTATGAGCATCTTCGACCTTCTTTCTAAAATTAACTAACTTCTCCCATGCTTGCTCGTCAGTTTCAGTGTTCCCTCTTGGTAATTTATCTGGATCTTTTATGAGGAAAGGAATTACGGCTTTTTTTGACTTTACGGCGTAATCATACTCTTTCTCAGTGTATCCTATCCCTTCACTATCGAGGGAACCATACCGCCCCCCAATGATCAGGAGGTAATAGTCCGATGCATCGATTACGTCTTTTATTAAGTCCCATGCGGTTTCGTCGGAGGCCGGAAATAGTTCCATTCCGGCAGGCATGTGATCAAGCTCTAGAACAGCCTTCAAGACGGCCTGGCGCTCGTCAATTAAATCGCGGAAGGTAGAGGAGATAAAAACCTGATATCGCTTATCTAACGTCATTGTTGAACATTTCTCCAACTGCTAGTAAAACAACATAGCGTTCCAAATTGAATCATTGAGACCCTTTTATCGATCTAACTAGGTAGGCTAACTGTTCAATTCCGTCGTATGTGGTAGGGAGTTTCTCTGGGTCAGCTGTTATTCCGCTAAAAATAAGGCTTTCAAATTTTTCAAGAGCTCCAGAGTTTTTCTCAATTAAATGCTTGGAGCTTTCCGCATAACTTTCAATGAACTGACATAGAGCTTGCCGAAGCTCTATCTGCATCTTTTGCGTTTTCGAACCTTTGTGGCTATGCAAGATAATTCTAAAAAAATAAATGAAGAGAACCTCAATCGCTATCAACGGCGGCAAAATATATAGATAATTATTGTCAATACTAAGATCATTATATAGTCGATATATTACGGTCACAATTTCTGCAACGAGTGGAGCAATAATCAACACGGCCATGAATATTAAACCGGAAAATTGCCACCATTGGCGGACTGAAATTCTCTTCTTTAAATCTTCAAAACCTTGGTTAAGTCCTACAAAGTTAAACTCAGATTTTTGATGCTTAAGTATGTCAGCAAGCGCATCAACCTGACTTTTTTGATTTGAAAGCTCTTTCTTCCAATCTGAAATTAGATTTTTAGCGGTTTCCATGTTTTCAGAAAATGTTTTGAAGTTTTGAATGCCCTCACTTTTGAGCATCTTCTTAATTATATCGGCGGGCATTAAGGTCGATGCATAACGCAAACTGTGTCGGGTATTTTGGTCAAATAAATTAAAATTTGATTCAACTTCATCCTTTACTTTAGTGATCGGAATTGGGGTTGCTTTTTCTTCAATTGGTGACATTTCAAACTCTAGTAAGAAACGATATGCCCAAACAAAAAGTTTATCGAAATGAAGTCGGTTTGACGTGTCAAATTCGTCGATCAGCGTGAAAAATCGACCTCCAATCACCCCTAGATTGAAGGCGCAGTTCTCATCCCACTCTGCTGGTTCGTCGAGTATTTGTAAGAGCACTGTCGAGATAAAATTTCTTTCAAGCTTTATCACCTCGTCACTAGTTTTATGGCTATCAAATTTACGCATGAGGCCTTGAATAGCAAAAATTGCCTTATCTTCAGAAAAAAGCATTATTCCCCCTATACGCGTTGGCATAATTTGAATTAGCTATTTGTAGGTTATAGAAATATAATTCGTTGAACAACTCAAACAGTTATTCATATCCGAAGTGTATACTTCCTTTTCTACGTAACGTATCGAAGGAAGAGTAAATTCCCCAAGAATCTTACTAGCTCTTATGTCGATGATGGGAATTGCTCGTTGTCCTCAAAATCCGGATACTCTTCACCCGCGAAAACCCTCTCATAAAAAGCTGCCCTGATTTCTTTCGCAATCTCGTTGTGATCTTGCCAGTCTTGCCAGAATAGACGGCCCGATGGACTAAGATCATGCTCATCGGCTATTCTTTAAAGTGCTTTAAGTTCGATTGAGAAAATATCGATACCAAACACCGCAGTATCCAAAATTCGGCGTGCCGCTTCCTCTACTTCATCGATTTGCTCTTCATCGATAACTATTCCTCGAAGTTCTGCAATCTCTCCTAACTCTTCGCCGTCCAAAAGCCGGAGGGCATTTTGCAATGCTTCAAAATGTGCACGGGCTTTGACGGGATAGGCACGGAAGCGACCTTGTCTGAGCATATCGAGTTCTCGAAGATGCAGAAGACAGTCTTCCATAAATTTCGAAGTGTGGATGCCACTGGCTGAAATTTCCTCTGGCGTTTCATGCGGGCCAGATGTTTCCATTTCAATCCCAATAACGGCCTCAGGTGTAATTCCCAATATTTCACATAGGGAGTGAAGTCGGGAAATATTGGGCTCCATTCCGCCGTATTCGTATTTCTCAATCGTTTTGACAGGGATGCCGGTGAGCTCTGCCAATTGTTTCCGCGTCAGGTTCTTGGTATTTCTTGCGGCCTTCAGCCGATCGGCAGGGGTATCGTTTTCTTTGATTGCATTGATTATGATTTCAGAAGTCATTTTTCTGATCCTTTCAGTTAAGTATTTGAAAATATTGGGATGGGGAAGGTTCCCCGGGTGTCTCGGGGAGGTCCCCGGGATAGTCTGGGACGAGGTAATCCGGGTAGGGGGTGCCGTCCGTCAAATTATTTCCGGAATTGTTTTTTCCGACGACAAGTGTCCGGACACTTGTCGTTGTTGTGTGCTTCATAGAAGCATTCGCCCGCCAAAGGCGAAGCGCCTGCAATTGCGTTTCTTCCAACTGTCGTTTCTTCAGCAAGTCTTCGAAATTGCCGGAGAAGTTACGAACTATCAGACAAGGCTCGTATCGATCCGTAAATTTCGGCATTGGATTGGTAATGCCTACCACGATATCGCGCGTATCGCCGCTGTCATTGCGTTCCTGAGCGGCTTTGGCTTTTAGCCTTAGGCATGATGTTCCAGAGCCATCTACCGCGCGCGTCTGGCGCTTTGACGAGCTTCAGGCCGTCTTCCTGGAGCTGCTTTCGGAACTCTCGTATTGGTCCAAGAGGGTGGAAAAATTTGAGCCTGTGCGTTTGCTCGAATAGTTCTTTGA
Organism: Sneathiella sp. HT1-7; assembly: GCF_020731145.1. Taxonomy (GTDB): domain Bacteria; phylum Pseudomonadota; class Alphaproteobacteria; order Sneathiellales; family Sneathiellaceae; genus Sneathiella. The sequence continues at coordinate 669,649 of NZ_JAJFZN010000001.1, read as the reverse complement.
GTTCGGGTCCCGCAAGCTGATCAAATTCCGATGGTTTGAAAACATATTTCACACATTCTGCGGGGTTCTGGATACGTTCATCATGGGCGTAGCCTTTTTCAAATCGCGATTTGAGTTAGTCCATGGTTTCCATCCATTTATTTGGCCCCAGCCGCTTGCCAGAGCGCATCAGGACGTGTGAATGCATATTAAGGTGTGGAGCCCCGTCAACCCGCTTTATGGTGTTTTCGACGTTGTAATAGACGAATGAAAGACCGCGCTCTTTGAGCAGCGGATCGCTGTTTAGTTTTGATATTTTCCGGGTGAAGGCTTTATGGGCTTCCCGGTATTCTGACAAGGGCACCCAACCGTTACTTATGACCAGCATACGGAGGTGCTTTTTATTCGCACCGTCCATGTAATAGCGGACATGCTTGAACATATCGTGGATGTTCTTGGCCTGCATGACGGGGATCAGGTTGGAATTACGGAAATTGTTGGCTTTCTCCGCTTGTCCGGTGCAGAGGCCTATGATGGTGGTGCCGTTTTCTTCCTGATAGGCGTTGATGCCCTCCGCCTCCAAACGAGCCGCAATGTCATGGGATTGTTTCTTTAGGATCCGTTCTCTGCTTTTGGCTTCGATAAACTTGTCGCGGTCCACGGCTTTACCAATGGTTTTCTCCCATAGATCGGCTGAGGACAGCACCCCGGTAGTCTCTGGGAGAGCTGTGCCGGAAAGCTTAATCTCGCCCGATTCTCCGTCATATAGCTCGCGAGATGCCGTAAGGCAGAGGGAGGCTGTGAGATTGCTGCGAGGGGGTGCCCCCTCGCGCTCCCCACGCTCGCCGCTGGGCAAGGGTGCAGGCACGTTGTGTCTGCACCCCTGCGGGGGAGCATCGGGTGTCGCCGCCGCATCAAGGGGCTGCCGCACCACTCCTGAGCGGGGCTCAGGACCGTGCAGCCCCTTGACCCGGACGTCAGTGCGCGAGAGGAACGCAGGCCCAGTATGCGGAGGAGAGAGCGCCATCAGTGGACGATTTCCTCGCCCGCTGAGTTTGAATTTCCCTCAAGCGTGTCATTTACAAGCTCGAGAGCTTCGGCAAACTCTTCATCGAAATGGTCAAGGCAGAATGCGAAAACCTGATCTGTCAGCTTTTCAATGGCGTCGGCTTCGCGGGTGAGGCCTTGCTGGTTCAGGAATTGCCGCAACTCGCATGATGCGGCGAGCCAGACGGCGGCTTTGATCGGGGAATACCTGCTCATACGGCACCCCCGATCAGGGCGTGCAAATGGCCGGTTACGGCTAGGATTGCCGTAGCAATTTTACGTCGAAAAAGAGAGGCTTTTTGGAGGTTGCGCGGACATAACGCGGACAGAGACCATTTTTCAGGTCTTTGAAATCTCGCTAAGTCATTGTAAAGATTGGCGCACCCGACACGATTCGAACGTGTGACCTCTGCCTTCGGAGGGCGGTGGTATATGTTTCTTGATATATTTTGATATTTTAATAAGGCATATAGATCAATATATTAATTTCCGTTCGTTTCCGCTTGTTTCCTTTATTGTGATTGCTGGTGATTGCTATATGATTGCTGGAACTGAAATTCGGGAGTGTGGTCATGCAGGCAAAGATCATCAAGCGAAATGTCGACGCGGCACGTCCGCAGGAACGGGACTGGTTTATATGGGATACGGAACTGAAGGGCTTCGGACTTAAAGTCACCCATTCGGGAAATCGTATTTATATTGTTCAGTACCGGATGAGCGGACGCGGCATGCCTACACGACGTCTTACAATCGGAAAGCACGGCTCGCCCTGGACGCCAGAAAAAGCGCGTGCAGAGGCTAAGCGCGTCTTGGGAGAGGTGGCGGATGGGCAAGACCCGCAGCAGGTCAAAATGACAGAGAAAGCCGCGATGACGGTGTCGGAGCTCTGTGACCGCTACTTAGAAGAAGGTTGTGCAACCAAAAAGGCGTCGACGATTGCAACTGACACAGGGCGGATAGAACGACATATCAAGCCTTTGTTGGGAAAGCGGCGGGTCAAGGACCTTACCGTAAATGACATAAAACGCTTTATGGCGGATATCGCAAAAGGCAAAACAGCCGTCGATGAGAAAACCGGACCGCGTGGACGGGCGCGCGTCGTTGGCGGGCAAGGGACGGCATCACGGACAACAGGACTTTTGGGAGGTATTCTTTCCTTTGCCATTGCCGAGGGAGTTCGTAGCGATAATCCGGCTCATGGTGTTAAGCGATTTCCTGACCGGAAGAATGAGCGCTATCTCAATTCTCAGGAGCTGGCAAAACTCGGTGAAACCTTGCGCATTGCCGAAGCTGCGGAAATAGAACGTAACGAGTTTGTGCGCATTTTAGGCAGTACAAAAGGTGAAGCGGAGCGGGCTGCGCTTCATGGCAAGATAACCACACTGGCAAAGGAAGGTGAGAATGAAATGGCAATAGCTGCCATACGCCTGTTAATCCTTACAGGATGCCGCAAGATGGAAATCCTCTCATTGAAATGGCATGAAGTCGATTTTGAATTCGGTTGCTTGCGTCTGGATGATTCCAAGACCGGGCAGAAAGTTGTCATGTTGGGTGCTCCGGCATTGCAATTACTTGCCGGGCTATCACGAGATGAACAATCATTTTTCGTTTTTCCGGCGATGCGAGGGAAAGGGCATTATGTTGGACTGCCAAAAGCTTGGAATAGAATTCGCAAACGCGCTGGATTGCATAATGTGCGTCTTCATGATCTACGACATACTTTTGCGAGTGCGGGCGCGGGAAGTGGCGTTGGGCTGCAGGTGCTTGGAAAGCTGCTAGGGCATTCAGATACTAAAACCACGAGTCGCTATGCGCATATCGCAAACGATCCGATTAAGGCGGCGGCTGATCGAACGGCAGGGCGGCTTGCGGATGCAATGAATAAACGACAATCTAGCGAAGCGACAGTTATCGAAATAAGCAAACACTAAAACAGGCATGTTATGGAGAAAAACAACCCTTACTTCGAAATATATGATGAGATTTTTTTCTTCTTGTGGGATGTCACGACAGGAATTGCCGTTTCAAAGCGTGAGGCATACAAGGGAGCGAGATTGTATGGCGAGTTTCTTTTGAGTGAAATAAGCCGATATGAGCAGGTAAAGAAAGAGGGCGGGCATGCTATCGAACGTCATGGGTTGGTGGCCCCAATGTCGATTATGACCGCTTGGGCTTTCAATGTTTTAGAAGATTGTCACGAGCACCGAATTACACCTCCTCTGGAACTTTGCCATGCGATTTATTATTTAATGGGCTGTAAGCATCTAAATCCAAAACGAGGAAAATATAAAGAACGAGAAGCCTTTTCAAAGCTTTCAAGAAATGTCGGAATTAGAGAAGCATCGCGAGAGATTGGGGTAAATCCGACAACAATCTTAAGATGGAAAAGTGAACTTAAGCAAAGGCACTACCCAGAATTTCCTGGTGGCGAAGATGCCCGGGTCGAAGAATACCAACGCTTAAGAAAGATGACGAACGTCGATGAATTTTACCCTATGCGCTGGCGGGTGTTGCGGAAGAAATAATTAGCGCAACACGGGCAGAATGTTCCATAGTTATCCGTAGGCCTTCACGGCTTTCGTTAACTACCAGAGGAACAGAATTTGCAGAAACCAGTATCTTACTCCCGCCGACTAAGAACCCGTGATGCCGCGTCATATTGCGGTTCTACCAAATCTACTTTCGAAAAACTGAGATTAGTTGGTGACGGTCCGACCTATGCCAAGATTGGCCGTGTTGTTGTTTATGATGTTGATGATCTCGACGCGTGGCTCGACGGTAAGAAGTATCGTTCAACCTCCGAGTATTCATCATCGCTTTGATCCGTGGAAGTGTCGCGGCTGATATCAACTTATGAAGCTGCTAAAAGACTCGGAATCTCCGTCAGAACATTAGAGCGCCATCGCCAGAATAAAACCGGCCCAGTCTTTCTCCGGCTGGGCAGGAGGGTGCTTTACAACGTTGCGGAGCTCCATCGATGGTGTGAAGAAAACAAAACCGTTTGATGGTTGAGGCTATTTAGAAACCACCCTTTATCTTTCCGGGTGTTTCCGCCATAGACCGTCATGAATGAAGACATTCTTCAATTTTTCGATTGTCAAAATGTTAGGAAATTCAATTGGTTAATATAGAGATCGACGGAACCTTACTTTATATAGTTATCTTATGATCGTAAGCATGAAATGAAGGTTTCTCACTACATCCATTATCCGGAAGCTTGCCAGTTTTTGATGACCGTGCGGCAAAGCCAATTGATGGGCAGGCCGGTCAATACGCTCACGACTGTAAATCTTGAGCAGCTTGGTATTCCACCCGTTGAATCTTCTCGTTACCTACGACATTCGTTGCAGAAGCTTCGAAGGTTGTTCGAACGGCGCGACTGCCCCTGGTGCGTTGCATGGGTGCTAGAGAATAGCGATATAAACGGCGTTCATGCGCATATCCTGATCCATCGTAACTTGCCCCTTATGAGCGACTGGCGAGCGTTTCGGGCGCTGGTTCTGAAAGCCTTGAATCAACCGAAGCCGCCGCCCCGCGCTATCCGCTCCTGTAAATTCAGGACATGGTTCCAAAGCTATGAGCAGAGTCGCGGCAATCTTGAGAACTATCTCTTGAAAGGTATCCGCCCGGAGGTCGCGGGCCTGCTCGACATAAATGCGACGCCACAAGGGGTGATTTACGGGAAAAGGATCGGATGGAGTCGGTAAAATTGAAAACAAATTTGCAGTTGCGGCCAAAATATTTCACATTTAGCCAAGGTAACTCATTTCAAGTATCAAATTACTAGTTTTTACTCGTTAAGGCAGTGTCAGGGAAAGCATGTTTGAACAAACCTTCAAGAATATTGATGATGTTTTATGGAAAGAGGCAGGCTGCACGACGGAACTTGACTATACGGAGCAAACGTCATGGATGCTGTTCCTGAAATATCTTGATGACCTTGAACGCGAACGGGCATTGGAAGCTGAGTTGAGCGATACGCCCTATCTATTCATTATTGATGAGGAACATCGCTGGAACCGCTGGGCCGCACCCAAGAAAGCGGATGGCAGCTTCGATCACGACACGGCATTAACGGGCGATGACCTGATTGCCTATGTCGATGATAAGCTTTTCCCTTACCTCAGAGGGTTTAAACAGCGCGCCTCCAGCCCCGATACGATTGAGTATAAAATCGGGGAGATTTTTGGAGAGATTAAATCCAAGTTTCAAAGCGGGTATAGCCTGCGGGATGCGCTGGAGCTGATCGATCAGCTGCAATTCCGCACCCAGGACCAGAAACATGAACTGTCGGCTCTCTATGAAGAGAAGATCAAGAATATGGGCAATGCGGGGCGCAACGGCGGGGAATATTATACGCCCCGCCCGTTGATCCGCGCCATGATTGCGGTGACGAAACCGAAGATAGGGGAGCGGATTTATGACGGTGCTGTCGGGTCTGCAGGGTTTCTATGCGAAGCCTTTGACTATATGCGGCAAGGCGATTTAAGCGCAGGGCAGCTTGATACCCTTCAGCGGAAAACCTTCTACGGGAAGGAGAAGAAGAGCCTCGCTTATGTTATCGCCATCATGAATATGATCCTGCATGGCATCGATACACCCAACATCCTGCATGTGAATACACTGGCCGAGAATATTATGGATATTCAGGAGAAAGACCGCTTTGATGTTGTGCTTGCCAATCCCCCCTTTGGCGGGAAGGAGCGCAAGGAAGTTCAACAGAACTTCCCGATCAAGACGGGGGAGACGGCTTTCCTGTTTCTGCAGCATTTCATCAAGTCCCTGAAGGCGGGGGGACGCGGGGCAGTGGTGATCAAGAATACGTTTCTTTCAAATTCGGATAATGCCTCCCGCGCCCTGCGGAAGGAACTGCTGGAAAGCTGTAACCTTCACACGGTGCTTGATTGCCCGGGCGGTACCTTTATCGGCGCGGGTGTGAAGACGGTGGTCCTGTTCTTTGAAAAGGGCGCGCCAACACGGAACATTTGGTTCTACCAGCTTGATCCGGGCCGGAATATGGGCAAAACGAATCCGCTGAATGACAACGATCTTAAAGAGTTTATCGAACTTCAGACGGATTTCAGGGAGAGTGAAAAATCCTGGTCAGTATCGATTGAGGATATCGACGAGACGGCCTTTGATTTGTCTGTGAAGAACCCGAATACGCCTGAAGAGGCACCACTCAGGGAACCGGAAGAGATTATCGCGGAAATAGCTGCGCTGGATGCTGAGAGTGCTAAAATCCTCTCGACCATCAGAGACATGTTGTGATGTGGAAAAAAGTAATTCTTGGTGAAGTATGCCAACTAATAAATGGTAGGGCGTATAAAAAGTCAGAGCTTCTTGAGGAAGGAAAATATCCAGTCCTTCGCGTTGGGAATTTTTTTTCAAACCGGAATTGGTATTACTCAGATCTAGAATTGAATGAAGACAAATACTGTGATTCAGGAGACCTTCTTTATGCATGGTCTGCTTCATTTGGGCCCCGTATATGGAAAGGGGGCAAGGTAATTTATCACTACCATATATGGAAAACAGATATTGATGAATCAAAATTAGACAAGATGTTTTTGTATTATTGGTTCGATTGGGATACGGAGCGAATCAAGTCCGATCATGGTGCTGGTACAACAATGATTCATGTTACAAAAAGATCAATGGAAGCTCGTGAAATTCTTTTACCACCGCTTCCGGAACAACAGCGGATTGTTGCCATTCTGGATGAGGCCTTTGCGGGAATCGACGCGGCGATTGAGAACACAAAGCGGAACCTGGCAAACGCCCGAGAGCTGTTCGAAAGCTACCTGAACAATGTCTTCACTCAGAAAGGTGATGGATGGTCTGAAAAACGACTTCGTGAGATTTGCGATAGAATTACTGATGGAACACACCAAACTCCTAAATACTATGACAATGGATTTATCTTTTTGTCTTCGAAAAATGTGAAAGAGGGCGTGATCGATTGGGATAACATTAGATATGTAGATGAAGTGCAGCATGTGAATATGCAGCGACGCTTAGCGCCACGTATCAATGATATATTACTTAGAAAAAATGGAGCGGGATATGGCAAGGCAGCAATAGTAGATAGAGATGTAATTTTTGATGTCTATGTTAGCTTGGCCGTTTTGAGGCCTCTAGAGTTTATATTGCCAAGGTATTTACTTCATTTCATAAATTCGCCGTTTGCGATGCAGCAGTTTAATAGTCGTATAAAGGGCACAGGTGTGCCAAATCTTCACCTAGAAGAAATTCAGGCAGTTATTGTAACCTTTCCGGACGACATTAAAGAGCAACAAAGAATTATTGACGGCTTGGACGCCTTCAACACGGAATCCCAACTTCTAGAAGCCGTTTACCAAAAGAAACTTGGTGCTCTCGTGGAACTTAAACAATCCATCCTTCAAAAGGCCTTTAGCGGTGAACTTACCAGAGAAGAGGTTGCCGCATGAATGAAGCGGAGACCCGGGCTGACCTGATCGACCCCGCCTTGAGAGAGGCTGGCTGGGGGGTGGTTGAGGGAAGCCGGGTCAAGCGGGAGGTTATTTCTCAGGGGCGTCTGGTCGGGGGCGGTAAGCGGGCGAAACAGGAAATCGCCGATTATGTTCTTCTCTATCGCGGGATGAAGCTCGCGGTTATTGAAGCAAAGAGAAAAGACCTTCCTGATACGGAAGGCGTTGGCCAGGCCAAGCAATATTCCGCAAAGCTGCAAACGCGCTACGCCTATTCGACAAATGGCGTCGGCATCTATCAGATCGATATGCAGACGGGCGCAGAAGATTATGTAGAGGCTTATCCCACGCCCGATGATCTATGGAATATGGTCTTTGTCGAACAGAACGAATGGCGGGATAAGTTCGCGGAAGTTCCCTTCGAAGACAGGGGCGGCGCATGGGAGCCACGATACTATCAGGACCTTGCGATCCAGAAGACCCTGCAAGCCATTGCGGACGGCAAGCAACGCATTCTTCTGACGCTGGCCACGGGCACCGGCAAGACGGCCATTGCCTTTCAAATCGCCTGGAAGCTCCATTACAGTCGCTGGACCCTCGCCCGTGACGGTGCGCGCCGACCGCGCATATTGTTTCTGGCGGATCGCAACATTCTTGCCGATCAGGCCTATAATTCCTTCTCTGCCTTTTCCGAAGATGCACGGGTGCGGATTGCGCCGGATGAGATTCGCAAGAAGGGCCGGGTGCCGAAGAACGGCAGCGTCTTCTTCACGATCTTTCAAACCTTCATGTCCGGTCAGGACGCGGACGGGAACCCCGCTCCAAACTTTGGGGAGTATCCACCTGACTTTTTCGATTTCATCATCATTGATGAATGCCACAGGGGCGGCGCGGACGATGAGGGGAACTGGCGCGGCATATTGGAGTACTTCTCCCCCGCTGTGCAGCTAGGCCTGACCGCCACGCCCAAGCGCAAGGATAACGTCGATACCTATGCGTATTTTGGGGAGCCCGTCTACATCTACAGCCTGAAGGAAGGAATCAATGATGGCTTCCTGACACCGTTCAAGGTGCAGCAAATAGCCACAACGATGGATGACTATGTCTATACCTCTGATGATGATGTGCTTGAGGGCGAAATTGAAGAGGGTCGCCGGTACAGGGAGGATGAGTTTAATCGCCTGATCGAGATAAAAGAACGGGAAGCCTATCGCGTCCGGCTATTCATGAACGCCATAGACCAGTCACAGAAGACGTTGGTGTTCTGTGCAACGCAGACACATGCGCTGGCTGTGCGAGACTTGATTAACCAGATGAAGCAGAGCAAGGACCCCAATTATTGCGTAAGGGTGACGGCCAATGACGGCGCGATAGGCGAGCAGCATTTGCGGACCTTTCAGGACAACGAAAAAACGATCCCGACAATCCTCACCACATCGCAGAAGCTTTCAACCGGTGTCGATGCCCGCAATATTCGCAACATTGTGTTGATGCGGCCTGTGAACTCCATGATTGAGTTCAAGCAGATTATCGGGCGCGGGACGCGGCTTTTCGACGGCAAGGATTATTTCACCATCTATGACTTTGTGAAGGCTTACGAGCATTTCAATGATCCGGAATGGGATGGAGAACCGCAAGAGCCTGTTACCACGACAACGACGCCTGGAACGGGCGGAGGAAAGGATGAACCTATTGGCGGGGGAAGTGAACCCCCAGCGCCGCGTCAGAAGATTAAAATCAAGCTGGCAGATGGTAAAGAGCGCACCATTCAGCATATGACCGCGACCATGTTTTACAGCCCCGATGGCAAGCCCATGTCGGCGGCAGAATTCATCAGGCGGATGTTCGGCGAGCTGCCCGAGCTGTTCAAGGATGAGGATGAGCTTCGAAAGCTTTGGGGGCAGCCACATAGCCGAAAAGCCTTGCTGGACAGCCTCTCAGAGCGCGGCTATGGCCGGGACCAACTGGATGAGATTAAGCGCATGATTAATGCGGAGAAGAGCGATGTTTATGACGTTCTGTCCTATATCGCTTTTGCGCTTTCTCCTATCACACGGCAGGAACGCGTCGACAGCCGGAAGGCGAAAATTCTTGATCAGTATGATGACAAGCTGCAGGCGTTTCTCGATTTTGTTTTGTCTCAATATGTCAAAGAAGGAACAAGCGAGCTGGAGGTTGAAAAGCTGACTTTGCTGCTCAAAGCCAAGTACGGCACAACAACAGACGGTGTGGAAACATTAGGCGGCACCCAAAAAACCCGCGATGCTTTTATCGGTTTTCAGCAGCATCTCTATGAGTGATGCCTTTAAGACTACCGGATCAGTGAACCAATAAACTGCGCACCGAATTGACGGGCTTCAGGAATTGATAGCGTAAAGATAAGTAAAACCTGCAAGACGGCAATTCCATACAGGCTGGATTTAAACGGTTGCTTGCGCGTCTTGTGCCTTAGAAGATGTTGAGCGGAAATTGAACCTATTGTTCCCCCTAAAAACGCGATAGACAGCAACTCCGATTCTGGTATGCGTCGCCTATCCTGTACAGCACAGTGTTTATCCCAGGCGAATGCCAGGAAGCCAACGATATTGATAATTCCGATATAAGCGGCGGCAATTAATACAATGGTGAAATCATCAGGCAATTGATAGTTTTCCTGTGTAGATCTAGCCTCACTTACAATGGTTCCTTTCAATAGTATTATGTGTGAATTAATGCCTCATTAACGAGGGTTCTATATGTTTGTCCCGAATAACATTCTTTTAGCTTTTTACGGACTTGAGAACTGATCCATACTTAAAGCGGTCCCTAGACCAGATTTGAAGATCTAAAATAGAGAGATATAGATAACGGCTACCAAAACTCCGGTTTTCTGAAAGGTGTTTTAAGGCGCATGATGCAAGGTTTCAAACTCATTCAGCTTCAAGTATTCTCAAAAGTGATTGAGCTACAGACATTTTCTGCGGCGGCGGAATATTTTGGAGTCACACAGCCTGCTATTACCTTTCATGTTAAGGAACTTGAAGAGGCACTTGGTGTTTGTTTGATAGAGCGACCAAATAAGAGCATGAAATCCAAGCCAACCCAGGCAGGCGAGGAACTGCTCAAACATGTCCACAAAATTGACGGCGCTATTTCAATGATGCGTGCAAGCATGGAAAAGTATCGTGAGAGCGTGAGCGAGTAATTCCCCGTGCTATTGAACCTGGTTTAAAAGGGTTATGGGCCCCGCATGAAAAGCAACTCGTTTAATCTTCAGATGTTTAAATTCAGCGCCCTAAATCTCCAACAGACCTTCCAATAATCCGCGCCACCCTGCCCGCTTCCATTTGCCGCAAGCCGGGGTTTGGCTCAGCAAGCGCCCTCATAAACCGCCGCGCCAGTTGCGGCCCCTTTTCGATGGTCAGGCTTATCTCGTTCAGCGCCTTTTCAAGTTGACGGCTGCGCACATCCCGGCGGGCGCACTCCCTCGCGGCCCGCTCGATAACAGATAGCGTTCTTTTAAGCTGGTCTTTATCCACCAGTTCTTCCGACCAGTTGCCGCCAAAGGCGACATTTCCGAGTTGCTTTTTCTTTTCCGTCATGAGAACAAAGTAAGAACATTTGGTTTTGTTTTGCAAGACGGATTTTTATGACATGACGCCCATGCGGTCCCTTTATGTTGATATGAATAGCTTTTTTGCGAGCGTCGAACAGCAGATAGATCCAGCACTTCGTGGAAAGCCCGTCGCGATAACAGCAATTGACAATGAATCAGGCGCTTGCGTTGCCGCCTCTTATGAGGCCAAGGCCTTTGGGATCAAAACTGGCACCCGCATCTATGAGGCAAGAGAGCTATGCCCCGGTATTATCTTCCGCCCCTCCCGGCATCGGCTGTATGTCCGGGTTAATCAAAAAATCGCTTCTGTCATCGATGAAATTGCCGAATTGGAGTTTGTCCGCTCCATTGATGAATTCCAGGTGGCGCTGGGCGGCGATAGCGCCACGCTTGACCGGGCGCTTGACCTTGCCCGTGATATCAAGGCGGCAATACGGGAAAGGGTCGGCTCGGAGCTTCGCAGTTCTATTGGCATCGGTCCGAACCAATTGCTTGCGAAAATAGCGGGTAAGCTGGAGAAGCCGGACGGGCTGCAATGGCTCGCCCCTGAGAACATGCCGGACGCTATCAGGCATCTCTCCCTGGATGACCTGCCCGGTATATCACGGGGTATTCGGGTAAGGCTTTATGATGCCCGCATTTATGATGTAACGGCGCTCTACAGGCTCGATCCGCGTCACGCCCGTATGATTTGGCATTCGGTGGAGGGAGAGCGCTTTGTGAGAGCCTTACAAGGCATGGATATCCCGTTGTTGCCAACCAAGCGGAATGGATACGGCAATAGTAAGGTTCTGGCCCCGGTTCATCGACCGCCTCATAAGGCGAAGCTGGTCGGGCGCTGGTTGGTTGAGAAGGCATCGGAGCGAATGCGGCGGGATGGCTATTGTACCCGGCGGTTTCATATGTCGCTCCGATTGACTGACGGGGCACGCCATGCCGGAAAGAAGATAGAAGCAACGCGGGATACGCGGTTTTTGCTCTCGCTTTATGAGGGGCTTTGGCGAGACATTCGCCGTCGCAGCAACGGGGATGTACTCTCGATTAGCGTTCACCTTGGCGATTTGATCCTGCTGACGGAGCGCAATGGCGACCTGTTCGCGCCGCTCTCGCCCGGAATGCCAAATAGACCTGAAAAGCTCGCCACCGTCATCGACCATATCAACCGCCGGTTTGGGGAGCGCATGGTGAAGTATGGAGAGCATCAGGACCATCCGGGTTTCTTTGAGAAGGGGTAAGGAAGTAAGGAAACCAGCGCGGGCGCACAAACTGCTTATCTAAAGTAGAGAAAAGTAGATATTCCTGTCTTGCACATAAAGCCCTGTTCTGAGCGTGAATTGGTGCAGGAATCTGCTGTTTATGGTATAATTTCCTATTGATTTCGACAAAAAATAATTGGGGTAATTATGGGTGGTAGTGGTTCCGGCACATGGTATCGGTGGGATAAGAAAACGGTTGTTGAGGGTGGCTTGACCCTGAATATTTTCAAGCTGGTTCGGGAAGAGGCACTCATTCCCGGCAAGCTGGTTTCAGGCTCCCTCACCTGGCGAAGCGAGAGGACGGGAGAGAAGACGGCGAGCATTAGTTATGAGGCAAACATGTTCGACCAGAATGCGGCGTGGGTGCGGCTGCATTATACCAGCGATGGCAAGCCGATGAATTACAAGGTTCGATTGACAACGACCCGCCCCCACTATGGCGGGCTGCGATGGTGGTTTATTTGCCCGGTAAATGGCTCCAGGGTGGCAAAGCTGCACTCTCCCCCAGGTGGAGACCTGTTCGCCAGTAGAACGGCTTACAGGCTCGGATATGAAAGCCAGCAGGAAAGCCCGATGTTTCGCTATCTATCGCAGGCGCAAGCTATCCGGCATCGGCTTGGCGGGAGTACCTGCATTGATGACTGGTTCCCGGAAAAACCCAAAGGCATGCACTGGAAGACGTATGAGAAATTGCGGGCGAAGTGCGAGCGGTATGAGCGGCGATGCAACGCGATGGCGGCGCAACGGTTTGGGTTTTGATGTAGGACTACGTTGTCAGCTTGTATATTACGGGTTAAAGGTGATGTACAAATACCTTATAGGATGTAGTGTATTGGGTGCGATGGATTATGGGTACGGCACGAGCCTTGGGGGGCGGGAGAAATGCAAAATGGCGAATTCTTTAAACGTTATAAAAAAATTTTGATTGGTGGTATCGGAGGTCTTTTAGGATTAGCTACAGCTATTGGCGCTATAACAAAATTTTTAGCCCCGTACCCCATTCTTTTGGTAAAAAAAGTATCTGAAAATGGAATTGTACTGGAAGCTGGTGAGTATGTTTTTTCTTACATTGCAGTTTTTCTAATATTATTTTTATTTATTCTGGCTATTTGCGCGCTGTTCGTCGGCTTTATGGGTGGTTTTGGCAAATTGTTTTTTAAACTTCAGAAAACTGAAAATGAACTTAACTTATTCACTCACAATAACAAAAAGATTGTAAGCCAGCTTTATGATGATCAGCCAAGACCCCGGATAATTTTTAATAGGTTAGACTATCTCTGTTATGCGGAGAAAAATGGTGATGCAAGGATTATAATAAACGCTTTAATTTCTTCTTCTACTCAAACTGCGCATTTTTGGACTTTCTGGATAGAGGCAGATGAAGAATCTATACCAATTCAATCCTTTGGCGATCTAGAAATTAAGTGCTCCTGTGGGGATAACAGTAAAGACGTTGCTATACTTGTCTTGGAGAACGAACTAAAGCGAAAACAATTTGCCTTATTCTTTTTGCCGGAGATAAACCCCGGTGAAATGAGAGAAATTCAAATCAGCTATGCTTGGCCAAAATATATGGGGCGTCTTATTAAAAAGAAAACAATGGATTTCACTTGGGGCTTTAAAACGGCTGATCCTACTTCAACAACAGATATGACGTTCTGCGTATACTTCCCCAAAAGCCTTGGTCATATTAACTGTGAGAATCAAGGTGTGGCAATAAACGAAACACACCTAAATCTCTCATCGGCTAACGAAGATGAAATTTTATGGAAATACAAGAACGAAAATGCCGTTTTAGACGGGAAGCAATTTAACTTCAGGTTCTCTATGAAATGAAATTTTGTGCCAATTTGTCAACCACCCCCACCGCCGCCGAAACCGGGCTGGAGAGAAATGTTCGTATTTTCAAATAACATATCGAACTCCTTGTTCTATCCGGTTCGAATATAAGCATTCCTGCCGGGTTACTTCAAGAGCAATTCTCTAAATAATTGGTCAAAAATTGGTTAATTTTCTTTGTGTTGCTAATCTAATACTGCTTGAAACCTAAAAGGAGAATTTTTGGAAAAGATATTCTCACCTATTAGCAGCTCATATTATAGACGAACTTAACCTTACGGCATTGTTTTTGTTGAAGAAATGGATTTGGTGTCAATGTAAAGGTAGTAAATTGCTGATTATATATTTTAATGAGATGAAGTCGACCGTATCTTAAGCGAATTGGTAAAAATCCGTGAATAAAGATTGCTATAAGATTGCTGGCCTAAAAGATCAGCTTATCCAATATCGCTAAGTGATTGAAAAATATGGCGCACCCGACACGATTCGAACGTGTGACCTCTGCCTTCGGAGGGCAGCGCTCTATCCAGCTGAGCTACGGGTGCTGAGATGAGAACCTTGCTATAGCCCAAGCGATCCGCTCTTGCAATGGTTTTAGGGCGCTGTTCTAAGATAACCGCGCCTGTCAGCTGTTATTGCGCCTCAGTCGGTCAATCTTGTCCTTATTCGCAGCTTTCCGGCGGTTGGCTGTTACCGTTGCCGTCAAATCGGCGTCATGGGGATCCGTTAAATTTCTCCGGAGGGTCGCTTCCCCTTGGAGCCTATGGCGTCGACGCAGGCTTTGCTTTTGAAGACGTTCAATATCTGCTTGCATTGACATGAATCTCTCCTTTCCCAACATTAACGTAGCCTTATACATAATGTAGTTCGGTTTGGATTTGATGCCAATCAATTCTCGGATAAATTCAGCATTGCCGGGCCAATCGGTTATGGGAAGTCAACTTTTCGGCCGTTCTTAACGACCATGCGGTGGTTTTTCTTCGCAGCCGCCATCAGGATGTCTTTTGCCGGATTGCCGTTCACAATGAGCAGGTCAGCCTTGAAGCCGGTTTTGATTTGTCCCCGGTTATCGAGTTCCATCAGGCTATGAGCGACCGAGGTTGCGCTGTTCAATGCGTCGATTGGTGTCATACCGCAATCGACCATATAGGCCATTTCCATTGCGTTCTCGCCATGCAGGTTGAAGGGCGTGCCGGCATCAGTCCCCATTGCGATCTTGCCGCCAGCTTTATAGAACATTTTGAAGCTTTCTTTGTGCTTCTCGAACACGCGTCTGGATTTTTCAACAACATAATCCGCGATGCCCTGATCTGCGTTATTGAGAATATTTTGAACTGCCGCGAGTGTCGGGACGAGATAGGTTCCTCGCTCCATCATCGCATCGAGGCATTCTTGGTCCATGAAGATACCATGTTCAATGGAAGTGATGCCAGCGTTCACCGCATTCATAATTCCTTCTGCTCCCTGGGCGTGGCTCGCGGAAGTCTTGTGAAAACGGGCAGCTTCGGCGACACCAACGCGCATTTCATCTGCGGAATAATGCGCATCTTCCGGGTTGACACCCGGCGTCATGACACCGCCGGTGGCCATGATTTTGACCAGATCACTACCCGCGTGGATCTGCTCCCGTACGGCTTTCACCACCTCGTCACAGCCATCTGCGACACGGCCATTCTTGTTGCCATGTCCACCGGTCATACAGATCATCTTGCCAGAAGCCATAATATTCGGGCCAAAAAACCGTCCGCTGTTGCAGGCATCGCGAACCGGGAATTCCAGATAGTTGCGTCCGCCGCAATCGCGCACAGCTGTGATGCCGGATTTGAGTGAAAGTTGTGCATTCTCGAGAACCCGGAGTGTTATTTCGCCGGGATTGACGCCCTCTATGCTGCCGCGAGGATCGGCCTCTCCCTTATAGACGAGGTGGACATGGCAATCGGCGATCCCGGGCATCAAGGTGCCGCCGCTGGTATCGACACGGTCTCCCTTATAGTCCGCAAACTTTTCTGAGGGCGCGACTTCCTTGATCGTATCGCCGTCTGTAAGCACGGCATGGTTTTTGAGAAGCTTGCCTGCGCCGTCGAAAACGTCGCCGCCGATATAGAGAATTTCTGTCATGTCTATTGCCCGTTAATTTGTTTGGTTTCCATCAATATCGCATGATTGACGGTTACATATCCAATAAAAAATCGAGCATGCAATCTACCTCATTCAGTAGTTGCAAGCCGTTGCGATTGAGACGCGCTAACCTGAGGACGTCATCTGAAGGAAAGCGTCCTCAAGGTCTGGCTCCTCCGTTGTGAGGTCGACGATGTCGAGGCCGTCATCTGCGGCAGCTGTGAGAATTTTTGCCATTTTCGTTTCGCTCGGATGATATGAAATATTGATCCGCCGGCCATGAGAAAGTGTCGCGTTGAATTGCTTTAAGTGCTCCGGCACTTCCGTGATATCATGACCAAGAAGTAAGCAGACATTTTTAATGTCGATCTTTCCAAGCAAGGCTTCGGTCGGCTCACAAGCAACAACTTCACCGTGATTTATGATCGCGATTGTGTCGCAGAGCTCTTCCGCTTCTTCTAGATAATGAGTGGTGAGGATAATTGTCGTTCCCTCCTCATTGAGCTTCTTTACATAGTTCCAGAGTTGCTGACGGAGTTCGATATCCACGCCGGCCGTCGGTTCATCGAGGATCAGAACTTCAGGGCGATGCACCATGGCCTTGGCGACGAGCAGCCGCCGTCGCATGCCGCCCGATAGGGTGCGCGCATAAACATCGGCCTTGTCGCTCAAGCCCATGGCGGCGAGGATTTCATCAGTACGCCGCTCTGATTTGGGAACGCCGTAAAGCCCGGCCTGAAACTCCATCACCTCACGCGGTGTGAAAAACGCGTCGAGATTGAGTTCCTGTGGAACAACGCCAACGGCACTTCGTGCTGCACGCATGTCTTTTACTGTATCGAAGCCGCAAATCTGAACCTCTCCGCTTGTTTTATTGACAAGTCCGGCGATGATATTGATCAGGGTTGATTTGCCCGCGCCATTAGGCCCCAGTAACCCAAAGAAGGAGCCATGCTTTACCTCCAGATTGATGCTTTTTAACGCTGTCTTATCTGGTGCAGGACCCTTAATTCTGTATATTTTTGTAAGGTCCCGGACCCTTAAAGCCGGTGTGGTGGACGTTATGTCGGTCATACTATTATTTTCAATTCTTAGTTTATTAATGAACTGGACAATCGCGACATCATATCCAAAAGGTCAATGCGAGCGGAACTACAGCAATCGTCAGCAATGTCGAAATCATGATATAGCTGGCTACATCGGATGCATATTCACTTTGGTAACGCTCTACCCAAAGATATGTCGCGACGGACGCTGGCATCAGGCACATCAATATAAAAACGCCGCGGGTGGTCCCGGTAAACCCGAACAACCAAGTGATCATATAGGCGACGGTGGCTGCCATGGCAATATGGAAGAGCGCAAGATAGGCCCCGGTAATAATTCCGTCCAACCGCAACGTTGCCAAAGTAAAGCCAAGGGTGAGCAGCATAAGCGGGATTGCGAGTCCGCTGAGAATGCTGAAGCAAGAAGCGATCGGTGCGGGCAAGCTGGTGCCCGTGCCCATCAGGATGAGCGCGAGAACAACGCTATAGACAGCTGGCTGTCGAATGAGATCGAGGAACGAGACTTTTCCGATAGGGATCCACATGCCGATGGTGAAGATGCCGGCGATAACGACCGCTACAACAGCAAGGCCGACTGCCATGCCTTCGTTTCCAAACGCCAGCAGGCTGATCGGTAGGCCGATATTACCAGCGTTGTTCAATATCATTGGCGAGAGAAAGGCCCGGACAGGCTTGCGGATGATTTTCAGGAAGGCAAAAGCAATAATAGCGAAGCAGAGTATCATGACTGCTGCCGCTGCCATGACATCAAGAAAAGCGCCGAAAGAGATATGCTTGGCGGTGAGGTGCGATAGGATCAGCGTCGGATAGCCAACATTGCCCACAATGCTGCCGATGGTCTTGGTGTCGAAATTAGTTTTGAATAGCGCAAGCCCGTATCCGACCGCCACACATAGCAGCACTGGGAGAAGAACATTGGTAACATGAATGAATAGCGCCTCCACGAGCTCCCCCTGTCTATGGATATATCTGCCTGCGCGCTGACGGAGCCCGAAATTAGTCATGTTGACAGTGCAAGGCAAATTTTTCTTTCGGCAGGACTATGATAACACCGCACAAATAGTAAATTGCATCATTTCCCGGTTGCGTCCCTGTGCCCAATCGATATCATCCATGCAGTGCCAGCAGATCGAGAATTCGATGAAGCCTCTGGCGATCAGCGTTTATCAGCAGAAGAAGTGAGACGGCTTTATGCAAGCTATTGAGACAATTGAAGTTGACAGCCCGAAAGTTGCCTGTGATGGCGGGAAGGGCTCCCTCGGCCATCCGCGCGTCTATCTCAATATGGGGGACAAGGGGCAGGTTGAATGCCCTTACTGCAGCCGAGTATATGTTTTGAAGGCGGGCGCGAAGGTCAGCGGCGGCCACTGATTTTTGCGAATTTCGAAGTAAAAGACGGGAATGCGGCATGACCGAACCGGACGTCACGGGCGATCCAAATCAAAAACACAGGATTTATCTGGTCGACGGATCGGGCTACATCTTCCGTGCATATTTCGCGATGATTCGAGGGCGGCAGCCTATGACCCGCTCGGACGGGACGCCTACGGGCGCAGTTCTCGGCTTTTCCAATATGCTGTTCAAGCTTATTCAGGATACCCAGGCAGACGGTCGGGTGAGCCATCTTGCGGTTATTTTCGATACCAGCCGTAAGACTTTCCGGTCTGAAATTTATCCAGAATATAAGGCCAACCGGGATGCCCCTCCGGAAGATCTGATTCCACAATTTCCGTTAGTGCGAGAGGCAACACGCGCGTTCAATGTCCCGGCGATCGAGAAGGAAGGCTTCGAGGCTGATGATATCATCGCGACTTATGCAGCTCAGGCTCGCGCGAACGGCATGGAATGCGTGATTGTCTCCTCTGATAAGGATTTGATGCAACTCGTCGGTGGTGACGTGACCATGCTCGATCCAATGAAAAACAAGATGATTGGCGAAGAGGGCGTGCAGGAAAAATTTGGCGTCGGACCGGAGCGGGTGATCGATGTTCAGTCATTGGCAGGGGACAGCGTCGACAATGTTCCGGGTGTCCCTGGCATTGGTATCAAGACGGCCGCGCTGCTGATCAATGAGTTTGGCGACCTAGATACCCTGCTTGAGCGGGCAGCGGAAATTCCGCAGAAGGGGCGCCGTGAAAAACTTATCGAGAATGCCGAAATGGCAAGGGTCAGCCGCGATCTGGTGACGCTCAAAAATGATGTCGAGCTTGATATCGATGTCATGGACCTAACCGTGCAGATGCCAACCGCCGAAGACCTGATTGCCTTTCTCAAAGAAAATGAATTCAAGCAACTCACCAGTCGGGTGATGGGGTTTTTCGGGAAAGGGTTTCGCGAGGACGCGGCGGCATTGCCTGAGGATGATCCGGTCGAGGCAGAGAGCGGCGCGCCGAAAGTTGAAAATGTCACATATACTACTATCCTTGAAATGGACGCGCTTCGGGCCTGGATAAAGGAGGCGTATCGCATTGGACATGTTGCGGTTGATACGGAAACCACCAGTTTGAATGCCATGCAGGCGTCACTTGTCGGCATTTCCCTTTCTATTCATCCGGGGAATGCCTGTTACATTCCGGTTGGGCATGTAAATCCCAAGTCGCAGGGCGGGTTTGATTTTGATGGCGCGGCGGAAAAAGGGGCGGACGATGTCCCGCCTCAGCTTCCGAAAGCGGAGGTTCTAGCGGCGCTGAAACCGCTCCTCGAAGATCCGGGCGTGATGAAGATTGGCCAGAATATCAAGTACGACCAAGTCATCCTCTCGCAGGAAGGGGTGCAGGTCACGCCGATCGACGATACGATGCTTCTCTCCTATTGTCAGGAGGCGGGTTTGCATGGGCACGGTATGGATGAACTGTCGAAGCTTCATTTTGGCATAACCCCGATTCCATTTAAGGAAGTGGCCGGAACCGGCAAATCCCAGATTACCTTTGCCGAGGTGCCCATCGACAAGGCGACGGAGTATGCGGCGGAAGATGCGGACATTACGCTCCGCCTGTATCAACTCCTGAAACGGCAACTTGTGAAAGTGAAAGCCGTCACTCTTTATGAAACGATTGAGCGACCCTTAGTGCCCGTCATCGCAAAGATGGAGCAGGAGGGCGTCAAGGTGGACGCCAAGCTCTTAAGTAACCTTTCCGCTGATTTCGGGGCACGGATGGACGGGCTGGTTGCGGAAATTCACGATCTCGCGGGCGAAGAATTTAACGTCGGATCGCCGAAGCAGCTTGGGCAAATCCTGTTTGATAAAATGGGGCTGTCTGGCGGCAAGAAAGGCAAGACCGGTGCCTATACTACGGATGTTAATGTGTTGGAGGGGCTGGCTGCGGATGGCGTGGAACTCGCGCAGAAAGTTCTCGATTGGCGCCAGCTTTCCAAGCTGAAAAGTACCTATACGGATGCGCTTCAAGGACAGATAAATTCCAAGACGGGACGCATTCACACCTCATTCTCGCTCGCCGCGGCATCCACCGGTCGGCTGGCTTCCAGTGAGCCCAATGTCCAGAACATTCCTATCCGCACAGAAGAGGGGCGCAAGCTGCGTCAGGCATTTATTGCGGAAGAGGGGAATAAACTGATCAGCGCAGACTATTCGCAAATTGAGCTGCGTCTGCTTGCCCATATCGCCGATATCCAATCCCTGAAAGAGGCATTCGCAGAAGGCCTCGACATTCATGCGAAAACGGCATCGCAGGTTTTCGGTGTGTCGATTGAGGGCATGGACCCAATGATGCGCCGTTCTGCGAAGGCGATCAATTTCGGTATTATTTATGGGATTAGCGCCTTTGGGCTGGCGCGCCAGCTCGGTGTCTCCAGAACCGAGGCTCAAGGCTATATCGACCAGTATTTTGTCCAGTATCCGGGCATCAAGGACTATATGAGCAACACAAAGAGTTTCTGTCACGATAATGGTTACGTGGAAACGCTCTTTGGCCGCAGGGTTTATCTTCCGGGGATTAACGATAAAAACGGGGCTCGGCGGAGTTTTTCCGAACGGGCAGCTATCAATGCTCCTATTCAAGGTTCCGCCGCCGATATTATCAAGCGGGCGATGGTTCGATTGCCGGATGTCTTGGCGACCGAAAAGCTCTCTGCACGTATGCTGCTTCAGGTGCATGACGAGCTAATCTTCGAAATGCCGGAGGGTGAAGTAGAGAAAACATCCGAGATTGTCAAATCGGTGATGGAGAGCGCCGCCCAGCCAGCGGTTGAGCTTTCCGTTCCGTTGATTGTCGATGCCGGGATCGGGGACAATTGGGGCGAAGCCCACTAATCGGAACGCATCCCTTGCGACATATGCCGGAGCAAGTTAGGGTCATATCAGTTCCACCTTGATGGTAAGGAATTCAATGCTGGAAACCGCGCTGGTTGCCTTTACAACTTTTTTCGCGACAATCGGGCCGCTGGATGTGGCAGCTTTGTTCGCGGCGCTTACGGTTGGAGCAACCCCAAAAGAACGGCGGCAGATGGCGCTGAAAGGTTCGCTGATTGGCGGCGGGATACTTCTCTTCTTTGCGCTTTTTGGAAAAGCGGTTTTGACGAGTTTTGGTATCACCTTGCCCGCGCTACAGGCCTCCGGTGGTATTTTGCTATTGCTGATCGCGATTGATATGGTGTTTGCACGTGACTCTGGCAGTACCACCGCCACAGATGAAGAAAAGGTCGAGGCGCAAGGCAAGAAGGATGTCTCGGTTTTTCCGCTGGCCACGCCCTTAATCGCTGGTCCTGGCGCGATTGGCGCTGCGGTCCTGCTCGTCGCCGAGACGAAAGGGGATACAGTCGAGACGGCACTGGTGATTGCTGTTCTTCTTGGCATGGTGCTGCTGACATTCCTGTTGATGCTGTTGGCAACGCAGGTGCATAAGCTTCTCGGTGTGACTGGGCTTCACGTGATTTCGCGTGTGGTTGGCGTGTTATTGGCCGCTCTGGCGGTGCAGTTTATTTTTAATGGCATTCGTGATAGCGGGCTTTTGGGATAGCACTTGTTCCTTGGCTCGCTATAGAGTAGATCGAATCGCCCGCATATTAACCATGAATTTGAAAAAATTAACCATATCAGATAGTTAAGGTGAACATGCCGTGGCGAAATTGCATGAGTGATTTGCTAAGGAACATCAGTATTTTACATTAGATTTTACGCAAATATTGGGTAAATTGTGTTGACAATAAGGCAAGTTATCGTCATTTATGAGCGATTAATTTTGCGATTTTTGCTTTGCAATTAACTGGCGCGTACGAAAATGGCCTTCGTTAAGAATATTTTTTTAGGGTTAGGCGTAATATTTAAAGGTTTTCGTAAGTAGCGTGATTTAAGAACAGTAGTAGGAGTACCAAACTATGATTAAATTATTTAAGACATTTTTGGCCGTCGCGGCTCTTTCTGGCTTCTTTGCTCTTCCGGCACAATCAGCCGTCGTTTCCTGGACAACAGATCTACCTGCTGCGGATACCGGTGTTCCATCCCCGACAACGTCCGTTGGTACGGTTTATGAGAACCTGACCACATCAGTGGCCAACCAATATCGTTCGCCTTGGCAAGGAACTGCACTTGATGGCGTTGGTACCTACACCTCGGTACAGAAAGGGTCATACGCGTCCTATATGTTTGACACGGGTTTTTATGCGATCGATTTTATGTGGGGATCCGTTGATGGTTACAATGGCCTTGAATTTTACTATCAGGGCAATTGGGTAGACGCCCTACATGGCGATGACGCACAGCTTAGCAGTGTCAGCAATGGTCTGGGCTTCATTGTCGCCTCGATCATGGCAACGGGCGTTTTTGACGAAGTTCGCTTTACCTCGGGAAGCAACGCATTTGAATATGCAAATATGACGGTATCTGCAGTACCGCTCCCGGCTGCGTTGCCACTTTATGGTGCAGGTCTTGCTGTCCTCGGGTTTTTTGGATGGCGCAAGCGTCGTAAATCCGCAGCATTGGTAGCTTAAACCCCCTTAATAAAGATACTCCTATTTGAAGCGGCGGCCTTTGGGTCACCGCTTTTTATTTTCTATTTATAGATCCGACCTGCACGTTGTTTATAGCGGGGGAGCGACCAGCCAAACAGGATGGCACCGGCGCGCACAGAAAAGCCTGTCACAATAGCACCGCAAGCAGCGATAAGGGGCGTTATACCGCCCAATTCAATTGCAATGACATAGACAGCCGCACTGATAAGTGCCGCT
The DNA here is from genome assembly GCF_020731145.1 of Sneathiella sp. HT1-7. Classification (GTDB taxonomy): domain Bacteria; phylum Pseudomonadota; class Alphaproteobacteria; order Sneathiellales; family Sneathiellaceae; genus Sneathiella. The sequence continues at coordinate 646,113 of NZ_JAJFZN010000001.1, read as the reverse complement.
GTGGCATATACTTCCTGCTTTAGGAGGAGAGGTGTTTCGCCCGCAACAAGATCCCGTACGAGTCCGCCGAAAGTTGCCGTAATTATACCAAGTACAACAGCAATGAGGGGGCCAACATCGCTCCCTCTGGCAATTTCGGCACCAAGAACTGCAAATGCGGCCAGCCCGATGGCATCGCTCCAGAGCAGGACGATGTAGCGTCTTTGAACATGGGAGGCGAAAAAATACAGCAGGGTGGCCATGCCCAGACATACCAGCAAATACCGGGGGTCCTCGATCCAGAAAACGGGCTGGTCAAGAATGACATCTCGCATGGTACCACCGCCAATGCCGGTAAAAGTGGCCATCATGCCGAAACCGATCAGGTCCATTTCCTTACGGCTGGCCACAAGTCCGCCTGTCGCGGCGAAGACAGCAACACCAATAAGATCAAGAATGGTTACGAAATCCAAAAACATCACGCCTCCCTCAGTGAATGGCGAATGATCCGCCAGATTGATGGAAAGCGCAAGAGTTCCGCTGTTACAACATCGCCTGCAAAACCCGGTCGGGCGGGGTGTGTCCGTCGATAAAGGTCTTGATATTGATCAGGACCTTCTCGCCCATATCAATGCGTCCTTCGATCGTCGCTGAGCCCATATGCGGCAGAAGAATAACATTATCAAGTTCCATCAGGCGAGGATTGACGGCGGGTTCATGTTCGAACACGTCAAGGCCCGCACCCGCGACCTTGCCATTCCGGAGTAGGCGTGTCAGGGCGTTTTCATCAACGACTTCTCCACGCGATGTATTGACCACGTAACAGCTTGGCTGCAAGAGTGCCAAGCGCCGAGCATTGAGCAGATGAAACGTTGCCGGCGTATGCGGGCAATTGACGGACACGATATCCATCCGCGCCAGCATCTGATCGAGGCTCTCCCAATAGGTCGCCTCTAGCTCATTTTCGACATATTCCGGCAGTCGATTGCGGTTATGGTAATGGATGGAAAGACCGAAGGCACGTGCGCGGCGGGCGACTGCCTGGCCGATCCGGCCCATACCAATGATGCCGAGGCGCTTGCCCCAGATCCGGTGGCCGAGCATGCTGGTCGGGGACCAGCCTGTCCAGTTGCCGGACCGCATCATACGTTCACCCTCTGTCAGGCGGCGCGGTACCGCCATGATCAGCGCCATGGTCATATCGGCGGTGTCCTCGGTCAGGACACCGGGTGTGTTCGTCACAGTAATGTTACGTTGGCGAGCTGTGGCCAGATCAATATGATCAACACCCGTGCCGAAGCTCGCAATTAGTTTGAGGTTGGGGTTCGTCTGGCTGAGTACGCCAAGATCGATTTTATCTGTCACGGTTGGCACAAGAACATCCGCCGTCTTTACCGCCTCGATCAACTGGCTTTGGGTCATCGGCGTATCGTCATGGTTCAGCCGCGTATCGAACAGCTCCATCATGCGGGTTTCGATAACGTCCGGAAGCCTTCTTGTAACAACAACGATGGGTTTCTTCTGCGGCATTTGATGACTCTCTTGTTCCTGGATTTTTGGCAAGACCAATAGACTTTATCTAGCAGATCATGTGGGCGGTTACAATTGCGACCTTGGGTTAGGGGCACCAGTTTTTTTGAACCCTTGACCGGACGCCCTGTCACGCGGCATAAGATGACGTCCGCCTGTAATATACAAAGGTACTGGCATATTGAAACGCAGTCTTGCTATTCTTGGCTTTTTAACCCTGATCCTGATCGCTCCCCTGTCCAATGCGGGCCCAACGGGATCGGAGACCGGCTTGCCGTTGCCGCGTTTTGTCTCCCTGTCGTCAGATAAGGTTAATGTCCGCGCCGGGCCGGGGACCCGCTATCCTATCAAATGGGTCTATGTCCGCCGCGGCTGGCCGGTTGAAGTGGTTGAGGAGTATGAGCTTTGGCGGCAAATCCGTGATACCGATGGTTCAATCGGCTGGGTGCACCGTAATCTTATCAGTAGTCGCAGAACCTTGATCATTACGGGTGAGGTTCGGGCGGTCTATGAAGATCCTGACGAAAGCAGCCCCGTCGTCCTGCTTGCTGAGCCGGGAGTAGTTGGCAAGTTGGAAGAATGCGACGGGCGCTGGTGCGAAATCGAGATTGCCGGCCTCACTGGCTGGCTCATGGCCAACCAGTTCTATGGGGTATATGAGAACGAGAAAATTCGCTAGTCCGACTTAGGCGCTCAGGTCTTCGGCCAACGAAGTGCGCGTGTCGCTCTTGATCAGTGCAATATGTCCATAGTTTTCATGCTCGATACCGAGCTGAATTTCCGTTGCGGGGTCTTTGAACGCAGCCTTCTGCGTTTCGGTCAGGGGAAAATGGAGAAAATGGATGGAGGAGGCTTTGCCGTCATCCGTAGTGCGTTCCACTTCCTCTTCCGGCACGGCGTAGATTTTCTCGCCGCCAATGGAGAGATAAATCGTCCTCTCGATATGTCCGAGCTGGCGCAGCATAAAGTCACGGCGAACCGGATCATCGATTTCGATCATCAGTGTTGCCACGAGTTCCGACCCGTTTGGAATGAGCGGATTATAGGCTTCAAGTTCGTCTTTTAACTGCTCATCGCCCCCTTGTTCGATATACAGCATTTCCTGAATTTGCGACCACATGGTGTCGTAATTCTCAAAGTAGAATGTCGCAAAAGGGCCGATTTCTACCCGGCGGTTCTTTTTTATAGGGATGAGCTTCTGTTTATGTTCTTTCCGAATTTTCTGATATTCGGCGAGGGGCAGAATATCTTCCGGCGTAATTTCACGTTTTTGAGCGGCAGTCATAACAATTATTCCTTTTACAGGCCATAGGCTTTGGCCAAAAGTTCAATCGGATGTAAGGCCGTTTTTTCTTCGGCTCCATCGGTTCCGAGATTTTCAATTCCCTGCAACAAATGCTCTGCCGCCAGCGGGCATTCGGATGCAATATATTTTGCATTGGATTTGAGAGCTGTGCGCGCTGCCGGCTTGCCAACCTTGAGTGCGGTCTCATAATTGCCTTTCATGATCCCCCAAGAGCCGCCGTGGCCGGAACACCGCTCAATTACCGCGACTTTGGCATCGGGGATGAGGCGGAGCACTTCCGCTCCCTTCGCGCCCATATTCTGGGCCCGTGCGTGGCACGCGAGATGCATGGCCATGCTATCACCAATGGGTTGCATGCCGTCTGCGATACCTTCCTTCTTGGCGAATTCCATTACATATTCCGCGACATCAAAGGTCGCCTTCGAGAGTTTCGCTATGGACGCATCGTCTGGTGCCAGCAATGGCCATTCGAACTTCAGCATCAACGCGCAGGAAGAGACAAGCGCAATGACATCGTAGCCTTTGTCAATCCAGCTACCGAGGTCTGCAGAAACCTTTTTGGCATTTTCAACGACGCCCTTAAGGTCCCCCTGTTCCATCAGCGGCATGCCGCAACATCCGGGATAGACAACTTCTGTCTCAATACCATTCTTGGCCAGCACTTTACGGGTGGCTTCCCCGGTGGCGGGATTGTTGTAATTACCAAAGCAAGTGGCATAGATGACCGCCTTGCGACCATAGGCCGGGGCATCTTTGTTGATTTCCAGCGGGTTTTCTTTGGCGCGGACCTCAAGGGTCTTGGACTGGTATTTGGGAAGAGCGGCATGCTTATCAATGCCGAGCGTCGCTTCCATAATACCGCGGGTCATTCCATTGGAAGTTTTTGTAGCCCAGTTTGCAAGTGGTGCAACGGGGGCGGCGAGTTTACCGTTGCGATCAGTCTTGGAAAGCTCCCGGCTTACAAACGAATCTTTGCCGTTTTTCTTTTCCACAGCGCGATAACGCAGCATCAAATGCGGAAAATCCAGATTGAACTCATGCGGTGGTACATATGGGCATTTGGTCATAAAGCACATGTCACAGAGCGTACAGGCATCGACGACCGGTTTAAAATCCTCCGAGGAGACAGAATCGAGTTCTTCGGTTTCAGAGGCGTCGATAAGATCGAACAGGCGAGGGAAGGAATCGCATAAATTAAAGCAACGTCGGCAGCCGTGGCAAATGTCAAACACACGGCGCAACTCGTCGTCCAGTTTCTGCTCGTCATAGAATTCTGGATTATTCCAGTCAATAATGTGCCGTGTCGGCGCGTCCAAACTTCCTTCGCGCATAATATTCCTCTGAATGTAACTGGGAGCGAAGGGATAGCGAATCTAAAACTCGCTATCCCGGAAATTGAATCCGAAAGCCGGATTAGTCGTCCAGTGTGTTGAGTGCTTTCTGGAAACGGCCCGCATGGCTTTTTTCTGCCTTTGCAAGGGTTTCGAACCAGTCGGCAATCTCGTCATGGCCTTCTTCGCGCGCGGTTTTGGCCATACCCGGATACATATCAGTATATTCGTGAGTTTCGCCAGCAACAGCTGCTTTGAGGTTATCGGAAGTGCCGCCGATGGGCAGGCCGGTTGCCGGATCGCCTACTTCTTCAAGGTATTCCAGGTGGCCGTGTGCATGGCCGGTTTCACCTTCCGCCGTTGAGCGGAAAACCGTTGCAACATCGTTGTATCCTTCGACATCCGCTTTCTGAGCGAAGTAAAGGTAACGGCGGTTCGCCTGTGATTCACCTGCAAAGGCATCTTTCAGATTTTGTTCGGTTTTGCTTCCCGCTAGAGACATGAAGTCCTCCTAGAATGAAAATTTGGATTAGGTCTGTTCAAGACAGAACAGGATTACCCAAATAATATAGGTCCCGGAAAAACCACTGTCAATAAATTAGAATTCTTCTAAACAATAAATCTTAGGAATGGGCGGAAGATACTATTTTTGGGTCGAACTTACGCGCACAATTACATCGACACTGCTGATTTCCGTACCATCGGGGAGCGGAGGGATATTGTCGACCTTAAGGTCGTTCTTCGCGATATCTTCCAAAGTGCCGGATTGTTCATGAAAGAAATGGTGATGCGGCGTTACATTCGTATCGAAATAAGAACGGCTTGAATCCACAACAACTTCCCTCAGGAGACCAGCGGCGGTAAATTGATGTAAATTGTTGTAGATAGTGGCGAGTGATATCGCAACATTTGCGCCCATGGCGTCATTATGCAAGCGCTCCGCCGTGATGTGACGATTGCCATCAGAGAATAACAACTGTGCCAATACCAAGCGTTGCTTGGTTGGCCGTAACTGAGCATCCCTCAGTTTTTTCTCTAAATCCATTAACTCAGATTGCACCATTGGCTACACTCTATATGTCTAAGCTCCTCTCCAGTGAGGAACATTATTATAAGTATATAGGATTTATTTTAATAATTCAAATCTGCAACAGTAAGTTTCCCACTTTTCGGGCTATTTTCCTGTCATTATTCGCTCGATCAGCTGCTTGACGGTCGGAATGAAGCCATCTGCATAGAATGGATCAGTCGCGAAACGATATGCGCCATGCCCGGCAAACATAAGATTATTCTCAATATTTGCATCGGAATGGATCACGTCCTGCAGGGTTTTCTGGATGCAGAAGCTTCTCGGATCAGCTTTCCGGCCTGTGTTGCCCTTTTCGCCTTCCGCCCAGTTGGAGAAAGAGCATTGGGAGAGGCATCCCATACAATCAATCTGGTCTTTACGTATTTCCGCCATTTTCTCAGGCGATACGAAAATGAGCGTTGAGTCCGGAGTCTTCATGGTCTCGGTGTACCCTTCCGCGATCCAGCCTTCCGCCCGACCTTTATCTTCTGCCGTCAGGTAAACTTCTCGCTTGCGGGCGCCGATACCGAAAGACGTATCATGCGCTCCGATAGGTTCGTTTGAAAACGCAACCTGCCGTTCAGAGCGAGCTTTCAGCTCGTCCAGGAATTCGTTGCGCACGGCAGAAGACCAGAAACCAGTTGGGCTGAATTTATTGAGAAAGACGTCGCCCTTTTTCAGTGTGCCAAGTTTTTTCTTCCAGGCATCGGAAATAGGGCTCTCTTCCGTGAGAAGCGGTCGGGTGCCAAACTGGAACGCAATCGGGCCGATTTCCGGATTGTCGAGCCAATGCTCCCATTCGTCAATATGCCAAACACCTCCTGCCATGATGATCGGTACGTTGTTAAGGCCCATCTCATTCATGAGCTTGCGTAATTCTGCGACCCGTGGGTAGGGATCCTCAGGCTTCAGCGGATCTTCAACATTGCTAAGGCCGTTATGTCCGCCCGCAAGCCAAGGGTCTTCATATACGACGCCACCAAGCCATTCGGAAAATTTGTGATACGCGCGCTTCCACAACGCACGAAAGGCCCGCGCGGAGGAAATTATCGGATAGTAGTGAACCTTATAGTCGGCGGCGATCTGCGCAATGCGATAGGGCATGCCAGCGCCGCAGGTTATTCCGTGAATCAGGCCTTTGGTTCCCTCAAGAACGCCGTGGAGGATACGTTCCGCGCCACCCATTTCCCAAAGAACATTCATGTGAATGCGACCGTTTCCACTTGCAAGCTCGTGAGCTATCTGGGCCTGGGCAATACCGCCTTTAATGCCATAGGCAACCAGTTCGTCATGACGGTCCCGCCGTGTACGACCATGGTAAATTTGCGGAATAATATTTCCCTCATCGTCGAAGCTGTCGGCATTGACGCCTGAGAAAGTCGCAACACCGCCCGCGGCAGCCCAAGCGCCTGAGCTTTGCCCAGAAGATACAGCAATGCCTTTGCCACCCTCAATCAGGGGCAGGGCTTCCTTGCCTGACAACATAATCGAATTCAACGGCTTCACGAGATAATTCCTATGGCTACATACCTAAGCATTAACTTAACACTTAGAGCATGGTAGCCCAAGCATCAAGAGACATATAAAAAACGAGGGCGGCAGGACAACTACGTCCACACCGCCCTCGATCTCGAATATAGCTGGCGTTGGAGCCTTATTCCTCCGCTGCAGCCTTTTCGTCGTCTGCCAGAACGGCCTTCATGGAAAGCCGTACTTTGCCGCGACCGTCAATCTCTAGAACTTTCACGCGAACTTCATCGCCTTCGTTGACAACGTCGGTAACCTTGCCGACGCGCTGCGGCGCCAGTTCGGAAATATGAACGAGGCCATCGCGGTTTCCGAAGAAATTCACGAAAGCACCGAAATCAACGACTTTCACGACTTTACCTGTGTAGGTCACGCCAACTTCAGGATCATCAACGATGGATTTAATCCAGTTGATGGCCGCATCCGCACTTTCAGTTGTGGTTGCGGCAACCTTGACGGTGCCATCATCCTCGATATCGATTTTGGCGCCGGTCACTTCGCAGATTTCGCGAATAACCTTGCCACCTGTTCCGATAATATCGCGGATTTTGTCTTTATGGACCTGCAGCTGAGTAATACGAGGGGCGCCATCACGAACGCCGTCACGGGCGCTGTCGATTGCCTTGCCCATCTCTTTCAGGATATGCAGTCGGCCTTCGGTGGCCTGTGCAAGCGCGATGCGCATGATTTCCTCTGTAATGCCGGAAATCTTGATATCCATCTGGAGCGAGGTAATCCCTTTATCGGTACCCGCAACCTTGAAGTCCATATCACCGAGATGGTCTTCATCACCCAGAATATCAGAAAGAACGGCAAATTGGCCGTCTTCTTCCAGAATAAGGCCCATGGCAATACCGGCCACGGGGCGTTCGAGCGGAACGCCCGCATCCATCAACGCAAGAGATGTACCGCATACAGTTGCCATAGAGGAAGAACCGTTAGATTCGGTCACTTCCGAGACAACTCGCAATGTGTATGGGAATTTGTCTTTTGCAGGCAATAGTGGATGGATTGCCCGCCATGCCAACTTGCCATGCCCGACTTCCCGGCGACCGGTAAAACCGATACGACCGACTTCACCGACCGAATAGGGTGGGAAGTTATAGTGAAGCATGAAGTTTTCGCGATACTCGCCCGCAAGCGCATCCACGATCTGCTCGTCCTGTCCGGTGCCGAGGGTGGCAACGACCAGAGCCTGTGTTTCTCCGCGTGTGAAAAGAGCAGAGCCATGACTACGCGGCAGGGAGCCGATTTCAGCGATAATCGGGCGAACCGTTTTGGTATCCCGTCCATCAATGCGGCTACCCGTTGCAATGATGTTGCCACGGACAATTTTCTTCTCGATCTTTTTCAGGATACCGCCAGCATCTTCACGCTCATCTTCATCAAGTGAGGCAATCGCAGCTTCCTTCGCAGCTGACACTTTATCTGTCCGAGTTTGCTTGACCTGCTCTTTGTAAGCATCGGCGAGCGCGGATTCAGCAGCGGCCGTTACTTTTGCTTCCAGATCCTTGTCTGTTTCCTCGGGTGTGAAATCCCAGGGTTCTTTCGCACAAGCTTCTGCAAGCTCGATAATTGCATCTAGAACCGTCTGCATTTCGCGATGGCCATACATCACTGCGCCCAGCATTTCTTCTTCGCTGAGTTCGTGCGCTTCTGATTCGATCATCAGTACGGCTTCTTCTGTGCCAGCGATCACAAGGTCTAGCTTGGTATCGTCCATTTGTGCGGCGACCGGGTTCAGTACATACTCTCCGTCAATAAAGCCAACGCGTGCAGCGCCAACCGGACCGAGGAATGGAATACCGGAGATTGTCAATGCAGCGGATGCGCCAACGAGGGCAACGACATCCGGGTCATTTTCCATGTCATGCGCGAGAACTGTGCAAATAACCTGTGTTTCATTCTTGAAACCAGTTACGAAAGACGGGCGCAGCGGCCGGTCGATCAAGCGAGAGGTGAGAGTTTCTTTTTCACTCGGACGACCTTCGCGTTTGAAAAAGCCGCCCGGAATCTTACCGGCGGCGAATGCTTTTTCCTGATAGTTGACAGTGAGCGGGAAGAAATCCAGTCCCGGCTTCCGTGTCCTTTGGGCAACTGCCGTACAGAGTACCTGCGTGCCACCATATGTGATCATAACTGCACCGTCAGCCTGACGGGCAACTTTACCTGTTTCCAATACGAGCGGACGTCCGCCCCACATCACTTCCTTGCGATGTACTTCAAACATTTTTTTTCCTTCCAACGCAGGAACAGCCCCATGCCGTCCTGCCAAATCTGAGACCCTATGCCTCAGTCCTTATTTCTATTTTACTTAACTTCAAACGTTGCATTTATGAAGATCAAGCCTTCCTAAATGCGGCAAACGCCGATGTGCAATGGGCGAGCCCAAGGCAGACACCGGCGTTTGTTGGGAGTGCGGTCTGTATGACAGATCCACGCATCTTAACTTTACTTACGAATACCAAGGCGCTTAATAGTTTCCTGGTAACGTGTTTCTTCGACTTTCCGTAGGTAGTCGAGCAGACGACGACGGCGGCTGACCATTTTTAACAGTCCGCGGCGTGAATGCACATCGCCTTTATGTTCTTTGAAATGATCTGTAAGGTTGCCAATCCGTTCAGTCAAAATGGCAATCTGTACTTCAGGGGAGCCGGTGTCCCCTTCTTTTGTCGCATATTCCGTGATCAGTTCTGCTTTACGTTCTGCAGTGATCGACATCGGGTTCTCCTAGGTTTATAAATTAAAAATCCGGACAGGGTACATCCGGTCAGCCTCGATTTTCGCGATACCGATCGGGATGTTTCCGTCCATGGCACAGACAAAACCGTCTGCTTGATTTGGGGCCGCCACGTCATTACCGTGCCGCAAACGTATCGCCTGCGGTTCCGTTACGGCCAGAGCCGGGATGTCGTCCAGCGCGGTCGTAATTGGGAGCAAGCCCTCAAATTCTGCGGGACACTGCCACAGCTTTGCCAACTTATCCAGTGAAATCGCATCCATCTCTAAAAAAGGACCGACCCGGATACGGCGAAGGGCTGACAAATGGGCAACAGTTCCCAGCTTCACCGCTATGTCGCGAGCGAGAGAGCGGATATATGTGCCTTTTCCGCAGGTCACCTCAAAGATGGCGTGCTCGGTGTCAACGATCTCGATCAGGCTTAAGCTTTCGATACGGACTTCGCGTTCCGGCATATCAATGTCTTGTCCGGCACGGGCCAGTTTGTAGGCTCGCTCGCCATTTATTTTAATGGCGGAAAAAGCAGGGGGGTACTGTCGGATCGTGCCGGTAAAAGAAGGCAGGATATTCAGAATATCCTCTCGGGTTGGGCGGATATCGGACGTGGCCTCGATTTCCCCTTCAATATCATCCGTATTGCGCTTTTCCCCCCAACGGGCGGTGAAACGATATTCCTTGCTGTCATCAGTGATATAGCTGACCGTTTTCGTCGCCTCGCCAAGTGCGATGGGGAGAATTCCGGTTGCAAAGGGGTCGAGCGTGCCCGCATGGCCCGCCTTTGCCGCATTCATGATCCGCTTGACACGGCCCACCACCTGCGCAGAGCTCAGGCCAGCATCCTTGTCAATGTTGAGCCATCCATGGATGGGGATACCGCGCCGCTTTCGTGCCATAGGATGCTATTTGGAATCTTCCGGTAGCCGGTTTTTGCGAATGAGATCGTCTATATGGCTGCCGTAGGCAAAGGAATCGTCCTTCTTGAAAACCAGCCGTGGGGTGAACTTCATGGTAAGATGTTTTCCCATCTCTCCCTGAATGACGCCTGACGTCCGATTAAGGCCGGCGATGACTGCTTCCTCGTTGACACCGCCAAGAGAGGTGACATAGACGGTAGCATTTCGCATGTCAGGACTCGGTTTCACTTCCGAGATCGTGACAGACGACCCCGCAACATCCGGATCATGAATCAAGTCCCGTGAGAGAATATCGGCAATGACATGGCGGAGCTCTTCGCCCACACGTAACTGCCGCTTGCTCGCAGTCCTTGGGCCTCGTTTTGTATGTGCCATGAGATTTCTCCCGCGAATCTACGCGATGTTGAGCAGGGGAGCCCTAAAGCTCCCGTGCCACCTCTTCGACCTCAAAGCATTCGATGAAGTCACCGACTTTCAGGTCATGGTAATTCTCGAACGCCATACCGCATTCCATGCCGGATTTCACCTCTTTGACTTCATCCTTGAAGCGCTTGAGAGTTGACAGTGTTCCTTCATGAATAACTACATCATCACGCAGCAATCGTACCTTCGCGCCGCGCTTGACGTTGCCTTCGGTAACCATACAGCCGCCGATTTTTCCGATCTTCGAAATATTGAAGACTTCGCGAATTTCCGCATAGCCGAGGAAGTTTTCCCGCAGGGTCGGGGCCAGCATGCCGGACAGCATCGCTCGCATATCGTCGATCACGTTGTAGATGACTGAGTAATACTGAATATCGATGCCCTGACTTTCAGCTTCATCTCTCGCCTGCTTGTTGGCACGGGTGTTAAAGGCGATAATAATTGCCCGTGACGCGGCCGCTAGGGCAACATCGGATTCAGTGATACCACCAACGCCGGAGAGAAGGACTTTTACCGCAACTTCATCGGTGCCAAGGTTTTCAAGGGCCGTGGTAATTGCTTCCGCCGAACCTTGAACGTCCGCCTTGATCACGACCGGCAGTTCATCCGCTGTGCCTTCCTGAATGGCGCTGAACATCTGCTCAATCGTGCCACGGGCGCTTGCTGTAACCTTCTTGTCCTTGTCCAGTTGCTGACGGTAGGTGGCAATTTCCTTCGCCTTACTTTCCGACTCTGTCACAACGAAATCATCGCCCGCTGTCGGCGTACCCTGAATACCCAGAACTTCGACCGGAACGGACGGTCCCGCTTCTTCAACGTTTTGACCGCGATGATCAAGAAGAGCGCGAACTTTGCCCATTGCCGGACCCATCACAAAGTAGTCACCGACATGGAGAGTTCCCCGGTTTACAAGAACGGTACCGACCATGCCGCGTCCCGTCTCGAGTTTTGCCTCGACAACCGTACCATGTGCGGACCGGTTGGGGTTGGCTTTAAGTTCCAGTACTTCGGCCTGCAGGAGGATTGCTTCCTGCAGCTTATCAAGCCCGGCGCCCGTTTTGGCGGAAACTTCCACGTCCAGAACGTCACCACCCATATCTTCGACGAAGATTTCATGCTGGAGCAGTTCCTGCCGCACTTTGTTCGGGTCTGCGGCCGGCTTGTCGCATTTGTTGATAGCGACGATAATCGGAACTTCCGCCGCCTTCGCATGTTTGATCGCCTCAATTGTCTGGGGCATTACGCTGTCATCTGCGGCAACGACCAGAATAACGATATCAGTGACCTGCGCGCCACGCATGCGCATTGCTGTAAAAGCTTCATGGCCTGGTGTATCGAGGAAGGTGATGATCTCACCGGAGGCGAGCTTTACCTGATACGCACCAATGTGCTGTGTAATACCGCCCGCTTCGCCGGAGACAACGTCTGACTTGCGAAGGGCGTCCAGAAGGGAGGTTTTACCATGATCGACATGGCCCATGACGGCAACAACTGGCGCACGTGGCTGGAGGCTTTCAGCAGTGTCCTCCTCTTCACCGCCCAGGCCGATTTCCACGTCGGACGCGGCAATTCGGCGTGCTTTATGGCCGAGTTCTTCAACGACCAGCTCCGCCGTATCCGCATCGATGGTCTGATTGGCCGTCGCCATGATGCCAAGTTTCATCAATGCCTTGATAACATCGACAGAACGTTCGGTCATACGGTTGGCAAGTTCCTGCACGGAGATGACTTCCGGGATGGTAACTTCACGGAAAATTTTCTGTGGTGGCTCTGCATCTTGCTGGTGCTTTTTGCGGGCGCGCCGGATAGAGGCGAGGGACCGTTGTTTCGGCCCACGATCATCAAGCGCTTCCCCAATTGTCAGGCGGCCCGAGCGACGGCGCTGCTCATTCGGTTTGCGAGTAGGTGTGGGACGTTCTTCAGCACCGCGTATATTTTTCGTTGTTTTCTTGCGACCACCTGCGAGATCATTGCCTGGAGTGGAGTCACCTTCAACGGTCCGTTGATTGCGCGGCGGCGGTGCTTTCGCCTCGCGCCGAAGTTCTTCGTCTTTCGCAGTTGACTTGACCTTCTCACGATGGACGGCAACTTGCGCATTCTTTGTCGCGTTTGCTTCTTCTGACAGACGGCGCGCCTCTTCCTCTTCTGCACGGCGTCTTTCTTCAGGAGAGCGGCGTTTCTGTTTTACAGGCTCAGCTGGAGATTCTGCCTCTTTTGTGGCGTCATCGGCAGCTTTTGGTTCTTCTGCTGCTTTGCGTGCGTCCTCTGCGGCTTGCGCTTCTTCGCGGGCTTTTTGCTCCGCGGCATCACGCAAGGATTGCTCACGAGCGAGACCTAGCGCCGCTGCGCGTGCTGCCTTCTCGTCATTAGTCAGAATGACGGTTCCATCTTTGGAGCCACTGGATTTTGACGTTTCAGCTGGCTTTTTCTTGCTTGCCGCAGGCTTCGCGACATGGAGAGTCTTCTTTGCCGCCGGTGCAGCAGGGCTAGCTGTAGCTGGCTTCTGGCCGCCAAGACCCAGAGTGCTACGCTTTTTGCGCACTTCCACCTGTACCGTCTTGGAGCGCCCATGGGTAAAGCTCTGACGGACCTGACTATTGCCGCCAGCGGGTTTTTTCGCTTCTAACGGTTTATTCAGGCTAAGCGACTTACGCCCATCCTTGTCATTTGTCTCAGTCATTCTTACTCCGACACTTCGGTATTTAGGTTGCGTTGACCCCTGAACATTTTCAGCCGGGAGGCCGCCGTCAAAATCTTTTTCGTCAGGGCGCTATTTGTCAGGCAGGCATGGATTGCATTTTCCAAACCCAACGCCTGACTTAATTCGGCGCCGCTGAATATTTCTATCACTGGCAGCGGTCCAGCGATCCGCTTGAGCTTCTGCCGTCCGTCTTCGGCTCCATCGGCGGCGGCAATCAATAAGGTTGCCTTCCCCGATTTCAGCGCCCTCTCAACCTTGGCAAAGCCGACTGTCACCAAACCGCCTTTACGCCCAAGCCCTATCAGGGACAAACTTCGTTGTGCCAAAGACTGGTCAATTATCGCTACCAGGTCTTCCGACACAGTTACTGCTCGCTTCGCCGCTTTGCCAAACAGTCGTTTCTTAACTGCCAGCTCAACTGCTTTCGCATCGCAGCTTACCCAGATTCCGCGTCCAGGCAAGTTAAAGCCAATATCATGAACCAACTGACCATCAGGTGAGACCGCAAAGCGAAGTAGTGCGTCCTTTTCCTGTATTTGTCCAGTGGCTATACACCGGCGTTGCGGATCACTCAAGTCTACTTCTCCGCCAGCTGCCTCAATCGGCTGAATTTTCTTCCTCTGTTTCTTCTTCCGTTGCGGCATCTTCATCTTCGAACCAATGCGCGCGTGCCGCCATTACAACCTGATTGGCTTCATCTGCCGTCAGGCCGAATTCACGTAAAATTCCGTCTTCCGGGCTGATAAGTTCGTCGCCAGACAGATCCGCGAGATCGTCAAGTTCCTTAACGCCAGCTTCACCCAGAGCGACAATCATGGCAGGGGTCAGGAGCTGCAAATTCACGATGTCATCACTGACACCCATTTCCTGCCGCTTTTCTTCCAGCTCGGAATTAGTTTGCTCGACATATTCTCGCGCACGATTGCTCAACTCAACTGCGATTTCTTCATCGAAGCCTTCGATTTCGGCAATTTCGTTGACATCCACATACATGACGTCTTCAACAGAGGTAAACCCTTCCGAGGCCAATAGTTGGGCAATCGTCTCGTCCACATCAAGGGCGGCCATGAAGTTTTGTGTACGCTCAGTGAATTCAGCCTGACGTCGGTTGCTTTCCTCTTCCTCCGTCAGGATATCGATATCCCAGCCGGACAGTTGTGAGGCAAGCCGGACATTCTGTCCGCGCCGACCAATGGCGAGGGAGAGCTGGTCATCAGGAACAACAACCTCGATACGGTTTGCATCTTCATCAAGCACGACTTTGGCGACTTCTGCAGGCGCCAATGCATTGACAATGAAGCTTGCCTGATCGGGCGACCACTGAATGATATCAATCTTCTCGCCCTGCAACTCGTTGACTACTGCTTGCACGCGAGACCCGCGCATACCTACACAGGCACCAACTGGGTCAATGCTCGGGTCGCTGGAAAGAACGGCAATTTTCGCCCGGCTTCCCGGATCGCGGGCAACGGCCTTCACTTCGATAATGCCGTCATAAATTTCAGGCACTTCCTGACCGAACAGTTTCGACATAAACTGTGGATGACTGCGGGAGAGAAAAATCTGCGGTCCGCGAGGCTCTTGCCGCACGTCATAGATATAGGCACGAATACGGTCGCCCTGACGGAATGTTTCTCGCGGCAACATTTCATCGCGGCGGACCACGGCGTCAGCTTTGCCTAGATCAACCGTTACATTGCCATATTCAACACGTTTGACGATGCCGTTGACAACCTCGCCGACGCGATCCTTATACTCATGATACTGGCGTTCACGCTCCGCTTCACGGACCTTTTGAACGATCACCTGCTTTGCCGTCTGGGCAGCGATGCGACCAAAATCGATGGGTGGCAGCGGGTCGACCAGCAGATCGCCAACGACGGCGCCTTCTTTTTCCGGCTGGGCGTCGGCAACAGAAATCTGCGTCGCCTCATTCTCGACTTCCTCGGCGACTTCACGGATGCGGGCAAGACGAATTTCACCTGTTCCCCGATCAATATTGGCGCGAATGTCATTTTCATGCCCGTATTTAGCGCGCGCCGCTTTCTGGATAGCCTCTTCCATTGCTTCCAAAACGATATCCCGATCGATAACCTTTTCTCGGGCAACCGCATCGGCGACTTGCAATAATTCCAGGCGGTTTAAACTAGCTGCGTTTTCCATGACCAAATGTCCGTCCAAAAAACATGTTTACGATTTAATCACGACTTGTGCTCGCCGCGATCAGTTCGTCTGTCAAAATCAATTTTGCCTTCCTCACGTCAGAAAAAGGCAGCTCCAGTCGACTGGAGTCGTCCAGCTGCAGTATGACCATATCATTCTCTAGGCCCAACAGCTTCCCACGATATCGGCGCTGGCCGTCAACAGCCTGCTCCAATTCCACTTTTGCCTCAAACCCGGACCAGCGCTGAAAATCCTTGAGGCGCGTCAGCGGCCGATCAATTCCAGGAGAGGAAACTTCAAGATTATAGGCACCCGAAATGGGATCTTCCACATCTAACAGCGCCGATACCATCTGGCTGACTTCCGTGCAACCCTCAATGGTCATTGTCCCGTCTGGTTTTTCCGCCATAATCTGAAGCACTTTACTTTCGCTTCCCGTCAGGCGTACCCGCACCACTTCGTAGCCCATATCATTTAAAGGCGGCGTGATCAGATCTTCAATTTTCTCGATCGGGTTCAGGGTACTTCTCGCAGTTGTGACAAAACATAAAAAAACAGCGGACCAGAGGCCCACCGCTCAAATGCTCATCCTGACGGTGAGCGAACAGTATGTATACGCCTATAATAGCTGAGATGCTGGCAAAGCCAAGCTTTTTATTTGCGTTGGCCCCGCAGGAACTGGCCTATTGGCGGTGGAATCGATAGTAGACGGGCCGCAGCCCTTTTTCGACGGCCTTCATCTCATAGCGCGTTGGTGGCCAGTCGCTCCCGCGCTCACGCCAATCCTCAGGTTTTTCAGCTATCCATGTGAATTTTTCGGATCGCAGCATGTGCCAAAGGATCCATGCGCCGTAATCCTCATGATCAGTACCGATTCGAAGCTCCCCACCGGGTTTAATAACCCGGGCGAGGGATTCAATGTTTTCATTAGAGACGAATCGCCGTTTTTTATGCCCGCTTTTTGGCCAGGGGTCAGGGAAAAGAATAAACGCACGATCAATGCTTGCATCGGGCAGTTTTCCGATTACCAGTTCTGCCGCGTCGTTATGGAGCCGGACATTCTTCGCGTCATTTTCTTCCAGCTTGCCTAGAAGGGTTGCGACGCCATTGATATACGGTTCGCAACCGATAAAGCCGACATCGGGATTTTCCTTCGCCTGCCATGCCAGATGTTCCCCACTGCCAAAGCCAATCTCCAGCCAAAAGGCGCGGCAGGAATCGTCGAACAGGCAAGGGAGGTCAATCTGGCATGGCTCAAGCGAAATAGCCAGTTTTGGAAACCATGATTCGATCAGACGTTGCTGCCCCTTGCGAAGAGGCTTTCCCCGGCGACGGCCATACAGGATGCGCGCGCCGTCCTTCGTCTGCATGTCCGACATTGTCACAGCGTTAGGAAAGCGCAGATTTCAAACTGTCCACCAGATCGGTCTTTTCCCAAGAGAAGCCACCATCTGCTTCGGGCGCTCTGCCAAAATGGCCATAGGCGGCAGTCCGGGCATAGATCGGTTTGTTCAGGCCAAGATGCTCCCGAATGCCGCGCGGCGTCAGATCCATAACTTCCATCAGAGCCTTGGCGACTTTATTTTCGTCAACCTGACCTGTTCCGTAAAGATCAACATAGAGTGACAGCGGCTTGGATACGCCAATGGCGTAAGATACCTGGATGCAGCAGCGATCAGCAAGGCCAGCGGCTACGACGTTTTTGGCGAGATAACGAGACGCATAGGCGGCGGAGCGGTCGACTTTTGTTGGATCCTTACCTGAAAAAGCACCGCCGCCATGAGGCGCGGCACCGCCATATGTATCAACAATGATCTTACGGCCTGTCAAACCGGCGTCCCCGTCCGGGCCACCGATGACGAATTTTCCGGTTGGGTTGACGTAGAATTCATCTTCCGGACACATCCAGCCATCGGGTAGTACGTCGACGACGTATTTGCGAACAATTTCCCGCACGGCATCCGTGTCGAGGCCTTCATCATGTTGGGTGGAGACAACAACCGACGTTGCGCGGACGGGTTTTCCATCTTCATAGGCGAGAGTGACCTGACTTTTTGAATCCGGTCCCAAGCCTATTTCCGTGCCGCTGTGACGTGCATCCGCAAGTGCTTTCAGAATATTGTGGGAATAATAAATAGGCGCGGGCATCAGGACATCTGTCTCGTTCACCGCATAACCGAACATAATCCCCTGATCGCCGGCGCCTTCATCCTTATTGCCAGCGGCATCCACACCTTGAGCGATGTCCACTGACTGAGCATGCAGATACACATCGACGGACGCATTCTTCCAATGAAAGCCATCCTGTTCATAACCGATGTCCTTTACGGCGGCGCGAGCAGTTTCTTCAATAAGGGATTTCGTGATTTCAGCTGGGCCGCGAACCTCACCGGCAAGCACAATCTTGTTTGTTGTCGTCAGTGTTTCGCAGGCGACGCGGGAAAAGGGGTCCTGTGACAGATATAAATCGACAATACTGTCCGAAATCCGGTCACAAACCTTGTCAGGGTGCCCTTCCGATACCGATTCACTTGTGAAAAGAAAATTTTTGCTAGGCACGCGAACATCCTTTTGTTTTAGTCAATGGCGCTTTATGGAAGCCAAAGGGAACGGCGCCGACCACCCAATTTGAAAGTCTGCCGCACTCTAACAAAATCGAAGTTGCGGTCAAGAAAATCTGCGTTCCGGTCTAATTCGTCGACACAGAAGTGTCTTTATCTGCCTCATCAGCGGCCAATGCCTTGACGACATCAAAGACCCGTTTGCGAACGTCCAGATTATTAATTTTGTAGTAGGCACGGACAAGTTCCAAAGTCTCGCGTTTTCCGAGAAAATCATGTTCGAACTCGTCTGTTGGTTCCTGTATGCCTGAGGTTTGTAGGGTGCTTCCTGACGGCATTTCCTCAAAAAAGAAGGCGGGCTTTACATCAAGAATACGACTGAGCTCAAACAGACGGCTTGCGCCGATACGATTGGCGCCGCGTTCGTATTTTTGTATTTGTTGGAACGTCAAGCCCAGCTTTTCTCCCAGCTTTTGTTGGCTGAGACCAAGTAATGTCCGACGCATTCGGAGTCGGCTACCTACATGCGCATCCACCGGATGATTTGACATCTATATCCCTCATACTATCTGGCGGTTTGAAAATAACCATACGTGCTAACAGTTCGCACTTCTAAACCTTCAAGTTGTTTTTAATCAGTATCGCCAAAGAAATTTCTAGTCAAGAAGACAAGCGTGCGTTTTTCGAAGGTCGGCGGCGAAGACCGATCCCAATTCCAGTAAAGGCGATCACCAGTGCAACCGGGATTGCCTCACCGTAGTGCGCATACAATGTCCGTTCCGGTATCGGTAGAGGCAAATCTCCGTCAATAAAACCTGTTTCATTGAGGGCGAGTTCTTCTGGTACACGGCCATACGGATCAATGATTGCCGAAATGCCCGTATTTGCGGCTCGCACTACTGCGACACCCTGCTCAACCGCGCGGGTCCGGGTCATGGCAAAATGCTGGTAAGGGCCCGATGTCGTGCCAAACCATCCATCATTAGTAATATTGAGGATCCAGGAAAAGGGGGTGTCGGGATCTACCTCCCACGGGAAGACAATTTCGTAACATATCAGAGCCCGCGCAGGCGGTAGGCCGGGAATATTGATCACTTTTTTTGCGGAACTATCCGGCGTGGCAAAATCAGACATCTGATCGAGTGCGGGAATGATTTCAGAAAGGCCAGTCGCCGCCATAAGTGAGCGGAGCGGCATGTATTCACCATAAGGTACCAGATGCTGCTTGTCATAAATATCCAGTATCTCGCCAGTCTCGCCGAGAACCTGCAGGCTGTTCCAGTATTGTCGAACAACGGGGTCACGACGTGGGGCACCGGTTGCAATGGCGCCGCCCGGCGGGATAATTTGCGCCAGTTCTTTTTGTAACGGCTTCGTCGTCGTTAGATAATACGGCACCGCCGTTTCTGGCCAGATAAAGTAACGGGGTAGACTGGTTCCATCATCGGTCAGGCTGAGCGCTACAATCTTGCGCAAATGCTCCAGAAGAAGATTATGCTTCCATTTATCCTTTTGTGGAATATTTGGCTGGACGATGCGCAAAGTTGCATTCTCGAAAGTTTTCACGGCTGTGGCCGGGATGCGGGCTATACCGATACCGTAGAAAATTGCAAAAAGCCCGGCGGTGATAGCGAGTGAGAGAGAAGCCGTCCTTCGCGATGTTTCGGCTTCTCCAAAAAGCGCGGGCAGGGAGCTCAGAAAAACCGTCAGCAGGGTCAGGCCGTACACCCCCATAAATGCAGTTGTTTGCAGAACCGGGAGAATACCGCTCCAGCTATAGCCAATCGTGTTCCAGGCGAAGCCGGTGAAAATTACCCCGCGGACATACTCAAACGCGATCCAGGCTGCGCTGAGAATAAAAACCCTCGCAAGCGATCTTGCCCCGGACATATGGGTTACAAGCGTGGCGCAGCCAGAGAAAATGGCAAGAATTGCGGGAAGCACCAGAACGGGCAAAGGCATCAACAACGCATGTGTCTTTGCGTCCACCGTGAAGGCGACGCCGATCCAATATAGGCCGGCAATGAACTGCCCCCAACCAAACCACCACCCCGCAAGGAAAGCCTGCCGCCGCGTAGTTGCAGTACTGAGTATCCAGAGAAGGCCGGTAAAGCTGACCGGGAGCAAGAAGACAAGATTAAGTGGCGGCAACGCCGCGGCGATAAGGGCACCCAGTATAAAGGCAAGAAGATACTTCTTAATTTGGGACAAGTTTGAAACCCAAGTATTCAGGGCCGTCATTCAGCAAGTTCCGAATCCGGTGCGCGTCGCCGAATTCTAACCTTTTTGACTTTTCTGGGGTCCGCATCGATGATTTCAAAATCCAAGCCGCCGGAATGGGAGATGATTTCCCCGCGCGCTGGAATCTGACCGGCAAGCTGAAAGACCAGGCCGCCAACCGTATCTACTTCATCGTCTTCCTCTTCGGGAAGTAGGTCCATTTCCACGAGCGCTTCAAGTTCCTCAATGGATGCCCGCGCATCGGCTTCAAGCATGCCATTCGCGCCGACGACGATCAGTGGACCTTCCTGCTCGTCATGCTCGTCCTCGATGTCACCGACAATTTCCTCGACCAGATCCTCGATCGTAACCAGCCCGTCAATACCACCATATTCATCGACGACGGCCGCCATGTGAATATGTGTCGCGCGCATTTTAAGCAGGAGGTCAGGAACAGTCATTGATGGCGGCACGAATAGAATTTCGCGTCGGAAGTTCAACCAATCACCCCCGTCTTTCTTGCTCCAGAAGTTGATCAGGTCCTTGATGTGGAACATGCCGGTCACATTATCCAGTGTCTCGCTGTAAACGGGCATGCGCGAATGGCTTGTTTCCTTGAACCGCTCTACCACCTCATGCAGTGTCGAATTAGCATCGATCGCCTCTATGTCGGCGCGTGGGACCAACACATCACTTATGCTGAGTTCACTGAAACTCAGGATATTGGTCAGCATCAATTTCTCGGTGGCGTTAATGGATTGTTCCGGATCGTTATGCTCTTCGATCAATTCCTCAAGCGTTGAGCGGACGCTTCGATCCGATTGCTGCCCGATTCCGAGAACCCGCTTTAGCATATGTAGGACACCATTCGAGGATTTTGGTATTGTCGGATCTTCCGGCGTTTCGGGAAGGCTCTCGCTCGACACATTTTCGGTCATTTTCGGTCAGAGGTCTCCTGTCGCGGTTAATCTGAAAGCTCGTAGGGGTTGGCAATATTTAAGGTTTGCAAGATCATGATTTCAAGATTTTCCATCTTCTCGGCTTCATTTTCTTCCATATGATCAAAACCGGCAAGATGTAAAACGCCATGTACCAGCAAATGTGTCAAATGATCGCGGACGCTTTTGTTCTGCTCGGTTGCTTCGCGGATCAATGTTTCCCGCGCCATGACAATATCACCGAGCAATAGCGGCTCTTTCATCTGCGCGGCACTTGCAAGTTCTGACTGGTCAAGCGGGGCATCCGGAAAGGAAAGAACATTTGTTGGTTTATTCTTATCACGGTGATTCCGATTCAAGGTATGAACTTCTGCGTCATCTGTGAAAACAAGGCTGATCTCTACCGCTGGCTTTGGGGCATCGGTAAGGGGTGTGAGTTTAAACTCCTTGCTGACAACGCCAAGAGTCGCTTGGACGGCTTCTGTCGTCAGGCTGTTGATATCCGCAACATTTTCTTGCCAAGCGGAGTCGTTAATGGATATGGCAAGATCGATGGTAAAGGGAAGATTATCCATCAGAGCATCATGATTTTCGGGCCTTCAATGCCAGTTGCTTTTCCCGGTCATGTTCCCCATAGGCGCGAACGATACGGGTGACTAGCGGATGTCGGACAACGTCAGATTCACCAAAATTAATGAAATCGACCCCTTTAACGCCCTTTAAAATATCAACCGCTTCATGCAATCCAGAACGCATCCCGAGTGGTAGGTCAACTTGGCTCAAGTCTCCGGTGACTGCCATGCGGGAATTTTCGCCCATGCGGGTGAGTAGCATTTTCATCTGCACCGGCGTTGTATTCTGTGCTTCATCAAGGATAATTGCCGCATTGGAAAGTGTCCGACCGCGCATAAAGGCGAGCGCGGCTACCTCGATTTCCCCATTTTCAAGGCGTTTGACAACTTCCTCCGCGGGCAGCATGTCATAGAGCGCGTCGTAAAGTGGTCGTAGATAGGGGTCGATCTTGTCGCGCATATCGCCGGGGAGGAAACCGAGCTTTTCGCCAGCTTCCACTGCCGGCCGGGCCAGAATAAGCCGATCGACCTTATTCTCAATCAGCATGGCAACAGCATTTGCAACGGCAAGATAGGTTTTACCCGTACCGGCGGGCCCGAGGCCGAAAACCAGTTCATGGGTGCGCAAGGAATTTACATAAACGCCCTGATTGGTCGAGCGGGGCGTGATCCGCCGACGTTTGGTAACGATCAAACCATTCTCTCCGGAAACAGATCCGCGGCTCCCGTCTTCTGCTGGCGCATCGCTTGCCATGCGAATAGCGCCGTCGACCTCGCCTTCGGTGACATCCATCCCTTTTTTCAGGCGCTCATAAAGATCCTGCAGAACGGTTTTAGCTGCGGCCTTTGCCGTGTTGCTACCAGAAACGGCCATCTTATTGCCACGAGAAACAACAGAAACATCAAGCCCTTGTTCGATCCGTGCGAGATAGCGGTCATGCTCTCCGACGAGTTGGGCGAGTAGGTGATTGTCGTCAAATTCAAGAATAGTCGCGGTGTTCTTATCCGGATTGGATTTCGAGGTTTTGGAGCTGGATTGATTTTTTGCCACGTTTGTTCCTATGCCGCGTCTGCGACACTACCGGGTTTCAATTCGCCACGTAGAGAGTTTGCATTTCCCTCTTGTACAATGACAGTTGCAATGCGCCCTATTCGATGAGGGGGCGAGGGAATGAAGACGGACTGCATATAGGGGCTGCGGCCAACTAGCTGCCCTTCACGTTTTCCTTCCCGCTCCAGCAGGACATCAATTTCCTTGCCGACAAAAGTCTGGTTATAGGCAAGCTGTTGTTCATTCAAAAGAGTTTGTAGCTGCGCAAGTCGTTCGGATTTTACCGCCTCATCAATAATGTCGCCATCCAGTGCGGCTGCGGGAGTTCCGGGGCGCGGGCTGTATTTGAAACTATAGGCCTGCGCGTATTTGACGTCACGCACTAGCTGGAGGGTATCTTCAAATTCTTGATCCGTCTCACCCGGAAAACCGACGATGAAGTCGCCTGACAGAGCGAGGTCCGGCTTATAGTGTCGGAGCTTGTCAATAATACGCCGGTATTCATCCGCCGTATGGCGCCGGTTCATAGCCGCGAGAATTCGATCAGATCCTGCCTGAACAGGCAGGTGAAGATACGGCATCAGGATATCTACATCCCGGTGGGCCTGACAGAGATCCTCGGTCATCTCCAGTGGGTGCGACGTCGTATAGCGCAATCGGTCAAGCCCATCAATTTCCGCCAGTTCATAAATCAGACGCGCGAGACTGGCCGGTTTTCCATCTGCTCCGTCACCGTGATAAGCGTTTACATTCTGTCCGAGCAGGGTAATTTCCCTAGTTCCTCCGGCGACCATGCGCTTTGCTTCGTCAAGAATGGCGGCGACCGGGCGAGAAAATTCGGCACCACGTGTATAGGGAACGACACAAAAGGCGCAGAATTTATCGCAGCCTTCCTGAACGGTGAGAAAAGCGCTCAGGTTCTTGTCGATTGCCTCATCGGGTAGGTAATCAAATTTGGGTTCAACGGGAAACTCCGTCTCCAATATATGGCCGACGCCACGGGTTGCCTGAGCCACCATTTCCGGAAGCTGATGATAGGACTGTGGCCCGAACACCATATCCACATAGGGCGCCCGTTTCATGATCTCCGCTCCTTCGGCCTGCGCGACGCATCCGGCAACGGCGATAATCATGTCGCCTTCCTCGCGGGATTTTTTATCGGCGCGCATATTGCGCAGGCGCCCCAGCTCGGAAAATGTCTTCTCCGATGCCTTTTCGCGAATGTGACAGGTATTGAGAATTGCCATATCCGCATCTGCGGGTTTGTCTGTCAGGGAGTAGCCAAGGGGGCCCATCAAGTCTGCCATGCGGGCTGAATCATAGACATTCATCTGGCAGCCATATGTCGAGATATAAAGTTTTTTATTCACGCGTCCTAGTCAACCTCACCGGTACAGAAGGTCTTATCCATCAATCTGTAAAACCGTTCTTTATCATGGGTAAATTAGCAATTATATGACAAATAGAGAAGCGGGGCCTGTAATTCACGGGAAAAATCGCCAAATGCGCATTTTTCCTGAAATTACGGAACATTAAGGCTCTTCTCTTCCGGTTAATGCACGGCTAAGGCTTTTCGCGATGGTCAATTGACAATCACTTGCCATTGTTTTCCGAGAATCATAGTCATCAATTGTCACCGGCGGATGAAACCGCAGCTCCGCCGTAATAGTGCCCCGCTTAAGAAACTCCCATACATGGCTGAGCAGTTCTTCATCCCCGACCCAGGCAACAATCCTCATCGTGCCCCGTGTCAGCGGAATGTCATTTAACCGGCTGTAGGCAACGGTGACAGGCTGCACGAGAAGATGGCCGCCGTTAATCTCCCGTTCCGCTAGGCCGAAATATGCACTTTTGAAATTCTGGATAATGATCCCGTTTGACGATGTGCCTTCCGGGAACAGGAACAGGTTGTCACCATTTTCAAGATGTTCCTGCATTTCACCCTTATGGCCCTTGATCGCAGGGCGAGTACGTTCGATAAAGATTGTCTGCTGTAATTTGGAGATCGCCCCGACAAGCGGATATTTTTCCACCTCTTTCTTGGCGACAAAGCTGCCCGGGAGAACCTTCCCGACCACCGGAATATCGAGCCATGAGATGTGGTTGAGCACGAACAATGTCGGGTCTCCATGCTCAATCTTGCCTGAGACTACAACCTTCACTCGCAGCAGCCAGCAAATCCCCGCATGGAAAATTTGCGGAATACGGTATCGGTATTGTTTGAAGAACAGCAGAACCATTATCTGGGCGGGGACCAGAACCGCCACCCATAGAAGAACGGCCAGCACAGTAAGAATTGGGCGGATGTTACTCATATGCGTGGACGCATGGTACCATTAATTGAATTTCTTGCTATGGATTGTCTGCTTGATGTTGACGACTGATTCTTCGGGCGAGACCTTTGTCATCTTCGATTTTAACAGAGGCTTTCCGTAAAGCTCGAGCCGATGATCTATCAACTCGAAACCAAGCTCCTTTGCAATTTTCTTCTGCAGTTCTTCAATCTGTTCACTCGTAAATTCAATCACCTGTCCTGTTTGTACATTGATCAGATGATCATGATGATCTTCGGAGACTTCCTCATAGCGAGCCCGACCGTCGCCGAAGTCGTGACGCTCAAGAATCCCGTTTTCCTCAAACATACGAACCGTGCGATAAACAGTGGATATGCTGATGGTGTCATCAAGCTCCGAGGCCCGTTTATAAACCAACTCAACATCAGGATGGTCTTGTGATTCCGAAAGAACACGCGCAATTACGCGGCGTTGTTCCGTCATGCGCAGGCCTTTTTCAAGGCAGACTTGTTCCAAACGAGTTGGCATATGAACCTCTGTTAACATTCAACGACCACTGACTTGCTGTCAGCAGTCCTGATTTTATACAATTTATTTTTTAGGGCCAGCGAAAGTGGATATTACTTGCTCTTTGCTTTCTTGCGGCGGGTTCCAAGACCAATTTTTTTCGCAAGATTACGGCGCTGCTCGGCATAATTGGGGGCAACCATTGGGTAGTCGGACGGTAGGCCCCAACGCTCCCGATATTCATCCGGGGTCATGTCGTAAGACGTTTTGAGGTGCCGTTTGAGCATTTTCAGCTTTTTACCGTCTTCCAGGCAAATGATGTAATCCGGATTAACGGATTTACGGATGGCGACAACCGGCTCTGGTTTGTCTTCTTCTTCAGCTGCTTCACCAATGGTTGAAAGAGTCTTATATACATCACTAATCAGTGAAGAAATTTCTCCAGTACTGACAGGATTGCGAGACAAATGCGAGGTAACGATATCCGTCGTCAGAGCAAGAAGCTCCAGCTTTTCTATTTTTTCGGACATTAATAGTATCCCTCCCTCAATATCGGATGACTTAAAGTGTATAATCAATATAAGTGAAAGAACGAAATATTAAATAGAATAAAGAAAAAAATATTTTAAGCTAACATTTATTCCGATTTTCTGTTTGTTGCGATTAGTGGGTTAAATAATTCTTTTCATTATAATGGCATCTTCCGGATTCCCGTTTCGGTTGTAATAATTTTTTCGACGGCCGATTTCTTCAAATCTTCCCGTAGTATAAAGACGTATGGCTGTGAAATTTTGTGAACCTACTTCGAGAAACACAAACCTAACACCCGTGTCTTTTAATTTCTCAATACCTGCGGCAAGAAGTTGTGCGGCAAATCCCTTCCCGCGAAATTCCGGTAAGGTACCAAGAGTCAGTATCTCCGCTTCATCCGAGACAATCCGGTAAAGTGAAAGGCCCACAGGTTCTTGGTCGCTACTTAATATCTGCAGTAGAGTGCCCGGAATGCTAAGCGCGGAGGTAAACTCGACTTCACTCCAGCTTGCCATGAAGCAACGGGCATGCATTGCCGTTACGAGGGGTACGGCAGATGCGTCGGTGAAGAAGTTGTTGGATATTCTGTCTTTTTGCATGGCCCGTCTCGATCAGTTCGCTACCGGGTCTTTGCCGCCCGGTAACTTTGCGTCCGGTGCCCGAAGATAGAGCGGGGCAGGAGGCGGCGCATATGGGGCCGGTAATCCGCGCACGGCGGCAAGACGGACAAGATCAACAGCGTCCGGGTCGTCGGGTAAGTTCAGGATTTTGTATGCTTCAGCATCAAATCCCGGCATGTTTTCCAGAAGGCGCGCGCCCGAACCAACAAGCACAGCGGTCTCTATATCAAGAGATGCCAACGCCTGTTCTGTCTTGATTGCGGCGGGCGCATCTATCGGAGAAATTTCCTCATCCTTTTGCAGACGATTGAATGCCTGAATATAAACTTCTCCGCGTCGGGCATCGGCGGTGGCGATTATCGCGCGGCCCTTTGTTGCTAAAACGGGTACAGCGGCGGCAAGTGCTTCAAGTGTGGTAATACCGATAACCGGCTTTTTCGCGGCAACAGCTATTCCGCGCGCGGCGGCGAGGCCGATCCGCAGCCCTGTAAAAGTACCGGGACCGACAGTGACAGCAATCAGATCAAGGTCTTTATATATCATTGCTGCTGACTTCATTTGGGCCTCTATCATCGGTAGCAGGGCTTCCGCATGTCCGCGCCGGCGGTTCTCATGATCATGGGCAAGGATATTGTTTCCGTCGGCTACGGCAACAGAACAGGCATTCAGGGCTGTATCAAATGCCAGTATCTTCATTATATTGCCTTCCGTAATCTAGCCATGTAGGGTCACCGTGAGGCGAGAGTGTTACGCTCAATGCCGCGTGATTTCAAGCCAGCAGGTTCAAGATGCCCTTAAATGAGAGTTTAGTTGAAATAACCGCCGAAGACTTCAATGTTGATCTGGATCTGCGCTATGCTTCAACGAATAATTTCACCGGCAGGGCGATATATAGCAGAGGAGCCTGTTTCCTGAACTTAGAGGCGGGAGAGAATTTGCGCCGCGCGGTGGATCTGGCGGCGGATATCGGCTTGCGTTTTAAGCTCTTTGACGGTTTTCGCCCGACAGAGGCGGTACAAGCGCTCTGGGACCATACACCGAACCCGAATTTTCTTTCCGCCCCGAGCAGTGGTTCTCCGCATTCGAGAGGGGCGGCAATTGATCTCACCCTGATTGACGGCGCCGGGCAGGAACTTGAGATGGGAACGGGGTTTGATGCGATGACGCCCACCTCCTATCATGGCGCACGCGACATTTCAGCAGAGGCGCAGCGGAACCGGGCCATATTGCTGGGTATTATGTCGGCTGCGGGCTGGGATTTTTATCGAAATGAATGGTGGCATTACCAATTGTTTAGACCCCGCCGATACCCTACCCTCTCAGACAAGGCAGCCGGCACCCGGATGATGGACAGCGCCAGCCATTCAGAGGCGGGCTAGAGAGAGTTATGAGACAGACAGAAAAAGCAACAACACGCACCTTAAGGGCCATCTTAATGGCCATCGCCTTTCTGGGCATGAGCAGTCTTGCACAAGCCGCTGACTGGGCCAGTGTGATCATGTATCACCGTTTCGGGGAAGATCAATATACGTCGACCAACATCCGCGTTGAACAGTTCAAGGAACATATTCTGGAACTGCAAAATGGAGAGTATACCGTTTTACCGCTTAACGAGATTGTCGACCGCCTTGAAAAAGGTGAGGACCTTCCCGATCGCACCGTTGCGCTGACCATCGATGATGCCTATGCCTCGGTCTATAATGTTGCCTGGCCAATACTGCGGGAAGCAAAACTTCCGTTTACGATATTTGTTGCTGTCGAAGGTGTGGACAAGAATCTTCCAGGTTATATGAACTGGGATCAGGTCCGGGAACTCCGCGATGCGGGCGTCCATATCGGTCATCACACCTATTCGCATACTCATTTGCCGCTTCTGAGTCAGGATGAAATTGAAGCTGACATTAACCTCGCAAGTGAACGGTATGAAGCGGAACTGGGCTTTGTTCCCGCAATATTTGCCTATCCCTATGGTGAATATGGCAACGACGTAAAAACAATTATTCGCAAACTTGGCTTCAAGGCCGCGTTCGGTCAGCAATCGGGTGTTTCTTATTCCGGTCACGACCGTCTTGAACTTCCGCGCTTTGCAATGAGTGAGAATTATGGCGGCATTGGACGCTTTCGTTTGGCGGCGAATGCGTTGCCGCTTCGGGTCACGGACGTGACACCGTCTGATAACGTCCTGAAACGTAATCCGCCCAATTTTGGATTTACCATTGCCGAAGATTACGGCAACCTCAATGGTCTTTCCTGTTTTTCATCTAATCAGACCGGAGGTGCAGTGCCAATTGAGAAAATCGGCGACGCACGGATTGAGATACGGCTCGCCTCGGCCTTCAAACCGGGACGCGGCCGCATAAACTGTACTCTTCTTGGTCCGGACCGGCGCTGGCGCTGGTTTGGCTCACTATTCTACATCCCGAAATAATAGCAATCAGAAAGGGGAATGCCGATGTATCGCCCGAACAAACTAAAAGAGCACCTGAAGGCGGGGGAAAAGGCCGCGGCCTGCTGGATATTCTCAAATTCCTCGGACATGGCGGAGATTGTAGCAGGGGCAGGTTTCGATGCGCTTATGATTGATCATGAGCATGGTTCAGGCAGTTTAGAGACTGCGATTGATCAGCACCGGGCAGTGCGATCCGTCAGTGACGTGACTGTTCTGATGCGGGTTCCCTGGAACGATACTGTTCTGATTAAACGTGCGCTGGATAGCGGAATGGACGGAATTATGGTGCCATCCGTTAACACCGCAGAGGAAGCAAAGGTCGCCGTTGCAGCCTGCCGCTACCCCCCGACGGGTATACGAAGTGCAGGGTTTGGCGCGGCACGGGCGGGAGGATATGGCCGGACGGCGCGATCATATCGAGACAATCTCGACAATGACTTGATGATCATATGCCAGATTGAAACCAAGGAAGCCGTTGGAAATATTGAGGAAATCGCAGCTGTCGACGGTGTTGATATGCTGTTTATTGGGCCCAACGATCTATCCGGCAGCATCAACAAGCTCGGCGAATTTGATGACCCTGAAGTCAAGGCTCTATTTGAGGAGGCGCGGGATCGCATTAAGGCGAGCCCAGCCTATCTCGGTTGCATATCGAAGGGGGCGACACAAACCAGCGACCTTTTCTCGCAAGGGTTTGATTTTCTTCTTTGCACCGGGGATACAGGGCTGGTTTCAAGCGCTGCAGACGAACTCCTGAAAAATATCAAGAAATAGCGACATCCGTCCGACGTAATTCCTCTGCAGGCAGTTGGATCCGGTTAAAGTGTCACGTTATGGCTAGCGGCGGCTTCGGTGATCTGACGCCAGGTTTCCTCGTCAATGTCGATGCCCTCGGCACGGCGTTGCTCCCGCTGCTCTCGTTCCGGATCGCCCGGAACGATCACGTTGTCATAACCTGCACGCGGCGGAGAATCGCGCACGTAATCGCACATCGCCTTCATCTCGCTCGCGATATAGTCCGTATCCGTCAGACGAGTTGGATCTATGATGATGGAGAGCATATTATTAATAATGCGGGTGTCGCGGACATTCTTCGGCTGGATCGTGCCACCGCCGCCGATCGCGCCGGTCAATAACTCACACATCAATGCCAGACCATATCCCTTATGCTCTGCCAATGGGAGAAGAGAGCCAACCTCGTCAGAGAACATAACGCCCGGATCTGTTGTCGCGTTACCGTCTTTATCGATAAGCAGTCCTTCCTCCAACTTTTTGCCACTGTTATGGGCGACCCGAATTTTCCCTAGTGCGACCTTGCTCGTTGCGAAATCAAGGATGATGCGCGGCTCTTCCGCGGTATCGGGGAGGGAAACACAGATCGGATTCGTACCGTAGCGGGCATCCGCACCACGATGTGGCGCGACGAGGCCTCTATGCCCCGTGACATTGACAAAATGAATTGAGACAAGGCCCGCATCAGCGCATTGTTCCCCATAGGTTCCAACACGGCCGATATGGTGGGCATTTCGCAGGGCAGAGAGCGCGAGGCCAGTTTCCTTCGCGACGGAGATGGCCTGCGCCATTGCTTCGCGGGCGACGACCTGCCCAAATCCGGCTCTGCCGTCAAAAACCAGAATTGAACCATCCTTCTTGATCTGCTCCACATGCTCATTGGGATGGAGGGCGCCAGCCTTGATGTTGTCGATATAGCGGGGGATCATCCCGACACCATGGCTATCATGACCGGAAAGGTTGGCAAGGACGAGGTGATCGGCAACGATCGCGGCCTCAATCGGTTCACTTCCTGCCGCCTTGAATATTTTCTCAACGAAGTCCTGCAAGACGTCATGCTCAATACGCATAGATCGGTTTCTCCCGCTATTGGTTTTTATTTATATCGCTGTCATTCCGCCATCGACCACAAGTTCGGACCCTGTGACGTGGCGTGCCTCGTCGGAGGCAAGGAACAGAATGCAATTTGCAATGTCGACGGGCTCTGCGGCAGCTTTTAGGGGAACACGCCCGGGAATAGCGTCCCAGCCTTTTTCGATATTCCCGCCATACATCTCCATCAGCTCATCACCCATATTAGTGCGGACCGGGTCGGGATGCACGGAATTGCAGCGAATGCCATATTCCTTATTGGCGCAATGAATGGCGACCGTTTTGGTGAGCTGCCGAACAGCTGCTTTTGAGGCGCCATAGGCCGCGAGTGTAGGTGTGCCGATTATCGCCGCAACAGAGGAAATATTGACGATGGCGCCGCCTCGGTCTTTCATGGCTTTGATCGCGGACTGACAACCCAGGAAGACACCTTCGACATTCACCTTCTGGATAGCCTGCCAATGGGCCAGATCCGTATCTTCAATTGTTTGATGGTCCCCGATGGAGAGAATACCAGCATTGTTTACGAGAATATCGAGCCCCTTGGTATCAGAGGTGATCGTCGCCATTACCTGCTGCCAGTCTTCTTCTTTTGTGACGTCCTGAGCAATGAAACGGGCATTTTCGCCAAACTCCTTCACAGCGGCTTCCCCTACCTCTGTGTTTTTGTCGGTCATCAGGACATAAGCCCCTTCCTCGACAAAACGTCGGGTGGTCGCAAGTCCGATACCGGTTGCAGCCCCTGTTATCAGCGCGACCTTGTTTGCTAATCTAC
This sequence comes from Sneathiella sp. HT1-7, assembly GCF_020731145.1. Lineage (GTDB taxonomy): Bacteria > Pseudomonadota > Alphaproteobacteria > Sneathiellales > Sneathiellaceae > Sneathiella. The sequence continues at coordinate 614,028 of NZ_JAJFZN010000001.1, read as the reverse complement.
CCATGATCTCCCCTTTATTATTCTTATGGCGCCCTGGAAGAAGCGGCGTCCTTGTTCAGATTTGTTATGCTGTTATCTTTCCACATAGCACCGTAATTTGCGAGATGGAAAGTCGCAGGAATAGAAATTGAACAGGTCAGGGTGAATTTACGGGCGGTTCGCGGCCAATCGCTCGGGAGCAAGGTTAGCATCTTCGAAATCGTCGAACTGGTTTATTTCAATCAATGATCGCAGATTATCCACATATTCCTGCCCTTTCTCGGAATATACATGCAGCGTATCAACGAGAGGGGCAGTATCATAGGTGAGTTTCGGGCCTGTATGACGGCGGGCACGAATTTCCCGGAACTCGGCATAGGCCGCATGGGAATTCAGATTATGAACATAGGCGGCAATCGAGTCGGCGATAGAGTTGAATGCCTTAACTTCATGGGTTTCATCATCGGCCCTTTCGTCCGGGACAATTCCCTTACCTGCAGACCAGACTCGCTGTCCGAAAAGGGCGTTTCCTTCGCGAGCGAAACGAGACGTTCCCCAACCGGATTCTTCCACAGCCTGAGCAAGCGCCAGTGGTACAGGGACTTCATCGACTTTTAGCAAAAGCTGTTCAAGATCAGTCGTTTCTTCCCGGTAACGAATGGCCATTTCATCAAGCCATTTCCTGTCGGTGGCGCGGAGGTTGTCAAACCCTGTATTATCTTGAAGGAGGGTTGAAAGGCGCTCCCGCCGATCCAAGATTTTCTCATTGGTGCTCAGGATGAGGGGTAAAACGATCTTGATAAACGCCTTTTTGCGCTGGTCTACATCTGTAACGTCAGCAATATCAACCGGAACCTGCTCGACGTAAAAGCGCGGAACAGGCTGTCCGTTGCGAATATCCTGCAACTGGTAGTCTACCTGACTCAGAGCTGTATCAAGAGAAGCCATGTCGAATTGATCGGATTGCTCCCGCGTTTGAGAGCTCGCGGGGGTGCGTTTTGCGAACAATGCCCTGCTCTCGCCGTAGGAAGAAAAGCTGACATTATGTGCACTGTCAATAAGCTCAGGCACCAGATACGCCGTCGCCAGAACTACGCCTGCCAATGTCACGATCTTGTTTGATTTAATACCAGATCTAAAAAGCTGCATAATTAAATTTGCGTAGTGTCCTAGCCATCGAAATGAGCCAACTGCCGAGAATACAATATGTAGATGTGCTGCCGTTCTTTTACACAATATATAGGCTCAAAATGCGTTTTAATGCACTTTGAGCCGAAAATGGAATATGTGAGTCTCTATCTACGATATCAAGAGAAGATTTATCTTGTGTAATTTTAGTAATTGATTCAACTGGTTATAAAATTTCCATCTATTTAGCGCGAATTTGGGCCAAATTAAAATGGGCTAAATAGCGAATCAAGAAGTTGGTATAAGCGAAAACAGGAATACCGAGATCATGTCACCGCATCCAGCTGCCGAGTTGTCAGATTGCCTGGTACAACGGTAATCGGGATTGCAAATGTACCGGACATTTCGCCAACAAGGCTTTTGATCAAGGGGCCGGGCCCGACAGTATCTGGGGATGCCGCAAGCACAAGGACGCGGATATCGGAGTCTTCCTCAATCAGTGCCAAGACTTCTTCCTTTTTATGTCCGTCGCGGATGACGAATTCCGGCACGATGGTCGTTTCCTTCTGAATTTCCTCCGCGAGGTATTGCAAGAGCTCTTCGGCGCCCTCACGGGCTTCTTCTCGCATTGCTTGCTCCACCCCCATCCAGTGTTGGAACTCAGGCGGTTCAATGACATAGAGCAGAATCACGCCGCCGCCAACGTGCCATGCCCGACGGCTGGCGAAGCGGATAGCCGATTTGCATTCCGGCGTTTCGTCGACGACGACAAGAAACTTGTTGCGCACGCCGCTCTGGGTCTCCTCTGACATAAAGACTCCGTCAGTTGTTTTCGGGAAAATTATCCTGCCACTATCGGCACAGTTATTTCAAGAGAATGTTGCTGATCTCTTGCAGCTGTGTCCGGGCGCGCAAGACATAGAAGCCTTGAGCCGTCAGATGATTAGGGAGAAACTGGGAATCCGGCGTAGCATTGACGACAATAAATGGATCAAGGTCAATTACCGATTTAAGACTTGCAAGCATTTGCGCCCAGGCGTTGGTAAGTCCACGCTCCTTGATCAGGCTCTCATAGTCTTGCGACAGCGCCTTTAGCAGTAAGTAGTAGCCATACGCCTGCCCTTTAACGCCATAGAAAATATTATCCGCCTGAAAATCAATGAGATCGCCTGAATTTTCATCGATATGCTTGTCGATTGTTGCGGTCGACGATCCGATATCAAGGGCAATCCGGTCAAGCGTTGCCAACAGATTATCGGCGCGTTTCTCGAATACGGCTTTGCCTTCAGCGAGCCGCTTGTTATAGCTGATCAAAGAGGTCCGGGCCTTTTCATACTGCTCCTCAGAAGCCGCAGTAGGCAGCAGAGAGACGGACGGATCCCAAGCCCATTTTGTGCCTGAATATTGCAGCAAACCTGCCGCTTCCTGTAAGTCGGGGTCCGTCTGGCTGGAGCCGCGTGTCCGGCCAATCTGATCAGTCAATTCAAACCCGAACCGGGCAAGCGCGGAAATTATTCCCTGCTGGTAATTCGGCATATTGTCGAGGGCGGCAGAGGGCATGAAGAAAGGATCGTTCGCTGTCCAACGATTGACATTGATTTCCCTGTCAATAAGACCGGCCATCATATCCACCGCATGGCTGCCCCCGGCAACAACATTGGTACCGGTCGGCACAAAATCGGTGTCGTCCTCAATGTTGTTGATCATGATCATGCCGACGGGATAATAAAGAACCAAGAAAAGCAGAATAAGCAACGCGAATACTTTCCAGCTCCGCTTCGCGCTTTCTCGAACCGTCGCGGCCCGCCGCCCGATCCGTTTCGTCTCCTTCCCGCTACTGCCGATTTCGCTCATCTATCCTGCCCCGTAACCGAGTGATCCGTTCATCTGGCTTCATACAAAGATGTATGTTGTTTCGGTCAGACTTACAAGTTGCCTTCCTTAAGGGCGAATAAATCCGACTACTTCTTTGACCTCTGCCATGACCGGCGCGGCGAGGGCGGCAGCGCGTTCCGCTCCTTCTTTAAGGATAGTATCCACATGCGCAGGATCCGCCATGAGTCTTTTCATTTCTTCTCCGATGGGGCCGAATTTCTCAACGGCCAGTTCGGTAAGCGCTGGCTTGAAGGTAGAAAATGCAGCTCCGGCGAACTCATCGAGAACCGCCTGCTTGCTAAGATCGGCAAGCGCCGCATAGATGCCAACGAGATTGGCCGCCTCCGGCCGACCTTTCAGACCCTCTTCCGTTTCAGGTAGCGGATCGGCATCCGTTCGCGCCTTGCGGAGTTTTTTTGCGATACTGTCGCGATCATCCGTAAAGGTGATGCGCGAATAATCACTCGGATCAGACTTTGACATTTTCTTGGATCCGTCCCGCAGGGACATGACCCGCGTTGCCGCGCCAAAGATCAATGGTTCTACGAGCGGAAAGGTTTCGGTCTCGTAATCGTTGTTGAACTTCTGCGCAATATCACGGGTCAGCTCAAGATGCTGCTTCTGATCTTCACCAACCGGAACATGGGTTGCCTTGTAGGCGAGGATATCTGCCGCCATCAGGGAGGGATAGGCATAAAGGCCGACGGACGCATTTTCGCGATTTTTACCAGCCTTCTCCTTGAACTGGGTCATGCGATTTAACCAGCCGAGGCGCGCAACGCAATTGAATATCCAGGCGAGTTCTGCGTGGGCCGCGACAGTGCTTTGCGCGAAAATAATCGATCGCTTTGGATCCACTCCGGCAGCAATGTATGCCGCCGCCACTTCCCGCGTATTACTGCGTAAGTCTGCCGGATCCTGCCAGACCGTGATGGCGTGCATATCAACAGCGCAGTAAATACATTCATAATCTTCCTGCAATCCAACAAAATTGCGGATCGCGCCGAGATAGTTACCGAGATGAAGATTTCCGCTTGGCTGAACGCCGGAGAAAATACGAGACATGACTAAAAGCTCCTCACGCTTTGGACACGGGCCCCAAAATTGACGGACTGATCATCAGGCCATCGGGACCGGGATGGGCTGCTGCCCGGGAATTGATCTCGGCCTTATTGCAGGCGCCTTCGGTATCGTCAACAGATTTACGCGTTCGGGCGGCGTTTCAGCATGGATTTTATTTCTTGCAGGCGCGCAGTGCCGGTGAGAAGGCTGCTGACGGCATATAATACGCCGCCGCCAATCACCAGTGAGATGAGGGCGCCTACTCTCTCTGTCATGTCACCGGAAAAAGCATTGGCCAGATATTCACGGGCGAAATAGAGTCCGGCGGCCATGATAGCGGAAGCAACAATCATACCCGCGAACCGTCGGAGGAGACGTGAATCCGCGGTATAATGGCCGCGCCGTCGGAGAATTAAGAATAGTAACACGACATTAAACCAGGAGGAAAGAGAGGTCGCGAGTGCGATCCCCACATGCTCCAGATAGCGGATCAGTATGAGGCTCAAAACTACATTCAGTATCATGGCGAGAACGCCGACAACCACCGGCGTTGTGGTATCCTCCCGCGCAAAAAATCCCGGTGCAAGAATTTTAACAAGCACATAGGCGGGAAGCCCGGTTGCGAAGGCAAGCAGGGCCGCCGCTGTTGCGCGGCTTGCTTCTAAGGTAAATTCTCCATGCTGAAACAGGACGGACGTAATTTCCTCCGGGATGACAATTAACGCGGCTGCCGCTGGCAAGGTGAGGAGCATGGAAAGTTCCATCGCGCGGTTCATGCTGTTCATCGCTGTTTCTTCTTCGCCTGACCGAAGTTGCCGCGAAAGCATCGGCAACAGTGCGGTGCCGACCGCAATACCGATCACGCCCAGTGGAAGTTGATACACCCGATCAGCGTAGTACAGATAGGAAATAGATCCCGTCGCCAGGAAGGACGCAATAATCGTTCCAACCAGGATATTGATCTGCATCACGCCGGCACCAAGCGCACCGGGAAGCATCAGGCGGAAGAGGCGTTTGATGTCGGAATTGAAGGCGGGCCAACGGAGTTTGATACCGATCTCCGCCCGTTTGCACGCGATGGCAAGAAATATTACCTGAGCCACACCAGCAATCGCAACGCCTATAGCGAGCAGCATGCCGACATCGGCTTCTGTACGGCCTATTCCAATCAGCAGGCAGGCAATAAGAATAATATTGAGCAGGATTGGCGCTGCGGCCATCGCCGCAAATTTATAAAAGGCATTTAATATGCCTCCCAGAAGTGCAACGATGGCCATTGCAATCAGGTAGGGAAATGTGACGCGGGTAAATTCGACGGCCAGCTCAAACCGTGATCCGTCCGGGGCAAAGCCGGGTGCCAGCATCAGCATCATGACCGGCATGAAGATCATGAAAAGGGCTGAAAAGATAAGAAGAAAACCGACAAGAATGCTGAGCGCATGGCCCGCAAATTCGAGTGCTGGATCTTTGCCCTCCGCTTCTAGTTTGCGCGCAAACAGAGGGATGAAGGCGGCAGAAAACGCGCCTTCCGCCACCAGGCGGCGAAACATGTTCGGAATGCGAAAGGCAACAAAGAAAGCGTCCGCCACCGGCCCGGCACCTAACACAGACGCCATCAAAATATCGCGTAAAAATCCGAGGACGCGACTGATCATGGTAAAGCCACCGACTGTGGCCACGGACTTAATCAAACTCATGAACCCCCTATAGCACAGGCGCGCTAGAGCTGCCCATCAGCTTCCGCTACTCGCTGCTTTTTTTGTACGGGTTGCTTTTCTTTTTGGTTTCATATCTTCGGTAAGAGCAAGAAGCAGTTTCTTCTCTATATTTGCAAGCTTGACTTTGTTGGTAATTTTCAGGCCGAAACTGTCTTTTACATAGAAAACGTCAACCGCTCGTTCACCATAGGTCGCAATATGAGCCGACGAGATGGACAGGGAAAGCGTGAATAATGTTCGGGTCAGCTTGGCAAGCAAGCCGGGTCGATCGCGTCCCCGCACCTCAATCACGGTATGGGTGTTCGATGCCTTGTTATCCAGAATTATTGCGGGCTGTACGGTAAAGACTTCCGTTCTGCTCGGTAGGCTTGATTCCCGCAGCTCCACTATTTCCAAGTGAGGTTTTCGGGAGCCCTGAAGCGTGTCCTCGATCGCCTGGTGCAATTTTTTCATGCGTCCCCGTTGATCGTAAACCTTGCCTTCAGAATCCTGAATAAAAAATGTATCGAGCGCCATACCGTCCGTCGTAGTATGAATTTTCGCATCCACGATATTCGCGCCGCTTATCGACATGGCGCCAGTGATCCGGGAAAAGAGACCTGGATGATCGGCAGTATAAACAATAACTTCCGTTATTGAACGGAAGGGGTCGCTTTTTGACTCGATGGTGAAAAGCGCTTTCTCCTTGTCCGCTTTTCGCATTAGCTCCGCATGGGTGACGCGGTCTTCACTGCTGGTGCCGATCCAGTAGGATTGATAGAAACGCCGGATATGGGCATCAATATCGCCTTTTTGCCATGACCTTAGAAGTTCGCGTAATTCTTCCTGGTAATGCTTGGCCCGCTCCGCCCGGCCTTCTGAAATATGACCGCCGGTCAAGGCATTTTCCGAGGCGTAGTAAAGTTCACGCAGAAGCTGACCTTTCCAGCCGTTCCAGACATTTGGCCCAACCGCTCGGATATCCGCGACTGTCAGGACCAGCAGAAGCCGTAACCGCTCAGGGCTTTGAACGATTTTGACAAAATCCTCAATAGTTTTTGGGTCTGAGATATCCCGTTTGAAGGCAAAGGCGCTGAACGCCAGATGATATCGCACGAGCCATGCCACCGTTTCCGTCTCTGACGGCGACAGCCCGAGCCGGGGACAGAGTTTTTCTGCTACCTCGGCCCCGAGGATTGAGTGATCTCCGCCGCGTCCCTTCGCGATATCATGGATCAATACGGCGCAGTAGAGGACATTTCGTGACACGATCTTGGGCATAATATTGTGAGAAAGAGGGTGTTCACTTTGCAAGGCACCATCTTCAATCTGCGAAATGATGCCGATTGCCCGAATGGTGTGCTCATCCACGGTATAGACATGATACATATCATGCTGCATTTGGGCAACGACACGGCCGAAATCGGGAATAAACCGGCCGAAGACACCGGCCTCGTTCAGGCGTCGGAGGGTTGTTTCCGGATCTTTGCGACTGGTCATCATCTCAAGGAAGAGTTGGTTTGCCCGCTCATCATTGCGAACACTGCGATTGATCAGCTTGAGATCCTGTCGGATTAGACGGAGTGCATTTGGATGGACATCCAGGCCCTTTTCCTGAGCCAGATGGAACAGTTCCAGCATCCGTATCGGATCTTTTTTAAAATCATCTTCGTGGGCCACGTCAATGCGTCCGCTTTCGACGACGTAGCCTTTTAACTTCCGTCTGGCAAGCCCGAAACGAGGGATCGGCAGACGGCTTTTCTTCTGTTGCTCTGCCTCAAGATTGGCGCAGAAAATACGCGTCAGGTCCCCAACATCCTTCGCGACGAGGAAGTAATGCTTCATGAACCGTTCCACGCCGCTGGACCCGGCATGATCTTTATAGAGCAACCGTTTAGCGAGTTCCGTTTGAACGTCAAAGGTGATCCGTTCTTCCGGACGCCCTGTCAGATAGTGAAGATGACACCGCACGGTACGAAGGAAATTTGATGCCTTGGTAAATCTGCGGCGCTCCTTCTCGGTAAAAACACCGAGTTTCACAAGCTTTGATATATCCGTCGTCCCATGCAGAAATTTCGCGATCCAGAACAGGGTTTGCATATCACGGAGACCGCCTTTTCCCTCCTTGATGTTGGGTTCAACGACATAGCGGGAATTGCCAAAACGATCATGACGCTCTTTTCTTTCCTTCAGCTTTGCTTCGATAAACTCGCGGCTGTGTCCGGAAACAACCTCCTTCATATATTTGCGATACATCTCCGTGAACATTTCCTGATCGCCCCAGACATAGCGTGCCTCTAGCAGGGCGGTCTGGATTGTTGTGTCTTTTTTAGCGAGGCGGACGCATTCATCAACGGTACGGGTGGAATGCCCGACTTTCAGGCCGAGATCCCAAAGCATATAGAGCACAAACTCGATTACCTGCTCACACCAGGAGGTCTGTTTGTAGGGAAAGAGAAAGAGCAGATCGACATCGGAGAAGGGTGCCAGCTCCCCCCGGCCATATCCCCCAACCGCAACGAGCGACAGCTTTTCTTCTGGAGTCGGGTTGCTCAATTGATAGACATATTGGGCCGCAACATCGAAAATAGCACGAATTAGCTGATCGACCAGGAAGCACTGGGCATACATCATTGCCCGGCCTTTATTGGATTGCTGGAAGCGCTGTTTTACAACGTCGCTGCCATGGTCGAGGCGCACCTTAAGCTGGCGTAAAATTTCCTGTCGGAATTCAACGCTACTCGTATCGAACTTATCAGCTGTCTCGGCGATCGACTGGACTAATGCGCGACGGTCGATAATTTCTTTCTGATTTGGAATTTTTTCCATTTGCAATCCAATTGGCCTGCCGGCCTTGCTATATGACTGGCTGCCTTTTAAACTTTATTGAAACGCTATTTAGCAAATATTGGGACCAAAAGCCCGAATTATATGATCATTGATATTTTGAAGTACGGAATCTTACCAACAGGTCCCCTGTTATGAAACAGTTCGATATTGACGATTTGTCGGTTGCCGCAGCATATAAATCCTATCCCAAAGAACAAAGAAATAAACTTTTGGCGCTAAGGCAGCTTATATTCGAGACTGCCGAAACAATCGGCGATATGAAATTGAGTGAAACGTTGAAATGGGGGGAGCCAAGCTATAATGCAAGTGGCAAGGCGGGCACGCCAATCCGGCTTGCGCCGTCCAAGGAAAAGAATATGTGTGGTCTATTCGTGCATTGTCAGACCAGCCTTATTAATGAATTCAGAGATCGGTATCCGGATACTTTTCATTATAGCGGGACGCGCGCTATTTTTTTTGAGTCTGATAGTACCCTTGCAACTCCGGAGCTTCGGGAATTTATCACCGCGGCGTTGACGTATCACCGGCGCAAATCCAACGTATTCAAGGCTTGACCTTATGGATTTTTGGGCCTTAGTAGATGGCGCGGTAATGGGTGCCGCACTTATCATTGCCATCGGCGCGCAGAACCTGTTTGTCCTGCGTCAGGGTGCACGGCGCGACCAGATATTCATCATCTGCCTGTTATCATCCTTGATTGACGCATCGTTAATCCTGTTAGGGGCGATGGGACTTGGCTCTTTCATTGCGGCTTTTCCCGCGCTGGTGCCATGGGCGAGCTGGGGCGGCGCGCTTTTCCTGATCCTATTCGGTTTTCTTTCCTGTCGGCGGGCAATCTGGCCGGAGCCCATTCAGGCAATTGATGAAATACCGTTTATTACCTCAACCCGAAAAGCAATTCTATTGACGCTCGCGTTTGGATTCTTAAATCCGCATGTCTATCTGGATACGGTGATTTTGCTGGGTAGTATCGCCTCGGGATATGCAATAAATGCGCGGATTTACTTTGTGATCGGAGCGGTCGTTGCATCTTTCGTCTGGTTTTTCGCTATTGGATATGGCGCGCGACTATTTGCGCCAGTAATGCAGAACCGGACGGGTGCCCGCTGCCTCGAGTTGATTGTCGCCACGATGATGTTTTTTATTGCGGCCAGCCTTATTTATGATCAGCTGGCCGCAATAGATTAAAGGCTGGATCAGGTGATCGTCTGGCCGCCATCAATCACGATTGTTTGGCCTGTCAGGAACGTCCCGGCATCAGAGGCCATCAATATGGCGGCGCCAGCAATCTCTTCTGGCTGCCCGATCCGTTGCAGCGGCGCACGTGATGTTGCACGTTTCAGAATTTCCGGGTCTTCCCAAAGTGCCCGCGCAAAATTTGTCTGGATCAAACCTGGAGCGATCGCATTGATGCGAATATTGTCTGCGCCATGTTCAACGGCAAGGTTGCGGACGAGCTGCATATCTGCTGCCTTGGAAATGCTGTAGGCCCCCAGAACAGCCGAACCTCGAATGCCGCCAATTGAGGAGACAATGATGATGGCGCCATCCTTGCGGGCCTTCATTTCAGGCAGAACCATATTGCAGAGCCAGTGGTTTGACTTGATATTGGCGGCCATAATTTTGTCAAACGCATCATCGGGGATGTCTGTGGACGGGCCAAAGAAGGGGTTGAGGGCTGCATTGCAAACCAGTACATGGATTTCGCCCATCTGTTTATGAGCTTCATCCACAAGGTTTTGCAGTGACTCCTTAGAATTGATGTTGCAGGGGATGACAATTGCCTGACCGCTGCTTCCCTCTGGCAGGCTATCATTGATTTCCTTCGCCACTTCTTCGCAAACTTCTGCCTTCCGGCTTGAAATCGTAACCTTTGCCCCTGCCAGTGCCATTTGATGGGCAATTGCCTTGCCGATGCCCTTGCTGGAGCCGGTAATGACAATATTTTTGCCGGTCAGATCAAACATATTATGTCTCCCTTATTGTTATTTTTAGTGGTTTATTCTGAGTTGAAACCTAATGAGTTGTGACTGCGTTGTCATTAATTAGTTGGTCAGTCACGGCTCAGTTTCTTGAGTTCATAAAGCAGGTTGAGCGCCTCGCGAGGTGAAAGGTCGTCAACATTGATGGTCTTGACGCGCTCTTCAAGCTTGGATGGCGTTTTTGTCTTTTCCTGCGCCGCCGTTTCCGCAATCACCGTAGAAAAAAGCGGGAGGTCGTTGGCGAGCCGCGTTGCCGCCGAGCCCTGATCCTTTTCTTCTAACGCAGCCAGAACGGCCTCCGCCCGCTTTATGACGGTTTTGGGAAGGCCAGCTAATTTCGCAACCTGAATGCCATAGGACCTATCTGCCGATCCGTCTCCAACTTCATGCAGGAAGATGACATCACCTTTCCACTCCCGTACACGCATGCTGTGGTTCTGAAGCGCATCAAGCTTGGCGGCGAGCGCCGTTAATTCGTGATAATGGGTTGCGAACAGAGCCCGGCACTGATTGATGTCATGCAGGTTTTCAACCGTCGCCCATGCAATGGACAGACCGTCATATGTAGCGGTTCCCCGACCAATCTCATCAAGGATGACAAGGGCGCGCGGGCCCGCCTGATTGAGGATTGAGGCAGTCTCCACCATTTCGACCATAAAGGTTGAACGACCACGGGCGAGATCATCGGCGGCGCCAACGCGGCTAAAAAGCCGATCAACTATGCCAATATGGGCGGCATTTGCGGGTACGAAAGCGCCCATCTGCGCCAATATTGTAATCAGTGCGTTCTGCCGTAAAAATGTGCTCTTACCGGCCATATTCGGGCCAGTCAGAAGCCAGAGCCGCTGCGCTTCGTTGAGGCAACAGTCGTTGGCAACAAAATCGGCTTCGGCGCTGGCTTTAAGTGCGGCTTCGACGACCGAATGTCGACCTCCGGCGATATCAAAGCAAAGGCTATTATCCACGACAGGGCGACAGTAGGATTGTTCTGTCGCCAATTCTGCATTGCTTGCGGCGACGTCAATACGGGCAATGGCTTCGGCCGCGGCGAGGATTGCCGGTCCGGCCTTTTTCACTTTTTCGACCAGCTCATCGAATAAGGAAATTTCCATCGCCAGCGCCCGATCCGCCGCGCGTGAGATTTTGTCCTCCAGCTCGCCAAGTTCAACTGTCGAATAGCGCACTGCATTTGCCATGGTCTGACGGTGGATGAAATGTTCCGTCATTTTGTCGGCGAATCGCGGTGTGATCTCGATAAAATAGCCAAGCACATTGTTATGCTTGATCTTGAGAGAGGGGACATCAACTTCCTTCGCGTATGCCGCTTGCAGATTAGCAATATGCCGACGGCTTTCATCGCGGAGCGTGCGGAATTCCTCCAAATCGGCACGAAAACCGCGAGCGATAAAGCCGCCATCTCGCGCCAGTAAAGGGACATCCGGCGAGAGGGCCGCGCGCAAGAGTTCAACAATTTCCGCGTGATATCCAAGCCGTTCACTTGCCTCTGTCAGACCAGCGGGCAGGGAATCAAGACCGCTTGTGGCCATACATTCCCGAATATTCGCTGTCTCCGCAAGGCCATCGCGAATTACAGCGAGGTCACGTGGCCCACCCCGCCCCAGTGTCAGGCGAGAAAGCGCCCGCTCAGTATCCGGGCAGCGCCGCAGGATCTCGCGAAGCCGCTCCCGCCGGCCATGGTCGCTGGTAAAGAAGCTCACCATATCGAGCCGTTCGGTGATTTTTGCAGGATCAGTAAGAGGGCTTGATAAATCTGCGGCGAGGCGACGACCTCCACCGCCAGTGACCGTCCGGTCGATTGTGGCGAGCAGACTTCCGCTTTTCTCTCCAGTCATTGTGCGGGTTAGCTCAAGATTGCGGCGGGTTGCGGCATCGATGGACATAACATCTGAGGCGGCGAGCTTCACCGGTGCTTTGATCAGGGGGAACTTACCCTTCTGCGTCAGCTCTACATAGTCAACCAGTGCGCCCGCTGCAGCCAGCTCTGCTCGATTGAAGGCACCGAAAGCATCAAGGGTTGCCACATCGAACAGCACTTTGAGGCGTTTTTCGCCATTTTGGCTATCAAAACGGACAGACGGCAGTGGAGTCAGCGCTTTTCCCCAGTCGTTCATAAGCTCCGAAAAATTCTCTTCATCCAACCACTTATCCGAAACCAGAATTTCACCGGGCTGGAGGCGTGCAATCTGGGTAGGCAGATCATCCAGTTCGGTACCAACCGTAAAAAACTCACCGGTAGATATATCAAGCCAGGCCATGGCATAATCTTTTCCAGCCCGTGCGAGCGCGAGCAGAAAATTATGGCTTCTGGCATCAAGAAGGCTGTCTTCGGTAATGGTGCCCGGCGTAACCAGTCGCACAACCTCTCGCGCAACCACGGCTTTATAGCCGCGCTTCTTCGCCTCCGCCGGACTTTCCGTTTGTTCAGCAACCGCGACCCGATGTCCTTTACGGATCAGCTTTTGCAGATAGTTATCCGCCGCATGAACGGGAACACCACACATGGGAATGTCATCGCCTTCGTGCTTTCCTCGTTTCGTCAACGCTATATCAAGTGCTTTTGAGGCGATTTCGGCGTCGTCAAAAAACAACTCGTAAAAATCACCCATCCGATAAAACAGCAAGCTGCCAGGATGCGCCTCCTTGATGGCGAGATACTGTTCCATCATGGGGGTTACTGATTTATTCGGTTGCGACTTGGTTTTGACTAAGGTAGGCATGAAGGAAAACTACCATAGCAGGCCATTTTGCCAACTGCTTAATCGTAATTTTTAACCTAGAAATAAATGACAAAAGTTTTGTGAGGACACGGGTCGATGAGCGATAAACCGGATTTCAGCCAATATGAAGAGGCGTTGCGCTATCACGCGCAGGGCAAACCCGGAAAACTTGAAATTGTCGCGACCAAGGCCGTTGCGACCCAGCAGGATCTCTCTCTTGCTTATTCACCGGGTGTCGCCGGACCGTGCCTTGCCATCGCGGACGATCCGGAGCGAGTGTATGACTACACGACGAAGGGCAATCGCGTTGCCGTCATATCCAATGGTACTGCCGTGCTTGGCCTTGGCAACCTTGGTGCACTTGGGTCCAAGCCTGTGATGGAGGGAAAGGCAGTCCTGTTTAAGCGCTTTGCCGATATCGACTGCTTTGATTTAGAGCTTGATACCGAAAACGTTGATGAGATTGTCAATTGCGTTCGCCTGATGGGACCTAGTTTTGGCGGTATCAATTTGGAAGATATCAAGGCGCCCGAGTGTTTTATTATCGAGCAACGCCTGCGCGAGCTTATGGATATTCCTGTCTTTCATGATGACCAGCATGGCACAGCAATTATCTGCGCGGCGGGGATTATTAATGCGCTGGACTTGACGGGGCGGTCACTCAAGAACTGCAAAGTCGTGGTCAACGGTGCGGGCGCTGCGGCAATCGCCTGTCTTGAACTGATCAAGGCGATGGGTTTGCCGCATAACAACGCCATCCTTTGCGATACCAAGGGTGTGATCTATCAGGGCCGTGAAGACGGGATGAACCAGTGGAAATCGGCCCATGCGGTTGAAACAGAAACCCGCACACTGGAAGAGGCGATGGAGGGCGCGGATATATTCCTCGGACTATCCGTAAAAGATGCCGTTAGCAAGGAAATGGTCGGGACTATGGCAGATAAGCCAATTATTTTCGCCATGGCCAACCCGGACCCAGAGATCCGCCCGGAGGAAATTGCTGAAGTTCGTAAAGATGCGATCGTTGCGACGGGACGCTCTGACTATCCGAATCAGGTGAACAATGTTCTCGGATTTCCGTATATCTTCCGCGGGGCACTAGATGTGCGGGCGACAACGATCAATGAGGAAATGAAGATCGCCGCTGCGGAGGCATTGGCCGAACTCGCGCGGGAGGATGTCCCCGATGAAGTCGCCGCCGCCTACAAAGGTAAGCGGCCGATCTATGGCCCGGATTATATTATCCCCGTGCCATTCGATCCGCGGCTTATCAGCCATGTGCCGACGGCGGTCGCAAAAGCGGCCATGGATAGCGGCGTTGCTCGTCGTCCCATCATCGACGAACTGGCCTATCGTAACGAGCTTCGGGCGCGTCTCGATCCGACGGCAGGCTCCTTGCAGCTTATCCTCGATGAAGTGCGCGCCGCGCCGCGCCGTGTTGTCTTCGCCGAAGGTGAGGAAGAAAAGGTTATCCGCGCCGCCGTCGAATTCCAAAAAGCAGGATATGGCATTCCGGTCCTGATCGGACGCGAGGATGAAATTCGTAAAATCATGGCCGAGATCGGCATTGAAGGCTCTGAAAACATAGAGATTTATAATGCGCGGGAGATGGAGAATCGCGAGAAATATTATAAATTTCTCTATGAGCGGCTGCAGCGGAAAGGCTATTTGCTTCGGGATTGTGCTCGCCTTGTAAATCGGGATCGAAATATTTTTGCTGCCTGCATGGTCGCCATGGGAGATGCCGACGCGGTTCTCACGGGTGTTACCAGGCGCTTCTCTGTCGCGTTCAAGGAAATCCAGAAAGTGATCGATCCAAAACCGGATCAGCTTGTGATTGGCGTTTCCGTTATTGTTGGTCGTGATCGTACTGTCTTCATGGCCGACACGACTGTTACTACCTTGCCAACGGCGGAAGAGCTTGTCGCCATTTCCAAGGAAACAGCTGAGGTAGCGAGACGCTTAGGCCATGAGCCGCGTGTTGCGCTTCTGTCCTATTCCAATTTTGGCAATCCGAAGCATTACACGGCCGACAGCATTCGCGACGCCGTTGAGATGATGGATCGCGAAGAGCTTGATTTCGAATATGAGGGCGATATTTCCGCAGATGTCGCGCTGGACCCCGACTTGATGGCGAGCTTCTATCCATTCTGCCGCTTGTCCGGACCGGCCAATGTTCTGGTTATGCCCGGCCTGCATTCCGCCAATATCGCAGCGAAACTGTTACCGGTGTTGGGAGAGAGCAAAGTGATTGGCCCGTTGCTTGTCGGGTTGTCAAAGCCGGTACAGATTGTTCCCATCGGTGCAACCGTTTCCGATCTGGTCAACATGGCGGCGCTTGCCGCGCATGAGGCTAGTCAGTAACGAATAGCCTATGTCTTAATCATATAGCCTCTGGTGTAGCTTTCTGTGAGCAATCCAGAATGCTGCGGCGCTGAACACAACGATGTAGATGATATGTAGCATGATGGTGGCGACATCCAACTCCGTGCCGGCGGTGAGTGGACGGATGGCTGCTACGAGATGCGTCATGGGGAAAAACCAGGCAAAATACTGGACGAATTCTGGGAAGCGGCCAATGTCGAAGAAGACGCCACAGAACACGAACATGGGTGTCACCCAGAAAGTGAAGAAATAGGCGAAGAATTCATATCCCTTGGCGTAGGCGGTCGCGACCAGTCCCGCACAGGCAAAACAGATTGAACCCAGAAACACGATTGGCAGGGTCAGGAGCGGTTCAAAAGAAGTCGGGACGCCGCCCCATAGCCAGCCAACAACCAGGACACAAATGGCCGAGAATAGGGCCTTCACCGACGCCCAGAGGATTTCTCCCATCATTAATTCTGCTAATGTA
Organism: Sneathiella sp. HT1-7; assembly: GCF_020731145.1. Classification (GTDB taxonomy): domain Bacteria; phylum Pseudomonadota; class Alphaproteobacteria; order Sneathiellales; family Sneathiellaceae; genus Sneathiella. The sequence continues at coordinate 597,863 of NZ_JAJFZN010000001.1, read as the reverse complement.
ACTGGAGTCGAGAGAATAGCATCCCAGTTTTTCTGTAGGAAATAGCGAGTGAAAGCGCCAATTGATGTCTCGAAACTTGCCGCGAAGGCAGCCGAATATCCGATCATACCTGCGACAACGAACGTCAGGTAACTCATCCCCGACATTGTGTCGATGAAGGATCCCATGCCAAATCCAAAGGCGAACAGGAACAGAATAGGGTTGGCGACGTTCGACACGAGAGAAGAGCCCAGAAGCTTTCTGAACACTCGATACTGGCGATCATAGACCGCCAATACATAAACAGATTCCGGCATTTTCATCGGGCTCAATTCTCCCTCAGTTTTCGCCCGGTCAGGCGTAGGAAAACATCCTCAAGATTGGCGGGTCGATGCAGATAGATCGCCTCTTCGGGCAGATCAGCAATAAATTCTGCAGTGTCATCGACAAAATAGAGCACGGAATCGCCAATGTCCTCCTGATCCCACCGATTTTCGGAAGAGGCGGCGAGGTTGGGTTTTTGCACTTCGAACACAAAACCTTTCACATGGCGTGCGATCAATTCCTTTGGCGTGCCCTGATCTAGGATTGTGCCGTTATCAATAACGACAATCTGGTCACAAAGCCGCTGCGCTTCATCCATATAATGCGTGGTTAGCAAAAGGGTGCGCCCCTCCTTTTTGAGTTCCGTCAGCTGTTTCCAGATGAGCACGCGGGCCTGCGGATCGAGCCCGGTTGTCGGCTCATCAAGGATCACCATTTCAGGGCTGCCAATAAGGGCTCGTGCAATCGTTAGCCGCCGCTTCATCCCGCCGGAAAGAGCATTTACCGGCGCAAATTTCTTGTCATTGAGTTGCATGAAATCGAGCAGTTCAGCCGTTCGCTGATCAATAGCAGATTTGGAAAGCGCAAAATATCGGCCAAACGCGACAAGATTTTCCTGAACCGTGATGTCCGGGTCGAGATTACTTTCCTGCGGTACAAGGCCGATTTTCGCCTTTATCTCCCGTCTCATTCGGCTGGCGGGCTCGCCGAAAACTTTCAGTTCCCCAGAGGTAACTTCAGATAGGCCCATGATCATACGCATGGTCGTGGACTTGCCCGCGCCGTTGGGTCCAAGCAGGCCGAAACACTGTCCTGCCGGTACGGAAAAATCGATTCCCTTGACCACTTCAAGCTTGCCGTAACGTTTGACAAGATTAGTTGCGGTGATGACGGCTGTGCTCTCCATGGGGTCCCTCTTGCGCTATCAGAGCGGGAGGGTATGGAGTTTGACCTCAAAGGGCAAGACTTTGGTCTTCAATATTGAGTTTTGGTTGTTTACTGAGGAATTAGGTGTAAGTCGGCTCGGTGTTGTCCGGGTCATTCTGTTCATACACACCAAGGCCAAGTACGGTGCGGTTGACATACGAGAAATAGGAAACCGCCTGATTTATCTCGAGGATTTCGCCATCTGAGAGCCCCGAATTTCGAAGTTCATCAATCATATTCACGGAAATCTGGTTTGGTCGTGTCGTTAACAGATTGGCATAGAGCATCATTGCGAGATCCGGACCGGCGAGAATATGATCCGGCTGGTCTGCTTCAAATGCGGTCCAGAGTCTGTTTGAATAATCTTCATCATCTAAAAGATCGGAGAGGCCCTTGAAGTAAAAATCTGCGCAGTAGTCACAACCATTTAATAGGCTGACATAGACCCCGATCGCATCAATTTTCCATTTCGCGAGCGCGTTGGCACTGTTGTTCAGTACATGTTGGGATAGGATCATATGCCCTTCCATCATATGCGGGCGTAGGGAATGGGCGACCATAACAGTATCGAGTTCCCCGTCCTCACCTCTGATGCGCTCATAAAGGCTTTTAAGAGGACCGTCCGCATGTTCCATCGGGATAGTTCTGATCCAGGTCATTTCGTTTCCCTCGCAAATGCGTACCAGGCAGACGGCACAGCACAAAGACGCGCGGCAAGGATCCGGCATATTTTTCGCAAATGCTTTTGTGCTCCATAAAATTGCAGCCTATATTCGCTGATAGAACCTTAACGAAGTCTTAAGAAAACTCATTCAGTCGGGAGAGGTGAAATGGCAGCTAAACACAAGCATGGCGATCCACTACCGGAGACAGTTCTTCGGGTGAAGAGCCTTGAATCCCTGCTTATTGAAAAAGGGCTTGTTGAGGCAGAGGCACTCGATGCTTTGATTGACAGATATGAAAACAAGGTGGGGCCTAGGAATGGCGCAAAAGTCGTCGCACGAGCCTGGGTGGACGCGGCGTATCGCGAGCGGCTTTTGAAAGATGCGACTTCGGCAGTCGCTGAGTTTGGGTTTACAGGTGCGCAAGGGGAAGAATTGGTGGCGGTCGAGAATACGGACAATATCCACAATGTCGTAGTCTGCACATTATGCTCTTGCTACCCTTGGCCAGTACTGGGCCTGCCGCCGGTCTGGTATAAATCCGCGCCCTATCGCGCGCGCGTTGTTCGTGAACCCCGAAAAGTACTGGAGGAGTTTGGAACCCAGCTTCCGCAGAGTCAGGAGGTGCGGGTGTGGGATAGTACGGCGGAAACCCGTTATCTTGTTATCCCAAAAAGACCTGAAGGCACGGAAGGCTTAGATGAAGGGGCACTTGCGGAGCTTGTCAATCGTGACAGCATGATCGGCACGCGCGAAGCGGATAGCCCGGCTACGGTGGAGGGTGTCTGATATGGATGGTATTCATGATATGGGCGGTATGCATGGCATGGGTCCGATAGAACTTGAGGAGAATGAACCGGTTTTCCATGCAGACTGGGAAAAGCGGATGTTTGCCATGAACAATGCGATTTCTGCTGTGGGCGTTCGCAATCTTGATGAATCACGCCATGCCCGGGAACGCATGGATCCGGCGACATATCTTGCCAGTAGCTACTATGAAATCTGGCTGGATGGCCTTATCCGAATACTGAGTGAAAAAGGCATGATTTCGGAAGAGGAGCTCTCAGGCGATATTCCGCCGGCGCCGGTAACGACGCCACGTCCGGCCCTGAAAGGCCGGGACGTCGATACAGTTATGGACAAAGGCGGAACCTATATTACTGAGGATGGAAAGCCGAGCCGTTTCAAGGTAGGGGACAAAGTGCGGGCAAAAAATTTCCACCCAATTGGGCATACGCGCCTACCACGGTATGCACGAGGGCATGTTGGCGAGATCTTTGCCGACTATGGTCCGCATATCTTTCCGGATGCAAGCGCACATGGCAAAAGCAATCCGCAACCTCTCTACAGTGTGAAGTTTGCCTCTACGGAACTTTGGGGGCCGGATGGCACCGAAGGCGACTATGTTTATATCGATCTGTGGGATGATTATCTGGAGGCGACTGGCGATGGCGCTTGATCCAGTTCTGCAATCCATCAATATCCCGCAGGATGAAGAGGGACCTGTGTTTGATGAGCCATGGCAAGCTCAGGCGTTTGCCATGACAGTCAAACTGAATGAAGGGGGCCAATTTAGCTGGAGTGAATGGGCGGAAGTATTCGGTGCTGAAATCGCAGCGGATACAGTGTCGGGGCAAGGTGTCGGGAATGCTGCCTATTACCAATGCTGGCTTTCGGCACTAGAAAAAATCGTCGATCAAAAAGCATTACTCACGCCTGAACAGCTTTCTGCGCGAAAGGCAGAGTGGCGAGAAGCGTCGGAACATACGCCGCATGGTCAGCCAATTGAAATCCGTAAATCATCGAAATAGATTTGCGTATAGTGTTCCAAAGTCTTATGTCTCTGGTCAAATGAAACTAGAAAACTGGAAAGCATGTGTCTGATAATTTTTCACCGCCATCGCCTGATCCCGAAATTAAAGACAAGCTGGATAAAGCTGCCGAGATAATCACGGGTCATCTCGACAAAGCTTTGCAGGATTGTGTATCCGCCGGGCTTGAGCGTGAACATTTCACGGCGGCCGTGATTGCGACTATGATGCAGGCGGTAGAAACCAGCCTCGGCGGCAATGCTGCAGGCGCTCTTCAGGAAATGGCGCAGATGGCGTCGGAACGTGAAGACGAAACGCCCGTCCAGTAGACGGGCGCTTCAGCGTTAATCCAATGTGTGGATTGGTAGGTCCAGAAGTGCGCGACGGCGGAGCCATTGGCTTGGTCGGTAACGATCTTCCCCGGTAATTTCCTGCAGCTTTTCCATAATCGTCAAGCAATTCCGGGTACCCATATTATCTGCAAGCTCAACTGAACCTAATGGGTAATTGAGCCCCAGCTTCATGCCTTTATCGATATCTTCCGGAGTGGCAACGCCGATCTGGGCCATTTCACAGCCAAGATTTGCGATCATCGCGCGGATACGCTGGGCAACGAAACCCGGGTTATCCTTGATACGCGTCACGCCGCCGGAAACCTCGCTCAACATTGCCATAACGGATTGAACGATTTCTTCGTTGGCACCGGGGGCGGCCATAACAGTCGCGCGGGAGAAAACGCCTGTATGGGTATCGATGGCGACAAGACGTTTCGGATCAAGACCGAGGCGGACACATAGTGCCGTGCAGTCTTCTCCAATTGGATCAGCGAGAATAGGCGATGTGCCATCGTCCTCAGAAAGAACACTCACGCCCAGATCCCGCAGCAAACCATCCAGCGCGGCAGAAGGCTCCGCGAGCACAACACGACGCGCAGGGCTCGCGGAGATTTTCTCTTCTACGTCCGGGCGGATGATTGTGCTGTCCTCGGTATATTCGTAAAAACCGGCCTTGGTTTTTTTACCAAGGCGACCCGCCTCCATCATGCTTTCATGCAGAGGATAGGTAGACAGGCGCTTATCCTGAAAATAGCCGTTGTAAATAATCTGGCTGACCGGAAAATTAACGTCAATCCCCGTTAGGTCAATAAGCTCGAACGGGCCCATGCGGAAACCGCAGGCTTCTCGCATGATGGCGTCCACCTGGAACGGTGTTGCAACGCCTTCAGAGACGATCCTCAGTGCTTCCGTCGTATAGGCACGGCCACCAAGATTAACCAGGAAGCCGGGTGCGTCCTTGACCACGACGGGAACGCGGCCCATCCGCTTTCCGATGACTTCAAGCGCCTTGGTTACATCTTCGCTTGTGTCTGTGCCATTAATGACCTCGACCAGCTTCATCAGCGGGACCGGGTTGAAGAAATGCAGGCCCGCGATCCGACCGCGATGGGTGCAGGCCGAGGCTATGGAGGAAATTCGGATACTTGATGTGTTGGAGGCGATAATGGTGTCTGGGCTGACAATATTTTCGAGTTGCTGGAACACCTTCTGTTTGATGTCGATATTCTCGACAATGGCCTCGACGACCAGATCGCACTCCGAAAGTCCGTCGATGCCCTCAGCAACATGAAGGCGCCCAATCGCTGCGTCGCCTTCACTTTTCTCCATGCGGCCTTTTTCAACGGAACGACTTATCATGGAAGTGATAAAATCTTTCGCTGTTGCCGCGGCACCTTCAGCGGCGTCGAAAATATAAACCAGCATGCCGCCGGTTGCGGATACCTGTGCGATGCCCCGGCCCATTGCGCCGGCGCCGACGATACCAATCTTTAAATCCTGCTTTTGCGGGTCGATACTCATTCTATTTTCCATTATTGTTCTTGTAGAAAGTTATGACCGACTTATACCGTGCGCATGAAATTTGTAAAACCCTACCTTGATGCTAGGGCAGGGAATCCTTACATGACTTAATGATAGTGCCTTATTGGGCTATTCAAAGCTGCGGTTAATAACTGATCGGCAGCAGGCTCGCTCATTTGGAGGAGAATATGTATGCCGCGTGCATCATCATTTAATCACCCGCTGATGCTCGGCTTTGACCGGTTTGACCAGATTCTCGACCAGTTGTCGAAATCTTCGAAGGAAGGTTATCCGCCCTATAATATTGAGCAGATGGGCGATAGAGAGTTGCGCATCACGCTTGCTGTTGCCGGTTTCACCGAGGACGACCTTCAGATAACACTGGAACAAAACCAACTTATCATTCATGGTAAGCAGAAGGACGAGTCGGAGCGTGTGTTTCTTCACCGTGGAATCGCGGCCCGCCAGTTCCAGCGTAAATTTGTTCTTGCGGAAGGGTTGAAAGTTACCGGCGCCGATATGGAAAACGGCCTTCTACATATTGAATTGCAGTTGCCCACGCCGAAAACTGAAAGCCATCAAATCAAGATCAGAAAGAAAAGTTCAAAAAAAGAAATGAAGCCCGTCAATTCGTCAGAATTTATTGAATAATAATTTATTGGGTCGCGTTAAGGAGTATTATAAATGCAATATCAGGAAGCTACTCTCCGCCAGCTAAGTCCCGCTGCCTTTGGTATGCTGGGATCTATGGATATGGCTTATATCCGTGCCGTTGGAGAAAACGATGCCGTTGTGTTTCGCATTTTCGCCGCCAATGGCCAGCAACTCGGAGAAGAAAAATCAGCCGATGCCGCAATGGTTGTCGCTCGCCAGAATGATTTTGAGGCGTTTCTGGTTAACTAGGCGCGGCAGCGAAATTTTCTCTCAATAGGATTAGGCGGCGGACTGTGCGCCTTCTTCGGTCAGAATTGCGTATAAAGCGTCCGCATCCTGGCTGCCCCTCAGTTTTTCACATCGCCCCTTGTCCCGTAGCGTGCGGGATACGCGGGCGAGAGCCTTGAGATGATCGGCGCCGGATGATTCAGGAGCCAGCAGCAAAAACATGAGATCGACCGGCAGGTTGTCCATCGAATCGAAATCGACGCTAGTGCTCAGCTTCGCGAATATGCCATACACCTTGTCAATTCCGGGAAGTTTGCCGTGAGGGATTGCAATGCCCTTGCCGATACCTGTGGTGCCTAGACGCTCGCGTTCAATCAGAACGTCCAGAATGTCCCGCTCGGCGCAGCCGGTTACAACAGCGGCGCGGCGAGCCAACTCCTGCAATGCCTGCTTTTTGCTGGTTGCTTTCAGATCCGCAAAGACAGTCTGCGGCTGAATAAGATCACTGATTTCCATGATACCTGATCTGGTTGCTGAATTAAGACGGCAAATAAAATTTATGCGGACTTTTCGACTTTGGGGTCGATCCAGCCGATATTGCCGTCGGGCCGCCGATACACCACATTCAGTTCCCGCGTGGAGGAGTTCTGAAACATCATGGCGGGCAGATTTGCAAGATCCATCCGCATTACGGCTTCGCCCACCGAGCAGTCGGGAATATTTGCGCTACTTTCCGCAATGATCATGGGTTGCCAATCGTCCTGGGCGTCCGTTTCGGATGGGTCTTCTTCTGGCTCTGGTGCCAGAACATAGCTTTGGGCGGCAAAGGCCATTTTTGCCTGATACCGTTCTTTACCGTGATGGCTTTTAAGTCGGCGTTTATACCGGCGGAGCTGTTTCTCAACGCGCTCTAAAGCAGCGTCGAAACTGCTATAGGCATCCGTATGATCGGCCGAGGCCGCAACGTCAATGCCAGAGCCGATATGAACATTACATTCTGTGTGAAAGTTATGGCTGTTCTTGCTCAGTGTTACTTGAGCGTCGATGGCATTATCGAAATATTTGGAAACGCCGTTTTCCAGACTCCCTTCGATATGCTCGCGAAGGGCATCGCCGACATCAATCTGCTTACCTTTTACAATCACATGCATCTCAATGATCCAATCTTAAGAAGTGAGGCCAATACCCGCCAAAAATAGCGCTAAATTCCATTTGAGGGCGGGACCATAGTTTTTGCGCGTGGCAATGTCAACACACGCTATTTGAAACGGAAAAACGCCGTGCCAGAGGCATCCTTTGTTGCATCCCATTTATGAAGCAATCAACTGCTTCTTCATTCTCCGTCTTTCCACGGACGACGGAATATTCATAGCATCACGATACTTTGCAACGGTCCGCCGTGCAATATCTATCCCCTGAAGTTTCATCAATTCAACGATTTTGTCGTCGGAAAGAATACGATTTGGGGCTTCATCATTCACAAGCTGTTTTAATTTATGCCGGACGGACGCAGCTGAATGGGAATCGCCACCGGATGTCGAGTTGATGGCGGAAGTGAAGAAGTATTTTAACTCAAACACTCCGCGGGACGTAGCCAGATACTTATTGGACGTGACGCGACTGACGGTGCTCTCATGCATCGAGATCGCCTCGGCAATTGTTTTAAGGTTAAGCGGGCGGAGGAATTCAATGCCTTGAGTGAAGAACATTTCCTGCTCTTCGACAAGCGCGGTGGCAACCTTTAGTATAGTATGCGCCCGCTGGTCGAGGGATTTTACCAGCCAGTTGGCGGAGTTCAGGCATTCGGACAGATATTCTTTCTCTTCCTTACGCCGCGATTTGTTGTTGATAACCGAATAATAGCGATTGTTAACCAGTACCTTGGGCAGAGTTTCGCTGTTTAGCTCTATCTGCCAGCCACCGTCCGGCCGCCGGTGAACGAAAACATCGGGCACTACAGTCTGGGCCACCTCGCCGCCGAATTGCAGTCCGGGCTTTGGATCGAGGGCCTTGATTTCCGCAATCATTTCGGCGAGATCTTCCTGATCGACGCCGCAAACCTCCAGCAAACCTTTGAGGTTTCCTTCGGCCAGCATCGGCAGGTTTTGAAGAAGTGCTGCAATGGCCGGATCGTAGCGGTTTTTTTCCTTTAGCTGTAAAGCAAGGCATTCCGTAAGATCAGTAGCGAAAACGCCGGTTGGCTCCAAGCCGCGCAACGTTTCTAAAACTGACTGAAGTCTTTCTGTCGTGCAGCCTAGATTTTCTGCCGCGTTGCCTAGATCGCCAACAAGGTATCCCGCATCACTCACCATATCGATTAAGTATGACGCAATCAGTTTGTCTGCTGGCGACAGAGATAGGAGATTTAGCTGCTGACTGAGATGGTCGTGAAGTGACAGTTCCTCACTCAATGTATTCTCAAGATTGAGGTCAGTTCCGGAAAAGGAACTGCTTCCCCCTGAACTTGCCGCCAGAACGCCGGTATTGGCGGCATCCGCGCCAATCACATCCGACGGGGCATCGAGAGCGGCGTCACTTGTATAGATATTGTCGTAATCTGTGTCGATGGCAGTATTTTCAGCGGCTGAAAGGGGGGCTTCGTCAGAAATGGTTATTTCTTCAAGCGGTGTAGAATCCCTGTCATTTTCGATGTCTCTATCGTTATCCGCAGTAAGATACTCTTCCTCATCGGGGTGCGTCTCATCGCGTTCAAGGAGGGGGTTTTTCTCCAGTTCTTGCTCCACATAGGCGGCAAGGTCGAGATTGGACAATTGCAACAGCTTAATTGCTTGCTGCAACTGTGGTGTCATCACAAGTTGCTGGCTTTGCCTTAGATCAAGTCTGGGCGTTAGCGCCATTGTCTCTCCTGATCCCCGTCAATCTCAAGCTGTCTAGAGATTGAAGCGATCCCCCAAATATACGCGTCTCACTCCTTCATCGGATACGATTTCCGACGGATTTCCTTCCTTTATGACACGTCCTTCGTTAAGAATATATGCACGGTCAATGATATCAAGCGTTTCACGCACATTATGTTCCGTAATCAGAACACCTATTCCCCTGTCTTTGAGATGAGAAACCAGATCGCGAATGTCGCCGACTGCGATTGGATCGATGCCCGCCAAGGGCTCGTCCAGCATGATGTAGTTCGGCTGGCCCGCCAGTGCGCGTGCAATTTCAACCCGGCGACGCTCCCCACCCGACAGGGCAATCGACGGCGTGCGACGAAGGTGTGAGATGGAAAACTCTGCCAGCAGGCTCTCTAACTGGTTCTCGCGCTTTTCGCGGACTGGCTCAATAAGTTCAAGAACGGATCGAATATTCTGCTCTACATTCATGCCACGGAAAATCGATGCTTCCTGCGGCAGATAACCGATACCAAGTCGGGCGCGACGATACATGGGGAGGTCCGTAACATCGCGACCGTCAAGATAAATCGTCCCGTAGTCTGGGCGCAGTAATCCTGAAATGATATAGAAGCTGGTTGTCTTACCGGCACCGTTTGGACCCAAAAGGCCAACGGCCTCACCGCGGTTGACGGTTATGTCAACGCCACGAAGGATCGGTCTCTTTTTAAAAGACTTCCCGATGTTTTGCGCTCTCAGGCCGGAATTTTCTGCTACCAGTCGCGGGCCCCGATCCAATTCCTCTGTTCCTGTTGTCATATCCGTCTCTAACTCTACTCGCCGGCTTTCTTTTCAGGAACAAAAATCCCTTTTACACGGCCTGTGCTGCCATCTGTCGCGCCGCCGCCTTCAACGCGGCTTTTGCCGGTGATCAGATCCAGGGTCAGCTTGTTGCCACGCAGAACATTCTTTCCCTGCGTTAATACCACATTTCCCTGCAAATCAATTTGCTTATTTGTAACATCGTAGACGCCTTTGTCGCCCTGCGCTGTTTCGCGCGGGCTGGAGAGAAAAACATCCCCTAAGGCGTCGATCTGGCGAATGTTGGCGGGCTCTCCATTTGTTGACTGGTTTTTGTCGGAATAATGCACCATCAGCTTGGCGGCCCGCATCCTGATCTCGCCCTGAACAACCTGAACATTCCCCTCAAAAATGGCAAGCTGGTTGGCTTGCTGCACTTCTAACGAGTCTGCCGTGATCTCAATCGGCTGGTTGGTGTCAATGCTACCCCCCGTGAGTGCAGATTGCGCCAATGTGCTTTGTGGCAGGCCGATTAAAAGCAGGCCAATGGCAAGGGTCAGTATATTCACTTTTTTTGTCAGCCTGCGCATTTGGGGATGTCCAAGATTCTTTATTAAGGATTGATAGTCATTTTGACATTACCGTCAAATCGTATGTTACCAGTAATCTGGTCCGCGGCAAGACCATCCGCTTCAATGGCCCCGAGCGGGCCGTGACCTTTCAGTCGATTGTCGCTTGTGATTGTCCGTTTCTTCAGGTTGACCTGAGCTGAATTGGCAGAGAACTGGTTGCCACTGTCGCTGAAAATGTCAATCACGCCATAGAGATCGAGCACGCCGGTTTCCGTGTCCAGTTCACCCGCTGGCGCAGAGATTGAAATCCAGTCTTTACTGGGAAGTGTGATATCTGCCTGAATATTCGTAAGTGAGACAAGAGAGGCCGTTGCTGTCTTCTGCGTCGCTGTATCCGCCGTCACGACATATTGCCGCTCGTTAATATCACTTGCGACATACTGCGGATTTTTCATCGTCAGCCCGTCATCGGATACCGTGACATCCGCATAGTCGAGCTTGAAGCCTTCGGGCTTATCAAGATTGGGGAGGATAAATGCCAGGCCGACCAGAAGGATTGCAAGTCCCAACAGTATGAATTTGATAACGGAAACAAAATGACTGTATCGGGCGTTGAACTTCAATTCAGCCAGACCCGGTGTGCCAACGAAGTCCGCTGTGCCGGCAAGTGTCTCGTTGGAGATTTCATCTTTTGTTGGTAGGGCATCTACGCGCTTCATGTTTTACATGACCCCGCTGCGCAGGCAGTCATGTACGCTGATGATGCCAATCGTCTGGCCGTCATCGACCACGAAAAGACAAGTAATGCCGTTAAAGCCGGTGGAATTCATCTGGGCGAGGGCTTCACCTGCAAGCGCTCTGGACGTAATCGTCTGCGGGTCGCGTGTCATGACTTCACTAACGGGTTTGCCGAGAAGGTCTGCGCCCATATGGCGCCGCAAGTCACCATCCGTAATGATTCCGATAAGCGCTTCGTTCGCATTTAGAATGCCAACGCAGCCGAAGCTTTTCGTTGATATTTCTATCAGCGCTTCGCTCATCAATGTGTTTTCACCGACAAGTGGCATGGCCTCTCCGGTATGCATTAGGTCGGCAACCTTGATCAGGGAGCCGCCAAGCTTCCCGCCCGGGTGAAAGACGCGGAACTGTTCTGCATCGAAACCACGGCGGGAAAGCAGAGCAACCGCCAACGCATCCCCCATCGCCAAGGTAGCCGTTGTCGAGGTTGTCGGCGCCAGACCCATCGGGCAGGCCTCCGGAACATCCGGCAGGAGTAACAGCGCATCGGCGCGTCGGCCAAGTGTACTATCCGCCTTGCCAACGATCGCGATAAGCGGGATATGGAACCGCCGGGTATAGGCAATGATATCGCTTAGCTCTTTCGTGCCACCGGAATTCGACAGACATATCACGACATCGTCCTTGGTGATCATGCCAAGATCGCCGTGGCTTGCCTCTGCTGGATGAACGAATTGCGCAGGTGTGCCCGTGGACGCAAGTGTCGCGGCAATCTTATTGCCGATATGCCCGCTTTTGCCCATGCCGCTGACAATGACCCGGCCACGTGCCTTAAAGATAAAATCTAAGGCTTTGATAAATTCATCGTTGAGATCTTCCAGCAGCTGCAAAATCGCATCGGCCTCTGTTCTCAGGACTTTTCGGGCGGCAACAAGGTCGTTCGTTTCGTCAACTCCCATCGTTGCCGCGCCCTTTGAAATTGCCATTAGCCGATCCGTCATCTGTTTGCGTTTCCCGGCGCCAAAAAAATCGGGCCGACGCGCCATCGCTGAACTTCACCAATATATAAGAAAATTGTGCCTTCTTAACAAGGTTAATAGCGCTTTGCCACTATACCCTAACTATGTGCGAAGATGTCTGTGTCTGGCCATCCTGCAAGATCGAGTTGTGCACGCGTTGGCAAAAATTTGAAACATTGCGCTGCAATCACCGCTCGCCCTTCGCGTATTAGCATTTCATCAAGGCGTTCTTTCAGCTGATGCAGATAGAGAACATCGGATGCGGCATATTCCATTTGCGCATCGCTAAGCTCATCCGCGCCCCAGTCGGAAGATTGCTGTTGCTTTGAGATATCAATGCCAAGAACCTCCTGACAGAGGTTCTTCAGCCCATGCCGATCGGTGTAGGTCCTGATCAGGCGGGAGGCGATTTTTGTGCAGTAAACTGGCGCGCAGGTCACATTGAGATAATGTTCCAACACGGCAATATCGAACCGGCCGAAATGGAAAATTTTGAGCCGTTCCGGATCACTAAGCTGCCGGACGAGATTTGGTGCATCATAGCTTTGCCCATTGAACTTGACGAGATGTGCGTTCCCATCGCCGGACGAAAGCTGAACAAGACAAAGCCTGTCACGATGCGGGAGAAGTCCCATTGTCTCACTGTCCACTGCAATGGACGGTCCGAGATCGACATCGTCAGGAAGGTCGCCATGATGTAGAAAAATTGCCATTTCATCCTCCGGTAACGGCTAGTGCAGCGAGAAGGATGGGGCATAACCGTAAATATATGCTAAAGCATTGGTGCCCAGGAGAAGACTCGAACTTCCACTTCCATACAGAAACTAGCACCTGAAGCTAGCGCGTCTACCAATTCCGCCACCTGGGCAACTTATCGTCGCCTCTGATATAAAGCGCATGGCCGTATGTCAACAAACTTCGTCAAAAGAATTGAAGAAATTTACGGTTTGCCCTTGGCGTTGCAGAGCTAAACGGGTAGATATTGGCATTAACTGAGGTATTTCGGGTGGGTGCAAGACCTCGCCGTAAGTAGAGGAACTAGGGAATGTCGGGTCATTTGATTACCATTTTCGGCGGGTCCGGCTTTATCGGCCGGCATCTGGTTGGTCGTCTGGCAGCGAAGGGGTATCAAGTCCGCCTCGCTGTGCGTGACCCGGAAAGCGCGGCCCAATTGATGACGCAGGGCGTCGTTGGCCAGATCGCCGGAGTCAAAACGAATGTCCGGGATCAGCGGTCTGTCGATCGGGCGGTCGCGGGCGCGGACATCGTGATTAATCTTGTTGGCGTACTTTATGAGAAGGGCGCGCAGAATTTTGGGCGACTTCACGTCGATGCGGCAGAGCGCATTGCTGCTGCGGCAAAGGCGGCAGGTGCGACGCAGCTTATTCATATGTCTGCGCTTGGCGCCCGAAAAGATCATGAGGCGGCCTATGCGCGTAGTAAGGCCGTTGGGGAAGAACTGGCAGCCAAGGAATTTCCGGGCGCGACCATTCTCCGTCCGTCGGTCGTGTTTGGTTGTGATGACGATTTTTTTAACCGCTTTGCAACTATTTTGTCTTTGGCACCGGTCTTTCCGTTGGCGGATGGCGGTAAGACGAAGATGCAGCCGATCTGGGTGGAGGATCTCGCGGATGCAATCGTCAGGATCATTGAAACGCCGTCGCAGCAGGGAAAAATCTGGGAACTGACAGGTCCGGATGTTTATAGCTTCAAGGAACTTATGGAGAAGGTTCTCGAATTTACGGGGCGTAAATGTGTACTGTTGCCGGTACCCTCAGCCATTATGTCAGTTATGGCGGGTTTTATGGCCCTTGCACCAGGGCGGCCGCAATTGACTTCGGATCAGGTCAAGATGCTGCAGGAAGATAATGTGGCGAGTGGCAATTTCCCGAATCTTGAGGATATCGGGATTCAACCAAACACGATTGATGCAGTGGTGCCGGAATATCTGCGACGCTATCGTCGGGGCGGCGGCCTGAATTCCATTGCCGCACAATAGGTCCGTATCGGACTTATGTATTTGGGAAATTATGGAAAAATTGCGACCCTAAAACGGTAAGCTGCAAAAATGAACGAATTATACGTCAGTAGTGCTGACATATAATGATTTTTTTGCTGGTATTTTGCGAGCAATTAGGTTATTCAAATCAATAACTGAGAGATTTTCGCGGCTTCGCGCTTCTTGAGGGGACATTCAAGAATGACCCGCCCGCTCGCTGCTATGTCTTAATTTGTAATTTGATCAATATGACTGTTTTTACCCGAGCCTTTATATTGAGGTTCGGGATGGGAATGCCTGATGACTGAAAAAATGCTAAAGTTTGTCTCTCTGGATAAGAAAATGCCATCCAAGCGCACCGCAGAGACGCGCCGCCAGGATTTCGACGAAATTTATGACGAGTTTGATAGTGACCGGGCCACGGAGCAGTCAAGCCGTTGTTCGCAATGCGGTATCCCCTATTGTCAGGTTCATTGTCCCGTCCAGAATAATATTCCGGACTGGTTGATGATGACGGCGGCAGGTCGCCTGGAAGAGGCGTATGAAGTTAGCCAGTCCACAAACAATTTCCCGGAAATCTGTGGTCGCATCTGCCCGCAGGACAGGCTTTGCGAAGGTTCCTGTGTCATTGAGAAGGGCTTTGAATCGGTCACAATCGGAGCCGTTGAAAAGTATATTACGGACACTGCCTGGGAAAAAGGTTGGGTCAAGCCGACTGTTCCAAGTGTCGAGCGCGAACAGTCCGTTGGTGTTATCGGCGCAGGTCCGGGTGGCTTAGCAGCAGCGGACGAACTGCGCAAGAGAGGCTATCAGGTTCATGTCTATGATCGTTATGATCGCGTCGGCGGCCTCATGATCTATGGTATCCCAAGCTTTAAGCTGGAAAAGGATGTGGTTGAGAAGCGAGCCAAGTTGCTGAGCGACAGCGGAGTAACCTTCCATCTGAATTTCGAAATAGGTCGCGATGCAACGCTTGCCGATCTTCGGGCGAAACATGACTCGATCGTTATTGCGACCGGTGTTTATAAATCTCGGGACATAGCGGTACCAGGAAGTGGTCTTGGCGGAATTGTGCCGGCGCTGGAATATCTGACGGCGTCGAACCGGAAAGGCCTCGGCGATGACGTCCCGGCTTTTGAGGATGGAACACTGAATGCTTCGGGTAAGAATGTTGTTGTTATTGGCGGTGGTGATACGGCGATGGACTGCGTCCGGACAGCTATCCGGCAGGGAGCGAAATCTGTTAAATGCCTTTATCGCCGGGACCGCAAGAATATGCCGGGCTCACTCCGTGAGGTTTTGAACGCGGAAGAGGAGGGTGTTGAATTTGTCTGGCTCTCCGCGCCGAAGGCCTTTCTTGGCGATGGGCAAGTAAACGGTGTCAAGGCAATCGAGATGCATTTGGGCATTGCCGATTCCACTGGCCGACAGGTGCCGGTCGAAATTGAGGGATCGGAATATGACATTCCGTGCGATCTGGCGATCAAGGCGCTTGGCTTTGATGCAGAGGATATTCCTCAACTGTTTGACGAGCCGGGTCTTGAAGTTTCCAACTGGGGCACTGTTTCGGTCAACTTCAAAACGGGAATGACCAATCTGGAAGGGGTATTTGCCGTAGGTGATATTGTCCGCGGGGCGTCCCTGGTGGTCTGGGCTATTCGTGACGGGCGCGATGCCGCGCAGTCTGTCCATCGGTTCCTGACCCATAAACAGATGAATGAACAAACAGTGCTGGCTTCGTAGCGGAGTGGGATGAAAAATGAAAAAGCAAATTGAAAATCAACAAGCCAATCTCTCCTCAGGCGAAGAATTCGTTAAATCTTGGACGGAAAACGCAACGCATTTACAGGCTAACGGACTCTACGACCCGGCTGAGGAAAAAGACAATTGCGGCGTGGGTCTCGTCGCGGCGATTGATGGCAAGGCTTCGCGCGCTGTCGTTGTGGCCGGGATCGATGCCCTGAAAGCTGTCTGGCACCGAGGGGCAGTTGATGCCGATGGGAAGACCGGCGACGGCTGTGGCATTCACGTTCAAATTCCGCAGGATTTCTTCAAAGAGCATATTATGCGGACCGGTCATGAGCCGATCGACGGAAAGCTGGCTGTTGGGATGGTGTTCCTGCCTAAAACGAATTTCGAGGCGCAGGAGACATGCCGGACAATCGTTGAGAGTGAAATTCTTGCATTTGGCTATTATATCTATGGCTGGCGGCAGGTGCCGGTGGACGCGAGCATTATTGGTGAAAAGGCCAATGCGACACGCCCCGAGATCGAGCAGATCATGATCGCCAATACGCGTGGCGTCGATGATGACGAGTTCGAACGCGACCTTTATATCATCCGTCGCAGGATCGAAAAGAAAGTACTGGCGGCGCATATCAGTGGCTTTTATATTTGCACACTGTCCTGCCGGTCGATTATCTATAAGGGAATGTTTCTAGCCGAACAGTTGTCGAGCTTTTACCCTGACCTGCTTGACGAGCGGTTCGTTTCGACCTTCGCGATCTATCATCAGCGTTATTCGACTAACACCTTCCCAACCTGGAACCTGGCGCAGCCTTTCCGGATGCTTGCCCACAATGGTGAAATCAACACCATACGGGGCAATGTCAACTGGATGAAAAGCCATGAGATCCGGATGGTGTCTGACACCTTCGGCGATAAATCAGATGACGTAAAACCCATTGTACAGGCGGGTAGTTCAGACAGCTCGGCCCTTGATGCCGTGTTTGAAGTGCTTGTCCGCGCCGGACGTAGCGCGCCAATGGCGAAAACACTCCTGATCCCGGAAAGCTGGGGTAACAAGGAAAATATGCCAGCAAAGCATAAAGCCCTTTATGCCTATTGTAATTCGGTTATGGAACCATGGGATGGTCCTGCCGCCGTCTGTGCGACTGACGGTCGTTGGGTCATCGCCGGATTGGATCGGAATGGCCTGCGCCCGCTTCGCTATACAATTACCGGCGACAATCTATTGCTGGTGGGGTCGGAGACGGGCATGGTGCCTGTCAATGAATCCAAAATCGTGCGCAAGGGCCGGGTTGGCCCGGGCGAAATGATCGGCGTGGATTTGAAGAAAGGCCGGTTCTTTTTTGATCGCGAATTGAAGGACAAGATGGCTAACGCCCAGCCCTTCGAAAAATGGATCGAAAATACGGTTGATCTTGGCAGCCGGCTTGAAGGCGCCGACGAACCACATCATTTTGACCGTAAAGATCTCCGTAAACGGCAGCTTTGCTCCGGCTGGTCACTGGAAGATCTGGAATTGATCGTACAGCCCATGGCCGAAGATGGAAAAGAGGCTATCGGCTCTATGGGGGATGACACGCCGCTTGCTGTCCTCTCCAAGCATTACCGGGGCTTGCATCATTATTTCCGGCAGCGTTTCAGTCAGGTGACAAACCCGCCGATTGACAGCCTGCGCGAACGCCGTGTTATGACCTTGAAGACCCGGCTGGGCAATCTGAATAACATTCTGGATGAGGACAAGAGCCAGGCGGAAATCCTGTCGCTTGAGTCGCCGGTTCTGACGAATGGTGAGTTCGACGCCATGCAAAAATATATGGGCGATACCGCGCAGGAAATTGACTGCACCTTTGATGTCACGGACGGTCCGGAAGCCCTTACCAAAGCGCTCCGCTATATCCGTGCTGAGGCGGAAAACGCGGTACGTGGCGGCTGCGCCCATTTGATCTTGAGCGATATGAATACGGGGCCGACACGTGCGCCTATTCCGTCAATTTTGGCGGCGGCAGGGGTTCACACGCATTTGGTGAGCGAAGGGCTGCGTACTTTTACTTCAATTAATATTCGTTCAGGCGAATGTCTGGATGTTCAGTATTTCGCCGTTCTCATTGGAGTAGGCGCAACAACGGTAAACGCCTATCTGTTGCAAGAAACGATCATGGATCGCCATGAACGAGGTTTGTTTCCGGGACTTGATATCAAGTCCTGCCTTCAGCGCGCGAAAGAGGCGGTCGATCAGGGCTTGTTGAAAGTTATGTCCAAAATGGGCATTTCGGTGATCAGTTCCTATCGTGGTGGTTATAATTTCGAGGCCGTTGGTCTGTCGCGTGCGCTGGTCGCAGAATTTTTCCCGGGCATGCCCTCGCGGATTTCTGGCATCGGTCTTCCTGGTATCCAGCATAAGGTGCTTGAGCAGCATGAAAAAGCCTATCGCGAGGATGTAATTAGCCTGCCTGTTGGGGGATTGTACCGCTACAGAGCTTCCGGTGAGGTGCATTCTTTCGATGGAGAATTGGTCCATCTGCTGCAATCGGCCGTCGAAAAGGACAGCTATTCTCTCTATAAGAAGTATAGCGAGGGAATGAGCAAGATGGCGCCGGTGAACCTGCGTGATTTGCTGGATTTCAAGTCACCGCGTCAGCCGATCCCGATTGACGAAGTTGAAAGCATTACGGAAATTCGCAAGCGGTTCGTAACCGGCGCGATGAGCCTTGGCGCGCTCAGTAAGGAGGCGCATGAGACTTTAGCCATCGCCATGAACCGGATTGGGGGCAAGTCCGATAGTGGCGAGGGAGGCGAAGATGTGAGCCGGTTTAAGCCGCGCCCCAATGGTGACAACCCCAGCTCTGCAATCAAGCAGATTGCTTCGGGCCGGTTCGGCGTAACGGCGGAATATCTCAATAACTGTGAAGAGATTGAGATTAAGATTGCACAGGGCGCCAAGCCGGGTGAAGGCGGGCAACTTCCCGGCTTCAAGGTGTCGGAAATGATTGCGAAACTGCGGAACTCAACGCCGGGAGTGACCCTGATTTCACCGCCGCCACATCATGATATCTATTCTATTGAGGATCTGGCGCAGCTTATTTACGACCTGAAACAGATCAATCCTGAGGCGCGGGTTTGCGTCAAGCTGGTGGCGGAAGCTGGCATCGGAACGGTTGCTGCGGGCGTCGCCAAGGCGAAAGCTGATGTCATCATGATTTCCGGAAACTCTGGCGGGACCGGGGCGAGCCCGCAGACATCACTTAAATACGCGGGTGTCCCTTGGGAAATGGGCCTGCCCGAAGTCAATCAGGTGTTGACCCTGAATAAGCTTCGCCATGGGGTGTTGCTCCGGGTCGATGGCGGGATGAAGACCGGCCGTGATATCGTTATCAGCGCCATGATGGGGGGCGAAGAGTATGGCCTTGGGACAGGCGCGCTGGTTGCGCTTGGCTGTATTCTCGTGCGGCAATGTCATTCCAATACCTGCCCAGTCGGTATCTGCACGCAGGATGAGGAATTGCGTAAAAAATATGAAGGGAATGCGGATAAGGTCGTCAATCTCTTCAGTTTCCTCGCGGAAGAGGTGCGGGAGATTCTGGCCCAGCTTGGCTATCGATCCCTGCAAGAGATTATCGGGCAGAGCGGTCTGCTTTCTCAGGTCAGTCGTGGTTCGGCGCATCTTGATGATCTCGATCTGAACCCGTTATTGGCGGAAGCCGATGCAGGAAATAACCCCAGATATTGCGTCAATGAGGGACCGGTTCCTGTTCCTGAAACATTGGATGCGCAGATGATCATGGACGCGGCGAGTGTCTTTAACAAAGGCGGCGAGAAAAAGCAGCTTGCCTACAGCATTCGCAATACGCATCGGGCCATTGGTACCAAGCTGTCGTCCCGGATTGTTCGAAAATTCGGAATGACCGGCCTTGAGCCCGGTCATATTACGGTGCGCTTGCGCGGCTCAGCTGGTCAGTCTCTTGGTGCCTTCGCGGTTCAGGGCCTGAAGCTGGAAGTACTGGGGGATGCCAATGATTACTGCGGTAAGGGGTTATCCGGCGGGACAATTGTGGTTCGGCCTGTTACATCCAGCCCTCTCAAGTGGAACGAGAACGCCATCATCGGCAATACGGTTCTATATGGGGCGACATCAGGCGAGCTTTATGCCGCCGGTCAAGCAGGAGAGCGGTTTGCGGTTCGAAATTCTGGCGCTACTTCAGTCGTTGAAGGATGCGGCACTAATGGCTGCGAGTATATGACGGGTGGCATGGTGGCAATTCTGGGCGCTGTCGGTGATAACTTCGGCGCCGGTATGACCGGCGGTATGGCGTTTGTTTATGATGTCGACGACGTCCTGCCTGTTCATATTAACGATGAATCCGTTGTCTATCAGCGACTCGCGTCCAGCTATTGGGAAGGCGTTCTGAAAGAGATGATAGCGGAACATGCCGAAAATACTCACTCCAAGTTTGCTCAGGCGCTGCTTGCCGATTGGGGGTGGGAGCGGGATCGCTTTTACCAGGTTTGCCCTAAGGAGATGCTGAACAAGCTTGAGCATCCGATTTCTGATGAAATTGCTCAGCAGCGAGCCTAGAAGCGTCATTTACGTATGATAGAAAAGCCGAGATACTGCTATCTCGGCTTTTTTAATGGGTAGAAATTTCCCTGCAAAGAGGCGAAATTGCCGCCGTAATTATAGATTTACGCTAATTGATGGCGGTTGATAACGGCGATGTTCTGGCACGGTGTTTGCTTTGTTTCAGGTAGTAAAATGTTGCAAGTTCACACAGGAGAAACAGAAATGGAAAATGTAGCTGCCTTTGATACGAATGATATGGGAACTTTACCGCCTAAACTTGCGGATCCGATAATCAGCACAGAATATGTAAAATGGGCGGCACGACGTTTCATTCTGATCTATGGGGAAGAGGCGCCGGAAATGGCCCTTAAACAGGTCACGCGTCTTGACGGACTTGGGAAAATTCGTATTGCAGAAATGTTTGACCGTGTTCGACGTGAATGTGCGCGGCTCTTGAAACGGAGTGAAAATCTCAGGATTTATCCTGTTAACTAACCAACATGCCGATTAATACAAATTTTTCGCAAAATCGTCCATTCAGCCTATTCTACATTCCTTCCGCATGGGGTAATGTCGCCCCATGCGTACACTCTATCATTTCTGGATATCTCCTGCTTGCCGCAAGGTGCGTCTCGCCCTTGCCGAAAAAGAGCTAAAGTTTGAGCTGAAAATCGAAAAGCCTTGGGAACGGCGCCCGGGCTTGCTGGCCAGAAACCCCGCAGGGGAAGTTCCGGTGCTAATCGATGAGAATGAGATCACATTGGCCGACAGCCAAGCAATTTGCGAGTATCTAGAAGAAACCTATGAAGATATCCGGTTGCTACCCGAAGACCGACTTGATCGCGCAGAAACAAGGCGCCTTATTGGCTGGTTTGATCGGAAATTCTTTAGTGAGGTGACCGATAATCTCGTCGAAGAAAAGATCATGAAGCGGTTAACGAAATCGGGAACACCAAATACGGCCGCCATCCGCGCAGGCCATCATAATATTCACTACCATCTAGAATATATTTCCTATTTAGTGGAGCGGCGGTCTTGGCTGGCGGGCGATCAATTCAGCCTAGCTGACATCGCGGCAGCGGCGCAGCTCTCTAGTGTGGATTATCTCGGCGATGTCCCATGGGAGCAGCATCCCTCAGCCAAGATATGGTATGCGCGGGCAAAATCGCGCCCGAGTTTCCGTGCGATCCTCGCGGATAACCTGCCGGGAATGCCAGCGCCCTCACATTATGCCGATCTCGATTTCTAGTTCCTTTCCAGTGTCCGTGGACAAAGCAGCACTTCGCACGGCTGCGCGTGCCGAAGGATTTGACGCGATTGGGTTTGTGTCTGCTGATATCGGAGATATCCCCGGAAAACATCTGAAAGAGTTTATCTCGGCCGGACGTCATGGCGACATGGACTGGATTGTCGAGAAAGCTGCACGCCGTCATCATCCACAGGCTCTTTGGCCGGAAGCTAAATCGGTTATCATGCTTGGACTCAATTACGGCCCGGAGATTGACCCGCTTGCCTATACAGAAGAGAGCGAACACGGGGTCATTTCCGTCTATGCGCAAGGCCGGGATTATCATGATGTCGTCAAGAAGAAGCTCAAACGCATCGCCCGCGGAATCGTCCGGGATTATGGCGGAGACGTAAAAGTCTTCGTTGATACGGCACCGGTGATGGAAAAACCATTGGCGGCTAAAGCAGGTCTTGGCTGGCAGGGAAAGCATACCAATCTCTTAAGCAGGGATTTTGGCTCATGGCTGTTCCTTGGATGTATCTTCACCACGCATGAAATCACGCCTGACCTGGCGACGGAGGGGAGTTGCGGCTCATGTACGGAATGTCTTGATATCTGCCCGACGAATGCCTTTCCTGAGCCGTATCAGCTTGATGCGAGGCGCTGCATCTCCTATCTCACGATTGAGACAAAGGCACATATTGATCGGCATATGAGGCCGTTAATCGGTAACCGGATCTACGGTTGCGATGATTGCCTGGCTGTCTGTCCCTGGAACAAGTATGCGAAAACAGCACGTGAACTGAAGCTCCGGGCTCGCTCGGAACTCATTGCGCCATCGCTTGCAGAACTCGCAACACTCGATGACGCGGCATTTCGGGCTCTATTTTCGGGTTCGCCCGTTAAGAGACTGGGGAGGAACCGGTTCTTGCGCAATGTCCTGATTGCGATAGGAAACAGCGGCCATTTGGCTTTTCTGGAAGTAGTAACACCGCTTTTGAGCGATAGATCGGCAATTATACGGGTTGCTGCAGTTTGGGCTCTGGGGCAGCTGGCCACACCTGAGATTTATGGCCAGCATTTTGATATTCTGGTAGGACAGGAAACGGACGACGCGGTGCGGACGGAATGGTTTTTAAGTAAAGGGAATGAGAATGAGCAGGCTTGAAAGTTTTATCCGGCGCATTAGTGCACAGCGTGATTGCCTGAACCATGCCGCTGCCATTATCGAGGATAAACCGGGAAGTGTGTTAGAACTCGGCCTGGGCAACGGCCGAACATTTGATCATCTCCGCAGTCTGATGCCGGAGCGGGATATCTATGTGTTCGACCGTCATGTAAAGGCGCACCCTGATTGCATTCCGGATTCCGATCATATGATCGTCGGTAATTTTCTTGAAACCGTTCCGACCGCGCTAGAGAAGATGACGGACAAGGCTGTCCTTGCCCATTGCGATATTGGTTCCGGCGACAAGGCGGCCAGTGTCGCGCTTGCCAGAATGCTTGGTGAAAGTCTTCCAAAGCTGCTGGTCACGGGCGCGATAATTGTCAGTGACCAGCCATTTGAGGTGCCAAGCTGGCAATCCCTTCGGCTTCCTGAAGGTGTTGCCGAAGGCCGCTATCACATATATCGCCAGATGTAATTGGTGCTATTGGGCGAGATAGCCGCCATCGGCAACAAACTCTGCGCCAGTCACAAACGCCGCTTCGTCGGAGGCAAGATAAAGGATCATTGACGCAATCTCCTCTGGTTTGCCGAGACGCCCGAGAGGGTGGGATTCCTTTAATCTAGTTTCTTCAGCCTCTCGCTCGGCCTCTGCGATTTTATCGAACCGACGCATAACCATTGGCGTTTCGATATATCCCGGATGCACTGAGTTTACGCGCACATTATATCTCTTGTTTGCGCATTCAATGGCAGCAGCCTTTGTGAATAGCCGAACGCCACCCTTGCTTGCGGCATAGGCCGAAATATTGGACATGCCGACAAAGCCGAGAACGGAAGAAATATTGACGATGGCACCACCACCCGTATCCTTCATGCTGTCAACGGCGGCCTGTGTGCCGAGGAATGTCCCATCCAGATTAATGGATATTGTCTGGCGCCAGAAATCATAGCTCATCTCGAGAAGGCCTTTTGCCCGTCCGATCCCGGCGGAATTGACCAGAATATCAAGCCGATCCCAGCGGTTGATGACTGACTCGACAACAGTGCGCCATTCCTCCGGGTTCACTACATCAAGATTCTGATAAAAGGCTTCATGCCCTGACTTTATTAATTCTTCCGCCAGCGTCTCGCCTTTATCCGGGTCGATATCGGTAAGGGCAACTTTTGCGCCTTCGCGAGCGAACCGTTCCGCGGTCGCTTTGCCGATGCCAGACGCCGCGCCTGTGATCAGCGCGATTTTCCCCTCAAGGCGGCCATTGTTTGGTGATCCTTGCAGCATGTTCCCCTCCCTTTTTATTATTTTTCCCTAACTTTGCCGTAAGCCTTCGTCTTCGGCAAGCCCTAACCGCCGGAAGATTTCGGCAATAAGGTGTAGGTCACGACGGGTGTATGGCCTTTCAGTTCAGCTTCTCCTTGCGGTTTCAATCTGAATTCGCCATTTAATAATTTCGCCGTCGTTTCGGAAATGAGAATGTCGCCCGTCCGGGCCGTTTGTTGAAGACGCGCGGCAATATTCACGGCATCACCCCAGATGTCATAGGAATATTTGCTGTGGCCGATGACACCGGCAACGACCGATCCTGTATTAATTCCGGTTCTTAATCCCAGAGATCCTGTTGACGGCCCGGATAGTTCATTTACATAGGCCATAGTTTCCAGGGCAAACTCCGCCGCTTCTTTGGCGCCAGTTTCTGCATCTCCATCCATGCCACCGCATACCATATAAGCATCACCGATGGTTTTGATTTTTTCCAAGCCGCGCCTGCTGAGGAGGTTGTCGAAATGAGAAAAGATCGTATCCAGCAGGGTGACTACTTCCTCCGGTGGACGGTTCATCGCATAGCTGGTAAAGCCGGAGATATCTGCAAACAGGATCGTAATGTTATCCAGCCTGTCGGCAATTGGTTGTTGATCCTTTTTTAGGCGCTCGCCAATCGCTTCGGGCAGCATATTGCGGATCAGATTTTCGCTGCGCTGCCGTTCTTCTGCCAGAAGCGAGAAAGTTTTCTCTTTCTGGCTGACAAAATAAACAAGCAGCACAAAAGCAACGATCGAAACGCCGCTTAAGTTCATCACGAAAAGAATATTAACCAGCTCCGGCGGAAGACCGTTTTCGGAGGATGGGGTTAAGAAATTGTGGGTGGCACCAATCAGGAGCAAGAGGATAAAGGCAACAAACCAGTATGTGGCAATTTTACGATTGGCGAATACCAGTGCGCCCATCGGGCTGATCAGCGACCAGACAATGACAGTTGAAGAATTGATAAATCCGCCGAGTTCAAGCATTACCAGAAAGGGCAGCATCAGGGTGAGAAATAGCTGACTTTCCCGGAGAAGCTGGAAGCCTCTTTCCTTTCGGAATAAAACCAGTGTGCAAATGGAAATGACGGTAAAGGCCCAGGCGATGACAGCGGCCCTGTACTCCCCGAAATAGGCATAGATGCCGCCCCAGAAAAACGCGGGTATCGCCATCATGACGGCGCAGAGTACCAGAAGCTGGTGTGAGAGTTCCGTATCTCTTTTGCTTGCTTCGCCTATGCTCAACCGAGGAATATCTTTGGTTTTTTCTTTCTGGCTCATCAAATAACTATCCTGTCAAACAGCAACATTGACAAGTCCAGATGATGCGTAATCTATTGCAGGTTAGAAAAATCAAAATCGACAACGACGGGTGCATGATCCGAGGGCTTTTCCCAGTCGCGTGCATTCAGAGTGATGTCCATTGCTTTTAAATGCGATTTGAGAGCAGGTGTTACCCAGACATGATCCAGACGGCGCCCCCGGTTTGACGCGCGCCAGTCCCGGGCGCGATAGCTCCACCAGGAATAAAGTGGCTCTGGCTCCGGCACGAAATGGCGCATCGCATCGACCCAGTCATGGGACTGATAAATACGTGCCATATGCTCCACCTCTATTGGTGTATGGCTGACGACTTTTAAAAGCTGCTTATGGTTCCAGACGTCAGTTTCAAACGGGGCGACGTTAAGATCCCCAACCAGAATCAGCTTGTTGCTGTCCGACCGCCGCTCTGTGAAACAGTTGGCCATTTCTGTCATGAAATCCAGCTTATGTGCAAACTTTTCATTTTGCGTTACATCCGCGACATCGCCGCCGGCCGGCACATAGAAATTATGTATCTCGACACCGTTTTCTAACGTAACGGCGAGGTGCCGCTTGTCATCCTTACCGCACCAGAGTCTGCTATCAGTGGGAACAAATGGCAATTTGGAAAAGATCGCCACGCCGTTATAGCTTTTTTGTCCAGCGATAGCATGATGCGCAAACCCCATTTTTGCAAAGGCTTTGAGAGGAAACTCGTTATCGGTCACCTTGGTTTCCTGAAGGCAGAGAACATCGGGTTGGTGTTCCGCCACGAATTTTTCCACATGGGCAAGGCGGGCGCGTACGGAATTGACGTTCCATGTGACAAGGCGCAAATCGTTCATTACGGATCTTTCTCGGAATTTCTCAGAATATATTAAAGCTACTGCCTGTAATGGCGATTGGCCAGTGCCCCTGTTCAAACAGCTTGTATTTTAGCGCAAACGGGTGCGCATCTTCCTCTCCTGCGGCAAGAACAAGCGCGGCCTGGTGGCAGCTTTGCAATGCGGAGCCAGTCGCGGCGCGGATAAGTTCCTGATCTTCGATGCCAGCCTCTTCCGCCATTGCGTCCACTGCCTTGGAAACAATATCGGATGCCGTTGCAGAGACTTGAGTGAGGGCGAGGTTTAAATCTTCCTCACTCATGAGTTCGAGCGCCATGGTTGTCAGGCCCATGCGAAGCTGTTCTTCAGCTTCCCACCAGTCGCTGTTAAATTCCGGATTGCTCGCGGCGAACGCCGCATCTTCCCAGTTTTCCACTTCGGCTACAAAGGCATCTGGAAAGCCGAGCATGTCCATATAATCGCGGGCCGTTGTCAGCGCCTCTTGAGGCAAAGGCTCACCGACATCTTCAAACCATGGAATTGACGGGATGAGCTTGTTAAAGCGAACAACGGATATCAGGGTCGGATAGTCTTCGATATCGGGCAGGTCTTCATCGAAATCGTCGTCATAATCCATGTTGGTCTCTCGGTTAATCAGCATGCCGAACTATGTACCATGGATTTACATGTCGCTTCATGTTTATTCGTAATCGCTATCGAAGAAGGTGAAGAGTTCTGGCTTTAGCTTGATGTTTTTTTCGACCTTACCGAGACTAATGCTCGTAACCTGACCTTGGGCGTCGGTCACCAACCATTGACGCAACTGCAACGGATTATCGCTGAAGATCAGGACAATATTCCCCTCATCAGGGTTATCCGTATCGACGATAGTTAAGCGCAGGGTATTGGCATCATGCTCTACCTTTGTCACGGTTACATCGCCGCTCAACTCGACGTCTTCTTCGAGTAGAATGCTAACCGGAGTGGCGGAAAGCGGCAAACGGGTTGTCTCTTTCAGTTCTTTATCGTGAAAAACAAGCCAAAGGCCATCCGCAACGACGAGAATTTGCGCGGGTGGCTTATATTCAAAGCGCATCCGGCCGGGCTTTCGCATAAACACCGCGCCTTCCGCGATACCGCCAGCAGAGTCAATCTGCAGGAAATCCGCCTGCATGGTTTTAATAGTATCTAGATAGGCTTCGACGCGCGCAATCTGGGCCTGATCCTCTGTCGTCGGTGCGGAAAGGGCAGGGGAGGACACCGCTGTCGCGATAAGTACCGCAAAAAGTATCTGGGCCGTATTTCGTATAAAACGCATAACGTCTCACTTCAGGTTAAATCTTATTAGCTGGGACTGCTCTTTCTGATATGGGAGAGGTGCAGAAAAATGCCAGCAAATTGACGTCGACTTACCGTTCGCGATCATCGATGTCGCGGGCCAGCACTTCGCGTTTCCCGACATGGTTGGCGGAGCCGATCACCCCCTCTTTCTCCATCTGATCGATGATGCGCGCGGCGCGGTTATATCCGATTTGCAAATGACGTTGCACGAAGCTGGTGGAGGCCTTGCGCTCCCGACAGACCAGTTCGACGGCGCGATCATAGAGCTCATCGCCCGAATTACCGCCGCCGCCGCCGGACATTCCGTCGAATTCACCTTGGCTCTCTTCGGTGACTTCCTGTTTATAATCCGGTTCGCCTTGCGCTTTCAGGAAATTTACGACTTGCTCGACTTCCTCATCGGAAACGAACGGTCCGTGGACGCGCTGTACGCGACCGGCACCTGGCATATAAAGCATGTCACCCTGTCCGAGGAGCTGTTCAGCACCCTGTTCGCCCAGCACGGTCCGGCTGTCGATCTTGGACGTTACCTGAAAGCTGATACGGGTCGGGAAGTTGGCCTTGATCGTACCAGTGATGACATCAACCGAAGGTCGCTGCGTTGCCATAACCACATGAAGTCCGGCAGCACGGGCCATCTGGGCGAGGCGTTGCACTGCCACCTCGATATCCTTGCCGGCCACCATCATTAGGTCCGCCATCTCATCGACGATGATCACGATCATCGGCAATGGCTCTGTATCTAGCGCGCGTTCCTCAAATACAGGTTCGCCGCTGGCGGCATCAAAGCCTGTCTGCACAGTACGCTTCAGCACTTCACCCTTTTTCTGTGCTTCACGGATGCGCTGGTTATAACCATCGACGTTTCGCACACCCAGTTCGGCCATCTTGCGATAGCGGTCCTCCATCTCCTTAACCGCCCATTTAAGTGCGACAACGGCTTTGCCAGGTTCCGTTACCACCGGCGCCAACAAATGCGGAATGCCGTCATAAACCGAGAGTTCCAGCATTTTTGGATCAATCATGATGAAACGGCACTCATTCGGTGACAGTCGATAAAGCAGCGACAGGATCATTGTGTTGACGGCGACAGACTTACCCGAACCGGTCGTACCGGCGATCAGAAGATGCGGCATTCGGGCCAGATCAGCGACGACCAAGTCGCCACCAATGTCCTTGCCAAGGGCGAGGGTCAGTTTGGAATTCGTACTCTCATAGGCTGCAGCGGAGAGCAGTTCGCGCAAGAAGACGGTTTCTCGGCGCTGATTGGGAAGCTCGATACCGATGGCGTTGCGACCGGGAATGACGGCAATACGGGTTGATATGGCGCTCATGGATCGGGCGATGTCATCCGCGAGGCCGATTACACGGGAACTTTTAAGGCCCGGTGCCGGTTCCAACTCATAAAGCGTGACAACCGGTCCCGGACGGACCCGGCTGATATCCCCCTTAATTCCATAATCATCCAGCACAGATTCCAACAGTCGTGCATTCTTAGAAAGAGCCTCCTCGCTAACTGGTTTGGAGACAAGTTTCGCATCAGGAAGCGCAAGCAGATCAAGCGGCGGAAGCTGATATTCCCCGGCCGGACCCAAATCGAGCGCGGGCTGTTTTTCTGCCGCAACGCGCTTGCCGACAGTGGTTCCGGTTTTTCGTTGTTCGATTTGTGGTTCTACCGCCTTGCGGACAACAGGGGCCTTTTCTTTTTTAATCCGGACTTTCTTCTTCTTGGCGGGAGCGCTTGTACCCAGTGGCTCATTATCATCTTCGTCTTCTATCTCGCGGCGGAAGCGGAAATCACGAAGATATCCCGGCGCAAGCAGAAGCGTTTGCACGACGGCTTTAAGCGACAGGCCGATAACACGCCATTCCTGCTTCGAGACGCCAAAGGATATTAAAAGGAGGGCAATTGCGATGATTGCCAAAATAGGGCCGAGGATTGCCGCATGAATATCAAGGCCGATCTGTTGACCGCCAACGATGATCGAATTGAAAATAACTTCGCCAACGATGCCACCATAGCCGGAGTTCAGCGGCCAGCTTTCTGCAACAGGAAGTGCGGCAAGCGCAGCGGAAGTGAATGACACGCCAAAGGGAAGCACGGCAAGATGCACCCAGCCCCACCGCAATCCCCGATGTGACATCACCCGCCATGACCAAGCGACAAGGCCGAGGACCAGGGCAATGGAACCAAACCCGATGGTTTGCAGCAATAAATCCGCAAGATGAGCGCCGCCAAGCCCGAGAAAATTACTCGCTGGGTTTGATGTCGCGTGATTGAAATTGGGATCATCCGGAGAATAGGAAACAAGTGCCAGTACGCAAATGAATGCCAGCAGCAATAACGCCAGTCCGCACAGTTCAACGAGCCGACGGTGGAGAAAATCTACACTTCCACTCGGCAATAGGGAAATCGATTTGGAACCTTTTGATCTAAACATCATACGGACATTCTATAAGCTATTGGCGAGTCTAGTTAAAGCCTCTTTACTGTCCTCTGGCGCCGAGACCAGAGCAATTCGAATATATGGATCACCGGGATTGATGCCATCTGAATCGGCAACACTCAAAAACTTTCCTGGCAGGACCCGGATTGCGGCCTTCGTCCAGAGACGTATTGCGGCCTCGACACCGTCGCCGACATCCAACCAGAGAAAAAATCCCCCTTCAGGACGGTAAAAGCCAAACTTTGATCCGAATATTTTTTCAGCAATATCAAATTTCTGGCGGTACAGAGCACGATTTTCCACTACATGAGTATCGTCATTCCAGAGTGCCGCTGCCGCTGCACAAACGGGGAGGGGGGACGCTGCGCCAGCAAAATTCCGTAAATTGAGAAAAGTCTTGATAATATCGCTTTCGCCAACGCAAAAGCCGGATCTCAGCCCTGCGGCGCTAGAGCGCTTTGAGAGAGAATGAAATGCAAGCACATGGTCAAGTGCGCCGCCAGCCTTCGCGCAGATTTCAAGAATACCAGTCGGCGGTGTTTTATCATAAATCTCTGAATAGCATTCATCGACGATCAGCATGAAATCATGCTTGCGAGCGAGGGCGAGGGCAGCCGTCAGATATTCCGCGCTTGCAACGGTTCCTTGTGGATTTGAAGGATTGCATAAGTAAAAGGCGGTTGCGCGATTGAGAAGTTCCGGTGTGAGCGCGTCCAGATCCGGAAAGAAATGAGTGTCCGGCCCTGCGGGCAGAAAAACAGGTTCCGCCCCGGCCATGACGGCGGCGGCATGATAGACATGGTAATAGGGCGTCGGTAGGAGAATAACTGGCTTTGGCTGATTGTGGCCCGCTCGCTCCGTAATCACGGATGCGATCATATAGAGAGCTTCTTTGGTTCCATTCACCGGCGCAATATTCTGATCGGCCTCGATCATTCCATCAGTTAGCGCGTATCGGCGGGTAAGCCATCCCGTGATTGCGCTTCGTAAGCCGGGGGTACCGCCAACAGGGGGATATTTTCCGTAAAGATGTTCATTGGCGCGCAACGCATCATTCATCAACTGCGGCGGCTTATGTTGCGGCTCGCCAATCGTTAGAAGGGTAGGCTCAAAACCTTGAGCCGGATTCAGAGGATCAAGAAGCGAGCGCAGAGCATCGAAGGGAGATCCGCGTAAATGGGATAGTTCGGAGTTAATCATATACCCAGGATACCGATGTCGAAGGGGATAAACGGCCTCCGAACTTAGTTAAATCACCCCGGGTATACAAGCGGCAACACGCCGAAAGGAGGTATAATTCGCGACTTCTTGCTTTTATACCACGCCTTTCGGGCGTCATGATGCCTATCAGCTCAAGTCTTGTTCCGGATAGGCACCGATTTTATGGATGCTGAGATCAGCGCCGATAAATTCATCCTCTTCCGATAATCGGATACCGCTGACCTTTTTTAGCAGGCCATAGACGAGGAAGCCTGCGAACAGTGCGTAACTACTCGCGAGAAGACTGACCAAAAGTTGAGCCATAAAGCTGACACCGCCGAGACCACCAAGTGCCTCCAGCCCGAAGATGCCGGCAGCGATGCCGCCCCACAGCCCGCAGAGTCCGTGCAATGGCCAAACGCCCAGCACGTCATCAATTTTCAGCTTGTTCTGACAATAGGTAAAGGCAAATACGAACAATCCACCCGCGATCCCACCTGTCAGGAGTGCCCCGATGGGATGCATGATATCCGAACCGGCGCAGACAGCGACAAGGCCGGCAAGCGCACCGTTATGCACAAATCCCGGGTCATTGCGTCCGGCGAAAAGCGCGGCGACGATCCCGCCGACCATGGCCATGAGGGAGTTCATGGCAACGAGGCCGGAAATCCCGCCAACTGTTTGCGCGCTCACGACGTTAAAGCCAAACCACCCGATGCACAGGATCCAGGAGCCAAGGGCGAGAAACGGGATATTTGATGGCGGGATACCATTTACGCGACCATCTTTTGTATAGCGTCCTTGCCGGGCCCCAAGTAGCAAAACGGCGCCAAGGGCGATCCATCCGCCAACAGCATGAACGACAATCGATCCGGCGAAATCGTGAAAACCCACCCCGAACATATCTTCGATATATCCCTGGATACCAAAATTGCCATTCCAGATGATCCCCTCCAAGAAGGGGTATATCAAGGCGGTCAGGATCGCGGTGGCCATAAGCTGCGGCCAGAATTTCGCACGTTCAGCGATACCGCCCGATATAATGGCCGGGATGGCAGCGGCAAATGTCAGCAGGAAAAAAAATTTGACCAGATCATATCCGTTGCTGGAAAAGGCATATCCATCTGCTTCTGACTCGCCGGAAAGAACGGCGGCATCCACCAGAAAATCAACGCCATAGGCAACTGCGTAGCCGACAAAGAAGTAACTGATTGTTGAAACGCCGAAATCGGTAATGATTTTAACCAGGGCATTAACCTGATTTTTTCGCCGGACCGTACCAACTTCTAAAAAAGCAAAACCGGCATGCATGGCAAAAACAAGAATAGCACCTATTAGCACGAACAGGACGTCCGTGCCTGTAATTCCCTCAGACATTCAACTTAGCTCCCTCATATTCTTTTGCCGCGTTGGGGCGCGGATTAGTCTTTGTTAATCAAGGAGCGTGCCAAGTTTGATCTTGCCCATTTTTGGTGCTTTTGGGCAAAGCTTGAGTAACCACAAACGAAAAATGCCCAATTTTTAACCATATTCAGGACTAAAAATTGGGCATTTGCGTAAGTACTGGGCGGCATTGCCGCCCAGTGTCGTTTAGAAGGATTGTGAGCCTTG
This sequence comes from Sneathiella sp. HT1-7, assembly GCF_020731145.1. GTDB lineage: Bacteria > Pseudomonadota > Alphaproteobacteria > Sneathiellales > Sneathiellaceae > Sneathiella. Next base: position 564,720 of record NZ_JAJFZN010000001.1, on the reverse strand, counting down.
CCCAAATTCAGGATAGGCTTCAAGCCCAAGTTCCGCCTTGTCGAGGCCTTCGACTTCGTCCTCTTCGCTCGCCCGGATACCCATCGTATATTTCAGGATCAGCCAGAAGATGCTGCTAAGGACAAGTACGAAGATACCGATTGAGACAATGCCGGTCAGCTGTGTAACGAGTGTCGCATCCGGATCGGAAATGACAACCGCAATCGTACCCCAGATACCACAGAAGAGATGGGCCGGGATGGCACCGACAACATCGTCGATTTTCAACTTGTCGAGCAGTGGAACCGCAAAGACCACAATTGCACCACCAATGGCGCCAATGATAATGGCCATTCCGATTGTTGGATCAGCAGGTTCAGCAGTGATTGATACAAGACCGCCGATCGCACCGTTCAAGGCCAGCGTTAGGTCGACTTTCTTGTACATGATCTGCGTAACGATCATGGCTGCGAGAACACCACCGGCTGCCGCCATGTTGGTATTGGCGAAGACATTTGCCATCTCGATGGCGCTGGCAGCAGATCCGAGCGCAAGTACGGAACCACCGTTAAAGCCGAACCAACCAAGCCACAGGACGAAAGTACCAAGTGTTGCAAGCGGCAGGTTTGCCCCGGGGATCGGGTGAACTTTGCCTTCGGCAGAATATTTGCCTTTACGGGCACCAAGGATGATCGCGCCAGTCAATGCAGCCCAGCCACCAACGGAATGCACAAGCGTTGAGCCGGCATAGTCGGAGAAGCCCATTTCTGCGAGCCAGCCGCCGCCCCATACCCAAGAACCCTGGATCGGATAGATAATAGCGGTCAACAGGACGACGAAGGCGAGGAATGACCAGAGCTTGATCCGCTCAGCCAATGTACCTGATACGATGGAAGCTGCCGTTGCAACAAAAACCATCTGGAAGAACCAATCGGAAGATGCGGAATAGCCGCCATCTGCGAAGGTGCCGGACAATGCTTCCGTATCATCTGGGCCCCAGAATGGGCTGAAGCTTCCAATATAGCCGGTCACATCCATATACATGAGGTTATAGCCGACGAGATAGAAGGTCAGTCCGGCAACCGAGTAAAGGGCGATATTCTTAAGGCAAATGGTCGCCGTATTCTTGGAACGAACAAGTCCGCTTTCGAGCATGGCAAAACCAGCAGCCATCCACATAACGAGCGCGCCGTTTACAAGGAATGAGAATGTGTTGAGAACATAGGCCGTTTCGCTATCAACTGCGGCAAAAGCGGGCGCCGCGCCAATAAGAGCGAATGCCGCAAAGGATGCGGCGGCAGTTTTTATATATTTCAAATTACGCATCATTAATCTCCTAGAGCGCGTCTGCGTCAGTTTCGCCCGTGCGAATACGGACGACATTCATCAAATCGAACACAAAAATTTTGCCATCGCCGATCTGTCCGGTTTTCGCAGCGCCAGCAATTGCTTCGACCACCTGTTCGGCAAGATCCTCTTTGACGGCAACCTCAATTTTAATTTTGGGGAGAAAAGAGATTGCATACTCCGCGCCGCGGTATATTTCTGTATGCCCTTTTTGTCGGCCATACCCCTTGACTTCTGTTGCAGTCAGCCCGTCGACACCGATGGATGTCAAGGCATCGCGCACTTCGTCCAGTTTGAAGGGCTTTATTACAGCCATTACCAGCTTCATGATGGTCACCTCATTGACTTGTCGTTTGACCGGGGCAAAAAACTCCGGTTTCGGCCTTCTTTTTTCAAGACCCGTGCCAACTGAGGTTCGATTTGAAATTTATAGTGTTATCAATGTATTAAGCATATGGTGCCAAAAAATTGAGCGCCGATAGCCTATAAAAATGCACAAAATTTAATCAAATATGACAAAAAGCCTAATTTTTAGGCATTTAGAGGTCTGAGGGCAACTTCCGCTGCGGTGGACAGACGCAGCAGCTTTCCTTCGGTATCACCTGGCGCCATCAGCATCAGGCCGACGGGAAAGCCGCTTTCAAGGCCGCAAGGGAGAGTTGTTGCGCACAACCGAAGTAAATTTGCCAGACGCGTGAGGCTGATCGACATCATTGTCGCTCTTAAGTAAGCATCGACACTTTGAAGGAGCGGCGCTATCGCGGGAGGATGCTCGGGCTGTGTTGGGCCGACCACCAGATCATAGCCAGCGGTTTGATCAATATAATCTGCGGTTAATGTTTCCAGCCCGTGGTAGAGTGCGGCGGCGTCGACCGCTGTGAGTTTGTCCGCAGCTAGGATTCGTTCTTCAATCGGTTCATACATGCAGCCGCGATTGGCGCGAATTTGATCGCCATACATCATGCAGGCCTCTATGGCAGCCGGGCTGCCATGCTTGGCCGTTAATGCGACAACGTCATCGAATGCCGGTACCGGCCCTTCTGTCACGATTGCGCCGGCGGCTGCTAAAAGGGAGAGGCCCTTTTTCACCTGTTCCGTAATGGCGGGATCGGACAGTTCATCGAACTGGCTTGTCGCGCGTAGGATCCGTACACCTTCTAATGAAGAGCCAGAAAGGTCGGCGGCTGGCCTGCCGGAAAGAATGCTGTAGAGAATATTCGCATCGGCTATGTCCTTGGTGAGAGGGCCGATGGTGTCCTGAGAATAGGAGAGCGGGACGGCTCCTTCCAGCGAAATCTGTCCATATGTTGTTTTGAGGCCAGTGACACCGCACCATGCCGCCGGGATCCGGACGGAGCCAGCTGTGTCTGATCCGATAGCCGCCGGCGCCAGCCCTTCTGCAATGGAGAGAGCTGCACCTGCCGACGATCCGCCTGGAACCCGATCAATTTCTCGATCAAAGGGATTAGCTCCGGTTCCTGTCCACGGGTTTACGCCGATACCAGAAAAGGCAATATCTGGCATATTCGTTTTGCCAAGACAGACAAGCCCGGCGCGGCTTGCCCGTGTCAGGCATTCTGCGTCCGTCGCCGGTATACGCCCTTCATAAAGCCGCGTACCGGCTTCCGTCTCGACGCCTGCCGTATCAAATAGGTCTTTCCAAGAAATCGGCACACCATCCAGCGGGCTGAGCCGTCTTCCAATCGCCGCCCGGATTGCAGCGGCTTTTGCTTCGCTTAAAGCGCGTTCTTCAGTTAGGCGGACATATATTTTATGTTCCGGATCGAGTTTTTTAATCCGTTCGAAAAAATATTGCGCAAGTTCGATTGGATCAATCGTCCCTTCGCCTATAAGGTGCCCAAGTTCCAGGGCTGTCATTTCGTGCCAATGCTTTGCCATGACAGCAAATTAGACATATATCTTAATTAGTGGCAAGTAATCTGGTGAATTTGTTCACATGGCGGAAATGATGACGGGAAAATTAAATAAAGTGGATGTGCTAGTGGTGGGTGGTGGCCTGAACGGGCTGCCATTCGCTATTGCTGTCGCGTCTGCTGGGCTGGACGTATTGGTTCTGGAGAGAGAGGAGCCGACACATCTTGTGGATGCGGAATTCGATGGTCGAGTTTCGGCAATTGCTCATGCATCGCGAAATCTTTTCCGTGCTTGCGGTATCTGGGATCACGTTAAAGCAGCAGAGCCGATGCTGGATATTCGGATTACAGACGGCCCCTCAAATTTCTTCCTTCATTACGATCATCGCCAACTTGGTGATGAGCCCTTTGGCCATATGGTGGAAAACCGGCATCTTCGCCAAGCGTTGTATGCGCGGGCAGCGGAAATCCCCACGCTTACCATTAAGGCTCCTGCGGAATATAGCGAGATTGTTCGAGATTGTTCAGGTGTTACGGCGCATCTTGTTTCAGGTGAGGCGGTAACCGCGCGTCTTATCGTTGCTGCGGATGGCCGCAATTCACCGATCAGGAAACAGGCCGGAATTAAATCCGTTGGCTGGTCCTATGATCAAATGGGTATTGTCTGCACCATCGCGCACGAGAAACCGCATCACGGTGTAGCGCAGGAGCGGTTTTTGAAGCCCGGACCCTTTGCAATTTTGCCAATGACGGGGAACCGGTCCTCTCTTGTCTGGACGGAACAAACGGAGCGTGCGAAAGTCATTATGGCGCTGCCGGAGCCTGAATTTCACCGGGAGATGACTAAACGCTTCGGCGATTATCTGGGTGATCTTAAAGTGGTTGGTCCGCGCTGGGGCTACCCTCTCAATCTGCATCAGGCGGAACGATATGCCGATTTACGGCTCGCGCTCATCGGGGATGCGGCGCATGGCATGCATCCGATTGCCGGGCAGGGACTAAACCTTGGCCTAAGGGATGTGGCGGCACTTGCGGAAGTGGTTATCGACGCGGCCCGGCTTGGGCAGGATATAGGGGGAGGCACGGTGCTGGAGGACTATCAGCGCTGGCGCAGGTTGGACAGTGTTGTCCTGCTGGCAATTACTGATGGATTAAACCGGCTCTTTACAAATAATGTTGTGCCGATCCGGATAGCCCGTGATGTGGGGCTTGCTGCGGTAAACCGGATGCCCAAGCTCAAAGGGTTGTTCATGGAACATGCGCGCGGTACGGTCGGAAAAATGCCACGTCTGCTGCGGGGCGAGGCGCTATAGTCGCAGTTTATGGATCCCGGCTAAGACCGGCTTTCGCAAGATTGTCGAGGTATGCCTCCCAGATAGTTTCCTGATTGAGGCCGAGTTCATAAAGATAGGCCCAGGAAAACAGGCCTGTATCATGCAAGTCATCGAAACTGATGCGCACCGCGTAGTTGCCAACCGGTTCCAGGCCCATAATCCCGACATGTCGCCGTCCTGCAACGGTCTGTTTTTGGCTTGCCCCGTGGCCCTGAACCTCCGCGGAGGGGCTTTCCACGCGTAAAAGCTCTGCCGGGAATTGGAATGAATGGCCATCTTCGAACGAAACAGCCAACGTTTTCTCAGCTTTTTTCAGGCGGACCTCGGTCGGTTTCGGGCGACCTGCCTCGTCATAAATTTCACCGCTCATTAGCCCGTCGTCTCGTCAATCTCGCGTGCTTCATCCACGAGCATGATGGGAATGCCGTTTCGTATCGGGTAGGCGAGATTTGCACTCTTACTGACTAGCTCATTATTCTCCCGATCAAAAATCAATGGTCCCTTGGTGAGGGGGCAGACAAGGATCTCTAGAAGTTTTGGATCAACGGCTAACGTCTTGTTGTCGGACATGGGTGTCTCTTTAAGTAGAGGTTATTGCACGGTGCGGTGTGTTTCTACCTGTTGGAGCATCATTTGCAGCAGGCTGATCAACAAATCTGATCTGGCTGAAATATCTACAGCTTCAAGCAGAGCCTGTTTTTCGACAGGGGAAAAGGGGCAGATCATGGAAAGGGAATTTACCAGGCTATCGTCGTCCAGATGGTCGAGAGTTTGCCAGTCGCTAGCCTCTTCTTCAAATTCCAGAAAATGATGCAATGCTTCGTGCAGGGCCAAGCGATCCACGCAATTTTGTTGTAGCGGTTCCATATCATGAATGAATTTGCGGTACGCCGCTTTAACTTGTCGGTAGGGCGTGGCCACATTGAGTTCTTCAATAACTTCGAATCTGCAAATGCCTTCCAGTGTAATGCGTAGCATTCCATTCGGTAGTTCGCCATATTCGCAGATCTTACCGGCGCAGCCAATTTGGTAGGTCTCTGGAGTCATATGGTTGGTTTCTGGGTCGCGCGGCTGGATCATGCCGATCAGGCGATGCGTTGCCATAGCGTCCTGCACCATGGCAAGGTAGCGCGGCTCGAAAATATTCAGCGGTAAATGTCCATTCGTCAACAGAAGGGCGCCGGTCAATGGAAAGATCGGCAGGGCAGTCGGAAGTTCTTCCAGTCCTGTATTTGCGCCCGTGTCCGTCATGCGAATAGGATCGATGACAGTTGCCGACGAAGGCTTTTGGTAAGCGGGTCAGCCGGCCCCATCACTTCCAGCATTTTGAGGAGTTCCTGCCGTCCTGCGGCCTCATTCCAGTCCCGGTCCCGGCGGATAATTTCCAGAAACTCTGCCCCGCCGGCTTCATAGTCGGCACTGCCCGCGAGCGCAATTCCGTATTCAAGTCGGGCTGCAAGGTCATCGGGGTTCTCCTCAACCTTTTGGCGGAGCGGTTCCAGTTCGCCGGCATCTGCCGCATTTTCAGCGATTGAGATAGCGGCGAGCGCGGCTGTAACGGCGGGGGTTTGCTTGACGTCTTCCGGAAGTGTAGCCATCAGGCTCTTGGCGGCGTCAAGTTCCCCGAGCTTGACATATACCCGGGCAAGCTGCGCTTTTGCATCAACATGGTCCGGGTCCAGTTCCAGTATTTTTGCGAAGGCGGTGAGTGCGACTTCCGTGTCCCCTGCCTCTAATGCTTCCGTGCCGGAGCCGTATGCTTCGTCGATTGGGGACGGCCCAATTGGACCCGCATGCTTCTCCACAAATTCCTTGATCTTGCTTTCCGGCAGCGCGCCCATGAAGCCGTCTACAGGCTGACCATCTTTAAAGGCGAATACCGCCGGGATGGATTGTACCTGGAGGCTCTGGGCGATCTGCGGGTGCTGGTCAATATCAATCTTGACGAGCTTAACGGTGCCTTTCGCGTCGGTGACTACCTTTTCAATCATTGGGCCAAGCTGTTTGCACGGGCCGCACCAAGGTGCCCAGAGATCAACAAGGACCAGAGTCTCCTTGCTCGCCTCGACCACGTCCTGCATAAAGCCCTCTGTAGAGCCATCCTTGATCAAGTCATCGCTTGTAACGGCACCGTCGCCAATCAGAGTTTCCATAAGTCCGGTTCACCAATGTTTTTTGTTTTCAAAGAAGAGCGAGCCATCAGAGCAGCCATTGCTCGGTCCATGGGATAGCACCATACGTTAGGTTTGTTAAGACTCCTGTGGATGATTTAGGCCATGGATAAAGACAATCAAGGTGCCTGTGAAATCTTATCCGCGTTCCGGTAGCTCAAGAATGCGGGGTTGATGTCCGCATCCAAGGATGAACTTCTCCAGATCCGGTGAGGTTATTTGCGTTGTCATTGTATTGCGAAGCGGATGATAGTTGAGCAGATCATGCGCCATCATCCGCTTTTCAAGTATCACTGAAACGCATTGGTTCGTATCATTGATGAGGGAAAATGGTGTCACCGAGCCCGGTTCCACACCGAGTGTTTCCCACAGGAGTTCCGGCTTTCCGAAACTCAGGTTTTTCGCGCCGACCAATTTGCGAAATTCTTTTAAATCAACTGCCGTCTCTTGAAGGCAGACGATCAGGTATAAATCTCCGGTCTTGTCTTTCAGGAACAGGTTCTTGCAATGCCCGCCGGGGATATGATCCGTATGCGCCTGCGCTTCATCGACCGTGAAAACCGGCGCATGGTGGTGGGTTTCATAGGTGATTCCCAGCGCATCTAGCGTCTCGAATAATTCCTCGGGTGTTGCGGGCATTCTCTCTCCTCTCTCCGGTTTGGATGCGAGAAAATTAGCGGCTCCATCCGCCAGAGGAAATAAAGAATTCACAAAAGCCGCATTTTTTGACAAAACGCGCTTGCATTCAGGGGCTATTTACGTATTATCCCGCCTCGCAACGGATGTTGCACGCTCGAGCGGGCGTAGCTCAGGGGTAGAGCATAACCTTGCCAAGGTTAGGGTCGTGAGTTCGAATCTCATCGCCCGCTCCAATTTTCAAAAAAGGCCCTGCAGGAATGCGGGGCTTTTTTGTGATTGTTTGCTTTTTCCTTCGAGAATCCTAGCAGTTTCTGTGCACAATTCAAGGCACTGTACACACTTCTGTACACATCTGCTTGGCAAGGTGCTCACAGCAAGCTGTGGCATGAAATAGCTCTACCCCTGAGCTACGCCCGCTCATAATGTACGTGCTTTGCACATAGAAACGGATTTGGTTATGTTCAAACAACTGGAATGACTGGGATTAACTAGCGTAATCCAACTTAGGTGAGGCTAGCTGCTATGGATAGTTTGGGGAACTCAAGGCGTAATAGGACAGACCTAGTTGTTAAATCCGAACAGTTTACTCAATTTGTTTCCGATATTAAAAATACGTATTTGGAATCCCGTAAAGAACAGGGAATCAGAGGATTGTCAGAGTCTGAGGCGGAAAGCTATTTTCGTCACTTTGAGATTGTACTGGCAGATTTAGCATCCGCTTGGAGTGCAGATCCAGAACTATATATCGGTTATAGCCGGTCGAAAAAATATTTTATTGAAGGGGGTTCTTACTGGGACTATGAAAATAGTAGCCCCTTCATATCTGAAAGAATATTTCTACGAGTTATCGATTTTCTGGAGCACCAACAGCTAATTGAAAATCATGTTGCTAAACAAGGGTTCAGTGATATTTCGTCGCGAATGCGAGCTGCGCCCGGCCTCCAAACTCTATTTGATGAATTTGAGGTAAATTGGGCTTGCATATTGACCGATCCCAACGCCCCAGTGATTTTTGTCAAGGATACAGAAAACAAAAATTTCATTTCATTTCCTAAACCGGGAAAGTTTGACTTAGAAGCTTCTCGAAAAAATATCAGGAGAATAAATGAGAATTTACAATCCAGCTTGATCAATCTGTCTATCTCTGATGACGATTTCGAACTGATAAGAAGACGTCTATCTCGTGTGGGGGAGCAGGGGATAGTCGAGACAACTGATAATGATGAGTTCAGAGAGCCTCTTGAGTTCTCAAATAGATCCCTTCGACGAATTTTCTCTTTAGGTAGCTTCAGTAATGGAGGAAGGTTTTACGGAGGCTGGTGGCAGGGATTGCCTAGTGAATACAGAAAATTTATCGAGATAGAAGGGTGTGTTACTCGGGAGATGGATTATGCAACCCTCCAACCCCATATGCTTTATGCGTTTGTGGATAGGGAGCCTCCTGAAGATTCTTATATACTGGAGGGATGGGACGTTAGTCTCAGGCCATTAATTAAAAAAGCTTTCAATCAACTTGTTAATAGTGATCCCTCCTCTAGAAATCCCAAACAATGGCATCGTTTTGGACCTGATCTGGATCCAGACCCTTTGCCGGTTGATTGGGGTGAAATGTCTCTTTCTCAAAAAATAAAATCTCGGCGACGGCAATTTGAGGAACTCACGGGGAGACCGTATTCCGATTTGTTGAGTGACTTAATAAAATTCCATGAGCCTATTGAAAACGATTTTTTCTCAAGTGCTTGGGGCGCAACCCAGAATTTAGATTCTCAGATTGCGGAACGTGTGATGATTAAACTATTGGACAATTCGCCACCAATAACAGCGCTTCCAATTCATGACTCCTTCATTGTACGTCGAGGTGGAGAAAAATTACTGCACAACGCCATGACTGAGTCATTCAGCGAAGTTATAGGAACGGAATGTAAGATAGATTTAGATGAAGCAGTATATGATCCGCCAGAAGGATATGATGGACCTTCCTTGGTCAATATGTCAGATATAGAGGCCGAGACGAAATCGTATATGGAAACGCATAGAACGTATCATATTCGTGATGAGCAATGGCGGAAAGTACATGGATTATATGGTTACGAATAACAGTCGTATTTGATCTCGCTAGTACATTGAACGCTAACGTCAAATTAGTTAATGAACGTAATAATATAACGAAATAATATTATAATGGAATGACGTCTTATCATTAGTTAATCGCGTTCTATTGCTTATAGTTCTATCTTGATAATTCCTCTCTCTATACTGGACCACGATAATTTATTTTAGGGCGTTCTCATCATTCGCTTTCTAGTAATGAGAAAAATTGAACAGGATTAGAGCACATTCCAAACATTAATAACCACGGCAGGGTAACCAAGTCTTCTGGGAGTTCCATTCTGCTCGTAAGTAAATAATCGTCATATTTCTTTGTTTCGAGATAACCCCCGTGCGCCAGATTTCTTAAGATACGGATATATTCGCCCCTTCTTTCTTCGGCACTTTCCGTGCCAAGATCATCTAATAGCTTGTCTTTAATATTTCTATACGTGGTTATTGTAGAACGTGACAATGCCTCGCCAAATTCGCTGTCAGAGCTTGAATAATTTTTTGACAGCATCGTAGCGAGCTTTTTCCCAAACTGCTCAGACATTAACAGTAGCGAAATGGCGGATTCATCTTTTGTGCGATCACCAGTGTATCCGCGATACAAATTAGCTAATCTGTCAAAAAAATTGAGGGTAAAAGCAAATCGACTATGCGGGCTTGAGGTATTTACAATTGCTTGTAGGTCTGCAAACAGAAAGTGGATTGATATTTCAAATTTATTTTGCCGCATAAGATCAATTGAATCGCTAGAATCAACAAAGTTAGTAAAGTTATTGATGAACGAAAAAATATTGTTAACCGCATTTACTGCTTCTCTTAAAACTCGCCATACTCCATTTTTTGTAGGTAGCTTGAATCCCCTTAACCCATTGGGATTTGGAACTGACGCTCTTATTGTAGATAAAGAAGTGAATTGGTCAGAAAAACTAGTTGTCAAATCATAAGGGAGGCCAAAAAGATCTCTTGAATAGAAATGCCAGGAACAGCCAGTTCTTTTGAATGGGAATGTGAATATGATAGGATATAGGCGAGTGAGCGCGTCAACATAGTCGGGAATTTGGAGTGACGCTTGTTTGAGCCCGGCCATCGCGTCGTCTGTTTTAGATTTGCCTTTTACCGCATCTAAGCCCAGTTTCTCAATCAATAGAGCAATTTTAGTAAAGGAAAATATACTTTCCTGTAGCTTTAAATCTACAGTAATTGGAGTTGCAAATTCTAATTGCGGAACGAATGAAAGCAAAATTCTTAATGCTTCTTCTCCGCATTCGGCGGCAGCTTCCGGATGCGGCTCTAAGTAAACACGGTTTAGTAGGGATATCAAATGTCCAAATGACTCTAAAGCTTGAGTTCTGTGTAATTCTTTAGGGGGTTTTATTTCTGGAGTAAGTTTTCGAAGAAAGTCTGTGTTGTCTTCTGTCACCTCTAGAAGACCCTGAATTGTTGATCGTAAGTCCAGATGGTTAATCGGTTGCTCATAGCCCATAGCCAATGGGGAGAGACCTTGTTTCGAAAGAACTTTATCTGCTGTACTTATCCCGATTTTGGATCCGTTAATTATAGGCGATAAACCAGTGCAATCTACTAACGTACTAACGGCAGATTCAGGCTGAAGCCATTCAGTCTTAAAGTAATATATCTTGTCACGCATATTATCAGGTTTCACATAAGTGGGCTTCTAGCAGCAAATTTTCTGAAAGAAATGCTCACAATATGTATCCCAAATTCATTTTCAGTTCGTTTAGACTTCTTTAGTTCTGCATGTAGCCTTGGCACCTTATCTGACCAATGGACAAAATTACACGAGTAAATTCAACCTAATCGTTTGATTCTGCAAGCATGACCCTAACCTAGTCGTAGTTAGGGTCAGGTCATTCGGTTAAAAAAGAATGTTATGATGGGCATCATTGAGAATATTTTTTTCTATTAGTTGAGGGGGTATCCCGGGGGTGCACGGGGTATACAAGCTAACTTCATTCGAGCCAAAAAATTTCTAACAAAAATGTAGGTATTCGGTATCACCTAATTGCAAAGATAAAGGTTGAGAATACTACCTACTAACGCTCCTATACGGGGGTGATGTAGGAGTAATTGCAGACTATATATCCCATGCTAATTAGGAACTGGAAATGTCAGAAATTAGCCATTTTGGTTTGAATAATTACATAAATTGCAATCCAGTTTCTCTTTAGCTGGAAAAAATAATAGCTTCATATGCTTAGATGTCATGGGGTTTGATAACTTGATCACCCGTACCTTATAAATGGACTCACGTTAATTTGTTTTATGTCGCTCTGAAACTCATGCGTTAACTTCGGGTTGTTCAATTGTGCTAAATTTTACTTCTAGCTATCGATTTTGCCAATTTAGAAGGGGTGCTAATGCCTAAATCCAACCAAAATATAGCATTATAATAGTGACTATCTTCCCCTTTATAGTATAGGTATAATATTTTTTCCAATCTTGACTTCGTTAAGCATAAAATTGATTTAAAAGCGACGGCTTGCCTAATATACTCGCTTTCATTTCTTAGCATTTGACATATTTGTTTGTCGTCAAATGAAATGAATTTTGGTTTGGAGAGAAGATGGATCATCCATTTTTTTACAGAAGATGAGATATCGAGCGCGAATAAATCAGCGATCCTTTCACCACCAAGCTTCAAAAGAGCAGTGGCAATTTCCTTATAGTCATTCATTTTATTTGGAGAAGGTAGTAATCCACCGCTAAATGATGCATCGTTAGTCAATTTTGCAATTCGCTCAGCATCTTCCCAGCTGCCATGTTTCGCTAAAAATGAGGCAATTGTATTCGATAACTGGATTTCGCTTTCGTCGATCAGGTTTCTGGCTAGTTGTAGGTCCTTAACTCCCCCTTTCTCACAAAGAATATCAAGCACCGATTTTAACATACTAAGTCGAAGGAAATTAGTAAGGCTGTCGGTCGGCGGTACATTAGGTTCACTAATTTTTTCGCGCTTATCTTCAAAATACGAGACAAATTTGTCTTCTAAATTGTTAATCATTTCGCTTCGCGCTGAAGAAAAGTAACGAGTATAGTATGCTTTAAGTGCATTAGAGTTATAAATAGAAGCCGACTTCACTTTCTGTCTGAGTTCTTCTACGGGCAGTTCACAAAAGACTGCGATCTCATATGAATCATAAACTGCTTCACCGTCGTGGTCTATTGAAGTAGTAGAAAACCATGAAATTAGTGTTCTGTTTTTTGTAGGTTTGACGAGTATCTTTTTTGCGTCGGACAAAGAGAATTCATCTCTGTGCCTCTGAAATGTTTGCGTACTAATGAGTCTAACTTGAGCATTGCCAGACTCCCCAAGTAATTTGGCGTCGTCTAATGAGAGTTTTTCGCGTTTATTGAGCTCTTTGGCCACCAAAATCAAAAACTCTGTGGATTGGTTTGATAGACAATTCTTAAGAAGCGTCGTTTCAATCATACTGGGCTTGGACAGGAGTTTTTGAGCTATCGCTGGAGATATATCTGCATCTTCCCGCGTAGCAATAAATTCGAGTGCCTCTGAAATGCTAAATTTTGATAGTATACCAATCGTGGCGCTAACTGCTGCAATTGAAATATTTGTTTCAGAGCTGTCATGGAAAGACGAAATTTGTGGCAAATCTTCTTCGCGGCCACATTCTTGTAAATAGGAAAACGCTGCCAAACGTAAATCATTTGATGTGTTATTATTCAACCAGATTTCGATTATGGATTTCCGGGTAAATAACTCACTGATATCTGCAATATCCCAAGAGCACAACCGCAGTATTTTTAACGCATTTTCCCGATGACGATTACTACCATATAATGTTCTAAAAGTAATTTCATACTGCGGGCTTTCTGTTGTCGAAAAAAGCCAATACCATATGGGTACGACTTCACTTTGGAAATTGCTTACACCCGTTTTAATAAGGAATTTAGTTTCTCTGCTTTCTAGGGTGATTGCGTCTTTATTCCGATAAATCAAATTGGAATCATGAACGCCAAGCGAAATATCATCATTTCCGGATTTATGCATTGAATTTGCTATAAGGCGGAACCTTGCTATTGACGTAGCATCAATCTCGCTATTTTCGAATAAGGATTCAATGAAGTGTATTGAGCTGGGATCAAAAAGTGATGTAGTAGAAGGCGCAATATCTTTTTGGGAGCCATCATTTGAAGTTTCCTTTATAGACTCCTCTGATACAATATCTTCGGCTTTTGAAGCATCTAATTGCATGTTTAGAATCAAGCTTATAATGGCACGAAACTTAGTAGCGAATTCGTCGAGTTTATCGAACTCCTGAAAGGTAAGTTCTTTGGCATCTACAATTTCTTTTTTGAATTTTAATACCTTCGTAATCTCGGGGCCCGGATCTGCCAATAACTCTTCAGTGGGTTTTTTAAATAACAAAGCAATTTCAGGCTTTTCAGTCGCTCGTTTTCTATCCATTGATCTCCGAAATTCTTCCTCAAATCCTGATGTATATGGATGACCTTCACCCCCAGGTGCAGTTCCCCACTTTTGCCACATCATTCCAATGAAGTACTCGCATTGATCAAGTTCTCTGTTTATCGTCGCTTGAGCGCGCCTTGCTTGAGCTACTGTGTCTTCCCACCCCACTAATTCAATTTGGTATCCGTGATTGTAAGCATGATTTTTATTCTCTTCTTCAACAATCGAACGGGCCCTTTCTCGTTCCTTCTGCAAGTCACCCGGCGAACCCAAAAATACTTTCAGAACTCTTCTTTCCATTGCCTATTATTCCAAGCCCTTATTCCATTAGATCCAAAACCAAATTATTTGTTGAAATCGCGGCTAAGTTACACCAAAGAGTATAAATATTCCATAGTGACCACTATTTATATCAGACTAAACGCATGCGTAACGGTAAGTTCAACAAAAGTTAGAATTTCTAAGCCGAATAGTTTATGAAATAATTCCCATTCCTAAGTTTTTCATAGCAAATCTACTACATCAACGGCGTTTAGGTGGGTGTAGCGTTGAACTGACCTTACATCTTTATGTCCAGAGACCGCCATTATCTGAGCGTTGTTAAAGCCCTTACGGGCTACAATGCTAATTCTTGAATGCCTCAATTGGTGTACACGTATGTCATCAGATAATCCTAGCTTTTGTCTTGCCCTTCTAAGGGCCTGAGAGACTCCGTAAGCGGATACTTGGAAAATATGGGCATCATCCTTAGAACAAGCCTTTACAGCCCCTGAGAGAAGCTCTGCGGCCCTTCTTGTAAGGGGTACTGTGCGGCTACCAGTCTTGCCGTCAATAACATCGAGAAGGCGTCTATCGAGGTGCAAGCAGGAGGGTGTTAGTTTGAGTATTTCTGATCTCCTCATGGCAGTCTCATAAGCAAGCTCAATGATAACAGCCATTCGAGGGGACATTGCTTTAAGTAGCATCTCCATTTCCTCCGGAGATACCACCTTGTCTCTCGGCTTTGACGATCTTGGTAGAGCTATATCTATGCAGGGATTGGGCAGATCAAGAAGAAGTTCACGGCTTATCCACTTAAACAGTCTGCTCAGCAAGACCAGTTCGTCTCGGCAAGTTGTGGGCGACACAGATTTCAATCGAGCAAGCCTGTAGTCGTTCACATTCCATTTGCTAATCTGGCCAAACGGTTGCGGAAAATACTTGGCCATGCGTTCAACACGCATCAAAGTTTGATATTGAGATGCTTTACCATTAAGGACGATAGAGCAATAGCGAGAGCCGACGTCTCTTAGAGTATCTTTGGAATCAAATTTTAATGTAGTATTTGAGAGGGATGCGTTGCTTCGAGCAATTTTCTCTCTTTCCTTCGCCCAGTTTTCTGCGTCTTGTAGTTGTGAGAATGTCTTGTAGACTGGTTTTGAGCCTTTCAGACGGACTTGGCAGTAATACTTTCCTGAGGGCAATTTTCTGATAGATGCCATTGTTTCCTCCGTGTTCAATAGAGGAAAAAGCAATTACAAATCAAATGCCTAAAGGTTATTTTGCTAGCTTGCCAAGGTTAGGGTCGTGAGTTCGAATCTCATCGCCCGCTCCAATTTTCAAAAAAGGCCCTGCAGGAATGCGGGGCTTTTTTGTGGGCTATTTGCTTTTTCTATATAGAATCTCCTAAATCTGGTTAACGAACTAACCCTATCCCAGTCGATAAGCTCTCTTTGCCGTTGCAAAGTGCAGGTTTTCCTTTTCTTCAGAAGTCAATTCAGAAAAAATTTCCCGATATGTGTCCCAAACAATTTCATATGTCGACGTTAGCTTCTCGATTGGAAAATTACTGCCGAGCATACATCGTTCCGGACCGAAGGCTTCTAAGACCTGATCAACCAAAGGCCTTATGCTATCGATGCTCCAGCGTGGATCCGCTTGAGACAAGCCGGAGATCTTCATGAATGTATTGGGCAAGGCGGCAAGCGCGTTGATACCATTAAGCCATACGTCCTGTGCGCCATCGTCATTTGCAATAGGTGAGCCCAAATGGTCGACGATGACTGGTATGGTGGGATGTTCAAATAGGAACGCTGCAAATGCGCTGAGTTGAGAGTGCCAGCAGGTCAGATCGAAGCTTGCGTTGACATCGGCCAGCGCGGTGAAACCCCGGCGCCAATCAGGGTTTGCCAGCAGATCCTCCTCCAGGATATCCGGGCGCGGGGAGGGTTTTTGCCACCAAATCTCCTGCCGAATACCGCGAAAAATCGGGTTCTGGGCGTGCCGTTCAAGAAGTGCCTTGACGTCTGGCTGAGAAAGATCCGCGTACGCAATAAAGCCCGTGATCCGGTCGCCGTTCGGGTGCTCGTCAGCGGTTCTCTGGAGCCATGCAGTCTCTTCGACCGGGTCATTCGCATGATCGACTTCGGCTTGGATAACGATGAAATCGGTTTCGGTTCCCTCTGCCTCGGCAATCGCGTCATCTAGCAGGTAAGTATCCGGTAGTTCGGGAAATGCACCGTTCTGAAACAAAGGGTAGTCAAGCTGCGTTGTGTCCCATAGGTGCAGGTGAGTGTCGATTCGCCGCATTTTCACTCTCTCTTCGCTTTTTGCTATGCGGCGCAACACAGTTCAATCGTCATGAAGCCTGACAATGTCTCTAGGCCAACCAGAATATCTTAGATCGAGTGTCCTCCGGAAACATTCGGCCAACTCCACCATTTGGGCATTGCGGCCCACAGTTTCGCCACTTTGGCAGTTTAGCGCCAAGGCATTAAATCGTCCATTGTCAAAAAAGACCCTGCAGGAATGCGGGGCTTTTTTGTGACCTAATTGCTTTTTCGCTCAACCCTTCCTTTCTAGCAATCGAAACACCCCGCTTGCGCTGAAGACAATTTTTTCGTCGACCCAGGCTCTGGCCTCAACAAAAGCGAAGCCGTCATTGAGGCCGGTTTGACGTGCGGTTCCTTCCAGCCAGTCGCCTATATCGGCGCCTGAGCATATGTCGCAGTTCAGGTTGATTGTAACGGCGGGGATTTTGTTGGCGCGGGCCACGGCGGTCGCAAGGAGGCCGTCGGCAAAGGTCGTCATCATGCCGCCATGCAGGCGTCCGCGCGAGTTGCAATGCAACGCGGTAACATAGAGGCCATGCCAGAACTTGTCGCCGTCTACCTTATGGAAAAACGGTCCGTTATGGGATGAGAAGGGGCCGCGGGTGCGGCTTTGAACGAAGCCTTCCGGCGGTGGTTTCATCTCGCTATTTTGCGCCATTTTTACGCCTTTTTCTTTCGCCAAATTTGTGCATTGACTTTCGTTATTAGACTTTCTATAAATCTTATAACGAAAGTAGTATCGCTAAACAAGAATTACCTAACGGGAAGGAAAACAATAATGAGCGACTATAAAAAACTGATCTTTGACCGCCAGGACACAGTGACGACCATAACATTGAACCGGCCGGAAGTGCATAACGCGTTGGATCGGGAGCTTTCCGCAGAGCTGAAAGCCGCCATCCTTGCCGTGCGCGCGGATCGGGAATGCCGGGTCATGATCCTGCGCGGTGCCGGGGATACTTTCTGCGCTGGTGACGATATCAAGGAATTCAACGAATGGAAGGGAGATGAATCCTATTGGCAGGTTCGTCTCTATCAGGAAACGGTACAGCTGATTGAGGATCTGACGCCGATCACCATTGCCGCCGTTGATGGTGTTTGCACGGGCGGCGGACTGGAGCTTACGCTCGTCTGCGATTTTGTTGTCGCGACGGACCGTTCGCGTTGGGGCATGCCCGAGATTGACTGGGATATCACGCCGGGTTGGGGTGGTCTGTCGCGTATTCCAAAATTTGCCGGCCGCCGTAAAGCAAAGGAATGGAACCTTATTGGTATGATGTTTACCGCGGAAAAAGCGGAGCGCTATGATCTCGTCAATCGCGTTGTCGCGCCGGAAGAGCTGGATGATCAGGTTGCGCAGTTGACACATATCATGCTGCAGAAACATCCCATTACAGTGCGCCGAACCAAATTTGCCCTGAACAAGAGTGCGGATCTGCCGGTTCAAGGTGCGTTAGCCTTCGAAGTGCCGATTATGCCTTATGCAAGAGGATCATCGGGCCTCAAGGATTTCAAGAGTGCGGACAGCCGAAAGAAGCGTCGGGAACTTTCGAAGGATTTCTGGGCTGACTAGAAGGGGTTGATTTTCGGGCCGCAGTGACAATCGCGGCCCGAAAGCATATAAACATTATGTTTCACTTACCACAGGTCCTTGATTGCGTCGCTGCCGCCGTCCCCGAAAGAACGGCAATTGTTTGTCGGGGCAAGCAATGGACATTTGCGGAATTCGCGGGGCGCTCCAATCGTCTTGCCAATGCATTTCTTGAGCTTGGGTTCGGGTGTCATAAAGAACGCAAAGATTTGCAGGACTGGGAGTCTGGTCAAGACCGTCTCGCAGTTTATCTCCATAACGGCAATGAATATCTTGAAGCCATGTTCGGTGCGTTCAAGGCGCGGCTCGCCCCGTTTAATGTAAATTACCGATATGTCGAGGAGGAGCTTGTCTATCTTCTCAATAATGCTGAGGCGCGCGTGATTGTGTATCAGCGGAGCTTCGGCAAAAAGCTCGCAGCCATACGCGATCAAGTGCCGAGCTTGACTTGCTTCATTGAAATTGATGACGGGGGGCCTCGTTTTATCAAGGAGGCGATTGACTATGAAAGTCTGATCGCGGCGGCTTCGCCAATCTCGCCGGATCTATCCTACAGCCTGGACGATCTTTATATCCTGTACACCGGAGGCACCACCGGTCGGCCGAAGGGCGTGCTCTGGCGGCAGGGGGATATTTGGATCTCGGTTCTGGGCGGGCGGCGACTTTCCGACAAAGGCATTATTAATAGCCTTGACGAAGTCGCCGCCATTGCATCAGAGGGGACAATGCCGGTCCTTCCAGCGCCACCGTTCATGCATGCGGCGGGACAGTGGAACGCGATCATGGGTCTTTTTGCCGGGAACACGGTGGTTATTCAGGATCGCGTTGACCTGTTGGATCCTGTGGATGTCCTGAACATAATTGATCGTGAAAATGTTGTCATGATCTCGATTGTCGGTGATGCGTTTGCTTTACCGTTGATCGAAGAAATAAAGAAGGGCGGGCATGAGTTAGGCTCACTGCGCTTTTTTTTGAACAGCGGTGCTCATCTGTCGGCCAAGTCCAAGCGTGCATTAACTGAACTGCTTCCCAAGACCCGCATCCTCGATTTTCTGGGCTCCTCTGAAGGGGGAAATCAAGGCCAGCATGTGGAGGATATTGATGACAATCAGCCCGGTACTTTCCGGATGTCACCGGGAAACGCTGTCTTGAACGATAGCCGAACCGCGCTTCTTGAGCCTGGACATGAGGGAACGGGCTGGTGGGCCCGAAAGAGTTATGTGCCCATTGGCTATCTCAATGATGAAGCTGCAACGAAGAAAACTTTCCTTGAGATGGATGGGGAACGTTTTGCAATCGCCGGTGATAGGGCGGAACTGCTTCCGGGAAATGTCGTCAGGCTACTTGGTCGTGATTCCCTTGTCATCAATAGTGGCGGTGAGAAAATCTTTACCGAGGAAGTGGAAGAGGCGATCAAAAATCACGCTGCAGTAAAGGATGTTTTGGTCGTGGGTCGGGACAGTGAACGATGGGGACGGGAAGTCACAGCCGTTGTCTCTTTTCATGCCGGTATGATGGTCACTAATGACGAATTGGTCGGCGAGGGCGCGCAACATATCGCCCGCTATAAATTACCTAAGGCGTTCTTTATCGTCGAAGAAGTAATGCGGCATGCTAACGGTAAGCCGGATTATAAATGGGCAGAAAGAATTGTCGCGGCGGGAAGCGTCAAGTCAGCGCCTGATACTCTACATCTTCAAGGGTGACGGTTATGTCGCAACTAAGGCAACGCAGCTCTGCTGAGAAAACATGGTCGCAGCGTTTATGCGTCAGTATCAGCGGAGGGCCATTCGCCCCGGCAAGCCATTTGTCGCCCCAGGCGATGATGGTAAGCGGGAGGGTATATAGCGCCATCCCCTTCTCAGTTAAACGGTATTCTGAAAGATGGGGTTGATCGATGATCGGCTGGGTCCGCAGAACACCTGCGGTGACCATTCTTTTCAAGCGAGCCGTCAGGATATTGCTGGCAATCGAAAGCCGTTGTTGAAAGGCGTCAAATCGCCGGACGCCGTAAAAACATTCCCGAATGATCAAAAAACTCCAAGGGTCGCCGATTGTCGCCATAGTGCGCGCGATGGAGCTTGGCTTTTGTCGTTCCAGCAGTTCCTGCTCCACATAGCGCATTTTTGCAAACTTTTCCCGGCCTTTACTCCGGTTTCTTATTCGGCTTGTGAAGCTGACGTCCCGCGGGTCAACTGTCGTATGACAATGAGAGCATACAACCGCCTGCTTAAGAGGGCATCCGCAGTTTTTGTGGATCAGGCGCTCGGGTGTGGGGCCATTACTGGCCCAAGCTTCGCCCCAGTTAAGCGCGGCCACCAGGACAGGCAACAGGTCCCGTCCCTGTTCCGTCAGAAAATATCCTTTTCGCAAGCCACCCGGTACAAGAGGTCGATGATCCATCACCCCATTGCGCACGAGACGGTTGAGCACACGTTTCAAGGATTCGCGGGCAATTCCGAGATTGGTCTGGAAACTATCGAATTGAGCGACATTTTCAAACAGGGCCTCCCTCAGTACCAAGAAGGTCCAGGCGCCACCCAGAATTTCGAAGGATCGTTCAACGGAACAACGGCTGTCCGGAAGGATTTCATGCTTTAACATATAGATTATATATCATTTATATGCTTTCAGTACGAGACTTTTATACTTGCAATATGAGACTTTTAAGAGTATCTTCCCTTAATAGAACAACAAGACGGAACAATAAAAATGAAAGCGATTGTTGTTAGTGAGATAACGGGCCTCGATGGCCTGAAATTAAGCGAATTTCCAAAACCAACTGTGCGCCGACGCGGACTGATTGTCGAAGTCAATACGGCGGCGCTGAATTTTCCCGATGTCCTGCAACCGAGAGGTCTGTATCAGGATCAACCGGAGCTTCCCTTTGTACTGGGCCTTGAATTTTCCGGCATCGTGCGCGAAACGGGAGAGGGTTGCCAAAGACTAAAAGCCGGTGATCGGATCGTCGGTATGGGGCAAGGCGCACTTGGACAGTTTGCTTCCGTTCGGGAGCAGATGTGCTTTAAATTACCCGACAGCATACCGTTTGATACCGGCGCGGCCATTCCGCTCGCTGGTGGAACGGCGATGTATGGTTTGAAATATTGCGGGCAATTGAAGGAAGGCGAAACGCTGGTTGTTCTCGGCGCGGCCGGTGGCACAGGTAATTATGCTGTACAAATTGGTAAGGCGCTTGGGGCGCGTGTTATCGCCGTTTGTTCCAGCAAAGAAAAAATGCATTCGGCGACGGTTGCTGGGGCCGATGAAGTGGTCAACTATACCGAAGAAGATTTGAATGAGCGGCTGAAGGAACTAACCGATAACAATGGGGTTGATGTTGTCTATGACCCTGTCGGAGGCGATCTTTTCGGAATTTGTTCGCGGCGTATGGCGCGGGGTGGGCGGATGCTCATCGTTGGTTTTGCCTCGGGTCGCATCCCGGAGCTTGGGGTGAATATGCCGCTGATCAAATCATATTCGGTGATGGGTGCGAACTGGTCAACAACGGCTTGGCATGAGCCGGAAATTTCAAACAAAGTGATGACTGATCTTTTTGATCTCTGCGTGCAAGGGCATGTGAAGCCCGCCATCGACCGGACATTTCCGCTCAAGCAGGCAAAAACGGCGCTGGCACGCCTTGAAAATCAACAGGCCATCGGCAAAACCCTTATTCAGGTTAGCTGAGATTTTCCCGTTTGCGTTGCTGTAGCCAGACATCAAGTGAAAAGTGATCCCGGTGTCGCAGCAGCCAAAGTGATGCAAAACCGGCAAGCGCCGCGAGAGCAATGGCGTTGTTGCGGTTTACAGGAAAGCCATCCTCAATAACGAACGGGGCGATCAGACTTGGAAAAATCACGACCACGGTGACGAGATGCATCAGGAATAGAAGGCCATAGGATAGGACGCGCCAAAGCCCCATAGCGGCCATCACACATATCACGATCTGTGCTGCACCCATAACATAGGGCGTGGTGGCACCGATATCTACGCCATGAAAATAACCCCAGATGCGCGTATATTGACCGGGTTCGATAATCTTGTTCACGGCCCAGACAAAAAGAAACCAGGCAAGGCCAAGACGCAAGATCAACAGGGCAACCGCGTCGCGCGTATCAGGGTTTTTTATCACCGTTACTCTCCCTCAATTTGAAGAACTATTCCGTTGGTGATAACAGAATCCGGCGCGTGTCGGGCACACGATGTCTCACTATTACGTGAGTGACGGAATCGGTAAATTAGGTCGGGTACCCAAACCCTAATTGCGTCAAATCAATGCCGACATCTTGCGCCTGTTCCTAAATGACCTAGTTCTTATAAGTATAATAAAACCTTAAATCCGTTTGGAGAGTATGACTATGTCACATGTCCCGCATGAACTTGCCGAAGAGTTTCCTGAATCAAAAGACCAGATCCATTCACTGACGCAGTCGGATGCCCATTTCGCAAAGCTTGCGGAAGAGTATCATTCGATCAATCGGGAAATTCACAGGATTGAGACAAATGTGGAGCCAGCGGATGAAGGGTTTGAAAAGCAACTTCGACGCCAGCGCCTTGCGCTCAAAGATCAGATAAGTGCATATCTGAGTTAGGCTTGGGAATGCTTATGAGCTTTTTCGGAGGTATATAAGCCAATAAACCAATGCGACGAGGGCACTACCGCCCAGAATATTCCCGATAGTTACGACGAGCAGGTTAGCTAAAAATCCACCGATCGTAACGGTTGCGGATCCCTCGAAAAAAGCAACTGGTATCAGGTACATATTGGCGACGGAATGTTCAAATCCGAGTGCGACGAAGGCAGAAATCGGAAAAATAATTGCTAGGATTTTTCCGCTGACACTATGTGCGGCAGAGCTTATCCAGACCGCGAGGCAAACAAGCGTATTGCATAGAATAGCCCGAAAGAAGGCTGTCTGCCAAGAAAGGGAGAGCTTGGCATTTGCAATATTAATCGCTGTTTCGGCGACAGCTCCGTCACCCATCGAAAGCACGCCTGAGAGGCTTATCATGACCGCCGTGCCGATAGCACCGATAAAGTTACCGATATAGACGATGAGCCAATTGCGGAGAAGTTCACGATGGGTCACTTCGCGGCTCGCCCAGGCCATGACGATGAGATTGTTGCCGGTGAAAAGCTCGGCGCCGCCAATCACGACTAAAATGAGGCCAAGTGAAAAGGCGATGCCGCCCAAAAACCGGGTTATGCCGAAACCAAGTTCGCTTCCAGTTACAGTCAGCGTGTAAAACGCTCCGCCCAGCGCAATAAATGCGCCTGCCAAGACGGCAAGCATTAGAACTTGCAAAAAGCCAAGCCGGGCTTTTGCAATACCGCTCGCTTGGACTCTTTGCGCTACTTCATTCGGGCTAAAAGCATCGATGCCCAGATCCACGGGATTGGCTGGCATAATTTATGACTCCGATTGAAGGAATTCATAGAAATTGTACGCATTACATTCAGTTATACAATGGCGGCTTCGGTAGGCGCGGTATGCAGCAGGTCTTGCCTTTATAACCATTTTTCTGTTTAACCGAAGCATTATGATCAGGATTAATGACAATATCACGCTGGATGACTCGGAAATCATCGAGAGCTTTATCCGGGCGTCTGGCCCTGGCGGGCAGAATGTCAACAAGGTCGAGACCGCAGTACAGCTGCGTTTCGATGCAAAAAACAGTCCAAACCTTCCGCCGCATATTTTTGCGCGGTTAAAGGAGCAGGCCGGGCAGCGGATGACGAAAGACGGGGTTCTCGTCCTCAGCGCTAGTGAATACCGGTCCCAAGATCGCAATCGGAAGGCCGCTCTGGAACGGCTTATTGGCTTGATACAGGAGGCCGCTATCGTTCCCAAATATCGGCGACCGACCAAACCGACTTACGCGTCCAAGCAGCGACGTCTTGAGAAGAAACAGAGGCGCGCCGGGCTTAAAAGGACTCGGGGAAAAGTTGGCTTGGACTAGCGATGGGAATCCACCATTGCAATTTTTTCAGCAATAAATTCTTCTGCTTCACTTATGCTGTCTGTGGCGACTATTTCTCCGTCCAGATTATTCAACACAGCATTCCCCTCCGCCATTTTAACGACTAATGGATATGCCGTATCGTTCGTGACAGTGGCGCCATAGAAATATTTTATCCCGGCGTCGATCAGTATGCTATCAAGATACTTAATGTCATCAAAGGACAGGATGTTTTCAAAATTTCCTCTGTTGTCAAGTATGCAAAAGAAGGAGCTTGATTTATTTAGGGCTAAAAGTTCGTTGTATAAGCCGATTCGTTCGCGTCTTCCAACTTTCTCGATAATCTGTATTTGATGCAGACGTTCATATCCAATTTGGTATGTTATATACTCAAAATTGGAAATTGTTCCGGATCCGATTATGGCTCTAGCGGTCTCCAAGTCATAACTCCTTTTTTGAAAATCTTATGCCCTAACCTCTATCGCTTCTACAAATAAGAAATACGGTGTTGCTCAAGTCCACATTCCATTCTGATTCGTTCGCCGCTCTTCGAGGCAATCGGCCCAATGTCTTCTTATGGATTTTCTTCAAGAAGTTGGAATAGTTGCTGCCGTCATCTTAATATATCTCACAAATCATTGACTTGTTGATAATAATCTATATGTAGGCATCACGTGTTACATTCGTTTTGACTTGCCTAAATAATCGGTACGCTGGTTACCTTAGTTATCCCTGACAATGTGATCGTTACGAAAACCGTAGGTCTGCAAGGTGCGGGCCGCGCGTTTCATGTTGCTATAAAGGAATAATACTATGGCTACAGGTACTGTAAAATGGTTCAACCCGACAAAAGGTTTTGGCTTTATTGAGCCTGAAGATGGTTCAAATGATGCATTTGTCCATATTTCGGCGGTTGAACGCGCCGGGCTTCAGAGCCTAAACGAAGGTCAGAAGGTTTCTTATGACCTCGAAGCTGGCAAGAACGGCAAATCTTCTGCAGAAAACATCACTCTGCTCTAGTTTGCGTTAATTGAAAGCCGCCGTCAGCTAATACTGACGGCGGCTTTTTTATGTCTGAACGTCTTTCAAGTCGTAGCTAACGTTATTTCGCCTTTTGTATATGTTCCAGCTTCAGACCTTTTGCCGTTCGGTTCTGGAAACCTTTCCAGTAAGTATGCTCGGGCTTTGGCGTGCCATCCTTTTCAATAGCGAAGACGCCATCGTTAGCCGTCTCGATAATATCGAGATAACTCTGTTTCGCGTCATCCCCTTTTAAGTGAGAATCGAAATAGGCTGTGACAAAATGCTGCGTAATATTATTCATGCGGAGCGTATCCCAAACAGCATCTGCATAATGATCAAAGGGAACAAAATCCAGATTTTCGACCGGATTCCATGATTCTGCTGGTGCGGGGATCGGCGCCGCAGCGTTATGATTAGCGTTTTCAAACGTCAGCAAGTAACGATCTGTATTCACGGCATTCTCGAATATTGCTTTTGTGCCCTTTTCGTATCCCGAAACATCATCGACGCTGCCCGCGATGAAGAACATCGGCACGCGCACCCCGGCTAGACCTTCTGCATCCCAGAAACCGTATGTCATGCCCCATGGCGCGATAGAAACGATCGCCTTGAAACGATTGTCCAGCATGGCTTCATGTTCCTTGCTGCCTGCCATCATCGGCTTTAGAGTGCCATTTGGCGCGCCCCAGGCGAGTTCGGTCGCGGCCTTCGTGACGCCACCACCCGCCGTTATAACGGACCCATAGGCGCCCATCGAATAACCGATCAGCCCCGTATCGTTTGCGTTTACCAGCCCGTGCAGGAAGCTGTTTGTATCCTTCCCAAGGCGGTCCATTTCTTCTAAAACGAATTTTTGATCAAGCGGCCTGTTGACCAATGTGCTGCCGAAGGCGGCCTTGTCATGATACATGCTGTCCGTATGATCTATGGACGCGACGACATATCCTTTGGAGGCCAAATTCTCCGCCAGATGGCTGAGTAAAAAGCGATTTCCCGGATAACCATGCGAGATAATGACTAAAGGATACGCTGTTGCGGGTGCTGCCGGTGCCGCGTCGCGGACGGCTTGGCCATAGAGCGTTACCTGTGTCTTTCCATCCCGCAAATAAACGTTGTTGTATTCGCCGCCCCGGTTTGTTCCGTCCGATGGATACCAAACCTCTACGGTTAGCGGTCGGTCATATTTGGGGAGTAGCTTGTCGGCCTCAACTTTCAGGATATCTACTTGATCTTTATTGGTGAGCTGAATTGTCCGGACACCAACAGCATAGTCGCCACGCTTTGCCAGCTCGGGCGCGTCGGGGCGTAATCCGTCAACCCTGTTTTCTGTCGCGAATGCCGTGCTGCTCATAATCAATCCCATCATCGCAATTTTTAATATCTTTCTCATTTTTCCCTCCCAGATCGTGGGCTGATGGCCCATTCCCGACGTCAATATTTTCATGCGGCAGGTGAAAAAACCACAGAAATAATATTAACCGCGATGGGGAATGCCTAAAAAATAAACAGAAATTGCGGTCGGCGCGCGAAAATCACGGGATTTGCTTAAATTATGAGCACAAATTTCTTTTTGATCAGTTTTTACTCAACCTAAAATCCTCTGTGAAGCGGATGCTAGTTAATAAATTCTTTACTTATCAGTCACTTACCACCATTCGGCGAAAAGACTTGAATTTCTGGCACGGCCTTTGCTTTTTGTACGGCACTACAAAAATGACAATGGGCTAATGGAGGCATCATTAAAATGTTAGGACTACGCAAAGTCGCAGGAGTGATTACGGGCGCAGCCATGTTGGCAACCAGCGCTTTCGGTCTGAGCTCCGCTCAGGCTGCGGACGACGTGATCAAGGTCGGGGTACTACACT
The DNA here is from genome assembly GCF_020731145.1 of Sneathiella sp. HT1-7. Taxonomy (GTDB): domain Bacteria; phylum Pseudomonadota; class Alphaproteobacteria; order Sneathiellales; family Sneathiellaceae; genus Sneathiella. The sequence goes on along the minus strand of NZ_JAJFZN010000001.1, from coordinate 537,795 downwards.
CCCTATCCGGCACGATGGCTATTTCAGAAACCACCTTGAAGGATGCTGTCCTTATGATGGTGGACGATCTCAATAAGAAGGGCGGCCTTCTGGGTAAAAAGGTTGAGGCGGTCGTCGTTGATCCGGCATCTGACTGGCCTTTATTCGCAGAAAAAGCGCGTGAATTGATTGAGGTGGAAAAAGTTGATGTCGTTTTCGGGTGCTGGACGTCAGTGTCTCGCAAATCCGTCCTGCCGGTATTTGAAGAGCTGAACAGCATGCTTTTCTACCCGGTTCAGTATGAAGGCGAGGAAAGCTCCCGCAATGTATTCTACACCGGTGCTGCGCCGAACCAGCAGGCAATCCCGGCGGTTGAATATCTGATGAGCGAAGAAGGCGGTAACGTCGAGCGTTGGGTGCTGGCCGGTACCGACTATGTTTATCCGCGCACAACCAACAAGATTCTGGAAGCCTTCCTGAAATCGAAGGGTGTCGCAGAAGAGGACATCATGATCAACTACACGCCGTTCGGTCATTCCGATTGGCAGACGATCGTGTCTGACATCAAGAAGTTCGGTTCTGAAGGCAAGAAAACTGCTGTGGTTTCTACTATAAACGGTGATGCCAATGTTCCTTTCTATAAAGAACTCGGCAACCAGGGCATCGATGCAGCTGATATTCCAGTTGTGGCTTTCTCTGTTGGTGAAGAAGAACTCGCCGGTCTTGATACAGCACCGCTCGTTGGTCACCTCGCGGCATGGAACTACTTTATGAGCATGGAAAGCGAAGAAAATGATGCGTTCATCAAGCAGTGGAAAGCCTTTATTGGTGACGACAAGCGAGTTACCAACGACCCGATGGAAGCAACCTATATCGGCTTCAAAATGTGGACGCAGGCTGTAGAGCAGGCTGGTACCACTAATGTGGATGCGGTTCGTCAGGCAATGTACGGCCAGGAGGTTAAGAACCTCACAGGTGGTACAGCCGTTATGAACACAAACCATCACCTGTCCAAACCGGTTCTGATCGGTGAAATCCAGGACGATGGCCAGATCGAAACTGTCTGGCGGACGGAAGATGTCGTCGTTGGCGATGCCTGGAGCGATTTCATTCCGGAAAGCGCAAAACTGACAGCTGACTGGACATATCCTTATGTCTGTGGTGGCTGCGAAAAGCCGATGTACTAATCATCGCCTTGCTAAAGCTGAAGGGTCGGCAAGCGGCCGACCCTTCCTTCCCCTAACATAACTTTGCGAGAATCCGGTTACCCCCATGCGGATTACAATCAAAACCATAATCGCGGCTTTGCTTTTCCTGCTGGCGACCCAGGCCTCCGCTTCTGCGGATCTGGCGGACGCTGCGAAGGGCCTGCTCTCAAAAAAATATAGCGACAAAATTCAGGCGACAGAGGCGATTGCTGCGTCAGGCGGTGCCCGGTCTGCCTTTCTACTGGAAACGCTCCTCGAGGGGGACCTTTACGCCATAAAATCCGATGACCGGCTTGTCTCCCGTAAAAAAGTGAACGATGGCTATCAGATCACGGATATCATTACTGAAGAAAACCTCGGCGTGGTCAAAAGCAGCGATCTTTCCAAAATCCGTATCAACAACAAGATGCGCGGACTTATAAAGGATCTCCTCGGTCGCTTAACGCTCCTGAACGAAGACCCCGCATTGCGACTGAAGGCAGCCGACTCGGTATTCAAAAGCCGACCGAAAGAAATGATTGTTCCGTTAGGCGATGCGCTGGAGGCGGAGACCGATGCAACAGTAGCTGCGGCTATGCGACGCGCGCTGGCGGCGTTGAACTTTGTGCACGGCGATACTTCGGAAGTGCAGGCTGAAGCACTCCTTATACTAGAGGAGCAATCAAACCCGGAAGTTAAATCACTTCTAAGCGCCGAAGCGAACAGGCTCGCCGCCATTCAAAATCCGTCACCTGAAAATCAGGCCCTTGCGAAAGCTGTGGGTGACGCGCTGGCCAAAGTCGATGAAAAACTTGCCATGCTTGGCATCGTGGAAAATGTGTTTCAGGGCATTTCGCTCGGTTCCGTGCTTCTTCTTGCGGCCATCGGTCTTGCCATTACTTTCGGGGTGATGGGGGTTATCAACATGGCGCATGGCGAAATGGTGATGATTGGTGCCTATACGACCTATGTGGTGCAGGAACTTTGCCGCAACTTCGCGCCAGACCTACTTGTCTATTCGTTGGTTGCCGCTATACCGGCCGCATTTATTGTTTCCGGCCTATGCGGTGTTGCGATTGAGCGCAGTATTATCCGTTTCCTTTATGGACGCCCGCTTGAAACACTGCTTGCGACTTGGGGTTTGAGTCTGATCTTGCAACAATTTGTCCGGACAATTTTCGGCCCGACGAATAAAGAGGTTTCCTCTCCCGATTGGTTAAGCGGCACATGGGAAATTACTGGCGGTCTCGCGCTCACCTATAACCGGATCGCTATTATCTTTTTTGCAGCGGCAGTACTCTTAATGTTGATGCTGGTACTAAGAAAAACCGCCTTTGGTCTGCAGATGCGCGCCGTTACCCAGAACCGCAGGATGGCTTCCTCGATGGGAATCCGGACCGGTTGGGTGGACGCCATGACCTTTGGTCTGGGCTCTGGTGTTGCGGGTATGGCGGGCGTCGCCTTGAGCCAGATTGATAACGTCAGTCCCAACCTGGGTCAGGCCTATATTGTTGACAGCTTCATGGTCGTCGTTTTTGGCGGCGTCGGGAATTTGTGGGGCACGCTGGTCGGTGCGCTTAGCCTCGGCGTCACCAACAAGTTTCTCGAACCTTATACTGGGGCGGTTCTCGCCAAAATATTTATCCTGGTTTTCATCATTTTGTTTATCCAGAAACGACCAAGAGGGCTATTCGCCCTCAAGGGTCGGGCTGTGGAGAATTAAGCCATGGTTGACGCGATATACAAATCTCACAAAGGCCCGTTCGTATCCCTCATGACGGGTCTTCCGGGCGGCGGCAAGACGTTTTTGGGGATTCTTCTTGTTGCCGCCCTCCTTGTTCCTTTGAGCAATACTCTACTCCCCGAGAGCTCAGCTTTTTATGTGCCGACCTATCTGGTTAGTCTGATGGGAAAATACGTCTGCTTCGCGCTTCTTGCACTAAGTGTTGATCTTATCTGGGGCTTCGCTGGTATCTTGAGTTTGGGTCATGGCGCCTTTTTCGCACTGGGCGGTTATTCCATGGGCATGTATTTGATGCGCCAGATCGGGGATCGCGGCGTATATGGCAATCCGATCCTCCCTGATTTCATGGTCTTCCTCAACTGGACGGAACTTCCCTGGTATTGGTATGGCTTCGATATGTTTCCCTTTGCCATGCTGATGGTGATGTTGGTTCCGGGGTTACTTGCCTTTGTCTTTGGCTGGTTTGCCTTTCGTTCGCGCGTGACCGGTGTCTATCTCTCGATCATTACGCAGGCTATGACTTATGCCTTACTTCTGGCCTTCTTCCGCAATGACATGGGGTTCGGCGGCAACAACGGTCTCACGGATTTCAAGGACATTCTCGGCTTTGATTTACAGGCAACAGGAACGCGGCTGGGGCTATTCGTCGCCTCCCTGATTGCGCTCGCCTTCGGATATCTGGTGTGTAGCTTTATTACTCAATCCAAACTTGGCCGAGTGCTTGTCGCCATTCGCGACGCGGAAAGCCGGACCCGATTTTCGGGCTATAGGGTGGAGTATTACAAGCTTTTCGTGTTCGTAGTTTCAGCGGTTCTGGCAGGTATTGCGGGCGCGCTTTACGTACCGCAGGTCGGGATTATTAATCCATCCGAATTTTCACCGGCCAATTCGATTGAAGTCGTGATCTGGGTCGCGGTTGGAGGTCGTGGTACCCTTTGGGGCGCGGTTCTGGGTGCCTTTATTGTCAACTGGGGGAAAAGCTACTTCACCGGCAGCTTTCCGGAAGCCTGGCTTTATATGTTGGGTGGGCTGTTTGTCTTCGCGACATTATTCCTGCCGAAAGGGATTGTTGGGACCTCCGCTATCTGGATCGAAAAACTGAAGAATACACGGCAGGGAAGTCCTGATATTGGTATTCCCCTGCCTGTGAAAGAAGAATGATGACTACGCAAGCAAATGAATCTGTTCATCAGGGTTTGAGCTCAATCCTTTATCTTGATGGGGTGAGTGTCAGTTTTGATGGTTTCAAGGCTTTGAATAACCTCAGTTTAGTGATTGAACCGGGGGAAATGCGGGCGATTATCGGACCGAACGGTGCGGGTAAAACGACGATGATGGATGTTATTACCGGCAAGACAAAACCGGATACGGGGGAGATTTTCTTCAAAGGTGGTGTCGATCTTACCAAGCATGACGAAGCCTATATCGCCAATCTCGGCATTGGTCGTAAATTTCAGAAACCGACAGTGTTCGAAAGTCAGACCGTTTTTCATAATCTGGAGCTTTCCCTGAAGGGCGAGAAGGGGGTCATGACGACGCTCTTCGCGGCGCTTAACGATGCGGAAGTCGCGCGGATTATGGAAGTTCTCGGTGTCATCCGCCTCACGGAAAAAGCCGGCGATCTGGCGGGTAGCTTATCTCATGGCCAGAAACAGTGGCTGGAAATTGGCATGTTGCTGATGCAGGACCCGGACCTTCTGCTTGTAGATGAGCCTGTGGCGGGAATGACTGATGCGGAAACGGAACAGACCGCCATCTTGCTGCGCGAAATTTCGGCGACCCATTCGGTTGTTGTGGTTGAGCATGACATGGAATTTGTCCGTGCACTGAATTCAAAAGTGACCGTGTTGCATGAAGGATCAGTGCTTGCCGAAGGCAGCCTCGATACTGTTCAGAATAATCAACGCGTTATCGAAGTTTATCTGGGGCGCTGATCATGTTGATTGTTGAAAATGTCGATCTTTTTTATGGGGCGAGCCAGGCGTTGCGCCATGTATCATTGGAGGTAAAGAAGGGAGAGGTTACCTCTCTCCTCGGGCGTAATGGTGTCGGAAAGACCAGCACCTTGCGCGCCATTGTCGGACAGCATCCGGTTTCAAGCGGAAAAATCAGCTGGGATGGCAAGGACATTACCAATATGAGCGCACATCAGCGTGCCCGGGAGGGCATTGCGGTTATTCCGCAAGGGCGCGAAATATTCCCGCTTTTGACGGTACATGAAAATCTCAAGACGGGGTTCGCCGCGCTTCCTCTCAAGGAAAGATATATTCCCTCAGAGATCTTTGATTTGTTTCCTATCCTTCAGGATATGCTAAAAAGGAGAGGTGGCGATTTGTCCGGCGGACAACAACAACAATTAGCAATTGGCAGGGCACTGGTTATGCGACCGAAGCTTCTTGTTCTAGATGAACCAACTGAAGGAATTCAGCCATCGATTATCAAGGATATTGGCAATGTTATCGAAATATTGAGAGATCGCGGAGACATGGCCATCCTGCTTGTGGAACAATATTTCGAGTTTGCACGCGATCTCGCGAACCGGTTCGCTGTTATGGATCGCGGGGAGGTCGTTCTGGCCGGAGCGAAAGAGGATATGCTGGAAAGTGACGTTCGAAAATACCTTACAGTCTGATCACGCTCCTGCCGCGCTCGCCCGGTCAGAAGGGCGCGTGGAGTTAAGGTATCGCGTCAAAGAGTCCGGCTCGAAGCTTGCGCATCTGTATCAGCGCGGATGCGGACGGGTCCGGTTTCCTACCGTTGATCACGCCGACTATCCCGAAGCCGTTTTGATCAATACAGCGGGCGGTCTGACTGGCGGAGATCATATGTCCTATCAGATCACGCTAGATGAGGGCTCGGGGCTTACCATATCGGGGCAGGCGGCCGAAAAAATCTACCGTTCCGTTGGATCAATGGCAGTGATAGAGGCTGAGATACATGTTGCGCGCGGGGCAGTTCTTGAATGGTTGCCGCAAGAGACAATCCTTTTTGAGAAGGGCCGTCTTCGCCGGATGAACACTGTGTATCTGGAAGCGGGAAGTCGTTTAATAGCTCTTGAGGCGACCCTGTTTGGCCGAACGGCCCATGGAGAAACTCTGAGGGCCGCGAGTCTTCAGGACGGATGGAAGGTCTGGCGAAATGGAAAGCTTCTCTGGTTCGATAATTTCGTTCTGGAAGGTGACATTCACGCCAAATCTCTCCGCCCGGCAGTACTTGCCGGCGCAAAAGGGATGGCCACAATCCTGATCGCGGACGATCAGGCCGAGAGCTATCAAGACGTGGCGCGAGACTCAGTGCGTGAGAACTGCGTGCGGGCAGCAGTTACTTGCCGGGATGAATTGCTGATCATACGGGTGCTGGCGGATAGCGGTTATGAGCTACGGAAAAGTCTTGCACGTATTTTGACGCGAATGCGGACAGAACTTTCAGGGCATACCGTAGCGCTGCCAAAAGTGTGGGAAAATCAATAAGAAGGGCGAAAAATGCAATTTACACCGAGGGAAAAGGACAAATTGCTGGTGTCGCTAGCGGCCATGGTGGCGCGCGAGCGGCTGGCGCGGGGGGTGAAGCTGAACTATCCCGAATCCATCGCGCTCATTACAGATTTTGTTATTGAGGGTGCGCGTGACGGTAAATCCGTGGCGACCCTGATGAGTGAAGGCGGAACGGTCGTCAGCCGGGAGCAAGTCATGGACGGGATCGCCGAGATGATCGATGAAGTTCAGGTCGAGGCCACCTTCCCCGACGGGACCAAGCTGGTCACCGTGCATGATCCCATTCGATAAGGAGCACGAGATGAAACCAGGAGAAATCATTCCCGCCGCCGGCGAAATTGAGCTGAATGCCGGTCGTCAATCCATGACCCTCACGGTTTCCAACACTGGAGACCGACCCGTCCAGGTTGGCAGCCATTTTCATTTTGCCGAAGCAAACAGCGGCCTTGAATTTGATCGTGCAGCCGCAAAAGGGTTCCGTCTTGACATCCCGTCCGGCACGGCCATCCGATTTGAGCCTGGTCAGACACGGGATGTAAATCTCGTCGCCCTTTCGGGCACGCGTACCGTCTATGGATTTAATCAGGCCATTATGGGCCCGCTGGATAAGGGAGAGTAAAATGGCGGTAACCTTTTCACGGGGCGCCTATGCGGGCATGTTTGGCCCGACAACGGGGGATAAAGTCCGGCTTGCGGATACGGAACTATTTATCGAAGTTGAGAAGGACTTCACGACCTATGGCGAGGAGGTCAAGTTCGGCGGCGGAAAGGTCATCCGCGACGGCATGGGCCAGTCTCAGGTCACGCGGGCAAATGGCGCCGTCGATACGGTGATCACCAATGCGTTGATTGTTGATCACTGGGGAATCGTCAAGGCCGATGTTGGCTTGCGTGATGGCAAAATACATGCAATCGGAAAGGCCGGAAATCCCGATATCCAGTCTGGCGTCAATATTATTATTGGTCCGTCGACCGAGGTTATTGCAGGGGAGGGAAAGATCCTTACCGCGGGCGCGCTTGATGTTCATATCCACTTCATCTGCCCACAGCAGATCGATGACGCGCTCTATAGCGGTGTGACAACCATGATGGGTGGTGGCACGGGCCCGGCGACCGGAACGAACGCAACGACCTGTACCCCGGGGGCTTTTCATCTTGCGCGGATGATGCAGGCGGCAGAAGCTTTTCCGATGAACCTCGGGTTTTTTGGAAAAGGCAACGCGAGCCTTCCCGACGCTCTGGTGGAGCAGGTACAGGCGGGGGCCTGCGGCCTTAAGCTACACGAAGACTGGGGCACCACGCCTGCCGCAATTGATTGCTGTCTCTCCGTTGCTGATGACATGGATGTTCAAGTACTCATCCATACGGACACCCTGAATGAATCTGGATTTGTCGAGAATACGGTTGCTGCCTTCAAGAAGCGGACGATCCATGCGTTTCATACGGAAGGCGCAGGCGGGGGGCATGCCCCGGACATTATCAAGGTCGTCGGGGAGCCGAACGTGATTCCCTCCTCCACCAATCCAACGCGGCCATTCACGATCAATACGATTGATGAACATCTCGATATGTTGATGGTATGCCATCATCTGGACCCTAATATCCCCGAAGATGTGGCCTTCGCCGAGAGCCGTATTCGAAAAGAGACGATTGCCGCCGAAGATATCCTTCACGACATGGGCGCATTTTCCATTATTGCTTCAGACAGCCAGGCGATGGGACGGGTCGGCGAAGTCCTGATCCGCACCTGGCAAACGGCCGACAAGATGAAGAAACAGCGCGGACGGCTGGCGGAGGAAACGGGGGAGAATGATAACTTCCGCGTAAAGCGTTATATCGCTAAATACTCGATCAACCCGGCAATCGCACAGGGCATAGATACTTATGTTGGCTCGGTCGAGGCAGGCAAGCTTGCCGATCTGGTTCTCTGGTCCCCCGCATTTTTTGGGGTGAAGCCTGATCTGGTGTTAAAGTCCGGGACAATTGTCGCGGCGCCCATGGGAGACCCGAACGCTTCCATCCCGACACCGCAGCCCGTTCACTATCGCCCAATGTTCGGTGCGTTTGGCAAAAGCCTGACGGCAAGTTCGGTCACCTTCGTGAGCGAGGCGTCACTCCAATATGATCTGAAAGGCGAGCTGGGGTTGGAGCGAGATCTCTTGCCGGTGAAAAATACCCGCTCAGGTATTAGTAAAGCGTCGATGATTCATAACAGCGCGACACCGAAAATAGATGTTGATCCGGAGACCTATATGGTTCACGCGGACGGGGAGTTGCTCACCTGCGATCCGGCAACGGAGCTTCCCATGGCCCAACGCTATTTTATGTATTAGACCATGAAGCATGCACGCGCCATTTACAGCTCCTCCACGCCATTTGATGGCGTGGTGTGTGACACGGTCACGCTTGATTTTGATCACCGCTGTCGTCGCCGGCTGAAGCTTGAGACCGACAATGGTATGGCGTTCCTTCTGGATATGCCGGAACTGAAAACCCTGCGTGATGGCGACATCCTCCTGCTGGAAGACGGATCCGGTATTGGCGTGCGCGCTCGCAATGAGCCAGTTGTGGATATCCGCTGCAAGGATTTGGCGCATCTGGTACGCGTTGCCTGGCATTTGGGAAATCGCCATTTACCAACGGAGTTAATGGGGGATCGTCTGCGCATTCGGCAGGATCATGTGATTGAAGAGATGGCCGAAAAATTAGGGGCGACGGTCATGCGGTTGGATGCTCCCTTTAATCCCGAAGGCGGGGCTTATGGGCATGGTGAGACGCAAGGCCATAGCCACGGGCATCATCATGGATAATCGTGCGCTTTTTAACCTGATGTCCTGGATGTCGCCATCTTATCCGATTGGCTCCTATACCTACAGCCACGGTATTGAGTTCGCGGTTGAGGAAGGGCTCGTAACCAGCCTAAACAATCTGGTGCCTTGGATTACTGATATTCTGGAATATGGCAGCGGCAAATCCGATTGCGTTTTGCTGGCGGCGGCCTACTGGGCCACAATCGATCAGGATATGGAGGCTTTGAAGGAGGTCGCCGAGATTGGGAATGCCTTTGCACCGACAAAGGAAATAGCGCTTGAAACGACGCAACAGGGCCGCGCCTTCGTGGGCGTTATTGGCAATGTGAGCACAGAGGCAAAGACGCTGGCGGTATTGGCCGAATACTGGCAAGGTCAGCTAATTCATCCGATTGCCGTGGGTATTGTCGCCGCAGATCATGGGGTTCCCTTGAGCGAAACGCTCACCGCATATTTGCACGGTTTTGTTTCCAACCTTGTATCTGCTGCTGTTCGGCTTGTTCCGCTGGGCCAGACGGATGGGCAGCGCGCAATTGCCGCCATGGCAGATAAGGTGGAACGAATTACAGCTATCGCAATTAAAACACCCTTGGGCGAATTGGGCTCCGCCACCCTGATGGTTGACTGGTGCTCCGCTTCACATGAAACACAGTATACGAGGTTATTCAGGTCATGACGTCAGTACATAACGGACCTTTGCGCGTTGGCATTGGAGGACCGGTCGGCTCCGGCAAAACCGCGCTTACCGACGCACTTTGCAAGCATCTGCGTGAGGATTTTAATATAGCAGTAATCACCAATGATATTTACACTCGCGAGGATGCGGAATTCTTGACCCGGTCCGGGGCTCTCTCACCTGACCGGATTGTCGGGGTTGAAACGGGCGGCTGCCCGCATACGGCCATTCGTGAAGATGCGTCGATCAACCTTGCCGCTGTTGCGGATATCTCGGAAAAATTTGAAGGGCTAGAGCTCATCTTGATTGAATCCGGTGGGGATAACCTCGCCGCGACCTTCAGCCCGGAACTTGCCGATATCACAATTTATGTCATTGATGTTTCCGCTGGCGATAAAATTCCACGCAAAGGCGGACCCGGCATTACTCGATCCGATCTACTCGTCATAAACAAGATTGATCTGGCTCCTTATGTCGGTGCTGATCTAGGCGTGATGGATAGAGACTCAAAAAAGATGCGAGGTGAGCGGCCCTTTGTCTTCACGAATATCAAAGCAGGGGACGGCGTGGAGAGCGTAGCAAGTTTCATCATAGACAAGGGTGGATTGTGATGCCGTATCATTGAAAGAGAACTGTCATGAGTCGGCGCCATAATGGTGCCACAGTCTGTTGTTAGAGACGCAACTCTTTGATAGTTATTATTTCAGTGAATATATTTTTGAGGATTATTTATGGCCTGTCCACTTTGCGGCGGCGACGTTGAACGTCAAATTCGTACATATGAAATTAAATACAAGCATATGCAAAGCTATGCTGATCTGCCTGGCCTTTTTTGCAGTAATGCAGATTGCGGTGAAGGCATGGTGGAGGAAAGTGCGTGGAGTGACGTTGAGCGGATCAAGGCCGATTTAAAGGCAGAATATCTGGGGGTTATGCCGCCGGAGAAAATCCGTGAAATTCGCGTTGATCTTAATCTGTCGCAACGTCGTGCCGGACAAATTTTCGGTGGGGGTCCAAATGCTTTTCAAAAGTATGAAACGGGAAAGGTGACTATTTCAAAGCCGATGAATAATCTGCTGCGGCTGGTTTCTAAATATCCTGAATTGATGGTTGAGTTGCAACGCTGAGATCAGCCGTGAATCAGCGGGCTCGCGACCGCAGAAAACAATAGCCAAATGATGCATCTACAGTATTATTCCCCAAAGGAAATATGGGAGTAGCGCGTCGTTTATGGCTAAATTCTTGAGTTCGCTAATTAAACCACGCGCATGGGTAGCCAAGTTACTGCTGGCGTTTGCGGTTATTGGCTTCCTTGCCTTTGGATACCTCGGCTATCTCAATCCAATCCGCGAATTCCTTGATTCCGATACTTTTGCCTTTAATGTCGGCGACGTACGCTTCTCTGCTTATCTGCTGGTCAAGGCCCTTTTTATTATCATCCTTCTTTTTTGGTTGGTTGGTATCTTGTCGGAGATGTTGGAGAACCGGATCAAATCGCTTCGGCGCATCAAGTCGAGCAATAAGGCACTTATCATCAAGGCGATCCAGATCGTCATCTATTTTCTGGCATTCCTGTTCGTATTTGGAGTGCTGGGCATTGACCTGACCGCCTTGACTATATTCAGCGGCGCGGTCGGCATAGGTATTGGCTTTGGTCTACAGAAAATTGCATCAAACTTCATCAGCGGCATTATCCTTTTGTTTGAAAAATCTGTTGAGGAAGGTGATCTGATAGAGCTGAATGATGGTATTGTCGGTTATGTTCGGGAGACAGGCGCGAGATACACCCGCATAGAAACTTTTGAGGGACACGAAACCATGGTCCCAAATGAAGATTTTATAACTAACCGCGTCACGAACTGGACATTCAGTAATAGCCGCGCACGGGCAGAGATCAATATTGGCGTCGCCTATGGAACTGATCTAGATCTGGCTTCGACGTTGATTGTTGAGGCAGCGCGTGAACATCCGCGTTGTATGGAAACGCCTGCGCCCGAGTGCTTCCTTGTGGATTTTGCAGATAGTTCCATTAATTTCACGCTCTATTTCTGGATTGAAAATGTGACCGAGGGGAGAATGCGTCCTCGCAGTGATGTCTTGTTTGCGATCTGGCGGAAATTTGGGGAGAACAATATTGAAATCCCCTTCCCGCAGCGAGACCTGCATCTTAAAAATTCGGAGGCTTTAAAATGACCAGTCCGATCCTGCTTGCATACGATTTTGATGGTGTGGGCGGCGGAAAATCAGTCAGCGACAAGGCGATTGCCCGCGAATTAAAGAATGAAAAACTCGCTTGGGTACATTTGGATTTAAGTCATCCGGATACAAAACCATGGCTGCATAAAAAGATTTCCTACCTTGATCCGTTCGTTGTCGATGCCTTGGTCGCAGAAGAGACCCGACCGCGTGTCGCGGAAATCGGGGATGGCGCGTTGATTATTTTGCGCGGTGTTAACCTGAATGAGAATGCGGACCCGGAAGATATGGTCTCTATCCGGTTATGGATCGACGCTGAGCGGATCATCAGTGTTCAGAGACGACAATTAAAGGCGGTTCTGGAAATCGAAGAGCGAATATTGGCGGGCAGAGGTCCAAAAAACTCAGGTGATTTTATCAATATGCTTGTGGCGCGATTATCCGAAAAAATGGCACTTGTCCTGACCGAGCTGGACGATGCAACGGATGATGTTGAGGAGAAAATCCTTGAAAACCCCGATACGGCATTTCGAGAGAAAATCATCGATATTCGAAAAGAGGCTATCGTCCTGCGCCGATATATGGCACCGCAAAAAGATGCAATCGCGCAGTTGCGGTTATGCGAATTTTCATGGCTGGATGCTGGTCATAAGCGCCATTTGGTGGAAAACTATGATCATCTGATGCGCTATGTAGAGGATCTGGACGCCATACGCGAACGGGCTCAGATTGTTAAAGATGAACTTGCCAATATTATCGCGGACCGCTTGAACAAGAATCTTTATGTATTGTCTGTTATCGCGGCTGTCTTTCTACCACTCGGTTTCTTGACAGGGCTTCTTGGCATAAATGTTGGGGGAATTCCGGGTGTCGATAATCCATATGCCTTCTTCATTTTTTCCGGGATACTTATCCTCCTTGTAATCATTCAGATATTGCTTTTCAAAAAGCTCAAATGGTTCTGAAAATCACAGAATACGGTTGGTGGTTGCTTATGGCGCCGCTCGAAAAAAAATAAACCCGGAGTCACATTATGATCCAAATTAGTAGCAATTTTGATGGCGGGAACATTATTTGTGACTCCTCTGACGATCCTGCGAATATCAGTTTGCGCATTCGCCCTGATACAAAGGCTGATTTCTTTCAATGGTTTTATTTTCGACTGAATGGCGCAAAAGGCGTGGATTGTAAGATGCGGCTAACCAATGCCAAGGACGCATCATACCTCCGGGGATGGGAAGACTATCGGGCTGTTGCATCCTATGACCGGGAAAACTGGTTCCGCGTAGATACCGAATATAAGGATGGAAAGCTGATTTTAAATCATCGGCCAGAATTCGATTCTATCTATTTCGCGTATTTTGCCCCCTATTCCATGGAACGGCATGCGGATCTTATCGCCCGCGCCGGTCAGTCGCCGCGGGTAACGCATTCCGTGATGGGAAGGACAGTCGATGGGCAGGATATGGACCTCCTGACCATTGGAGAAGCACGGGGCAATAAGCGGAATTTTTGGCTGATTGCACGCCAGCATCCTGGGGAAACGATGGCCGAATGGTGGATGGACGGATTTCTGGGCCGTCTTCTGGACCCGAATGATGCCGTTGCGAATGCTTTACTGGACCGGGCAATTTTTCATGTCGTGCCGAATATGAATCCCGATGGTAGCCGGAGCGGGAACCTTCGTACGAATGCGACAGGCGCCAATCTGAACCGGGAGTGGCAGGACCCGGATATGAAAAGGAGCCCGGAGGTTTATCTAGTACGCGAAAAAATGCGGGAAACAGGCGTTGATTTCTGCCTCGATGTTCATGGGGACGAAGGGCTACCACATAATTTTATCGCGGGGCCCGAAGGGGTACCGAGTTGGGATGCGCAAAAAGACATGCTGCTTACTGATTTCAAACGAACTTGGCAGCAGGTTAATCCAGATTTTCAAACCCGCCATGGCTATCCAATTGCCAAGAAGGGACAAGGAAACATGACCATTTGCGTCAATCATGTTAGCGAATATTTCGGCTGTCTCGCAATGACTTTAGAAATGCCGTTCAAAGATACAGCGGACCGCCCGAACCATCAGTACGGCTGGTCTCCCGGCCGATCAGGCAAGCTTGGGGCCTCGGTTTTAGATGTTATATATAAGGAGTTCGATCGTCTTGAGGGAGAGGACGCGGAGTAGCTCCTCAAGATAAAATTCCGATTGCAAAATTAAGAAAATTAGACTTCTCTTAACCATCAGAAAAAAAGGTTTTGCGGCAATTTTGATGGGAGAGAGTAATGCTCGCAGAAAAATTTGTAAAATCCGCGGCGGTTTACATCATTCTTGGGATGATCCTCGGGATCTATATGTCCGCCACGCAGGATCATTCTCAAATGCCAACGCATGCGCATCTCAATTTATTGGGGTGGGTGACGATGGGCCTCATGGGTCTCATTTATAAAAACTGGCCCGCTGTTGCTGCGGCGAAGTTTGCCAAGCTGACATACTGGCTTGCGCATGTTAGCGTCATTGGCCTGACGATTGGAGTTGGGTTGCTCTATGCGGGCATGATGGAATATGAGCCTATTGCCATCATCTCGTCGCTGATCGCGCTCCTTAATATGATCCTGTTTGCGTTCCTGTTTTTCAAAAACGCCTGAACATTCTCAAATTTCGGAGCGCTCTGCTGTCAATGTTTGCCCAAGCGCACTTGCGGTGTTGTCGAGCGCGGCAAGGCAGTTGTCTGCCCGCGTGGCTGGGATATAGACTGAAAAGCGCGTGACGAAAATCGTCTGACCCTCCCGGTCGATCTGATCGGATTTTAGCCGAACAATATTGGCGTCAAAATCGATGAAAACTTCAGATAGTCGCGCCAGAACACCGGGCTGATCCGGTCCTTCACACCGAATATGATGGGTAATATCTGTGGGCGGGGTATCGCCACCGTTAAAAGCAAAGCGCCGAACGTCTATATCTGCGTCCTGCATCCCCTCCAGAGTACGGAGTTCCTCAATAAGTTCTGATTCCGGGACATCAGCAGGAATATCAATCACACTCGTAAATTCGCCGCCCTTGCCAAGAACGGCAAAGGAGGTGTCTCCAAGATTGATTCCTTTGTCGAAAAGATGCCCTGTAACAAGGGAAATCAGACCTACACGATCTTTCGAAAAGACAGATAATAGCGCTTTATAGTCTGACATAGCTTTGCCCGCGAAATTCAGCTTTGAATATACTTGATGCTACAGAATTACTACCTTTGCGCCATTTCAACAACCATTTAGCTGCATTCCCGTCGGTATTCCCAAAATCATCAATAGCAGAAGGGGAATATGGTGCACATTTTAACTTTTATAGCCTTGGATAACCTTGCGTTAACGAAAATCAGGTATGTCTTGGGGGCTAATTGGCGGAATGCCTGCCGTAAATCCGTGTTTTGAACACACTGTTTGGCGGAACTATAATTGGAGAAAACGAATGCTCATCGGTGATATCTTGTTGGCGCAAAATCTGGTCACGCCAGAGGATATAAAAATTGCCCTTCATCGCCAGAAGGAGAATGGGGGCCGACTTGGCGAGAACCTTGTTGCGCTTGGCGCGTTGACACAGGAACAGCTCGACCGGGCAATCTATGAAGCCCCACGGGCACCCAAAACCATTGAAGATACGGGCATTCCAAGTGGTAACTTGCTGCGAATCCTCCTGAAGCTGATGTATGCCAATACGCTGGAAACTGCCTCAGAGCTTTCTGCTGCGATCAAGCTCCCCATTGGCGTTGTTAATCGCCTTATACAGGAAGCAGGTGATCGGAAATTTCTTGAATCACTGGGAAATGCCGACCAATCGACCTTTTCTGAAACACGCTATGTTATGACAGAGGCAGGAAAGCGCTTCGCCATTGAAGCGCTGGAACAGAACCAATATGTCGGGCCAGCGCCGGTATCCCTTACAGATTATCAAGCGCGGATTAATCAACAGAAAATTACGAATGAGCGGGTTGAACAGGCGAAGATCGAAAAAAGCTTTGAAAATCTGGTCATTACGGAAGACTTTGTGCGCCGTCTCGGGCCGGGGGTGAATGCGGGTAAGAGCATTCTTCTTTACGGACCTCCCGGTAACGGGAAAACGACAGTCGCGGAGAAAGTTGCCGAGATTTTCGCAAATGTTATTTATGTTCCTTATTGTTTCGAAGTGGATGGGCAGATTGTTAAGGTCTTTGATCCTGCCATTCATAAACCAAAATTCGGTAGCGAAAACGACAAGAAGAAGAATTCCGGTTTGCGCCGAGAAGAGTTTGACGGTCGCTGGGTTCCATGCGAACGTCCGGTTGTTATTACCGGGGGTGAACTAACGCTGGAAATGCTTGATCTTAGCTTTAATGTCCACGCTAAGTATTATGAAGCACCTCTGCATGTGAAAGCTTCTAACGGTACCTTCATCATCGATGACTTCGGTCGCCAGTTGGTCAGTCCGGAAGATTTGTTAAACCGCTGGATCGTTCCGCTTGAAAGCCGTATTGATTATCTTAAGCTGCATACCGGTAAAAGTTTCTCGCTGCCGTTTGACGAGTTGGTGATCTTTTCGACCAACCTTTCACCAGATGATCTAATGGATCCTGCCTTTTTGCGGCGTATCCCCTATAAGCTGGAAACGGTTGGTCCTTCCCGAGAACAGTATTTCGAAATTTTCAAAATGGTTGGGGAATCCCGCGGGTTGAAAATATCGGAAGAGATCCTTGATACTGTTATCGAGGAATTGCAGGTGAACAACAGTTTCGATTTGGCCTGCTATCAGCCAAAGTTTATCGTGGATCAGATTATCTCGGCCTGCAAATATCAAGGCTCGGATCCCTATATCGATAAAGAACTCGTCGTCGATGCGCTTAAAAACCTCTACACTTCTTCTGCGAAGGGTGCCGGAAAGACTGCGGCAAAATCGACGAACAGGGATCAATCAAAGCCGGTAGTAGCAGCCGTCTGACGGCGTGGAAGCGATTTCTGCTATGTAAGCTGGATTCTGTTCCCAGGAAATACGAGGCGTGCGGCGGAAACGACGTCGTCACCGAGCCAGCTCTTGCGATTAATGACGATACAGGCGGTTGTGGCCTCCAGTTCGAGAAAATGATTAATCTCTGCATTGGACACAGCGGCCTGAATCACATGAGAGTGGGATAGCAGGGCGTATTTTCGGCTAAGATGAGTATCCGCGGTCGCATGGGTGAATTCTGTTTCCAGATATTCCGGCATGAATTTCGGGTGAACATAGCGGTCCTCCAGCATGACCGGCAACCCGTTTTCTCGGTGAACGAAGTAGGACCGATAGACTTTTTCGCCCGGCGTCATGGACATCATCGCAGCGGCATCTTTTTCAATCGGCTCTTCTTGCAAAAAGTGAACGTCGCATTGATGCCGCCCTCCATGGCCGCGAATAATGTCTTCAATTTCGCGGAGCTCCAGTACTTTTGGCTGTTTTTTCGGGGCGGCAACGAAAGTACCGACACCTTGAATGCGTTCCAGAAATCCGGCTTGTGTCAATTCGCGAAGAGCGCGATGAATTGTCATCCGGGAAATTCCCATTTCGCGAACCAGGGTATGTTCGGAGGGAAGCTGGAAATAGGCGGGCCATTCCCCGGATTCCATATTCTTTAACACATAGGATTTAACCTGTTCATACAGTGGCTTTGGTGGGGAATAGGGGCGGTCATCTTTTTGCGACTTAAAATGGGGCATCGGCGAAGTCCGTCTTCTCTGTTAGCATATACAGGAGGACGTCACATCTTGCGCGGATGTGAATTCACGACTTGGTCATTAAGAAAAAAATTAGAAAATAATACTTGAACGATCGTTCCAATTATATATATGATTGGGTACTGATCACCTCCATCTACGCAAATATGTTGTTGATCTGTGAATGGCCTGCCCCGATTTTCTGCGCCCCTCGGGGTGGGCCGACTTCACCTCCCAGCTTGATAAAGTCCTCCTTTTATCCTTGAATGAATTTGGCTCATTAGTCATATAGACGATAGAGGAAAATTTTTTGAGGTGTAATACACAGATGACAGAGCAAACACATGAATTTCAGGCGGAGGTCGCCAAGCTTTTAGATATTGTGACGCATTCCCTCTACAGTGAAAAGGAAATTTTCTTGAGGGAGCTGGTCTCTAACGCTTCAGATGCCTGTGACCGGTTACGCTATGAAGCGTTGACAAATCCGGACCTGATCAAAGATGATCCGGAATTCAAAATTACTATCTCGATAGACGAAAAAGCCCGCACTTTGACGATTGAAGACAATGGCATCGGCATGTCTGAGCAGGACATGATCGATAACCTTGGCACGATCGCTCGTTCGGGTACTTCCAGGTTCTCCGAACAGTTGACAGGCGACGCCTCCAAGGATGTGACCCTGATCGGGCAGTTCGGCGTTGGCTTCTATTCCGCTTTCATGGTGGCGGATAAGGTGACGGTGACAAGCCGCCGGGCCGGGGAAGAGACAGCAACTGTATGGTCATCCGAAGGGCATGGATCATTCGCCGTCGAGCCGGGCACTAAGGAAACGCGCGGCACACAAATTGTCTTGCATATGCGTAAAGAGGCAAAAGAATATTTGGAGAGCGCCCGGCTTCGCCAGATTATCAAGACTTACGCGGATCACATCGCAATTCCGGTTATCCTGAAATCGGCAGCGCAAGGTGAGGAAGACGAAACGCTTAATAGCGCAAGCGCCTTATGGACCCGCCAGAAATCAGAGATAACGCCCGAACAATATACCGAATTTTACCATCATGTCGGGCAGGCTTTTGATACGCCGTGGCTGACATTACATAGCCGAGCAGAAGGGCGTATCGAATATACGATGCTTTTGTTCGTGCCGGAGCAACCCCCGTTTGACTTGTTCAACCCCGAACGTAAATCTCAGCTTAAACTCTATGTGAAGCGGGTTTTTATCACGGATGATTGTGAAGAGCTGATCCCGGCTTATCTGCGCTTCCTGCGCGGGGTTGTGGATTCAGAAGATCTACCGCTTAACGTCAGCCGTGAAATGTTGCAGCATAATCCGGTCCTGCAGAAAATCCGCAGCGGGTTGATCAAGAAGGTGCTTGGCGAGCTTGAGAAGAAAGCAACCAAAGACACGGAGAATTTTGCTAAATTCTGGGGTAACTTTGGCGCCGTCCTGAAAGAAGGAATATATGAGGATACCGTCAATGGAGAGCGCATTCTCAAAATGTCGCTTTTCAATAGCACCGGACAAGAGGAGCGTACTAACCTCGCAGACTATATCGGCCGGATGAAAGAAGGCCAGGACGCGATCTACTATATTACCGGTGAAGATCTTGAGGCGTTGAAGTCGAGCCCGCAGCTTGAAGGATTCGCGGCGAAGGGGATTGAAGTTCTGTTGCTTGCCGATGCCGTGGATAGTTTCTGGCTGAGTAGGGTGAATGAATTTGATGGGAAGCCCTTCAAATCAGTGACCCGGGGCGGCTCCGATCTCGATAAGATTGCCGATGCGGAAGAAAAAGCTGAAGAAACAGACAAAACGCCTCCCGGAGATATGGACAGCCTGATCGCCTTGTTTAAAACTGTGCTTGAGAACAAGGTAAAGGATGTCAGGATTTCGTCCCGTTTGACTGGAAGCCCTGTCTGCCTCGTCGCGGATGAGGGGGATATGGACATCCATCTTGAAAAATTGCTTAAAGCCCACAAACAGTTCGGCGCAAGTGATAATTTGCGCATTCTGGAAATAAACCCCAAGCATCCGTTAATCAAGAAGCTGGCAAAGAATGCTCAGAAGAATGGGTCTTCGACGTCCTTAGAAGACGCGGCGCTTCTTCTTCTTGATCAGGCGCATATTGTTGAAGGTGATCCGGTTGCAAACCCTGTTGCCTTTTCAAAACGCATGGCCGATTTCATGGCGAACAGCATTTCCAATTAAACGAGGAGGAGGCGAAAGCCTCCCACTCGAATTTTTCTAATACCGTCACGAAATACACCCTATGGTATTTTTTGATTGTATTATATACGCGCGATATCCAAGTAAGCTGTGATTGATCCAATAAACATTGTGTTGGCACATGCAACGGCTGCTTCAAATCTTTATTCTTATTAGTTCCCTGCCCGGATTTACCGCTTGCAGTGTTATTGATGATGTGCTGCTGACCGAGGAAGTCGGCGATTTTTCCCGCGGGGTTGTGGCGCTTTCAGCCATTATCACCAAAGAGTTCGCACTTGCCGAAGAGATAAATACTCTTGGCTTTACTGATAACCTGAAATTTCAGTTTGAACTGGGTGGTAACCCGGACACTAACTTAAAGCCCCTCTTCAGTGCCTCGGATACTGCCGCAAGGCAGAGCGTTTTAACGGCTCTCAATGGATATGCTGAAACCCTGGCAGCCGTTGCCTCGGGAAAATCGCTTTCTTCGGAATACTCTAAACTGGTCGGTACGGGGGGAAACTTGAAGGAGCTAAGCTCGGGAAATTTTAACCTGGCGCACTCTCTTTCATTTCTGGATTCAAATGAGCTCGTCAATGACATCAGTCTCTTTGGCAAACTGTTTATCTTGCCCGAGCGGGATAAGAAGTTGTTTCCAATCGTTGAAAAGGGAGGGACGGCGCTAAAAAAAATTGCCCTCCTTCTTTATTTTGATATCGGAGCCGTTTCCGATCAGTCCAGCAAATGCAGCTATACCTACCCGAAAAATGATTTTGAGACGGATATGTCGAGTTTGCGACTGTGCAAAGGCGGATTGCGGTCGATTGCCAACAACGCCATAAGATTTGATACGCATATATGGAAGGACAAGCTGGCCTATCTGAAGGCATCGGAAAATGATAGTGCAGATGTGCGTAGTTCGGCGATTGAGCGGCTTGTGTCGATCCAGAAACTGGGTCAGAACTTAGATTTACTGTTAAGTGAAACGCAAGCTACCTTGATTGCCATGGTCAAAGCGCATGAAACGCTTGAAACGACGCTAAAGGACGCTGAAGAATCCGCCAGCCCGCCTATTACTGCGACATCCAAATCTCTTCTCTTTCATGAAAAATTGCGTGGGCTCCTGGAGACCGCTGCGAAAGTCAAGAGTGCTATGTCGGCACTTTCCAGCGACAGCGAGTCAACGCAGAGTTTCCACTTGAATGCTTCCACACAATCTCATATCGGAGGAAGTAATGGCAAATAGTTATCGTGACGCTTTCGCTAAGTTGGAAAAGGCGCAAGCGGCGTTGAATACTCAAGACGTTTCTCAATTACCATCTTCACAATTGGCGAACCTGGAAAGATCGAAAGCCGCCGTCTATGGTGAAATACAGGCACTACAGGTCAAACAGATCGCGGAACGTGATGGCGACTATGCTGCTCTCACCACCGCATTTCGTGAGTGTAAATCGGAGCTGTCGGATCTTTCAAGCTGGGTATCGGAGAAAGAAGCAAGAGACCGCGCAATTTTTTCAATGCTGATCAAGGGCGTCAGTATTGCACTGTCCCTGCTTGTATAGTTATTTATCCATAATTTCATCAATGCGGCGTCGGGTGACACTGTATCCGGCCTCTTTCGGGATGAGAAGGAACTTTCCTTCGTCTGTGACTTCCATCTGAGGAAGGACTGTGAAGGTATCGGTTCCATGCGCGTTCATGACGGCGTCTTCACTGGAACTGAATCGGCTCAGCGCCTCGACATTCATGCGGGTCGGAAAAATCACCGTGTAATTTCCTTTATCGGCCTCTTCCATAATTTCCTGAGGGCCAACCCAGACTGAATCCACAGATTCTTCGCCATCATGCGCTGCAAGTTGATGTGGCGGTGCCTTGGCGATAAAGAAATGAGTATCGAAGCGTTTCGGCATATGCGTTGGCGTGATCCAATGCGCAAAATGACCCATAAGATCGGTTGCAAGTTCCAGGTTTTCAGCGCGCACCATATCCAGGATTGGCAGTTCACCGCTTTGAAGAGGCATCCTGTATTTTGCAGCAAGAGATTCCAGGCGGTCATGGGTGACAAGAGCGCCGGTTTCCCGGTTGCGAGCGAGCAAGATGTTGGCTTCCTCAAAACTTTCTCGGATTGACGCAATTTTAAAGGCGCGCAAAGAATCTTCTCCGCGTTCGTTCTCAGGCAAGTGATCGAGCAGTGCCGGGTCCATATCCCCCTTATCCACCTTGCCGCCCGGAAAAACCAGCGCACCAGAGGCAAAGTCAATCTGGTGATGACGGACCACCATGAAGACTTCAATTTTGTCATTTTTTTTGACGCAGTCACGGATCAGCAAAACCGTGGCAGCAGGTTTTAGGGGAACTTCTTTATTAGTCATAGAGCACCATTCTTATTCTTTTCGAACATAGTGCCTGAGAGTGAAGGGAGGATCAACTAAATGCTTTTATAGCATGACTTCCAGTGCGGCGAGGATAGGCCCATAGCCTTTCTCCTGAACGATCAAAGCGCAGCCATCCCGGCCTTCCGCGCGCATTTCCGCGAGGTTGAGGGCAACGGTTCTTTCATCGCCTGTCCATTCCCCAAGGGAGCGGATTTTCCGGACCACGTTGTGATAGGTAATAATCCGTCCGGTATTCTCACCCCGCTGGATATCAACATCTTTTGTGCGGTCAATATCTATGAGCCATACAGTTGCGTTGCCGGATCCCGACGGGAGTTTCACCTCTAGCTCGTCTCCGTTAAAGACCCATTCAAGCGCAAGATTTTTCGCGTGATCCGCGTACTTTTCGATTAAAGCGTTTACACCGCTCTGGTCAGAGCCGACAACATGGGCTTCCCCGCCAACAACCATTTGCGGTGTATATACATAGCGTGAATTAAATCGACCGCGATATTCCACCTGACGATCATCGTTATCGGGATTGCCAAAAACATCCTTCCAGCCGATATAATCCCAATAGGTTATGGCGAAGGAGAGTCCCATAACCGCCTCATTCTTGATGAGGTCACCGAGCAATTTGTCTGCCGGCGGACAGGAGCTACATCCTTGTGATGTATATAATTCCACGACAGTTGAAGGTTGATGCGCACTCTGGGCAAATGCGGTCGTCGTGCTGACCATCGCCATAAGAGCGACAGCGCAGATTAAAGCCAGATAATTGACGCATAATTTCTTCATGAAACATAGTTAGCTTATTCCAGCTTCACAGACAAATCACCTGTGAGTGAGACGTAAGTGAACGAAAAACGGCGGCCCTTTCGAACCGCCGTTTTTAGGAACTACTTTACTGTCGGAAATTAGCTTGCCGTCAGATTTCTCAGCACATACTGCAAAATACCGTCATGGCGGTAATATTCGACCTCATCCAGCGTATCAATGCGGCAAAGAAGGTCAATCTCCTGCGAAGAACCGTCTGTCCGCGTGATCTTGCAGGCGACATTCATGCGTGGTGTGATGCCACTCTCGATTCCAACGAGGTCAACTACTTCGCTGCCATCTAGGTTAAGCGTCTTGCGGGTAACTCCCTCCGGGAACTGGAGCGGTAGAATGCCCATTCCTACGAGGTTTGAGCGATGAATACGTTCAAAGCTTTCGGCGATAACAGCCTTGATGCCCAGAAGTAACGTGCCTTTCGCGGCCCAGTCACGGCTGGACCCTGTGCCATATTCCTTGCCGGCAAAAACAACGAGAGGCGTGCCCTCTTCACGGTATTTCACGGCGGCATCATATATCCACATTTGCGTTCCATCCGGCATATGCTTCGTGACACCACCTTCGGTGCCCGGCGCCACTTCGTTACGAAGCCGAATATTGGCAAAGGTACCGCGGGTCATGACCTGATCGTTACCGCGACGGGAGCCGTAGGAGTTGAAATCCTTAGGCGCGACCTGATGCGATTTCAGATATTCGCCGGCCGGGCCATCGGCCTTGATAGCGCCCGCAGGCGAAATATGGTCTGTTGTTACCGAATCGCCGAGAAGCGCTAAAACCCGAGCGCCATTAATATCCTCGAACGCCCCCGGTTCTTTTTGCATCCCTTCGAAATAAGGCGGATGCTGAACATAGGTCGAGGTGCTATCCCATGTATATGTCTGGCCTTCCGCAGTCTTAATTGATTTCCAAGTGTCGTCACCTGAGAAAACATCCGCATATTGGGTTACAAACATATCGCGAGTCACGGCATCACGCACTGTCTGATGCACTTCCGCATTGCTCGGCCAGATATCTTTCAGATAAACCGGGTTACCATCCTTGTCGTCGCCCAGCGAATCCTTTGTGATGTCGATATTGAGCGATCCTGCTATTGCATAGGCAACAACCAGCGGCGGTGACGCAAGATAGTTTGCCTTTGCTTGCGGGCTGACCCGGCCTTCAAAGTTGCGGTTTCCGGAAAGAACAGAACAGGCGACAAGTTCGCCTTCTGCAATGGCATCGGCAATCGCTGGAGCCACGGGACCGGAGTTGCCGATACAGGTCGTACAGCCATAGCCGACAAGGTTAAACCCGAGTGCATCCAGGTCATCCTGAAGGCCCGCTTTTTCGAGATAATCCGTCACTACTTTTGAACCGGGAGCGAGAGATGTTTTCACCCATGGCTTAACAGTTAAGCCTTTCGCGAGCGCATTGCGTGCGACCAGACCGGCCGCGAGCATCACATTCGGATTGGAGGTATTGGTGCAAGAAGTAATTGCTGCAATGATGACGTTACCATGACCGATTTTGTAATCGGCACCTGCGACTTGGATCTGTTTGTCCAGATCGCTGCTCGTTCCGGCCAGTTCCGGAAGTGCACCCTGAAAAGCGTTGGCCGCGTCTGCTAGCAAAACGCGGTCTTGCGGCCGTTTCGGACCGGCAAGGCTTGGCTCAACTGTTGAAATATCGAGTTCCAGCGATGCCGTGAATTCTGGATCGGGTGTATCATTGTCGCGCCACATGCCCTGAGCCTTGGCATAGGCTTCCACCAACTTGACGCGCTTTGGATCGCGTGCCGTGAAATTGAGGTAGTTGATGGTTTCAGCATCGATCGGGAAGAAGCCACAAGTCGCGCCATATTCAGGCGCCATGTTGGAAATGGTTGCCCGATCGGCAAGTCCAAGTTCCGCAATGCCGGGGCCATAGAATTCCACAAACTTGCCGACAACTCCCTGTGCACGCAGCATCTGCGTTACAGTCAGGACAAGGTCAGTTGCCGTCGTGCCTTCCTTCAGTTTGCCGGTTAGCTTGAAGCCGACAACTTCCGGGATTAACATGGAAATCGGCTGGCCGAGCATAACGGCTTCTGCCTCGATACCACCGACGCCCCAGCCAAGAACCGCGAGGCCATTGACCATAGTTGTATGGCTGTCCGTGCCGACCAATGTATCAGGATAGGCGACCTCACTGCCATTCTGGTCTTTTGTCGTCCAGACAGTCTGCGCGAGATATTCCAGATTGACCTGATGGCAGATACCGGTTCCGGGCGGCACAACGCGGAAATTGTTAAAGGCCTTCTGACCCCAACGCAGGAAAGCGTAACGTTCGCCGTTCCGTTCCATTTCCAGCTCAACATTCTGGCCGAAGGAGGCCGCGGTGCCGAACTTGTCGACCATTACGGAATGGTCAATTACGAGATCGCATTGGGCAAGAGGGTTAATCTTTTCTGCGTCGCCACCCAGTGCCACCATGGCATCGCGCATTGCGGCAAGGTCGACAACAGCAGGTACGCCCGTGAAATCCTGCATCAGGACGCGGGCCGGGCGGTAAGCGATTTCGCGATCCGCCTTGCGGTCTTTTAACCAGCCGGCAATCGCGCTCACATCTTCCGATGTAACCGTGCGGCCATCTTCGTGGCGCAGCAGATTTTCCAGCAGGACTTTCAGGGAAAAGGGAAGGCGGGAAACATCGCCGAGACCGGCTTTTTCAGCTTCCGGGATGCTGTAGTAGTCATATTTGTCGCCGTCGACATCGAGTGTGCGGCGAATGTTAAGGCTGTCGTGACCAGTTGTTGTCAACGTATCGCTCCTTGAAGGTAGGGGGAACGGGAAATGCCGGAACTGCGGCACCGGTTCTACAATGTGCGTTATGTGCCTTAAATTTGAAAAATTCTCAAGTACAAAGCTTCGGAACCGGCGTTTCTGGCATCATTATGTTGTATGTGACGTGTGATTGGTCCGCAAAAAGACGGTTCTATATATTTGCGAATCCGACTTTCTTGCTGTAGTCAGGGAAACAGGGCGACGCCCTAATTTTTGTCCTTTCGGAGTGATATGCCGCGAAAATGAGTTTTATCGCCCAAAATCTTGCCTGTCAGCGCGCCAATCAGCTGATTTTCGAGGACGTTTCATTCACACTGTCCGCCGGTGAGGCGATATGGGTCAAAGGTCGAAATGGCGCCGGTAAATCTTCACTGCTTCGGATATGCGGTCGGCTTCTGACCCCTTTTCGCGGACATGCCGAATGGCAAGGCAAGGATATTTTCAAGGACTATGATGGCTATGTCGGGCAATATCATTATCTTGGTCATCTGGACGCTCTTAAACATGCGATGACAGTTCGCGAAAACGTTCGGTTTTGGGCAAGCTTTCACGGGACAGCGAATGTCGCGATGGCTCTGGAGAAGTTTGAGCTTCAAGCGCTGGCGGATACTCCGACAGGCATGTTATCTCAAGGACAGAAAAAACGGACCAACCTTTCTCGGCTGGTTGCGTCGCCTGCAAAGCTCTGGATATTGGATGAGCCTTTGAGTGCGCTGGACCGGCATTACATTACGCTTTTTAAGGAACGGCTCCTTCGTCACCTGGACGATGGCGGCATGGCGTTGTTCGCAACTCATCAGGATATGGAACTGGATCGGGTCAAAATACTTGATCTTGATGAGACTGCCTCATGAGTCGCTTTATCCAACTTGTTGGCCGGGATATCCGGTTGGCGTTTCGGCAGGGCAGTGCGGTTACCCTCAGTCTTTCTTTCTTTGTCATTATTGTCGTGCTGTTTCCGCTCGGCGTTGGGCCGGAACTTGCGGTGCTGGCGAGGATAGGTCCCGGCGTTCTCTGGGTCGCGGCTTTGCTTTCATGTCTCCTGACTCTCGACCGGATGTTTCAGGCGGATTTCGAAGATGGCTCTCTCGACCTTTTGATCATCGGGCCTTTACCCACGGAAATTCTGGTGCTTGCCAAAGTTATTGCGCATTGGCTGACCTCCGTTCTGCCGCTAATTGTAATCGCGCCGATTCTGGGGCTATCTCTTAATCTTCCGGGAGACGGTATTTTCGCTTTAACCTTAGCTCTCCTGATAGGCACACCGACGTTGAGCTTGATCGGGGCAATGGGTGCTGCGCTTACTGTTGGAATGCGACGCGGCGGTGTTTTGTTGTCACTTTTGGTACTTCCTCTATATATACCGATATTGATATTTGGTGTTGCGGCTGTCGATGCCGCAATCGCCCAGCTTACTGTGGTCCCTCATCTATTTTTGCTTGGCGGCGTTTCGCTGGGTGCGTTGGTTGTTGGACCGTTGGCAGCGGCGGCAGGGTTGAGATTGTCTCTGTCATGAGGAACTTAGGAACTGAATTAAGTCATGGCCATTGATTTACATAAATATGCCAACCCCAAACGGTTTCTGGCAATCACAGCAGCGATCTATCCGTGGAGTGTCTGGCTGACCGTTATTCTACTGCTTGGCGGGCTTTATCTCAGCCTGTTCGTTGCTCCGCCGGATTATCAGCAGGGGGATACCGTGCGCATTATGTTCGTCCATGTCCCTGCCGCCTGGATGGCTTTGATGATTTACACGTTGATGGCGGTTAGTTCTGCGGTCGGTCTTATCTGGAAGCACCCGGTTGCTGATCTTACGGCGAAGGCGGCCGCGCCGATTGGGGCCTGCTTTACCTTCCTCGCGCTGGTAACCGGGTCTTTGTGGGGGCAGCCCATGTGGGGTACATTCTGGGTTTGGGATGCGCGGCTGACAAGCATGCTGATCCTGTTGTTCCTGTATCTGGGCTATATGGCAATCTGGGAGAGTTTTGACGATCCAACGAAGGCTGCAAAGGCGGCTGCCATTCTCGCGCTGGTCGGGGTTGTGAATATTCCGATTATCCGTTTCTCGGTGGATTGGTGGAATACACTGCATCAACCGGCAAGCGTTGCGACGATGGATGGCCCGAAAATTCACAGCACCATTCTTATTCCGCTGTTGGTTATGGGGCTTGCCTATACAGCCTTTTTTGTCATGGTGTTGATCATTCGGGTGAAGGCTGAAATCCTGAAACGCCGTCTTCACGTCCTACAGATTGCAGAGCTACGGGAAAGCTAAGGGAAGTTCGACTTTTTCTGATCGCGGCATTGTGACGCAGAATAGTCGTTCCGTTATGTATTTTAGGTGGGAAACAACTATATTCCTCCGAAACAAAAGGCTTTGAGGATCATATTGGATCAGGTTGCAACATTTTTTGATATGGGTGGGTACGGGCTATTTATTTGGCCTTGCTTTGCAATCTCCGCTCTTGCGCTGTTGATGCTGTATTTTTTCAGTCGCCGCCGCCTGACAATCGTCGAGCGTGAGCTTGCGTTGATAGAAGGTCGCCGGCATAAACGGGGCGGCCGGAAAGCAACGGCACCCGCCGGAGAGAGTCTGCAATGACCCGAAAGAAACGTCGGCTATATTTTGTCCTTGCGGGAATGTGTGTTCTCGGTATCGCTGCGGCGCTCGTGCTCACGTCATTCGAAGACAGCCTCGTATTCTTCAGAAGCCCCTCCGATCTTGTCGAAAAACCTATCGAACCTGGCCGCAATTTCCGACTTGGCGGTCTGGTGGAGGAAGGTAGTGTTGAGAAAAACGGCGTCATCACGCGCTTTAGTGTGACAGACCTGAATGAGGTGGTGCCGGTTACTTTTAAAGGGTTGCTTCCCGATTTATTCCGGGAGGGACAGGGCGTGGTGACGGAAGGTGCCTTCAACGAAGAGGGAGTATTCGTCGCAACCAACGTCCTTGCCAAGCATGACGAAAATTATATGCCGCCGGAGGTTGCGGACGCGCTCAAAAAAGCCGGGCAGTGGCAACCGGAGGATGGTGGCTGATGGTTGCAGAAATTGGTCAGTTCGTCCTAATTTTGGCACTGATAACGGCGGTATTTCAAGGCATTTTTCCGCTTATCGGGGCAGCACGAAACAGTCAACCTATGATGCGGTTCGCGAATAATGCCGCTTTTGTTCAATTCGCGGCCATTGCCGGAGCTTTTATCTGTTTAACGATTGGTTATGTCGCCAGCGATTTTTCGATTTTGAATGTGGCGAACAATTCCCATTCCCTAAAACCCATGCTTTATAAAATAAGCGGCGTTTGGGGAAATCATGAGGGGTCGCTCCTGCTTTGGAGTTTGATTCTGGCGCTCTTTGGATTAGCCGTTGCGGCGTTTGGTCGTAACCTGCCTGATACCCTGAAGGCACGTGTTCTTTCTATTCAGGGGTTAATCGGCGTCGGCTTCCTGATGTTTATCCTGTTTACCTCCAATCCGTTTGAGAGGCTCGATCCGGCCCCGCTTGACGGAAGTGGTCTTAATCCGTTGTTGCAGGACCCCGGCCTCGCCTTTCATCCACCGTTTCTTTATCTTGGTTATGTTGGCCTGTCTGTCACCTTCTCTTTCGCCATTGCCGCTCTGATTGAGGGGAGGGTAGATCCCGCCTGGGCGCGTTGGGTGCGCCCTTGGACGCTTGCCGCTTGGGGGTTTTTGACGATCGGAATTGCTCTGGGATCTTGGTGGGCCTATTACGAGCTTGGCTGGGGCGGTTGGTGGTTCTGGGATCCGGTCGAAAACGCATCGTTTATGCCTTGGCTTGCGGCAACCGCATTGCTGCATTCCGCAATCGTCGTTGAAAAACGAGATGCCCTCAAAAACTGGACAATATTGCTGGCGATTGTCGCGTTCAGTTTAAGTCTGCTCGGCACTTTCCTTGTTCGTTCGGGCGTGTTGAATTCCGTACATGCCTTTGCATCCGATCCGGCGCGAGGGATCTTTATCTTGATCTTTCTGATCTTTGTGATTGGTGGATCGTTGCTGCTTTATGGAATTCGTGCGCCGCAAATGAAGGGCGGCGGTCTCTTTTCCCCAATTAGCCGGGAGGGGGCATTGGTTCTCAATAACCTGTTGCTTTCCACTGCGACAGCGACGATTTTATTGGGAACGCTTTACCCGATTTTTCTGGATGCCTTCACCGGTGCCAAGGTTTCCGTTGGACCGCCCTATTTTGAGGCTACTTTCCTTCCCCTTGCCATCCCGCTCGTAATCGCCATGGCGTTCGGTCCCTTCTTTGCCTGGAAGCGCGGAGATCTTGCCGGAGTCATTTCACGGCTTAAGTTTGCGCTTCTTGTTTCGTTTGTATTAGTTGGGTTTACCTGGTGGCAGCAGACGAATACGCCGGTTATGTCGCTTGTTGGTTTGGGGCTCTTTGCCTGGGTGTTTGTCGGATCGTTGCTTGAGTGGTCGGAGCGCATCAAGCTTTTCCGCGGACCTTTGGCAAGCAGCTGGCGGCGGATGAAACAACTTCCCAGAAGCGCCCACGGCATGACAGTTGCTCATATCGGCGTTGCTTTGGTTATTTTAGGGATCACCGCGTCAGAAACCTGGCAGTCGGAGCATCTCGGGGTAATGCGGCCGGGAGAAATTGTCTCCGTTGGCGGATATGATTTCCGCTTTGATGGCGCGGAAACGATTGCCGGGCCCAACTATGACGCCGTCCGTGGTACCTTCCTTGCCTCAACCGGGAGTAATAAGGGTGTTTACCTGTATCCGGAACAGCGGCGCTATACCACCCCGCCAATGGATACGACTGAGGCCGCCATCCGGCCCATGCTCAGTGCGGATCTTTATACGGTAATTGGAGAGGAAGATGGCACAGGCGGTTATGCTGTCCGCATATATCACAAGCCCTTTATCTCCTGGATATGGATAGGTTCTTTTGTCATGTTCCTTGGCGGGGCGCTGAGCCTGAGTGATCGGCGTTTGCGTCTTGGCGCGCCGCGCCGCGCTCGCCGTAAGGAAACCGCTAGCCCGGATTTGTCGGGCGCGAAAGGTTAGATTGATGCGGTTTCGGTTTCTTATCCCTGTACTGACTTTCTCCGGTATCGCCGCGGTGATGTGGTATGCACTTTTTAATTTGAACCCAACGGAAATTCCGACGGAGTTGGTCAGTAAACCAGCGCCCGAGTTTGCATTGGAACCTGTACCTGGCTACGGGCCGGGCTTGGCGCAAACGGATCTCGCGACGGGGAAAGTTGTCTTGCTGAATGTCTTCGCGTCCTGGTGTGTTGCTTGTATGGCGGAGCATCCCTTCTTCATGGAATTGAAGACGCAGGATACAGTCGATATCTACGGCTTGAACTATAAGGATACGCCCGAGGCCGCCGCGCAATGGCTCGCACGTCACGGAAATCCATATAAACGCACTGGCATGGATCTGAAAGGCCGGGTTGGTATTGATTTCGGCGTTTATGGGGTTCCGGAAACCTTTATCATCAGTCCTGATGGTAAAATTCTCGATAAAATTATTGGGCCGGTCAGCAGGGATATGTTTGAAAGCCGCATCCTCCCGCTTTTAAATGAGGCAGGATCGTGATGTCATTCCTCCGTCCGGTAATGCTGGCCATGGTGCTTGTGCCTTTAATCGTCATTTCTGCGTCGGCTGTCTTTATTGAGAAAAAACTGGAGGACCCGGCACAGGAGGCACGCGCAAGAGACATTTCTGGCGAAATCCGCTGTCTAGTATGCCAGAACCAGTCAATTCTCGATAGCAACGCGGACCTTGCGAAAGACCTTCGTCAGATTGTCAGGGAACGGATCGCCTTCGGGGAAACGGACGATGAGGTCAGAGCGTTCCTAGTCGCTCGCTTTGGGGATTGGGTTCTTCTCGACCCGCCATTTAAAATGACCACTCTATTTCTTTGGCTTGGTCCTGCGCTGATCTTCCTTCTTGGTGCTTTTGCAATGCTTGTTTTTCTGCGAAGCCGCAATCGCGAGGTTGATGGGGAGAAATCCATCAAGCTTTCCGCGGAGGAAGAAACGAAAATCAACGAGTTGTTGAATTCGGATGAGCCCGGGAAAAACGCATGATCTGGATCGTTTTTTCGATAATCCTGCTTGTCGTGATTATTATTCTTGTCTGGCCTTTCCTGCGCGAAGGCCGCGATTTGCGCGATCATGCGGATCAGGGGCTTGAGGTCTACAAACAGCAATTGGATGAACTCGCGTCCGATGTCTCACGCGGTATTGTTGGCAAGGCAGAGGCTGAGTCCATGGGAGTGGAAATCAAGCGGCGCATGCTCCGTATGGGACGGTTGGATGAAAAAGTGTCCTCCTACTCGGGGCGGCAGGTCGGTTGGCCGATCGCTTTGGTTCTTGCAATTTCAGTCCCGGCCATTTCATTTGCGCTTTATGCCGACCTTGGGTCGCCGAACACCTCCGCCCGACCTTTGATGGCCCGCAATATCGAGGCGGAGAGAGCGGCACTTGAAACACAGGACGTTAAAGTCTTGATCCAGCGGCTTGTTGATGCGCTGAAGGCGCAGCCGGATAATCTCGACGGCTGGGTTCTGCTGGCCCGGACGTTAACCCGTCTGGAGCGATATAATGAAGCCGCGGAAACTTATATGAAAGCGACCCTGCTTGCTCCGAACTCTGCAGAGCTTTTTATTGGGGCGGGTGAAAACTACTATTTTGCATCAGACGGGACAATCACGCCGGCCGCGGAAGAGGCGTTCGAGGCTGCGGCGACGCTGAACCCCAATAATCCGGGTGCGCGTTATTACCTTGCCCTTCGCGATGCGCAGGCTGGGGATCCGTCGGGCGCACTCAAAAGTTGGATCGCGCTTTATGAGGAAAGCCCGGCAGATGCCCCTTTCATGCCAGTTCTCGCGCGACGGATTGAACAGACCGCCGAAGAAACCAACACTGATATTGGTGATCTCTTCGATCAGAAGATCGCAGCGGTAGAACAAGCCGGTCCGAGTTCCGAGGATATTGAGGCAGCGGCAGAGATGTCGCCAGAAGATCGACAGGAAATGATAGCTTCAATGGTGGATCGACTGGCCACGCGCATGGAAGAGGCTCCGGATTATGAAGGACTTATGCGGCTAGGGCAGGCCTATCGCACGCTTCAGAATTATAAGAGTGCTGCCGATGCTTACGCTCGAGCCCGCGCTTTGAAACCTGACGATTTAGAGGCGCTTCAGGCAGAAGCACTCTCACATGTTCAGGCGGCAGGCGATACGGGTGTACCTCCTGCTTCTGCAGTTGAACTATACCGAATGGTTCTTGATCAAAACCCGGATCATCCCCAGGCTCTTTGGTATCTTGGTGTTGCCGAAGCCGCGAGCGGAAATAATGCCGAGGCAATCCATATATGGGCCCGGCTTCAGGCCGTGACAGAAACAGGAAGTGCCGTGAACACCGCCGCGGCGGAGGCAATAAAGAGCCTTTCCGGCGCGAACAAAAATTGATACCGTTACGCTTTAACGGATGGAAAGAAATTAGCCCGTGGCGTCTATAAATCCTGATGATTATGCCTTTGAGCGCAAGATCCCCGCTGACGACAATATGGAACGTCATGTCTGTGCTGATTGCGGCTGGATACATTACGATAATCCAAAGGTAGTTGTGGGCTCCGTTGTTACATTTGAAGATAAGTTTCTGCTCTGTAAGCGGGCGATCAATCCGCGTAAAGGCTTTTGGACGTTGCCCGCCGGATATCTTGAGCAAAATGAAACCACGGCCGATGGGGCGATGCGTGAGGCGTTCGAGGAGGCAAACGCCAAAATACGAATACGCGACCTTCTTGCTCTTTATAGCGTTACCCATATTAGCCAGGTTCAGGTTATGTATCGTGCGGTGCTGGATAGACCGGAGTTTTCTGCCGGGCCGGAATCGCTGGAAGTTCGTCTTTTTGATTGGGATGATATCCCTTGGAACGATCTTGCCTTTCCTACTGTTTATTGGGCACTACATCAGTATAGACAGATAAAAGATTCTAAGTATTTTGCGCCGTTCTCCAATGCGGAGGGGGAAATGCTTGAAAAATCATATGAGATTTTACGTCGCTAACAGGCTTATTTGAGGATTTCTAGAATGAACAAAACAATGGCAATCGTAGCGATGGGCGTCGCGTTTGTGCTCGCAGGCGCGACAAATTTGCAGGCAGGTCTGCTCGACAAGCTGCAAAAGACGATCACCGATACGACATCGTCTTCTTCGGGCGGATCCAGCAGCGGTGCGGCGAGTAATCTATCAACCAGCCAGATCACGGAGGGTTTGAAAGAGGCGCTCAAGGTCGGCACGGAAACGGTGGTTGGCCAGATTGGGACAACAGACGGATATAACGGCGATCCAGCGATCCATATCCCGTTGCCCGAGAAAATGCAGCAAGCACAGTCATTGTTAAAGAAATTTGGCCTCTCCGGCATGGCGGATGAGTTGGAGGAACGGCTGAACAGAGGTGCGGAAGCTGCGGCTCCCAAGACCAAGGAAATTATCTATAACGCCATTTCTGAAATGACCCTTGAAGACGCGCAAGGGATATATAGCGGCCCTGATGACGCGGCGACGCAGTATTTCCGCAAAGTCACCACAGCAGATTTGACAGAGACTGTCCGCCCGATTATCGAACAGTCATTGCAGGATGTTGGCGCGATTACGGCTTATGATAATCTTGTGTCACAATATAAAACCTACCCCCTTGTACCGGATATCAAGTCTGACCTGACGGGCCATGCGACGGAACAGGCGTTGGAAGGTTTGTTTTACTACCTTGCACAGGAAGAGGCAGCCATCCGCAATGATCCGGTCAAACGGACAACGGAAATTCTGACTACAGTATTCGGGAACTAGGTGAGCGCCTCTTTCAGGTAATCCGTGATCAGCGTTTCATAGCGGGGAAGTGATTTATAGTCGCGCATGTCTGTTTCCATAGTCTGAAGACCATGGAGCAGGCATTCAGCGCGATTGCGATCTACGCATATTTCGGCAAGGCTGTTGTTGAAAATGCGGATCGTAAAGAGGACATCCCCACTGTTACCGAGACGTTGGAGGGTTTGCCGCTCCACGCGGAAAAAAATCTTTTCGCCAATATTTTCTGGAGTTATTGAACAGTCAACAGGCCGTTCGTGACGCCACCAGCCGGGTTGAAAAAGAGCATTGCTGTCATAGAGGCCCCAGTTAAACCGCTCTACCTTCTTGCCAGGCTTCAGGTTACGAAAGAACCGGTCTATTGGACTCCCCAATCGGTCATTCAATCCGGGTACGGGCTGGTGAATAGTCTGCATAGGTCGGCCGACCTTTTCAGCAAGGTTCCAGCCAGTTGGAAAGCAAACACAGGCGGCAGCCAGGATATAGCCTTCTGGAGCTTCTCGCATCAGGACAAGATCTTCCTGAACCATCAAAGCCGCTTGGGCTAGCGGGCTTGGTTCTTCTCCCAACGTCTCAGCTGGAGTTACCCTTGAATGATGTGTGGCGAGATCTTCCGAGATCAGACGATATATATGCTGTTGCGCTTGATCAGTGCCAGCGGTCTCGGCAAAAACCTGATCACGATAGTCGCCTAATAGGCGGCGCTTTTCCGTAATATCCTTTGCATATTGGTTATCGATATCAAGGAAGGATCGGTCCCTTAACGCCTGCAATCCCATCGTCAGGCGGAAATCCGTGCCATCGAGAGGAAAGTAACGGAAGGTCATGTGTCCGTGTCGGCTTTTTCCTGATTCATGTGGCGTGTGATCATAGGTACCTGCGCGACGAAAAAGAGGAAGGTCGCGGCGGTGAAGCCGAATACCTTGATATTTACCCAAAGCTCCGTCGAAACGCTACGCCAGATAATTTCATTGGCGATAGCCATGAGAAGGAAGAAGGAAGCAAGGCGTATGGTCAGTTTTTTCCAGCCGTCATTATCAAGATCCCAGAAGTTGTCGAACAGGACTTTGACAAAGGATTTTCCAAGAATCAGCCCGGCGAATAGGATGACAGAAAAAATAGCGTAAATAATCGTCGGCTTCATCTTGATGAAGGTTTCATCATTCAAATAAAGCGTCAGCCCGCCGAAGACCATCACGACAACCGCTGTGACCAGGGGCATCATGGGGAGGCTTCGGGTATAGTAATATGATGTCGCGAGGGCGATCAGCGTCGTGATCATAATGGCGCCCGTCGCAATAAAAAGATCGCCAAAATAGTAGGCGGCGAAGAAAACCAGGATCGGCCCCAACTCCGTCGCCGGTTTCAGCCCCTTTGGCATTGCTCTTTCAGTCGCCATCTTTATATGGTCCTTTTTAAGTGTCTCCGGCACCTGACAGGGCGCGGGCAAAATCATTTGCGGCGAAGGGTTGCAGGTCGTCTTCGCTTTCGCCAACGCCAATGGCATGAACAGGCAGGCCGAATTTGTCGGCGATCGCGACCAGCACACCGCCCCGTGCCGTTCCATCAAGTTTTGTCATCACCAGACCGGTAACGTTACAGATTTTTCCAAAAATCTCCACCTGGCTCAAAGCATTCTGGCCCGTAGTGGCATCCAGCACGAGAAGACAAGAATGCGGCGCATCGGGTTCAAGCTTTTTTATAACCCGAAGAATTTTTTCAAGCTCGGCCATCAGGTCGGATTTATTCTGTAATCTTCCGGCAGTATCGATCAGTAACAGATCAGCGCCATCTGCTTTCGCTTTTTCAACCGCACTAAAGGCAAGGCCTGCTGCATCGCCGCCCACCTTCGTGGTGATCACGTCGCACCCTGTGCGCTGGCCCCAGATTTGAAGTTGTTCCACCGCGGCCGCGCGGAAGGTATCACCGGCCGCGAGAACTACTTTCTTGCCTGCCGCCCTATATTGCTTGGCGAACTTGCCGATAGTTGTTGTCTTGCCGGAGCCGTTGACACCAACGACCAAAACAACGTGAGGCTTGCGGCTTTCATCAAGGACGAAAGGCGCGGCCACTGGATCAAGAATGGCTGTGACTTCTTCCGCAAGCGCAGCGCGGATTTCCTCAGGAGCGATTTCCTTGTCATATCGGGTTTTAGCAATATTGGCCGAGATGCGGGCGGCTGTTGCGACGCCGAGGTCCGCGCTAATCAGTAGTTCCTCCAACTCCTCAATTACGTCATCGTCAAGCTTGCGCTTGGTGAAGATATCGGTGATCCCGCCTGAAATTGCAGAAGAGGAACGTTTTAGTCCGTCACGCAGGCGACTGAACCAGCCTTTTTTTTCTTTTGTTTCGCTCATTGGTCCTTATTCTCGGCAAGTTCTGCAAAAACTTTTTGACCGTTCGTGCCAGTAATTCTGACCGGGATAATTTCGCCACCGATTGCCGAGAAGTTAAACTCAACCGGTGCATAATGGCGTGTCCGTCCCGTCGTTTCATTCTCAACGAGGACGGATTGCTCGGTCCCGACGAGGCTCTTTAGAAATTGCGCAAGATTATGGTCGCCTGCGGTACGGAGATCAGCCGCACGCGCTTTTCGGATGTCTCCCGGAACCTGTGGCATTTTTGCGGCAGGTGTACCGGGGCGCGCTGAATAAGGGAAGACATGCATATAGGCGATGTCACATTCCTCAATCAGCTTGAGGCTGTTGACCGCCATCTCGTCAGTTTCGGTCGGGAAGCCCGCAATGATATCCGCGCCGAAAACAACTTCTGGGCGGAGCCGACGCGCCTTTTCAACAAAGGCATAGACGTCATCGCGAAGATGTCGCCGTTTCATTCTTTTAAGCACCATGTCATCGCCCGCCTGGAGACTAATATGCAGATGCGGCATCAGACGCGGTTCGGTCTCGATCAGTCGCCAAAGATCATCATCCACTTCCACAGGATCGAGGGAGGAAAGACGAAGCCGCTCCATTTCCGGCACTGCGGCAAGAAGGCGGCGGCACATCTGCCCGAGGGTTGGAGAGCCGGGTAAATCCTCGCCATAGGCGGTTATATCAACGCCGGTCAGGACAAATTCCTTGTATCCATTCCCGGTGAGGGAGCGAGCCTGGTCAACAATCGCGCCTATGGGCACGGACCGACTATTGCCGCGGCCATAAGGAATGATACAGAAGGTGCAGCGATGGTTGCAGCCATTCTGGATTTGCAGGAAGGCACGGGCGCGGCCATCGAATCCTTCGATAAGATGCCCCGCCGTTTCCTCGGCTGACATGATGTCATTGACCTGCATCCGCTCCGCCTGCTCCAGCCCGAAGGACTGCTGCTCCAGCTTCTCTATATTGCCGAGAATCTGGTCAACCTCCGGCATGGAGGCGAATTGTTCAGGAGTCGTCTGCGCGGCGCAGCCGGTGACGATAATTTTGGCGTCGGGATGCTCCCGGCGCGCTTTGCGCACAGCCTGTCGCGCTTGACGTTCTGCTTCGTTCGTCACGGCGCAGCTGTTGATGATGATCGCGTTTGTCAGCCCCGCTGACATTGCATGACCGCGCATCACTTCGGATTCGTAAGTATTCAGGCGGCAGCCGAAGGTGATGATTTCGGGCGCGGCAAGCGGCTTGATCTCACCCATTACGCTGCCCCTTTCAAAAGATCGGGGCCTAGGACGCCGCGATAGGATGTCGCGATGGGGCCGCCCATAAAAACATGTCCCTTGTCGCCAATCCGCATATCAAGCGGGCCACCGTTCAGGTGCAATGTTGCCTCTTTTCCTGCTATGCCTCTTTGATTTGCTGCCACCATTGTGGCGCAGGCCGCGGATCCGCAGGCGAGCGTAATGCCAACACCGCGTTCCCAAACGCGCAAGCGGATATCACCATTGGCCATCTTGCTGGCAATGCTGATATTGGCTTTCTCGGGAAAGAGCGGGTCTGTCTCAGCAATTGGTCCCCATTTTTCAAGGTCAACGACGTCGGCGTCCTCAACAAAGAATACCGCGTGGGGATTGCCCATGTTCACGCCAACCGGATCATTTAGCGGGCCGATGGTGAGGTTGATATGCGTCGTATCCTCCTCTCGGGAGAGGGGGATATCCCGCCAACCCAGATTCGGCGTTCCCATGTCGATCACAATGTGATGACGGTCCTCGGTCGTTCCGGCTAGAAATCCCGCCCTGGTCTCTATTGTGACGGCATTCTTATCCGCTTCCTCCATGAGGAGATGGGCGACGCAACGGGTGGCATTTCCGCATGCCTCGGCCTCGCTGCCATCGGAATTGTAGATACGCATAAAGATATCAGCATTCTTCGCTGTCGGTTCCATGACAATCAACTGGTCATATCCCACGCCCCGATGCCTATCCGCAATGGCACGGAGCGCTGGTCCTGAGAGGTCAGGCAGCGTCGCCCGTCCGTCAATGATGACGAAATCATTGCCAAGGCCATGCATCTTTATAAAGGGTATCTGTTCCATACCCCGCGATATAGGCGTTTCGGTGCCTTCGGTCCAGCACATTTATCATAGTGGATTGGTGGTTATGCTTGACTTATGATGGGGTCTATGGCTAATTCCAGCCAATCACGACAATCGAGTCGCAACATACAAGTGCCGTAATAGGCATCCGCCAGCCCGCGAGTTTCGCGCCCTGGCGTTTTTTGCGTTGTTTGGCTTAGTTGTCAGAATTAGGATTTTGAACGGGTTTAGAGCCGAATGTTTGAAAGTTTGACAGGCAGACTGGGTGATGTACTTGGGCGATTGACCAAGCGCGGCGCACTCACGGAAGCAGACGTCACGGAAGCGTTGCGCGAAGTCCGCGTTGCTCTCCTTGAGGCGGATGTTGCGCTGCCCGTTGTCAAAAGCTTTATCAAACGCGTAAAGACCAGAGCGGTGGGCACGGAAGTTCTGAAGTCCGTCAATCCAGCGCAGATGGTGATTAAGGTTGTCCATGACCAGCTGATCGAAATGCTGGGATCGGAACAGCAGGAGCTTAATCTCGTCGCGGTTCCGCCAGTTGTCTATATGATGGTCGGCCTGCAGGGTTCCGGTAAAACCACCTCTACAGCGAAAATCGCCAAATGGCTGACCGAAAAGCAGAGCAAAAAGGTCATGATGGCCTCTCTCGACGTGCGTCGCCCCGCCGCTCAGGAGCAGCTCAAGATTCTTGGCGAGCAAACAAATATTGCGACCCTGCCGATCATTGAAGGGCAAATGCCGGTCGATATTGCGAAGCGTGCCGTTCAGTCGGCGAAGCTGCAGGGCATTGATGTGGTTCTGCTCGATACTGCGGGCCGACTTCATGTAGACGAATCCCTGATGGCTGAAATGGACGCCGTCCATAAGGAAAGCCATCCGACGGAAACCCTGCTGGTTGTCGACAGCCTGACAGGTCAGGATGCGGTCAATGTGGCCGAACAGTTCAAGTCGCGTGTTGATGTTACCGGTATTGTCATGACCCGGATAGATGGCGACGGACGCGGTGGTGCGGCACTGTCCATGCGCGAAGTGACGGGCTGCCCGATCAAGCTTCTTGGTACTGGCGAAAAGCTGGATGAACTGGAGGCTTTTCATCCTGACCGTATTGCTAACCGCATTCTTGGTATGGGCGATATTGTCTCGCTGGTTGAAAAGGCCGCCGAGACGATCGAGAAGGACGAGGCTGAAAAACTTGCCCTTAAAATGCAGAAGGGCATGTTCGATCTTGATGATCTGGCGAGCCAACTGCGCCAGATGCGTAAAATGGGCGGCATGAACAGCCTTGTTGGCATGCTGCCGGGCGTCGGCAAAATGAAAAAACAACTGGATGCCGCCAATCTTGACGACAAGTTACTGGTTCGTCAGGAAGCGATGATCCAGTCGATGACGCCGAAGGAACGGCGCAACCCGCAAATTATTGCTGCGTCCCGCAAGAAGCGTATTGCGGCGGGATCAGGCATGTCAGTTCAGGATGTCAACCGTCTGCTCAAGCAACATAAGCAGATGGCAGGTATGATGAAAAAAGTGAAGAAGCTTGGCAAAAAAGGCATTGCACGCGGAGGCATGCAGGGGCTTTTGCCGCCAGGAATGAAGTTATAAATGAATTCGAGTTTGTTAAAGGAAAGAACGTAATATGGCACTTAAAATTCGCCTTACCCGTCAGGGCGCAAAAAAGCGTCCCTTCTATCGTGTCGTTGTTGCTGAAGCCAGCAGCCCGCGTGATGGACGGTATATTGAGCGTCTGGGCACATACAACCCGATGCTGCCGAAGGATGATGAAAACCGCGTGTCCCTGAATGGGGAGCGGATCCAGTACTGGATCGGCAATGGCGCAAAGGCAACTGATCGTGTAGCGCATTTGATGGCAACTGCAGGTCTAGGCGAGAAACCAGTTCGCAACAACCCGGAAAAAGCCAAGCCAAAAGCCAAGGCGCAGGAACGGCTGAAGGAGCAGGAAGAAGCACGTCAGACCGCAAAGGAAGCTGAGGCAGAAGCCGCAGCCGCCCCTGCCGAAGAGGCAGCACCGGTTGAGGAAGCTGCCGCTGAAGAGGCTCCTGCAGAGGAAGCGGATCAGAAGGCTGAGGCCTAAGGGCGTATTCTTGTGCCTGAGGTGGGAATGCTGCTGATGGGCGTAGTCGTCGGGGCCAAAGGCATCAAGGGCGAAGTGAAGATCAAAAGCTTCACTGAAAACCCGGAAGATGTTGGTGCTTATGGCCCTTTGATGGATGCATCCGGAAAAATGACCTTCAATCTGAAGATAGTTGGCCTAAGCAAAGGTTTGCCGGTGGCGCGGATTAAGGGTATATCAGATCGCAACGCGGCCGAGGCCCTGAAAGGGACGCAGCTTTACGTGTCGCGGGACAGATTGCCCGAAACGAAAGAAGAGGAAGAATACTATCATGCGGACCTGATCGGTTTGCCGGTATTCTTTCAGGACGGAACGAAATTTGGCATTATTCTACGCCTGCATGATTTTGGCGCAGGGGATATGCTGGAGATTGTGCCTGAGGGGAAAGGCGAAAAGGCGGCGGTCTTGGTTCCTTTCACCGTCGAGATGGTGCCGGAGGTTGATATTTCCGGGGGGCGGGTTGTCGTTGAGTTAGGTGAGGACTTTTTTGAAGTTCCGGAAAACCCGGAGAGTGCGGCGAAGCCGTAACGCGGATCGAGATGGGAAAAGGGAATAGCGGATGGTTTGGACCGCCCATATTTTAAGCCTTTTCCCGGAGATGTTTCCGGGGCCGTTGGGCCTAAGCCTGGCGGGCAAGGGACTTGAAGAGAAAGCCTGGGACCTGACGGTCAG
Organism: Sneathiella sp. HT1-7; assembly: GCF_020731145.1. Taxonomy (GTDB): domain Bacteria; phylum Pseudomonadota; class Alphaproteobacteria; order Sneathiellales; family Sneathiellaceae; genus Sneathiella. The sequence goes on along the minus strand of NZ_JAJFZN010000001.1, from coordinate 495,668 downwards.
AGATATTCGCGATTTTGCCATTGGCAAGCACCGCAATGTTGATGACAGTCCTTTTGGTGGCGGCGCCGGAATGGTGATGCGACCGGATGTATTAGGCCCGGCGATTGATGCGGCTCTTGCAGCGTCCGAAGATGTTACGCGGGTGATCTATTTTAGCCCCCGTGGCCGGGTCATGGATCAGGCCTTTGTTCGGGAACTGGCGGACGGGCCGGGCGCGGTTATGGTTTGCGGCCGCTTCGAAGGTGTGGATCAGAGGGTTTTGGAAACCCGCAACGTGGAAGAAGTCAGCCTTGGCGACTTCATCCTGTCCGGCGGCGAGATTGCGGCGTTGGCGTTATTGGATGCGGTGGTTCGCCTGCTGCCCGGTGTTACCGGGAACAGTGAGTCGCTGGAAGAAGAAAGTTTTGCGGATGGGTTATTGGAATATCCCCATTACACCCGTCCACCGGTCTGGGAAGACCGGGCGGTCCCGGAAGTTCTGCTTTCGGGACATCATGAGAAAATCAAGGAGTGGCGACTTCGCCAGTCCGAAGAGTTGACCAAGGAACGAAGGCGGGACCTGTGGGACCGTCGGAAGCGTAATTTTTGATAAAAGGGTGAAAGCCATGAATACGGTTGAAAAGCTAGAGCAAGAGCAAATCGAGAAACTCACCGCAGAACGTCCTGTGCCTGAGTTTCGCCCCGGGGATTCCCTTCGGGTGCATGTGAAGGTTGTCGAGGGCACGCGTGAGCGTATCCAAGCCTTTGAAGGTGTCTGTATTGCCCGTAACGGCGGCGGCATCAATGCGAACTTCACAGTTCGGAAAATTTCCTACGGTGAAGGTGTTGAGCGTATTTTTCCGCTCTATTCTCCGCGTATCGACCGTATTGAAGTGATCCGTCAGGGCGTTGTGCGTCGGGCGAAGCTTTATTACCTTCGCGAACTGCGTGGTAAGAAAGCCCGTATCCGCGAACGCCGTGAAGACCGTTACGCCAGCAAAAGTGGCGAATAGTTCGCCGATTGATGTGCCTGCGGAATATGAATGAATAAGAAAATTTGACGAATTGCGAGGATAGAAAATGGGAACCCCTAGAACCTTGTACGATAAAATCTGGGACAGTCACGTTGTGGATCAACTGGAAGACGAAGCCTATATTCTATACATCGACCGTCATCTTGTTCATGAAGTAACCAGCCCGCAGGCCTTTGAAGGGTTGCGTGTCGCGGGGCGCAAGGTTCGCCGCCCCGACGCAACTTTTGCGGTTGCCGACCATAATGTCCCGACCAAGGATATCGAAAAGGGAATAACCGACCCCGAAAGTAAGCTTCAGGTAGATACACTGGAAGCAAACACGGCGGAATTCGGCATTCCCTATTTCTCCATGACTGATGACCGGCGCGGGATTGTGCATATCATCGGGCCGGAGCAGGGATTGACCCTGCCGGGCATGACAATCGTATGTGGTGATTCCCATACCTCGACCCATGGTGCTTTTGGTTCTCTGGCGCATGGCATCGGAACCTCCGAAGTTGAGCATGTGCTGGCCACCCAGACACTGGTTCAGGAAAAAGCCAAGAACATGCGGGTAACCGTCAGTGGTGATTTACCTCCCGGTGTGACAGCGAAAGATATTGCCCTTGCCATTATTGGCAAGATTGGAACGGCGGGCGGCACCGGTCATGTGATCGAATATGCTGGTGATGCTATCCGCGCGCTTTCCATGGAAGGGCGGATGACGCTCTGTAATATGACGATCGAGGCGGGCGCCCGGGCCGGACTGATTGCGCCCGACGAAACCACTTTTGAATATATCAAGGGTCGCCCTTATGCCCCAAAGGCCGGCACGTACGAGCAGGCCGTCGCGTATTGGAAGACGCTGAATTCTGACGAGGGCGCGTATTTCGATACGGAGGTGGAACTCGACGCGAGTGAGTTGATTCCGTATGTGACATGGGGCACCAGCCCGGAAGACGCGCTGCCAATCACAGGCTCAGTCCCTGCGCCCAGTGATTTTGCGGATGAGGGCAAGCGCGGTGCGGCTGAGCGGGCGCTTAAATATATGGGCCTGACGGCCGGCATGAAGCTTTCCGATATCGAAGTCGATCACGTTTTTATCGGCTCCTGCACTAATGGCCGGATCGAAGACTTGCGTGCTGTCGCGAAAATTGTTGAGGGCAAGAAAGTCAAGGATACAGTGAACGCGATTATCGTTCCGGGATCCGGACTGGTCAAAATTCAGGCAGAAGACGAAGGTCTCGACAAGATATTCGAGGCCGCGGGATTTGAATGGCGTCAGCCGGGTTGTTCCATGTGTCTGGCCATGAACCCGGACAAGCTCGCGCCGGGTGATCGTTGTGCGTCAACGTCCAACCGGAACTTTGAGGGGCGTCAGGGACAAGGCGGACGGACCCATCTGGTGAGCCCTGCGATGGCCGCAGCTGCGGCCGTGACCGGTCATCTGACAGACGTGCGGGACCTGGGATAAGGAATAAGAAAATGGAAAAATTCAATAAGCTCACGGCGGTTGCCGCGCCAATGCCTTTGGTCAATATCGATACCGATATGATCATTCCCAAGCAGTATTTGAAAACCATTCAGCGAAAAGGCCTCGGGAAAAACCTGTTTGCTGAAATGCGCTATAATGATGATGGTACCGAAGTAGAGGATTTTGTCCTTAATCAGCCAGCCTATCGCAACGCTGAAATTCTTGTGGCAGGCGATAACTTTGGCTGTGGGTCTAGCCGCGAGCATGCACCGTGGGCATTACTAGATTTCGGAGTCCGCTGTGTGATTTCCACAAGTTTTGCCGATATCTTTCATAATAACTGCTTCCGCAATGGAATTTTGCCGATTGAGGTATCGCCTGAAGATCTCAGTAAACTAATGGAAGATGCGGAGCGCGGCGCCAATGCGACAATTTCTATCGATCTGGAGGCTCAGGAAATCCGGGGACCAGACGGCGGTGTCATTCATTTTGAGATCGACCATTTTAACAAGCATTGCCTGTTGACGGGCCTTGATGAAATTGGGTTGACCATGAAAAAGGAAGACAAAGTCGCGGAATATGAAGAAACCCGCAAAATGCAGCAGCCTTGGCTGTAATCTGAGATCCGGTTATTATGAGAGTGAATTGTTATGGCATCAAATAAATCCCTGTTGATCCTGCCCGGCGACGGCATTGGCCCTGAAGCGATGGGCGAAGTGCGCCGCATTGTTAGCTGGATGGAGGACAACCGCGCCGTTTCCTTCGATGTTGACGAAGATCTTGTCGGCGGTTCATCCATCGACAAGCACGGCATTCCGGTTACGGATGAAGTCGTTGAGAAGGCCCAGAATGTGGATGCGGTCTTGCTCGGAGCTGTTGGCGGCCCGAAATGGGATAACCTCGATTTTTCAATCAAGCCGGAGCGTGGTCTGTTGCGTCTGCGCAAAGATCTTGAGCTTTTTGCGAACCTCCGCCCGGCAGTCTGTTTCGATGCGCTGGTCGATGCGTCCAGCCTGAAGCCAGAACTGGTAAGTGGCCTTGACATTATGATCGTGCGCGAGTTGACGGGCGGTGTTTATTTTGGTGAACCACGTGGGATCGAAGATCTCGGTAACGGTATCCGCCGTGGTGTGAACACCCAAGTCTACACGACACCGGAAATTCAGCGGGTTGCCCGCGTTGCCTTTGAGCTGGCGAAGAAGCGCGATAACCGCGTGTGTTCCAGCGAAAAAGCCAATGTGATGGAATCAGGCGTTCTCTGGCGCGAGGAAGTCACGAAAATCGGCGAGACGGAATTCCCGGAAGTGGAACTTAGCCATATGTACGCGGATGCGGCGGCAATGGAACTCGTTCGTAAGCCCAAGCAGTTTGACGTGATCGTCACTGATAACCTTTTTGGTGACATTCTCTCCGATTGCGCGGCAATGCTGACCGGTTCCCTTGGTATGCTGCCGTCGGCGTCTATTGGCGATATCGATGAAACCGGACGGCGTAAAGCCCTCTATGAGCCAGTTCATGGCTCCGCTCCGGACATCGCGGGTCAGAATATCGCTAATCCGATCGCCACTATCCTCTCCTATGCCATGGCATTGCGTTATAGCTTCGATATGGACGGTGAAGCGGATCTTGTGGAAGAGGCAGTGCAAAAAGTGCTTGCAAGTGGCATTCGCACTGGCGATATCATGTCAGCGGGCATGACGCAGGTATCAACCACGGAAATGGGTGATGCCATTATCCGGGAGTTGGACAAGGCAAACGGTTAGTTCCTGCTATATTGCGCGTTTGATTTAACCCCCGGCGCAGAGATGCCGGGAAATAGAAGAGATTAAGATCATGGGATACAGAGTTGCGGTAGTCGGCGCCACTGGGAATGTGGGCCGTGAAATGCTGAATATTTTGCATGAAAGACAATTTCCGGTGACGGAAGTTATCGCGCTCGCGTCGAAACGTTCTGTTGGACGCGAAGTTTCCTTTGGCGATAAAACGCTGAAGGTGAAAGCTCTGGATGATTTTAACTTCACGGGAACGGATTTCGCTCTCTTTTCCGCAGGCGGTACGGTGTCGGCGAAATTCGCTCCGATTGCGGCTGCGCAGGGATGCATAGTCATTGATAACTCCTCGCACTTTCGTATGGACCCGGACGTGCCCTTGATTGTACCGGAGGTTAATCCGCAGGATGCCGCGGGATATACCCGAAAGAACATTATCGCGAACCCAAATTGCTCGACCGCACAGCTTGTCGTGGCGCTGAAGCCTTTGCATGATGCGGCCGTTATCAAGCGCGTCGTGGTTTCGACCTATCAGTCGACGTCCGGTGCGGGCAACGAGGCAATGGACGAATTGTTTACCCAGACCAAGGGCATCTATGTGAATGATACGCCGACCCCGTCAAAATTCACCAAGCAGATCGCGTTTAACGTGATCCCGCATATCGATGTCTTCATGGACGACCGTTATACCAAGGAAGAATGGAAGATGATGGTCGAAACCAAGAAGATTATCGATCCGAAGATCAAGTTGACGGCGACTTGTGTGCGGGTGCCAACATTCGTCGGCCATGCCGAAAGCATCAATATCGAGTTCGAAAACGAGTTGAGCGCGGATCGCGCGCGGGAAATCCTGCGCGAGTCACCGGGCATTATGGTTGTCGATAACCCTGAAGAAAACGGGTATGTAACACCAGTTGAATGTGTCGGGGACTACGCTACCTTTATCTCGCGTATTCGCGATGATGCCACGATTGAGAACGGTATCAACCTGTGGTGTGTCTCGGACAATCTTCGTAAGGGTGCGGCCTTGAATACAGTTCAGATTGCGGAACTGGTAGGACGCGAATATTTAAAAAAGGCGGCCTAGTCGCTCTAAAGACCTAAAACGAGCCGGGTTGACGCAGCTAAATTTTGCGTCAGCCCGGCTTGTTCATTTTTGGCGGTTGTCATAGTCTTTTGGAATGTTAAAACAGCTGTGCGGCTGTTTACAATCTCCGGAGGTCGTTATGACGGCACATACTCTGAAAATCAGCGGAACTCTCTTTGTCATTCTTGTGGTTACCCTATCATTGATCTCTCAAGCTCTGGCACGGGATCATTTCGTGAATCCGAGTTCGGCGGGAGGGGCGGCAGATGGAAGTGCCGTATCGCCATGGTCTGATTTGCAGGAGGTTTTGGATGAAAATACTATCCAGGCTGGCGATAGAGTGATTCTGGCGGGAGGAGTGTATGGCCGACTTCTCATTCAGAACAGGGAAATGTCCGAGATGACATCGGTCGTTGTCGCCGAAGGTCAGCAAGCAATATTCGAGAATGTAGAGATTAAAGGAAGCGCCAACTGGTCTTTGACAGGCTTCACCGTGACGTCGGAAGGCCTTCGAGAACCGGGCGAAAGATATCATGTCCGTATCGACAAGAATTCTCGTCATATCAAAATTGACAGCTTCACCATTTATACGGTTGAGGATATTTCTGATTGGTCAACGGACGACTGGAATGAAAAGGCGCTGGACGGAATATTTTCGGAGGCGGAGTATGCGGACATTCGCAATAACAAAATCAGCAATGTGAACTTCGGAATTTCTACGCTCGGTAAGCATAGCATTGTCGCAAACAACGAAGTGAAGAATTTCTCCGGCGACGGGTTGCGTGGTTTGGGCGATCATAGTCTGTTTGAAGAGAATGTGGTAAAAAACTGCTATCAGGTAAACTCGAACCATTCTGACGGGTTTCAGTCATGGTCAACCGGCGCGGACGGGCGGCCTGGGACCGGCGTAATCAAAGATGTGACCTTTCGCCGTAATCTAATTCTGAATTTTGAAGACTTTAATCAGCCCTTTGTTTGCAAACTTGAAGGGATAGGGATGTTTGATGGCGTCTATGAAGATTGGACCATCGAAAATAATATTATCGCCGTCGACAATTGGCATGGAATATCGGTTTTCGGTGCGCGGAATGTCCGGATAAAGAATAACACAGTGATGGATATCGACTATTTTCCACCCGGCCCCGCCACGATCACGATCATCTCCGTTTCGGAAGGTGATCCGGCGGACGCCAGTCTCGTTGCCAATAACGTCGCGAATGAAATAAAAATCGAAGGTGAAGGCGTTGAGCGTTTCGGCAATATTGAAATTGACGATTTGGATGATGTGTTTGTTGACATCGACGACGGAGATCTTCGTTTGCCAGAGGATAGTGAGGTTATTGACAACGGGGAGCCCGACCCGAAAATGACAGTCGATTATTTTGGCAACTCCCGACCGTCTGGAAAAGGGCTAGATGTAGGCGCCGTGGAGATGCAGCAATGACGCATCGATCCGTCGGTATGTGAAACGCAAGCATTTTTCTTCCTAATTGTTGCGTCGCAATAAAAACCCTTTATGATGCGGCCCGCATCACTTAATTTGCTGAAGATTTTTGAATAGGGCGTCGCGCCCGAGGGACTAACAATGACAAAAAACATTCGCCCCCGCCGTTCGGTTCTTTATATGCCGGGCTCCAACGCCCGCGCTCAGGAAAAAGCAAAGACACTTGTCGCAGATGCACTTATCCTTGATCTTGAAGACGCGGTGGCCCCCGACGCTAAGGGAGAGGCCCGCGACATCGTCTGCGCTAACGCGGCCTCAGGTGACTATGGCAATCGCGAAATCATCATTCGGGTCAACGGACTTGATACCCCTTGGGGGGAAGATGACATTATTGCGGCCGCCAAAGCAGGTCCCGACGCAATCCTGCTTCCCAAGGTTGAAAGTGCGGACCAAGTTCAGAAACTCGAAAAAATTATGACGGATGCTGGTGCACCGGAAAAGACGACAATCTGGTGCATGATGGAGACGCCGCTCGGTATTCTGAAAGCAGAAGAAATTGCTTCCGCCAGCCCGCGTGTTGACTGCTTCGTTATGGGCACTTCTGATCTTGTTAAGGAATTGCAGGCACAGCATACGCCGATGCGCCTTCCGGTGATTACTTCGTTCGGGCTTTGCCTTCTCACGGGGCGTGCCTATGGCCTTACGGTTCTGGACGGTGTTTATCTTGATCTTGCTGATGAGGATGGTTTTCGTGAGTCCTGTGAGCAGGGCGTGGAGCTTGGGTTTGATGGCAAAACATTGATCCACCCGAAGCAGCTCGCCCCGACAAATGAAGTCTTCGCTCCTTCCGAAGAGGAGGTGGCGCATTCCCGAAAAGTCATCGAGGCGTTTGAAGCCGCCGAAAAAGAAGGTAAGGGCGTTGTTCTGGTCGACGGTAAACTTGTCGAAAACCTTCATGTTGAAATCGCGAAAGCAAAAGTTGCCATGGCGGATGCCATTGCGGCCGCTGCCGAGTAAAGGGAGGGGAATTCGATGAGTAAAACCAATCCCGGAAATTACTTCGAAGACTTCAAAATCGGGCAAGTGCTTGATCATGCCACCCCGCGCACTATTACCGAAGGTGATGTATCGCTCTATACGGCGCTTTACGGCGGGCGTTTTGCGCTGCAATCGGCGGATAGCTTTGCCATGGATTGCGGGCTTGAAGCCGCTCCAGTTGATGATCTTCTGGTCTTTCATATCGTCTTTGGAAAGACAGTTCCCGATGTTTCCCTGAATGCAGTTGCCAACCTTGGCTATGCGGATGTGCAGTTCAAGACGCCGGTTTTTCCGGGCGATACGGTCAGGACAAGTTCAACGGTAATTGGCCTTAAGGAAAATTCCAATGGCAAGACTGGCGTTGTCTATGTCCGCTCCACGGGAACCAATCAGATGGGCGCGATCGTGCTTGATTATGTGCGATGGGTGATGGTCCGTAAAAAGGATGAAAATGCCCCCGCACCAGAAGACGTTGTGCCGGACTTGCCGGATCGAGTTGATCCCGCGCAGATTTCTTTGCCTCAGGGAATTGATTTCTCTGGCTATGACGCAACTCTTGCCGGGTCGCCACACTATTTCGAAGATTACGAAGTAGGTGAAAAAATCGACCATGTCGATGGCATGACGATTGAAGAAGCCGAGCATATGATGGCGACACGGCTCTACCAGAACACCGCCAAGGTCCATTTCAACCAGCATCAGATGCAGAATGATCGTTTTGGCCGCCGCCTGATTTACGGCGGTCATATTATCAGCCTGGCGCGCGCCCTTTCTTTCAATGGCCTCGGGAATGCCCAGCTAATCGGCGCGATCAATGGGGGATCCCATACAGCGCCAACATTTGCGGGTCACACCATCTACGCCTGGAGCGAAATTCTGGAAAAATCTGAGCTTGCCGATAGTCCAACGGCGGGCGCGCTTCGTATTCGAACAATCGCGACAAAAGACACTTCTTGTGAAGGTTTTCCTGATAAGCAAGATGACGGAAAGCGCGATCCCGCCGTTGTGCTTGATATTGATTATTGGGCGGTCTTGCCAAAAGGGACTCTCGAGGTGTAATAAGTATATAGTTCTATTGACTTGAGATGGTTGGGGATTAAACTCCTCGGCAAAAAACAATAAGAATATTCGGAATTTTATCAGCGAGAAAGACTTCCAAATGGCGAAAATTGAAAGACCATTGTCGCCACATCTGCAGATCTATAAGCCGCAGATCACGATGGTTACCTCAATAACACATCGCGCGACAGGTATCGCTCTCGGGGTGGGGACGTTATTGCTGGCATGGTGGCTGATTGCGGTTGCCGCAGGACCAGAGGCATACGCCACGGTTACGGCGTTTACGACCTCCTGGTTTGGACAGATCATTCTGTTTGGTTTTACTTGGTCGCTGTTCTATCACCTCTGCAATGGAATTCGCCATCTCTTCTGGGATATGGGTCAGGGATTTGAGCTGCCGACCATGCGGAAGTCTGGCATGGCGGCGATTATTGCCTCTATCGTTCTGACCCTGCTCACCTGGATTATCGCCTACGCTATGGGAGCTTGAGCTATGGGAATGAGAGCCCCTCTTAAAAATGTCCGCGGTTTAGGTTCTGCGAAAGAAGGCACGACACATTGGTGGCATCAAAAGGTGACTGCTATCGCCCTGATCCCGCTATTTCTGATCGCGATAGGCTGCTTTATCAGTCTGGTCGGTGCCGATTATACCCACGTGCGTTACGTGCTTGGGCAACCCTTTATATCAATTGTGATGTTATTGCTGATTGTGGCTATGTTTTACCACCTCAAGCTCGGCATGCAGGTTGTTATTGAAGATTATATTCATACAGAAAGCACGAAAGTTTTTCTGTTACTGCTTAACAGTTTTTTCTGCGCGATCGTCGGCCTGTCCGCAGCGCTCGCAATATTGAAACTGGCCCTCGGGGGATAAAGAAAAGATCATGTCAGAAGCCTATCCAATTACAGAACATAAATATGACGTGGTCGTCGTCGGCGCGGGCGGTGCAGGTTTGCGCGCGACTATGGGCATGGCCGCGGCCGGCCTCAAAACGGCTGCGATTACAAAAGTATTCCCGACCCGTAGCCATACAGTTGCCGCGCAGGGTGGGATCTCCGCCTCACTCGGAAATATGGGTGAAGATAATTGGCAGTGGCATATGTATGACACAGTCAAGGGGTCAGACTGGCTCGGCGATCAGGATGCTATTGAATATATGTGTCGTGAGGCACCTGCTTCAGTCCTGGAGCTGGAGCAATTCGGTATGCCTTTCAGTCGGACCGAGGAAGGCAAGATTTACCAGCGGGCCTTTGGCGGGATGACGACAGAATTTGGTGAGGGCCCTGCCGCGCAGCGCACCTGCGCTGCCGCCGACCGGACCGGTCACGCCATGCTGCATACGCTCTACAGTCAGAGTCTGAAGCATGACACAGAGTTCTTTATTGAATATTTTGCCCTTGATCTGATTATGGACAAGGATGGCTCTTGCAAAGGCGTTCTCTGTCTCTGCCTTGAAGACGGCACCTTACATCTGTTCCGGGCGCATATGGTGGTTCTGGCAACAGGCGGTTATGGCCGCACTTTCTTCTCTTGCACTTCTGCGCATACATGTACAGGTGATGGCGGCGGCATGGTGTTGCGCGCCGGACTACCACTTCAGGATATGGAGTTTATCCAGTTCCATCCAACCGGCATTTATGGCGCGGGTTGCCTGATCACTGAGGGTGTACGCGGTGAAGGCGGTTTCCTCGTCAATGGCGAAGGTGAGCGCTTTATGGAGCGCTATGCGCCTCATGCAAAGGATTTGGCCAGCCGCGATGTCGTGTCTCGGTCGATGACCATTGAAATCCGCGAAGGCAGAGGCGTTGGCCCGCGGAAAGATCATATCTATCTACATCTGGACCATCTTGATCCGGCAATGATTGATGAGCGCTTACCGGGCATTTCGGAAAGCGCGCGAATTTTTGCCGGCGTCGATGTGCATAAGGAGCCGATCCCCGTTCTGCCGACGGTTCATTACAACATGGGCGGTATCCCGACGAACTATCATGCGGAAGTTGTCGATCTGAAGGACGGCAACCCAGACTCGGTTGTGCCCGGCCTGATGGCTGTAGGTGAGGCGGCATGTGTTTCCGTTCACGGCGCAAACCGTTTGGGTTCCAACTCGCTGATCGACCTTGTGGTCTTCGGGCGTGCCGCTGCGCTTCGGGCAAAAGAAGTGGTAACACCAGGCGCTGCCCACGCACCGCTTCCCGCAGACGCTTGTGATGAGGCACTTGGCCGTCTTGATAAATTCCGCAACGCAAACGGCAGTAGCTCAACAGCAACTATTCGCGACAATATGCAGCGAGTGATGCAGGACGATTGCGCCGTATTCCGGACCAGCAAGACCCTTGCCGAAGGTGTTGAGAAGATCAACAAGGTGTGGGAACAGATGCCGGATATTAAGACGACCGATCGGTCACTTGTCTGGAACTCCGATCTTGTGGAAACATTGGAACTGGACAACCTGATCCGGCAGGCGGTCGTCTCAATGACGGCGGCGGAAAACCGTAAGGAAAGCCGCGGGGCGCATGCCCATGAGGATTTCCCTGATCGCGATGATAAAAATTGGATGAAGCATACTCTCACCTATCACAGTGATAAGGACGGGGTTAAGCTCGACTACCGTCCGGTGCATGATTATACGCTGACGGAAGAGATCGATTACATCAAACCAAAGGCACGTGTGTATTAAGCGCGTTAGGAATGAAATATGGTTGAACTGACATTACCAAAAAATTCAAGGGTCGGTACCGGCAAGACTCATCCAAAGACGGATGGGGCGACGAATACCAAGACATTTAATGTCTACCGCTGGTCGCCGGATGACAATCAGAACCCGGCCATTGATACATATTATGTCGATCTCGACACCTGCGGGCCGATGATTCTGGACGGGTTGATCAAGATAAAGAACGAGATCGACCCGACGCTGACGTTCCGTCGTTCCTGCCGGGAAGGGATTTGCGGCTCCTGCGCGATGAATATCAACGGGACCAATACGCTGGCCTGCACCACGGGCATGGACGAGGTGGATGGCGATATCAATATTTACCCACTTCCGCATCAGCCGGTCGTGAAAGACTTGGTGCCGGATCTTACGAATTTCTATGCACAGTATGCGTCGATCAAGCCTTGGCTTCAGGCGGAAACGCCGTCCCCCTCGAAAGAGCGGTTGCAATCGAAAGAGGATCGCGAAAAGCTCGATGGTCTCTATGAATGTATTCTTTGCGCATGTTGTTCGACTTCCTGCCCGAGCTACTGGTGGAATTCTGACCGGTTCCTTGGCCCAGCGATCCTCCTGCAGGCGTACCGCTGGATTATTGACAGTCGGGATGAGCATACCGGGGAACGCCTCGATAATCTTGAAGATCCGTTCCGGCTTTATCGTTGCCACACGATTATGAACTGCGCGAACACCTGCCCGAAGGGTCTTAATCCAGCGAAAGCGATCGCCGAGATTAAAAAGATGATGGTGGAGCGCCGATAACGCGATATAAAAGAAAATAGATAAAAGGCTGTTTTTTGAGCAGCCTTTTTTTGAAAGAGTCGATACTATTTTGGCGAGTTAGTTATGATTAAAAATGCAATCAAAAATAAATTCTCACTTGTTTTTGCTCTGCTCTTTCTGGTCAATTTAGCAGGCTGTGCCACAGAAAGAACAGCGACTGGCGACCCCATTGAAAAAGGTACTGTAGAATACGGCATATCTACTGAAGAACGTACTAAATTGGATAGCATTCCAATTTCTATTCGGTTTTGGCAGGATAGGCATATACGGGCATTCGGGCATGATCCAAACGACGCGCGTATTATAGACATCACATTAGATATGGATGCCCAAAGCGCTGCACTATTATTTGAGATTTCCTTTGAAGGGGTTGGAACTCTATCAAAACCTGAAAATATAGGTAATCTGAACTATATTGGGAAAATCGGATCTGGCGTTTTGAACTTGAACCCTGCTCTTTTTCTTGTGGAACTCAAGCAATCTAAAGATACAACAGTTATTTCAATTGTAGTTGTCGCTTTTGAGGGGCTGATTAAGCAATACACCGTCGGAAAGGCAATTGAACGGCTGATAATAAGCATGGAAGAAAATTCGGGCGGCAAGATTAGTTGGCGGTAATTGGTTCTCTGGAAATAAAAGGATTGGCTCTGTTGTGGAGCCAATTTGGCGATAAAGTAAGGCCGCTTTTTTTAGCGGCCTTTTTTATGGAATAAGCTAATGTATGTCCCTCCACATTTTTCTGTTCCGGGTAAGGAAACCCTGATCCGGCTTCTGCCCGAGGCAAGTTTTGGGCTTCTGGTCTCCACCGGAGAGGACGGTGTGCCTATCGCCACCCATCTTCCCTTTTCATATGACGCGGATCGCGGAGAGCACGGGACCTTGATTGCCCATATGGCCCGTGCCAACCCGCATGGACAATTGCTGAGCACAGGCGAGGCGCTGGCAATTTTTCAGGGGCCGCATGACTATATCTCGCCGAACTATTACGCGACGGATGTGAATGTGCCCACCTGGAACTATGTCGCGGTGCATGCCTACGGAACGCCGAAGATTATCGAAGATACAATGGAGGTTCGAAAGCTCCTCGACCAACTAACCGAGGATAACGAGAAAGATCAGGCAGAGCCATGGCGCACCGACATGCTGGACCAGAGGCGACTTGAAGGACTGATGCGGGGCATTATCGCCTTCGAAATGCCGATTGACCGGATCGAAGGGAAGGCCAAACTCGGGCAAAATAAATCGCCCGAGGATCAGGCGGCGATTGAGGCGGCCATCGGCAAGTTATGGTAGCCGTATATCGTATTAGCCCGAGAATTTCATAATCTCGGCGACATTTTCTACGCTCGAAATTGCCCTCGGGTTTGCCTGCACGACCGGATGAGTGAGGGCCGCCGCTTTGATTTCAGCGATTGCCTCTTCAGAGATATCAAGAGTGCTGAGCTGATTTGGCAGGCCAAGTCCGCCGATAAATTTCTTTAGTGCTGGAGATACTTCTTCGGCGGAAGATACGCCCAGTACCTTTGCAATTTTTGTCTGAGGGCCTTTAGTCTCCGGAAAGTTATATGCAAGAACCGCGGGGAGGAAAACGCAGGAAGTAATACCGTGCGGTACCTGCCCGATTACACCAAGCAGGTATCCGAGCCCATGGCTCGCACCCATGCGGTATCGCGAAATGCCCGCAGTTGCGTAATAGACACCGAGTTGGCTATTCTCCCGATGAGTGAGGCTTTCCGGATCATTCTTCGTCCCCTCCATACCTGTATAGAGTAAACCGAGACCTTTTGCGCAAAACGCAGCGATCTCCGGATCAACCCCGGGGGCACAAATGGTTTCTACTGCATGATCAACGGCGCGGATACCAGTTGAAAGCCAGAGCTTTTCCGGTGTGTACTTGCTGAGCGTTGAACTCAGAATAATATGGTCTGGAACAAGGTTGGCATGGGCGAAGCCAGTCTTTCGGCCCGTGATGCTGCTTGTCGCTCCGGCAATCGGGGTAAATTCTGCGCCGGATAAGGTCGTTGGAACAGCTATATGTTTTACAGGCCAAGACGTGAAATCAAGACTATTTCCACCTGTAGAAGACAGTTTTTCAAGACCGTCAGCGCCTTGAATATTCAGGTTTGAAACAAGCAGGGCGATTTTGCCGCCATCAATAACACTGCCACCGCCGATGGAGAGAAGATGGGTGGCGCCACTATCAGTAACTGCGCCCGCGAGCTTAAAAACGCTATCATACGGGGTATGTTCAGTCAGGATGCTCACCACGCCCGTGATCGTGTCACCAAAATTCTTCTTTAGCTCATCAACAATAGAAGAATTTGCTGCGAGGGAACGGGAAATAGAAACCAGAATGCGCGTGTTCGTCCCACTCGAAATAATGCCGGTTATTGCATTCGATATATTTTGGTTGATTGTCAGACGGCCTTTTATATTGGCCATGTCCGGAAATGCGGGTTCCGTCATGTTTCCTGCCCTTTTTGTTATGTTTATTAGCTCCCGGCGAAAATTATAGCGCATTTACCTGAAAAGGATATGGCGGGACTAACTATTTTCCCGTCCGGCCTTTTAAGTAATCCTCTGACCGCATTTCCATCAGGCGCGAGACAGTTCGGGCAAACTCGAATTTTCCGTCTCCTTCCGGATATAGATCTTCGGCCGCTACCTCTGCAGAAATTACAAGATTGGATCCTGCTTCATAAAGAATATCGACCAATGTAACGAACCGCTTGGATTCATTTCGTCGGTCGGCGCTAAGCTGTGGAACATTCTCAAGGAGCAAGGTGTGAACATGCTCGGTCAGGGTCAAATAGTCGGAAGCACCTAAGGGACGAGCGCAAAGCTCTTCAAAGGTAAGCCTGGCGACGCCATGGGCAGTTCTCTCTATCTCTAACTGTCGACCCTGAGTCGTCAAAACTTGCGGGGCGAGTTCATATCCTTCAGTCATTTCGGTGAAGATCCGATCCATCTCCGCCGCAGCAGTTTCATCCAGCGGGGTGAAGTAAACCGGATGCTCGGCCAACCGTTCCAGCCGATAGTCTCGTCCGCCTGCCAGATGGAGAATATCGAGTTGCTCCTTCAACAGTTCAATGAACGGCAGAAATAGTTGCCGGTTCAACCCGTCTTTATAGAGATCGTCCGGCACCCGGTTGGATGTTGCCACGACGACCACGCCTCGATCGAACAACAACTCAAACAGACGGCCTAGAATCATGGCATCTGCCACGTCCGTCACCTGGAATTCATCGAAACAAAGCAGCCAAGCGTTTTCCGTGATCGAATTGGCAAGCGCGATGACAGGATCATCACTGTCTTTATCTTTTTTCTGCCGCTTCTCATGCATGAAAGCGTGAACTTTCAGCATAAAGGCGTGAAAATGCACCCGTCTTTTATGGGCGACAGGCGCGGTTTCAAAGAAAAGATCCATCAGCATGGATTTTCCGCGCCCGACATCGCCGTATATATATAACCCCTGCGGTGGCTCGACACGGGGTTTGCGAGGCCCCAATCGGAATATATGGGTCCATTTTGCACTGGTATTTGGGTCGTAGTTCACAAGCCGCCGATGCAGGGTCTGGAGCTTTTCAACCGCCAGCAGTTGAATGGGGTCCTGCTGCAGTTGGTTTTCCGCAACCAGTTTGCGGTACGCGTCGAGGGGGCCGGTTACATCAGTCATGAAATGGAGAACATATCGATATTTGAACGTGAGAAAATTGGCTTCTATCCCTGATCTGTACAGACGTGAACTGTTTATGGCAACGGCCAGAGAGAGTTTTGATTCATTTTATCCAAATTTTCCTCAGATACGGCGTTTCATACAGGCTATTAATCATCGATAATGTAGTGAACAGAAAGTATTTTTACGTTCAGGAAAAGCGTATTTTAGCTTGCTACAAAAAATTGACGATAATTTTTCACCGCGATCTTGCTCTTGGTCGAGAAACGCGTTAGTACCCACAATAATATTCACAAGAGGACTTTCTGTCTTCTCAGAGAGCCCTCCAATCTTAAAGAATTCGGAGAATATAATGGCTCGTAAAAAAATTGCCCTGATAGGCAGTGGAAATATCGGCGGCACCCTTGCTCATCTTGCCGGTCTGAAAGAACTTGGCGACATCGTTCTTTTTGATATCGCAGAAGGTTTGCCGCAAGGTAAAGCGCTGGATATAGCATCTTCTTCTCCTGTTGACCGGTTCAACGCCAATATCACCGGTGCCAATGATTACAGCGCCATTGAAGGTGCGGATGTCTGCATTGTCACCGCCGGTATCGCCCGTAAGCCCGGTATGAGCCGAGATGACCTACTCGGCACAAACATCAAAGTTATGCAGTCCGTCGGCGAAGGCATTAAGAAGCATGCGCCGAACGCCTTTGTTATCTGCATCACCAACCCGCTGGATGCGATGGTCTGGGTGCTGCGTGAAAAATGTGGCCTGCCGCACAATATGGTTGTCGGTATGGCTGGTGTTCTGGACAGCGCGCGCTTCCGTCTTTTTCTGGCCGAGGAATTCAA
Organism: Sneathiella sp. HT1-7; assembly: GCF_020731145.1. Lineage (GTDB taxonomy): Bacteria > Pseudomonadota > Alphaproteobacteria > Sneathiellales > Sneathiellaceae > Sneathiella. The sequence goes on along the minus strand of NZ_JAJFZN010000001.1, from coordinate 478,798 downwards.
TGTCTCGGTTGAGGATGTAACAGCCTTCGTTCTTGGTGGTCACGGCGATACGATGGTACCGCTGATCCGTTATTCCACGGTCGCCGGTATTCCGGTTCCAGACTTGATCAAGATGGGATGGAGCACTCAGGAAAAAATCGATGCCATTATTGATCGCACACGCAACGGCGGTGCCGAAGTGGTTGCGCTTCTGAAAACCGGATCTGCGTTCTATGCGCCTGCATCAAGTGCGATTACGATGGCGGAAGCCTACCTAAAAGACAAAAAGCGGGTTCTTCCTTGCGCCGCCTACGTCGACGGTCAGTATGGACTTGACGGTATGTATGTGGGTGTTCCCACTGTGATTGGTGAGGGCGGGATCGAACGTGTCGTTGAAATTGACATGAACGCCGAAGAAAAGGCCATGTTTGATAATTCAGTAAATGCCGTTAAGGGGCTTGTTGAGGCCTGTGTGGGCATTGATCCAAGCCTCAAAGGATAGAGGCAAAAATAAAGGGCACACCAATAACCGGTTGTGCCCTTTTTTATGGTGCTATACCGTATGCCTATGCTTTGCGAATTAAGTGATCAGTGAAAAAATAGATGTCTTTGAATAGCAGCAAAACGGAAAACAATGAATATCCATGAATATCAGGCGAAAAGCCTGCTCGCAAAATATGGCGTGACCGTTCCCAAGGGCGGCGTTGCCTATACTTCCGAAGAAGCCAAGACAGTTGCACAGGAGTTGGGCGGACCGGTCTGGGTCGTAAAAGCCCAAATTCATGCAGGTGGCCGAGGCAAAGGTGGCGGCGTGAAAGTCGTGAAATCCACCGAAGAGGTCTCCTCAACGGCAAAAGCCATGATAGGCATGCAATTGATCACGCACCAGACTGGGCCGGAAGGCAAGGAAGTGAAGCGTGTCTATATCGAGGAAGGCTGCGACATTGCGCGCGAGCTTTATCTTGGTGCCATCATTGATCGTGCCAAAGACTGCATAACCTTCATGGCGTCGACAGAAGGCGGTATGGAGATTGAGGAAGTCGCAGCGAAAACGCCTGAAAAAATTCACATGGTCAGTATTGATCCGGCGACGGGGATTATGCCGTTTCACGCGCGCAAGATTGCGTTCGGCCTCGGTCTTGAGGGTAAGCAGGTAAGTGCTGCCGTCAAGTTCATCCTTGCGCTGTACCGGGCAATTGTCGATACCGATGCAAGCCTGGTCGAGATTAATCCGTTGGTCATTACCGGAAGCGGCAATGTCATCGCGCTGGATGCGAAGATGAACTTCGATGACAATGCTCTTTTCCGGCATAAAGATATTGCCGAGCTCCGTGATCCAGATGAAGAAGATCCGGCCGAGCTTGAAGCCGCGCAATATGACCTTAACTACATTAAGCTGGATGGAAACATCGGCTGCATGGTCAATGGTGCGGGTCTAGCCATGGCAACCATGGATATTATCCAACTCAACGGCGGTACGCCGGCCAACTTCCTTGACGTGGGTGGCGGTGCGACGAAGGAGAAAGTAACGGAAGCCTTCAAGATCATCCTGAAGGATGAGAATGTCGAAGGTATTCTCGTGAATATTTTTGGCGGAATCATGCGCTGTGATGTGATCGCTGAGGGCGTTGTTGCGGCCGCGAAAGAAGTCGCGCTCAGCGTGCCTTTGGTTGTACGCCTGGAAGGAACGAATGTGGAGTTGGGCAAGAAAATTCTAGCGGAATCAGGGCTACCTATTTTGTCAGCGGATGATCTTGGTGACGCCGCGGAGAAAATTGTTAAAGCAGTGAAGGAGGCAGCGTAATGGCCGTTCTCGTAAATAAGGACACGAAGGTCATCTGTCAGGGTTTCACGGGCTCTCAGGGGACATTCCATTCGGAGCAGGCAATCGCCTATGGTACGAAGATGGTTGGCGGTGTGACGCCAGGCAAAGGCGGCGAGAAGCATCTCGACCTACCTATTTTCAACACGGTTGGTGAAGCCAGAGAGACAACCGGTGCGAATGCAAGCGTGATTTATGTCCCGCCGCCGTTCGCTGCGGACGCTATTCTTGAAGCGATTGACGCTGAGATTGAGCTGATCGTTTGTATCACGGAAGGTATTCCCGTCCTTGACATGGTGAAGGTCAAGCGGGCGCTTAAAGATAGTGGCTCCCGACTGATTGGGCCGAACTGCCCCGGGATTATTACGCCGGATGAATGTAAAATTGGTATTATGCCTGGCCATATCCATCGCCGCGGTAATGTGGGGATCGTCTCTCGCTCCGGTACATTGACATACGAAGCAGTGGCGCAGACTACAGCGGCTGGCCTTGGTCAGACTACCTGTATTGGTATCGGTGGTGACCCGGTCAATGGCACCAACTTTATCGATTGTCTGGACCTGTTCCTTGGGGATGACGAGACTGAGTCGATCATCATGATTGGTGAAATCGGAGGTTCTGCCGAGGAAGAAGCCGCTGAGTTTCTCAAAGCATCGAAGACTAAAAAGCCAGTTGTCGGCTTTATTGCGGGCGTGACGGCACCTCCCGGCCGGAGAATGGGTCATGCGGGTGCCATTATTTCTGGTGGTAAAGGTGGTGCCGAAGACAAGATGGATGCAATGCGTAGCGCCGGCATTACGGTTTCCGACAGTCCGTCAGCATTGGGATCAACTTTGGTAAGGGTTTTGAAAGGTTGATCTCTTATGGTTAACCATTAACTCTTTGAATTGACTATTAAGGGGGCGGGGAAAGTCCCGCCCAATTATACAAAATGTCTCAGCAACTGGATAATTCTTCTTTCCTCTTTGGATCCAACGCCGGGTTCATTGAGCAACTTTACGCGCGCTATCTTGATGACCCTTCTTCTGTAGATGCTAGCTGGCAACAATATTTCGGCTCGCTGGGGGATGAGGCGGATACGGTCGTTGCGGAAACGCGCGGCGCCCCGTGGGCACCCTCGAATGGCATTGAGCCTGAAGATGAGTATGAAATTCTTGGGGATGCGGCCAATCGGGCGACAAACCGAGCGGTTGAAGCCGGCGCAAGTCAGGAAGACATTCGCGCGGCAGCCATCGATACCATTCGGGCTTTAATGCTGATCCGTTCATACCGTGTGCGGGGGCATCTGAAAGCTAATCTAGATCCGCTTGGCCTTGAAATCCCGAAGGAGCACCCAGAGCTTAATCCGGCGACTTATGGCTTCACGGAGAAGGACTGGGATCGTCAGATATTTCTTGATAATGTGCTGGGCCTCGAAACGGGTAGCATTCGCGATATTCTCGCGATCGTAAAGCGGACCTATTGTTCGACCATTGGCGTCGAGTTTATGCATATTCAAGAACCAGATCAGAAGGCTTGGATACAGGAACGCATTGAAGGCCGCCATAAGGAAATTTCCTTCACGAAGGAAGGCAAGATTGCGATCTTGCGCAAACTGATCGAAACTGAAGGGTTTGAGCACTTCCTGAACGTAAAATATACCGGCACCAAGCGTTTCGGTCTTGATGGCGGGGAATCGCTAATCCCTGCGATGGAAGGGATTATCAAGCGCGGCGGTCAGCTTGGGGTGAAGGAAATTGTTCTTGGCATGCCGCATCGTGGCCGCCTCAATGTGCTCACCAATGTGATGGCCAAGCCGTTCCGTGCCGTTTTCTCGGAATTCCAGGGAAATCCCGCAAATCCGGAAGATGTCGAAGGATCGGGCGACGTAAAGTACCATCTGGGAACTTCATCTGATCGGGAATTTGACGGCAATAATGTTCATATGTCTTTGACGGCAAACCCGTCGCATCTGGAAGCAGTGAACCCGGTTGTTCTTGGTAAGGCACGCGCCAAGCAGGCGCAGATTGGTCCCGATGTCGGCGGTCAGGTCATGCCGCTTTTGATGCATGGCGACGCAGCCTTTGCCGGTCAGGGTATCGTCGCTGAATGCTTTGGCTTGTCAGAACTCAAGGGGTACCGTACCTCCGGCACTATTCATTTTGTTGTGAATAATCAGATTGGTTTCACGACCAGCCCGAAATATTCGCGCTCCAGCCCTTATCCATCCGATGTCGGAAAGATGGTGCAGGCGCCGATTTTCCATGTGAACGGTGATGATCCGGAAGCGGTCTGTCATGTGGCAAAGATCGCGACTGAATTCCGCCAGCTGTTCCAGATTGACGTCGTTATCGATATGTTCTGCTATCGTCGCCATGGTCATAACGAAGGGGATGAGCCTGCCTTCACGCAGCCGCTGATGTACCGGACCATCGCCCAGCATCCGACGACAATGCAGATCTATGCCAAGAAGCTCATTGCGGAAGGTGTTGTAACCGAGAAGGAAGTAGAGGGCTTGATTGCTGAATTCAAGGATTACCTTGAAAAGCAATTTGAGACAGCGAATAGCTTCAAGCCGAACAAGGCGGACTGGTTTGAAGGCCGCTGGCAGGGTTTTGAACGCGCCGATGAAGGTGCGCGGCGCGGTAGTACAGCGATTTCGATCGAAGAACTTAAGGATATCGGCGGAAAACTGACCGAAGTTCCGGAAAGCCATAATGTTCACCGGACATTGCAGCGTGTCCTCAAGGCCAAGAAAAAGATGATCGATACCGGCGAAAATATCGATTGGGCAACGGCAGAGGCGCTCGCGTTCGGGTCGCTGCTTAAGGAAAAAGTTCCCGTTCGTCTCTCCGGGCAGGATTGCGGACGTGGTACTTTCTCTCAAAGGCACTCCGTGATTGTCGATCAGGTGTCGGAAGATCGCTATATTCCCTTGGATAATCTGAGTGAAGATCAAGCCCATTTTGAGGTGATCGACAGTCTATTGTCCGAGGCAGCAGTGCTCGGTTACGAATATGGGTATTCCCTTGCCGAACCAAAGGCGCTGGTTCTGTGGGAAGCTCAGTTCGGTGACTTCGCCAACGGGGCGCAGGTGATTATCGATCAGTTCATTTCAAGCGGTGAATCGAAATGGCTCCGTATGAGTGGTCTGGTTATGTTGTTGCCACATGGTTATGAGGGGCAGGGGCCGGAACATTCTTCCGCGCGGCTTGAACGTTATCTGCAGCAATCGGCGGAGGATAATTGGCAAGTTGTGAACTGCACAACACCTGCTAACTATTTCCATGTCTTGCGACGACAGATTCATCGCAAGTTCAGAAAGCCTCTTGTGATTATGACGCCTAAATCTCTTCTTCGTCATAAGCAGGCGGTATCAACACTGGAAGATATGGGCCCCGGTTCCACCTTTCATCGGGTACTTTATGACAATGAAAAGCTTTGCGCGGATAAGGATGTGAAACGGGTCGTTTTGTGCTCGGGTAAGGTCTACTATGACCTGCATGCCCGCCGTGAAGAACTTAACATCAAGGACACTTATTTTCTGAGACTGGAACAGCTCTATCCGTTCCCTTATCAGGCACTGGAACAGGAAATGAAAAATCTTACCCATGTGGAAGAGGTCGTCTGGTGTCAGGAAGAACCAAAGAATATGGGTGCCTGGACTTTTGTTGAACCGCATCTGGAAAAGGTGTTCCAGGATTTAAAAATGAAGAAAGTGTCGCGTCCGCGATATGCAGGCCGCAAAGAGTCTGCGTCGACGGCGACGGGACTTTTAAAGAAGCATAATCTGGAACAAAAAGCTTTGGTAGATGACGCACTTGGCGTCAAATCTGAATAGGAAGTCAAATTATGACGGTTGAAATTCGTGTTCCCGTGCTTGGGGAATCAGTAACTGAGGCGACAGTCGGTCAATGGTTCAAGAAAGTTGGCGAATCTGTCGCCAAAGATGAGCCACTTCTGGAACTTGAGACGGATAAAGTTACGCTTGAAGTAAATGCGACTGAGGCGGGCCGGTTGGACGAGATTGTTGTTGCTGAAGGCGAGGACGTCGAAGTCGGCGCCTTGCTCGGTCAAATCGCAGAAGGTGCCGCTGGAAGCGCACCAGAAAAAGCATCGGAAGCACCAAAAGAGGAAGCTGCGGAAAAACCAGCTGCCGCTCCAGCCGCGGCTCCCAAGGAAGAGGTTGCCCCTGCGGCGGCTTCGACAAGCGCAACCAAGGTTGAGGTTTTACCCGCGGCACAAAAGCTCATCGAAGAAAATAATCTCGATGCAGGCAAGCTCCGGGGTACAGGCAAAGATGGTCGGATTACCAAGGGTGACGTTCTGGAAGCTTTGGAGAATGGGGGGGCCTCTCCGGCGGCTCCTGCTCCAGCCACCGCGCCAGCTCCGGCACCGGCACCTGCCGCTCCCTCCGGGCCACGTGCAGAAGAGGCGCGCGAAGAACGTGTAAAAATGACGCGGCTTCGCAAGAGCATTGCGGCACGTTTGAAAGATGCACAAAACACCGCCGCTATGCTGACCACCTATAATGAGGTGGATATGTCGGGCATGCTGGACCTGCGGGCGGAATACAAGGAATTGTTCCTGAAAAAGCATGGCGTCAAGCTTGGCTTCATGTCCTTTTTCACGAAAGCATGTATCGCTGCGCTTCAGGAAACACCTGCGGTGAACGCGGAAATCGACGGCGATGACCTCGTATATAAAAATTACTACAACATGGGCATTGCCGTGGGCACGGATTCTGGCCTTGTAGTGCCAGTGTTGCGCGATGCGGATAAGCTCAGCTTTGCTGAAGTAGAAAAAGGAATCGGTGCACTCGGCAAGAAGGCTCGGGACGGAAAACTCAGCATGGCAGATCTGCAGGGCGGGACATTTACCATCACCAATGGTGGGGTTTATGGGTCCCTGATGTCGTCTCCAATCCTGAACCCGCCGCAGGCCGCAGTTCTCGGTATGCATAAGATTCAGGAACGACCGATGGTGATCAAGGGTGAAATCAAAATTCGCCCGATGATGTACCTCGCGCTGACCTATGATCACAGGATTATTGATGGCAAGGAAGCTGTCACATTCCTGGTTCGCGTAAAAGACGCACTGGAAGATCCGCAGCGGTTGCTGCTGGACCTGTAATCATTCCAAAAAGATACGAGGAATAATCATGAGCGACGAAACTTTCGATCTGGTCGTTGTGGGCGGGGGTCCGGGCGGCTATACGGCTGCTATCCGGGCGGCACAGCTTGGTATGAAGACAGCCTGCGTAGAAAAACGTGGCGCATTGGGGGGCGTTTGCCTGAATGTTGGATGTATTCCATCCAAGGCAATGCTGCAATCGTCCGAACTCTTCGAAGAGGCTCAACATAGCTTCGCGGATCGCGGTATTTCGGTTGGCTCTGTCAAGCTCGACCTGAAAAAGATGCTGGGCCAGAAGGAAGCAACGGTCACTGGGCTGACGCAAGGCATTGAGTTTCTCTTTAAAAAGAACAAGGTCACCTATGTCAAAGGAACGGCCACCCTGCAGGGCGGCGGCCGAATTGAAGTAACTGGTGACGATGCGAAGACGCTTAAAGCGAAGAACATCCTGATCGCGACGGGGTCCGAAGTAACACCTCTCCCTAACGTGGAGATCGATGAAAAGCAGATCGTTTCCTCTACCGGTGCCCTCGAACTTCCCAAAGTTCCAAAAAAGCTTGTCGTTATTGGGGCGGGTGTGATCGGATTGGAACTCGGTACAGTCTGGCGTCGTCTTGGCGCTGAAGTCACCGTCGTCGAGTTTTTGGATCGCATCCTTCCTGGCACAGATAACGAAGTTGCGAAAACGACGCAGCGGATTCTGAAAAAGCAGGGTATTAATTTTATGCTCGGCAAAAAGGTAACCGGCGCGAAAAAGACTAAGACCGCTGTTACCTTGACAATTGAGCCAGCGAAAGGCGGCGATGAGGAAACTCTGAAAGCGGATGTTGTATTGGTCGCGATTGGCCGCCGTCCCTACACAGAAGGGCTTGGCCTTGAAGATCTTGGGGTTGAGACGGATAAAGCAGGGCGTATCGTTGTGGACAATAATTTCAAGTCCAGCGTGGATGGAATCTACGCCATCGGCGACGTGATTGAAGGCCCGATGCTGGCGCATAAAGCCGAAGATGAAGGCGTTGTCTGTGTTGAAAAACTCGCCGGACAGAAGCCGCATATTGATTACAATTTGATTCCCGGTGTGATCTACACTTGGCCGGAAGTTGCGACCGTTGGCAAGACGGAAGAACAGCTGAAAGAAGACGGGGTCGAGTATAACGTTGGTAAGGTACCGTTTATGGCTAACAGCCGGGCCCGTGCCAATGGGTTTACGGACGGCTTCGTTAAAATTCTCGCCGATAAGAAAACCGATAAAGTCCTCGGCGTTCATATTATCGGTCCGGATGCCGGAACCGTGATCCATGAATGCGTTCTGGCTATGGAATTCGGTGCCTCTTCAGAAGACATTGCCCGGACCTGCCATGCACACCCAACACTTAACGAGGCGGTGAAGGAAGCGGCTCTTGCCGTGGACGGGCGTACAATAAATAGTTGACCTTTTTCTAAATAGGTTACCAAAATGAGGGGCTGATATTTTCAGCCTCTCTTTTTTTGAACACCACTTTCCCCAAGGAGACGTCATGAAGCTCTGCTATAGCGCCCTCTCTCCCTTTGTTCGCAAGGTCAGAGCTACGGCCATTGAACATAACCTTCTGGACAAAATCGAAATTGTTGATTCAGACCATAGTGATATGTTTAAGGGCATCAATCCAGCGAACCCACTTGGCAAAGTTCCCAGCCTGACGCTGGAGAATGGCGATGTTCTGTTTGATTCTTTCGTCATCTGTGAATATCTCGACAGTATCGGGAGTGGTCCGTCATTGTTTCCGGCTGCCGGGCGCGATCGGTGGCAGGTGCTAACGCTCCATGCGATGGCGAATGGGATGACCGATGCGGCCTATCAGCGTCGGGTTGATAGCATCCTGCCGGAAGGAGAAGGGTCTCCCAGCTGGAATGGACGCCTGAAACTGTCCATGGAAAGCTGCTTGAACGAAATGGAAAAGCAAGCGGAAGGGTACGGTGACACAGTCAATATCGGTACCATCGCAGTTGGTTGTGCGCTCGGTTACCACGATTTCCGGTTTGGTGATGAGCAGTGGCGCAATGGCCGCCCGAAACTGGCTAAATGGTATGAGAAATTCGCCGCCCGACCTTCATTGGCGCAAACAGCTCCGGCCTAGAATATGAGCATGGCCGTTTCTGGGCCCCGGTTGACCTTGGCACTTTGCATTGCAGAAATCGTGGCAATGTCGTCTTTTGCCACCTTCCCCGCACTCACCCCCTTCTTCTTTGACCACTGGCAATTGTCAGGGCAGGACGCGGGCTGGATAAATGCCGCCTTTTTCTTTGGCTTCACAATTGTAGGCCCGTTTTCTACATCTCTGACGGACCGCTTGGACGCACGTCAGGTCTTCCTCACTGGCTGTGTTTTGGCGCTCATCGGTGCCTATGGTTTTGCTTTTCATGCGGATGGATTTTATTCATCATTGCCATGGCGATTTATCTCTGGTGCCGGGCTTGGCTGTACCTATATGCCGGGATTAAAGCTGCTCACGGATCGATTGCCACCCGGAGATCAATCGCGGGCCATTGCCTTTTATACGGCGAGTTTTTCGACGGGCTCGGCTGTTTCCTTTCTGCTCGTTGGGCAAGCAGAACTATGGCTTGGTTGGGAAATGGCTTTGATTTCCGTCATCATTGGGCCCCCGATCGCCATGGCGATTATTTTTATGATGACATCGCCCAAGCCGCTCTTGACGCCCCGGCCATGGTCGCAGATTTTCAATTATGCGCCGGTGGTGACCAACCGCTTCAGTATGGGATATATACTAGCCTATGTCTGCCATACATGGGAACTGGTGGCGATGCGGTCCTTTATGCTCGCGTTCCTTGCCTACTCTCATGCCCTGACGGATGCGCCCGGCTGGATGGATGTCTCTGTTATTACCGCGGCTGCAGTTTTCCTTGGCCTCCCGTCCAGTGTGCTCGGGAATGAACTATCTCTCAAGATAGGGCGGCAACGCTCCATTACGCTGGTCATGATCTGTTGTCTCGCCTTTTCCTTTACCATCGGGTTTACGGCGAACATGCCGTTTCTTTTTGTTGTTGCGATGGCGGCTCTTTATGGCGTGATGATTACCGCCGATTCCTCCTCCATTACCGCAGGCGCGGTTGGTAGTGCTCCTGCTGATCTTCGCGGCGCGACCATGGCGGTGCATAGTTTCCTCGGGTTCGGGGGCGGTATGATCGGACCGATTGTCGCAGGTATCGTTCTTGATGAGGCGGGCGGGCCGGATTCCACAATGGGCTGGGGTTTGATGTTTATTTCCATGGGGGCGATTACATTACTGGGACCCTTTGCCCTTCGCCTCACGAAAAAGTAGTCTGCTTCAGGCTTTGGGATGTGCCTTGTCATATACGGCGAGCAGTTTTTCCGTATCAAGATCGGTATAGCGTTGTGTGGAAGAGAGCGACGCATGACCAAGCAAATCTTGAATTGATCGTAAATCACCTCCGCCCGCGAGTAGATGGCTCGCGAAGCTGTGCCTTAGTGCATGGGGCGTCGCTGTTTCCGGGAGACCAAGATTTCTGCGCAGGTCCTGCATTTTCAACTGTATATTCCGCGCATTGAGCCTTTTGCCTTGGCGTCCAACAAAGAGCGGGTCGGACCCTTTCAAGGGAAAAGGACATTCCTTGATATACAGGGAGAGTGCATCACGGACAGCAGGTAAAACCGGGACCATGCGTTCCTTGTTTCCTTTTCCGATAACCCGTATGAAATCGGAAGTTGGCCGGTCGTTGAAGCTAAGGGATAAGGCCTCTCCTATGCGCAATCCACATCCATAAAGCAATGTGAGGACCGCCAAGTCCCGATAACGTACCCAGTTCGCTTCCCGCGGATTAGGGGTATCCTCAAGCAGTTTTTTTGTATCGATTGCAGAAAGCGGCCGGGGAAGTTTTGTACCAGCTTTCGGTGTACGCAAAGTTTTCAGATACGGGTTATGGATATGCCCATCTCGTTCCTGTCGTTTGAAAAAGCTCCGGATTGAGGAAAGGACCCGCCGCAGGGATGTTGCCGTCAGTCCTTCCTGTCGCCGATGCGCGAGATAGGCGCGAAAATCCGCAGCGCGCAGATTTTCAAGGTCGGATAAATCTGCTTCCTTGCCGATATGGCCGGTGATAAACGCCAGAAAATCCCGCATATCCCGTTCATAGGCCTCTACGGTGTGGGGGCTTGCGCGTCTCTCATGAACAAGCCAATCGATCCAGTTTCCAAAGGCATTAATGATAGAGGGACGAGAAGACATGGCTAAGCCGGTTTTTGCTCCAGCCACATTTGCAGGCAAGATTGAATGACAATTGCCAGAAACCGGAGGAGGTCCGTGGCTTGATCTTCCTGGAAATGACCGTCTTGCCGACTACCGAAGGCAATCATTGCTTTGGCATGCAGCGACGGCACATCGAGCTTAATCAGGGCATCTGAATGGACAAGATCCTTGGCCGGGCCATAAATAGCCTTTGATTTCGGAGCTTCCGAGCGCAAAAGTATAATCTGCCCCCGCCATGGCGCGCGCTTGATGCTGCCTGCCTTGAGACGTTGCAAGCCAGTCATATCAGGAAGCGGGATTGGTCCGTCTTCAACGCAAAGCGTAATGACGTCAATTTCCAGAAGCTCCGGTAGGTCTTGAGTTAGAATATGGACAAAATGCGCAAGATTGGATGCTCCCAAGACGGCCTGAATAGAGGCGTGGACCATATCCTGAGTATGAATATTGTTTCGCGCGGCTTCGACAAAATCATCCTGCAGAGCGGTCAGATGAATAACTTCTTTTTGCAGGCGGCTTACAAGAAAAGACTGCATATCCACAACACCATCACCGGAAACGCGTTCCGGCGGGATCACTGTTGTTAGCAGGTCTGCGTTATGCGCCAGGAAGTCAGGGTGATCGATCAGCCAGTTTCGTACCTCCTCTTCTGTTACATGAGGGGCCGCTACAGCTTTGTTCCTGGCTTTCTTGTCAGTTTTTTCCGTCACGAAACTTGTTCACCTTTTACCTGTTACCCAAGGATAGTCTGGCCCGTTTTCTCCCAATCCGCAAGGAAAGCGGCGAGCCCTTTGTCCGTTAAAGGGTGCGAGACAAGCTGTTTCAGAACGGCGGGCGGTATGGTGCAAACATCTGCCCCCATCAGGGCTGCATCTACGATATGCGTCGGATTGCGGATAGAGGCGACCAGAACTTCTGTTTTCAGGTCGGCGTAGTTGTCGTAAATCTGGACGATATCCGCAATGAGATCCATACCGGTCTGTCCGATATCATCCAAACGTCCAACAAAGGGTGAGACGAAGGCGGCGCCGGCCTTCGCGGCGAGAATGGCCTGAGCAGCGGAAAAGCAGAGAGTAACATTCACTTGGGTGCCTGCGCGGCTGAGCTCGGCGCAGGTTTTAAGGCCATTCATGGTTAGTGGCACTTTAACGGCGATATTTTCCGCCAGCCCGGCAAGTTTTTTGCCTTCTTCCAGCATCGCCGGAAATTCGGTCGCGGCGACTTCGGCGCTTACCGGTCCATCGATCAGGCCGCAAATTTCCTGTATGACTTCGAAGAAATCACGGCCGGTTTTTGCAACAAGTGATGGGTTGGTTGTTACACCATCCAGAAGGCCGGTATCGGCAAGCTCGCGGATTTCTTCCGTATCCGCTGTATCAACAAAAAATTTCATGGGTAATTTTTAAATCCTGATGCTAATCACTGGTTCGAAATGCCAGAATAGTCTATCGCATAGATATGAGCAGCACAATTAAACATCGTCGCGTTCGTGTTCTTCTGCCTCTCTCGATTGGAGATGTCTACGACTACCGCGCGCCCACCTCTCTTGACGTTGAAATCGGGCATTTTGTGACTGTTCCTCTAGGCAGGAGAGAAGTAACAGGCGTGGTCTGGGAAGAGGCGGCCAATTCTGATCTCGCCGAGGACCGGATGAAGGATATAATAGGCGTTCTGCCTTGTGAAAAACTGCCACCGGAAAGCCTGAAGTTTATCGACTGGGTTGCGCAATATACCATGCAGCGGCGCGGTAAAGTACTCCGTATGGCGATGAGTGTGCCCGATGGCCTTTATCCGAAAGCACCGCGCATCGGGTATCGGTTTACTGGCGAGATGCCAGAAAAACTTACGGCCGCGCGACAGCGGGTTCTTGATGTGGTATCTGAGGGCGGAGCGCAAACGGCGACAGATTTGGCGGCAATCGCTGGGGTGAGCACATCTGTTATCAAAGGACTTGCCGACAAGGGGACTTTGGAAACTGTTGATCTACCGGCGGAGAGCCCGCTTCAGTCAGCAAACTGGCAACATGCCGCCTTCGATCTGTCTCCGGATCAATTGACAGCAGCGAAAGCACTTACTGCAAATGTTTCGGATGACAACTTTCATGTTGCCCTTCTGGAAGGTGTGACTGGATCTGGCAAGACAGAGGTCTATTTTGAGGCCATTGCCACCTGTCTGAAGGAAGGCCGACAGGCGTTGGTCCTGCTTCCGGAGATTGCGCTGACGGCACAATGGCTTTCCCGATTCGAAGATCGCTTTGGATCCAAACCAGTGGAGTGGCATTCAGATCTGAGCCAGTCGATGCGACGGCGCAACTGGCGCGCGGTAATCGATGGGCGAGCTGATATTGTCGTTGGCGCGAGATCGGCGCTATTTCTGCCTTTTGCAAAGCTTGGTCTCATCATAGTGGATGAGGAGCATGAATCCTCCTTCAAGCAGGATGAAGGCGTTCCTTATAATGCACGGGATATGGCGGTGGTGCGTGGCAAAATAGGAAGCTGCCCTGTTGTCTTGGCGTCGGCGACGCCGTCGCTAGAAAGTCTGATAAATGCTCGTTCCGGAAAATATGAGCATCTCCTGCTGCCCTCCCGTTACGGCGGAGCGACGCTTCCGGACGTAAATATAGTAGATCTCAAGCAGCATAAGTTGGGATCACAGCGCTGGATATCAGATCCGCTCCGCGTGGCGATGGAAGAAACACTTACTAAGGGGCAACAGGTGATGTTGTTCCTGAACCGGCGCGGCTATGCGCCCCTTACCCTTTGCGATACATGTGGTCATCGGCTCCAATGTCCGCATTGCAGCGCGTGGCTGGTAGAGCATCGCCTGATGAAGCGTTTGCAATGCCATCACTGTGGCTTTACAACCGCGCTTCCGAAAAACTGTAGTGAATGTGGCGCTGAGGAAAGTTTCAAGGCCTGCGGTCCTGGTATTGAGCGACTGGTTGAAGAGGCGGAGGCCCTGTTTCCGGATCGGCGGATCGCTATGATGGCGAGTGATACAATTTCAAGCCCGCGTGCGGCGGCGGAATTTGTCGCGGCGATGGATCGCGGGGAGATTGAAATCCTGATCGGGACTCAAATCGTTGCGAAGGGGTATCATTTCCCAAACCTGACATTGGTCGGAATTGTCGATGCGGATTTGGGACTTGCGGGTGGCGACCTCCGCGCAGCGGAGCGAACTTATCAGCTGTTGTCTCAGGTTACCGGGCGCGCCGGGCGCGAATCCATTACCGGTAAAGTGTATTTACAGTCCTATCTACCGGAGCATCCGGTTATCGAGGCGATCGCCAAACAGGAAAGCGAGGCATTTTTCAAGCTTGAGGCTGAAGGACGGAAAAGTGCCGGGATGCCACCGTATGGTCGCTTGGCGGCACTGATTTTGTCTGGTCCTAATGCCGAATCAGTCGCTAATTTTGCGTCCGATCTTGCAAGACAGGCTCCTATGGGTGAGAAAATTAGGGTGCTGGGGCCTGCGCCTGCGCCTCTGTCCATGATCCGGGGGCGGCATCGCTACCGATTTTTGGTGAAATGCACAAAAGATATTCAAATTCAGTCTGTCCTTGGAAAATGGCTGCAAGGGCGCAAAGTTCCGAATAATATCCGGCTGCAGATTGATATAGACCCGTATAATTTCATGTAAAAATGGGATTTATCGGGTAGTCGGGTCGCAAAATAGAAAATTTGGTGAATAAACTGGTGTGCAGCATATTGCCACCCGGAATTCCCTGTGCTAATAACCCCGTGCCTTGACGTTGGGGACCTGAAAGGGTGTCTATTCGGGAGGGGGATTTCAATTTTGTCGGACGTAATTCACGTCTTTTTTCAGTCCTGGGGATCGTTTCTTGTCAGCTGAGAACATAACAGTTTCCGGTATCGCGGGTCGTTATGCAACGGCTCTGTTTGATTTGGCTGTTTCGGCCAAAGAACTTGATGCCGTCGCCGGTGATCTGGCGACACTTAATTCAATGATGGATGAGAATAAAGATCTCGCCCGTCTTGTTAAAAGCCCGATTATCAGCCGCGCTGATCAGGCCCGTGCGATGGGCGCCGTCCTTGAAAAGCTGGATGTTGGCGATCTGGTCCGCCGGTTCATCGGAACCGTTGCGCAGAACCGTCGGCTTTTTGCGCTACCTGGCATGATCGGGGCTTATAATCAATTGCTTGCAGCTGAGCGTGGTGAGGTTGTTGCCCGTGTCAGTTCTGCCAAGAAACTCAGTGAAAGTCAGCTAAACGCTGTGTCATCGGCCCTTAAATCTGCCATCGGCAGTGATGTTAGTCTCGAATCGGATGTCGATGAGAGCCTGATTGGGGGCCTGGTAATAAAGGTTGGTTCACGAATGGTCGATAACTCGATCCGGACTAAACTTCAGAATCTTAAGTTTGCGATGAAAGGGGTTGGGTGATGGACATCCGCGCCGCAGAAATTTCCGAAATTCTTAAACAACAGATTGCGGGTTTTGACACGCAAGCTGAAGTCTCAGAAGTTGGCCAGGTGCTTTCCGTCGGTGACGGTGTGGCACGCGTATATGGTCTGGACAATATTCAGGCCGGTGAAATGGTCGAATTTCCAGGTGGTATTAAGGGGCTGGCCCTGAACCTTGAAACCGATAACGTCGGTGTCGTGATTTTCGGTTCTGACCGGGACATCCGCGAAGGCGACACGGTGAAGCGGACGGGCGCGATTGTTGAAACCGGCGTTGGCAAAGGGTTGCTGGGTCGGGTTGTTGATGGTCTTGGTAACCCCATCGATGGCAAGGGTCCGATCGACGCCACTGAAACCCGCCGGGTTGACGTTAAGGCACCGGGCATCATGCCACGTAAATCTGTGCATGAGCCGATGATGACAGGCCTTAAGGCTATTGACAGTCTCGTGCCGGTTGGACGTGGGCAGCGTGAGCTGATCATTGGTGACCGCCAGACGGGTAAGACGGCTGTTGCCGTTGACGCCATCCTCAATCAGAAATCGGTAAATGCCGGAGACGATGAAGGCAAGAAGCTCTATTGCGTTTATGTCGTGATTGGGCAGAAGCGCTCTACTGTTGCGCAAGTTGTGAAAACACTTGAAGAAAACGGGGCGCTTGAATATTCCATCGTTGTTGCGGCTACGGCTTCCGATCCGGCGCCGTTGCAGTATCTCGCGCCTTTCACAGGCTGCGCGATGGCTGAATATTTCCGCGATAACGGTATGCACTCACTGATCATCTATGATGATTTGTCGAAGCAGGCTGTTGCGTATCGTCAAATGTCCTTGTTGCTTCGCCGTCCGCCAGGACGTGAAGCTTATCCGGGGGATGTTTTCTATCTTCATTCTCGCCTGCTGGAACGCTCGGCGAAGCTGAACGAAGACAATGGCTCCGGTTCCATGACAGCTTTGCCTGTTATTGAAACTCAGGCAGGTGACGTGTCAGCCTATATCCCGACTAACGTGATCTCCATTACCGACGGTCAGATCTTCCTGGAAACGGAGCTGTTCTATCAAGGTATTCGCCCGGCCATTAACGTTGGTCTGTCGGTCTCTCGTGTGGGTTCATCTGCACAGACGAAAGCCATGAAGCAGGTCTCCGGGTCTATCAAGTTGGAACTCGCGCAGTATCGTGAAATGGCGGCTTTCGCGCAGTTCGGTTCTGATCTTGACGCCGCGACACAGCGCTTGTTGGCGCGCGGTGCACGCCTGACTGAGTTGTTGAAGCAGCCGCAGTACAGCCCGCTGACTATGGAAGAGCAGGTCGTCGTGATCTTCGCCGGTGTGCGGGGTTATCTTGACGGTATCGCAGTTGGTCAGATTGGAGACTTTGAAAAGCAGCTTCTCTCTGAAATGCACGCCAAACATCAGGATCTTCTGGATACCATCCTGAAAGAAAGCGCGCTGTCCAGTGAAAGCGAAGCGAAGTTGAATGACATTCTTGACGGCTTCTCGAAGACGTTTGCGTAAAAGTTGAGCTTAGGAAAGGGATAGCCGTAACATGGCGAACCTTAAGGAACTCAAAAATCGGATCGGTAGCGTTAAATCGACGCAAAAGATCACTAAAGCCATGAAAATGGTGGCGGCGGCGAAACTCCGTCATGCGGAAGAAGCCGCGAATGCTGCACGTCCCTATGCTGAGCGTATGGACAGCATGATGGCGTCACTCGCGAGTGGAATGGCTGGTCGTGATGATGCGCCGAAGCTTTTGTCTGGAACGGGTAGTGATCAGCGGCACCTGATCATTGCGGCAACCGGTGAACGTGGCCTTTGCGGTGGTTTCAATAACTCGATCGCCAAAGCAGTTTCGCAGCGGGTCGACAAGCTTATCGCGTCGGGCAAGGAAGTCAAAATCCTCTGTGTCGGTAAGAAGGGGCGTGATGCCCTCAAGCGGAAGTATGGTCATCTGATCATTGATCTGGTCGATCTTTCCGGTTCCAAGCGGATCGGGTTCAGCGACGCTTTGCCGATTGCTCATCGTGTGCTGGGAATGTTCGATGCTGGTGAATTTGATGTCTGCACGATTTTTTATGCGAAGTTTGTTTCGGTCATGACACAGGAGGTTCAGGGGCAGCAGATCATTCCTGCACCTGTAACTGAAAATGCTACGACAGAGACAAGTGATGTTGTTTACGAATATGAGCCGGATGAGGAAGAAATTCTCGCAGAATTGCTGCCTCGGAATCTGTCTGTGCAGATTTTCCGGGCGCTTCTCGAAAACTCCGCCTCTGAACAAGGCGCGCGTATGTCGGCAATGGAAAATGCAACACGAAATGCTGGGGAAATGATCGATAAATTGACCCTGCAATATAACCGTGAACGTCAGGCTGCGATCACGAGCGAACTAATTGAAATTATATCCGGTGCGGAAGCTCTGTAGCTTCTCAATCGATTGTTAAGAACTGAAGTGACCCTGTAGGGAGCATGAAAATGGCAAAGAATGTCGGCAAAATTACCCAGGTATTGGGCGCCGTCGTAGACGTACAATTTGAGGGAGAACTGCCCTATATCTTGAACGCTCTGCATTGTGAAAATAATGGCCAACGGCTGGTGCTGGAAGTAGCGCAGCATCTTGGCGAAAATACTGTCCGTACGATCGCCATGGACGCGACCGAAGGTTTGGTTCGTGGTCAGGAAGTGACAGATACGGGTGATGCCATCCGCATGCCTGTCGGGCCGGAAACGCTGGGCCGCATCATGAATGTTGTGGGTGAAGCTGTGGATGAGCGCGGGCCGGTTAAAACCGATAAATCAGCGCCGATTCATGCACCTGCTCCTGACTTTGCTGATCAGTCAACGGAATCGGAAATCCTAGTGACCGGGATTAAGGTCGTTGACCTTCTCGCACCATACGCAAAGGGCGGTAAGATTGGCCTCTTCGGTGGCGCGGGTGTTGGTAAGACGGTTCTGATTATGGAACTGATCAACAACGTTGCCATGGGCCATGGTGGATATTCGGTGTTTGCTGGTGTGGGTGAGCGTACCCGTGAAGGTAATGACCTCTACTATGAAATGATTGAAGGCGGCATTATTGACCTTGAAGGCGACAAATCGAAAGTGGCGCTTGTTTATGGTCAGATGAACGAACCTCCTGGAGCGCGTATGCGTGTTGCTCTGTCAGGTCTGACACAAGCGGAATATTTCCGTGATGTTGAAGGTCAAGACGTTTTGTTCTTTATCGATAACATTTTCCGCTTTACGCAGGCAGGTTCTGAAGTGTCAGCTCTGCTGGGTCGTATCCCGTCTGCTGTGGGTTATCAGCCGACGCTTGCAACCGACATGGGTGCACTGCAGGAACGGATTACGTCCACAAACAAAGGATCAATCACTTCGGTGCAGGCCATTTATGTTCCGGCCGACGATTTGACTGACCCGGCGCCTGCTACCTCTTTTGCCCATCTGGACGCGACAACCGTTCTTTCTCGTCAGATTGCAGAACTTGGTATTTATCCGGCTGTTGATCCGCTCGATTCAACTTCCCGCATGCTTGATCCGGCTGTTGTTGGTGACCGGCATTATGCGATTGCGCGTGAAGTTCAGGAAACACTGCAAACATATAAGTCGCTGCAGGATATTATCGCAATTCTGGGCATGGATGAGTTGTCGGAAGAAGATAAGCTAATCGTTGCCCGCGCCCGTAAGATCCAGCGTTTCCTCAGCCAGCCTTTCCATGTGGCTGAAGTGTTTACCGGTTCACCCGGTAAATTCGTGAAGCTTGAAGAAACACTCGACGCATTCGAAAAAATCGTTGCTGGTGAGTATGACGAGCTTCCAGAGGCTGCCTTTTACATGTGCGGTGGTATCGAAGAAGTGCTTGAGAAGGCGAAGAAAATGGCAGCGGAAGCTGCTTAATCATCGCCGCCTGAAGGAGTATTGAGATGGCTGACATGATCACCATGGATTTGGTGTCTCCCGAAAAGCTTTTGCTTTCGGATGAGTTTGAAATGGTTGTGCTGCCAGGCGCCGAAGGAGATTTCGGCGTTTTGGCGGGTCATTCACCGATTACGTCATCGCTGCGGCCCGGTGTAATCAGCATCTATGAAGGCGATAAGGAAAAAGAGCGCATTTTCGTTAATGGCGGATTTGCTGAAGTTTCCAATGATAAATTGACCGTTCTCGCAGAAGAGGCCGTTTACGTTGCCGATCTTGACCAAGCTAATCTGGAACAGCGCATCCAGAATGCTCGCGAGGATGAAGAAGATGCGAAGGATGATGAAACTCGTCGCCGCGCCGCGGAAAACCGGGACCACTTGCAGCAACTGCTGGATGCGATGAATTAAGCAAATATTGTCATAGTTAATATAAAAGGGGCCTATTCGGGCCTCTTTTTTTATTGCCTGACTTTATTTTCGGGCGGCATTTCAAGAGTTAGCAGTCGCTGAGCCGGTTGCGGAGAGTCGCCAGAAAAAGTTGAGAGTAGCTGCCTATCATGACGGAGGTTTTGTAGTTTAATGCCGCATCGGGAACTTGGGAAAAGGGCAATTGTTATTGGTAGCGGCTTTGCCGGATTGTTGTCTGGCCGCGTTTTGGCGGACTATTTTACAGAAGTCACGATAATTGAAAGGGACGCCGAGCCAAAAGAGCCGGGTCCGCGCAAAGGGGTTCCTCAAGGCCATCATATTCACGTCCTGCTGAAGGCCGGAGAGAAGGCGCTGTCGGATCTGGTTCCGGGAATAGTGGATGACCTGCTTCAAAAAGGGGCGACGAATGCTGTTCTTGGCAAGGACGTTCGTTGGCATCTGGCAGGTAATTGGTTGCCCCCCTTTAAAAATGGAATGACCACTTTCTTTCAGTCTCGACCGATGTTGGAGCATGTATTGCGCTCCCAGGTTTCACGTATTGACAACATCAACATTCAGTATGGACGGCGCAGTCTGCATTACGGGCTCGACCCAACTGGAAAGAAAGTTGAATCTGTAACAGTTCAGGATATTGCAACTGGCGAGGAGAGCGAGCAAAAAGCGGATCTAGTACTTGATGCCTCAGGCGCGGGAACGGATTTGTTGAAACAACTTTCTGCCTTTAACTTTCCAATCCCGAGGGAGAGTGTCGTCGAGCCTGATTTTGCCTATTCGAGCGGTTTCTTTGAAATACCCGAGAATTGGCAAGATAAATGGAAGAGTATTCTCATATACCCAAAAGCCCCGGAGGGAACCCGTGGTGGGGCATTTGTGCCCGTTGAGGGTGGCAAATGGATGGTGACGGCTGCGGGTTACTGCGGCGATTATCCGCCAACGGAAATCGATGGTTTCCTAGGATTCTTGAAATCATTACCGGAACCGGATGTGTTCAATGCCGTATCCCAAGCGAGCCTTATTGGTGACCTGCATTCATTCAAGTTCAAGAAAGCTGTGCGCCGGCACTTCGAAGAATTAAAACATTTCCCAAAGGGTCTGCTCGTGATGGGGGACG
Source organism: Sneathiella sp. HT1-7 (assembly GCF_020731145.1). Lineage (GTDB taxonomy): Bacteria > Pseudomonadota > Alphaproteobacteria > Sneathiellales > Sneathiellaceae > Sneathiella. The sequence continues at coordinate 457,750 of NZ_JAJFZN010000001.1, read as the reverse complement.
CAGTATGCCGGGCCAACCCTTTCTTTGGTCAGGGAATTACGGTTGCGGCGCTGGAGGCGCAGGCTCTTCAGAAACTTTTGGAACAAAAGGTCTCTAAAGGCGATCCGTATATAGATAACCTGGCGGGCGGCTTTTTTAAGGAGATAGCCAAGGTACTCGACATTTCCTGGGGTATGGCAGTGGGTGAGGATTTCAAGTACCCAGCCACAAAGGGAAAACGACCGGGAAGTTTTGCGATTACCCGCTGGTTTAAAGATAAAATTATGTCTGCGAATGACCCGGATGTCGCAAATCAGTTCTACAAGGTTATGCATTTTGTTGACAAGCCGATCAAGTTGGCTAAGCCGAACATACTGTATCGGGCATTCATCAAACGCTAGGAAATCCGGGGTATATTGTATATTTTAAATTGCTAAAATATGAGCAAAAGTAGGCCGTTTAACGCCTCATTAACCTTTATATTCTATGTTTTTAAAGTGGAAAAGAGTATTGGGTGAAAGAAAAATTACCCATAAAAACAGGTTAGAAAATATACATGATGTCCTTCGGACGAATTGCTAAGCATTTTGGCGACGGCAAATTCAAAATTGATATATTTTCTCTTCACTTTAAAGAAAAGGAAGTGGAGAAGCTCCATAATGCGCTAGAGCTAGAAAAAGCTTTGCCTGTGATGCGTTTATCTTTAGCCGGCGCTGTTCTTATCTATGTAACTTTTGCATTACTGGACGCTTACGCAATTCCCGAGGTGCTTTATGAGGCCTGGGCAATTCGGTTTTTGATCATCTGCCCGATATTCATTCTTGCCGCTGTTGCAACATTCTGGGCGCCAACAAAACCTTATGCCCAGCCAATCTCTGCTGTCTGTGTTCTAGCAAGCGGGTCAGGCGTTATAGCTATGATCGCGATTGCAGATCCGATTGGCGGCTCCATCTATTTCGCGGGCCTAGTACCGGTTTTCATATATACCTGCTGCGTGCCACCTGTTCGGTTCCTTTATGCGACGGCCGTAATAATTATTTTGTTGTTTCTGTATTTTACAGTGACATTATTCATCAATCCTGTGCCGTTTCTGGAATTATTCGAAAATGGCTTTTTCCTTGTTTGTGCCGCCGCGATGAGTGTTTTCGCAAGTTACATTCAGGAGCTTGCACGGCGAAAAGATTTCATCAATATGCAGATGCTCGATAAAGAGCGGGTGAAGAGTGATGTTCTGGCGGAAAAAGCACAGGCCGCCAATCATTCGAAATCTGAGTTTCTGGCTATTATGTCTCATGAACTTCGGACACCGCTCAATGCAATTATCGGCTTTTCCGAAATTCTCGAAAAAGAGATGTTTGGTCCGCTTGGCAAGGATCAATATAAGGAATACTCCAAGGACATTAATGTCAGTGGTCAGCATCTTTTAAGCATAATCAACGATATTCTCGATCTTTCGAAAGCAGAAGCTGGCAAGCTGATCTTGCAAGAGGAAGAAGTATCCATCGTTGATGTCGTCAATTCTACGCTTCGGATTATTCGCGATCACGCGGCGGAACGCGGCGTGCGTCTTGCTTTCGATGTACCGGTGCATGGCTATCAGATGGTTGGTGATCCACGCTTGCTGGCGCAGGTGTTTCTCAATCTCTTTTCCAACGCTGTGAAGTTTACTCACAAAGGCGGTTCCGTGGCGATCAGCTTTGAGGAAAAGGCATCAGGTAATCTTGCTATCCGGATAAAGGATACCGGTATTGGTATTGATCCGGAGAATATTGAAAAAGTCTTTGCACCGTTCGTGCAGATTGAAAGTTCAATGGCGCGGAATTATGAGGGAACAGGCCTCGGATTACCACTAACCAAGAACATTATGGAACTGCATAACGGCACCATCTCACTGGATAGCGAACTCGGAGAAGGTACCGTCGCCATCGTTGAATTCCCGAAAGAAAGATTGATCTATCAGCATTCGGGTGGTGAAAACAAAAAGCTAATGGCGCAGGTCTAATAATTGGCCGGCGACAGTGCAGCCTTTGTTTTCAACAGCAAAGGTTTTACAGCGGTTTGGTAACGATCAATAAATGGCAGTGACCTGTTGAATCAACTGAAATTTCCCGTGTCGCATTACCATCGAGATTACGTGCAAGGTCTAGCATTTCGTCTTCTGTCCGATGCACCAATGTCCAGTCAACAGCATATTCGACCTGCCACTCCAGACTTGTGTCTGAAGTCCTCATGCAGCCAATCATCAGCGTTCCGCCGGGGACAAGATTAGCGTAAAGGTCGTCGACCATTCTTGTCGCCCTTTTCTTGCCAAGGTAATCGGCAAGACCAACCGCATAGATCATATCCTGCTTTTCCAGCTTTCTGAACAGCTTGCCAGTAGCGAGGAACTCAAGGAACGTCGCGTGCAAGCATTTGACGGAAGCTTTTCCTTCCAGCCTGGCAACTTGCGGGTATGTACTGTTATAGGCATATGAAAGGGCATCATGGTCCTGATCGATCAGGGTAAATTCCATGTTCAACGGTGGAGTCATTGATTTAAGGAAATTTGCGACTTCCTGCGCCGGTCCGCACCCAAGACTGGCCACTCTGAAGGTTTTCTGGCCTCTTGCCGCCGCGCCGTTGCTCAATTTGGCGATGGCCTGCTTAGTCATGGTCATGCGCGTCGTGATAAATTCACCGGTGGAAGTGCCTAGCCTGTGGCAAAATTTTGCGTAGGCTGTATCTCCTTCCAGGGAGAGATTATAAGCGTAATTCATGACTTGATAATCTCCCGGATAGCCGAGAGGTTTCATATAAGCCCTGTTCCAGCTCGCGCCAGGTAATAATTCCGGCGTTAACACCAATTCGGTATATGTTTTGGTCGCTGCAATGGCCGCCTCATCATCGCCGAGATCTTTAGTGATCTGCAGGCATCTTTTGGAAATTTCTTCCCAGCGGGACAGCGCCTTTGTCTCGCAGGCAAGGATAATGTCCTTTATCCGTTCGTCACGCCGGGAATCTTCCGGGTTGAGATCTTTCTCGACTTTATCCAGTACCTTGTGAATGGAGCGGAGCATATAGACCGCGTCGCCGATTGCTTCCTTGTAACTTGCCGGCACTAGATGCGATTGATCGGCCAGTCCGATGGTAACGGCCTCTTGGAGAGCGAGGTCATCATGCTGATCCAGGATTTTCTGTATGTCGAGAAATCCCTTAGTAAGCTCAATGGCTACCTTATGTTGGCTCTCGTGTGGTTCGATGCGGCGGATTTTGCCGTTTCCGACAAAAATCTCCGTTGATCCTAGCTTCAGCTTGAGTGGAACATCCTTGTTCATCTCTTCAAGCCAAGAAAAATTCTGCGGACTGACAAAGCTTATTCCGCTCATGCTGATATCGAAAAGATCGAAAGCTTTATCGTCGACTTTAACAACAGGCGAAATGCTGCTCATCAGGGTCTTCGCGTTAAATCGTTCGGCGCGATAAAAAACGCGTCTCCCTTCGCCCCCGGTAAGCTCTTCATAATGTTTCATATTACGCTCACTAAACGATTACTAGACATTTTTTAAATAAGCTACTGGTAGTATATGTATTTTGCAACCAGTTAAACTCTGAATTAACGATACAAGTAAATAACGAACAGTATGTTTTCTACCTGATCAAAAAATTAACCATAATGGTTAACTATAAAAAATTAAATACAGTTAACAATTGGTTAATATTATAATCGTATCTTAAATGGAAAGACAACCAGATAACACGCGAATTCTTTGTTAAGAATATAAATACTATATCTGGGGAATTATCGGCATATATTTAGTTTATTGCCCACAATTTGTGGCTGATGGTTGCCGATTTCACGCCGAAAATCAGATGTATGGAGAAAATTTATGTAAAATTGTCTCATAAAGATCACGCTTGAACGGCACAATCAGGCTTGGGAGTTCTGAAAATTCTGCCCATTTCCATTCGGCGAATTCAGGGTGATGCGTTTCAATATTGATGTCATGATCCTCGCCTAGATAGCGGAACAGGAACCATTTTTGCTGCTGGCCGCGATATTTCCCCTTCCAGACTTTACCGATCAGGTTCTTCGGTAAGTCATATGTGAGCCACTCATCCAGACCATGGATAAGCTCGACATTCCGCGTGCCAATTTCTTCATCAAGTTCACGAAGGGCGGCCTGAAAAGGGTCTTCTCCCGGATCGATCCCGCCTTGCGGCATTTGCCAGTGTTCTGTGACCATATCGATCCGCCGGCCAACAAACACCTGTCCCTTTGGGTTTAATACCATCATGCCTGCACAAGGCCGGTAGGGTAGATTTTCTCGTGATGCAGTTTCAGTCATGACTATTCTTTACCTTTTATGATGGCTGACACTGGCGCAAGAACCAGCTCTTTTTGATCCAGCGTATCGGCCCACTCAGACAAATGCCGAAATGTTACGCTGTGAGGATAGGCAATTCCGATGGCTGACCCCGTTCTTTTGGCGATAGCTTCCAGCTCGGCAAGGCGCGCATCGATAACAGCGCCATCGGCTTTATGATCCAGAAAACGGTCATTGCTGGCAACAGGAATATCCAGTCCATCGGCGATTTTTGCGGCTACACTATTGCTGGCCGTCCGACTATCCAGATAGAAAACGTCCTTATTCTTAAGAATTGCCAAAACGGGTCGAATGCTGTCGGCAGTCGCCGTAAATTTTGACCCCATTTGGTTGGTTACACCAGCATATCCCGTAAACCGGTCGAGAGCCCAATCAAGGCGCGTGAGGTTCTCGTTTTCATCCAAATCGGTCCTCATAGCTTGCGGCCCCGGATCAATTCGCGGATAGCCCACAGGCTCCATCGGCAGTTGGAGGAGCACTTCATGGCCTGCTTTGCGTGCTTGATCGACCAGTTCTTGCAGGTTCTGGCCATATGGATTGAACCCCAGCGTCACAGCAGCAGGTAGCTGTTTAATCGCCTCTCTCGTGCGGGAGGAATTTACACCGACCTCGCTGACCACGATCGCGATACGGGGGCGATTATCCGCACTATCAAAAGCGGCTGCATTTGCCTGCCAGAGTGGGGTTATCACCTTAGCCGCGATTTCTTTTGGCTCTGTCTCGCTTGCTTCGGCTTGAGATGCGGAAAAAGTAGGGGGCGAGAAATTTTCCGGCGCTTCTTTCGATGCGTCGGTTTCATTTTTGACCGGCACATCTGCGGGCGTTAGCCTTTGCTCCGCAAATTCAGGCTTGGCAGATGGTGCGGTAAGTTCGGGTTGCAGGATACTCAAGGCCTCAGTCTCGACGAGTGCTTCTGAGGCGGCTTCGCCCGCCCTTTCCGGTAAATCCGGTGTTGCTTCCAATGTTATTTCATCGGGGGCCTCTTCATCTGCAGCAGGCTGATGCGGAGAAATACCTGTTGGCGATGGCGCTATCTCCTGTGTGTCAACAATCGCATCACCTTCCTCCTCTGTACCTGAGGGAGTTTCTTCTTGCTGTGTACTGGGGGCATCTGTCTCGGAAGGAGTGTATAAATCTTCGGCCAGTTCTTCCGGATCTGCCGCGCGTGCGGTAACTTGCGGGGAGGCGGATACTGGCGCGACAGGGTCAGGGGCAATGCTTGCTCGGGTTTCCGTTGGAATATTTGCAGGCTTATCTGAACTTTCGTTCTCTGGCTTAGGTTCATTCTCTAACTCCGGCAACTTGTCCGCTTTTGGAGCCAGGGTGTTTTTAGAAGGGGCCGACGATATCTCTGGTGTAGGAGGCCCATCCGGGAGGGGTGCCGTATCATCATTTGCCGCCTCTGACGGCGGCTGCGGCATAGCTTCAATCGGTGCATCAATTGCTGTGCTGGCTGTTATAACAGGGGCGATGTGCTTGTCGTTATGTTTGCCAAAAAAGCTCCAGCTACTGACGCCGATAACAGCAAGAATAACGGCCAGAGAAAGTATAAATAAAACCGACACCTTGTTTTTCGGTGTCGGTTTTGAAGTATCGTCTGATTTCAGCTTTACCACAGTAATCCGCCGGTGTTTTCAATCCTGCCGGCGCAAGCAATGTTGCCGGACCTTATCTAAATTCGCCGGGAGGATTAAGATATACAGCTGCTTATTTGGCATCCTTTTTGGCAAAAAGCCAGACACCTTTTAACAGATCTTTCGCACGAAGCAGTTGATAGTCGAGAATTTCCTCTTCTACCACGGCTTCCACTGTCCCATCTCCTGAGGAGTCTGCTTCATCACCATTTTCCAGATGATTTCGCAAATCAGCCTCCGACCGTCCGCTCGCAGTTTCCAGAACCTCGAGCTTCGCCTGTGCCACTTCGATGTCCGGAACAATACCCTTGGCCTGGATGGAATTTCCAGACGGCGTGTAATAGCGCGCCGTTGTCATCCGCATAGCCCCGTTCCCTTGCAATGGAACGATAGTCTGTACAGACCCTTTACCGAAACTTTTAGTGCCAAGGATAACCGCCCGACCATGATCCTGAAGGGCGCCGGCCACAATTTCAGAGGCACTAGCGGAGCCGCCGTTAATCAGGACAACAATCGGTTTTCCGTCGACGATGTCATCTGGTTTCGCATTATACCGTTGCGCGTCATCTGCCTCGCGGCCTCGGGTCGAGACAATCTCACCTTTTTCAAGGAAGTCATCCGACACTGAGATAGCCTGATCGAGCAGCCCACCCGGATTGTTCCGAAGATCAAGAATGAGGCCCTTGAAATCGCCGTCCGCTTCTTCTTTCAGGCGGCTAATCGTCTTACGCAAGCCATCATCTGTTTGTTCGGTGAAGCTGGAAATTCGAACATAGAGGATGTCGTCGTCCTCAAGCCGACCACGAACGGACTGCACGGTTATAATGGCACGGGTCAAGGTAATCTCAAGCGGTTCCTTCTCACCGGTGCGGCGGATGGTGAGTTTGAGATCTGTGTCGACCAACCCACGCATTTTCTCAACTGCTTCGGCAAGTGTGAGGCCGAGCACTGCCTCATCATCAAGATGCGTAATATAGTCGCCTGCAAGAACGCCTGCTTTGGCCGCGGGTGTATCGTCGATTGGCGCAACAACCTTGACCAAGCCGTTTTCCATGGTCACTTCAATGCCAAGTCCGCCGAACTTACCGCGGGTTTGTACTTTCATGCCGTCATAGTTTTTAGGATTGAGATAGCTTGAATGCGGATCGAGAGAGCTGAGCATGCCATTAATTGCGGCCTCAATCAGCTTTTCGTCATCGACCTCTTCAACATAGTCTTCGCGGATTTTTGCAAATACATCGCCAAACAGATTCAGTTGGCGGTAAGTTTCGGAACTGGCCTCAACGCGGTCATCAGGCGTCGCAATAATGGCGACCGACAATATGAGTACCGACGCGGCCAATACTCCTGTTACAAACTGTCTCATTATCCGCTAACCTTTCTATTCTCCGCCATTAACCAGGGGACAGGGTCAATGGGCGCACCGTTGTTTCTAAGCTCCATATAGAGCTTTGGGTTTTCTTTACTACTTTTTTTCATTTGCCCGACCGGTTCCCCGGCAAGCAATAATTGTCCGACTGTTCCGTCAATAGATCCCATGCCAGACAGCAGTGTATGGTATCCGTCACCATGGTCAATGATCAGCAATAATCCATAGTGCCGGAAAGGACCGGCAAAGGCAATCTGACCATCGAATGGAGAGATAACAGCCGCCTCGGGCCGGGTTTCGATAACAATTCCCTTTTTGTGACCCGCCGGGTCACTTTCATCATATTTAGTAACGATCCGGCCGCCAACCGGGAAAGGAAGGAGGCCCTTTGCCTCCGTGAAATGGCGTGCCGTTCCGATGCTTGCCAATTTTGGAGAAATCTTCGGTTGCGTGATTACTATACTGTCTTCGGATTTCTGCGCTTCTGCAATCGCTTTCGCAGCAATGGCTTTCTTCTCTTTTTCTTTCTCGGCAATTTCCCGCTGAAGTCGGGCTTGCTCGTCGGCTCTTTGTCTTACCTTGTCATCTTCCAGCCGCTGCATAAGTGCTTCTGTATCGCGTACGTCAGACGTTAGTTTTTGAAGCCTTTGCTGTTCGGTTACGCTGGCGACAGAGATTTTTTCCTGTGCGGCACGTTTCTCGGCGAGCAGTTGATCGAGTTTCCCCTGTTCGGCTATACGCTTTTCGCGCAGTGTGACAAATTCCTCTCTCTCGGTAGCATATTGCGCGCGAAGGCTTGCCAGGGCGTCAAGCTGACCAGAGAGTTGATCCGCTTCTCCTTTCAATTTTGGCAATATGGATTGTAACAGGGACGATGCACGCAAGCTATCTACCAGTCCGCTCGGATTCCCCATCAGTGTTCCTTCCGGCTGGCGGCTAAGATTAACAAGGGCCGAAAGCATGACGGCAAGGTCGCTATTTCTTCTGGAAAGATTTTGGAGCGTTTCATCCTCAACCTGCCGGATTTGATCAAGCCGTTCTTCCACGTCAACGAGATCTTGATCAAGCTGCGTAAGGTTGCGGCCAGCCGTAACCAGCCTTTGCTTGAGAACCTTGATTTCACCGCCAAGATTATCGAGCTGGCCGGAGAAATTTTCCTGACGGGCTTCCGCATCCACCAGTGCCTGTCGCAATTTCTCGAGATCGTTATCCTGAGACGCCGCCCAAGAGGCAACGGGCAGCAGGAATGACAACCCGAGAAACCCACAGGTGATACGCCACAAAATCCGGCGCAAACGAAAGGAACTGAACTCAGGACGCAACACGGTCTTTTTCCAGCTCCTCCCTCATATGTATGAGATTTGTACCGGTCATTTCCGAGGGGATATCCAAACCCATAAGATTCAGAACCGTCGGCGCAAGATCCGCCAGTGTTCCATCTTTGACGGATGCACGCTGCGGCCCAACGGCGAGCACGAAAGGTACAAGGTTTGTCGTATGCGACGTGTAAGGCGCCTGTGTTTTTGGATCGCGCATAACCTCTATATTACCGTGATCAGCGGTAATCATCATCGCCCCGCCTACGTCTTCGATGGTCTTGGCCAGTTTGCCGATACAATCGTCGATCACTTCCACTGCCTTGATCGCAGCCTCCATCACGCCTGTATGGCCAACCATATCGGGATTGGCGAAATTGACGACAATGAGGTCAAATTTTTCAGATTGAATGGCTTCTATGAGATTGTCACGGACTTCAAATGCCGACATTTCCGGCTTTAAGTCATAAGTTGCAACCTTCGGGCTCGGTACCAATAGGCGTTCTTCACCGTCGTAAACCTTCTCCTCCCCTCCATTCAGGAAGAATGTGACATGGGCGTATTTCTCGGTTTCCGCAATTCGAAGCTGCGTCTTACCCGCATTTGCTACCACTTCACCCAGCGTATGTTTGACCTCGACTGGTGGGAACAGAGCAGGGATAGAGTTTGAAAGCTCCGCCGAATACTCAACCATTCCCTTGATAGCCGCTAAACTCGGCCGCTTCTCCCGTTTAAATCCGCTAAAACCGTCATCAGTGATAGCAGTCAGAATTTCGCGTGCGCGATCGGCGCGGAAATTTGCCATGATGAAGGCATCTCCGTCCTGCAGACCTTCGTATCCATCTGCAATGTGCGGCTGGAAAAATTCATCTGTTTCTCCAGCATCATAAGCGCGCTTAAGCGCAGCGACAGGGTCAGTGAACTTCTCGCCGGATGCGGAAAAAATAGCGTTATAAGCCTTCTCAACACGATCCCAATTGGTGTCGCGGTCCATGGAAAAATAACGCCCGACGAGAGTGGCAATTCTAGCGTGATTGAGAGCGCCAAACTGTTTCACAATGTCTCTTGTGTAGTCAGCGCCGCTTGTCGGCGGCGTGTCGCGGCCATCCATGAAGCCGTGGAGGTAAACGCCAATGCCAGCGTCATCCATGATCTTTGCAAGCGCCACCACATGATCCTGATGTGAATGCACGCCGCCCGGGGACAGCAGTCCCGCAATATGACAGCGGCCGCCGGATATTTTCAGTTTGGCAATAACGTCCAGAAGTCCCGGGTTTTGTGACAGAGCGCCGGTTTCAATCTCGTGATTGATGCGGGGCAGGTCCTGAAGGATAATCCGACCACTCCCGATAGTCATATGCCCGACTTCGGAATTACCCATTTGGCCATCCGGCAGACCAACATCGGCGCCAGACGTGCCCAGCAAGCTATGCGGCTGGGTCGCTACCATGCGGTCCCAATTGGGTGTATTGCCTGCGGCAATCGCATTGTCGACGTCCGTTTCGCTATGGCCCCAGCCGTCAAGAATACAGAGCATAACGGGACGTGGGATAGTTGTAGAATTACTATGGCTTTTCATAGTCGCCTTTATAGTCCCGTTAAAATTAAGATTCCATTATAATCATGCGCGATGATACGGATGATTTGCCAAAATCGAGGAGGCCCGATAAAGCTGCTCCGCCAGCAGCCCCCGCACCATAAGATGTGGCCATGTCATGGTGCCAAGGGAGAGTAACTTGTCGGCTTTTGCCAGTGTTTCCTTGCTATGGCCATCCGCCCCACCGATCAGGAACGACACTGTTTGCACGCCATCATCGGCATATTGTCCAAGCATTCTGGCGAATTCGGGGCTGGTTATGCTTTTGCCCTTTTCATCAAGGGCGATAAGGGTTGAGCCGTTCGGTACGGCCCCCATTAGCAATGCCGCTTCGCGGGTTTTGCGTTTTTCCCCTTTAAGTGGCTTCTTTTCCTCAACTTCTTTCAAATCGAGGGGCCAAGGCAGGCGGCCTGCATATTCAGAATACATCGCCTGCAATGGACCGCCCCGAAACCTGCCGACACTGGCAATAACAAGGCGCATCCATTTATCCTTCAAGCGTATAAACCGAGCCCGAAAAGGCGCTAGTTGACCATTTCCATCGGTATGTCGGGTGCCCAGATTTTCTCCAGGTTATAGAAATCCCGAACTTCCGGTCTAAACAAATGAACGATGACATCACCAGCATCAACCAGTATCCAGTCACCGCCGGTTTGTCCCTCCATCCGGACTGAACCGAAACCTTCCTCCTTGATACGCTCTTTTAAATGATTAGCCATCGCCGCCACTTGACGGGTGGAGCGGCCATTGGCAATAACCATGTAATCAGCGAAGGAGGTTTTTCCGGCAAGGTCGATAGAGACGAGATCTTCCGCTTTGTCGTCGCTCAGTGTTTTTTCAACGAGATCGCGGAGTTTAGCAACTACAGCTTTGTTAGCTTTCATAATAGGGATCAATTATTCTCCAAAAAGTAATGATCATATTTCGTCCTTACACACCTAATTTGGGAATTTTTTGACTCAAGAGCAAGTATTTCCTGCAGTGTCATCATAATTTCTTATTTGCGTACTGCTAAGATTGATCACTGTTTCAGGGATGAACGCCCAGGCTGGCGGAGGCAAATCCGCCAGTTGGCGTCGGTAATCGCCGTGAAAAGAGTTCGGAACGCGCCTCTTTCGGTACATAGAAGCAACCTTTCCGTTCAACGCCTTGTATGTATGCCCAGGTCGGTTGAAAATTGCGACTGGAACCGTCTCCATTATCCGTTGCCACTGCTGCCACTCGGGAAGCTGAACCATGTTATCAGCGCCCATAAGCCAGACAAATTTATGTTGCGGATAAGTCACTTTCAGGGCGGCGATGGTGCGCGCGGTTCTTTGTTCGTTAATGCGGGCTTCAAAATCGGAAACATGGATTCTCGGATGGCGTGCCACTTTTTTTGCCGCCTTCAGCCGTTCCTCAAATTCCGCCATGCCTTTTGATGACTTTAACGGATTTTGCGGGGAGACGAGCCACCATATCTGATCGAGATTGAGAAGGCGAAGCGCCGCCAGGCTGATCTGCCGATGTCCTTCGTGTGCGGGATTGAACGATCCACCCAGCAATCCGATTTTTTGTGCCCTCATAAAACTGTCAGGGCCGGGTCTGGCCGGAGCCCTTGACGATATACTTAAAGCTGGTGAGCTGCTCGACGCCGACCGGGCCGCGCGCATGCATTTTCCCGGTGGATATCCCAATTTCTGCGCCCATGCCAAACTCTCCGCCATCGGCAAACTGTGTCGAGGCATTTTGCAGGACAATCGCACTATCGACTTTCCGCATAAACTCCGCTGCCGCGGACTCGTCTTCGGTGATGATGCAGTCCGTGTGATGGGAACCATATGTCTCGATATGCTGGATAGCGGCAGCTAGATCGTCGACAATACGAACAGAGAGGATCGGTTCCAGATACTCTGTTTGCCAGTCTTCTTCAGTTGCAGGAACGATGTTACTGTTCAATTTCTGAACTTCAGTATCGCCCCGCACTTCGCAGCCCGATGCAATGAGATCATTCAAGATAGCAGGAAGAAGGTCCTTGGCAACGCTACGATTAACAAGCAGAGTTTCAAGGGCGCCACACACGCTCACCCGCCGCATCTTAGAATTTAGGACTATGTCATGTGCCTTGGCGGGGTCTGCTTTTCCATCGATGTATATATGAACCAGTCCCTCAAGATGGGAGAAAACGGGAATACGGCTTTCTTTCTGCACCCGCTCAATCAGATTGCGGCCACCCCGCGGAACAATGACGTCTACAAAGTCGGACATTGTCAGCAGTTCGCCGACCGCCGCGCGATCAGTTGTCGGGATCATCTGGATCGCTTCCACGGGAAGCTCGGCAGCGGCCAGACCTTCCTGAAGGCAGGACCAGATAGCGCGGCTGGAATGATAACTTTCCGACCCTCCACGCAAGATACAGGCATTCCCGGATTTGAGGCAGAGGCTGCCTGCGTCTGCTGTAACATTGGGGCGGGATTCATAGATGATCCCGATGACACCCAAGGGCACGCGCACCCGTGAAATGTGCAAACCGTTGGGTCGATCCCATTCGGCAATGATATCACCAACGGGGTCAGTTAGTTCTGCAATGGCCTCTAGACCCGCGGCCATGGCCTCAATCCGTGCGTCATTAAGCTCCAGACGGTCGAGAAGCGCAGCAGAAATTCCTTTTCCGCTGGCGGCGGCCATGTCTTTTGCATTTGCGGTCATGATCTCGCTTTTTCGGGCACGTAGGGCGTTTGCCGCTTCACGAAGGGCCTTGTTCTTCGTCTCCGTTGGGGCAAGGGACAGCTCACTTGCGGCCTTTCGTGCGCCGCGACCCAACTCTTCCATCATGCGGGCGATGTCGCCGCTATTGCTGATTTGAGGCAGTGCTGTCATTTTTTCTTCCCGTTTATCGGATTAGTTTAAAGCAAGTTCATCCCGGTGAATCATTTCATCCCGGCCAGAATAACCGAGAATTTCTGCAATCTCACTACTTTTATGCCCAATAATACATTGAGCATCTTCGGAGGAATAGGCGACAAGGCCGCGTCCGAGTTCCTGTCCGTCTAAATTCATTACCATCACAAGATCGCCCCGCTCGAACGGACCTTCCACTTTGGAAACCCCCGCAGGGAGCAGGCTTTTGCCGGATTTGAGAGCTCTTTCCGCGCCTTTGTCTATAATCAATTGACCGCGTGAGGACAGGCTGGCCGCGATCCATTTCTTTCGGGCATTGCGGGGCGTTTCATGGGCAATAAAGCAGGTCGACAATGCACCGTCTTCCAATGCTTTTAACGGGTGCATAACCGTACCGCTTGTAATGAACATGTTGCAGCCTGCCGCCATTGCGATTTGTGCGGCTTTCAGTTTGGTTTCCATGCCGCCGCGACCTACATCGGTTTTTGTCTTGCTGGCCATGGCAAGTATCTCTCCGTCGAGATCTTTTACTTCACGAATGAATTTTGCGTTCGCATCACCCTTAGGATCGGCAGTATAAAGACCATCGACATCGCTCAACAAAACCAGGCAATCGGCGGATATCATCTGTGCTACGCGGGCGGCAAGGCGGTCGTTATCGCCATATCGAATTTCACTCGTCGCGACGGTGTCATTCTCGTTCACAACGGGTAGCGCGCCAAGTGAGAGAAGTGTTGTAATCGTGCTCCGCGCATTGAGGTAGCGACGGCGTTCCTCTGTGTCTCCAGGTGTAAGGAGAATTTGTGCGACCTGTATTTTTTCAAGCCCGAGAATTTCCTGATACGCATGTGCGAGTTGAATCTGGCCGGTTGCTGCCGCGGCCTGACTTTCCTCCAGACGAAGAGGGGTGTTCTTAAGGCCCAGCACATGCCGACCCATGGCAATAGAGCCGCTGGAAACGATCAGCACTTCCTGACCCCGGCGTTTCATTTGTGCGATATCCTGACCGAGTGCAGTCAACCAGTCCCGACGCAGCCGTCCGGTAGTGCCATCTACGAGGAGGGAAGAACCTATCTTGATGACAACACGTTTTGCACGGATAAATCTGTTAATCAGGGGCGCCATGTTGTCGGCTCTTCCCCGGCCAGCAATTTTTCTTCAGCCTCTTGCTCTGCCTTTTCTTTTGCCGTGCTCTCATCCACGACTTTCAACAGCGCGAAAAGCAAGGGTTCGACATTTTCGCCTATCACGGCGGAAATGATATGAACGGGCTTTCCTGAAATATCCTTGATCGCGTTGACTTTTTCATCCAGTTCGTCCTCGCTCACCGAATCCATCTTATTGAGCGCGATAATCTCCGGTTTATTCGCAAGCCCCTCATCATATGCGGCGAGTTCTCCTCGGATTGTCTTGTACGAACCGACAACGTCCTCCTCTGTCGCGTCGATTAGATGCAGGAGAACTCGGCATCGTTCCACATGCCCGAGGAAGCGGTGGCCGAGCCCAATGCCTTCCGATGCGCCCTCAATCAGGCCCGGGATATCGGCAAGGACAAACTCCCGCTCCCCGGCGGCAACAACGCCAAGCTGGGGAACCAGCGTCGTAAACGGGTAATCTGCAATTTTGGGCTTGGCGCGGCTGGTAACGCTCAAGAAGGTTGATTTGCCGGCATTGGGTAAACCCACGAGCCCAACGTCGGCAATTAGTTTAAGACGCAGCCAGATCCATCTCTCTTCACCGGGCCAACCGGGTTCGATTTTTCTCGGTGCGCGGTTTGTTGACGTCTTGAAGGCGGCATTGCCGCGACCGCCGTCACCGCCCTTACAGAGGACAATTTTCTGACCGATTTCCGTCAGGTCAGCAATCAGGGTTTCATTGTCTTCTTCAAAAACTTGTGTCCCGACCGGAACTTTCATGATCATATCTGCGGCCGCAGCACCGGTTCGGTCACGCCCCATGCCATGGCCGCCACTCTTCGCCTTGAAATGTTGCTGATAACGGTAGTCGATAAGTGTGTTAAGCCCTTCGACGCATTCAACTATGACAGAGCCGCCACGGCCACCATCGCCGCCGTTCGGGCCGCCGAACTCGATAAATTTTTCGCGCCGGAAACTCAGCGCACCGGGCCCCCCGTTACCAGAGCGAAGAAAAACTTTTGCTTGATCGAGAAATTTCATAACGCTGTTGCTTGCCTTTTCTCAACGCCGGATATAATCCGCGCGTCATTAAAACAAAAAAGGGGAATGGTTGGACCATTCCCCTTCTTCAATCTTTTAGCCGTTAGAAGCGGGCGTTATGCCTGCTGTTCTACGGATACATAGATCTTTCCGCCACTTTTCTTGGTAAATTTTACATTACCATCGATAACGGCGAAGATGGTGTGGTCCTTGCCCATTCCTACATTGGTGCCAGGATACCATTTGGTACCACGCTGGCGCAGAATGATGTTGCCTGGAATAACTTTCTCGCCACCATATTTCTTGATGCCGAGGCGGCGACCAGCTGAGTCGCGACCGTTGCGGGATGAACCGCCAGCTTTTTTATGTGCCATCTAGCTTACTCCTCGGTTTTCTTTGCAGCAGCCTTTTTGGGCGCTGCTTTTTTCGCAGGTGCTTTCTTTTCAGCAGCGGCCTTTGGAGCTGCCTTTTTGGCAGGTGCCTTTTTCGGAGCTGCTTTTTTCGGTGCGGCTTCGGCCTTCTCTTCCTTTGCAGGAGCAGCGGCTTTTGCCTCAGCTTCCCCCTTAGGAGCGGCTTTCTTAGCAGTTGCCTTCTTTGCGCCCTTAGCGGCAATATCGGTGATTCTCAGAACTGACAAATCCTGACGGTGGCCAGCCTTGCGGCGGTAGTTCTGGCGACGTTTCTTCTTGAAGACAACGATCTTGTCGGCACGTGCCTGCTCCAGCAGGGTTGCCGAAACAACAGCGCCGTCGAGAAGCGGTGCACCAACAGTAAGGGCGCCGTCATCACCAGAAATGGCCAGAACTTCATCGAGTTGAACGCTATCACCGGCTTCACCTGCCAGGCGCTCTACCTTGATAACATCGTCTTTGGCGACTTTATATTGCTTGCCGCCGGTTTTGATCACTGCAAACATGGCTGATCCGTTTCGAACATGTTGAATGGGCCGCCAAGACTGAATTCCTAGCGCACCACAATTGAAGGGCGCAATATATCCATGGGGAGGGCGAAGTCAACCTGATTCAGGCATAGATTTGAAGTTTTTGGCGCATTCTGCACTTGCGCCGTCAAATCCCATGCGTTACAAGCCGCTTTCCTCGGATTTTGAGCGCTTACGGGCCTGTTATCAGGCTCTCTCGTACAAAATACGAACGCGGTCGGTTGGCAGAGTGGTTGAATGCGCCGGTCTCGAAAACCGGTAAGGGTGAATGCCCTTCGAGAGTTCGAATCTCTCACCGACCGCCAAATCTTCTGAGCTGAAGCGTCAACCAATTTGCAGCAATTTGTCGCAGCGCGTGCAAAAACACCTGACAACGCCTGAAGAAATGTTAGTCTATCCTTATCTTGGAGTATGCGGAGTAAGGCAGCATGTTTGGCATTGACGCAATCGATCTCGCCCGAATGCAATTCGCCTTTACGGTGTCGTTTCATATTATTTTTCCGGCGTTTTCTATCGGATTGGCCAGCTATCTCGCCGTTCTTGAGGGATTGTGGCTCTGGAAAAAGGAAGAGCGATACTTAGAGGTCTTCAACTATTGGAAGACAATTTTTGCCGTCGGTTTTGGCATGGGAGTCGTATCCGGCATTGTTATGGCCTACCAATTTGGGACGAATTGGTCCGTCTTCTCTGATAAAGCAGGGCCGGTGATCGGGCCACTGATGGGCTATGAGGTCATGTCAGCCTTTTTCCTCGAAGCTGGTTTCCTTGGCATCATGCTGTTTGGTCAGAAGCGGGTCGGGCCGGGGCTTCATTTCTTTGCAACGCTGATGGTGGCGGCGGGCACTCTTTTTTCCGCCTTCTGGATTCTTTCTGTGAATTCCTGGATGCAGACCCCAACAGGTCATATCATTAATGCGGCGGGACAGTTTGTACCGGATGACTGGTTTAACGTGGTTTTCAATCCGTCGTTCCCGTACCGGTTTGTCCATATGGTGCTGGCGGCTTATTTGACAACAGCCTTCGTTGTCGGTGCGGTCGGCGCCTTTCACCTGCTTAAAGACAAGACATCCAGGAACGCAAGGCTGATGTTTTCGATGGCAATGTGGATGGCGGCAATTGTGACGCCAATCCAGATCATCGCGGGTGATCAGCACGGATTAAATACGCTTGAACATCAACCGGCAAAAATTGCGGCGATTGAGGGCCATTATAAGAATGTGAAAGGGGCGCCGCTCCTCCTTTTTGGAATTCCGGATAATGAAGAAGCGAAGACACTTTATACAGTTGAGGTGCCAAGGCTCGGATCGCTTATTCTCACCCACAGTTGGGACGGAGAGCTACAGGGTCTTGAATCATTTCCGAGAGAAGACTGGCCAAACACGTTTCTTATTTTTTGGGCTTTCAGGATTATGGTTGGAATGGGAATGATCATGCTGCTCATTGGGCTTTGGAGTCTGCTTCGGCGTTATCAGGGGCGCCTTTATGAAGATCGATGGCTCACGCGTGCTGCGGTAGCTGCCGGACCGATCGGCTTTGTGGCGGTACTCTGCGGCTGGATCACGACGGAAGCTGGGCGGCAGCCCTGGACAGTCTACGGGTTGTTACGAACCGCAGATAGTGCCTCTCCGCTAAATGGAATTGAAGTTGGCGGAACGTTAATTGCCTTTATCGTTGTCTACTTTGTCCTGTTTGGTACTGGTGTGTATTATATGCTGCGGCTAATGGCGAAAACGCCGGTTTCTGTTTCTGGGAAGGAAACTACCAGCCTGAAGAGAGCGTCCGGGATGACGGGCGCTCCCTCAACCCTTGATCGCACCAAATCTTGACGCGGGGGAGGAAAAAATATGCTGGAATTTGACCTACCACTAATCTGGGCCGCGATCATTGCCTTCGCGATCCTGGCTTATGTGTCTCTCGACGGATTTGATCTCGGGGTTGGTATCCTGTTTCCGCTGGTTGCAGAAAAAACAGGTCACCGCGATGTAATGATGAATTCTGTTGCGCCGATTTGGGACGGGAACGAAACCTGGCTCGTCCTTGGTGGCGGGGGATTGCTTGCTGTCTTTCCGCTTGCGTATGCGGTTGTTTTGCCCGCCCTTTATATCCCGATTATTATCATGTTGCTGGGTCTCATATTCCGGGGGGTCGCTTTCGAATTTCGCTGGCGCGCGTCCAAGAAGAACCGTATCTGGTGGGATCGATCCTTCGCCTTTGGGTCCATTATGGCCACTTTGGCGCAAGGGATATGCCTCGGTGCGCTGATTCAGGGAATTGACGTCGTTGACCGAAGCTATGCCGGCGGTCGTCTCGACTGGCTGACGCCTTTTTCATTGCTGACCGGCGTGTCTCTTGTCATGGGGTATGCGCTGCTGGGGGCGACTTGGCTGGTGATGAAAACCGAGGGAGAGCTGCAGGGCATTGCCCGTAAGTTTGCCATGATTTCCGGTATGGGAACTCTCGCACTTATTGGCATTGTCAGTCTTGCAACGCCGTTTCTTGATGCGCAATATCACCACCGATGGTTTGACGGGGCTAACCTTGCTTTCAGTATAATCGTTCCGTTCTTGCTCGCTATTTGTGCAGGGGTGTTGTTTCTGGGGTTGAAGCGTCATCATGACATTCGTCCGTTTTTCGCGGCGCACGGGATATTCTTACTTTGCTATATCGGTATTGGAATCAGTTTCTATCCACATATGGTGCCGCCTGATCTGACCATCTGGGCAGCCGCAGCTCCCGAAAAAAGCCTGTATTTTCTTATTGTAGGAACGATATTTCTAGTGCCGACAATCCTAGCCTACACGGTTTACAGCTATTGGGTATTCAGAGGTAAAGTAGATAAGGAAGGTGGATATCACTGATGTCCTCTCGGTGGCGGCAGTATCTCTGGTTTATTGCCTTGTGGGTGCTGGGCGTTTTGGCGGTTGGCAGCGTTGCTTTCCTAATTCGACTTATACTCATGCCTTGATCTAGATGACGGTTTGCTTCTATCGGACCGGGTTGTGTCGAAAATAGCTAATATACTATATCTATAAAACAAATCTCTCTTGCGTCTGTCATATGTCTGTCATACGGTAACGTCGCCGGATGTTTAGATCAGCTTTTTGGAAGGGAGATGATCAAGATCCGCAACGGCGGTGGTAACTGTCGATTTAGGATATGGAAGAGCTGTCCGGCATTGTGGCAGGTTTTTTCTCCGGGGGAGCTTGATGGAATATTTTTTACAGCAATTGATCAATGGAATCACGCTGGGATCGATTTATGGTCTTATCGCGATCGGGTATACGATGGTTTATGGTATCATCGGCATGATCAATTTTGCGCATGGCGACATTTTTATGGTGAGTTCGTTTATCGCACTTATTGTCATCACAGCGCTTGGTCTAACGGTTTCGACCGGGCTTGGTCTGACTATTCTGGCGCTGATTCTCGTTCTTGTAACCTCCATGGTGATCGCTTCCGTATTTGGATGGACGACGGAACGACTGGCCTATCGTCCGCTTCGCGGCTCTTTCCGGCTTGCACCGCTGATTACGGCCATTGGCATTTCCATTGTCCTGCAAAACTATATCCAGATCACGCAGGGCGCACGTGTGAAACCCCTGCAGCCACTTATTGAAGACGGCTATACTCTGATGACGCGGGCCGATGGGTTCACCGTTCAGTTGTCCAATATGCAGATTCTGATCATCACCGTGACCATCGTTCTGATGACGGTTTTCTCTCTCATCATTGCCAAGACATCTTTGGGCCGGGCACAGCGTGCCTGTGAACAGGATCGCAAGATGGCCTCACTCCTTGGTATCAATGTCGACAGGACAATTTCCATGACATTTGTTATGGGCGCAGCGCTGGCCGCTGTCGCGGGCCTGATGTTCTTGCTTTACTATGGTGTTATTGACTTTTTTATCGGCTTCGTTGCAGGTGTGAAGGCTTTTACTGCTGCTGTGCTTGGCGGAATCGGATCATTGCCCGGGGCCATGCTGGGGGGGCTGGTAATTGGGCTGATTGAAACTTTTTGGTCCGCTTATTTCTCGATTGAGTATAAGGACGTCGCCGCCTTCTCCATGCTTGCGATTGTACTGATCTTTCTGCCGCAAGGTTTACTTGGTAAGCCAGAGGTGGAAAAAGTATAATGGCAGACACTTCAAACAGCGCCTCGCGCCCCGGAAGGCATCTGGATTTTAGCAAGGTGGCCAAAGACCTTATCGTCACAGCGCTGATCGCGACAGCAATTTTTGGCTCAACAATTGCGTTTCGCACTGTGTCTGCCGCAGGCGGCCTTCGGTTGGAAGTTCGATATGATATTGCCTTCTATGTGATCGCCGCGGTGGTTTTCGGTCGATTGTTGCTCTGGATATTTTTCTGGAGCAAACCGCCGGGCACTTCGGCCATTGAGGTGCCAACGGGCATCAAGTCTGGAATTGCGAAAATAACAGCTAAGGTTGGCAAGGGTTTTGGGCCGACAATGTTGTTATTCGCGTTGGTTTTCCCCTTTCTCCCTTTTACCGATCGTTATCTCCTCGACCTCAGCATATTGATTTTGACATATGTCATGCTTGGTTGGGGCTTGAACATTGTGGTCGGGCTGGCAGGATTGCTCGATCTTGGCTATGTGGCCTTTTATGCGATTGGGGCCTATTCCTATGCTTTGCTCGCGCAATATTTCGGGTTTTCATTCTGGATGTGTCTTCCGCTTGCCGGCATTCTTGCGGCGTTCTGGGGGATTATTCTCGGGTTTCCGGTTCTCCGGCTCCGCGGGGACTACCTCGCGATTGTAACCCTAGCCTTTGGGGAAATTATTCGCATCGTCCTACTCAACTGGTATCAGTTCACAGGCGGCCCCGATGGACTATCCGGTATTCCACGGCCAAGCTTTTTCGGTCTGGAATTTACACGCAGGGAAGGCGGTTTCGCAGACTTTTTCGGTCTCGATTACTCCTCTATCCATCGTATTATGTTTATGTATTTCCTGATCCTCGCGCTGGCGCTGCTCACTAACTTCGTAACCAACCGTCTTCGCCGTCTACCGATTGGTCGCGCGTGGGAGGCTTTGCGGGAAGATGAGATTGCCTGCCGGTCGCTTGGCCTTAATACAACATCCGTAAAGCTGACGGCTTTTGCCATCGGCGGCATGTTCGCGGGTTTTGCCGGATCGTTTTTCGCGACCCGGCAGGGGTTTATCTCGCCAGAAAGTTTCACATTTATCGAATCAGCCCTGATTTTGGCAATCGTGGTTCTGGGCGGCATGGGATCGCAGGTCGGTGTGGTGATTGCCTCTATCGCCATGATCGGCGGATTTGAGGTCTTCCGGGAGGCAGAGCAATTCCGGATGCTGATATTTGGCCTTGCCATGGTGGTTATCATGATCTGGCGTCCGCGTGGCCTGATCTCCACGCGTATTCCTTCAATCTTCCTGAAAGAGAAAAAAGCGGTGTCGGCGGATATGGTCGCGCAAGGGGAGGGACACTGACATGATAAATATTGTCGAAGATCCCGTACTAACTGTTGAGCATCTGAACATGCGCTTTGGCGGCTTGCTTGCCGTTGATGACCTTTCCTTCGATGTTGACCGGCGCGATATCACTGCGCTGATCGGTCCGAATGGTGCGGGCAAGACCACGGTGTTCAACTGCATTACTGGTTTTTACAAGCCGACAGAAGGACGGATTACAGCGCGGCACGAAGACGGAGCGAAATTCCTTCTTGAACGAATGGACGATTTTAAAATTCCGAAAGTGGCGAAGGTTGCGCGGACTTTCCAGAATATCAGGCTGTTCGGCGGGATGACAGTACTCGAAAATTTGATGGTGGGTCAGCATAACCCTCTGATGATTGCCTCCAGTTATACATTTGGCGGGATATTCGGACTAAGCGGTTATAAAAAAGCCGAAAAGGAAGCGGTAGAGTTGGCCAAATACTGGATGGAGCAAACAGGTCTGACGGCCCGTGCAGATGATGCGGCGGGAGATCTGCCATACGGAGAGCAACGCAAGCTTGAGATTGCCCGCGCCATGTGCACGAAACCGAAATTGCTATGCCTTGATGAACCGGCAGCGGGCCTGAACCCGCGAGAATCGGAAGAGCTGAACAAACTGCTTCTCTTTATCCGCAAGGAGCGCGATACCGGGGTTCTCTTGATCGAGCATGATATGAATGTGGTTATGGGAATTTCTGATCATATTATAGTACTCGACTATGGCAAGAAAATCGCTGACGGCACGCCGGAGGAAATACGCAATGATCCAAGCGTCATTGCTGCCTATCTCGGAGTGGCGGATGATGAGGTGGAAGAAGTGGAGCATGAAATTGAGGAAGGAGTATCCTCATGAGCGATCAACACCTTCTTGCAGTGAAAGACGTTGAAACCTATTACGGGAAGATCCAGGCTCTAAAAGGTGTCACAATGGAGGTGAACTCCGGCGAGATCGTGACCCTTATTGGCGCGAATGGAGCTGGAAAATCCACCCTGATGATGACTATTTGCGGGGACCCTCGCGCGGCGGCAGGGCAGATAATTTTCGACGGGCAGGATATTACTAATCTGCCGACCCACGAAATCACCCGTATGAATATTGCCCAATCACCAGAAGGGCGACGGATATTTTCCCGCATGACGGTTTATGAAAATCTGATCATGGGGGCGACGACTTCCAATCCTGCCTATTTTGAGGAAGATCTAGCCCACGCGTTTTCTCTGTTCCCAAGACTGAAGGAGCGAAAAGATCAGCGCGGCGGTACTCTTTCGGGCGGGGAGCAGCAAATGCTTGCGATTGCCAGAGCTTTGATGGCTCGGCCTCGACTTTTGTTGCTTGATGAGCCGTCACTTGGTTTGGCGCCGCTCGTCGTGAAACAGATATTCGAAGCGATAAAGGAGCTCAATGAAAAGGATGGGCTGACCGTCTTTCTGGTAGAGCAGAACGCGTATCATGCGCTTAAACTGGCGCATCGCGGCTATGTTATGGTCAATGGCAATATTACCCTGAGTGGAACCGGTAAGGAATTACTGGCGAGCGAAGAGGTTCGTGCCGCTTATCTGGAAGGAGGGGCGCACTGATGGGAATTATTTGGGAAAACAGTTTTGTCACCTTCCTGTTTGTCACGGTCATTATCGGGGGCGGTGCGGGATATCTTTCCGGGCGGTCGCTCGCGTCAAATTGGCGCCCCATTTCGCATTTAATCTTCTTTATGATGTTGTTGGCGTTTGCTGTGAGGTTTTTCCATTTTGCTTTATTCGAGGGGACGTTGCTATCCCTCCATTATTATGTCGTTGATGCCTTGGTATTGATCGGCATTTCTCTATTGGGTTACCGTTTGACCCGGGTGCGGCAAATGGTGACACAGTACCGCTGGCTTTATGAACGGGCAGGCCCTTTTTCCTGGCGCGAGAAAAAAGGTGCGGCGGGCTGAGACCCTCCACTCGATTTCGCTTTCAAGTTTCTTTAAAAGTTTGATATAATTGCGAAAAAGTAGCGTATTTATTTGAGTTACATTTTACCAACTGGGAGTACGAAGATGAAAAAAATGTTACTTGCCGTGTCGGCTATGTCGATGGGCGTGATGATCAGCTCAGGCGCCGCCTGGGCGGATATTGCGATTGCAACGGCAGGCCCGATGACGGGGCAGTATGCGAGCTTTGGTCAGCAGATGAAGGCTGGTGCAGAGCAGGCTGTCGCGGACATTAATGCCGCTGGCGGTGTGAATGGCGAAATGCTGACACTTGAGATTGGTGATGACGCTTGCGATCCGAAGCAGGCTGTGGCTGTTGCCAACCAGATGGTGTCAAAAGGCGTTGTCTTTATGGCTGGCCATTTCTGTTCCGGTTCTTCCATTCCGGCATCCGCCGTATATGAAGAAGAAGGGATCATTCAGATTTCACCCGCTTCCACCAACCCGAAGCTGACCGATGAAGGCGGCCCGAACGTATATCGCGTCTGCGGCCGTGACGATCAGCAGGGCAAGGTTGCTGGCGCTTATCTTGCTGATGAAACCAAAGCAGGCAAGAAAGTAGCCATCCTGCATGACAAGACTGCCTATGGTAAAGGTCTTGCTGATGAAACCAAAGCTTCCATGGAAGCCGCTGGTGGCAAGGCAACCATGTATGAAGCCTATACTGCTGGTGAAAAAGACTACACGGCACTTGTCTCCAAAATGAAACAGGAAGGCATCGATATCGCGTATGTTGGCGGTTATCACACAGAAGCTGGCCTGATTGTTCGCCAGATGCGCGATCAGGGCATGAAAACCCAGCTCGTATCTGGTGACGCACTGGTGACTGACGAATATTGGTCAATCACGGGCGATGCTGGTGAAGGCACACTGATGACTTTCTCGCCGGACCCACGTAAAAACCCGGGCGTTACTGAACTGGTTGCAAAGTTCCGTGCCAAAGGCATTGAGCCAGAAGGTTACGTTCTTTACACCTATGCTGCAGTGCAGGCTTGGGCGGACGCGGCTAAAGCTGCCAAGTCCGTTGATCTGGAGCCCGTTATGGATGCCTTGAATGAGGGTACGTTTGAAACGGTCCTCGGATCATTGTCTTTCGATGATAAAGGCGACGTGACCCTGCCGGGTTATGTCTGGTACGAATGGAAAGACGGCAAATACGACTATAAATAAGTCACCTTGACGTTTGATATTAAGCCCGGAAGTTTCGGCTTCCGGGTTTTTTTATTGTGTTTCTCTATAAGAGATTTTCCAGATCAGGGCTGATTTTTTCAAAGTTGCGTTTGATAATTTGATAATCTGCCTCCTCTGTTGCGGCGAAGCCCGTCAAAAGAAGTGTATCCTGTATCTCGCAAGACAGAGATGCCATTGCTTCAACAACCGCGTGATGGATCCGGTCAATCTCACTTTTGGGGCGTCGCGCGGTTATAATGGGAAGTCCAGGTGTTGGGTGAGTGCGCGCGATAACGGAGAGATTATTCGTTGCCACCTCAAATCGTTTTGCAAGTTCCCATGTCACGGCGTCGATTGAGGCTATGTCAATTTGCCGTTCCGCTAAGTGCTGTATGACATTCCGATGAGACATCAACCGCTCACACCGGCGAATTTTCTGAAAGGAAATTCCTTCCTCCGCCAGATAGGAGAAAAAGGCCGAGACGCCGGACTGTGAAAGCGGATCGTTATAGCCGAGGGTCGCGGCATTAAGGTCCGAAAGCTTTTCAATATCACTCTCTTTATGAACAACAATCACACTGAAATAGCTGCCGGCCCCACAGTCAATGTCATAGGCGGGTGTTCCGACGAGGGAGACATCGCTTGCTAGCTTTTCGACAAAGGGGAGGCCGCAAGTCTGGCCAAGCAAAAGGGCCGGATCTATCCAGCATTCGAACGGATCGTCTGTCCGGGTAAGAAGTTTTGGTGGTTTAAATCCGGCATCCCCAAGGCTCTCTTGAAGGGCCGCCCAATAGGTATCCGTCGCGCGGCGGATTTCAGGCCAGTCATACATAGGGAGAAGCGCCACAGAGGGTGCTATCGAGGATATCATCTTCAAAAATTAAACCGGGTCCAATGGAAAGGCGACAGGTTCTTTTCGTTTAAACGCATGCGCGCGAATGACGTCGGTATAGCTTTTGTAAAAATAACCTTTGTTCATTTCGACGAAGCGCTCCTGATGGAGGCGGAATAAGCCCGGCAACCGGTACCAAGCGACGGACGGATAGGCATGATGAACGGCATGTAGATTATTGTTCAGAAACAAAAACCGCAATGGCCCTTTGTCATTGATCAGGACAGAACGCGCTCGACGATCCGGGTGCGCCTGATGTTCAAGAAAGGTGCGGATCATCAGAAGTGACATGCCAAAATAGGCGGCAATACAGTAGCCAAGAATGGAAATGTTAGAAAAATAACCGATAAAGATAAAAAGCAAACCACAAAGCGTAGAATGAAGCGCCCAGTCGCCAAGCAATCGACGGTCCCCATTTCGAATTCTCTGAATATCTGCACGAAGGAGACTGGATACCCCGATTGCGGGGCCAATAAGCATGCGCCCTATGAGAAAGTTATTGGCAGTCCATATCAGCTTCTGTATGCGATTGAATTTCGCCCATTGCTCGTCTGTGACATACCAACTTTCCGGATCTTCTGTCGGATCAGTGATCCGCGCCCGTTGATGGTGGGTCAGGTGAACTTCTTTAAATCGTGGATAGGGCATGAACAAGCCGATCGGCAAATAGATAAACAGGTCATTCAGGCGACGATCAACGAAGGGATGGCCATGGATGCATTCATGTTGAAGTGAGGAGTGAAAAGTAATCACCGGGACGAGCATCAAAACTGTAAGCCAAAGAGGGAAGTCTACCGGTCCAAAAAGGATAAACCCCCAAATCCCATAGCACAGCATAATCAATGCAAGGGTTCTGATTTCCAGCCGTTCACGCAACAACACAGTTCATCAACTCCATAAGTCATTATTAGAAGAAGAGAATTATGAGCTACCAGACAGGGAATATACAATGCGATATTTCGCTAATTTTTATGTTAATATAAAACTTAAGTTCAATATTGTTACTTAAATAGGAAAATGGTGTGAAATCACTGCATTTAGATAAGGAAAATCCGGATAAGCGGGATGTTGCCGAAATATTTCGCGACCGAATGGCGCTGCTGCTGGCGCGAAAAGGATTTAATCTAAGCCAGTTTGCGAACAGCGTCGGCATCGACAGGTCGGCTCTCAGTCAGTTTCTTGCGCCGGGATCCACCCGGTTGCCACGCGCTGAAACCTTGTGCGCTATTTCCCGAACTTATGGCGTATCTGTCGATTGGCTCATGGGCTTGATCGCAAATGATGAAAGCGCCAGCGAAGCTGTGCCGATGATTGAGATTGAGCGAGTCACCGAAGCCTCAGCCAGTGTTAAGCTCGCGAAATGGCATCGGGAGGCAATGGGATATAAAATTCGTTATGTACCAAGTACATTGCCGGATCTCCTCCGGACTGAAGAAATTGGCGCATATGAATTTGGTGATTTCACGACAGTCGAGCGAGAAGCGAAAGAACGGCAAATGCAGGATCAGCTAAGCTATTCCCGGCGCCCGGAAACGGATATGGAGGTATGCATGCCGCTTCAGGCAATTGAACAGCTTGCACAGGGGGAAGGAATTTGGCGTCAGGTTCCAATTTCCATCCGTCGTGATCAGATGAAAAACATGATCCGGCTGACTGAAGAACTCTACCCCACCTTTCGGCTGTTCCTGTTTGATGCGCGGAAGATTTACTCTGCAGCCTATACCCTTTTCGGGCCGCTTCGTGCTGCCATTTATATCGGAAACATGTATCTTCTTGTAAATTCCGTCGAGCATATCCGTGCGCTGACGGTGCATTTCGACGGACTTATCCGGAGTGCAGAGGTCGCGCCGGATAAGGCGCCGGAAACAATCACGGAATATCTAAAGGCGTTGAGTTAGCTCAACACCCAAAGGGATCGACGCGGAAAATGGACAGCTACTGTTGTTCCTTCCTCGAACGGTTCCGCAATATGGGGGGGCAGCAATGCCTCAAAGGAGATGCTTTCTTTGCGCATTTCTATGCGGGTTTGGTTACCGAGAAATTGCTTTGAAACGATTGTTGCTTGAACGCTGTTTTCAGTATTCCCGTCAGCTCCAATAACGAAATTTTCCGGGCGAATAGTTAGTATGTTGCCGGTATCAGGAGCACCATCTGGCAGAGCAAATCGACCAAGAGAGCAATCGAAATATCCAGAAGCACATTCACCCGGAATAAAATTTTTCGCACCGAAGAATTTCGCTACTTCCTGATTTTGCGGCTTCTGATAGAGGGAGACGGCAGGTGCATATTGCCGAAGTGTTCCGCCAAGGATAAGGGCAATTTTGCTAGAAAGAGCGACCGCTTCTTCCTGATCATGGGTAACGAATAGCATCGTCGTCTTAAGCTCTTGATGGAGGGAATTAAGTAGTTGCTGCATTTCCAGGCGCAAATTAGCATCTAGATTGGAAAAAGGCTCATCCAGTAGCAATATTTTAGGGCGAAGGACCAAAGCACGCGCGAGGGCGACTCGTTGCTGTTGCCCACCCGAAAGCTGGCTGGGTTTGCGCTTTTCCATGCTATCCAGCTGCACGAATTCCAATGTTCTGCCAACCGCGTCGGCAATCTCTTTTTTCGGCAGGCGACGCATCTTAAGGCCAAAGCCGACGTTCTCGCCAACGGTCATATATGGAAAGAGGAGATGGTTCTGGAACACCATAACGGCGTCGCGCCGGTTCGGCGGTAAATGGAGAATGGATTGTCCGGCAAAACGGATATCGCCCGATGTTGGCGCGAGAAGACCGGCAATCATTTTCAGGATTGTTGATTTACCGCAAGCTGACGGGCCAAGAAGCGCTGTAAGCGATCCTCCCTCAATGCGCATGGAAACATCGTTCACAGCGGGAATGGTTTCGCCCGGATAGGTTTTGGTGAGATTTTCTAGAGTAACGTCAGTCATATCTGGCGCAAACTTTCTGTCGCGCTGTTTCGCCCCGTTAGATGACGCGCACCAAGGAGAAGGAGAACAACACCCGGCAGGATATAAATCATACTGATGGCGCCTGTAATGTCGTTTCGTCCCGCGCTGGCAAAATTAAAGAGAAGAAGCGGCAGCGTTACTACACGCCCACCGCCGATCAGGAGCGTGAGGATATACTGGCTCCAGGAAACGAGAAAAGTAAATAGCGACCCGATCAACAGGCCCGGCAGGATGGCAGGCAAGGTTACATAATAGAATGTCTGGATCGGGCCGGCGCCGAGGCTACGGGCCTGTGCCTCTATTTCCGGGTTATAGTTTGCAAATACCCCCGCCATGACCAGCACCATATAGGGCAATGTGGGGATGAGATGAATAATCAGGACACCGGAAAAGGAACCGGCAAGGCCAAGATTGAGAAACACGACATGAAGGCCGAGCGCGACCGCAATTCCAGGCACAATTGTGGGCGCGAGAATCAAAAGCTCTATTACTGCCTTTCCTCGAAACTGATAGAGCCCGAGCGCACGGCCCGCTGGCAGGCCGATGATCGCGGACAAAAGTGTCGCACAAAGTGCGATGAATGTTGTCATGCCAAGGGCGGGGAGAACCTCGGATGTGGTTGAAAAAACATAGGTCCAGGCGCGTAGGCTGTAAGCAGACGGAGTAATATCGGGGAAGAACCAGCTTCGGCTGATGGACCAAATGCCAAGGGGTATTAGTGGAAGGACTAACCAGCTAATCAGCAATATAAGTGCAAACCAGGCCGGCCCTGACAATCCATCGTGAGAAATGTCTTCTTGTCTTGTTACCGTGCCATTACTCATGAGCGAACATATCTGCGCGTCAGGCGGGCGTACCCGAGTATCATAACCGCACTTAAGACTGCGATAATCATCCCCATGGCCAACGCCTCTGGCCGGGCGTTTAGGTCCACATCGGTGAAGGACTGATAGGCCAGAACGGGGAGGGAGGCCGGATAGTTTTGTCCAAGCAAGGCCGGAATCTCATAGGCGCCGAAGGTGAAGGCAAAGACTATCAGCGCAGCGGCAAGAAGACCGGGGGTGAGAAGCGGCAACAGGACGTAGCGGAAACCCTGCCAGCGGTTTGCGCCGAGGGAGCGGGCTGCGGCTTCGTAGTCCTGCCCAAATGTTTGCATATTGGCGAGAAGGATCATCCCGATGAAGGGAACTTCTTTCCAGACATATTGCAGGATAATTCCGATCGCAAGCGGATCGTAAATCATCGCCGGAAAGTCAGAAGGCCTCGCAATTAGCTCAAACTCATAGGCGAGGCGTGAGAAAAAGCCCGACTGAGAGAATAGATACAGAATGCCGACCGCGCCCACCAGATGCGGCACGGTTAGGTTAATTTGAAATAGGAAGTTAATGACGGAGCGGCCAAAAAAATGCCGACGTAAAATCAATGCCGCCCCGACGGCCAGAATGGAGGCGATAATTGTGGAGGTGAAAGAGATATAGAAGGTCATTAGAAAAGAGTGATAAAATCGATCCGATGCCAGTATTTTGCGATAAGCGTCGAGACTTATCTCTTCCCGGCCGAGTAGCGGCATATACCCCAAGCTACCGATCAAGCCAAGGAAAAGGCCGCCCAGAAACAATCCCACAATGAGGAGGAGAGCAGGGGAGAGTAATATCAGAACTTTCCAGCGATCAGCCAAGCGGAGCCTCATGAATGGCGGTAATTATGATTGAGCTTACTCTAAATTCCTCCGCATTACTTGGCGACATTTTCCTGCCAGCCCTTTTCAATGGCGCTGATCCAGTCAGGATGCAGCTCCGGCAACGCCTTTTTGGAAAGTGCCGCCGGATCGATAACGGCGGGGTGGCGAGGTAGGCTCAAAAAACGCAGTTTGTCCTCTTCCGGTAGGCGGCTTATATCGATTGCTGGCGCGGTACCCCAGACATCTGCTTTTGCTTTTTCATATTGGGCATTCGCCGACAGGATAAAATTGGCGGCGACCATCGCAGCGGCCTTGTTGGGTGAATTATAAGGAATAGCAACATAATTTGTATTGCCAATGGTGCCGTCTTCCAGGCCATAGGATCGGGTTGTCTCTGGGAAGATACCGTTTTCAACATTAATTCCGAATATCGCCGGATCATAATCGAAATAGAGCGCAACCTCCCTATTTGCGAAAAGCTGCGCGAGATTTGCGATTGCATTGGGATAGGTTTCCCCCTC
The DNA here is from genome assembly GCF_020731145.1 of Sneathiella sp. HT1-7. Classification (GTDB taxonomy): domain Bacteria; phylum Pseudomonadota; class Alphaproteobacteria; order Sneathiellales; family Sneathiellaceae; genus Sneathiella. Next base: position 426,828 of record NZ_JAJFZN010000001.1, on the reverse strand, counting down.
CCGCCAGAGATACGGTTTCATTTCATTGAGAATGGCCCAGGCTTTTGGTGCGATGACGTCAAACTTCTCTTGATCAAAATCCCCCAGAAGAGCGTCCGGTCCCCCTGCGGCGTGATAAAAAACATGGCGTATGAAGACGCTGCCATTGAAGTCCGTCGCCGCCGGATAGGTAAACTCGCCCGGATTTTTCTTCACCCAGTCAATAAGTTCTGAAATACTTTTCGGCGGGTTTTTTGTAAGTGCACTGTCATAGGCAAAGGCGAACTGCGCTCGGTTCCAGGGTACCTCACATTCATCCACTGCAAGGCCGAAATCATTCGCGATGGACGGGTTTTGCCAGTTTACGAGATTATTATTGGGGAGTAGGGAATGATATCCGCAGAATAGCAGGTCCCCTTGCTTCATCGTTCGGAAGTTACCGCCATTAATCCAGATCATGTCGACGGAACCCTTGTCGTCGATTCCGGCCTGTTTCTCGCCAAGGACGATATTGACGGCCTCCGCCGTATCATTGATGCCGATCCGCTTTAAAGTGATGTCATAGCGCTTTTTGAGTTCTCCGCCGATATAGTCGGAGACATAATGATTGATATTGTCCGCCCCGCCCCACATAAACCAGTTGACTGTACCGCCCTTGGCGGCACTAGTGACGTCTTCCCAGTTTTTGTAGTCAACCTTGGTCTCAGCAACAGCGGAAAGGGGAAAGACAAGCGCAAAAAAGATGCACAAAAAACGGAAGTTTTTCCATACAGAAATCTCTAATGACAGGTTAAGTGGCATATTTTCTAGTTCCGTTGAGTGAAGTGAAGACCAAATAGGCACGTATTTTAGCCAAAAGCTTCCTGCGCGTCCGCCTAAGATTGGTCAAATGACTACAACTTTTCGAGACCATTCGATTTTCCCCGATTGAGCGGTATAGCAAAAATGCTAGGCGATGAAGTGTGAATTGGCATACAGTAAGATGTTGTTCGCACAAGTTTGATGGGCATTTCGTATGGTGAGTCCCCCTTTGGACCGGATAGATTATCGTATCTTGCGGGAAATTCAGGCGAATGGCCGGATTTCTATGGTCGAGCTTTCGCGCCGGGTGAATTTGACCAAAACCCCCTGTGCAGAGCGGGTGAAGCGGCTGGAGAATGCGGGTGTGATCAAGGGCTATTTCGCGGCGCTTGATCCAGAGGCCGCCGCCGCTGCCCATGTCGTCATGGTGCAGGTGCAACTTTCGCGGACGACTGAAACAGAACTGAGAGAGTTTAACGATGCCGTCCAACGCATCCCCGAAATTCAATCCTGCATGATGATGGCGGGCGGATTTGATTACCTCTTGAAGATCCGGACGCGTGATATAGCTTCATATCGGAAATTGCTGGGAACGGCTATATCGCTTCTCCCTCATGTCATGCAAACCCATACCTATGTGGTGATGGAAGTGGTGAAGGATGAGGTGACGCTGCCATTGGCGAGCATTTCGGGAAAACGCAGCAAATGAAAAAAGCAATTCGGGGCCGCTGCCTATCCTACCGGGATAATCCCTTCACAAAGCCAATCAAAGAATGTCTCTGCTATGAGGATGATGGCCTTATTGTCATTGAGGATGGAAAAATCGGTGCCTTTGGGTCTGCGCATGAGTTACTGCCCCATCTTGACAAAACGGTGCCGGTCACCCGCTATGAAGACGCTCTGATCTGCCCCGGCTTTATTGACTGCCATGTCCATTATCCGCAAACAGAAATAATAGGTGCCTTTGGCAAGCAGCTTATTGACTGGCTGAATAATTATACCTTTGTTGCGGAACAGAAGTTTGCTGATAAGGAGTATGCATCCGCTGCGGCGGACGTTTTCCTAAAAGAAATTTTACGCTCGGGAACTACAACCGCCGCTGTGTTTTGCACCGTTCATCCCGTCTCTGTTGATGCCTTTTTCGAGCAATCAGCGAGAATCAATATGCGCAATATCGCGGGCAAGGTGCTGATGGATCGTCATGCGCCCCCTGCGCTGACCGATACGGCGCAAAGCGGATATGACGAAACTAAGCGACTCATCCAGAAATGGCACGGTAATGGCCGGGCGCTTTATGCCGTAACACCGCGTTTCGCGCCAACAAGCACTGAAGAGCAGATGGAGATGGCAGGTGCCGTCTGGAAGGAGCATCCCGGCACCTATCTACAATCGCACATTTCAGAGAACAGGAAGGAAATAGAGTGGGTGAAAACGCTATTCCCCGACCGGAAAAACTACGTGGATGTCTATCAGCATTATGGTCAGCTTGGCCCGCGCGCCATATATGGCCATGGCGTTCATTTTACAAAAGAAGATTTCCGTGCTTTTTCTGAGACGGGAGCAGCATTAGCCCATTGCCCAACATCAAATCTTTTTCTGGGAAGCGGCCTATTTAGCCTTGATCAGGCAATGCAAGGGTCTTTCCCTGTGCGGACCGGACTTGCGACAGACCTGGGCGGGGGAACGAATTTCTCGCAACTCGTCAGTATGAATGAGGCCTACAAGATTGCTCAGTTGAATGGCTTTGCACTTGATGCACATAAGGCGTTTTATCTTGCCACGCGCGGGGCGGCTGCCTCCCTCTATCTGGACGAAACCCTTGGAAGTATTGAACCCGGATATGAAGCGGACCTCACCATTTTGGATTTAAAGGCGACGCCTCTAATTGCTCATCGTTTGGCTTATGCCGACAGTCTGGAAGAGCAGATATTTGCCCTGATGACAGTGGGGGATGATCGGGCCGCGAAGGCGACTTATATCGCGGGTAACCTCATATACAGCCGGGATTCCGAGACGAATGAGGAGCAATTTTACGGTATCTAATCGGGCTTCCGCCCGCCAAGCGCTGCGGTTACTTCGCTCGCTATCTCCACGGTTACTTGACCAAGTTCCAGCAGCCGTTCTTTCGATATGCGGGCCGTCGGGCCGGAGATGGAAAGGCCAGCCAGCGGCTCCGTATGTTCATCATAAATGAGGGCAGCAGCGCAGCGAAGGCCTATGGCATGTTCTTCTTCATCTAGGGCAAAGCCACGGGCGCGCGACGCAGCAAGCTCTTCATGTAACTTTGCCGGTTCTGTAATTGTTCTGTCCGTCAGCTTAACCAGGCCCTGATTTTCAATGATCCGCGTCACATCCCTTTTGCTCATGGCCATCAGGATGGCTTTGCCAACGCCAGAGCAATGCATGGGCACGCTGTTTCCGGGCTTGGAAAAGACTCGCATCATTTCCCTGCTTTCGACCTGCGCCAGATAGATGACCTTGTCGCTATCGGCGATCGCAAGATTTACTGTTTCACCGCTGAGTTCCATCAGGCGCCGCATATAGGGTCGCGCGACAGTAGCGAGATCGCGAGAAACGAGAAAGCCGTTTCCCGTGACGAAAGCCTGCATGGCAATCTGCCATCGGCTCGTATCCCGATCATATTGTACATAGCGTTCTTCCTGCAGGGTGGTGAGCAGGCGGTGGGTGGTCGATGGGGCAAGGGAGAGGGACTTGGCAATGCCGGTGAGTGACAGGCCCGGTGGATTCCTGGCGATTATATTCAGAATGGAAAGAGCACGCGTCAGCGATTGTACTTGTCCTGTTCGGACGGGCTTTGTGCTGATCGAATCCGTCATCGTCATTTCAGTGAATTCCATAATGTGAAAATAGTTCCATTTTAGTGTATTCTCTTTGTCGGACCTGTCAATGTCATGCTGAAATTCGCTGGCGACCGATTTTATCGGACGTCGATTTCTCTTATGAATGAGGATGAGAATAAGCAGATGACAAAGCATATAGTAAAAGCAGGGCTTCAGGTGGCACCGGAAATTGTGGATCTCGTCGAGAAGGAGATTCTGCTGGGCCTTGATGTAACTGCAGACACAGTTTGGAACCTACTTGCCAATCTTGTTGCGAGTTTTGGGCCTCGAAACAAGCAGTTGCTGGAAAAACGTGAAGAGTTACAAGCCAAAATTGATGCTTGGCATCTTGCCGCAAAGGGAAACCCCCGTGATGCCGCAGCGTATAAATCCTTTCTTGAGGAAATCGGTTATCTGGTGCCCGAAGGTCCTGATTTTAAGGTGACGACTGCGAACATTGATCCGGAAATTTCGGATGTTGCCGGTCCGCAGCTTGTCGTGCCGGTCATGAATGCCCGCTATGCCCTCAACGCAGCGAATGCTCGCTGGGGAAGCCTTTACGACGCGCTTTATGGCACAGATATACTGCCCGAGACGAATGGCTGTGAGAAAGGTAGTGGGTATAACCCGACCCGCGGTTTGAGGGTCATCGAATATGGCTTCGGCGTTCTTGATCGCGCGGCACCGCTTGCCAAGGGAAGCCATAAGGATGCACGCGCCTATCTACTGAAGGATGACGGTGGCCGCAAAAAGCTGGAGGTGGAGCTTGCGGATGGTTCATCCACAGCTCTTTCTAACCCTAGGCAGTTTGTCGGTTATATTGGTGAAGTTACACCATCATCTATTCTGTTCATGAAAAACGGCCTTCATCTGGATGTGCAGATCGATCCATCGCATCCTGTCGGGAAAGACCATCCGGCAGGTGTGAAGGATATTTTAATGGAATCGGCTCTCTCCACCATTCAGGACTGCGAAGATTCAATCGCGGCGGTGGATGCGGAAGATAAGGCCCTCGTTTATCGAAACTGGCTTGGCCTGATGAAAGGTGATCTTGAGGATCGTTTTGATAAAGGCGGAAAGACAGTGGCCCGGACGCTGAATCCCGACAGAACTTATCTTGACCCAACAGGATCGGAAATAACCCTGCATGGACGTAGCTTGCTGTTGGTCCGCAATGTGGGTCATTTGATGACGATAAATGCAGTACTTGACGCCGACGGGAATGAAATTCCGGAGGGGATTCTCGACGGGGTTATGACCACAGCAGGGGCGCTTCATGATCTTAAAAAAACAGGGAAACATTCTAACAGTCGCGCGGGCAGTCTTTATATTGTGAAGCCGAAAATGCACGGACCGGAAGAAGTGGCCTTCACGAATGATCTCTTCTCGGCGATCGAAGAGGGCTTCGGCCTTCCCCGAAACACTTTGAAAGTCGGAGTCATGGATGAGGAGCGGCGCACAACCGTCAATCTGAAAGAGTGCATCCGGGCTGTATCAGAAAGAATATTCTTCATCAATACGGGCTTCCTTGATCGCACGGGCGATGAAATCCATACCAGCATGGAAGCTGGCCCCTTCATGCGGAAAGACGCCGCGAAGGGCGAGCCCTGGATTGCGGCCTATGAAGACTGGAACGTCGATATCGGCTTGGAAACAGGCCTTCCCGGACATGCCCAAATTGGTAAGGGAATGTGGGCAATGCCGGATGAAATGGCGAAGATGATGACTGCAAAAATCGGCCATCCTTTGGCGGGTGCCAATTGTGCCTGGGTCCCTTCTCCAACGGCGGCAACCTTGCACGCGATGCATTATCATGAAGTATCGGTGAAGGATCGCCAGAAAGATATAGCGTCGCGCGGGCGGGCGAGCCTCAACAGTATTCTGACGCCGCCGTTGTTAAAGGGCGAAAACCTGTCAGAAAAGGAAATTCAGGCGGAACTGGACAACAATGTGCAAGGAATTCTCGGTTATGTGGTGCGCTGGATCGATCAGGGCGTCGGTTGTTCGAAAGTGCCGGATATTAATAATGTTGGTCTGATGGAAGACCGGGCAACTTTGCGTATCTCCAGCCAACATATTGCGAATTGGCTGCATCATGGTATCTGTTCTGAGGACCAAGTCACCGAGACCCTGAAGCGGATGGCGGCGATTGTCGATGAACAAAACGCGGGCGATCCGCTTTACAAACTAATGGCAGGAAATTTTGATACTTCGATTGCGTTCAAGGCGGCCTGTGACCTTGTTTTTAAGGGCCGGACGCAGCCGAGCGGTTATACCGAACCGATTCTTCATGCCCGACGTATCGAGGCAAAGGCACGCTAGTAATTGACGAAACAATATCAACAGGAGGGCGGCATGCTCACAGTAAAGCGATTGTCCCACGCGGAAGCACTTATCCTTATTCAGGGTGCGCGGGAAAAGGCCACAGAGATTGGTGTGCCGATGTGTATTTCCATAGTGGATGAAAGCGGTAATTTGATCGCATTTGAACGCATGGATGGAGGAAAGGTGACAAGCATTACGATCTCCGCCGACAAAGCCTTTACCGCGGCGGCTGCCCGCAAGGCAACCCACGACTATAACGCGGTAAACGTGCCGGGCAGCCTGGCATTCGGCATTCATACGGAAGTAGGGGGGCGTATTTCCTCTGTTGGTGGCGGCTTGCCGGTTTTTGTAAATGATGAAGTAGTCGGTGGGATTGGCCTCAGTTCAGGAACGCCTGCACAGGACATGGAATGCGCGGAAGCCGGACTCAACCACTTCTACCAGACACTGGAATAACGTCGCGTTCTCTTGTGCTACACGGGCTTCTATGGCTATAAGAAGCTATTAGGCAGACTGGTTGTTTGCTCAAGTATGTAGAAGGGGCCTGAGACAGCGCAATGGCTCATGATAAAGCCAAAAACAGCAAGAAAGTTTTGGATGCAATTCGTACGACGGCACTCGATGAGGTCGTCGGCTTTCATATGCGTAAGGCTATCTTGCGGGCACAGAGTACGTTCGCAACGGTCGCCGGTAAAAAGTTAATGACGGGACAATACTCTGTCATGGCGATCATCAATGAAAACCCCGGCCGCACTCAGAGCGCAATCGCGGAAGCCGCGGGCCTTGATCGCTCGTCTCTTGTTCCCATTCTCAATAAATTCGAGGACGAAGGGCTGATCCTGCGCGCGCCTGTCAAGGGGGACAAGAGGGCCTATGCTGTTCGTCTGACGAAGAAGGGGGAGCGGGAATTGGCTGAACTCGAAAGTAAAGTGCGGGAAATTGAAGCAAAAGTGATTTCTGGTCTGGGGACGAAAGATCATCAGACTTTGATAGATCTGCTTAAAAGGTTTCACGAAATCATCTAGCAGAAAACTTCAAGAATTACTTAGGAAGACTTCATACAGCTCTTTTTGTTGAGTTGGTGCGTTCGCTTGCCCGTCGATTCGCCCCGCAATGATGGGATTTGTGCTTTCGGCAATTTAAAGGCTTAGCGGCATTGGGTCTAAACGGTAGAGGATCGACTATATCTTGTGGTCGAATTAATACAATGTTGAACACTTATTAATATGCGTCTTAAAAAGTGCATAAAATAAACTAACAGCAACTAAAGCGCTGGTTATGGACGGATCAAATCCTTATACTTTTCCTTCAACAGGGCGTTCCTCCGGAACGCGGCAAAAAGGGGGGTGACATGGGGATGATGTTTAGGGATATGAACAAGGCGCTTTCTGTTAAGATCTGTTATTCAAATTTTCTGCTCTCATCCGCTGTCTTCATGTTGATTCTGCTTCTTTCCGCTGCCCTGTTTATCCATGATTTTCCACCTGATGATCAAGGCGAGACTCACGCCGCAGAGACCGCGTTCCTCAATTAATATCGCTATTTGAACGTGATATGCGGAAACTTGCGGGTTTGCTTATGCAAACACTTCCTTAATTATATTACTGTTTAGTTCATCATTTGGCCCCGACATTAGTATCAATGGAGAAGGTGAAACGCGACTTAGCATGAGTATTGAGACAAGCGCCCAGGCGGCGTATCGCGCCCGCGCCCGCAATACAAACGTAAATGATGTCACCTTATTGGCGACGGATTATCTCAATCATTTTAATGAAGCCTTGATGCTGGCCGAATTGGTGATTGATATGCCGGACATGTTGGATGACTTGATAGATTGGCTGCCCGTTACGTATGAAGATCATTTTCGTTTCAGCGGGATAGCTGACAAAGAGTTGGCGATCGAGGCTTATGCGTTTTCCCCAACGGAATATAAAGCACCATTTGCAGCAATCACAATGAGGTTAGATGAAGAAATCCAGGAAATGCAGACTAACTTAAGTTTAGTGGACAATATGGAAGACGTTGCAACGAGGGGGATGGCAGAGCGGCAGTGCGCCGTTATCCGAGAACTTATCGAACAGGCGGGCGCAATCATCAACGGTCATATTTGCAATGTGAATACGCAAGGTCCATCCGAAGACGGCATGGAGGATGAAGGCACACTGGATCAGGACGAAATCAATGCGATGTTTGGTTAGAGGCATTTTAAAGGAGGAGGACGCTTGAAAAATCTAATCCGATTTTTCCGCTCAACTTTATGCTTGCTCTTAACCGCCATTCCGATAAATCTCGCGGTTAACAATGTAGCTTGGGCAAACACGGATAAAGAATGCCTCGCCAGTTGGGAGGAGCCCCAGATAGCAATTGAGATTGTTAATACGAAGCCCGCTCTTGATCATGGAAAATCTTCTAATCAAATAGAGATGGTAGCCAAGAAAAGCGGGTATGCGAAGTCCACGCGCCATGCCAGTTTACTTGGTCTGACTTACTCTTTTATCACGCCCAGACTCGGTGCAGCGACGAAGTACAAACGTGTGAAATCCGGTAAATATTGTTTACGCCTTGATCGTGTATCGCTTAAATTCGGAGCTCAGAAAACCAGTATCTATATTGATCGAAAGTATAAAAAGGGAACCTGTGCCTATAAGGCCATCATGGCGCATGAACTTGAGCACGTCCGTATCAACGAACGGGTCATTGCCGATTATGTGCCGAAAATAAAACGTGAACTGACGGAGCGCGCGGCGAGCATCCGCCCCTTCTATACAAAGAGCCCGAAAACAGCCGGGAAATCGATTGCGAACCGGTTACTGCTTGAGTTGGACCCTCTCATTGATGAATTCAATGTAATACGAATGGAGGCGAACGACGTTATCGATACGCAGGAATCATATGCGGCCACTCAGGCCAAATGCAGTGATTGGTAAGATTCTATCTAATAGTTTGCGAAGTATTAACAATTTCTTGATTAACTGGACCTTGGTTCAAGGAGCAGGGTAGTTCCAGCACAGAATTCAGCCAGCAGGTTACAGAGAAGCAAGATGATCATTGCCAAAGACATCAAGAAAATGTTGAGATCTCTTGAGGTGGAGTGTGATCATAAGAAATCGGGCACTGCAGCGGATCGCCGCTACCGGCGTGCCGATGTAACATGGCCCGCGACCATCCGCGCGGAGCGAGGGCACGCTTGCCTTCATGAAGAAGAGCGCGAAGTTAGCGGCATCATCAAGGACATATCGGCTAACGGTGCGAGAATTGATGTCGACGGTCTATTCTTCGAAAAGAACAACCTTCTTTTGCAGGCGTCACAACTGGGGGCCATTCGCTGCGATTTGGTGTGGCGGCGTGGCAATAAAATTGGGTTGCAGTTTTCTGAAGACCCAAAAAAGATACAGGAAAAACTTCAGGAACTTATTCCTGGGTTTAACGATATACTTCCCTGATGTTGGATCCCCGTTTTAAGGCGGCAACAGCGCTTCTTTTCGACCCGGAACCATCATTGCGCCAAAACACAAGAAGCGCCCTTCTTAACCTCGGATTTGGTGAGGTTATAGCCTGCTCCGACCTTTATCAATTTACAGCGCTGGCGGAACGTGAGGAATATGACCTCATCCTCGCGGACACAGCCGATGCTGGTGCGGGCATACATCAAGTCATTCGGGAAATCCGTAATCACAAAATGGGGCTTGATCCCTTTATCAATGTCATTCTGTTTTTGTGGAATTCGGAATCCAACATGGTTGGCGAGATAATTAATGCTGGCGCGGATGACCTGATAACCCGGCCAATGTCCCGCACGCAGATATTCTCGCGATTAAAGCGGTTGGTTGAGACGCGCAAACCCTTTGTTGTGACGGCGGATTACTTCGGTCCAGATCGGCGCAATGTCTTGAGAAGCAGATCGAACGTTCCAACAATGATTGTCCCGAATTCGCTACAGGCGAAAGTTGAGAACCGACCCGAGCTTGCCGCTACACCGGAAGCGATTAAACGCGCGATGAAGGTCGTGAGAGAACGCAGGATTTCAACTTATTCAGAACAATTGATGCGTCTTTCCTCCGCCGTTATTTTGCTCTCCGGTTCGTCCGATAGCTTTGGAGACCGCAAGGACGTGATTAGTGTCATGCAGCAGAGAAATAGTGCGCTGATCGACAGTGTTGAGGGAACTGATCATGTGCATGTCATCTCTTTGTGTCAGGCATTGGGAGATATTATGAATTCTATCGTTAAGGAGAATGCATTGCTTAAAGACAACGACCGTGAGTTATTGTCACAAATTCCTTATGCAATTCACAAGGCCTGCGGGGAACTTCACCAAACTGCGGGGCTGGCCTTTGATATACGGGAGGTGTCCGCGAAGGTGAGCGATACCCGGAAACGTTCGGAAGTCGATGCCTGTCGGGCCCACGGCGAAATTAGTCACACATTTTGATAAATCTTACTTTGTTCTGCCCGACACCACCCTATTATTAATAATAGGGTGGTGATATCGGAATGTCAGGAGGATGGGATCATTATAAACGTAAAGTCTATAAAACGCGCGACCGTGATAGGGTTCAGTTTGACGCTGATGATGCTTTATGTTGGAAGTGCCCTTGCCCAGAATGTCTACTTCCTGCGCATTGGGACGGGGTCCACTGCCGGAACATATTACCCCATTGGAACACTACTGGCTTCAGTTATCTCCAACCCGCCGGGAAGCCGGGGGTGTGAAGACGGAGGTTCCTGTGGCGTTCCGGGCCTGATTGCAACGGCACAGACGACTCATGGGTCCGTGGACAATATTTATGGTGTCACAAGAGGCTATTTTGATACTGCACTTGCCCAGTCGGATACAGTTGCCGCCGCATATAATGGCACTGGTGTTTATAGTGAGAAAGAACCTGTCACCTCTCTTCGGGTGATTGCTAATCTGTATCCCGAGGATGTTCACCTTGTTGTCCGCCGCGGCGCTGACATAAAAAGCGTGAAGGACTTAAAAGGAAAACGTGTGTCGATTGACGTGCCGGGCTCGGGAACCCGTGAAAATGCCAAGGAAATTTTGAAGGCGTATGGTCTTTCGGTAAAAGATATTGATGCTGTTTCTGCCAATCCGGATAAATCCGTCACCCTGATGAAAACGGATAAGTTGGACGCGTTTTTTCTGGTCGCCGGGTATCCGGTTACGGCGGTGTCGGAGCTTGCCGATGTTGAAAAAATTGAATTATTGCCCATCAATGGGGAAATTGCGGATAAGTTTGTCGCCGATCATGGTTATTACTCGGTTTCCCAGATTCCAGCCGGTACGTATCGGGATATTGAGAGCGTACCAACCCTTGCCGTCAGCACCCAATGGATCGTGAATGAGAATGTATCGGAAGACCTGGTCTATGAAATTTCTCGTGCACTTTGGCATTCGAAAAACCGACATCTTCTTGACCGCGGACATGCGAAGGGTTTGCTGATACATCTCGATACGGCCCTTAAGGGAGTTTCAACACCGCTACATCCCGGAGCAGAACGCTATTATAAGGAAATAGGTATTATTACTGACTAGGATGACGCGGGGGTCTTTTGTATGCTCTTTGACTGGCGCGACGCGATAGATGTTGTCGCCCGAATACGGCTTTGATAAGGTCGCCTAAAATCATCAGGAGAGCATTGTGATACCATTTGTCGCCGCAACGTCCAATTCCGACCCCAAGCCGATAATCATTGTCGAGAAAGAAAATTTCGCTGAATGGCTTACGGCGCAATCTGACTTTCATAAAGGTTGGATTGACTCTCAAGATTATGAGGCCGTTGGAGGTAAGACGCTGCTGTTGCCAGGGGCCGCAGGCGATATCGAGGCGGTTATCTATGTAAAAGATGGCGACTGGAATATCTGGTCACTCGCGGATTTGCCGTCAACGCTCCCGAAGGGAACCTATGCCGTCACAGCAGAATTTACAGACAAAGAAGCGACGGACGTTGCCATCGGCTGGTCTCTCGGCACCTATTCGTTCGACCGGTATAAAAAAGACGATAAGAAATATGCGACGCTGATGCTGCCGGATGGGGCGGATAAAGACATGGTCGCGCGTACGGTCAAGGCCGTTACTCTGGTGCGTGATCTGGTCAACCTACCCGCCGGAGATCTCGGTCCCTCCGCGCTTGAGGCCGCGGCATCACAAGTCGCCGGAGAGTTTGAGGCTGAACAAGAAAATATCGTCGGTGAAGATTTGCTCACCTATCATTTTCCCATGGTTCATGCCGTTGGGCGCGCGGCGGCGGACGCACCGCGCCTGATTGACATAAACTGGGGCGATAAAGATGCGCCGAAAGTAACCTTGGTTGGTAAGGGTGTTTGTTTTGACACCGGCGGTCTCGATATCAAATCAGCGGCCGGTATGCTGATGATGAAGAAGGATATGGGTGGCGCGGCAACAGTGCTGGGTCTTGCGCATATGATTATGGACGCAAACCTGCCCATACGGTTGCGCGTAATAATTCCGGCAGTTGAAAACTCCATTTCCGGAAATGCTTTCCACCCCGGCGATATCCTGATCAGCCGAAAGGGTAAAACCGTAGAAATTGGTAACACGGATGCGGAAGGACGGCTTATACTCGCCGATGCACTTGCCGCCGCCGATGAAGAGGAACCCGATCTCCTGATCGATATGGCGACGCTGACGGGGGCTGCAAGAGTTGCAGTTGGAACTGAAATTGCCGCGACTTTCACGGATGACGATGCGCTTTTTGCGGATATAGCCAACCATAGCGAAAAGGAAAAAGATCCGGTCTGGCGGTTGCCACTATGGGATGACTATCGGCATTTGATCGACAGCAAGTTTGCAGATATGAATAATGCAGGCGCTGGCGGGTACGGGGGTGCGATTACCGCAGGACTTTTCCTCAAAGAGTTTGTTGAGAAAGCCAAGAGCTGGGTTCATTTCGATGTTATGGCTTATAATGTAAGAAGCCGTCCCGGTCGCCCTGTCGGCGGGGAGGCTTTTGCTATGCGCGCGCTGTTCGCTCTGATCAAGGAACGCTACGGTAAGTCGTGAGTTTTATCGATCGGTAAGTGCCAGCTTCAACCCGAGTCCCGCAAATGTTGCTGCAATGCCGTACTGTATCCCGCGAACGACCTTGGGCGTACTCTGTAAATAGCGACGTATTTTCGACGCGAAAAGGCCGTAAAGCACAAATACTAAAAAAGTAATGACCATGAATACTGCGCCATGCACGGCGATGATCAAACTTGGATTGCCGGCTGATGCCGGGATAAACTGAGGCAGGAAGGCGAGAAAGAAAATCGTCAGCTTTGGATTCAGGATATTAATCAGTGTGCCTTTGCGGGCAATCCGCCAATAATCGGCGTTTTTCTCTTTAATCGTCACGTCCAGACTTTCGGAATTCTTTATGGTTTGCCAGGCGAGATAGAGCAGGTATGCAACACCGGCGTATTTCAGAATTTGAAAGGCCAGCGCACTCGTATGGAGGAGTGCTGCAACACCAAACATGCAGGCCAAGATACTGGGTAAAATACCGAGGGTGCAGCCAAACGCTGCCGCGATGCCTGCCTTGGCGCCATCTGTCAGGCCGACTGCCAAGGTGTAAAGAACGCCGGTTCCTGGCGCGATGGTAACGATCAGGGTCGTGAGAAGAAATTCAATGCTCATTCCTTATCTCCGACCTTGATCAGTCATTTCTTAGTATCCTTTTTCAACGTCCACGGCATGGAGCAGATCTTCGCCTTTATCCGTGCGGATGATATTTTCGGCAACCAGCTTCGCGACGCTTGCCGGGTCTGAAATGCTTGCGACATGCGGCGTGATGCGGATTTTCGGATGATCCCAGAAAGGGTGATCCTCCGCCATAGGTTCCACGTGAAACACATCAAGGGTTGCGGCAGAGAGCTGACCGCTATCGAGTGCTGGAATCAGGTCTTCTTCCAAGAGATGAGGGCCGCGCCCCGCATTGATAATGCCTGCACCCTTCGGCAGTTTAGCAAACAGGTCGGCATTCAGGATGTCTTTGGTCTGTGGTGTTAGAGGAAGTAGACAGACCAGAATCTCTGTACGGGCAAGGAAGGCATCGAGTTGGTCGTCACCAAAGAAGCTCTCTACTCCGTCTAGTTTCTTTTCTGACCGACTCCAGCCTGCGACATCAAATTTTAGGAAGCTGAGCGCTTCTGCTGCGCCGCCACCAAGCTCTCCCATCCCGAGTATACCAACTTTCCGATCACTGGCGAACGGTGCAAAATGTTCTTTCCAGACATGGTCACGCTGCTGCGCGTCATAAGCGTGGCAGAAGCGGTGGTGATTAAGAACATGTTGGGCAACATACTCGGTCATCCGGCCGGTCAGGTTTGGATCAACAGTCCGAGAAAAGGGCAGATGGCGCGGAAAATCAGGATCAGCCAGCAAATGATCGACACCGGCGCCAAGGGAATACACGGCTTGTAAATTTTTCAATTTTGCCAATTCCCCGTGCGGCATTTTCCAGCAAAGTGCGTATTTGATTTCATCCGGATTGCCGATATCTGGCCAGATACGAACGTCTAGATCCGGGATATATTTGCCGAGTTCACGCCGCCACCAGTCTGCACGATCAATATTACTTTTAAACAATAGGGCCATATTTCTTCTCCGGTATCTTGTATCGACACCTTAACTGTTAACTACACCGGCGGAGGCCGTTTCCAAATCAAACGCCGCCTTCATCAAGGCCTTTGTATAGTCTGTTTCAGGATTGTCAAAGATTTGTGCCGCAGGACCCTGTTCAACAATTTTACCACCACGCATCACAAGGACGCTATCGGCGATGGCGCGGACGACTTTAAGGTCGTGGCTGATGAACAGATAGGTCAGATTATGGCGATTCTGCAGGTCCCGCAACAGATCGACAATTTGCGCCTGGACGGACATATCCAGCGCTGAGGTCGGCTCGTCCAGAACGATAAACTTTGGCTTGAGGATAAGCGCGCGGGCGATGGCGATCCGTTGACGCTGTCCACCCGAAAATTCATGGGGGTAGCGATCCTGCGCATCTGGCGGAATGCCGACTTCTTTCAAAACCTCGGATATTCTATCTCGCCGTTCCAGCCGGTTGCCATGCCCTTCATGGACAATCACGCCCTCCTCAATTATCTGCCCGACCGAAAGCCGAGGGCTAAGGCTTGAGTAGGGATCCTGAAAAACAATCTGCATTTCCGCACGCAACGGTCGGAGATCCTTCCAGCTTGCGTCCTCGATTGATTGTCCATTGAACTTAATTTCACCTTCCGAAGAAATGAGTCGAAGCATGGCAAGGCCCAATGTCGACTTGCCTGAACCGCTTTCCCCGACAATACCAACCGTATGTCCCTGTTTTACATTGACAGAAATATTATCAACTGCGCGGACATAATCTGCAACTCGCTTGAGCAGACCTTTTTTGATCGGAAAATAGACTTTTAGGTTTTTGCAGGATATCACGTCGGGCAAAGCGTCATTCTTGCGAAGGGGAAGGCCCTTGGGCTCCGCCTCCAGCAGCATTTGCGTATATTCATGACGCGGACGGGAGAATAATTCCTTCGCGTTATTGGCTTCGACAATTTCGCCCTGTGTCATGACACACACGTCTTTTGCCATCTTCCGGACAATGCCGAGATCATGGGTGATCAGCAAAATCGCCATGCCAAGCCTTTTTTGCAAATCCATCAGGAGCTCAAGTATTTGCGCTTGGATTGTCACGTCGAGGGCGGTGGTCGGCTCGTCTGCGATCAACAAGTCTGGCTCATTGGCGAGCGCCATGGCAATCATCACGCGCTGGCGCTGACCACCAGAAAGCTGATGGGGATAAGCATTGAGCCGTTCGTCTATGGCGTCCAATCCGACCATCTCCAGAAGTTCCCGCACGCGCACGGCGGCTTCCTTCTGGCTCATCCCCTTATGGACGAGAAGGGTCTCGTTAATTTGTTTTTCTATCGTATGCAGCGGATTGAGGGAGGTCATTGGCTCCTGAAAAATCATGGAAACATGATTTCCCCGGAAATTTCGCATCTCTTTCTGCGGTCGTCCGACAACTTCCTCCCCGTTTATCTTGATGGACCCCTTCGGGTGCTTGGCGAGGGGATAGGGCAGAAGTTGCAGGATGCTGAGTGCGGTGACCGACTTGCCCGAGCCGCTTTCTCCAACAAGGGCGAGGGTCTCCCCTTTTTCGATATTGAAGGAGACGCCTTTTACAGCCGGCACATCCTTGCCGTCAGATTTGAAAGTGACCCATAGATCGTTAATTTCAACAAGTACCATTACTGAAACGTCTTTCTTGGATCAAAGGCATCGCGAATGCCTTCCTGCATAAAGAAGGCAAGGGTCAACATGATTGACAGGGTCAGGAATGCCGTAATGCCGAGCCAGGGTGCCTGTAGATTGGCTTTGCCCTGAGCTAGTAGTTCACCGAGGGAAGGGGAGCCCGGCGGCAGGCCTAGGCCAAGAAAATCGAGAGAGGTCAGGCTGACAATGGAACCCGTCAGGATGAAGGGCAGGAAGGTGAGCGCCGATACCATGGAGTTCGGCAACAGATGTTTGAACATGATCACCCTGTCACGCACGCCAAGCGCCCGTGCCGCCCGGACATAGTCGAAATTGCGAGAGCGCAGGAATTCCGCCCGTACCACACCAACAAGGCTGGGCCAGCTGAACAGAAGCAGTAGCGCAAGCAGGATCAGGAAGCTTGGTTCTATCAGAGCGGCGAGAATTATAAGGATATAGAGACTCGGCATACCACCCCATATCTCCAGCAGTCGCTGGAATATCAGGTCCGTCCATCCGCCGAAATATCCCTGCACGGCCCCGGCAGTAACGCCGATGATTGAACTGAAAATCGTGAGGATCACGCCAAAGGCAACAGAAATACGATAGCCATAAATCACCCGCGCAAGCACATCGCGGCCCTGATCATCGGTTCCGAGCCAGTTCTCCGCATCCGGGGGTGAGGGGGCAGGGGACGTTAGATCGTAATTGATCGTTGTGTAGCTATATCGGATCAACGGCCAGATTTGCCATCCATCTTCATTGATGAGATCGGCGACGAAAGGGTCGCGATAATCCGCTTCTGTTTCAAAGTCGCCACCAAACGCTGTTTCCGGATAGGCGATGAGAAAGGGGAAATATAGCTGGTCTTGGTAGGAAACAACGAGAGGTTTGTCATTTGCAATCAGTTCCGCGAATAAAGAAATCACAAACAGCAAAACGAAAAAGATCATCGACCAATAGCCGCGACGATTGGCCTTAAAGTTATTCAGACGGCGCCGATTGATGGCGGAGAGGGTCATGGTCTATGCCTCCCTAGCTTCGAAATCAATTCGGGGGTCGACGAGGGTGTAGGTCAAATCGCCCACTAGATTCATGATCAGGCCGAGAAGTGCGAACACATAGACCGTTGCAAATATCACTGGATAGTCGCGGTTGATTGCCGCCTCGAACCCGAGTAGGCCAAGCCCGTCGAGACTGAAAATCACCTCAATCAATAAAGATCCGGTAAAGAGGATGCCAATAAAGGCGCTTGGGAACCCCGCAATCACGATCAGCATGGCGTTGCGGAAAACATGCCCGTAGAGCACGCGACGTTCACTCAAACCCTTCGCACGGGCAGTAAGCACATATTGCTGGCCGATCTGGTCGAGAAATGAGTTTTTGGTAAGCTGGGTCAGGGCTGCAAAACCGCCGATCACCAATGCCGTCACCGGCAGAGCGATATGCCAGAGATAGTCCGTTATCTTGCCGAATGTACTGAGCTGTTCCCAATTATCAGATGTTAGGCCTCGTAACGGGAACCAGTTGAAATAGGAGCCACCCGCGAAAAGGACGATCAGCGCGACGGCAAACAGAAAACTCGGGATCGCATTGCCGACAATCACCAGGCTGCTCGTCCAGATGTCGAATTTTGTGCCATCACGGACCGCTTTCGCAATTCCAAGCGGAATAGAGATCAGATAAACCAGAAGTGTTGTCCAGAGTCCGATAGAGATGGATACGGGGAGTTTTTCAATCACCAGATTAACGACAGTTTCATCGCGGAAATAGCTCGTGCCGAAATCGAACATCAGGTAATTCTTCATCATTAAGAAGAACCGCTCATAAGCGGGTTTGTCGAAGCCGAACTGAACCTCCAACTCCTTGATAAACTCCGGATCTAGCCCTTGCGCACCGCGATAGCTGCTCTCTGATCCCAAGCCAGCGGACGCACTGCCGCCACCGCCCGTATCGCCTGTGCCGCTGCCGCCGATGCGCGCCGTGGCGCCAACGGCCGTTCCTTGAATTTCTGCGATGATTTGTTCGATCGGCCCGCCGGGAGCGAACTGGATAACCACAAAATTGAGAACCATGATGCCAAATAATGTCGGTATCATGAGAAGGATACGTCTCAAAATATAGGCAAACAACGACTACTCCTCTGTCCGCAGGTTAAACTTTACTGACCCTGTCGGGCGGCAAGCTCTTCGGCTTTGGCCTGATCATACCACCAGCTTTGCAGAACCGCACGGTCAAAACCCGGCTTTTTCGACTCTGGCCGGCCGAATTTGTCCCAATAGGCGATAAAGTAGCTGTTCTTATGCCATTGCGGAATAAAATAATAATTCCACATCAGCACCCGATCAAGTGCCCGCGTGGCTGTGATCACTTCACCGCTGGTTTGTGCTTCGATGATTTTTTCAATAATCGCATCAACGGCAGGATTTTTAACACCTGCAATATTGAGCCCGCCGGTGACGTCCGCGGACGCCGATCCCCACCAGTCGCGCTGCTCCACGCCCGGCACTTGCGGTTGCGGAAAACGCCGGACGACGATATCGAAATCAAATTCCCGGACCCGATTTTGCCAGCTGGCGCTGTCGATCACACGGACGGATGCGTCAATCCCCACACGGCGTAAATTGGCGACATAGGGATTGATGATGCGGGTGAAGGATTGTTCATAAAGGAGGAAGCCGACCTGCATTTGCTGCCCTGCTATATTCACAAGCTTTTTGTCTTGAATGGTCCATCCAGCCGATTTGAAAAGCATTATAGCGGCGCTAATCTGTTTGCGGATGTTGCCCGAGCCGTCTGTTATGGGCGGTTTAAATTCTTTCGTGAAGACTTCCTCCGGCAGGATGTCCTTATAGGGGGTCAAGAGTTCAAGCTCTGCCGGGGAGGGAAGTCCCATCGCCTTCATGTCGGAGTTTTCAAAAACCGATCCTAGCCGATCATATGCGCCATAGAAAAGGTTCTTATTAGTCCATTCATAATCAAATAGCAGGCCGAACGCCTCACGCACTTTGATATTATCGAAGGGTGCACGGCGGCTGTTCAGGAAGAACGCCTGCATCCCGGTGAGCGTGGCATCTTCCAAAACGTCGCGCTTGATAAAGCCCTTTTCGACCGCTGGTTTGGTGTCATATTCGGTCGCCCATGAGCGGGAAGTAAATTCTTCGCGGAAATCATACTCACCTGCGAAAAACGCTTCCAATGCGATGGTCCGGTCCCGGTAATAATCGACCTGGATTACATCAAAATTGAACCGCCCCTTATGAACCGGGAGGTTTTCAGCCCAATGATCCTTCACCCTTTCATAGATAAGAGTGCGGCCGGGACTCACCTTCGCCAGCTTATAGGGGCCGGACCCCAAAAGGGGCGTCATTGTTGTGACGGCAAAATCACGGTTCTCAAATGATGCTTTGGACAGGATCGGCATGGTTGCCACCTGATAGGGTAGGTCCCTGGTCAGCGCCCCTTTCTGAAACTCAAAACGGATTTTATGCGGACCCAAAACCTTTGCCGCGACAATATCCCGGTAACGAATGCCGTATCTTGGGTGGCCTTTTTCTTTTAGAGTATTGAAGGTGAACACCACATCTTCGGCAGTGATGGGAGTGTCGTTATGAAAGCGCGCCTCAGGGCGGAGGATGAACTCTACCCATTGACGAGTCTCATCCATCGCGATGCTTTTTGCCAACAGTCCGTATACCGCGTCCGGCTCGTCATAAGATGGTGTCATCAACTGTGTAAAGTTGAAATAGAGGTCGCCTCCCTTGTCGCCATTGATCAGCGCGGGTTTTCCTTTAAGAAGGAATGGGTTGACCGTATCGAAGCTGTCCAGATCACGGAGCTTGATCCTGCCCCCCTTGGGAGCCTCAGGATTGACATAATCAAAATGCGGAAAGTCAGGACCGTATTTCAGATTGCCGAATGTTGAAAATCCGTAGCTTGTACGGGACTCGGCAGCAGCATTTGAGCCAAAGCCCAGAAGGACAGCGAAAAGCAATATAAGTGGCTTTTTAATCTCAAGTCTCCCGTTTGGCGGATGGCATTATTGTTTCTGACGTATGTTCTTCAGCCCTTCTTCCAATTGCCGCTCTTTCTCCGGATCGATCCACCAGCTCAGTATATCCGGCCCTTGGCCCGGATTGATGTCGGTATGACCGAACTTGTTCCAATAGGCGATGCGATCATAGGCGGCATGGAATTGTGGGATAACATAAAAACTCCATGTCAGAACACGATCAAGCGCGCGAACGGCCGGGATCAATTCGTCATAAGTTGGTGCCGCGATCAGGTTTTCAATCAACGCATCGACTACCGGATCGTTAATTCCCATGACATTCCGGCTTCCCGGGCGCTTACCTGCAGCGCTGCCCCAAAACTCTCGCTGCTCATTACCAGGGCTGATGGATTGTCCGAAACCTGCGGTGGTGACATCAAATTCGTAGTTGCGAAGCCGTTCCGTAAATTGCGCGGAGTCAACAACGCGAGAAGAGGCATCGATGCCCAGCTTCTTCAGGTTTTTGATCAGAGGGCCTGTAATCCTGAGGCTGTTGGGATCATACATCAGAAACTCGATGGTCAACGGCTTGCCTGTTGTTGGATCGATCAGCTTCCCGCCTTCAACTTTGTAACCCGCTTCCTTCAGGATATTTTTTGCTGTGCGAAGCGGGGTCCGATCCTGCCCGGAACCGTCTGTTACCGGCGCTTTATAGGCGGGACCAAATACGCGAGGGGGCAATTGATCGCGATAGGGCTCCAGAATGGCGAGTTCCTCTTTAGTCGGTTCGCCTGTCGCGGCCATGACGGAATTTTCGAAAAAGCTGTTTGTCCGGCTGTATTGGTCATAGAAGATATTCTTGTTCAGCCATTCAAAATCGAAGGCATAAGTAAGCGCCTCTCGCAAGGCCGGGTCTTGGAACTTCTCTCGCCGGAGGTTGAACGCATATCCCTGCATTCCGGCGGAGCGTTCGTTCGGAACTTCCTCCAGAATGACAAGACCCGCCTTTACAGCTGGAAAATCATAACCGGTGGCCCAGTTCTTCGCACTGTTTTCCGACCGGTAATCATATTCCCCGGCCTTGAACGCTTCCAGCAGGACAGCCGTGTCCCGGTAGAAATCATAGCGGATCGTATCATAATTATTACGCCCGACATTAATCGGAAGATCTGCGCCCCAGTAATCTGGCACACGTTCAAAGGTAATAAAGCGATTTGCTTCAAAATCCTTCACGCGATAAGGGCCGGAGCCGAGGATCGGCGTGAGAGTTGTCTCATCAAAATTATGGGATTCGAAATATTTCTTAGGAAGAATTGGCAGGAGTTGGCCAACAATTTGCGGTAGTTCCCGGTTGGGAGGGCCGGAGAAATGAAATTTGATGCGGTGATCGCTCAGTTTCTCAGCCGATTCGACATCTGCATAATAATAGCGGAACAGGGGCGTTCCCTTTTCCTTGACTGCTTGCAGGCTGAAGATCACGTCATCCGCCGTCATTGGCGAACCATCATGGAATCTTGCTTCCGGATGCATATTAAAAATTGCAAAAGAAAGATCTTCCGCGACTTCCACACTTTCGGCGACAAGGCCATATTCCGCACTTGGATCGTCATAGGATTGTGTCAGCAAAGTCTCGAACGTCAGGTTCAGGCCGTTTGCGGCCTGTCCCTTGGAAATAAACGGATTGAGATTATCGAAGCCACCAACCGCCGAGAGTTTGAGGTTGCCGCCTTTCGGGGCGTCAGGGTTGACATAGTCGAGATGCTTGAAATCGGGACCGTATTTTAACGGACCAGCCAGAGATAACCCGTGACTTTTGATTGTTTTAATGTCTTCTGCGGCCGACGGAAAGGCGAATAGCAGCAAGAGAAGTGCGGTGGTGGTTGATTTTAATAATCCCATAAATATCCTCACTTGACGGCGCATGTCTAAAACTTTTAATTCAAGATGGGGAGTTTGCCTCATAACATCAAGTAGAAAAGGCGACCGATGCCTCGCCTTAATTACGCCAATATTTCAAGCGCTTGATGATGTGACGAGAGATCACCAGCCGCCAAAACGAACCCCGGATTGGCGAGGGTCATTGGGTTGCCCTTCCAATCGGTGATTTTCCCGCCAGCGTTTTCGACAATCGGGACAAGGGCAGCATAGTCATAGGGCTTCATGTCGCAATCCGCGACAATATCGACGAAGCCAAGCGCCAGCAAAGCATAGGCGTAGCAATCATAGCCAAATCGCTTACGTTTTACCGCGTCGTGCAAACGGCAAAAGGCGGGACCGTGTTCCCCCTCCATCAACTCGGTACCATAGGCGAACAAGGTCGCATTGGAGAGGTCGGGGCAGGCGCGGGTTGTAATGATCGCGCCGTTCAGTGTCGTTCGGTCATTCGCTCCAACCCATCTTTCACCAGATATGGGTTGATCGAGAATGCCCATAATAGGCACACCGTTGCGAGTGAGCGCGATCAGGCTACCGAAGGTCGGGCTGCCGGAAATAAAGGAAAGCGTGCCGTCGATCGGGTCGAGAACCCAGATATATTCCGCATCTGTCCGCACACTGCCATGTTCTTCGCCGATGATACCATGTGACGGGAATTCGGCGTCAATAAGAGTCCGCATGGCAGCCTCTGCATCACGATCAGCAATGGTGACGGGACTGTTATCATCCTTGCCGATAATATCTATTTTTTGCCGGAAATATTTGCGGATAACCTCACCGGCGACATCCGCCATCCGGTGAGCGAGGGTAATAAGCTCTTGCGGGCATTCTTTGTTCACGACGCCCGCAAGCTCAATTATTCAGCGGGTGGAAGAGGAACGTCGCTCTTACCAAGAGTTCTGAGGTAGGCGATAAGATCTGCTCGCTGTTCAGGCTTTTTCACACCGGCAAAGGACATCTTGGTGCCTTTGATGTAGGTGCTTGGTTTTGTCAGGAAGAGGTCCAGATCTTCATATCCCCACGCGCCGCCTTTTTCGATAAGGGCGCCGGAATAACTGAACCCGCTATGGGTGCCTTTGTCGCGGTTAAGGATGCCGTGGAGGTTAGGACCAATCTTGTTTGGGCCGCCTTCTTCTACCGTGTGGCATGCGCCGCATTTCTTGAATATTTTCTCGCCCTTGGCAACATCTGCGGAGGCAAGCAGTACGCCGAGCGACGGACCAGCAACTTCATCATTCGAGGCCACTTCAGAGGATGCAACCGCGCCTGTATCAATTGCGTACGCAGGTTCCTCCGGATAAGTCGGGTGAATTGCGAGCGTGGCAATTTCATTGATGACCATTATTATTAATACGCCAGCCAGAACGGCAGCGGCAATTTTATTAAACTCGAAAGTATTCATTGCTGACCTCAGCTATCAAACCTGCGGGTACATTTACCAGCCGCGATAAAAAAAAGCGAGGGGAAATTAACTGCTTTCTCATGCCGAGTGCAAGACGTATATATGCCAATGTTAATTAAAATAGACGTTTTGGATCATAATCATGGACTCTTTGCCCAAAAATCCCCTCATTGTCATACCGGCCCGTATGGCATCAAGCAGGCTTCCGGGAAAACCGCTTGCCGATATTGACGGCATGCCGATGATAGTCCAGGTCATGCGTCGGGCGGAAGAAGCAGATATCGGCCCTGTCCTTGTCGCCTGCGCAGAAGAGGAGATTGCAGAGGCCATTCGCACGGCAGGCGGAACCGCCTTGATGACGCGGGCCGATCACCCGTCAGGCTCGGATCGGGTGTTTGAGGCGGTGGAGGCGTTCGATCCTGACGGAGCCTATGACGCGATTATCAATCTGCAAGGTGACTTGCCCGCTCTCGAGCCTTCAGCGATCGCTGCCGTGTTTCAACCGCTACAAAATGTCGCAGTCGATATCGCAACGCTAGTTGCCGAAATCAAGGATGAGGAAGAGCTGGAAGATGAAAATGCCGTCAAGGCGGTTGTCTCGCTGGCAGAAGGAGAGAGTGTCGGCAGAGCCCTCTGGTTCAGTCGTTTGAAATCACCTTGGGGAAGCGGGCCGCATTATCATCATATCGGACTCTATGCCTACCGGCGGGGGGCGCTGGCGCGGTTCGTTACGCTTTCGCCTGCCCCGTTGGAACAGCGAGAGCGGCTTGAGCAGTTGCGAGCGCTTGAAAATGGGATGCGTATCGACGCGGCGGTCGTTGACACAGTGCCGCTTGGTGTTGATACTCCCGAGGATTTGGCGCGTATCCGCCGCATGTTTCGTTCCTGAGAAATTGAGAAGTTAGAAATGTCAGACATTGATCCCGACAACCGCATTGCCTTTCAGGGCGTGCCGGGGGCTTATGGCCATTTATCCTGCAGCACCGTTTATCCGGATATGGAAGCGATTGCCTGCGATACCTTTGCCGATGCATTGGCAATGGTGCGCAATGGGGACGCGGCGCTCGCCATGATCCCAGTTGAAAATTCGCTCGGTGGTCGGGTTGCGGACATACATCATCTACTGCCCGATTCCGGGCTTTATATCATCGGGGAGCATTTCCAACCGGTTATGCACCAGCTTCTCGGAGTGCCGGGATCGACCTTATCAGATATTAAGGCCGTTCATAGTCATGAGCAGGCGCTCTCCCAATGTCGTGGTTTGACCCGCGATCTTGGAATTGAGCCCATTATTCATGCGGATACAGCAGGCTCTGCGAAAATGATCGCTGAGCTTGGCGACAAGACCCAGGCGTCCATTGCTTCCAGCCTTGCGGGAGAAATCTATGGCCTGGACGTTTTGCGTGACCGGGTTGAGGATCGTATTGGTAATACGACGCGGTTCATTATCATGTCACGACAGCGGCAGGACCCCGATCCGAAAGATGGCAGTTGTATGATGAGTTTCGTCTTTCAAGTACGGAGCCAGCCGGCGGCACTTTATAAGGCGCTGGGTGGATTTGCGACTAACGGCATCAATGTGACAAAGCTTGAAAGCTATATTACGGACGCAAGTTTTGAGGCGGCGCAGTTCTATATCGATATCGAAGGCCACCCCGATGAAGCACGGGTTGCTCGGGCGATTGAGGAATTGCAGTTCTTCTCTGCTAAACTGAAGATTCTCGGTGTTTATCCAATGAATGCCTATCGTCGGCAATACGGGACGTAAAACCGGTTGCCTCATTGGGGTCGATTGAATATAAGCTGTCGGAAATTTAATACTCTTACAGGCGGAAAGCCTGTGCATTGTAATCGAGATTGAAAATGCTCAAAGATTATATCCATGACGTGGTAAAACTCAGTCGCGCGCAGAAACTATTCCTGCTTGCTGGTGTTGTCGCGATGGCTGTCGTTGTCACGGCCTCCAATATACTCGTTGAGATGCCGGTGAATGATTGGTTTACCTGGGGGGCGCTGTCTTACCCGATTGCATTTCTGGTGACAGACATTACTAACCGGACGCTTGGTGTGCGGCTTGCGCGTGATGTCGTTTTCGTCGGCTTTATTGTGGCCGTTGTCATGTCGCTGCTTCTGGCAAATCCGCGCATCGCAATCGCGTCCGGCTCAGCGTTTTTCATCGCTCAAATGCTGGACGTTACCATTTTTGACAAGCTGCGGCGTCAGTCTTGGTGGAAAGCGCCGGTGGCATCTTCTGTCATCGCGTCTTTTGTTGATACAGTGATCTTTTTCGTGCTTGCCTTCGCAGGCACAGGGCTTCCCTGGCATACCTGGGCGCTGGGCGATTATGCGGCCAAGCTAATTATGGTAGCGGTGCTGATCTTGCCGTTCCGAGGACTGATCAAAATTACCGACCCACTCACGCTCTCGCCGGTCTCGCGTTAGGCTGTGGGCTCGCTTCCCTCAATCCAGGCTTTCGCGAGTTGATGGGCGAGGGCAATGGGCCCGCCTATCCGTAAACCAGTCGGTTTGGTGCTCTGCTCCAGCATCATGCGAACCTCTTCACGGCTGAACCATCTGGCGTCGTTGAGTTCTGTCTTGTCCACGGTGATTTCCTCAGTGAGTGCTTCGGCAAAGCAGCCGATCATGAGGGAAGAGGGGAACGGCCAGGGTTGTGATTGGTGATAACGGACGTTGTCGACTTTAATGGCCGATTCTTCCATCACCTCGCGCATAACGCCTTGTTCGATCGTTTCGCCCGGTTCGATAAAGCCCGCGAGGCAGGAATAGAAATCACCCGGAAAGTTTATGCCCTGACCAAGAAGGCATTTATCACCACGGGTCACCATCATGATTGCGACCGGGTCAGTGCGCGGAAAATGCGTCGCTTTGCAGGTGGTATCTTCACATTTTCGCGAATACCCGGCCTCCTGAGAATAAGTGGGGGCACCGCAAACAGCGCAGAAACCATGCCGATTATGCCAGTCGATCATCGAGCGGGCCTGCGCCAGTGCGCCGGCTTCACCGGAACTCAGTTGCGGCGCGACTGAACGGACATCAATAAATTTCCCCCAATCTTCGCTCGGCGGTCTTTTGGGGTTTTCAATTTCCGACACATCTACTGCGAAATGACAGATGTCTTCCGCGGTGCCTAAAAATATCAATGCGGCATCCGCGGTAACAAATTCCTGTACTTCCAGATATCCACGCCAGTCGATGCGCGCACCTTCCTTCAGGCTGATCAAGGCCTTCAACTGATGCATCGGAAGGAACCGGCTACTCGGATCTTTTAATTTTTGTTCTATCCAATTTGGATCTGTCCGCAGATGGGACGCGCGGTCGAAGTCACCGCCAGCAAAGACAATCGGTTTTTTCATGGGCGGCAGATTGTCACAACTTATCCGTTCCTGCAATCGCCAAGACGCTATATTTTGAATGATTGTTCTAGATCGGGATCAAAAAACAGGAAAAAAGGGCTTGCTTCTCTTCGTTAACTGCATGATATAGACGGTGGAAGGCTGGCGATGGGCGTGCTCCTCGCGAACCCGGTCAGATCCGGAAGGAAGCAGCCGTAACGAGTTTCGGTGCGGGTCGTTGTCAGTCTTCTACTTTCCCATGTCATTGTTGCATGCAAGCGAACAAATCCTGTTCCTTTGACTGGTATTTAGCTGAAGTTCTCTGCTATGATTGCGCCATGACAAGTGATCAATCCAATAGCCCCTATCGAGTGCTGGCCCGTAAATATCGACCGTCGACCTTCGACGAGCTGATCGGCCATGAGGCGATGGTGAAAACGCTCTCCAATGCGTTGGAAGCGGGACGTCTTGCCCATGCATTTATTCTGACGGGAACACGCGGGATAGGCAAGACGACAACAGCGCGCATTATCGCCCGGGGCCTTAACTGTACAGGGCCGGACGGGAACGGGGGGCCAACTGTCACCCCTTGTGGAGTGTGCCAGAACTGCGTTGCCATTGCCGAGGATCGCCATCAGGATGTTCTGGAAATGGACGCGGCAAGCCGAACCGGTGTGGATGATATCCGCGAATTGATTGACGGTGTGCGGTATCTGCCTGTTGCCGCGCGGTTTAAGATCTACATCATCGACGAAGTGCATATGCTCTCCAAGAACGCTTTCAATGCGTTACTGAAAACGCTGGAGGAGCCGCCCGAGCATGTAAAATTCATTTTCGCGACAACAGAGATTCGAAAAATCCCGGTTACCGTCCTGTCCCGTTGCCAGCGGTTCGATCTGAAGCGGGTCGACGGGGATGCGCTTGCCGCTTATTTTGCGACGATCGCCCAAAAGGAACAGGCCGAAATTGAGGGGGATGCCCTTGCTCTGATCGCTCGCGCGGCTGAAGGGTCGGTGCGCGACGGCCTGTCGCTACTTGACCAAGCGATAGCGCATGGGGACGGAACAGTAACGGCGCTGCAAGTACGTGATATGCTTGGCCTAGCGGACCGGACCCGTATCCTTGATCTGCTAGGTCTCTTGATGGAAGGGAATATCAAGGACGCGCTCGCGCTCCTGCGAAACCAATATGACAGCGGCGCCGATCCAGTGGTTATTATTCAGGATTTGCTGGAACTAACGCATTGGTTGACGTCCCTTAAAGTCACGCCAGAGGCCGCCAATAATATTGCCATGGCAGGCGGCGAAATTACGCGGGGCGAGGAACTGGCAAAGAAGCTTTCAATGCCCGTGCTCGCCCGCACGTGGCAAATGCTGTTGAAAGGTCTGGACGAAGTCAGCCATGCACCGATGCCGCTCGCTGCAGCGGAGATGGTTCTGGTCCGACTTGCCTATGTAAGCGAATTGCCAACACCGAACGACCTTGCGCGGCAGATTGCGGATAACCCAAAAGAAGGCAGTGTAGCCTCCGCAACAAATGATGGAAGCCGCCCGGTATCTGCGCCGCAAGGCGGCCCGGCGATGGGTCACTCAGGAGGGCGCGCTGCCGCAGTCGCGATTTCAGCCTCTCCGGCCCCGCAGCAGGGAACCGATCCACGCGGGCATTTGTCGCTGGTTGCGCGCAATGACGATCTGCCGGAACGTGAGCCGGTTAAGGTGGAGTTGGTGCCTGAAAAACAACCGCTTCAATCCATGGAGGATGTGGTCAACCTCTTGACCGATCGTCAGGATATCAAGCTCAAAGGAGAGGTTCTTAACTTCGTCCGACCTGTGGCGTTTGAACATGGAATGATAGAATTCAGCCCGGCAGCGGGCGCTGCAGCGGACCTCGCCGCTCGGCTTGGTAGGCGTCTGCGTGAAATTACCGGCGATCAATGGGACGTGCGAATGACCGCCCAAGCGGAAGGGACTGCAACCGTCGCAGAGAAACGCCAAAGCGATAAAGCGGCCGAGATTGAAGCGATGGAGGCCCATCCCATGGTGCAAAATATCAAATCTCTTTTCCCCAATGCAACAATCCGGGAGATCCGGCACCTCGGTCCCTCCCTTGACATAATGCTTCCCGATGACATATCCGGTGAAGACGAAATTGATGACGGAGATACATTCGAATGAAGAACCTTGGCAACCTGATGAAACAGGCCAAAGAGATGCAAAGTAAAATGGCCGAAATGCAGGCTGAACTGGAACATCATGAGGTTATGGGCCAGTCTGGAGCTGGCATGGTCAAGGTGACACTTAATTGCAAGGGCGAGATGCGCAAGCTTGAGGTAGATTCTTCTCTTGTCGATCCTGAAGACAAGGAAGTCATGGAAGATCTGATAATTGCCGCACATGCGGACGCGCGCGGCAAAGTAGAGGCTTATTCTGCAGAGAAAATGAAGGAAATGACCGGCGGATTGGAACTGCCACCCGGTATGCAGATGCCCTTTTAGGGCGGCGGTAAAATACGCTTATGAGCCAGTCCGAAATTGAACATCTGATACAGCTTCTCTCCAAGCTTCCGGGACTGGGTCCCCGCTCTGCGCGCCGGGCGACGCTCTATCTTATTAGCCGGCGAGAGAGCTTATTGACGCCATTATCCGCCGCCATGCAGGCCGCCGCAGATAATGTAAAAGTCTGCAGTCAATGCTGGAACCTGGATGTGACTGATCCTTGCGATATCTGCCGGGATGTTAAGCGGGATCAAAGCCTTCTTTGTGTGGTGGAAGATGTGTCTGACCTTTGGGCGCTGGAACGTTCAGAGGCGTTTCGCGGGCGCTATCATGTGTTGGGTGGCACGCTATCCGCTCTCGACGGGATTGGCCCGGATGAACTTAATATGGAGCCCCTGATCCACCGCGTCGGGGAAGGGGGAATCACTGAGGTTATTCTTGCCCTCAACGCGACAGTCGATGGCCAGACAACTTCTCACTATCTATCTGACCGTCTTTCCGATTTCGGCGTTCAGGTCACGCGGCTTGCGCATGGTGTTCCCGTTGGAGGGGAACTTGACTATCTTGACGATGGAACCTTGTCGGCGGCGCTGAAATCTCGACGTTCGATGGGTTAATCCCGCTCTTCCATCAGATGCGGCTGATCTGGCGGCCCGGCCAGAAGATCACTTTCTTCCTCCCCCAGTTGCAGCTCTTCAATTTTTTCCGCGCGGCTGCTGATTTTCCGGCTTGAAGTTTCGATAAGTTCAATATCCTTACTGGCCTGCAAAAAATGTTTTCCGAGATTCTCAACTCGGGCATCAAGCCGCAAAACATCCTTTAACAAAACCCCGACTTCCTTCTGGATCACCCCCGCCTGTGCCCGCATCTGGCTATCCTTCAGCACCGCACGTACGGTATTGAGGGTCGCCATCAGAGTTGTCGGGGAGACAATCCAGACCCTTGCTTTGTAGGATCTTTCCAGTATCGCAGGGAAATTGGCATGAAGCTCCGCATAGACAGCTTCGGACGGCAGGAAAAGAAGCGCCGATTCGGCGGTCTCTCCTTCCAGAATATACTTCTCGCTGATATCTGCGATATGCTTCTGCATGGCGCCAGTAAAGGCGCGCGATGCCAGAACTTTATCACTGTCGGTTTCGGCCTGCCTCAGCATGTGATAGCTCTCTAGTGGGAATTTCGCGTCCACGACGATTGAGCCAGGAGGGTTGGGAAGTTTGATCAGGCAGTCCGCACGCTTCTGATTGCTAAGCGTTACCTGAAATTCATAGGCCGACGGCGGTAGAGCCGATTTCACCAGATCATTAAGCTGAATTTCACCGAAGGCGCCACGTGCCTGCTTATTCGCGAGAATATCCTGTAGCCCGACAACTTGGTTGGAAAGCTCCGTCAGGTTGTTCTGCGCCTTGTCGATCACTGCGAGCCGGGTCTGTAGTTCGGTCAGGCTTTGGCCGGTTTTCTCCGCTGACTGGGTAAGGCTGTCTCCTAAACGTTTGGAAACAGTATCCAGGCGCTCGCTCAGGGTTTGGTTGATCTCCTGACGACTTTGGGCGCTGTCCGTTGAAATTTGCTTGAGTTGCCCTTCGAGCTGAGCCTGCTGGTTAATCAGGCTCTCGGTCAGGCGGGTCAAATTCTCGCTATTTGTGGAGGCTGTTTCCGCAAGTTTTGCCGCCTTCGACATCTTGAAGAACAGAACCAGCGTGATAACCGCCAGAAACGCAATGACCGCAATCAGGGCAATTTCCATTAATAACTCTCCCAAACGCACTATATTCTGGCCGTCAATGGCCTTGACGAACGCAAACAGGCATAATACCTACACTTTGGATATATCGTAACGCGAACAACAACGGAACACCATGGCCCTTTTGCCCATATATACAGCGCCGGACCCGCTTTTGAAAACTATCTCCCAACCAGTGGAAAAGGTGGATGCGGAAATTCGCAAGCTGGTCGATGATATGTTCGATACCATGTATGCCGCGCCCGGAATTGGCTTGGCGGCAATACAGGTTGGTGTGCAAAAGCGCCTGCTGGTTATGGATGTAGTCGGCAAAGGAAACGAGAATGAGGACCCGCAACCGATCGCGCTGATCAATCCGGAAATCACCTGGGTTTCGGATCATGATGTCACCTACGAAGAAGGCTGCCTGTCCGTGCCGGAGCACTATGCCGATGTGGTACGCCCCGCCGAAGTAGAGATCAGCTATCTGGATGTAGATGGAAAGCAACAGACATTGCGGGCGGAAGGTTTGCTGGCTACCTGTGTTCAGCATGAAATGGATCATTTGGATGGAATCCTGTTCCTCGATCATATTTCTGCCCTCAAACGCAACATGATCTTGAGAAAATTGCTTAAACTGAAAAAACTGGCGAGCTAAAGGAGCCATTATGGCGGGATTGCGACTTGCCTTTATGGGAACGCCGGAGTTCTCCGCCCATATCCTGAGAGCGTTGATTGGCTCACCGCATGAGGTGGTGTGCGTTTATTCTCAGCCCCCGCGCCGGGCGGGCCGGGGAAAGAAACTGATGCCATCTGCCGTCCATCAGCTGGCGGAGGCAGAGGGTTTACCGGTCCGCACGCCAGCCTCCCTAAAATCACCGGAAGTTCAGGCAGAGTTTGCAGAGCTAAATCTCGACGCTGCCATTGTCGTTGCCTATGGGCTCATTCTGCCTCAGGCAATTCTTGATGCACCGAAGTACGGATGCCTTAATTTGCATGCGTCTTTGCTTCCGCGCTGGCGCGGGGCCGCCCCGATCCAGCGGGCGATCATGGCGGGGGATGAAGAAACCGGTATTGCTGTTATGCAAATGGAGGCAGGGTTGGACACAGGCCCGGTTTTGAGCGAAGCACGGGTGCCAATCACAGCTGAGACGACGGCGGGCGTTCTTCATGATGCGCTTGCCGATGTTGGGGGGACTTTGATGCTTGGGACCTTGGGGAAGCTTGGAAGTCCGGATGTTGTTGCAACGCCGCAGGCGGCCGACGGCATTACTTACGCCGAGAAAATTTCAAAATCCGAGGCCGAGATCGACTGGGGCCGTAGCGCCATCGAACTTGATCGTCATATTCGCGGCCTGAACCCGGCACCGGGCGCGTATTTTGAATATCAAGGGCAGCGGATCAAGCTGTTGTCAGCGATGCCGGTAGACGGAGACGGCGCACCCGGCGAAGCGCTGGATGATCAGTTGACAATTGCTTGCGGAGAGGGAGCATTGAGGCTCATCACCCTGCAACCCGCCGGTAAAAGCGCAATGAATGCCGCGGCCTTCCTCAATGGTCGACCTATCGCAAAAGGCGAGGTGTTGGGCTGATGCCCTGTTATCGCATAAAAATTGAATATGATGGGCGCGATCTCGTGGGCTGGCAGCGTCAGAATAATGGCCCCTCTGTTCAGCAGCATATTGAGGAGGCCATATTCGATTTTTGCGGGGAAGATGTGCGTATTCAGGGCGCGGGTCGTACGGACGCCGGGGTTCATGCTCTCGGGCAGGTCGCGAATTTTGAACTTGCCAGGAACAGAGAACCACAGGTCGTCATGAACGCGCTGAACCAGCATCTGAAGCCGGCGCCGATTGCGGTTCTCGACTGCGAAGAAGTAAACGAAGACTTCAGCGCGCGCTTTTCTGCGAAGAAGCGGCATTATCTTTACAGGATCATCAATCGTCGAGCCCCCTTGACCGTGGATGCTGGTCTTGCGTGGCTTGTTAAACGAGAGCTTGATGCAGATGCGATGAATGAAGCGGCACAGATTTTGATCGGCCGTCATGATTTTACCAGTTTTCGCGCCGCCGCCTGTCAGGCGAGTTCGCCAGTCCGGACACTTGAAAAGCTTTCCGTGTGTCGTAAAGGAGAGGAAATACAAATCCGGGCCTCGGCTATTTCCTTCCTGCATAATCAGGTCCGATCAATGGTCGGTAGCCTCTCCCTTATTGGGACAGATCAATGGACAAAGGAAGATTTGACGGATGCGCTGGAGGCAAAAGACCGTCAGCGCGCAGGTCCAAATGCGCCGCCTTACGGCCTATATTTGACGCAGGTAGACTATGATTAGGCCGGCACGGTAAAAATCCACTCTAGAAAAATTGACTGCACCAATATCACGATCAAAAACTCTAAAAAAGCCAAGCCGACCGCTGTCATTCCTGTCAGGTTGAGTGTAACTTTCAACATGTACCAGAGAAGGGCATATGTCGCAGCAATGAAAAGCAGAGTCATCGTAGCGGCAATATTTTCTGGAAATATCCCCGTTGCGATAATGGAGATTGGGAACCAGACAAGGATGATCCCGAATTGCATCCAATTGTATACGACGACAAAAATGCTATAGCGATCCGAGAAGCCCATATAGCGCGCGAGCACGGCGACAATTGCCAGATATGAGCCCCAACTAATCAGTAAGGCGAGGCAGAGGTAGAGCAAGAACGGAACAATCGACGTATCTGTTGGAACTTTCCGGTAGTCGATCGAATTTTCAATTGCGAACAGAGGTAACGCGAGGATCATCGCCAGGAATGAGCGATAAAATCCTTCCATCGACATATTGAAATAGGCGAGTGCGTGGGGATCCCGCCGCGCGAGAAGATAGACGCCAAAAAGTGAATTGACGATTTCCCGAATACTGGTCATCTGTCTTTCGCAAAATAACTTCTTAGAATATCCGCATAGATATCGGTCAGTGCCTCGACATCTGCCACATCGGCCCGTTCGTCTATTTTATGCATGGTCTGGCTGATCAGGCCGAATTCCACAACAGGGCAGTGATCCTTGATAAAGCGGGCATCTGACGTGCCGCCGGTGGTTGAAAGCTCGGGCTTTCGGCCTAGACGTTTTTCGATTGCCTCAACAATAAGCGCACTGAATTCCCCTTCCGGTGTGAGGAAGGGTGACGAGTTTTTTCGGATATCGAGCTCATATTGGCAGTGACGCTCCTTGGCGACGCGATCAAGCACCTTAATAATTGTTTGTTCAAGTGAGTCGAGACTATGATGTGTATTGAACCGGATGTTGAACGTACCGTGTGCCGACTTAGGGATGACATTTGTCGCCGGGTTACCGACATCAACCGTTGTGAATTCCAGATTGCTTGGCTGAAAATGCTCCGTCCCGTTATCAAGAACCAACTCGTCTAGGGCCACGACCATTGCCGCGAGATGTGGCACGGGATTATCGGCAAGGTGAGGATAGGCAATATGCCCTTCCGTTCCGATTACATTGAGATAGCCGGTGAAGGAGCCGCGCCTGCCGATCTTGACCATATCCCCAAGCTCATGGGGATTTGTTGGTTCGCCAACGATGCAATGGTCTATCTTTTCGCCATTTTCAACCATCCAGTCGAGGACTTTGCGGGTGCCGTTGATGGCTGGGCCTTCTTCATCGCCGGTAATCAAAAGGCTTAGGGAACCTGCAAACTTACCACCGGTTTCATTGATTAGCCGGTTTGAGGCTGTGGCGAAGGCCGCAACCGCTGCTTTCATGTCGGCAGCGCCACGGCCAATAATCACTCCGTCCTTAATAGTGCCATTGAAGGGATCGACACTCCAGGCTTCTGCATTGCCAATGGGCACGACGTCCGTATGACCGGCAAAACACAAATTCGGTGCTTCTGTGCCAAAACGTGCGTAAAGGTTTTCCACATCTGGTGTGCCCTCTTCGCCAAAGGTGAGCCGGTGGCAGACAAAGCCAATTTCTTCCAGACTCTTCTGAAGCACGTCAAGGGCGCCGGCATCTTCCGGTGTAACACTCGGGCATCGCAACAACGCCTGAGTAAGGGCGATGACTTCCGATATTTGCAAGTTCTTATCCATGAATGACCTTTACCGTTCGGTGGGCCGTTCGGTCAATGGGGAAGGTGGATGTAGTAAATAATTCTATCACTGTCATTGCAGTTTCTACGGGCACAGGATAAGACTGCTCCGCTTAAATAAGAAAGTCGTACTATGTCTCTCACCTCACTTACAGAATCGGGAAATATCCGCGGAATTATATTCATCGTCGTTGGTATGCTTTTTATGACGTCTATGGATGCGGTCGCGAAGCTTTTGGTTGAGGCGAACTATTCAGTCGTTCAAATGCTGGCGATCCGCGGCGCTATTCTTTTGCCGCTTCTGCTGATTTGGGCAGCCGCGCGCGGGGAATCCCATATGATTAAAACTCGGCAAATCCGTGGCCATGCCCTTCGGATTGCTTTTGGCATCTTCGCGCCACTTCTGTTTTTTCAGTCATTGAAAGAACTTCCGCTTGCCGATGCGACGGTCATCTTCTTTATTTCGCCATTTGTAATGACGGCGCTTTCGGTGCCGCTGTTCAAAGAAAAGGTCGGTATCCACCGCTGGAGCGCGATCTTCGTTGGTTTCGCGGGTGTCTTGTTCGTCCTGCAACCCACGTCCGGTCTGCTGAAGCCGGAGGCCTTTATGGTGCTCGCCGCGAGTCTCTGTTATTGCGGCGTCATGCTGACCGGGCGGGTTTTGAGCCGTACCGAGACGACGTTCACGATTATTTTCTATAGCAATCTCGGTCTTTTGGTTGCTTCCGGAATTGCGTCAATTTTCGCCTGGCAGCCTATGCCGATGGACGATCTGGGCCTTGTGGTGTTGATGGCGTTGTTGTCGCTCGCGGGGAATATCTGTCTTGTAAGGTCATTCGCCATTGGTGAGGTTGGCGTGATTACACCATTTGAATATACGGCGCTTCTTTGGGCGGTTTTACTGGGATATTTCGTTTTTGCTGATTTTCCGGCGCTTAACGTTTGGATCGGCGTTGTTATAATTGCCGGCAGTGGACTTTATATGATCTATCGCGAAAATTTGCGCCGATAAGAGAACCGGCGGAGATATATCTCCGCCGGTTGGTTTTATCAGTCTCTCAACAAATCATTGATCGATGTTTTGGAGCGGGTCTGCGCGTCCACTGTCTTGACGATGACGGCGCAATAGAGGCTCGGACCCGGGGTTCCATCCGGAAGCGGTTTGCCGGGAAGGCTGCCCGGGACAACGACGGAATAGGCAGGTACGCGACCGATATGGATCTCGCCGGTATCGCGGTTGATGATCTTGGTGGAGGCGCTGATAAAGACGCCCATGGAAAGGACTGAGCCTTCCTCAACAATAACACCCTCCACAATCTCGGAGCGGGCGCCGATGAAGCAGTTATCTTCGATGATAACCGGATCAGCCTGCAAAGGTTCAAGTACGCCGCCAATTCCGACGCCGCCAGACAGATGTACATTCTTGCCGATCTGGGCGCAGGAACCGACCGTCACCCAAGTATCTACCATCGTGCCGCTATCGACATAGGCACCAAGATTGACAAAGCTCGGCATCAGGATGGCGCCGGGGGCAATATAGGCGCTTCTGCGAACGATACAGTTTGGTACGGCACGGAAACCGGCTTCGCGAAAGCGGTTTTCTCCCCAACCTTCAAACTTGCTCGGCACCTTGTCCCACCAGTTTGAATTGTTGCCTGGGCCACCAGCAATCATTTCCATGTCGTTGAGGCGGAAGGAGAGCAGGACCGCTTTCTTGGCCCATTGATTGACAACCCAGCCATCACTTCCTTTTTCGGCGACACGGAGCTCTCCGCTGTCGAGAGCATTCAACGTTGCCTCAACGGCATCGCGGACTTCGCCCGTTGTTGTGGTCGAAATATTGTCCCGGCTTTCCCAAGCGGCCTCAACAACCGGCTGCAATTCGGCTAATGTCATAGTGGTTTGTCCCTGAAGTCTGGTAAATCTATGTTCGCGAGAACATACCCCGCCACCGGCAGATGTCAATCTGCGCGGCAGGTTTTATGTAATTTGTGGGCGATCCGTTAGCAGGTCGCTCAGCCATCGAGGGAGATCGTCTGTTTGATAATGAATATGCGGTCCTTCGGCACCATGACTCGACCAATGTTCTTCATTTGGAATCCAGACGGTCGTCATTCCCATTTCATGCGCGGGCGCCAGATTGACGGCCATATCCTCGAAAAGAACAGCTTTTTCGGGATTAATATCAAATTCCCGTACCAGTTTCTCATACACAGGCTTATGCGGTTTGGGTTTGAAATCAGCGGCAACGATATCGAAGATATGATCAAAATGATGATCGATCCCGAGTTGGGTTGATACGTTGGTTGCGTGATAGTGCGATCCGTTGGTGAAGATAATTTTGCGACCCGGTAATTGTTCCAGAGCATCGCTCAATTCCGGTGCTGCTAAAAGATCAGAGACATCGATATCATGCACATAATCGAGGAAATCGGCAGGATTTATATCATAATTCTGCATCAGCCCACTCAGGGTTGTCCCATGTTCGTGAAAATACTTTTTCTGAACATTCTTTGCCTCGATAAGATCCACTTTAAGAAAATCTGAAATAAACTCTCCCATTTTCTTATCAATTTTCGCGAACAGGTTCGATTTTGATGGATAGAGCGTGTTATCCAGATCGAATATCCAGCAATCGATATGGTCAAAACTTTTCCAGCGAGGATTTTCTGTCATGGATCAGACTTTGCCGCGTCATCCTGGTCACGACAAGAACTAATTGTAGGCGGGCGAAAAATAGGCGTAGCTTTTAAAAAAAGGGTCCCTTTTTAAGAGCCTATTAAGCTTAAAACCCTATTGTATCCGTCTATGAAGCGACTATTGGTAAACCGGCGAGTGGTACTGGTGTGAGTGGGCAATCGAATTTGAAAAAGACCGGATCCTCCTATGAGGACAATAAGGCCCGGGCCTTGAGTACGGATGTTGCCGTACGGGCTGATCTTGCCGCATATGAAGATGCTGAGCCGGAAATCCTCTATTACCTTACAGATGATTCGTCTGGCAAAGTTCGAAAGAACCTTGCCCTTAATCCATGTACGCCGGTCAAAGCCAACCTCATTCTTGCGCAGGATGAGGATGAAGAAGTACGGATGGATCTGGCGCGAAAAATCTGCCGTCTCCTGCCGGATCTCTCGGGCGAACAAACGGCAATCATTCTTGAAAAAACGATCGAGGTTCTGGAAATTCTCGCCAAAGATCAGGTAACAGCTGTTCGGGTGATTATTTCGGAAACCTTGAAGGAAAGTGTCGAGGCGCCAAAGAATATTATACTGAACCTCGCGAAAGACGTTGAAGAAATCGTCGCTAGCCCGATCCTAGAATATTCCCCTTTACTCTCCGACAATGACCTTTTGGAAATTATGGCGAGCGGAATCGCTGCAGGCGCGCTTCCTGCCGTTGCCCGCAGACCAGATCTCAGTGAAGATGTTTCTGATGCCGTTGTCGCGCAACTAGAGGTGCCTGCAATCTCCTCGCTGCTCGCTAATCCGTCAGCGAAAATACGTGAAGACACTCTCGATCAGATCATGGATCAGGCGGAGAGCGTCGAGCCGCTTCACGAGCATCTGGTTATGCGGCTAAACCTATCGCTCCGGGCGATGCGTCGAATATCTGGTTTTGTCGCCTCCTCCCTCGTTGAAAAACTGGTCCACCGGAACAACCTTCCTCCCGCTACGGAGAAAGAACTTAAAAGCATCGTCAGGGACCGTATTGAGCAAACCCGTGAATTTATGCCTACAGGCGAAGGCGGGGGAAAGACCCGTGCAGAAAAGATGTTTGCGGAAAGTCGGCTTGATGAAGAGGCCATTGCTGACGCAGTTGATCTCAAAGATCAGGAGTTCGTTGTGGCGTCTCTTTCCCTGCTTGGTAAATATAGTTCAAAGAAAGTTAGCGCCATGCTGGCGTCCCGCAACGGCAAGGTTGTGACCTCGCTTTGCTGGAAAGCGGGCCTTTCCATGCGCCTTGCCTTTAAAATCCAGACGGCCATTGCGCATGTACCGCGCGGCGATATTGTCAATGCCCGGAATGGAATTGAATTTCCCTTTACGGATAAGGAAATGGAATGGCAACTATCCTTCTATGAGGGGTAGCGCGTAGCTCAAGTGGTTGCTTCGGTAATCATTGTCCCGACGCCATGCTCGGTGAAGGTTTCCAACAGCAGGACATGCGGGATACGGCCATCAAGTATAGTTGCGGCCTCCACTCCTTCTTCAAGCGCGAAAAGACAGGTTTCTAGTTTCGGGATCATGCCGCCAACGATGGTGCCATCTTTCTGCAACTTCCGCACTTCATCCGGACTTAACCGATTGATCAGCTTTTTGTTCTTGTCCAGAACCCCCTCAACATCAGTCATCATGATGAGCTTCGTCGCACCGATCGCGGCTGCGATATGGCCTGCGGCCGTATCGGCATTGATATTATAGGTCTGGCCGTTTGATCCGACCCCGATGGGGGCAATCACTGGAATGAGGTTGTTTTCCTCAAAGCTTTCAAGAATTTCCGGGTTTATACGCCGTGGCTCACCGACGAAACCAAGATCAAGTATCCGTTCGATATTGCTGTCCGGATCGCGCTTGGTGCGGTTCAGCTTCTGGGCCTCGATCAGGTTACCGTCCTTGCCCGAAAGACCGATAGCGAGACCGCCAGCAGAGTTAATTGAGGTAACAATCTTTTTGTTCAATGATCCGGACAGGACCATTTCAGCGATTTCCACTGTTTCTTTGTCGGTGACCCTAAGACCGTCAATGAAAGAACTCTGGATTTTCAGCCGTTCCAGCATGCTCCCGATTTGCGGGCCGCCGCCATGGACGATCACCGGGTTAATGCCGACCTGCTTCATCAGGGCGACATCCCGTGCAAAATAATGAGAAAGCTGCTCATCTCCCATGGCGTGACCACCATACTTGATAACGAAAGTCTGACCGCTGAACCGGTGCATATAGGGCAGGGCTTCGGACAGTGTCCGGGCCTTGGCAAGTTGCTCCTCGACTGACAGGGGTTTATCACTCATTTCTATCATCCAGCCTCTTCTGCCAATGAAGCAATTTCCGCCCGGAGGGTCTCTATCCCGGTTCCTTTGACAGAACTTGTGAGCATGATCTCCGGATGGGCAGCTGGCCGCTTGGCAAGCTCTGCCTCAATTTTTTTTGTGATCGATTTCACGTCACTTTGATTGCTCTTGTCAACCTTTGTGAGAATGATCTGATAGCTGACTGCGGCAACGTCTAGCATGTCCATGACCTCCCGATCGGTCACCTTCAGCCCATGGCGCGCATCAATCAGCAAGAGAACCCGCCGCAAGGTGGAACGCCCCTTGAGATAACTGTTTACAAGGTCCGTCCAAATACTGATTTTTTGTTTCGATGCCTTGGCATAACCATGGCCCGGCAAATCGACAAGATGAATCTGGTCGCCTAAATTGAAGAAATTGATTTGCTGCGTGCGCCCTGGTGTGTTGGACGTCCGGGCAAGCGTGTTGCGGTTAGTCAGCGCGTTAATCAGGCTGGATTTTCCGACATTTGACCGACCAGCGAAGGCGACCTCTGTCAGGTCCAGCTCCGGCAGCATTTCCTCCGTCGCAGCGCCCGCGACGAACTGGCATTCCTTCGCAAAGAGCAAACGCCCCGCTTCTATACGTCTTGCTTCATTCTCGTCGCGGGGGTCCGTTGCATCGGTCATGACATCTCCGTTCGTCAGCTTTTTCCGCCTGTGCCAGAAATGGAGACCCCCATCCGCTTCATGATGAACCACTGCTGAGCCATGCTGAGAATGTTGTTCCATGTCCAGTAAATCACCAGGCCAGCGGGGAAACTTGCCAACAGATAGGTGAAGAAGATCGGCATGAACAAGAAGATCTTCGCCTGCACCGGATCAGCTGGTTGCGGGTTAAGCCTCTGTTGTAAGAACATGCTGAGACCCATCAGGAGCGGGAGAAAACCAATCATCAGGAACTGCGGCGGATCCCAAGGGATCAACCCAAAGAGATTGAAGATGGTCGTAGGATCTGGTGCCGCCAGATCCTTGATATAGCCGTAAAAAGGCTGATGCCGCATCAACAGGGTCACGAACAGCACTTTATAGAGCGCAAAGAATATCGGGATCTGCAGCACAATAGGCAAGCACCCGGCGGCAGGGTTTGCTTTTTCCCGCTTATACAGCGCCATCATTTCCTGATTGAGTTTTTGTTTGTCTTCGCCATATTTCTCGCGAAGCTTCACCATCTCCGGCTGCAGGCGTTTCATCTTGCTCATTGATACATATGATTTGTGGGCAAGCGGCAGCAGGATGATTTTGATGATGACCGTCAAAGCCATAATGGCGAGGCCGAGGTTACCAATCCAGCCATTGAGGAATTCAAGCGCAAAATATATCGGCTTGGTCAGGAAGTAGAACCAGCCCCAGTCAATCGCAAGATCGAAGCGGTCGATCTTATATTCTTCCTCATAGGTATCGAGAACCGAAACGACCTTGGCACCTGCGAACAAATGATTGGTCAGGCCGACTGTTTCGCCGTTCGGGACATTGATACCTTCTTGATTTAGAAAGTCCGTCTGGTATCTCTGGCCCTGCGCGGCATAGGAAAAGCGGGCCTTGATATTGGTTTCCTGATTGGGAACCAGTGCTGTCAGCCAGAACTTATCGGTAATTCCGAGCCAGCCGCCAACGGAGGAAAAGCTTTCGTTATTTCCTTCTTGAAGGTCGTCATAGTCGATTTCTTCCAGCGTTTCATTAAGAACGCCGATTGGACCTTCGTGGAGAATATAGAAGTTGGTTGTCTCGGGCGTGCCATGACGGGAAATCAGGCCATAGGGATAGAGCGTGACGGGCGCACCGGTATTATTCTCAACCATCTGTTCAATCGCGAACATATAGTTGTTGTCAACCGAAATGGTCCGGTGAAATACTATGCCTTCGCCATTATCCCAGGTCAGTGCTAATGGACTTTCCGGGGTAAGTTCTGTGTTTTCCGTTGTCCAAACCGTTTGTGCGCCGGGAAGCTTGATATTCGCGCCAGGCGCGGGGCTCCAACCAAACTCCGCATAATAAGGATGCGGGCTGCCGGCCGGTGACAAGAGCTTGATTTCAGGGCTCGTCGGGCTAACTGTTTCGCGATAGTCGATGAGAGTAAGGTCGTCAAGGCGCGCACCGGTCAGGGAAACGGAGCCATGAAGCGCGGGCGTATTGATTTTAATCCGGTCAGCTTTTTGAAGGCTTTGCGCCCGAGTCATGCCGCTCTGACCTGAAGCCCCTTGTATGCTTGGCGCACTTGCGCCATCAACCGCAGCAGACGGAATTTGGGACGGGGTATCGCCGTTGGCCGTTGAGGTTTCAGTTTGCTGCTGCTCGGCCTGCTCCATCTGCGGGCCTTCAACGAAATATTGGAACCCGAAAATAATCAGGAAACAAAGAACGATCGCAATGACCAGGTTTTTCTGATCCGACATTATTTTTACAGCCCTTACGTTTTATTCAATGCGGGCGCGACCCGAGAGGTCCGTTGCGCCATGATGACATTTTCCATGTTTATGTGGTACCGGATCGTATCCCTCTCCGCCGAACGGATGGCACCGCGCCAGTCGCCGCAGGGTCAGCCAGCCACCCGTCAAGGGGCCATGCACTAACAACGCTTCCATCGCGTAGGAAGAGCAACTGGGAGAATAGCGGCAGCTTGTTGGCAACATAGGCGAAATGAAATAGCGGTAAAACCGTATTGGCAGGATGAGAGCCACGGAGAGAATCTTTCCGATCATGATTTGCTCCGCCGATGTGATGTGTCCGCGCCGACCTTGCCAATTGCTGTGCGCAGGTCTGACTTCAGTTCATCAAACTGCCGATCTGTTGTTTTGGCCCGGCCAATCAGAACAAAATCCCATCCCGCCTCAGCGTGATTTGGAATAATCTCCCGTGCGACAGCGCGAAGGCGGCGTTTAATACGATTCCGGACGACCGCGTTGCCAACTTTTTTGGTCACAGTAAAGCCCACGCGCGCGACGTCGGCCTTTTGGGGGCTTGGGTCACGGGCGGCCTGAAGCACCATCCCCGGTGCAGCCCATTTGCGGCGAACGGACGCAACACGGAGGAATTCCGCGCGTTTTTTTAGCCGTTCAACGCCTATCGGCATGGGATTAGGCTGAAAGGCTCTTACGGCCTTTAGTGCGGCGATTAGCAAGAACGCGGCGTCCGCCGACCGTTGCCCGGCGGGCACGGAATCCATGGCGGCGAGCGCGCACAAGTTTGCTCGGTTGATATGTACGTTTCAAGAGACTTCTCCGTCGATCATCCGCGCGATCTGCGCGAAGGGAAAACAAGCCCCGCTGTATAAGGTTTCTCCCCGGTTAAGTCAATGCGGGAGATAAATTTTGCAGCTTTGCAGGGCGGGGCGGTTCAATTCGGCTCACTTTTGGGTGAAAGGGCCTTTCGAAACTATCGAGGAACCATAAGTTTCGATAAGTTTCAAGGCGGACCGTTTGTTATTTTAAAGGAATTGCCGGTGTACGCTAAATTTTGTCCCGAAGGAGGGATTTATGTTAGGTTTCGACAAACAGATGCCGGTAGCGCGGGCAGGGGGCGAATCAGCCATGGGTAAGGCCACGGATCAAAACGGTGACGGCGGGAATGGCTTCTCTCTCAAGAAAATGTTGCCGTTGCTGCTCATTGCGGTGGCCATTGGTACATTTTTTATTCTGGGCCTTGATGATTATCTGACGTTCCGGGCGCTCAGCGATAATCGCGACCGCTTGATTGATTTTGTATCGGCAAATTTCCTGCTGGCTGCGCTTCTCTATATGGGGCTCTACATTGTCGTTGTTGCATTCTCGCTACCGGGCGGCTTACTGATGACAGTAACCGGCGGGTTTCTCTTCGGATGGGTTGCTGCGGGATTCATGACAGTTTTTGCGGCGACCTTCGGTGCGACACTCCTGTTCCTGATCGCGGCAACTTCCCTTGGTGAACCTCTTCGCAAGAAAGCGGGTCCGAAACTGAAAAAGCTCGAAGACGGGTTTGCAGAAAACGCACTCAGCTATTTGTTGTTCCTGCGTTTGGTTCCGTTATTTCCGTTTTGGCTCGTCAATATCGCGCCAGCGTTTTTGGGGGTGAAACTCAGCACCTACATCATTGGGACATTTATCGGCATCGTTCCGGGAACCTTTGTCTTTGCCTTTCTTGGCGGGGGGCTCGACAGTATTATTCGTGAACAGCAAGCCAAGTATCAGGCTTGCATGGATAGTGGGCAGAGCGGTTGCGTGCTGGATTTCCAGATTACGTCCCTTGTGACGACGGAGATACTATTTTCATTCTTTGCGCTTGGTGTCATTGCTCTTTTGCCGATCGTCCTGAAGAAATTCCGAAATAAAGCGTAGGAGCATTCCTTATGGCAAACCAGGTCAAGACAGATATTTGTGTGATTGGCGGCGGTTCTGGCGGTCTTTCTGTTGCAGCAGGCGCGAGCCAGATGGGGGCGAAAACAGTTCTTATCGAAGGGAGCAAGATGGGCGGCGATTGCCTGAACTACGGCTGTGTCCCGTCAAAGGCGCTGATCGCTGCGGCAAA
This sequence comes from Sneathiella sp. HT1-7, assembly GCF_020731145.1. Classification (GTDB taxonomy): domain Bacteria; phylum Pseudomonadota; class Alphaproteobacteria; order Sneathiellales; family Sneathiellaceae; genus Sneathiella. The sequence continues at coordinate 382,099 of NZ_JAJFZN010000001.1, read as the reverse complement.
AAAGGCGTCGTGCCTGAAGAATGCCAGCGACTTCGGTATAACAGGACAGGCGCCAAGCGTTGATTTTCCGAAAGTCATGGATCATGTACAGGAGGTTATTGGGTCTATCGCACCCCATGATTCGGTTGAGCGTTTCGAAGAGCTGGGCGTTGAGGTGATTCAGGGCTATGGCCGTTTTGTTTCAGAAAATGAACTCGAAGTTGGCGATACGCGGGTAACTGCCCGCCGTTTTGTGATTGCAACAGGATCGAGCGCGACGGCCCCACCCATCCCGGGCCTGGAAGACGCCGGATATCTGACTAATGAAACGATTTTTGAAAATCGTGTGCAACCTGATCACCTGATCGTTATTGGTGGCGGGCCGATCGGCCTTGAAATGGCGCAGGCTCACGCCCGGCTCGGGTCGAAAGTAACAGTGCTAGAGGCGTTCAAGGCATTCGGCCGGGATGATCCTGGTTTAAGCGCTGTCGTCCTTAAAACCCTCCGGGAGGAAGGGGTCGATATTCGTGAAGGAGTAAAAATATCCGACGTAAAAAAAGATGCGGGCGGTGCCTATCAGGTCTCACTGGGTGAAGACTCATCGGCGGAAGTGCTGGTCGGATCGCATTTGCTTGTCGCCGCCGGGCGCAAGGCAAATGTTGAAGGCCTTAATCTTGAGGCAGCAGGTGTGGAATACTCCCCCAAAGGTGTAACTGTTGATTCTCGCCTGCGCAGTACAAATAAGAAGATCTATGCCATTGGCGATGCCGCCGGTAGCTATCAGTTCACTCACATAGCCGGGTATCACGCCGGAATCTTTATTCGAAACGCGCTCTTCCGTCTTCCTGCAAAGGTCGATTACAGTGCTGTGCCCTGGGTCACCTTTACCGATCCGGAGCTAGCCAATGTCGGCCTGAGTGAAGATGCTGCGCGCGAACAATACGGGGATAAGATAAAAGTCCTCTCCTTTCCTTTTGCTGATATCGATCGGGCAAGGGCGGAACGGCAAACGGACGGTATGATCAAGGCGATTACCACTGATAAAGGGCGTATATTGGGTGCAGGTATCGTTGGCCCACATGCGGGCGAGTTGATTCATCCCTGGGGCGTCGCGATCACCGGGAAGCTCAAAATTGGGACAATGGCGAGCTATATAGCGCCTTATCCCACACTCGGTGAAATCAGCAAACGGGCAGCGGGTAGCTACTATACACCCAGCCTTTTCAGTTCTCGCACCCGCGCGGTGGTGAAGTTTCTCTCTTTCTTTGGATAGCCTTTTCGATAACGCGTTCGTTATCGCAGTTGATTCGGAATCCAGCCTCAAAAGAGGCATTGTTCCGTTAAGCAATAATTGCTTGACGGGATATCAGAAATTAACAGGAGAGACTTATGTTCAAGGAAGTATTAACCGCCGCCGCGATCGCCTCTATGGCTGCAACTGCGGCAATGCCAACTGCAATGGCCGGCTGTGCACCGAAAAAAGCGTGTAACGCCTGCGCCGCTAAGAAGGCCTGCAATCCCTGTAACCCTTGCGCCGCAAAGAAAGCTTGTAACCCGTGCAACCCTTGCGCTGCGAAAAAGACCTGTAATCCTTGTAACCCCTGCAAGGCTAATCCATGCGCTGCCAAAAAGAGCTAATGCGCAGGAACAGAAGTATTTCGAGTATTTAAGCGTTTGCATCGGATCGGCCGGTATCATTAAGTTGATACCGGCCCACTTTTTTGATCTATTCTGAAGAATGGCTTTATTGCGAAAAATAGTTGCGCCCTTCCGCAGTCTCTCCGCGCGGCTGCTGATCTTGACGCTTGTTTTTGTCATGCTGGCAGAAGTTTTGATTTTCGTGCCGTCCATCGCCTTTTTTCGGCTGAACTACCTCGTCAAGAAAACAGACTTTGCCCATCTCGCAACCCTTTCACTGCTGGCGTCGCCAGATAATATGGTGTCTGAGGAACTGCGGGAGGAATTACTGTTCCGTGTCGGCGCCCGAAGTGTTGTGCTGCATGGCGCGAATTCGCGGCTCCTGATCCTGAGTGAGAATATGCCGCCCGCCATCGATGCGGAATTCGATCTCGCCCACCAAAGCCCATTTACCCTGATCGAGCATGCGTTTATGAGCCTGATGGTCGGGCCGGGGCGGATAATCCGGATTATCAGCCCGATCGAGAACGAGCCAAATTCCATGCTAGAAGTGGTTATTGACGAGGCTCCCCTGATAGATGCCATGTATGATTATGCATGGAATATTTTCTGGTTGTCCCTGATTATCTCGACCCTGACGGCAATCCTTGTCTATTTGACGCTTCATTGGCTTATGGTGCGACCGATGCGACGTTTAAGCGAAAGTATGATCGCCTTTCGCCGCGCACCGGAAGATATCAGTACTGCCGTTGTCCCCTCCGGTCGGCGCGATGAAATCGGTGTTGCCGAGCACGAACTTGAAATCATGCAGACGCGCCTTCGGGCGGCCCTGAAGCAGAAGCAACATCTTGTCGCGCTTGGTACAGCCGTCACCAAGATTAGCCATGACCTTCGAAACATCCTCTCCACCTCCCAGATTGTCAGTGACAGTCTGTCCGAGGTGAAGGACCCGAAAGTGCAGAAGGTGGTTCCCCGGTTGATGACAAGTATTGATCGGGCGATAGATCTTTGTACGCAGACTTTAAAGTACGGCCGGGCCGATGAGCAGGAGCCAAAAAAAGAGCGGTTCCTTTTGGAGCCACTGGTGAATGAGGTAAAAACATCTGTGGGGCTGCGGGAAAATAATGGCATTACTTGGCGGAATAAAATTCCGGCGGGGTTAATGTTGAACGCTGATCGCGACCAGTTCTATCGGATCCTGCTCAATCTCTGCCGGAATGCGGTGCAAGCGATGGAGGGGGATGGCACCATTGATATCCACGCCTTGCGCGCGGGTTCGCGGACCTTGATCCGAATATGCGATTCTGGACCGGGCTTGCATGCAAAGGCGAGGGAGCATTTGTTCGAACCCTTCTCTGGTTCCGCGCGTGCAGGCGGCACAGGGCTCGGCCTTTCCATCGCGCGCGAGCTAATTGTTGCTCATGGTGGAGAGGTCACGCTTGAGCGGACCGGTAGCTCGGGCACAATTTTTTGCATCGAAATACCTGATTAACGCAATGTAAACGCTCCTTCGATAGGCTGGCCGGGTAAACTTGGGCCAGTTTGTTCGGATGATAGGTATTCTGCATGACGACTATGCGGGCTATGACAATAATGGGGTTAATTGGGGCTGCCGTCACGATAAGCGGTTGTTCCAGTGATATTTTCAAAACGGTCGACAAAAATGTCGCCGGCATCTTTGGCGATTCCTGTTCTTTCACCAATCTTTCTTCTGGGGATGACTTCTGCCCAAGCAAGAAAGAGACATTCGTCCAGCCGCCACTTTACTGTTATAAAACGCTCGGCAGTGTTAATTGCTACCGCGAAGAAAACCCCTATGTAACGGAAAAGTCGCTTAGGGTGCGTAAAGTACCGGCACTGGTGTCCGGTGGCGTGGAAAATATCTCCGTTGAAGAATTCGAACGTTTGCAAGCCGCAAAGGCAGATACGGTCTCTGCTGACTAGCCGCGTTGATTTTTTCTCGAAACGCCGCTGTATTTGCCGCATAAAATTGCTACCTTATAGATAATTGACAACAAGGAGGCAACGCGGAGATGGCATGGAACCCGGAACAATATACTCTTTTCTCCGATCATCGGCTGCGTCCAGCGCTGGATCTGTTGTCGCAGGTGCCGCTTATTTCGCCTTCCGTTATCTATGATCTTGGTTGTGGTACGGGAAATGTCACGGCGCTCCTCTCGCAACATTGGAATGAGTCGATTATTACCGGCATCGACAGTTCCGAGGAAATGCTCGCCAAGGCACGTCGCGATCACCCGTCCATCGAATGGAAGCTCACGGACATCGGTCGATTTTCCCCGACCAGCAAGGGTAATCTGATCTTCAGCAATGCGGCACTTCACTGGCTGGACGATCATGAAAATCTATTTCCCAACCTTCTGAAGCAACTGCGCCCAGGTGGTGTGCTGGCCGTGCAGATGCCGAATAACTTTTCCGCCCCGTCTCATCAGAATTTGTATGATCTCGCCCAGTCCCCGGAATGGATCGACAGGCTGGGGCATCTGGTTCGGCCCGCACCGGTACACAACATCAACTGGTATTTCGATCTATTGTCGCCACTGGCAGAAAAAGTCAATATCTGGGAGACTACCTACTTTCAGGTCCTGAAAGGTAAGGACGCCGTTCTGGAATGGACAAGGGGCACCGCGCTTCGACCATTCCTCGCGGCTCTGGGCACAGAAGAAGCAGAGTTGTTCGAAAGCCAGTATGCCGAAATGCTTCTGGATTCCTATCCTGTCAGTCAGGATGATTCGACCCTGTATCCATTTTCCCGTCTCTTTATTGTCGTACAATTGCCCGAAGACTAATTAATGCGCATCACCGGTAAGCACAACGCCTTCGCGCCGCGGGTCTGCGCCGCCTTCAAGACCACTATTCGTAATCCGGATGCCATGAAGCCCGCTGTTGAGAGCGCGGACTTTGACGTCGTGGCCCATGGCTTCCAGCTCAGATTGGAGGTCTTCAAGGGGCGTGTCTGCTTCAATGTCGAGAGAGCCATTCCGGTTTATGAAATGAGGCAACGCGATAGCCGACTGCATGTCCATATTCCAGTCGAGTGAGGCAACAATTGTTTTCAGGACATAGCCGATAATCCGGCTACCGCCGGGAGACCCAATAACCATCTGCAGATTTCCGTCCCTGTCGAACACCATTGTTGGGGACATGGAACTGCGCGGCCGTTTGTTGGGCTCAATCCGGTTGGCGACGGGTCCGTCTTCCGTGGCGGGGTAGAAGGAAAAATCGGTCAGCTGGTTATTGAGAATGAACCCGTTGGTCATGAGGCGGGAACCGAACACATTCTCAACGGATGTGGTCATGGAGACGGCATTGCCCGCGCTATCCATAATGCTGAAATGGCTGGTGGAGGGAAGTTCGATCGCGTTATCCAAGCCGAGGGAGCCTTGTTTCTCAACCGGGTTACCCGCAGAAAAGGGCAAAGGTGATTCGCCGGGTTTGACTAGCTTGACCCTATTTTCAACATATTCCTCGCCCAGTAACCCCTTGATCGGTATATCGATAAAGTCTCCATCGCCAAGATATTTCCCGCGATCGGCGAAGGCAAGGGCGCTTGCTTGCGCGATAAGATCGATTGCCTCAGCGCTACTCGGGCTGATTGTGGGCATATCCCATGTCTCAAGGACGCGCAAAGCTTGTAACAGCGTAATTCCGCCGGACGTTGGCGGCCCCATGCCACATACATGATGCAGGCGATAAGGCGCACAAACCGGCTTTCTTTTTATCGCCTGATAATTTGCCATATCGTCGAGTGTGAGCAGACCTGGATTCTGGTTATCGCTGCGGACTGTCTCGACAATCGCTTTCGCTATATCACCGCGATAAAATGCCTCCGCTCCGCCCCTGGCGATTTTTTTTAAAGTTGCTGCAAGGGCGGGATTTTTGAGGCGGGTGCCTTCGGGTTTCGCAGTCCCGTCGGCGTTATAGAAGTAAGTGGCAGCTGCAGCCTTGGTTTTCAGGTATTTATCCCGGTCGAGCAGGTAATGAAGACGTGGGGAAATAAGAAAGCCTTCATCTGCCAGCTTGATCGCCGGGTCGAACAGGTCCTTCCAGGGCAGGATCCCATATTCCTTATGTGCTTTTGCCAGCATGGCGACAACCCCGGGAACGCCAACTGATCCGCCTCCGACGACCGCCTCATAAAATTTCTTGCGGGTACCGTCTGTTTTCAGGAAATGTGTTTCTGTCACAGCGGCGGGCGCAGTCTCCCGCCCGTCATAAGTTTCAAGCTCCTTTGTTTCGCCATTGAAATGGAGTAAAAACGCGCCGCCGCCGATGCCGGAGGATTGTGGCTCTACTAGGGTCAGCACCATCTGAGTGGCAATCGCCGCATCGACCGCACTACCGCCGCGCGCGAGCATATCCCGTCCGGCTTCAGCTGCGAGCGGGTTGGCAGCGGCTATCATGAATTTATTGCCGGTTTCTGCCCGAGTTGGTGAGGAGAGTACCACGCAAAACAACGCAAACGTCAGCATTCGGCAACACGGAGACATCTGGAACAGGGAAAGGGCGGTCATGAAAAAGAACTCCTTGTTAGAAATTTTTGCGGCCGCGAAGATAAGTTGACCGATTGTTTGGCCAAGGCTAACGTTACGGAAACAAAAGCAAAAGATAAATATCATGAACAAACCTGGCACCAAAAATCTTATAACAGATGTTGATGGCGTAAAAATTGGCAATGCCGAAGATGCACGGGCAATGACGGGTGTCACGGCGATTATACCTGATACGCCTGCGGTTGCCGGGGTCGATGTCCGTGGCGGCGGCCCCGGGACCCGTGAAACTGAGGCGCTTAACCCTGACTGTCTGGTGGAACGGGTGGAAGGTATCGTTCTAAGCGGTGGATCTGTCTTCGGACTGGAGGCGGCGGCCGGTGCCGTTATGGCGCTCGCGAAACAAGGGCGCGGCTTCGATGTGAGAGGCATTCGTGTCCCGATTGTTCCGTCGGCTATTTTATTCGATCTGGCCAATGCCGGTAGTAAGGATTGGGGGGATATGCCTCCCTATCGTCAACTCGGAATGGAAGCCGTGGAAAATGTGACGGATGATTTTCCTCTTGGCAATATTGGCGCAGGGTACGGCGCCGCCGCCGGTAAGATGAAAGGCGGATTGGGGAGCGCCTCTCTGATCAGTGAGGACGGTGTGCAGGTCGGGGCGATTTTCGCTGTAAACCCGGTCGGCAGTGTTGTTATGCCCGGAACGCGTCATTTTTGGGCTTGGCCGTTCGAGCAGAAATCGGAATTTGGTGGCATGGGGTCACCCGATCTTGCCGGGGATATATCATTGGATATGCCGACCGAGTCGCGCCTTGCCGAAAATACAACTATTGGTGTTGTCGCAACGAATATTGCCCTAACAAAATCAGAAGCCAAGCGAGTCGCCATCATGGCCCATGATGGCCTTGCGCGTGCAATTAGGCCTGTACATACCCCCTTTGACGGCGATAGTATTTTTGCAATATCGACGGAAAAAGAAGAGTTATCAGGCCCAAGACCATTCGGTGTGGCGAAGATCGGCACAATGGCTGCCGATTGTGTCGCAAGATCCATTGCCCGGGCTGTTTATAACGCCAGAAGTTTAGGCGGATTGCCGGGATATATGTCCTAAATATTGAGGTTTTATACAAGGGAGAGAAGTCTATGAAGAGAATACTTATTGCCGCCGCCCTTGCTGGTGCCGTGTTGGCGCCGCTATCGGCTCAGGCAGCGAATGACACTGTTACTTTCGCCCAGCGGTTGGAGCCGCCTGGGCTTGACCCGAGAACTGGCGCAGCCGCAGCGATTTCGCTTACCACACTTTATAATGTCTATGAGGGCCTGACCCGCATGGATGAAAAAAGCATGATCCATCCGGCTCTTGCGGAAAGTTGGACCATCAGTGATGACGGCCTTACCTATACCTTTAAGTTGGTCGAGGGAGCGAAATTCCACGACGGTGCGGATTTCGACAGCTCCGACGTTAAATACACGTTTGAGGCCAACGCCGCTGAAGACAGCCAAAATAAGCGTAAAGATCGCTTTGCCAATATGGAAAGCATTGAGACGCCAGATGCTAATACTGTGGTTATCAAGCTTAAAGAGCGCCGCCCGGCCCTACTTGAGCAGTTGAGCGAATCTACAGCCGTGATTGTCGATCCGGCATCGGATGCGACCAACGCAACCAATCCGGTTGGCACGGGTCCGTATAAAGTTGCAAGTTGGACGAAAGGCGATAGCCTGAAGCTGACGGCGGCTGATACCTATCGTGCCAAAGACGACGTTGCGATCAAGAATGTCACGATCCGCTTTATCAGTGATGGTCCGGCGCGTCTTGCTGCGCTGCTCGCTGGCGATGTGGATGTTGCGGATATCCCGAAGGAGCTGATCGGCAGTGACGCCCTGAAGGACGATTTCAATGTTGTGGTCGGAAACACAAACGGTGAAACCATTCTCAGCACCAACAATGCGGATGAAGCACTTTCAAAGTTGAAAGTCCGTCAGGCAATCGCACATGCGATCAATCGTCAGGAACTGATTGATGGTGCGATGTTTGGTTTTGGAACGCCAATCGGAACGCATTTCGCACCACATCATCCGGATTATCTCGATCTGACTGGAACTTATCCATTTGACCCTGAAAAATCCAAGCAGCTTCTTGCCGAGGCAGGATATCCGGACGGATTGGAGCTTTCATTGAAGCTACCGCCAGTGGATGACTACGCCCGTAAAGGTGGACAGATTGTTGCAGCACAGCTTGAAAAAGCCGGCTTCAAAATCAAAATTGAGAATGTTGACTGGCCGAAATGGCTTGATGAAGTCTACAAAAAGAAAAACTATGACCTGTCAATTGTCTCGCATGTAGAACCAATGGATATTGGCATTTACGCTCGTGAAAACTACTACTTCAATTATAATAATCCGAAGTTCAACGAAGTGGTTGCCGCAGCTGAATCTGCAGCTTCACCAGCTGAACGCACAGAACTTTTGCAGACCGCGCAGAAGATTCTGGCTGAAGATGCCGTAAACGGCTTTATGTTCCAGTTGCCGCGTGTGGTTGTGGTTCGCAATGGGCTGAACGGTGTATGGAACGATCTGCCATTCTTCGTCACCGATGCGTCACGGATGTCCTGGAGTGATTAACGTCCTTTAGGTCTATCAAACGCTGTAAAAAAAACCCGCTGGCTCTCACCAGCGGGTTTTTTTGAAGAAGGAAAATTGACGAAACCTTCTTCGCGGTATTTGGAAATTTATGCGGCGGCGGATTTGCCGGCGCCAAGATAGTTTTCCAACTCGTCAGCACCACCGATTTTCTGGCCGTCGATAAAAATCTGCGGTGTGGTCAGGACGCCAGAAACGGCTCTCAGGGAGCGCATTGTTGCATCGCTACCGAGAATGATTTCCTCATATCCAAGACCGGCTTTCTCCAATGCAGCTTTGGCCCTTGTACAATGGCCACAGCCCGGCTTTGAAAAGACCGTAATCGCCTTTGGCTTCTCTGCGCTCGGGCTCAGATATTCGAGCATTGTGTCCGCATCTGAAACTTCAAACGGATCGCCTTCGACATCAGGCTCAATGAACATTTTTTCTATGACGCCGTCATTGACCAGCATTGAATAGCGCCAGCTCCGGTTACCAAAGCCAAGATCATCCTTATTTACAAGCATGCCCATGCCTTCGGAGAAAGCGCCTGTCCCATCCGGGAGGAAGGTAATGTTCTCAGCTTTCTGGTCTTTCTTCCACTCGTTCATGACAAATGTATCGTTGACCGAAAGACAGATGACTCTGTCGACGCCAGCTTTCTCGAGAGTCGGAACAAGCTCGTTGTATCGGGGGAGATGCGACGAAGAGCATGTTGGTGTAAAGGCTCCGGGAAGAGCAAACAGGACAACTTTCTGGCCTTTGAAAAGCTCATCCGTTGTCACATCGCACCAGCTATCGCCGTCACGTGTCTTGAAGGTGACATTCGGGACTTTCTGTCCTTCCATATTTTTCATCTTTTTAACTCCATCAGTATGCAAATTCTTGTCGTGAGCCATATATATTCAGCTCAGAAATTTATGCAAGTAGTTTTTAGAATTATTTTAATATATGAGATGTGAGACCTAAAAATACCCGATAACATCTCGTCGAAACTATCATTTCAGTCTGCTCTCTGCCTGCAAAAGATTTCAATTGGCAGTAATTGCCGCTGGTCATCATCGATGGCAGTTGATAGAGTTTGCCGAAGGCGGTTCTATCGATTTTATCGGTCAGTTAAAAGGGAATATAGTGAGGACGGTTTAGCGTCCAATTCTATGGCTGCCCCCGCAACTGTTAGCGCGAAGGGGCTTTCAAAGATGCCACTGGATCATTCTGGGAAGGTAGAAAGCACCGTGATAGCGCAAGCCAGGAGACCTGCCGCTGACAGGACGTAAAGACAATTCGTCGGGTGAGACGAAAACAGGAGAATGACATGCGATATAGAATAGCGGCGACGACAGTGCTTGCTGCACTGATGGTTCCAACACTGGCTTTTGCGCATCATCCAATGGGTGGCGCGACACCTAGTAATTTCACGGAAGGTCTTTTGTCAGGCATTGGGCACCCAATTATCGGGATCGATCACTTGGCCTTCGTGGTTCTGGTCGGCTTGGCAGCGGTCTTTCTGACACGAAAATATATTGCGCCTCTTGCCTTTATTCTGGGAACAATTGCCGGATGTTTGCTGATCACAAATGGAGTGGCGCTTCCCTTCGCTGAACTGGTGATCACCGGATCGGTTATTCTTCTGGGCGCATTGGTGGTGTCGGGTAAGAAAATCCCTGCGGCCCTTCATATGGCGATCTTTGCTATTGCCGGCCTGTTTCATGGCGGCGCCTATGGTGAGGCAATTGTTGGTGCAGAAAATACGCCGCTTGTTGCCTATCTCATCGGGTTCGCGGCTATTCAATATTCAATTGCCATCGGCGCTGGATTTATTGCTGAAAAAGTCTGGCACGCTACTGAGACCGCAGCGGCAAAGCCACGCATTGCTGGTGCTGTTGCCGCCGGTGTCGGCATTGCCTTTTTCGTTGAGAATGTCGAAGGCATGATCTTCGGATAAAGAATATTCGGTCGCGGAGGCGGCTCTAGAAAAGAAAAAGCGACGGATTTACCGTCGCTTTTTTTATTGCCGTAATAGTCAGATTTTACCGGACGTATACATGTACCTCGTTAGAGGCAACATTTGCATTCGCTGTGCTGGCAAGTTTAACGCGCGACGCAGGCAGGCCCATGTCAATGAGAGACCTAAGGACCCGTTCAGCATTTTGCACTGACTTCACCTGATTGTTAGCCAGATTGCTGTTCAGCGGTGCAATGGAGACCACATCGAAAGAAGATTGCGGCCGTTCCTGCATGGTGCGGCTGATCGCATCATAGAGAGCCTGTTCATAGGCGACATCGTCCCGGTCGAAGCGGATAATTACCAACGCCTGACGTTCCCCAGATGTCGTATCCGCCGCCTTGGCCGTTTCAAGGTAATTACGCGTGCCAGCGCTTGATCCCAAGAATCCACCGTTCTTGATTGCGATCGACGTGTTGGTGAGGTTCATCCGCTCAGTACCCACATAGGCTGTCTGGCGGTTAATATCATTGGTGAGCTGGTTAAGGAGACGGTTTGTCAGGACGGAAGTCCGGCTTGTTTCATCCTCCAACACCGTCAACTGGCGGTGATCTTCTTCTATCGCGCCGCTAAGCTCAAAGGCGGACTGTACCGATTCGAGCAAGAAACCAACCTCACCCGCGTCCCCTGCGACTGTATTCGCAAGGTTGTTCATCTCCGAAACATCCGCCGCAATTTTTTCCAGGTCGCTTTGGGCTTCATTCCACTGGCTGATCAGGATCGGGTTACCCTTGGTCGTGCCGATCTGAAGGCGTGCATTGATGGCGGCCATGGTTCCGTGATAGCGCTGCGACGTTGCGGTGGTCGAGGCTTCCATTGCCTCGAATTGGGCGCTGCTCTGGTTGACGCGTGCCTGCAGAGCCCGGAGGCTGTCACGCAACGTTTCAACCCGCTGTCCAACGACAGTGCCCGTACTTGGCGCTGTGGTGACCTCCGGCAGTTGGAACCGGCTTGCTGTGGTAGCCTGTGGTGCGGGCGCAGCTCCGGCTGAAGAGGCAGATGCCAAGGCCGCTTGTGTCGCTGTGGGATCTGCGGACATTGCCGCCTTCTCTGCGCTGGCAACGGCTTCCTGGCCCGATTTCGTGGGCGCCGGATCGCCCGCCAGGGGCGGTAGCAGTTTTTCATCAACAAAAGAGCAACTCGCGACGAGTAACACGGCGCTGACTGCAACGGGACGGGTAAGGTTGAGTACCATGGTTGTAAAACACTCTTAGTTTCTGTGCGCGCAAAAACCCGGTAGCGGGAGGGCAATTTCGCCGTTCCATGCCGAGCGGTTATTGTAACCGGAAATCAGTGGCAGATAGTATCTAATGAAAAGCGTGGCGACAAGAAGCGATTTCGACACAACTTTTTAAGAAAATCTGGTTTAATCGCTTGCATTGCCTCCCCCTTTTGATTAATTTCCCGATCCTCAGGCAGGCGCCACATGCAATTCGCGCCTTGCTGTCGGTCAAAGACAGGCTGGCAAATAAGCACCGGTAGCTCAGCTGGATAGAGCACTAGACTACGAATCTAGGGGTCGGGAGTTCGAATCTTCCCCGGTGCGCCACTTTCTTTTTGTCACTCTATACCGATGCGGCCTGACATGTCTCGCATAGTAGATGCGTTAGGACGACGCCCCTTCTTTCCGTTTAGAGATCACTTTCTCGATAACCTCCGAGTTTCTTTCGCCCCAGCCGCACAGCGGGACCATAGCTTCGATGAGGCTCTCGCCAAATGGCGTCAACGTATAGTCGACACGTGGCGGGACTTCTTTGTAATCCGTGCGTAAAACGACACCATGCGCCTCGAGTTCCTTTAATTGCTGGATTAGCATCTTGTGGCTGACGCCGCGCACTTCCCGCTTTAACTCGCCGTACCGCTTTGGTCCATGGCCGAGGAAAAAGAGGATCAACGGCTTCCACTTTCCGCCAATGATACGCAGGGATGCGTCGAGACCGCAGATAAAGGGGGATGGTTCTGTGGATTCTGTATTCATTCCTTATACTTACCAAAAGGTGCATACTTGTCAAAAAGAAACTATCCCATATCTCCAGATTAGTTTCAAATAAAGGAGATCAAATCATGGGTAAGCTTGAAGGAAAAACAGCTGTCATCACCGGTGGCGCAAGCGGGATCGGCCTGGCGACAGCTAAGCGGTTTTTGGCCGAAGGCGCATTTGTCTATATTTTCGGGCGTCGGCAGGATGCTCTGGACGCTGCATTGGACGAACTTGGCACAAACGCACGCGCAATTCGTGGCGACATCACGAACCTGGCGGATCTGGATAATCTGTTCGAAACGGTGAAAACTGAGAAGGGCGGTGTCGATATTTTGTTCGCCAATGCCGGGATTGGTGAGTTTTCCTCCCTTGGCGAGATTTCCCCGGACCATTACGCTCAAACATTTGAGATAAACGTCAAAGGCACGCTATTTACGGTTCAAAAGGCGCTTCCGCTGCTTGAGTCTGGCAGCTCAATTATCCTGACAGGGTCGACTGTGGGGGTGACGGGTACGCCCGCTATGAGCGTTTACAGTGCATCAAAAGCAGCAGTTCGTAACTTCGCCCGAAGCTGGGCTCTCGATCTCAAGGGCACGGGTGTCAGGGTCAATGTCCTCTCCCCTGGGGCAACGGAAACGCAAAAGCTCAAGGATATTTTTGCAACAACCGGGGTGGAAGATGAAATTGTCGCAGGCTTCATTGAAAAGACGCCCTTGGGCCGGATCGGCGATCCTTCCGAAACGGCAGCTGTTGCAGCGTTCCTCGCCTCTGACGATAGCAGCTTTATGACTGGTAGCGAAGTATTCGTCGACGGCGGGTATGCCCAGATTTGATGCTTCGAATGTAGAGATAACAAGAGAATAATCCCTTATTATCTGCCGCCAAGAAAATAAGTATTGGCGGCAGATAAGATCTTGGAGATGAGTGGGGAGTAACCCTATCCCTTCTGCAGTTTCTGCAGAGTGTTCTCCAATACATTCAGGAACTGGCTGCGGTCTTTTTTACTGAACGGGGCGTTGCCGCCTGAGATATCGCCGGTTTCGCGAAGATGCGCGTTAAGGTCGCGCATGGCGAGGGACATGCCGATGGATTGTTCGGTAAAGGCCTTACCAGACGGGCCGAGGACGACAGCAGATTTCTTGAGAGCTCTATCCGCAAGCGGTATATCCGATGTAATAACGACATCACCCGAATTCGCATTTTCGGCAATCCAGTTATCTGCCGCATCAAAGCCATCATCGACGACAATTTGCTCGATAAGCTGGCTTTGCGGAATGCGCATCCAGCTATTGCTGACCACATAGGTCGTCAATTGGTGCCGCCCGGCGACGCGATAAATTTCGTCCTTTACCGGGCAGGCATCTGCATCAATGAAAATCCTGGTCAAGCGGCAGACCGTCTAACTTGCTTGCTGGATGATATTCCACACCCGCTGCGGCGTTGCGGGCATGTCGACATGACGGACACCAAGATCGGCAAGGCCGTCTATAATCGCGTTTATGACGGCGGGCGGCGCGCCAATACACCCAGCTTCCCCACAGCCTTTAACGCCCATCGGGTTCATGGTACAGGGGACCTCGATCGTTTCATAGAGTAGATCAAGCGGGATATTGTCCGCGCGTGGCATGCCATAATCCATGTAGGATCCGGTCAGGAGCTGCCCATCGTCGCTATAGACCGTATGTTCGGTAAGAGCCTGGCCAATTCCCTGACCGACGCCGCCAATGACCTGATTGCGGACCAGAGCTGGATTGACGATTGTGCCGAAGTCATCGACGATGACATAGCGGACAACCTCTGTCGCGCCGGTGAGTTCATCGATTTCGACCTCTGCAATATGGCAGCCGTTGGGATAGGTGAATGCCTCGACCGTGAAGCTTGCTTCTGAATCCAGACCCTCCGCGAGGTTCTCCGGAAGTTGTCCCAGACCTCGGGCGCGATGGGCCAGTTCAAGAATGCCGATCTTGCGGTCCGTTCCGGCGATTGCAAATTCGCCCTCCTCGGCTGAGAACTCGATATCCACAGCCGCCGCTTCAAGGAAGTGGCCTGCAAGCTCTTTCCCTTTATTGATCACCTCGTCACTCGCCGCATGGATGGCCGGTCCTTGCGTTGTGAGGGACCGGGAGCCGCCTGTGCCGCCACCTGACTTGATCTTGTCCGTATCGCCCTGAACAATCTCAATATTCTCAAAAGGGACACCCAGCCGCTCTGCGACAATCTGTGCATAGGCGGTCGAATGGCCCTGTCCGGAGGATTGAGTGCCGACCGCAACTGTTACATGATCATCGTCCTCGAAACGGATAGTGGCAGTCTCAGTTGGGTTGCCGGCAGTTGCCTCGATATAATAACACATGCCGATACCTCGACGTTTTCCGTTCGCGGCGGAGGCGTCGCGGCGATCAGCGAAATTCGCCCAGTCGGATGTTACGAGCGCCCGATCCATAATTCGCTCAAATTCCCCACTGTCATAAACGCAGCCGGTAGAGGTTGTATAAGGGATAGCAGAAACGGGAATGAAGTTCTTGCGCCGGATCTCATCTTGCCCGAGGCCAAGTTCTCGCGCAGCTGTATCCATCAGCCGTTCGATCACATAAATGGCTTCTGGCCGGCCCGCGCCGCGATAGGCATCTACTGGCACTGTATTAGTGAAGACGCCGATGCTGCGGTAATAGAAATTTGGGATGTCATAGACGCCCGGCAGAACTTTTACTGCCGCCATAGTCGGGATCAACGGGCCGAAAGTGGATAGATAAGCGCCGAGGTTGGCATTGGTTTCCACCATCATGCCGGTAATTTTGTGATCGGCATCGAAAGCGAGCTTGGCGCGGGTCACATGATCGCGCCCTTGCGTATCGGAAAGAAACGCGTCGCTTCGTTCCCCAATCCATTTGATCGGTCGTCCTAGCTTGCGGGAAGCCCAGACCGTGACGGCGCATTCAGAATAGAAGAAAAGCTTCATGCCAAAGGCACCGCCGACATCTGGCGTAATCACCCGAATATCTTCTTCGGGAACATGCAAAATCGCGTTGGCAAGCAGGGAGCGGAGGACCCAGCCACCTTGCGTACCCATACTCACGGTCATTTTTCCCGCAGTGCCGTCCCAATCCGCGATCAGGCCGCGGGGCTCCATTGAATTTACGACAACCCGGTTGTTAATCAGTTCAATCTCGGTGACATGGTCCGCCTTGGCAAAGACGTCCTGAATGTTCTTCTCATCCCCCTGATCCCAGTCGAAGGCAACATTGTTCGGGACATTGTCATGGACCAGCGGCTGACCCGGCGCGTTCGCTGTTTTCGTATCAACGACGACGTCCTCTTCTTCGAAATCGACATAGATCAATTCTGCGGCGTCTTTTGCCTGAGTAAGAGTTTCCGCAATAACATAGGCGATATTATCACCCACGTAGCGAACCTTTTCCGTGGCGAGCACCTGATGGCCGGGGTCCGCACGATCACTGCCGTCCCGATTTTTAAGCGGAATCATGCAGGGGAGCTGGTTTGCCTTGTCGGCTTCCAGTTCCTGTCCGAGGATGATGTCTACGACACCCGGGGCCTGTTTCGCCTCGTCAATGTCGATGGAGAGGATTTTTCCGTGGGCGACCGGCGACCGCAGCATATATCCATAAAGCTGCCCATCCAGTGAGATGTCGTCGGTATATTCGCCCGTTCCGGTGATAAGACGAAAATCCTCTTTACGCTCCACTGACTGATTTACACCAAATTTCACCATTTTTCTGTCCACCTTCGTTTATGTGGTGCGCCCACCGTGGTTATCTCACTTTATACTATCAGACGGGGACGAACCGACTTCAACCCCCGAATTGAAAATTTAGGATTCAGACAGTCATTTGGGCTGTTCCCATAAAACACCGTCACTTACAAAATTCTCGATTTCATCATCGCCGAAGCCATGTTCCTTAAGGATGTCACGACCCTGCGCGCCAAAGGCAGGCGGGATCGACTTTGCGGATCCCGGAGTCCGGCTCAGTTTAACGGCAACCCCTGTGCCTTTATAGCCATCCATTTCGACGACCATATTACGATGGCGGGTATGTGGATGATTGATCGCCTCAGGGACAGACATGGCGGCACCCGCGGGAACGCCCGCCGCCAGTAGCTGTGTCGCCACTTCCACTCCGTCTTTGTCAGCAAAAAGCCTGTTCAGAGCCTCATTCAAGGCATTGCGATTTTTCACACGAAGTGAGTTGTCTGCAAATCGTGGGTCGTTCGCGAGTTCCGGCTCACCCAGAGATGCGCAGAGTTTTGTGAACTGGCCGTGATTGCCGACACCAAGGAAGACAGGTGTCGTACGTGTTGGATAAAGATCATACGGAGCAATATTTGGATGCGAATTCCCTGTCAGTTTAGGCGCATTACCAGACATCAGATAGTTTGCGGCATGCGGATGCTGCAGCTGTATCCCCGTGTCGAACAGGGATGCCTCTACCGATTGTCCCTTGCCGGAGACATGCCGTTCGTTCACCGCCATCAGAATCCCGATAACCGCATTCATGCCGGTTCCAAGATCAACCAGTGGGATGCCAAGGCGAACCTGACCGGAATCGGGAGATCCATTGATGCTGATGAGACCTGCCCAGGCCTGAATAACAGCGTCATATCCAGGATATCCACCAAACGGGCCATCTGCGCCAAAGCCGGTAACACGGCAATGGATGAGCCGTGGGAACTTTTCAGAAAGAACCTCGTCATAGCCAAGGCCCCATTTTTCAAGGCTGCCTGTCTTGAAATTCTCAACGATAACATCCGCGTCTTCGAGCAGCTTGAGAAGGATCTTCTTGCCTTCGTCATGGCGGATGTCGAGTGCGATGGACCGTTTGTTACGGTTAGTTCCAGAGAAATAGGCCGCAATTCCGGCATCATTATAGGGCGGGCCCCAGCCGCGTGTCTCATCGCCCTGCGGGGGTTCAATCTTGATGACTTCGGCACCGTGATCCCCCAGCATCTGGGTACAGAATGGCCCCCCGAGAACACGGGAAAGATCAATCACTTTCAAGCCCGAGAGGGCACCTTTACTAGACATGTTGGTCCTACTTCTTATTTTGTTTTTCGTGAAGGGTTAAATATCCTGTGCGGCGTGGGAAGTCACCGGAAATATCGTATCTGCAAAATTCGGGTAGACTTCCGCTACTTTCTCCCGAACGTCCCGGTTGAGCAATTCGAGCAGTGCCGGATCCGGCGGTGAGGTCAGAGGTGTATCTTCTGCATAATCAAAGGAGAATCCTGTATTATCAAGGATATCCTCCAGCGAACTGGTCGGATGAATGGATTCCAGGCGAAAGCGTTTCTTGTCCTTGTCAAAATGAAAGAATGCCTTGCTGGTCAGCAAACCGAAAGGGCCGCCTTTGCGATAGGTCTTTTCATCGGAAATGCCAGGCGCGCTGATGAAATCTACTTTCTCCACCAGAGTTCGCCGGGAATGTTCCTCTCTGAACAGGATCACTTTCGGTATTAGAAAATAAAGATAAGCGGAGCCGAACGTGCCCGGCCATCTCGGGCTGCAATTCGGATAGTTACCGCGCCCCATGAGATTGATATTCGCCTGTCCGTCGATCTGCCCACCGCCAAGGAAAAAGGCATCAATCCGTCCTTGTGCTGCGCAATCAAACAGC
Source organism: Sneathiella sp. HT1-7 (assembly GCF_020731145.1). Classification (GTDB taxonomy): domain Bacteria; phylum Pseudomonadota; class Alphaproteobacteria; order Sneathiellales; family Sneathiellaceae; genus Sneathiella. The sequence continues at coordinate 363,736 of NZ_JAJFZN010000001.1, read as the reverse complement.
TCCCCGCCGCCGCCGGTGAAGAAATTGTTGGCGACGGACCCAAGGATATTGACGAACCTTGGCTTGCCCCAAGCGGCCTTGGCAAGCAGGGCTGCTGCGCCAGGGATCGGAGAGGCGGCACCCACAGCGACGTGATTGCAATCGCGCAGGAGATTGGCAATAAGGCAGATAAGTGCCTTCTTTTCCTCTGCTGTATTCGTCATGCCGGGACCGTCTCCTGTAGAATAAATTCATTGAGATAATCCTGAAAGCCTTCGTCACTCTTGGCCATATCCATATAGCGGCGCATATGGGCGTCATCGACTTCTGCTCCATTCCAGAACGGAAGTGGCCAGCTGCCGTTCGGGGCGACGCTAACTTTGCCAACATAGAGAGCGGGGAGCACTCCGGCTGCCTTTTCCTCCGTCTCGAACAAGCTGGTTTCTGAAATAGCATCGACAGTGACGAATGCGGCCTTTGACGCATGGGCCATATTTACCAACTCCCGCTTGCGTCCGATCCAGACATTGCCATCCCGATCCGCGAGGGGCGCATGAAAGAGGGCAATATCCGGTTGTATCGCGGGAATGGCAACAATCGGATCCTCTTCGTTTGCGAATGGATTTTGTATTACTTTCCAGCCCGGATGGTTTTTCAGGACATCACTTCCCAAGATACCGCGGAGGGGCATAAAAGGTATGCCCTTCTGTGACGCTTGCAGCCCCGTATGAATGGCCGGGCATGTGGCGTCAATGAGGTCAATACTGCCTTCACGCACCGCCTTTGTAAAGCGGGGTGCAGGGCCATATTCACCGAGCGTAAGCGCGGAACTTTCGAATATCTTAACACAACCGGCACCGATCAGCAGTTCGGCTTGTAGCCCGCTGGTTGGAACGCCGACAAGGTGAAGGTTTTTCACGCGACGCCGGATAAGGGCGCGGGTCGCCTCCATGGAAACGCCGGCATAATCCGCCGGAATTGCAACCTTTGCGCCATCTGGAATGGCCATTGCAAAATCTTCGATGGAAACGTCTTCAAAGCCCATGGGCATTTTTTGCTCCTTCTGGTCCGTCCAAACTTACCATGATTGATTTCTAATTTCTTTTATCAGGATAAACGGGGCAGCGCCGATGACAAGGCAAATAATTGAATAGGTGAATACCGCATCATAGCTTCCTGTCAGGTCAAAAATAAGGCCTGAGAAATAGGATCCGCTGGCCATGCCAAATCCGCCCCCGACGGCAATCCCGCCATAAATGGTTCCAAAATTGCGTCCATGAAAGAGAAGTGACGAGATGGAACCAATCATCGGCCCACGCGATCCCATTGAAAGGCCAAAGCAGATAATGAAACCGTAAAGCGGTAACAGGTGATCCGATCGATCTAGCAACCATATAAAAATCACCGCCGCGATTGTTATGACATAGCTGATCATGGCCGTTTTGAAGAGCCCAATTTTTAAGGCGATATATCCCGCGCCGAGCATGCCGACAGGAATAAGCAACCCTGACAAGCCATAATTCACCGACGCCTCAATTGGGGTAAACCCAGCTTCTATAAGGTACGTAACTGCCTGAATAACCACCGAGAACATGCCATTCCCGGTGAAAAAGAAGACGGATGCCAAGCCCCAGAATGGTAGTGTGCGGACCGCCTTGGACATAGTCCATTCTATTTCCGGTTTCTTGACATCGGTAGCCTGCGGACGGGTAAGTTCTGTACTGCCCGCGGCAATGCGACGCCATGGAAGAAATACAACGACAAGAAGGCTAAGAACACAGAAGCCGAGTAGGAGTTCCGCCTGTCGCCAGCCATAATTCTCGATGAAAATCTGCGAAAGGGATAGCCCGATGAGAGTGCCGGCACCCATTGAAGAATAGATGATGGCGAGAGCGAGCGGGATTTGTGTCCTGAACCATCGGCTGGCCATGGCGGCGTTGGGCACATTGCCGCAGCAGGAAGCGGAAAAACCGACGAGCAGGCTGATCGTCAAATAGAACTGCCAGATGTTTGTTGCAAAGCTGGCAAGCATCAGTCCGACGCCAGCAGACAAAATACCAATTCCATAAACGCTGCGCGGGCCAAGCCGGTCAAACAGGATACCGACAAGAGGTCCAGTAAGTCCTGTGATAACTGCACCAAATGAGTAGATGGAGGCCACTGTGCCGCGCGGCCATTGGAATTCGTTACTAAGCGGTGAAACAAGGTTGGGAAAATTTTCGAATGCGAAACGACCGGCTAGCCCCATCAAAAAGCACAGCACGAGAACGCCAATAGCAATTGGAACAAATTCAGTCTTGTTGGGTTGGCTCAAATGCCCCGCTCCATTCTTTTTGTTTTTCCGGGATATCAGGGTGGTTACTATTAGTGCAGTTTATTTTAATCGAACTGCGGCCAAAATAAAATGCCCTTTATTTAAAAGACTTTAATCCTTGCGGAAGATGGCAGAGGCGATCCAGCCCGCGAGCAACGCTAAGAGGATTGCTGCGATACCGTAAAGCGCTGGGTAATCATAGGCGAAATCATAGATTTGCCGCCCGAGCCCTGATTTTTTGATGAACAACGGAGACGACTGGGCACCCAATAGCTCTCCGTCTTTGAAGAGATAAAATTCGGCAATATAGTCTCCGACCGGCACATTCGTCGGGATAGCAATCGTTGTCCGGAAAAGGGTATCACCAAGAAAATAGACCGCTGTTTCCTGGTCTGAATAGAGATTTGCCAGAGATTTCTGTCGGACAATGGCTTCCTCGAATGGGAGCTTTTCTTGCTCAGATTCGGCCGCGCGAAAGTTCAGACGTGAAGGCCCGATACGGAGACGCTTAAGGACATCCGGTGGCGCGATTTCTTGCACTGGCCGATTGCTCGCTAAGGCGTAGAAACTTGGTACGCGGGCAAATTCTATTGCTTTAGTATTGACCCAAATACCGGCAACTCGCTCTTTTCGCCGGACAATGACGTCGTTTTCCGGGCCACGGACGACAACCAGTACATCACCGCGGTTCGGTCCTTCTTCATCGTCGTCGATATTAATTGCGCCAAAGAGAAGCAATTCTGTACCTGTGAAATCGGACGTCACCGAGACTAAATGTGAAGAAATATCAGTGACTAATGATGACTGAGCATGGCTTTGAGGTGCCCATGTCAAAGCAAGCGCGTAAAAGATGGCAAAGGTTTTTATTTGCAGTCTCGTGGAAAAGAACATTCGATCAATGCCCCCCCGCGCCAATCGAATATAGATCATCCGGCGTGATCACGAGGTCGAAGGCCAGTTTCAGGCAGACAATGATGACCAGCAGGGCAAGGAGGCTGCGAAGCTGTTCTCCGCGCAATTTGGTGCCGAAGCGAGTGCCAATCTGGGCCCCAACAACCGAACTGCTCATCAGGAGAAGGGCCAGCATGACATCTACCGTCTGCGTATTGATGGCATGTAACAACGTAACGTTTGCCGTCACAAATATAATCTGAAAGAGGGAGGTGCCAATCACAACGCTGGTCGGCATGCCAAGAAGATAGATCATCGCCGGAACCATAACGAATCCACCACCTACACCCATGATAGCCGAAAGGATACCCACCAGGGCACCAATGCCAAGCGGCATCAGAGCGCTGATATAGAGCTTTGATTTTCGAAACCGCATTTTGAAAGGGAGGCCGTGGATCCAATAATGCTGATGAAGTTTCTTGCGCTTTACTGTGCCTCGCCGTGTGTTGATCAATGCGTTTACGCTTTCAAACAACATCAAGAAGCCAATTGTTCCGAGAAAAATAACGTAAGACAGAGAAATCATCAGGTCGAGCTGGCCGACCGAATTAAGGATTGTGAATATCCATGCACCGGCGACAGACCCAACGATACCGCCAATTAGGAGAACCAAGCCCATTTTGAAGTCAACATTTCCACGTCGCCAATGGGCGAGAACGCCGGACACACTCGCGGCCGTAATCTGGTTGGAAACTGTGGCAACGGACACTGCCGGTGGGATGCCGACAAATATCAGCAGTGGTGTCATTAGAAAGCCGCCGCCAACGCCAAACATTCCTGAGAGTAGCCCGATTGCGCCGCCCATGCCCAAGATCAGAAACAGATTGACTGAAATTTCGGCAATGGGCAGATAAACAGTCATTCGACAGCTTTGGCCTTCTTTTTTTGAGTGGCTTCGGCGGGGAGTGACGCCGATTCTGTTGGCTATACATTAAAAGGCCTTGGAAGGGAAGGGGACCTAGGGAAAACTTCTAATTCAGAGCCAATTTTTACCTTCAATTTGCTGTTATCGTCATGCTTGCTGATTGTCGACGAGACAAACTTTGAGAATTTTCTTGTGAAGTGCGCGACCACCAAGGTATCTAGGCGACTATTGTCTGCGACGAAGATGTTCAGGAGTTAGCATGCGTGTCCTTTATGTTGGAAATTTCAACGAGAAATCCAACGGTGCCCGCTTTTATGATTCAAACAGGAAGCTGGCAAACGGATTCATTCGGAATGGCCATCAAATATACCAGTTCAGCGACCGCGATATCGCGCGTGCATCAACCTGGTTCGGTTCTCGTAAGTTCGGGATTGTTCCGGCAAATTTCCGCCTCTTGGAAACCGCAAAGAATTTCTGGCCGGACCTGCTTGTCATCGGCCATGCGGACCCCATTTTTGCGACTACGCTGAAACAGATACGTAAGGCCGTCCCGCATATCAAAATTGCGACCTATAATTTTGATGCACTCTGGCATCCCGATAATGTCAACAGAATTACGGCGCATGCGGATGAATCCGATGCGATTTTTATCACGACTGCGGGCGATCAACTCAATCAGTTCGCCCGTAAGAATAACGTCGTTTCCTATTTTCCGAACCTCGTTGATAAGTCGATAGATACGGTTCGAGCGTTTGAGAATGACGACCCTCAATTCCGACTGTTTTATGGCATGGGTAACGCGCTGCCGGAGAGTGAGCGGTTTAATATTGCCAGCCGAATTCTTGACAGGTTCGGCGATGAGGTAATTGAAATTCTTGGTATGCGCGGCAAGATCCCACTTGCGAGCATTGTCTATCAGCGGCACCTTGGGAATGCCCGAATGGGCTTGAATCTCAGTCAGGGAGAGGGGGATCCGCTGTATAGCTCGGACCGGATGGCACAATATATCGGCAACGGTCTGATGACCTTTATCCACCGCCGGACAGGCTATGACCGGATTTTCAAAGAGGATGAATTGGCCTTTTACGATGATTTCGATCAACTACTTGAAAGAATTGCCTATTTCAATGAGCATGATGACGAAGCGCGGACTATTGCCAAAAATGGCTGGAAACGTATTCACGAGATATTCAACGAGCAGCTAGTTGCCAAATACATTACCGAGGTAACTTTCCGTTTGGAACTGAGCGAGGATTATCAGTGGCCGATAGTGCTGCATCGAATATAATTTGTCAAACTCCAGCTTTTTTGAGTTCTTCGGGCAATTTTCCGGCCAGCCAATAAAAAAACATACGAAAATCGCTGAAGAGTGACCAGAACGGGTAGGTAAAAGTCGCTGGCCGGTTCTTTTGAACGAAGAAATGCGCGATCCATGCAGGTCCATACCCGGCGACGAGTGCAAAGAGGATCAGCCAGGGCATCATAAAAATAATCGCGGCGATCAGGCATAGCAAAGCGAGCGTGGAACCGAGATAATGCAATCGGCGGCAATTCACGTTGGAATGTTCCCGCAGATAGTAGGGCCAGAAATCCGTGTATTCAGTAATTTTCGCCGCCATTTCTTGCATCTCCCTTTATATTTGTTTTACATTATACCAAATAATACCCTGCCCAATCCAATAACTCCAAGCTGTCCGCCCAAGGTTGACGTTTACGTAAACGTAAAGTATAATCGTTTCCGTAAAACAGGATTGGGACTCTATACATATAATGAATGCCAGAGCAGAAATTGACAAAGAAGGTCGTGTCAGCTTCTCCATCACGGAGCTTGCTGAGGAATTCGGTGTAACCTCCCGCACAATTCGTTTTTACGAGGACAAAGGGCTTGTGAATCCCGCGCGGGAAGGCACAACACGTATTTATTCCCGTAAAGACCGCGGGCGGCTAAAGATTATCCTGCGGGGTCGTCGCCTCGGCTTTAGTCTGCAAGATATCAAGAAGATGCTGGATATGTACTCGCCGGAGAGCGGTAGTACAGGGCAACTCACCTTCACCCTGAATAAATGCGAAGAGCAGCTCGAAAAGCTAATCACGCAAAGGGCTGATATAAATGAGGCCATCTCAGAACTGGAAGACGGTATCTCCCAGTTGAAGGAACATTTAGCGTCCGGCGACTTAGCGGCGGACGGCTGCAGAAAAACCATTGCCTGAAACCCTGTTTAAAGGGTCAGCTAAAGTAGATTTCGTCAAAATCGAGCCCTATATTCTGGGGTAAAACTATAGAAAACGACCGGGAGTAGCCGGTTCATTTATACGATCTGAAAGGAAGTCGAGACAATGAGAAATGTCGTAATCGCGGGATATGCACGCTCTCCCTTCACCCTCGCAAATAAGGGGGAGATGATCAAGATCCGACCTGATGAGATGACGGGACAGGTGGTCAAGGGGCTGATTGCTACGACTGGTGTCAATGTCGAGGATATTGAGGATGTGATTATCGGCTGTGCCTTTCCGGAAGCAGAGCAGGGCCTGAATGTAGCGCGCATCATCAGCTTTCTGGCGGGCATTCCGAAATCGACGGCGGCAACGACGGTTAACCGTTTCTGCGGTTCTTCCATGCAGGCGATCCATATGGCCGCTGGTGCGATCCAGATGGGCGCAGGCGAAGTTTTTGTTTGCGGCGGTATTGAAAGCATGACCCGCGTGCCGATGGGCGGTTTCAATCCCGCTCCGCATCCCGGGCTCTATAAATCTTATCCCGAGGCTTATGTTTCCATGGGGATAACGGCAGAAAACCTCGCAAAAAAATATGGCATCTCCCGCCAAGAGCAGGAAGAGGTGGCCGTTGAAAGTCACGCTCGTGCGACAGCTGCCCGTGAAGCAGGCAAGTTCAGTGATGAGATCGTCCCGATTGTTGACGGCAACATCCGTGTGGAGCAGGACGGGTGTATCCGGCCTGACACTACGATGGAAACTCTTGCAGGATTGAAGCCTGCGTTCGATGAGAATGGTACTGTTACGGCGGCGACATCTTCACCGCTTACCGACGGTGCCTCGGCAACGCTGGTCTGTTCTGAGGAATATGCCGATGCGAACGGGCTGAAAAAACTTGCACGGATCAAGTCGATTGCCGTTGCGGGCTGCGCGCCAGAACTGATGGGTATCGGTCCGGTTCCGGCCACCAAGAAGGCGCTGGAGCGTGCGGGCGTCACTCTCGCAGATATTGATATCATTGAACTGAATGAGGCGTTTGCGGCGCAAGCCTTGGCGGTCTTGAAGGAATCCGGTATGGACTTCGCCAAAACCAATCTCGATGGTGGCGCCATCGCGCTCGGTCATCCGATGGGTGCAACGGGCGCGCGCATCACCGGCAAGGTCGCGAGCCTTCTGCAACGCGAAGGTAAGGCGCTTGGTCTAGCAACTCAGTGCATCGGCGGCGGACAGGGCATCGCCACGGTTCTGGAGGCCTGCTAATCATGGCTATTGAAAAAGTCGCTGTAATAGGCGCCGGCGTTATGGGCGCAGCGATTGCCGCCCATGTCACCAATGCGGGCGTTCCGGTTGTGCTGCTGGATATCGTTCCGAAGGACGCGAAAAACAAGAATATGCTGGCCGAGGGCGCGGTTGCGACCATGCTGAAAACCAAGCCGGCGCCGTTCATGCACAAAAAGAATGCCCGGCTGGTTACGACAGGAAACTTGGAAGATAACCTCGACCTTGTTGCTGATTGCGATTGGATCTGCGAGGCGATTATCGAGAATACCGGCCTCAAGCAGGACCTCTACAAACGCCTCGATGGCGTTCGAAAAGATGGCTCAATCGTAACTTCCAACACCTCTACCATTCCACTTAAAACCTTGATGGAGGGGTTGCCCGAAAGCCTGCAGAAAGATTTCGCCATTACTCATTTCTTCAACCCGCCGCGCTACATGCGGCTGTTTGAGCTAGTTGGTGGGGAGCATACGCGAAAAGAAGCGCTGAAAGATTTGCGCAACTTCGCGGATATCTCGCTTGGAAAGGAAGTCGTTGATTGCTATGACACCCCGGGCTTTGTCGGCAATCGCATTGGTATTTACTGGTCGTCCGTCGCTACAAGTTCAGCTTATGACCTTGGCCTTACGGTTGAAGAGGCGGACGCAGTTTGCGGTAAACCGATGGGCATTCCCTCCACCGGGATCTTCGGCCTTGGTGACCTGACGGGGATCGACCTGGGTCCGAAAGTCATCGCTTCTATGCTATCGGAACTCCCTGCGAGTGACGCTTTTTCGAAGGAGTATGATCCCAACCATCCTCTGGTCGCGATGACCGCCAAGATGATTGAGGACGGTTATACTGGTCGTAAGGGCAAGGGTGGCTTCTACCGCATGAATAAAGAAGGCGGAAAAAAAGTAAAGGAAGCCCGCAACCTCAAGACCGGTGAATATGCCAAGGCGCAAAAGCCACAACTTGGTTCCGTGAAGGCGGCGAAAAAGGGCCTCCGCGCTCTTGTCGAATATGACGACAAGGGTGGGCAATATGCCTGGGCGATCCTCTCCAAAACGATTTCCTATGCTGCGTCGCTAGTGGGTGAGATCGCCGATGACATCATTGCTATCGATACAGCCATGAAAACCGGTTATGCTTGGAAATATGGACCTTTTGAACAACTCAACCAACTCGGCAATCAGTATTTCATTGACCGGCTGGAGGCCGAAGGCCTGCCCGTTCCGGAATTTCTCAAAAAGGTCGGCGATCGTCCGCTTTACAAGGAAGAAGGCAAGGACGCTTACTTCATGACGGTTGACGGCGATTATGCTGTCGTGCCCGTTGCGGAAGGCGCGTGGATGCTCGCCGATATCAAGCGAGGCGGTGAGCCTGTGGTTTCCAACAAGGGCGCCAGCATCTGGGATCTTGGTGATGGCGTTGCTTGCCTTGAAATCCACACTAAGATGAACTCCATCGATCAGGACGTGGTCGCCATGCTGGTGGAAGCTGGCAAGATCGACAAGAAAGGCTTCAAGGCGCTTATTATAGGCAACGACGCGGATAACTTCTCAGTTGGTGCGAATGTCGGCCTTGCGCTTTTTGCTGCAAATGCGGCGATGTGGCCGGTGATCGAAAACTCGATCTCCGAAGGTCAGAACGCATTGATGAAACTGAAGTATGCGCCCTTCCCGGTGGTTGCGGCGCCTGCGGGTATGGCCCTTGGTGGTGGATGTGAGATTGTTCTTGCGGCGGCGGCTGTTCAGGCGCATGCGGAAAGCTATATGGGCCTTGTCGAGGTTGGTGTCGGTGTTATCCCCGGCTTCGGCGGATGCAAGGAACTGGTGATCCGCGCGATGCTAAACAAGAAACGCCCGGGTGGTGCAATGCCTGCGCTTTCTGGTGTATTCGAAGCCATCTCCACCGCCAAGGTCGCGACCAGCGCAGCAGAGGCCCGTGATATGATGATCTTGCGCGATGGTGACCGGGTCACCATGAACCGCAAGCGTGTGCTCGCCGATGCGAAGGCGCGTGCGCTTGAAATGGTAGATGGCTACACTAAACCCGAACCGGTGGAAGTCAACCTCCCTGGCGCGACAGCGGCTGCCGCTTTCGACATGGCGGTTTCCGGTTTTGTCGAAATGGGTAGGGCCACGGCCTACGATGGTGTCGTCAGCGAGCAGGTTGCACGAGTGCTAACCGGTGGTGACACTGACATTACAGAACCAGTGACGGAAAAGAAGCTGCTTCAGTTGGAACGCGAAGGCTTCATGACCCTCATCCATAATCATAAGACGCTCGACCGGATTGAGCATATGCTCACCACCGGCAAGCCGCTCAGGAATTAAGGGAGTATCGAGATGCCTGTTTATAACGCACCGGTAAAAGACTTCAAATTTGTCCTCAACGACCTTTTGGGTCTCGACAAGATGACCAACATGCCGGGGTTCGAAGACGCGACGCCCGATATGATCGATGCTATCCTCGAGGAGGGCGGTAAATTGATGAGCGAGGTTATCCAGCCGCTCAATCTGGTTGGTGACAAGGAAGGTTGCACTTGGAAAGATGGCGAAGTAACAACCCCGACCGGTTTCAAGGAAGCCTATGACGAATATCGCGCTGCGGGCTGGATGGGGCTTGATGCCGATCCGGAATATGGTGGGCAGGGGTTGCCCCATGTTGTCGGCATTGCCTTCGCCGAGATGATGAGCGCTGCCAATATGGCGTTCGGCATGTATCCGGGCCTGACCCATGGGGCGTATGCCGCGATCCATAAGCACGGCACTGATGAGCAGAAGCAGACATGGCTTCCGAAAATGGTGAGCGGCGACTGGACCGGCACCATGAACCTGACCGAGCCGCATTGCGGGACGGACTTGGGCCTTATGCGTACCAAGGCAGTGCCTCAAGACGATGGCAGCTACAAGGTAACCGGTACGAAGATCTTTATTTCCGCCGGTGAGCATGACATGGCGGACAATATCGTCCATCTCGTGCTTGCCAAAATTCCGGGAGGACCGGATGGGATCAAAGGCGTCTCTCTTTTTATTGTACCGAAGTTCTTGTTGGACGAAAATGGAAACCCGGCGACGCGCAACGGGGTTGAATGTGGCTCAATTGAGCACAAGATGGGTATCCACGGCAACTCCACCTGTGTCATGAACTATGATGATGCGACAGGTTGGTTGCTGGGCGAGAAGCATAAAGGTATGCGGGCCATGTTCACCATGATGAATGCCGCCCGGCTGGGCGTTGGGATTCAGGGTCTCAGCCAAGCTGAAGTTGCCTATCAGAATGCGGTTATTTATGCGAAAGATCGTTTGCAGGGCCGCTCCATCTCGGGCGTCAAAGCACCGGATAAATCCGCTGATCCGATTATCGTACATCCCGACATCCGCCGGAACCTTTTGATGATCCGCGCCTTTACAGAAGGCGCGCGTGCCCTCGGTCTCTGGGCCGGGTTGCAGGTCGATATGGTGGAAAAACACCCCGATGAAGAGGGACGCCGCGCAGCCGACGAGGCACTTGGACTCTTAACGCCGGTTATCAAGGCCTACTTCACCGACATGGGGTTCGAACTCGCCGCGACCGCAATGCAGTGTTATGGCGGTCATGGCTATATTCATGAATGGGGGATGGAGCAGTTTGTTCGCGATGCTCGCATTACCCAGATTTATGAAGGAGCGAACGGCATTCAGGCGCTGGATCTTGTGGGGCGTAAGTTGCCTCAGAATTTGGGCCGAAACCTCCGCCAGTTCTTCCATCCGGTGGACGCCTTCATCCAGGAAAATATGATGGATCCTGAACAGAAGGAATTTGTCATGCCGTTGGCCAAAGCCTTTGCGAAGTTGCAGCAAGGTACAGCGCTTATCGGCGAGAAGGGGATGAAAAACCCCGATGAAGCCGGCGCAGCTTCAACCGAGTATCTCCGGATGTTTGGTCTTGTTGCGCTTGGCTTTATGTGGGCGCAGATGGCGAAGATCGCTAAAGCGAAACTTGCGGAAGGAACAGATGATCCGGAATTCTATAACACCAAGCTGGTCACCGCGCGTTTCTTCTTTGAGCGCATGATCCCGGATGTTTCCTCCCTCCTCGTGAAGATGAGCGCCGGATCAAAAACCATGATGGAACTGGATGCGGAAGCTTTCTAGTTTAAGGAATCTGAAGGCGGGGCTTGATCCCGCCTTTATTTCGTGAGGTACAAAACGCGGCTGGCTATCTACTTTTTAGTGGTATCTGACAGGGCAGCTCGTTAAACTTCATGATCAAATTGACAAAATGTCAATTGCAGGGAAAAATCGCACTAAAATTAAAAACAAAGGTGGCGAGATGATCGAAAGAAGCATTTTCAGCGAAGAACACAATATTTTCCGGGAATCAGTTCGCCGGTTTTACGAGGAACATATCACTCCGCATCACGCCCAGTGGGAGAAAGACGGTCAGGTGAGCCGCGATGCTTGGCGGGAAGCGGGTAAGCAGGGTCTTCTGTGCATGCCAATCCCTGAGGAGTATGGTGGTGCCGGTGCAGATAAACTCTATAGCATTATCATGATGGAAGAGCAGGCGCGCGCCGGTACAACTGGCCCCGGGTTTGGCCTGCATTCCGAGATTGTTGCGCCCTATATTTTTAATTACGGCACTGAGGAGCAGAAAAAGAAGTACCTCCCAAAATTGGCGACCGGAGAGATGATTGGCGCGATTGCCATGACGGAACCTGGCGCAGGCTCCGATTTGCAGGGCGTGAAAACCCGTGCCGTAAAGGACGGTGATGATTATATTATAAACGGCTCTAAAACCTTTATTACCAATGGCTATATGTGCGATTTGGTGATCGTTGTGACTAAGACTGACCCAACCGCGGGCGCGAAGGGCACGTCTTTGTTTCTGGTCGAAGCGGATACACCCGGTTTTGAGAAGGGTCGTAATCTCGATAAGCTGGGCCTCAAGGCGCAGGACACAGCGGAGCTTTTCTTCGATGATGTCCGCGTTCCGGCCAGCAATATGCTTGGTGGGGAAGGCAAGGGCTTCTTCTGCCTGATGCAGGAACTCGCATGGGAGCGGCTTCAGATCGCCATCGGTGCCACAGCGACAATGGAGGCGGTTCTCGAAGAAACGATCGAATATACCAAGGACCGCAGCGCCTTCGGCAAGAATATTATAGAGTTCCAGAATTCCCGATTTAAACTGGCCGAACAGAAGACACAGGTTCAGATCGCACGGGTCTTCGTCGATAAATGTATTGAGGAGTTGCTGAAAGGTCAGCTGGACGTTGCGACGGCGGCCATGGCGAAATACTGGTGCTCCGATATTGAAAACAAGGTTATCGATGAGTGCCTGCAACTTCATGGCGGTTATGGCTTTATGTGGGAATTCCGTGTCGCCAGGTCCTATGCCGATGCCCGTGTGCAACGCATCTATGGCGGTACTAATGAAATCATGAAAGAGCTTATCGCCCGAAGTCTATAAGGGCGATAAGGTCTGACAATATAAGATGTTTCAGCATCGTACGCGTCGGGGAGTTTTACGTAAAACTCCCCGTTTCGTTATGTGTAGTCGCCGAAGCTTCGAATAGGTCTCGGTGCTTTTTATTTTCCTTAAGAAGTGCTTTACATCTGCTCTTTAAGCAGTTTACCCGCAGGGTAATCCGTAAATTCTTTTGGAATGGGAACGGATTTTCGCGTTGCCATATCAAAATAGCAACCAATGACAGTGGTTGTGACTGCCAATTTGCCTGTGTCCATATCAAATAGGTTATGGCCAAAACGGAATAACTTTCCCTCCGCGTCGATAAGCCCGCTTTTAAGCAAGATCGCGGTGGACTTCCTGATCGGTGCGTGGAATTCCGAATGGTAGTCTAGTGCCGCTGACCCGAGATTGCGGCTACGGATAACTTCCCGTGTGAGACCGACTTCGTTTATAATATGAGTTGCTGCATCAGAGAAATAGCCTACGATATGCCGCATCTCCATATGGTCAAACTGATCACATTCCCAAACATCCACGGAACCGCGCGCGCTGTCAAACATATGATTGAGCGGACGGTCCGGCATGAAAGTGCCGGCGAAGGGTTTTAGCTGAAAACTCTCCGTATGCGGATCTACAAGCTCCTCTGCGGCTGTCCTAACCTCATCAGGCAGGGGCAGAGATGCGTCCGTGTCATAGTCCGCATAGTCGGCGGTAAATTCATAAACCGCCGATAGCCCGTCATTGATCGCATTGAAAATATGGATAAAGCCGACAATCAGATCGCCCGATACCTCCCGCACACCGCCGAGGCCATAGAGCGGCGTGCCCACATGCACCTCTGATTTATACTGCGTACGAATGGTTTTGAATCGAAGGCCCTTGCGGGTAGAGCGGATAAGCGCAGGGGAGAGACCAAGCGTATTTTGTAGATGGGCAAAGGCGTCGGAGGCTTTCGACATATAAAACTGCACATTCATATGGCGCATCTGGTCGCATTCCCAGGCCTCGACACCGCCGCGATAGAGAGAAAGAAGCTTGTTCATGCTGCATCCTCCCCATTGGTCATTAGATCATTGACCTTTTGTCGGATCGCGTTGCTTAAGGAGATAGCCTTGCGGCTTTCAAGATCCATATAGGCTGATGTCATCCTGCTCGAAAATACAAGAGCACCGGTTGCACTGTCATAGAGACGGTGATCGAAGGTAACAGTCTTTTCCGAACTTCCAACAACCGCGCTTTCCATATGAATGATGTCGCCTGCATGGAGCTCTGCGACATAGCGGGAGTCCTGCTGCACAACAGCGAGGCCTCGCTTGCCGTTTTTCAAGTCCTCAGGGTCCAGGCCGATGACATAAAACATATTGCACATCGCCACACTGATGCGGGAACCGTAATATTGAATATTCATATGTCCCAGAAGATCGCATTCTCGCGTCAGTACCTGACCGCGATAGCTCTCCATATAACCGCTCATTAAGGGGGGCTCCTGTCCATACACTTACTTGTTGTTCTTATTGTTGGGTCACTCTTAATAGCATCCGTTTACCATGGCGGTCGACCATTTCTTGACTGTTTTGGTTCAGCAATTTAAGGCAATTGCCGCTTTCGAGTATCATCAGTCCCAGCAGATAAGTGACGAAATCTGTTGTTTCCTCCTGAGCGTGGGCGGCAGAGGCCGGAGTCCGTTGATGCAAATCATTTGCCAGCAGGCCCATCAGGCTAAGCAGACGGCTGTTCAGCTCTTTCCGAGTGGAGGCAGGGATGTCGTCTGATTTCTCACCTAACCCGGCGATAGATACAAGGAAGAGCCTGCGAGTTTCCGGCCGCTCCCGAAAATAGGTCGAAAAAATTGAGAATGCCTGCGTGCCTCTGTTGCCGGATTGGTGCGGAAGGGTTGCTTTGATATGGCGTGTCACCTCGCCAAGAATGACGGCTAGTAATTCAACTTCGATTTCTTCCTTGGTGCGGAAATAGCTGTAGGCTGCCCCTAGTGAATAGCCGGCTTCCTTTGCAATGGCCCGCATATTGAGGCCGCTTGTTCCTTCTGCGTCGAAAATCCGGCGCGCTGCGGCAAGAATATGCTGCCGCTTGAACTTCGCCAGACTTTCAGCGCGCCTTCGCTTTTTTTGCACGTCATTCATAACTGTGCCTCCGAATAATAAACATTATCCATATAAATGAACTATGTTCAATATATTTTTCTCAGATATCCTGAAAAATTAATTTTCTTTTTCCGACGGAAACATATTTCGGAGTTCGTTGAATAGGTAAGTCAAACCAATGAAGGAGACTTGAGTAATGAAACGTAAGATTATTATTGGTTCTGTGATTGCCGCCTTGGCAATTCCCGCTCTTGCCTATGCCGCAACGGACGATGCACCGAAAGGCCCGCATAAGGGCGGGATTTTTGAACGGCTGGACACGAACAAGGATGGTGAAATCACGTTCGAAGAAATGACCGCGAAATCCACAGAGCGGTTTTCAAAGCTGGATAAAGATGGGAACGGCACCATCAGTGTTGAAGAAATGACTGTTCAAAAGAAGGAATTCTTCGACAAGATTGATGCGGATGGAAACGGCACCATCAACAAGGAAGAAGCTCGCGCCTTTCACGAAATGAAGCGTGAAGAGCGTAAGGAGCGCCATTCTTCCCGGATGCTTGAAATCCTCGATAAGGATAAAGATGGTACGGTAACCAAGGAAGAGTTTGCCGCGGCATCAGAAGCACGTTTCGAGGCTGCCGACAGCAACAATGACGGCGTCCTTTCCGGGGATGAACTCCAGAAAATGGGGTCGAAAAAACACGGTAAGAAAAAAAGTTGATTTTTAGACGCGATACCCTTGTCATCGCGTAAGCGAGGCCCGCTCTTCTTTACTCCATTGGAAGAGCGGGTCTTTTGATTTCTGCCGTCAGAATGTATCTGCGCTAACCTCGCCGCTGCTTGGGCAGGGTATCCATATATTTGCAGATAATGCCGAGCATTACTTCATCCGCACCGCCACCGATGGAGGAAAGGCGACCGTCTCGATAGAGCCGTGTGATAGGCGTTTCGTTCATGAATCCCATGCCACCGTAATATTGGAGGCAGGCATCGGCAATTTCGCGCGTCAGGCGTCCGACTTTCAGTTTCGCCATCGAGGCCAGCATTGTCACATCCTCCCCGCGCACGTAATTATATACCGCCCGATAGGCGAGGGAGCGCAGCTGTTCCACTTCCGTCAGCAACTCCGCAAGACGGAAATGGATATACTGATTATCGATTAGCGGTTTGCCGAACGCCTCGCGGCTCTGGGCATAGTCGATAACGTCACTAATAGCCTTTTCTAGGGGCTTCAGGCCTGCGCCTGCGGCCCAGAGACGCTCTTCCTGGAACTGCATCATTTGGTAGGTGAAGCCTTTGCCTTCTTCCCCGATCAGGTTCCGTTGCGGTACGCGAACATCCTCGAAAAAAAGCTGCGCCGTATCTGATGAGCGCATGCCCAGCTTGTCGAGCTTTCGGGCGAGAGTGATGCCGGGGCTGTCCATCGGCACAACTATCAATGACTTGCTTTCATGCATGGGGCCATCGCTGGTGTTGACCAGCATGCACATAAAGTCAGCCTGCGCGCCGTTGGTGATCCACATTTTCTGTCCGTTGATGATGTAATCATCGCCATCTTTGCGGGCATTGCTTTTAATGGCGGCAACGTCGGATCCTGCGCCGGGTTCCGAGACCCCGATACAAGCAACATAATCGCCGGTGATGGCGGGTTTGAGGTAAGTCTCCCTTACATAGTCGGAGCCGAAACGGGCAATCGCTGGGGTTGCCATATCGGTTTGCACGCCGATAGCCATGGGAACGCCACCGCAATTTATATGGCCGAGGGTTTCGGAGACGGCAAGGCTGTAGGAATAATCTAAGCCAAGCCCGCCATATTCCTCCGGTTTGCAAACACCAAGAAATCCCTGCTGCCCGAGCTTCTTGAAAAGCTCATGGGCGGGGAAGGCGCCGTCTTTCTCCCACTCATCGACATATGGGTTGATTTCATGATCAATAAACTTAGTGAGAGAGCGGATCAACTCCTGATGCTCCGTTCCGTAAATCACTCTTCATTCTCCCGCAAAAAAGCCGGTATGTCGGTCAGATGAAAGCCATTGAAGGCTTTATTATTCTTGTGGTCCGGCATGTCCCAGTTCATGCGGATATTTGGTGCGCCACCATCAATGCGGAGGCAGCTCCCAGTTATGAAAGAGGCCGCTTCAGACAACAGGTAGATGATGCCAGCGGAAACTTCCGATTCGGTTCCCATTCGCTTCACGGGGTGGGAGGCAATGCGGGCCGTCACCCTTTCTTTCCACCAATCCGGATAGGTATCCATGCCGGAGGAGACAATCATGCCGGGGGCGATAGCGTTGACTCGAACGCCTGCCGAGGCCCATTCAAGTGCCGCCGTTTCGGTGAAGCTCACCATGCCTTTGCGCGCGGCGCCAGAATGGCCCATGCCCGGCATGGAATTCCACATGTCCGCAACCATATTGACGATTGGGCCGCCGCCGTTTTCCTTCATCCACTGGACATAGCATTCCCGCGCGAACAGGAATCCACCGGTGAGATTGGTCTTGATGACTGCATCCCACCCTTTGAGCGTGATTTCTTCAAGCTTGGCGGGGAACTGTCCTCCGGCATTATTGACAAGGCCATGAATGGCGCCCTGTTGTGCGATGATTTCCGCAACAGTCGCTTTGACGGCCTCCTCATCGCGGATATCGCAGGTATGAATAGTGGCCTCACCACCAGCTTCGGACAATTCAGCCTGCACCGTTTCCAGCTTTTCCAGCGAGCGCCCGACCAACGCAACCTTTGCCCCGAGTGAGACAAGTTCATGCGCAGTGCAGCGACCGATCCCGCTGCCGCCACCGGTGATGACAATGGATTGACCGTCAAACAGTCCCGGCCGATAAATTGATCGATAACTCATCTACTTCTCCCGCGCTTCTTTTTATTATTATTGCGTTTCATTTGGTCCCCGACGTTGCAGCCTCACACTGGATCAGCATTTGACAGACCTTGGGTTGACGTTTACGTTAACGTCAATTTTATTGTAGAGGACCCAGGTAGGTCTTATACCCTAATTTATAGACAGTTTTGGTCTAATGCTGAAAGGAAAAGAAAGATGGCGACGCTAGAAGAGATTACTGAAGGCATGCGGGAACGTGTTGGGGAGGATAGTGGCCTGGATGCGACGCTGAAATTCGATTTTGGTGATGACGGGATCGTTTTCGTCGATGCGGCGTCTGTGCCAAACACTATCTCTAATGAAGATGAAGAGGCCGATTGCACCATTACAATTACGAAAGAGAATTTCGAAGCTTTGGCAAAAGGTGAACTGGACCCCACAACCGCCTTTATGATGGGTAAGCTGAAAATCGCTGGTAATATGGGGATTGCTATGAAGCTACAGAGCGTTTTTTCCTGATATTTGGAAAATTTGCGCCTGTAGGTGAAATTTTTTCTGTACCTTTCGGCCATGAGCCATTATGTAAGGCGCTTCGAATTTTAGTTTGAAGCGAGTGGAGCTAGTCACATGACAGCGAGATCAGCACGGAATGGCCGCAATCAGGGCGGCAAGAGCCGTAAAAAAGGCGGCGGCGGAAGCGGGAGCGGACTGACCAAGAGCAGCCGGTCCAATCAGCAGCGCGCAGCCCGTAAAATGAATTTGAAAGCCCATGGTCGTCACGCGGCCCGGCGTCAGTTGAAGAAAGTCCAGGCCGCGACACGCGCTGCAGCCTGAATATAGCGTATTGAAAAGTTAAGGGCGGTTCCGGGTTTACCGGGACCGCCCTTCTTTTTGTGCCTTGGCATAATATAAAATATGCGGATCTCCAAATCCTTCATTTAAATGTTTGCAAGGCTGTCTGCCGGCAGCACGTTGTTCTTCTGCGGTCTTTGTGAGAAGAGAAGCCATTGCAGCGGGTGAGAGGCATCTGATTCGGATCATCGGGCATTTCCATATTGCAAATGATTTGCATTATTAAATATTAGCCGAACGATCCCGTCAATAGATATTGAGAACGATTCGCAATAATTTCGAGAAATTTAGATCTGATCAATGGCAATATAGCGCTCGCCGACATTGTCATACCCTGTATCAAACGACCATCCGTCCCGCTCTGCGGCGAGGACAATATTCGCGCAGGCCCGACTATCGGAAAGGGCGTCATGGTGATTGAGGTCCAGCCCCAGAAAATGTGCAACATTGGGAAGTTTTGTAGGCCGCACCTCCCACATGCCCCGGGCGAGCTTAACCGTGCAGGTGAATTCCTGATGGGGCATTGTGAGATCATGGAGGGAGCAGCAGCTTTTAAGCACACGCGAATCAAAGCCTGCATTATGTGCAGCGAGAAAATCCACACCTTCGAATAGAGGCGCAATGTCCGGCCAGAGCAATCCGAAATCAGGCGCATCCATTACATGTTCCCATGTCAGTCCATGGATATGAGTGAAAAAGAATTCCGGGCTCGGCGGGCGGATCAGGAAAGATTCTTCTTGAACAATTTTTCCATTTTCCCCCCGAACAAGACCGATGGCGCAGGCGCTATCTGGCGCGTTATTCGCCGTTTCAAAATCAATCGCAAGAAATTTACTCATACACGCCTCTTGCGCTCCATTTCATCTAGTCATGCAGAGGCTTCTGCCTTTTTGCGGGCCTCATATTTAAGTTTTTCTTCTTCTACAAGCTCTTTCTTGGAGAGTTTACCTACCAGGGTTTTTGGAAGCTCAGGCCGGAATTCCACTGCCGTTGGCAGTTCATGCTTACCCAGCTTATCTGCGAGAAACTCGCGGAGTTCTTCCAAAGTGAATTCCTTGCCACTCGGTGTTAGCTTGATAAAGGCTTTGGCTGACTCTCCGCGATAATCATCGGGAATGCCGACAACTGTCACCTCGGCCACGGCCGGGTGTTCAAATATGGCTTCCTCAATGATACGCGGATATACGTTAAAGCCACCAGACGTAATCATGTCCTTGGTCCGATCGACGATATGCATATACCCTTCTTCGTCAATAAAACCAGTATCGCCGGTCAGGAAGAAATCGCCGATGAAGCTCGCCTCTGTGGCCTCGGGTTTATTCCAATAGCCTTTCATGATATTCGGGCCCTTGATCGTAATTTCTCCGATTTCTCCTGTGGGCATGATCTTGCTCTTGTCGTCTACATCAAGGATGCGAATTTCAACGCCAGGGACTGGCACGCCTGCGGCACCTGCAATCTGCTTGTCCGTCATTGGTGTGGAGGTGCCAGACGGGGATGTTTCTGTCATGCCCCAGCCTTCAAGTAATCGACATCCGGTCACCTTCTGGAACAGATCCTGTACTTCGACAGGCAAGGGAGCGCCGCCGGAGGCACAGAATTTCAGGGAGGACAGATCATATTTGGAAATCTCCGGATGGTTGGCGATTGCCATATACATGGTGGGCACGCCCGGAAACATCGTCGGCTTTTTCTTGTCGATATCCTTCATCACGTCATCAAGCTCGAACTTCGGATGAAGGATAATCTCTGCGCCGCCAGCAATCCCAAAATTCATAATGACGGTCAGAGCGTAGATATGGAAAAGCGGTAAAACGGCAAGTACCTTTTCAGCTCCGTCAATGAGGACAGCATCTTCTCCCTGCTGCATCGCCCGCAGTTGCTGACACGCCGCAATCAGGTTCTTGTGGGTCAGCATAGCGCCCTTGGGAAGGCCTGTAGTACCGCCGGTATATTGCAAGACCGCAACCTGCTCCGATGGGTCGGGAACGGGGCTTGCCTCGCCACGACCATCATTGGCAAGCAATTGCTTGAATGTGAGATGGTTGTCATCGGCCGGTATTTTTGAAATCTCTTTTGATTTGACCAACGGATACAGGAAATTCTTTGGAAATGGGAGAACTTCCTTGAGACAACCAACAATGATCTTCTTTAGTCGGGTCTCCTGCAACATCGCCGCAATATTCGGATAAAGAACTTCCAAATCAAGTGTAACAATAAAATCCGTATTGCTATCTTCAATCTTGTGACGCAATTCGCGTTTTGCATCGAGTGGTGAATAGTTGACCACCGTGCCTCCCGCTTTCAGGATACCGAAGAAGCAGACAATGTAATGAGGTGTGTTTGGCAGGTACAGCCCGACATGCACCCCTTCCTTTACGCCAAGTTCACGGAAACCCTTTGCGGCTCGGTCGACCATGTCATTGAGTTCCGCATAGGTGATCCGCTTGTCCATGAAATCAATGGCATATTGGTTGGGCCATTTTTTAACGGCTTCATCGAGAAGGCTGTAGACCGGCTTTTCCTCGATTTCGATTTCCCATTTTACCCCTTTTGGGTAAGACTTCTCCCATAGAAATTCAGACATATAACTCCCCAGAACATATTATTATTCCCTGTTTAAACTCAGGTTACGTCGCAAGGGAAGGAGGGTCAATCGAAACCGTGTGAAGAGAATTCACTTTCCGGAAATGTCAAACCCGTCGGGTCCGGCGCCACATATTATAACGCCAGTTTTCGCAGAAGGGTCGGGGGAGAACCGTCCGGATTGTAGTGCCGCAACTGCGGCGGCGGCAGATAGTTCAACGCCAAGACCAACGTTCTGCCATAGCCACTCCGCTGCTCTCTTCATGTCCTCATCCGAGACAAGGAGGATATCATCAACGAGGCGGGAGATAATCCGAAAATTAACTTCTTCTGACCGACGCGGGGCGAGCGTACTAGCCTTAGTTTCAATTTTGTCTAACGTAGTGAGCTCTCCGGCATCAAGACTTGTTTTCAGAGTGGGCGCACCGATTGCCTCCACGCCGATCACCTTGATGTTGGGATTAATTGCTTTCACCGCCGACGCCACACCTGAAATCAGGCCGCCGCCTCCGATGGCGACCAGAAGGATATCGAGGTCAGGGGCATCCTCCAGTATTTCAAGGCCGATCGTGCCCTGACCGGCAATGACACTGGTGTCTGCAAACGGGTGAACATAGTGCTTTCCTTCTTTTGCCGCGGTCAGGGCCAGGGCATTTGCATCATCCCAAACCGACCCTGAAACAATAACCTCCGTCGCTATTTTCCGAAGTTTGTCGACTTTGGATTGGGGCGTGTTTTCGGGCAGGTAAATGGTCGTCTTCGTTCCGGTCATCGCGCCCGCAGTTGCGACACCCATCCCATGATTACCACCAGAGGCCGTGACTAGGCCGCGTTCCAACTTTTCTTTCGAAAGGCCAAGAACAGTATTGAGTGCGCCGCGAATTTTGAAGGATCCGGATACCTGCAGATTCTCAAGCTTTGCCGATACCTCCTGTCCGCTATCTAGCGTGAATATCATCTGAGGTGTTCGGCGGATGCGCGGAGCAAGCCGATTGCGGGCGCTTTCAATAGCTTCTAGCGAGATTTCCGTGGTCATGTATCTCTTACTTCCCGATAATTTTCCATATGCCGTCAGCGGACAGGATCCGCTCTCCCCTGACCAGTAGTTCGCCGCGCATGAAGATTACTGCCATGCCTTTGCGGCTGATTTCTGATCGTGCTTCCACCCAGTCGCCCGGTTTGGCGGATGCGACAAAGTCACAATTCATGGAGATTGTCGCGCAGCGCTTTTGGTTGAGGGAGCGCCAGACGATATGCCCTAGAATGTCGTCAAGAAAACTGAACAGCATGCCGCCATGTACGACACCATTGCTATTGGTATGGCCTTCCTCTGCAAGAAAACCATATATAAAGTCGTCGCCATCAGCTTTGTAGTAGAGGGGGCCAATTTTTGATGTGAAGGGGCTTCGTGCGCCATAAAGGCGGAAGCCTTCCGGAATTGAGGAACTGGTCATGCAGGGAACTCTTTATCATTTTTCTTTTTTAGTATCGCAATTATTGTTCATTGCGCAAGAGAGTTGCTGCATTAGCAACTAAAAGGAGGACCCTTGACGTGAGAGGGATAGGGAATGCTAACGTGTTGTCTTGATATAAGGAAGTTCAGAAGATGAGCACGAATTGCTGTGGGGGATCCAATTTCGACAAGGGGGCGGAGCTGCAAACCGGCCGATACCGGTTGGTTCTGTGGCTTGCCTTGATTGTCAACGGCGGGATGTTCCTGGTTGAGATACTTGCAGGTCTGGCGGCGGGCTCTGCCTCGCTTCAGGCTGATGCGCTTGATTTTCTGGGTGATGCGGGAAATTACGCAATTAGCCTCTTCGTTTTAGGCATGGCTCTGCGCGTCCGGGCGAAGGCCGCCTTGTTCAAGGGCTTGGTCATGGCTGTATTCGGGATTTGGGTAATCGGGAATGTCATTACGCATGTTATTTCCGGGACATTACCGGGCGCCATGACCATGGGTGTCGTGGGTACGGTTGCCCTAATTGCCAACGCCGCTGTTTTTATCCTTTTATGGTCCTATCGGGCAGGGGATAGCAATATGCGATCCGTCTGGCTTTGCACCCGTAATGATGTGCTTGGTAATATTGCTGTTCTGATTGCCGCTGGGGGAGTCTTCGGCACTGGAACGGGCTGGCCGGATTTTATCGTTGCCGCGATAATGGCGTTCCTCGCCTTGCAGGGTGCCTGGGTGGTGATCCGCCAGGCGCTTGGTGAAATTCGCGAGGAGGACAACCCGCGTCCGGTGCCCTCCTCCTTGAACTAGGCAGATCTACCCGGACGATTTCACAAAGCCGTTCCGTTCGGCATTCTCCACGCATTCTTCCTTTTCCGCGTACCCTTGCGTGGAGGCGCCAACAATTCGTCCATTCGATGCTGTGCGGCGCCAGCGCCATTTATGATGCTTTTCATTGTGATCCTGATAAAATTCCCACTTATCTCTGTCGCCTGTAATTTTCATAACATTTCTCCATTCGCTAAATATAAATTTAGACGCGCCAAACAGTGATTTGTGAGATATTGAGAGTGTGGCCACTATATATTTTTCCTTGAATTGGAGCCGTGATGAAGACCGTCGTTATCGAGACCGAGAAGATTTATGTTACGAGCAAGGCCCGTAAACTTCTCGACATGGCGCGTGTCGACGCGCTGGCGGAGGATATATTGGAGAATGGCCAGAAATCACCGATACAGGTCCGCCTCGGCCAGGATCGCTATGTCCTGATTGAAGGATTGCATCGTCTGGAGGCGATCAAGGCGCTTGGGGAAGAAAGTATAGACGCAGTTATCGTTCAGGCACGGCGGCACTGATACGACTTAGCCTCCGGTATTCTCCAAAAGCCGGCGATAGAATTGGATGATCTCGACATAGCTATCGATGTAAATCCGCTCATTCGTGCCATGCACCCGCGAAAGATCGTCCGGGCCGAAGCGCATGGGCAGGAAGCGGTAGCTGTTCTCGGCGATGGTTTCATAATGTTTACTGTCCGATCCGGCCAGCATCAGACCGGGTGATACCAGCACATCGGGTAGTGTTTCACGAATAGTTTTTTCGATCAGTTGATAACCCTCTCCCGACTTACTGGAAATTCGTGACGGCTCGTTACCCTGCTTGACGGAGATTTTAATATCCGGATCGTCCACCACCTTCGTGACGTGATCAACAACATCATCAATGCTGGTGTCCGGGAGCAGGCGGAAATTAACGGTCGCCGTGGCAGTCGATGGGAGGACATTATCTTTCGTGCCGCTCTCTGTAATGGTGATGGCTGTGGTGGTGCGGACCATGGCGTTTGTCGCGCCGCCCTTACCAAGCTCGCTGACCAGCAGAGGATCAAGCAACCAGCGGTTCGAAATGATGGCCTTCAACGGCAATCCCATATGTGGCGCGAGTGTATCAAACATGTCAGAGGCTGGGCTGTTGAGGGCCGCAGGAAAACGATTTTCTTCAAGCCGGGTGATAGCTCGCGCGATTTTCCCGATCGCTGTTGTTTTGGGAGGAATAGAGGAATGCCCGCCTTCCGTCGTGGCCGTCAGCTTCAGGGTAAGATATCCTTTTTCTGCAAGCGCAATAAAGGCAATTGGTTCCTCTACGCCGGGCATCATTCCTTGGACAATCACCATGCCTTCATCCAGCGTGAAGGCAAGCTTGACGCCGCGCTCTTCAAGCAAGTCCGCGATTTTCCCCGCGCCATTTTCTCCGCCAATTTCCTCGTCATGGCCGAAAGCGAAATAGAGCGTACGCTTAGGTTTGAAGCCTGCGGCCAATTGAAGTTCGGCTGCCTCCAAAATGGCAAAAACGGACAACTTGTCATCTAGCGTGCCGCGCCCCCAAATTTTCCCGTCCTTGATCGCACCGGAGAAAGCATCTTCTTCCCAGTCTCCCTCTGTGCCGGGTTCGACCGGGACCACATCCATATGGCCCATCAGCAGCGCCGGCGGCAGACTTGTATCGCTGCCTTCCCAGCTATATAGCAGGCTATGATCCCCGACCACGTCACGCTTCAGATTCTCATGAACAAGGGGAAACGCGCTGGTGATCAAAAGATGCAGCTGGTCAAATTCCGCGCTTGCCGGAGGATCGCCGACATCGGTGGAGATGGTCTTAATGCGAACTGCTTCGGAGAGGCGCGCCGCGACTGCATTGGTGTCGATTGCGGGCATCTCAACCACTTCGAAAATAGGGTCGTCTGCCGTATTCGTGAAGGTGTTAAATGTCATTACTCCGATCAGGACAACAATTACGATGACAACAAAAAGACCAATTTTCTTGAACATCATAATAGCTCTCCTGTTCGAATTTTTAGCGGTAATCCTTTTCCTGAAGGGTGCAGGATGGTAAATATAAAGGCAAATAAAAAATGGGAGTGAGATAATGGCGCAGGAAGAACGCAAAAGCGCAGTAAAAGATACTGTTGATAGAATTCGGCAGACCGCGGAAAATCAGGAAATAACGAAAGCGGTGCTAGGCGATATCAGGGCAGAATTGATAGGACTTGCCAGTCGAAAGGAGCTTTTTTCGATTGAGGATTTTCCGCCACCGGGCGCAGATTCCAAGCGCCGCAGCTGCCTCTATCGGCTGTCTGAGGATGATGATCATGGGTTTGCGCTTTATCTCAACGTCGCCGATGGATCGGTAAATGCCCCGCCGCATGATCACACAACATGGGCTGTTATTGTGGGAATTGAGGGGCAGGAGGAGAACCGTTTCTATAAAAAAGTGCCGGACGGGGTTGAGCAAATTGCCAGCCATGTGGTGGAGCAGGGAACAGGTGTGACCATGCTTCCCGATGAAATCCATACCATCCATATCGAGGCCGACAAGCCGGTCCTGAATTTCCATATGTACGGGCTTGGCCTTGAGCAATTGCACGGACGAAACTTCTGGAACAACAATACGAAGGAATGGAAAGTTTTTCCCGCTCATACAGATATCCGTGAGGCACGCAATTGAGTTTCAAAACAATTACCCCGACGGCTCTCCGCACGATTATGAAGAAAAACGTGGAGGAGTACGCCCTCATCGATGTGCGGGAGCATGGGGTTCATTCCGAAGGGCACCCTTATTTCGCCGTTCCTCTGCCACTCAGTAAATTGGAACTGAGGGCCAATGCGTTGCTCCCGCGCAAATCGGCTCCAATCTATATTCTCGATCAGGGGCCGGAGTTGCCGCTTGGTGAGCGAGCTGCAGAAAAACTCCAGGAACTTGGGTTTAGCAATTTATTCCTAGTGGAAGGCGGCGTTGTCGGGTGGCATGATGCTGGCTACGAGTTATTTTCCGGTGTTAATGTGCCGAGCAAGGCGTTCGGTGAATTCGTCGAAGAAACTTACGGTACGCCGCATATTAATGCCGCCGATTTGGCGGCGAGGCGAGACGCGGGGGAGAAGATTTTTGTTCTCGATAGCCGCCCTTTCCCTGAATTTCATCGCATGTCTATACCGGGCGGCGTGGATATGCCGGGGGCAGAGTTGGTCCATCGTGTGTATGAAACGGTTGGGGATGAAGAAACTCAGATAGTAGTAAATTGCGCAGGCCGGACCCGCAGCATTATTGGTGCACAATCCTTGATCAATGCGGGAGTGAAAAACCCGATTGCTGCATTGAAAGACGGGACTATGGGATGGCATTTGGCTGGTCTGGATTTGGCCCATCGGGAAGATAAGATTGCTCCTTCGCCGGGGGAACAGGCTCTCGCGCGCAGTCAGCAGTCGGCAAAAGAAGTTGCTGCCCGCTTCGGTGTTAAAAGGATAGATCAAGCCGCGTTTCGGTCATTACAGCTGAATACGGAAGAGCGCAGCTTTTACTTGCTGGATGTGCGAAGTGAAGAAGAGTTTCTTGCCGGACATATTCCGGGCGCGCGTCATGCGCCGGGAGGTCAGTTGGTTCAGGCAACGGATGAATATGTCGGCATCCGCAATAGCCGGATCGTGCTGATCGATGATGATGCCGTGCGCGGCGTGATGACGGCCTCCTGGCTGATCCAGATGGATTGGCCTGACGTCTATGTATATACCGCGACGGATGCGGATATGGCGGAAAGCGGGCCTGCGCCTATATCCGAAATCACCAAAGCGCCGGTTCTTTCCGCGCTGGAGCTCGATGCGGTGCTGGCATCTGGTGAGGCGGTGGCTGTGATTGACTTGGCCAGTTCTCTCGAATACCGAAGCGGTCATGTTCCGGGTGCCAATTGGACAATTCGGGCGCGTTTGGCGGAAGATCACATTTTTATCCCGGCGGTCGGATTAATTGTCCTGACATCCCCTGATGGAGACCTAGCCCATCTTGCTGCGCCGGAAGTTGAACGGTTGCGTCCACAAACCATCGTCCGTGTTCTTGACGGTGGAACGAATGCGTGGGCAAGCGCGTCTCTCGCTATGGAGAGCGGTGAAACGAACCTGTTAAGCCGTACGGATGATGTTTGGTATAAGCCTTATGATACGAACGACCCGGAGGCGATTAGGCGTCGGATGCAGGAATATCTGGACTGGGAAGTTGGTTTAGTGCAGCAGATTGAACGCGATGGACTTGCCCGATTTCGGAAATTTTGAATATGGATTGGCCAAATTAAGGTGTGGCATTGTTTCCGTTTACGTAAGGGAACACTTGCCTTGTGAAAGGTGGAGCGACATACTGAAGGCTGCGCTTGCAAAGAAGAAAAACCCGTCTTAGCATGGGGTAAAAATGGGCCTATAGAAACCCATGACAATAATGGAGAACCCGATGGATTTATCATTTAGTAAAGAAGATCTGGCGTTTCGTGATGAAGTGAGAGAGTTTCTCGCAACTTCGTTGCCGGCGGACGTTAAGGATCGATGTGATCGCGGCCTGCATCCGACTAAGGAAGGGCAAGTCAGATGGCAGAAGATTCTAAACGAAAAGGGATGGATGGCGCCGAACTGGCCCGTTGAGTATGGCGGTACCGGCTGGACCTTCACACAGAAATACATCGCCTCGCAAGAGTTCGGGCATGCTTCGGCCCCAATTGCGACGCCGTTCGGGGTCAGCATGGTTGGCCCGGTGATTTATACCTTCGGTAACCAGGAGCAGAAGGATAAGTATTTGCCGCGTATCCTAAATTCCGATGACTGGTGGTGCCAGGGTTATTCGGAGCCGGGATCGGGTTCAGACCTTGCCTCTCTCCAGACGAAGGCGGTTCGTGATGGCGACGACTATATTGTGAATGGTCAGAAAATATGGACCTCTTACGCGCAATATGCGGACATGATATTTTGCCTTGTCCGCACCGATAGCTCGGTCAAGCAACAAGAAGGCATTTCCTTCTTGTTGATCGATATGAAGACACCGGGAATTACCGTTAAGCCAATCACCGTGATTGATAAGGAACACAGTCTGAATGAAGTCTTCTTTGAGGATGTAAGGGTTCCTGTTGCCAACCGCATTGGTGAGGAGAACAAGGGCTGGACTTATGCCAAATTCCTGCTGGGGAATGAGCGGACAGGCATTGCCCGTGTCGCCCGATCCAAACGGCAGGTTGAACGGCTTAAGGAGATCGCAAAAACTGAACTCAGCGGTGGACGCCCGCTTGCTGAGGATACGGATTTTAACAACAAGCTGACACGCATCGAAGTTGACTTGATGGCACTTGAATATACGGAGCTTCGATATCTCTCGATGATCGCCAGTGGTAAGCAGCTTTCGGCGGAACCGTCTCTTCTTAAAATCAAGGGGTCGGAAATTCAGCAGCGGTTGACTGGTTTACTGGTTGAATCCCTTGGCATGTATGGCGCACCCTATGAGGCTGAGCGCGCTTACGAAGGCCGTAATGAAGCCCCGGTCGGGCCGGATTATGCGCATGGCCCGATGGCCGAGCATTTGTACTTGCGCGCCTCCACGATTTACGGCGGCAGTAATGAAATTCAACGTAATATCGTCTCCAAAATGGTTCTGGGATTATAAGGATAACTATAAAATGGATTTTGAACTTTCCGATGAGCAGAACATGCTCAAAGACAGTGTCGAACGGTTCGTGAAGGATAACTATTCGGCCGAGGCACGCGCGAAACTCGCGGATACGGAGCTCGGATTCAGCCGGGACCATTGGAAAAAGATGGCGGAACTAGGCTGGTTGGGCCTCCCATTCCCGGAAGAAGTCGGCGGATTTGGCGGCACGGCCGTTGAGACAGCGATCATGATGGAGAATATGGGCAGTGGCCTC
Organism: Sneathiella sp. HT1-7; assembly: GCF_020731145.1. Classification (GTDB taxonomy): domain Bacteria; phylum Pseudomonadota; class Alphaproteobacteria; order Sneathiellales; family Sneathiellaceae; genus Sneathiella. The sequence goes on along the minus strand of NZ_JAJFZN010000001.1, from coordinate 334,149 downwards.
GTGCTGGAGCCATTCCTGAGCACTGTCATTCTTGGCGGAGGCCTTGTTGCCGAAGCGGGCAACGAGGCCCAGATCGAGGCGATTATTCCGCAAGTCATCGAAGGTAATATGATGCTTGCGTTCGCATATGCGGAGCCGCAGTCGCGTTTTGATCTGAATGATGTTGAAACCTCGGCAACCAAATCGGGCGACGGCTATGTACTGAACGGTCATAAGGCCGTTGTCTATCACGGCACGACGGCGGACAAGATTATTGTCTCGGCCCGTACTAGCGGTGGCTCCCGTGATGAGAGCGGTATCTCACTCTTTGTTGTTGATAATAACTCCGATGGTGTAAGTCGTCGTGATTATCGTACGATTGACGGCCAGAGAGCCGCTGATATCAAGCTTGAGAATGTTAAGGTTGGTGCTGATGCCCTGCTCGGTGAGGAAGGTGCGGCTTTCCCGGTTATTGAAAAAGTAGTTGATCAGGCCATTGCTGCGCTCTGCGCTGAAGCCGTGGGGGCAATGCAGGCCGCGAACAATATCACCAATGAATATCTGAAGGAACGCAAGCAGTTCGGCACTCCGATCGGCAAGTTCCAGGTGCTACAGCATCGCATGGTCGATATGTATATGGAGGCGGAGCAATCCAAATCCATGTCCGATATGGTGGCGATGAAGCTGGACCTTGATGATGCAACAGAGCGTCGCAAGGCGGTTGCCGCCGCCAAGGCACAAGTGGGGCAGGCCGCAAAGTTTGTCGGTCAGCAATCAATCCAGCTGCATGGCGGTATGGGCATGACGGACGAATATTCCATTGGCCATTATTTTAAGCGCCTGACGACTCTTGAAATGTTGTTCGGCAACACCGATTACCACTTCAAGAAATACGCTGCGCTGGCCAGCTGATTTTAAGTCGATTTCGAGCGGTCATAGGCCGCTCGATAATCTTCCGGTACTTCCAACACATTCACATCGTCATGATCGATAAGCTGGCATTTGCAATCATAGATTTTTTGCAACTTATGTTTATCGCAGTTATCCAGCGCTTGGAAGGATGAATAGCTCCAATCTGATGAGCCAGATGAGTTCCAGAACTTATAAGGTACTTGTAAATTCTTTTCATCCCATAGCAAACAAGCAGCCAGCGCTTTATGCGTTCTAGCTATACCATTTCTATAAGAGTTTATTTGTCCGGGTCTATTATTAGAGTTGTTGTTTACCGAACTTATCTTGCTTCCTAATATTCTTGCCATCAATTCATTATAAATCGCATCGGTCGTGGGATCGCCTGTCATTTTAATGGAAGGCTCGCCAGTTTCGTTGCCTTTGTCTGCGCAAGAAACCAGAACAAGAAACCCCACCAGAATTATAAGATATCGCATACTTTCTCCCTGCTAATACTATTACTCATGATAGTATAGCATGGGATTTTATTGCAATTTTAGATTTTGAGAATTCATGAGGTGCAGATCATGCTCTCAGTTTTGCGTAGCTTTCTTGAAATGCAGGCGGCAGAGGGCGACGTAGCGGTCGTTGCCACCGATTTCTTTTTGTGCGCCTTCCCGGACGGGTTGTCCGTCTTCGCTGACGCGGATCACCATGGTGGCTTTCTTGCCGCAATGGCAGATGGTCTTCAATTCCCGAAGTTCATCCGCCCAGGCGAGGAGGTACTGGCTCCCCTCAAATAGATTGCCTTGAAAGTCCGTCCGAAGCCCATAGGCGAGAACCGGGATTTTGAGTTTGTCCGTAATTTCCGAAAGCTGGAACACTTGACCCTTGGTCAGGAACTGGGCTTCATCCACCATGACGCAGTCGATCAGCTGGTTCTCTAATTCTTCCTCAATGACCTTCAAAAGATCGGTTTCTGCTGAGAAAAGACTCGCTTCCGCCTGCAGGCCGATGCGGGAGGAGATTTTTCCAACTCCATAGCGATCATCAAGCGCGGCAGTAAAGAGAAAGGGACGCATTCCCCGTTCCTGATAATTGAAGCTCGATTGCAGGAGAGTGGTCGACTTTCCGGCATTCATGGTGGAATAGTTGAAATACAGCTTCGCCATAGCAGTTCTGATCCTAAAAATCTGTCCAGGGGACGGGTTGCCGTGAATAAGGCAGATAGAGGGGGTGGCCGGGCAGTCCTTTCTGGGTAAGCGCCAGGACATGCGGCATTATCTTTTGCTCTTTCAGCAGGCGCTGAACCTCCGTATGGCGGTCCCGATGATTTCCGTGTCCACCCCAAGCACAAATCACCATATCCGCCCTACTCGCGGTTTCCAGAAGGGTGGCATCATTATTTGGACCTATCGGGTGAGCGTATTTTTTAAGCTCCCTCGGGTCCGTTGCGCGATAGGCGAAGATATTAACGACCTCAAGGGCGCCATATCCCATATCGACGGCGCGGCGGTGGCATCTTTCGATGGTAGGATCGTTGCGGAATTCATCGGCGGTGGAGGGGTTAAGCATGATAAAGGCAACGCTCGGCCCATCCCTCCATCGACGCCACAGTCGATAGCGATAGGCTCCGCAGGGGCTGAAGTCCGCCCCGGACTCTCCAAAAAATTCAGCTTGCATCGGGAACTGGAAATAATTCGCCCGCCATTCCTTTCACCCAGATGGGCCGCTTCTTCATGATATAGGCGAAGCGATCTGAGGAAAGAAATCTGGCAAGCCAGCGTTGCAAGTGAGGATAAGGGGCTGTGTTAAACCAGTCGATGTCGGTATTCGCAAATTGCCGAATGAAAGGGAAAATAGCAATGTCCGCGAGAGTGACCTTAGTCGACACCAGAAACGGATGATCTGCCAATCGTTTCTCAAGCTTATGAAAAAAAGCCTCTCCGTCCTGCCGGTAATCTTCGCGTGATTTTTCAGGAAAGCGAACATGGTACTTATACCGGTCGAGACTCGACTTGAACGGGCTGTCATTTTCCTCGACCAAGGCGAAGATCTCCTCACGAGTAGCTGCATCCTCAGGGAGCCATCCATCTGGATCGTTCTGCGCGAGCGCCCAGAGCATGATATCCAGGCTTTCCTCCAACACGCTGCCATCCGGCAGCGTCAGCACGGGAACAGTGGCTTTGGGGCTTGCGGCAACCATCTCTGCTGGCTTGTCTTTCAATAATATATCGCGCAGTTCAACCGTCGCGACAGAGTAGGCAATCGCCATACGCGCCCGCATCGCATAGGGACAGCGGCGGAAACTATAAAGAACAGGCAGAGAAATTTCCTCTGGGCGATCGGCGAGTTGGGACATGTCAGTATTTCAGAATATGCGTTTGCCACGGATGAAATCACAGTGGGGGTCGAGAATAGCGAAACTTCTCGGGATTTACCAGCGTAGGCGATTTACTCGCCGACGCATGGCTGCGCGCAGCGTTTCCCGGCGCTCGAAATCGATATCGATAATTTCTTCCTCTTCCGGAAATTCGAAAGCTGGAATTTCAGATGGGCTGGCCGCGCCTGATTCATACCATTCGTTTTTGTCAGCGCCAGTTTCTTTGGCGGGATGTAGATCTACGACATCAACTGTTTCGCGCTGAGCGGGCCTCTTGCGGGGTCGCTTGCGGGTTGGCGACTTAAGGATATCAATTTCTTCCGGTGCAAGCTCGGGCGAAATGAAATAATCCGCAGAGGGGCTTTCCGTTTTATAAGGCGCGCGCGCCGTTGGCTTTTCCTGGCGTGATGTCGTGTTCGACCGAAAGCGCATTTGTGGGGCAGGCTCACCAAATTCGATCGGTTCCTCGAAGGTTTCATAAATCTCCATTTTGGGAGGAGGAGAATATCGATACCGCCGGGACCGCTCCCGATAAGCATGCTTGCCTGACTTCTGCTGGTTTGAATTGGTCGCTTTTGATTGTTCAAATGTCGCGGTGTTTTCTTTGAGATATGGCAGTTGCATCTCAACCCGCTCGACGAGCGTAAGCATCGCGTTCTTCAGTCGTTCATTCCTCTCACGCAGCTGCCTGTTTTCAGCAATCAACGCGCGTTCCCGCGCTGACACAATGTCAGTCTGGCTGAAGAGAGGCCTTCCACGATTGTGGCGAGCGAAACTCATATGATGCGCTTTTCCCGTCTCATTCTCGAATGATTGGTTGCAATCCTGTTTCTATTAAACCGATATAAATAGTTTTGGATCACTTTTAGGATTTTAACGGGAAATTTGTACAGAAACCACCAAAAAACTAAGTTTTATGGTTAATTTCGGCCAAAATTTCGATAAAATTGGTGAAAATTTCAAAAATGTAAGAAAAATATCCTCTAGACCTACAAAAATATTCTTCTGTTTGGCTATCCCAGAAGAAAAACACTGATTTTTCATAAGGTTATGGTTAACACGAATCAGCTTTCCGACCGCGCCGTGCCAAATTTATTTCTGGGCAACGATATCTTCCATCCTGCAATTTCCCATAAGATATGTTCTCTCGATTTGGCATGACTTATTCATATCAACGACGAAATTACCTTTGCAGCTGTTGAAGCTCAGCCAGCCCTGATAGTTATACTCTTCGCCAGCATCGCTCTCGGAAATGTAATATGTCAGATACTCGATCTTTGAAATTTTGCTCCGCTCAATATTCAATCTATCGATTTGTTGCTCAACGACTGGTTTGCAATCTTTTGGACCGAATGCGGCAATACTCTTTTGGAGATATTCGTTATTGCTCGTGCATGACGCAATAGCGAACAACGCTACTCCACAAGTCACAATATTTCGAAAGTTCTGCATTGATCACCTGTATAAAGTTTGCTTTGGCGCGCATTGGCGCAGAAGTCGGAATTAGCTTTATTTTTCTATGTATCGTGGAGTTCCGACTAGTCAAATAAATTGTTGATCGAATGTCGGAGAACTATGGCGTTAGCGTGACGTCAATAGGGGCCAAACCGTCAACATGCCCGGTTATATGATCGCCGGGACTTAAGGGGCCCACGCCTGCGGGGGTGCCAGTGTAGATCAGATCGCCCGGCATCAGGATAAACGCCTCCGAAAGGGCCGCAATCACTTCCTCGATTGACCAGACAAGGTCCGCGATGGTTGCAGATTGACGAATCTCATCGTTTACAGTCAGCCAGATTTTCGCAGACTCAATATCTGCTAATTCTGAGGCGGGTGTAATCACACTGCAGGGGGCGGATTGATCAAACGCCTTGCCGCTATCCCATGGCCGCCCCTTCTCTTTAGCAAATTTCTGAAGGTCTCGGCGGGTAAGATCGATGCCGACGGCATAACCGAAGATATGTTTCTTCGCGGCGCTTGCGAGGATATTTTCTCCCTTTTTGCCAATGGCAACGACCAACTCAACTTCATGATGAAGGTCTTTTGTGATCTTGGGAAACCGGATTTCAGCGCCGCTCTCTACGACGGCATCCGCTGGCTTTGTAAAGAAAAAGGGTGGTTCGCGGTCAGGGTCACCTCCCATTTCACGGGCATGTTCCGCGTAATTGCGGCCGATGCAGAAAATACGTCTTACCGGAAAACGGCGATCGGTACCCGCTACAGTAACTGTCGGGGTTTCTATCGGGTCAAAAACATAGGCCATGACGGGAGGACTTTCTTGAGGAGAGTTTACTTTTCTTCTGAATTTCGTTGCCAACTCTGGAGGTCTTTGAGCAAGGTCTTCTGCGCCGCTTCATCGAGCGCTTTAAACCAATCCTCAAAGCCACGGGTCAGATCTTCCGCAGTCAATTCCTCATCATAGGCGTTGAATAACATTTCTTTATACTCATCGATGCTGCCGCACTCGAACTCGTTATCTTTCGGATCGAACGTCTTGATTTTTTCCTGCACTTCGGCCTTTGTCATCGCAGCGAAGAACGGAATATCTTCTTCAAGATCAAAGCCCCCCCAGCCGAGCCACCAGGCATCGCTTTTCGGAGTGCCAAGATCCCAGGCATACATCACCTCCGCCTCGATGTCCCGCGCGGCTCTCTTGGCCTCGGCTTCCAACTTTCGGGCATCATTCGTTTCGTTCAAGAGGACGCGTGCAACCTTGAAATAGCCTGTATCGTCCGTGTTCCAGGTTGTAATGTATTGAGCAATATTATTCTGGCGTGTCACCGTGGTCTCCTTCGCGAAGAATCTGGCTCATTCCTCGGCGTTTGAGCGCAATTTGTCAAGCGCTCGTCGATCCGCTTTTGTCGGCCTTCCCGCTCCGCTGTCGCGTTTCGCCACGGGGGAGATGGCAGGGTCTGTTTCTGTCGTCTTTTTTTCCAGGGGCGCCAGATCCTCATAAAGAGATTGGGCTTCCGGGGCGGGCCCTCGACGGGTGCCGAGATCACAAATACGGATTACACGTATGTTTTTACCCTGCGCGAACGTGAGAACGTCTTCCGCCTTTACCGCCGTACTTGCCTTTGAAACGATTATGCTGTTGATGCGGAGCTTGCGGGACTGAACAAGCTTTGCTGCGATAGATCGACTTTTGAAGAACCGCGCATACCATAACCATTTATCAACACGAATGCTGGCAGTTGCGGGTCCTCCACCTTCTATCATGCGCTACTTTTTACCGAGTGTCTTGAGAATCGCAAAAGGCGAATCTGGATCAATTTCCTTGGGTTTCGGTTGCGGCCGCTTTTGCGCAGAACGTTTGTCATTAGGTTTCTGGGTTCCCTTCTTCGCATGGGCTTGTGGCCTGTCCTTGCGGTCCGTTTTTGGGCCTTTCTTTTTCTTTTTGAAGGACTTTCTACGATAGGTAAGATCATCTCCTTCGCCTTCAGCGACATAGCCGAGCTTATCAAGGATGAGCGAGAATTGCTCCCGCGTGGTCCCAACGAGAGAAAGCATTTCATGCGTTGGTTTGAACGGCAGATTGCGTGGCAGATCCTTTTTCTTTTGATCATTCGTCCCTGCTGCTGCAGGCTTTACTTCCTGAGGCGTAGCTGCAGTTGAGGCTGGCTCTTCCGAAGTGGTTACTGCGGGGGTGGCTGATTCCGGTGTCTCACTCGGCGCTACAGTTACCTCAGGCGTGGGTTGAGCCTCATCCGCTGGCTGTTCTGGCGCGGGAGAAGTCTTTGCGATCTCTGTATCCATCGAATGCGAAAGTATCTCTGCCTTTTCGGCTTCGGTTTCTTTTACATCCGTTTCGGTGGCGGCCTCTTCTTGTGGTGCCGTTGGCGCGTCGCTCGTCTCTTTCTTGGGTTCTGCTTCTTCGAACAAGCCGCGAGATGCCCGACGCAGCAATCCGGCGAGCCGGTCCAGCATATCCACCCGAACTGCCAGCGTATCGAAAACCGCATAGCCTGCGATAAGGTAATAGGTCCAGGGAAGTCTGCCATCAGTTTCAAACGAAACACGGCCAGCGGGCGGGGCGGGCGGAATTTCAGTGCGCTCCTGATAGATTGACCATAAAAGACAACGAAGCGCGGTTGGGTCAGGCTTTAACAGGATTGGCATAAAAACATGCTCGTACCCCACTCGAATGCCGCCAAACTTCAATCGGCCGTAGTCTTTTTTCTCCAGAAGGCGAATCTGATCACCAAGTTTATAGCGCGGCATTGCACCTAGATTCTCGCTGACCTGGAAGGCGATTCCCCGCGCCGCGCCGGTGAGTGGCAGCGTTTCGAGCTGTACAAGCGGTTTCAGTCGGGTTTCGATTTGAGCTAAGATCCAGTCATTTAATCGCTTGGAGACTGCATCCTGCGCGCTGCCATTTAACTGCTCGCTCGCGAGCAACTGGACGCGAGGTTTCAGAAAAGTCTCTCCCTTGACAAGGCTCGCTATTTGGGTGTCCTGCCACAATAGTTTGCCCTCTGAATCAAGGGTAATATCGGCATCCTGCGCAGCGGCAAGCTGAGCCGCCCGCGCGGCAATTTCCGCAGCGACAGCCTTGTTTCCGATATTTCGGAGCGTTCTGGCCTCGGTATTATTCAGGCTGGTATCGGCGTTAAATCTCAAACCTGAGAGGGTGCCCAGAAAATGTCCTTCAACATGGACTTCCCCGGTCTCGCTTATCTGTGCTTCCAATTGACTTCGGTCTTTCAGTTTTCGCACCAACATTGCGGTGCGTCTGTCTACAAATCTTTGTGTCAACCGCTCATGAAGAGCGTCTGACAATTTATCTTCTATATTTCTCGCCGTTTCCTGCCAGTATTTATAGTCGTCCATCCAATCGGAAACATGGGAAATATACGTCCAAGTGCGCGTATGGGCAATACGTGTTGCAAGTGTGTCTATATCGCCATCAATTTTTTCCAGACTTTTCAGATGTCCGGAAACCCAATCTGGAGGGAGTTTTCCGGTCGGTCCTTGCAGGTGCATGAATATTTCTCGCAGCAGACGAACATGAACATCATGCATCGTTTTGCGAAAATCCGGTATCTGGCAGACCTGCCATAACTGACGGACGCCCGGCATCGTCTGTGAATGGCGGCGCACCTCCTCATCCTTGATCAGCGTCTTGAACGCATTATGGTCATCCGGCTCCCGGGGTAAGACCATGCCATCAATCCCGGGAAGCCTTTCAAGCGACCTCAAGAGATCGCGGGCCGTCGTAAATTCGAGATCCAGATTGCGCCATCGTATCTGACTAACTGGATCGAAATTATGACTTTCGATTTTTTCTATGAGTTCATCTTCCAGAGGCTCGACATTGGCGGTGGTGCCGAAGGTGCCATCGTTCATATGACGTCCTGCGCGGCCAGCGATTTGGGCAAATTCCGCCGGGCGAAGACGGCGAGACATGGCGCCGTCATACTTGACCGTGCCAGCGAAGGCAACATGGTCGATATCCATGTTAAGGCCCATGCCGATCGCGTCCGTCGCCACGAGATAATCCACATCGCCCGATTGATAAAGCTCGACCTGTGCGTTACGTGTCCGCGGGGATAGACTGCCCATCACGACGGCGGCACCGCCTCTCTGTCGCCGTACCAATTCGGCGATGGCATAAACATCGTTAGAGGAAAAAGCGACAATCGCCGTGCGCGGCCGAAGCCGGGATATTTTTTTCGCGCCACGATAGACAAGTTTTGAGAATCGCGGGCGGGAGATATAGGACGCCTCCGGGATCAGGCGCTTTATCCACGGTCGGATTGTCTCCGCACCTAGAAAGAGAGTTTCTTCGCGGCCGCGTGCATAGAGCAGGCGGTCTGTGAAGATATGACCGCGTTCAGGATCTTCAGCGAGTTGGATCTCATCCACGGCCAGAAATTCAAAGCCGCGGTCCAGCGGCATGGCTTCCACAGTACAGATAAAATAGGCGGCTTGCGGTGGGATGATCTTTTCCTCGCCGGTCACAAGGGCCACGTTTGCCGCGCCCTTTTGGGCAACAACACGTTCATAGACCTCTCGCGCCAGCAATCTCAAAGGAAGGCCGATGATACCGTCCGCATGCCCCATCATCCGTTCTACCGCGAGATGCGTTTTGCCCGTATTGGTCGGGCCTAGAATAGCCGTTACCTGACCTGTTTTAAAATTGCGGGGGGAAATACGGCGCATTGCAAACCTGATTTGTGGGTGAGGGGGATAACGTCCTCAACTTTAATTTATACGCAGCCATCCTGCCGAGAACAGGAAAAACTTACATGGCACGGCATATCGTAAGACGTTTTATATGTAAGCATTATGTCAAAAATGTCTCGCCTTCCGGCTATAAATTCGCATTATTGTATACAGAAAAGTCGATTTCGATGCGTCATATTAGGCTCGCTGTATCGTAAAGCTAACGCTCGTTTGGTATTTTTAAAATTCTATGATATAGGTCCCGGCCAGAATGGGCTATCGATTGGGTAACGGCTTATTGTGTGGCGGGATAAAAAGGAAAAGAAATTATGGGCGACTTTCCAAAACAAACATTTCAGGACTGGGAAAAGCTGTCGGAGAAGGAACTTCGCGGCCGCAAGCTGGATGAACTTAATTGGGAAACGTCCGAAGGAATTACCGTCAAGCCGCTTTACACAGCCGCCGATCTGGAAGGCATGGAATTGGAGGGCGCTTTGCCCGGAGTTGCCCCATTTCAGCGCGGTGTACGCGCGACAATGTACGCCAACCGCCCATGGACGATCCGTCAGTATGCTGGCTTTTCAACCGCCGAAGAATCAAACGCTTTCTATCGCCGTAACTTAGCCGCCGGCCAGAAGGGCCTCTCCGTTGCCTTTGATCTGGCCACACATCGCGGATATGATTCGGATCATCCACGCGTTGTCGGGGATGTCGGAAAGGCCGGTGTGGCCATCGATAGTGTTGAGGATATGAAAATCCTGTTCGATAGCATTCCGCTCGATCAGATGTCCGTTTCCATGACTATGAACGGGGCGGTTCTGCCAATTCTAGCGAACTATATCGTCGCGGCAGAAGAGCAGGGCGTGAAGCCGGAGCAGCTTTCCGGCACGATCCAGAATGATATTCTGAAAGAGTTCATGGTCCGCAATACCTATATCTATCCGCCGGCGCCAAGCATGCGGATCATAGGCGATATCATCGGCTATACCTCCGCCAACATGCCGCGGTTTAACTCCATTTCCATATCCGGCTATCACATGCAGGAAGCCGGTGCGACACAGGTGCAGGAACTTGCATTTACGCTGGCCGACGGTTTGGAATACGCGCGTGCCGCCATGGCGTACGGCCTGAAAATTGATGATTTTGCGCCACGCCTCAGCTTCTTCTTCGCTATCGGCATGAATTTCTTTATGGAGATTGCCAAGCTGCGCGCGGCGAGAATGCTCTGGGCGAAAATGATAAAGCAGTTTGAACCACAGAACCAAAGCTCCCTGATGCTGCGCACCCATTGCCAGACATCAGGCGTCAGTCTGACCGAGCAGGACCCCTACAACAATGTTATCCGCACGGCTTACGAGGCCATGGCGGCAGTTCTTGGCGGCACACAAAGCCTGCATACAAATGCGCTTGATGAGGCAATTGCGCTGCCGACGGATTTCTCCGCGCGCATTGCCCGCAACACGCAGCTTATCCTCGCTGAAGAAACCGGCATACCTCATGTGATCGACCCGCTTGGCGGCAGCTATTATGTGGAAAGCCTGACCAACTCCATCGCGGCGGAAGCCTGGAAGCTGATTGAGGAGGTTGAGGAAATGGGCGGTATGACCAAAGCAGTCGAAAGCGGGATGCCAAAGCTTCGGATTGAAGAATCCGCTGCCCGCCGTCAAGCCGCCATTGACCGCGGCGAAGAGGTAATCGTCGGGGTTAATAAATACCGGATCGACAAGGACGACAGCAATATAGAAATTCTTGATGTCGATAATACGGAAGTTCTCCGACAGCAGGTTGCGCGGCTTGAGAAAATCAGGAGTACGCGGGATAGCGCGGCCTGCACGGCAGCGCTGGTCGCCCTGACAAAGGGTGCAGAAGGCAAGGAAAATCTTCTGGAGCTTTGTGTAAACGCCGCACGGGCGCGGGCAACCGTTGGCGAGATTTCCGACGCCATGGAAAAGGTTTTCACCCGGCATCGGGCGGAAATCCGTTCCATTTCCGGAGTTTATGGGGCAGCTTATGAGGGGGATGAGGGCTTTATGAAGATTAGCGACGATATCGATGCTTTTACTCGTGAGGAAGGACGCCGCCCGCGTATGCTGGTGGTCAAGCTTGGGCAGGACGGGCATGATCGCGGCGCCAAGGTGATCGCGACTGCGTTCGCCGATATCGGCTTCGACGTGGATGTCGGGCCGCTCTTCCAGACCCCTGCAGAAGCCGCACAGGACGCGATCGAGAGCGATGTCCATGTCATCGGAATTTCCTCACAGGCGGCGGGCCACAAGACACTTGTCCCTCAGATCATCGATGAGCTTAAGAAGCAGGGTGCAGAAGATATTCTCGTCGTCTGCGGTGGTGTGATTCCGGCGCAGGATTATGACGTGCTCTATGATGCGGGCGTTGCCGCTATCTACGGCCCCGGAACCAATATTCCGAAGGCTGCTGCGGAAGTACTCGAATTGATCCGGAAAAAACGCAAGGCGGCTTGACCTGTTTCCTGTCCGGTGTTGTATGATATAGACGTCATTACAACAGGGCAGGGAGCCATTCATGAAGATTATCTATAGCCCCGATCATGCAAAGCATGATCCGAAAACATATTTCAAGGGCGGGGCATTTCATGAGCCGCAGGAAGTACCGGGCCGAGCGGATGCGCTGGTTAAGGGGCTGAAAGAGGCCGGTCATGAGATTTTGGCACCGACGGATTTTGGTCCGAGCCCACGGGCGGCGGTGCATACGCCGGGCTATCTTCATTTTCTCGAGACCATACATGCGCGTTGGTTGGCGGCGCAGATGGGCGGCGAGGAAGTGCTCCCCAACATTCACCCGGGGCGGCATATGTCGTCGATGCCGAGCGGGATCGTTGGCGAGGTTGGTTTTTATACCACCGATATCTCCGCACCCGTTGGCCCGACGACGTGGGAGGCGGCGGTCGCCTCCAACAATGTTGCGTTAACGGCAACGGACTATGTGCTGTCCAATCTGGATGACAAGCTCTCCGCCTATGCGCTTTGCCGCCCACCAGGACACCACGCCTTCAAGGACCAGGCCGGCGGTTTCTGTTTTCTCAATAATATCGCCATTGCCGCCGAATATGCGCGCCGGAAAGTGAACCGTGTCGCAATCCTTGATGTCGATGTGCACCACGGCAACGGCACGCAGGGAATTTTCTATGACCGCGCGGATGTGTTCACAATCTCCCTCCATTGCGATCCGACGGATTTTTATCCCTTCTTCTCCGGCTATGCACATGAGCGCGGAACGGGCGCAGGAGAAGGTTATAACCTGAACCTGCCACTTGCACCCGAGAGCGCGGATGAAGCCTTCCTCGACCGCATGGAGGAGGCTATGACGGCGCTTCGGGCTTATGCGCCGGATGTTCTTTTTATCGCGCTGGGTCTTGATGCGTTTAAGGGCGATCCGCTGATCGGGCTTTCCATTACGACGGAGGGGTTTGGGCGGATTGCAGCGCGGATCGCGCAGCTCAATCTTCCGACGGTTCTGGTGCAGGAAGGGGGCTATAATCGCGATTTCCTCGGCGCGAATATCACAAGCTTTATCTCCGGTTTTGAAGAGGTGCGTTAGCTGTTGCGGTAAACGCGTTAGAAACTAAATCCGTCCGGGAGGAGATCACTCACGGATTTGGTGACTTCTCCGCTCTTGCCCGCGTAACGGACCCGGGTGTTCTGTGTTGCGAATTCGGCGATAAACTGGCGGCACGCTCCGCAAGGGGAGCAGGGGATGGATACGCCTTTTTCATTGCGATTGGCGATGAGCACTTCGCGGAGTTTCATGTCCGGGCCCTCCCTAGCTACCGCTTGGGTAATGGCGGTGCGTTCCGCGCAGATGGTAAGGCCGTAGGAAACATTCTCGACATTGCAACCTGTATAGAGGTTGCCGGCTTCCGTCAGGATAGCCGCCCCGACCTTGAATTTGGAATAAGGGGAGTAGGCGTTCTCGAGCGCCTTGTCCGCTTCGGTTTTCAGGTCGACTTTGTCCATGATCCCGTATTTCCTTTACAATACTATCGAAGGAGAAATCCACTGCCGAGAGGATCACCGTCTTCGAATGTAAACTCAGCCGTTCCAGAATAATGGGCGTGGCCCGCAACCTCAACCGTCACGGCATTATACGGCCCCACTTTCGTTTCGTTTGCAATTTTTCCGTCGAAGATGGCGCCGGTCACGCTTTCGAACTGGCAGGTTTCTCTGGGCTCGATTGCCTTTCGGGCGGCGGCAAGGGCCATGCGTGCGGTGACGCCTGATCCGGTTGGGCTGCGGTCCACCTGCTCATCCGCGAACACGCAGATATTTACGCTTGGGCTGCCGCCCTGTCCCGTGGCGCCATCTGTCAGTATGGTGCCATAGAGATAACCTAGATCGTCTTCCTCCGGATGGGTGATCTGAATTTGCGCTTTTACCGCGTCGGAAATTTGGGTTGCTGCCATCACCAAGTCACGGGTGCGGGCTGTTCGCACATCCAGTCCAAGGTTCCCAGCATCTAGAATAGCGTAAAACGCACCGCCATACCCGATATCCAGCTCTACCGGGCCATAGTCAGGTGTCTCGACAAACTGTCCAATTTTATAGGCGAAGGCTGGCACACTATCAAACCTGACCGCGCCGGTTACACCATTCTCAGTCGCCACATGGGCGCGAACCAAACCACAAGGACACTGGATATTGACCGGCGTTTCCTTGTCTTCTTTCACGATCAAGCCATAGTCCAGCGCATAACGGCCAAGTGCCATGATCGCGTGGCCGCACATGGTGCTGTATCCCTCATTATGCATGAATATAACGGCAAGGTCGGCCTCCGGATGGTCAGGCGGTACGAGAAGTGCGCCATACATGTCCTTATGGCCGCGTGGTTCAAACATCAAAAAACGGCGATACTGATCGGCATGAGCACGAAGATAAGCCCGCTTTTCTAGCAGGGTATGCCCGTCCGGCATCGGCACGCCATCTGTGATGATGCGAAGCGGTTCCCCACCGGTATGCATTTCGACTGTCTGTATACTGCTGATCATCTTTTACTCATCCTTTGTATCTAGATTAGGGCCTTCCGTTAAATTCCGATAGTGCTTTCAATTGACTTGACGCAGGCGCGGGATTTTCCCATACCCAAGTCTATGAATGAAACGGGCGAAAAAATAGCGGCGGATGCCGAGAGAATAGCTGAGAAATTACGGCAGGGAGATCGGCGGGCGCTCGCGCGGGCTATTACACTCGTGGAATCCGTGCGGGATGATCATCGGGCTACAGCGCAGGCACTGCTCAACCTGATCCTCCCGTCCACAGGTAATTCTATCCGGATTGGGATATCGGGTACCCCGGGTGTTGGTAAATCCACCTTTATCGAAACCTTTGGCAAACTTTTGACAGGTGCGGGGCATAAAGTTGCTGTACTGACCATCGATCCATCCTCCCAGCGGAGCGGCGGCTCTATCTTGGGAGATAAGACGCGGATGGAAGAGCTGGTCCGTGACCCGAACGCCTTTATCCGGCCATCGCCCTCTGGCGGTTCGCTTGGCGGTGTTGCGCGACGCACACGGGAGGCCATGCTGCTGACCGAGGCGGCGGGATTTGATGTTATCCTGATTGAGACAGTCGGTGTCGGGCAATCCGAAACCACCGTGGCGGAAATGGTTGACGTGTTCCTTCTTCTTCTTGCGCCCGCGGGCGGGGATGAATTACAGGGAATCAAGCGCGGCGTGATGGAACTCGCAGACATTGTTGTTATCAACAAGGCAGATGGAGACTTGAAAGCAGCAGCGGCGCGGGCAGCAGCGGAATATAAAGGCGCAATTGGCTTGATGCGTCCAAAAAGCAAGAACTGGAAACCGAAAGTCCTGATGGTTTCTGCGCTGAATAAAGTCGGGATCGACAAACTTTGGGATACGATCACGAATTATCGCGAGGCGCGCGGCGAAGACGACGAACTCACCGAACAGAGACGAGAGCAGGCGGTTGCCTGGATGTGGTCTGAGCTGGGTGATTCCCTGATGACGCGATTCAAGAGCCATGAGGCTGTGGCCGCGCGCATTAAAAAGATGGAAGCGGATGTAAAGGCCGCGCAAATTGCGCCCACAGCCGCCGCAGAGAAGCTCTTGGAAATCTTTTTGGGAAAATAGGCAGATAACGGCCTAATATGCTTGACGGATGCGCCGTCATTCCTTAAATAGCGTCCTCACGTCCGGCGTTTTGCGCCGGCATTCCTATTTAATTGGTTAAAGAGGTCCAGGATGGCACGTCGTTGCGAATTGACAGGTAAAGGTGTTCAGGCGGGTAATAATGTCAGCCACGCCAAAAATAGAACCCGTCGCCGGTTTTTGCCGAATGTGCAGGAAGTCCGCTTGATGTCCGAGGCACTTGGTCGCTCCTTCAACATGAAAGTGTCGGCATCGGCGCTACGATCTGTTGAACATAATGGCGGTCTGGACAAATTCCTGCTGAAGGCGCGTGACACAAATCTGTCGCTGCAGGCCCAGCGGGTTAAGCGCGAGATCAAGAAAGCGGCAGCTTCCGCATAAATCTGATCTGAAGATCAAGAAAAGATAAACGGGTGAGTTTTCCTCACCCGTTTTTTTATGTCAAATTTGCCTCCTGAATTGCGCGTCCTATCTAAAAAGGATCCTGATCGGCTTTTCAATAGGGGAAATTTAGATGTATGCACGACGTGATATCGTAAAAGGCGCGGCAACTTTACCGTTGGCGGCAATTCTGGCGGATCCATTGCTCGCGAGAGCAGCCGCTGACATGACGGAAGATGTGACCATTAAGCTTGATGGCGGGCAATCAGTAACGGCCTCCGTCATCTATCCGGAGGTAACACCGGCACCAGCCGTTCTTCTCGTTCATGAATGGTGGGGCCTCAATGACCAGATCAAGGCGGTTGCAGCAGAACTTGCCCGGGAAGGATATGTCGCCGTAGCGGTCGACCTTTATGGCGGTAATGTCGGCACAACCCGTGAAGAGGCCGGGCAGTATATGAAGGCTGTCAAACCTGCCGACGCAACAGAAACGCTTGAAAAATGGATTTCATGGGCACGTGCGAATGAAAAAACCACGGATAGTCTTGGAACTATCGGTTGGTGCTTTGGCGGCGGCTGGGCACTGAACGCTTCCATAGCGGCTCCGACCGAGGCGACAATTGTTTATTACGGTAGTGTTGAACGGACCGCAGACCAGTTAAAGGTCCTTAAAGGACCGGTTATGGGCCATTTTGCCGAAAAGGATCAATGGATCAACAAGGCAATGGTTGACGGCTTTGTGGAGCAGATGAAGCTCGCAGGGGAGCCAGCACCGGAAGTCTTCTGGTACGATGCGGACCATGCATTCGCAAACCCGTCAGGCGGCCGTTATGACCAGGCGGATGCACAGCTAGCCTGGAAACGTAGTCTTGAGTTTTTCAAGAAGAACCTAAGGGGTTAGGAAAGCTCTACCAGCGGTCGGATTTTTTCCGCGTTGTGCGCTTCTGCTCGTCAAAAAGATCGGCAAGTTGTTCCATCATAACGCCGCCTAATTGTTCGGCATCGATGATGGTAACGGCTTGTTGATAATAGCGCGTGACGTCATGGCCGATGCCGATGGCAATTAATTCGACCGGGGAGCGCGTTTCAATCCATTTGATTACCTCGCGCAGATGCTTGTCGAGGTAATTGCCTGGATTGACTGACAGCGTGCTGTCATCCACTGGTGCACCATCGGAGATTACCATCAGGATGCGTCGTTGCTCTGGCCGGCCGAGCAGACGGTTGTGGGCCCATAACAGACCTTCCCCGTCGATATTCTCTTTTAGCAGCCCTTCGCGTAGCATCAAGCCAAGTGCTTGACGGGCGCGGCGATAGGGGTAGTCGGCCGATTTATAAACGATGTGACGGAGATCATTGAGGCGACCAGGGTTTGCCTCCTTCCCCTGTTCAAGCCATTTTTCACGTGACTGACCACCCTTCCAGGCGCGGGTCGTAAAACCGAGAATCTCGACCTTGACCGAGCACCGCTCCAGCGTGCGGGCGAGTACATCGGCGCACATCGCCGCAACTGAGATCGGCCTTCCGCGCATGGAGCCGGAGTTATCGATCAGCAGCGTGACAACCGTATCGCGGAAATTCGTATCTTGCTCCACCTTGAAGGAAAGCGGGAGTTGCGGATCGACAACCACGCGGGAAAGACGCGCAGCATCCAGAATGCCTTCCTCCAGGTCAAATTCCCAGGAACGGTTCTGTTGCGCAAGAAGTTTGCGTTGCAGCCGGTTGGCCAGTTTGCTGACCAGGCTATGCATGTTGGTTAGCTGTTGATCGAGCTGCTGGCGAAGTCTGGCGAGTTCTCCCGGTTCACATAAGTCCCCCGCCTGAATGACTTCATCGAATTCGGTGGTGTATGCTTTATAGGCGGCAGCCTCCGGTGAATTGCGGAAGTCATCAGGGTAAACCGGGCGGCTGTCACGGCCCGCATCTTCGCCGGTGCTTGTTGCTTCCATATCGGCGCTTTCGCCCGCTTCGGTATCGGTGCCGTCTTCACCGGCGCCTTCTTGCGTATCCGCATCCTCGGCGGCGCTGGCGTCTTGCGCCTCATCATCACTTTCGGAGCCGCTGCTCTCAGCATCTGGTTGCTGTTCGCCTTCATCACCGTCTCCGCTGTCATCCTCGTCGGAAAACTCGCCCTCAGCATCGTCGATCAGGTCGAGATCTTTAAGGAGTTTCCGTGCCGCACTCGCAAACTCTTTCTGGCTTGCAATGGCGTCGAGCATATCAGTAAAATCGTCGCCGCTTTTTTCTTCAATCTCGGCGCGCCAGAGGTCAACCATGTTTCGGGCGCTCTCAGGGACAGGTATGTTGGCCAGCTTTTCTCGGGCGAGAAGCCCAAGAACCTCTGAAATTGGGGCGTCAGCCTTATCATAAATGCGGTCAAAGCCGCTTTCCTTACAATGGTTATCGAGGCGGTTAAAAAGATTGTCGGCAACGCCTTTCATCCGGCCTGCGCCAATGGCTTCCACCCGAGCCTGTTCAATTGCATCAAATACAGCCTTGGCGTCGCCGCCTTCCGGGGCATAACGCGCATGCATACCGTCGTCGTGATAGCGTTTACGAAGGGCGATACTGTCGGCGAGCCCGCGCACGAGGCGAATATCCTCTGCCGGGAGGTCTTTTGCCGGGTTTGGCAGGCGCGCGCGATCACCGCTCATCCCCGGTGCGTCATTGCCATAGACAACTTCAAGTTCCTTCTCGTGTGACATCGCCCGCATGGTGGCGGTGACGGCGCGCTTAAAGGGCTCTGCCGCAGGCTCCTTATTTTTGATAAAGGCCACGGGAGCGCTTACGCGACGATATTGGCAGCGGATTCAGGGAGTTCTTCACCAAAGCTGCGTTGATAATATTCGGCAACTATTGGCCGTTCCATTTCATCGCATTTATTGAGGAAGGTCACACGGAAGGCGAAGCCAACGTCTCCAAAAATCTGAGCATTTTCAGCCCATGTAATCACAGTTCTTGGGCTCATTACGGTGGAGATGTCGCCAGCGATAAAGCCGGCCCGACTAAGATCTGCGCAGGCTACCATGGCACGGATTTTCTTGCGGCCTTCTTCATTATCATAGCCTGGCAGTTTCGCGAGTACGATTTCGTTTTCGGTATCTTCCGGCAGGTAATTCAATGTTGTTACAATATTCCAGCGGTCCATCTGGCCCTGGTTCAATTGCTGGGTGCCGTGATATAGACCGGTTGTGTCGCCAAGACCTACGGTGTTCGTCGTCGAAAACATCCGGAATGCCGGATGAGGGCGTATAACTCTGTTCTGGTCGAGGAGGGTTAGTTTGCCTTCAACTTCCAGAACGCGCTGGATCACGAACATGACGTCCGGACGCCCGGCGTCATATTCATCGAAGACAATCGCTGTTGGTGACTGTAGCGCCCAAGGGAGAATCCCTTCGCGAAACTCTGTTACCTGCTTGCCGTCGCGCAGGACAATGGCATCCTTGCCAATCAGATCGATACGTGAAATATGGCTGTCGAGGTTAATCCGGACACAAGGCCAGTTCAGACGTGCGGCGACTTGTTCGATATGGGTGGATTTCCCGGTACCATGATATCCCTGCACCATCACGCGGCGATTATAGGCAAATCCTGCCAAAATCGCGAGCGTGGTGTCGTGATCGAAAACATAGGCCGGATCGAGATCGGGCACGCGGTCGGTCGTCACGCTGAAGGCCGGAACTTCCAGGTCACTATCAATTTTAAAAACTTCCCGAACGGAAACCTTCGTATCGGGCAAATCAATTTTTATTTCCGGCGTTTCACCGGCAAGTTCTAAGGACGTCATAAAATGTAGTTCCGTGTCACAATTTGTGGTGTTTCTTTTACGGGCAAGCTTACGAGTTAGCGCAAGATCGCAAATGTGTATAGGCCTGATTGATGTTTTTTAGTATTTCTTCAGCCTTTTTATCACCACCACGGATATCAGGGTGGTATTTTTTTGCAAGTTGCTTATGTCTGCGCTTGATTTGTTCGAGACTGCTTCCGGGATGTAAATTCAAGACGGCAAGTGCCTCTCGTTCCTTTGGATCCATTTCCGGATGACCGTTTGCACGGGATTTAGCAGAGGCCTTTTCCGAAGCCCCCATATCGTCACGAAAATCGAACGGATCATTATAGCGATATTCGTCGCGCGAACTTGCTGTGCGGGTACCTAGTTTCCAGGTTGGGCGATGGCCGGTAATATCCTCATCCTTGTAGCGAAGGACTTCTTCCGCCGACATGCCGTCAAAGAAATTCCATGATTTATTGAATTCACGGATATGCGCAAGACAGAACCACTGATAATCTGCCGGGTTTCCTCGATCAAGCAGCCGTGCCTTCGGCGCCCTAAATTCTCCCGTCTCGAAACAATCCTCATGTTCGCACTGCCTGTTGAACGGTTCCGGGGCGTCATCATCAAGTGGTATTTCTCTATTCTTCGACATTTGACAATTATGGGTGTTGCCTGCTCCCATAGCAAGGCCGGGGTCGAAAAGGAGTCGTTTTTTAACTCCGTGACGACGGTAATTGGGCAACATTCACCTGTAGAGGTGTTTTGACACCAAGCACCCAGAAAAAATATTCTACGCAATCGATACGTAGCGTAAAAATTTGCTATAAGACTGTCAGTACGGTGTTACATCAAGATAGTAAGGAATGCAGGCATAATGTCAGTCGCAGCAACCATAGAAAATAAGCTCAAAGAGGCGTTTTCCCCAACCAGCCTTGTTGTCGTTGACGAATCGCATCTGCACGCGGGCCATGCAGGGGCTCGCCCTCAAGGGGAAAGCCATTTCCGGGTGGAAATAACCGCGGAGAAATTTAAGGGGATGTCCCGCGTTGCCAGCCAACGGGCTGTGTATGATGTCCTTTCGGAGGAGCTTAAGACAGATATTCACGCGCTGGCACTGAACGTAAGATCGTAACGTCGCTATTCGAGATAAGATAAAAGCATCAGAAAAAACTGTTGAACAATTTTGGCACGCCCCTATATGCTCTTTTTGAGAGTTTATAAAAAAATATGGCAACTTATAAGAGCATCAACAGGAGCCCTAACGTGACCCAGATAAGCCAATCCCTCGTCAATCGTAATATTTCAATCATTGATCCCGTTTCAGGTCAGACGCATCGGACCAGTATCAGGCTGGAGGAAATCGAATGGGAGGCCCTGCGCGATATTTGCACGCGTGAAAATATGTCGATCAATGATTTCTGCTGTAAAGCGGACAGCGATGAGAGGCGGCGCGAGCATTCCCGGACTTCCCGAATACGATCTGCCATCCTTGATCATTATCGCAGTCAGTCCGGTAAGCTCGACTCCTGATCTTCTTAAAGAAGGTAGAACAATAGCGCGGGGAGGGTGATAAAGGAGAGCAAGGTCGATATGAGCACCATCCCTGCAACATGGCTGTGGGCGCGGTCATAACGAAGCGAGAAAAGATAGTTGAACACCGCGACCGGCATACTGCATTCCAGGATAAGGACCCCGCGTTCGACCCCTTCCAACCCAAACAGGGCGGCAAGGCCGTATCCAACGGCAAATCCCATAGCAAGTCGAAGAACTGATAGTCCGGTTGCGAGCCGGATGTGATTTACAGAAAGACTTGCAAGACTTACACCCAGAGCAAGGATCATCAAGGGAATAGTCAGGCTGCCAATAAGCTCGGTGGTATTTATGATCCAGAGCGGGACAGGGAAGGAAAGAGCCTTTAACCCCAGGCCGAGGACCACGGCATAAATCAGGGGTGTACGTATTAACTGACGGGGGGAACTGACCCCAGAAGAAAGCCAGATGCCGAAGGTGAATTGCAGGGTGGAAAAGACGGTAAAGACGGCAATGGCGAGCGCGAGACCAGCCTCCCCAAAGGCGAAGAAACAAAGCGGCAGGCCCATGTTGCCTGTGTTCGGAAACATCAGACCGGGTAGGTAATTGCGGATATTAAGGCGGCAGAGCTTTAGTGTAATGACGCCAATGATGCAAAAAGCTAATGCTGAAAGTGCAGCGAACATCGCGAACTCAAGGAATGCGCCAAGTTCCATGTCGAGTTTGACGAGCGTTGAGAAAATCAGCATCGGGGAGCCGACATTCGTTACCAGCCCGGTCACTGTTTCCGTATGAAAGGCGCGCCCGGTCTTGGCCCAGAAAAAACCAATCCCGGCGGTTACAACGACTGGAGCAATAATGTTGAGGAGAATTTCAAACATATTGGCGGAATTTCCAATTGGCCTGCCCGGTAGAAATTCTATAACTCAAGAGAGGTGACTCGAAGTTCGGTAATCTGGTTAAGATCTTTTTTGAGAATTTCAAACTTATACCCATGAAATATAAAAGCTTGACCAATTTCCGGGATAATCTGTGCTTCGTGGATGACCAATCCGGCAACCGTCGCGGCCTCTTCATCGGGAAGTGCCCAGTTGAGCTGCCTGTTCAGGTCACGGATGGTGACATCGCCTTTTGTGATGATGCTGCCGTCCTTCATCAGTCGGACATCGCTTACAGCAAGATCATGCTCGTCCGCTATATCGCCAACGATTTCCTCAAGAATATCTTCAAGCGTGACCAGCCCCATAAGCGCGCCATATTCATCGACGACAAGGGCGAAATGGCTTTTTCTTTCCAGAAACGCGTTGAGCTGGCTGCGCAGGGTTGTGGTTTCCGGCACGAACCAAGCTTCGAGTGCGATTGATTCGATATCCAGTTTCTCGTAATCCCCGCCCAGAGGGATCAGGGCACGAAGCATATCCTTCGCATGGATGATGCCGATAATATTCTCAGGATTTTTCTTCCATAGGGGCAGTCTTGTAAAGGGGCTCCCGAGAACCTGATCGATAATTTCGCGGACTGGTTTCTCTGCATCGACCATTTCCACATTCTTGCGATGAACCATGATCTCTTCAAGGTCCACCTCATCCATATCGAGGATTGTATCCAGCATGTAACGCTCATGCATGATAACGCCGGCATCTTCGGAATGGAGTTCGATTGCCCCGCGCAGCTCATCCTGCGCGGCGTCCGTTAAGGTATCAGAGTCGCCGTCACCTCCCTTAATGCCCATAAGACTCAGGGTAACCTCGACAATATAGTTGATACCCAAGACCACGGGAGAGAGGAGGAAGATCGCGGGCCGCAGCACGGGCGCAACAAAAAGTGCGACGGGGATTGTCCGCCGGAGTGCAATCGTTTTTGGTAAAACCTCCGCAAAGACCAGCACAAGAACGGTCATGACAAGGGTCGCATAGGCAACGCCAATATCTCCGAACAGCGAAATGAAAATACTTGTCGCCAGGGCAGAAGCTAGAATATTGACCAGATTATTGCCGAGCAGAATGGCACTGATAAGTTTCGTATGCTTGTCGCGTAGCCTGTTTACAAGTCCGGCCCGATGGTCGCCGGATTGTTCCATCTGATGCAGACGGGCGCGGGAGGCACCGGTTAGTGCGGTTTCCGAACCTGAAAAGAAAGCAGAAAGCACTAACAGCAAAAAAATTGCGAGCGGCAGAAGGATCAATTCCAAATTTATTTCACCCGTGTCCATTTCCTTATTCTATTCCTGTAGTTCCTGTCGAAGAAGTGACAGGATATCCGATTCATCGATTGTTTTTGTGCTGAAAGCGTCGCCAATGGCGTTCATAAGAATAAGAGTGATCTTGCCGCCACTGATTTTCTTATCTTGCCGCATGTGAGCGAGAAGTTTTTCCGCAGTCCAGAGAATGCCATCAATTTGGGGGACAGCAACAGGCAGTCCGACAGATTTGAAATGTGCGCGAATTCGCCCGCAATCCTGACGATCGAGAAAGCCGAGTTGGGCGGAAAGCTCCGCCGCCATCATCATACCAATGGCAACGGCTTCACCATGATTGAGATGCGCGCCGTAACCGGTCTCTGCCTCAAGCGCATGGCCGAATGTGTGTCCAAGATTGAGAAGGGCCCGGACGCCACACTCTCTCTCATCCTGAGCGACAATATCTGCTTTGGCCTTCACGCTTTGCTCCACCGCATATATGCGCGCGCCGGTATCGCCTTCAATCACCTTTTGACCATTCGCTTCGAGCCATTCGAAAAATGCGTAGTCGCCGAGCAGTCCGTATTTCACAACTTCGGCGTAACCCGCCAGAACCTCGCGACGCGGCAGGGTGTCCAGAGTGGAAATATCCGCGAGTACTATACGTGGTTGATAAAAGGCCCCGATGAGGTTTTTACCCTGCGGTGCATTGATGCCGGTCTTGCCACCAACGGAACTGTCAACCTGCGACAGCAGGGTGGTTGGTATCTGAATAAAATCTACGCCTCGACGCAATGTGGAAGCAGCAAAACCGGTGAGGTCGCCTATCACTCCGCCACCAAGGGCGATCAAAGCTTCGTCCCTTTGAATGCGGTTATCCAGCAGGCGGCTCATTAAATCCCCGTAGGTCGCGATACTCTTGCTGCTTTCACCCGGAGGAAAGATGAGAGCGCTATGCTCAATCCCCGCTTCAGTCAGGGACGTTTGCAAGCTTTCCAAGTGAAGTGCAGCGACGTTTTCATCGGTGATAATAGCGACACGAGGGTTTTTCAGGACATTTCGCAATGTTGCGCCGGCGCCATCAATTAGATTGGTGCCGATGAGAATGTCATAGGAACGCTCGCCCAGGGAAACCTGTACTTTTTCTAATGTCGGAGCGGGGTCTACCGGTAAGGATGTCATTTGCTACCTGAGGTGTCTTGGGCCGTTGGCAGGTTTTCCAGCGCGGCAATAATCTTGTCGACCACAATTTCATGCGGGCCATCGCCGCTGTCGACCGTAATATCCGCCTCTGCATAGACCGGATACCGCGTGTCCATCAGATCCTTTAAAATGGCTTTCGGGTTACCTGTTTTTAAAAGCGGACGATTATTGCGTTTCATGCAGCGCTTATAAATGACATCAAGCTCCGCACGCAACCAGATTGAACAGCCTTTTTGGGCAATAAGGGCGCGTGTCTTTGGGTCCATGAATGCCCCGCCGCCGGTTGCCAAAACATGTCGTGGCTCTTCCAGCAGGCGAGCAATAACTTTCCGTTCGCCTTCCCGAAAAGACGCTTCCCCGTGTTTTTCGAAAAATTCCGATACAGACAGATTGGATGCGGCCTCTATTTCCGTATCCGCGTCCTTAAATGGTAAGCCGAGCTGGGTCGCGAGACGTCGCCCGACAGAACTCTTCCCGGCACCCATCAGCCCAACCAGCACGACGGGTCTGGTTTCGAAATCATCAGCCGGAGTGGCTTTGCCAGCTTCGGCAACTTGTATCTTGTTCATCCTATCACTTTTTTCAGCGGTCAGGCGATCAATCCGCTAGACCCAGCGGCACAATATCTTTGTTAAGGTTATTGATGTAATTCGCCGAACCGTGCTAATCAATAAAGCCAATTTTTACCATAATCGCAGCTTAGTGCTTTAAATAGCAACAGTTTTGCCTAACATGCACTCATTTTTGGTGCTCTGATTTCGGAAATAGTGATCGAATATGTCTAAGTTTTCCCTTTTTCTGCTTTTTTTGGTAGCCGCAGCAGTTATTGGCGGCGGTGTTTTTCTCTCCGCCTGGGATATTCCTGCACCGACGGTAAAAGTTGAAAAGGTTATTCCGAATGACCAATTCCCCAAATAAATTCAGGTGTTTGTTCGGCGCTGGCCTGTTGATTGCGGGCCTGACGACTATGGCACCAATAGCCGCAGCACAGGAAAAGCCTCTTAATCTGGTGCCGCTACTTGGTAAATCGGCCCCCGCGACGCAACCTGAGAAAGCTCCAGCGAATGCATCGCAGACGACATCCGCGCCACAAAAAAACGTGCTGGAAGGGAGCCGCATCAAGGGGGCCGTCGTTGTCCAGTCTCTGGGCGGCTTGAACCCTGCCTCCATTGGCATTTTGAGCGCGACAAATGGTGGGTTGGGGACGGACATGTGGCAGGGAACGCCGCTAGAGCGTGTTGTGACATTGCTTAAATACCTCCCCGTTCCGAAGGCATCTCCCGAGATGCAGACGCTTTATCGGCGGTTGCTGCTGACAGCGGCCACAATTCCGCAAAGTCAAGCGCAGGGCCAATCATCGGATCTGATCGAGCTTCGTCTTGAGAAACTGATGGCCGCCGGACGAGTGACGGATGCATCGGACCTGGTGAACCGGGTGCCTGCGTCTAGTATGACGCCAGAGCTTAACCGCATTGCAACCGAAATTATGTTGCTTAAAGGCGAGAACGATCAAGCCTGCAAAATTGTGGGCCGGACCAAGGCGGCAACTGCCGACAATTTTTGGACAAAGGCAGATGTCTTTTGCAATATGGTCGCGGGCAATATGGCACGGGCGGAAATTGGCCTTAGCCTTCTCGACGAGACAGCAGGGGAGGATGCACTTTTTTTTGCGCTCTACGACCGCCTGGCGGGAGGCAGTGCAGCGCTTCCTGAGAACGGCCAGCCTCTAACGCCCTTGCATTTTGCGATGATGAGCTTATCGAAAACGTCACTTCCCATTGCCTCAATGAAGAACGCTGGAAATGCAATCCTTTGGGCGCTCGCAATGGATAAAACTGCGGGGATCAATTCCAGATTTGCCGCCGCTTATGAATCGCTGGCCGTCGGTAGCATTCCCGCGATCCTCCCGCGCCGCCTTATAAGCGAAGGCGCTTTTCTCGAAGGGGCAGAAGAAAGCCCCATCCTTGGGCAGATTGCGGCGCTTTATCGCGAAACCTTAGGGGCCGATGCGGATGCTGAAAAGGCCCGCTTGCTCGGTGAGCTTTGGGCCGTCGGGGGGCAGGACGGCTCGTATCTAGCCGCCGCCGACCTGTCCATGCCGCTGCTGTCGGGAATGACAGCGGCTGAATATGGAGATGTGTTTGAGCTGGACGCCTTGCGTCTTTCGTTGGTCGGGAAGGAAGAGGCAACCGCTTCACTATGGGAACGTGCAGTTCGCCGTGGAGCGCTAAGGGGGGACTTTTCGGCACGTGAGATCGCGCGGAAATTTATCGCCCGCGCGGATGCCTACGTACTCATCTCCGGTACGACCGGCATTGCGCGCTGGAATGCGGCCAATTTTGACGCGACGGACTTTGGCCATAGCGGTGCAACAGCAACTGGAGACAATACGGGACTGTATCTCGCTATTCTTGATGTCTTCGACGAGCCGGTATCAAGTGATCTTTGGGCGGCTGCGCTTGGCGCAGGCCAAACACCTAGGTCGGGTTTTTCAAATTTTGTAATTAAGAAAAACCTGCAGATTGCGGCGGACGCTGGTTTGGTGGGCGAGACTGTTGCGCTATCACTAGCCGCAATTGGGGTCGAAGGGCCCGGCAAGACCTCAACCGAGACGTTGATCGCGGTACTTGACGCGCTCAAGACTATCGGGCTTGAAACAGAAGCACGACAACTTGCGCTAGAGGCCGCCGTATTGCGGAATCTTTAAGATGTCCCGTTACTATATTGAGGGCTTTCTTGAGATGCTCTTGACAGAGCGGGGCGCTGCGGAAAATACGTTGTCCGGATATCGCCGGGATCTAAATGACTTTGAGAGTTTCGCCCTCCGGTGCGGAAAAGACCTTTCAAGCGTATCTGCGAAGGATATTCAGGCTTATCTCAAATTGCTGGATGATTGCGGCCTAAAGGCAAGCACGCAGGCGCGGCGTTTAAGCGCCATACGGCAGCTTTTCTCCTATTTGTTGGGGGAGGATATTCGTCATGATGATCCCGCACTGAACATTGATAGCCCGCGCGCCGGACGACGGTTACCGAAATATCTGACAGAAGCCGAGGTGGATAGCCTTCTGGCCGCGGCGGACGGGGATACGCCGGAGAAGAAACGTCTTCTGTCGCTATTGCATCTGCTTTATGCGACCGGCCTTCGGGTATCGGAGCTTGTATCTCTGCCATTTCCGGCGCTGCGTGATCAGGATCGTTTCCTTATTGTGCGTGGCAAAGGCAACAAGGAACGCCTCGTTCCGGTGAATCAGTCGTCCAAACAGGCACTGGATGATTACCTTGATGTGCGAGAAAAATTTTGCCCCGACGGAGGTCATTCGAAATGGCTTTACCCGTCGCGGGGAGGGCAGGGCTATCTTACCCGTCAGCGCCTTGGTCAACTCCTGAAGGAACTCGCGATTGAGGCGAATATCGATCCCGCGAAAGTATCCCCGCATGTCCTGCGGCATGCCTTCGCCAGTCATTTGCTGGCCAATGGCGCTGACCTTCGAAGTCTTCAGAAAATGCTGGGGCATTCGGATATTTCGACAACGCAGATTTACACCCATGTCCTGCAGGAGCGGCTTAAAGAAATAGTCGCAACCCACCATCCGCTGGCGTGACGCAAATTTATTCGCTGAAAACTTGACTCTGCCACGCGGCTAACGCAATTTCCTCGCAATAAATTCACAAACTAAACCGAAGAAAGTGTAGAACTCATGAGCTTTACTGTTCCGGAACCTTGCGTTTCGCGCCTGAACCGTTGTGAACTAGCCGTTCCCGGCTCCAGCCCTCATATGTTTGAAAAAGCGGCCAAGTCAGACGCAGACGCCATTTTCCTAGATCTGGAAGATGCAGTTGCACCGAATGACAAGGTGCAGGCACGTAAGAATATCATTGAAGCCCTGCATGATATCGATTGGGGCGATAAGGTGATGTCTGTCCGGATCAACGGCCTTGATACGCATTACATGTATCGCGACATTGTGGACGTGGTTGAGCAAGGCGGGGAACGCCTCGACCTGATCATGATCCCGAAAGTAGGCACGGCCTCCGACGTATATGCCGTTGATATGATGGTGACACAGATCGAGGCGGCAACAGGACGCAAAAAGAAGATCGGGTTTGAGCATATTATCGAAACCGCTCTCGGGATGCAGAATATCCATGAAATCGCGGCGGCAAGTAAGCGCAACGAAAGCCTGCATTTTGGTGTGGCGGATTATGCGGCATCGACAAAGGCTCGGACAACCTCCATTGGCGGACCGAACCCACTTTATGGTGTGCTGACGGACCCGGCGGAAGACGGAAGCCGCGATTTTCATTGGGGTGATATGTGGCACTATGCCATCGCCCGCATGGTTGTGGCGGCCCGAGCCAATGGTCTTCGTCCGATTGACGGTCCGTTCGGTGATTTCTCCGATCCTGATGGGTATATTGCCCATGGTAACCGCGCGGCCATCCTTGGCTGCGAAGGGAAATGGGCCATCCATCCGAAGCAAATCCCTCTTGCCAATGACATTTTCACCCCCGCTGAGGAAGAAGTGGCCAAGGCGCGCCGCATTCTGGAAGCGATGGAAAAGGCACAGGCAGATGGCGCGGGCGCGGTTGCTCTTGATGGTAGGTTGATCGATATTGCCTCGATCAAGCAGGCAGAAGCCCTGGTTAATCAGGCGGACATCATCGCCGCACGCGGATAATTTTTCGCATCACATAGCTGTCACTATTTTTAATACTGGCGGAACGGTTGATTGACGTAACCGTTCCGCCAATTTATTAATCAGACCGTTGATCACTATGGGGTTTGGACATTTAATGAATAATTTTCTTGATTTTGAGAAGCCGATTGCTGACCTGGAAGGCAAAATCCGCGAGCTGGAGGGGTTGGAAGACGGCAGTGATATCGAGATCAAAGAGGATATTGCCAAACTCCGCCAGAAGGCTCTCCACCAGCTTGAGCAAACCTATGCAAAGCTCACTCCCTGGCAAAAAACGCAAGTTGCCCGCCATGTGGATCGACCAAAACTAAGCGATATCACGGCGCAGTTGATTGAAGAATTCACGCCTCTTGCTGGAGACCGGGCCTTTGCTGATGATAAGGCGATTGTCGGTGGCATGGGCCGCTTTCGTGGCCGTAGTGTTGTCGTGATTGGCACGGAAAAAGGCAAGGATACAGAATCCCGCCTACGTCATAATTTTGGCATGGCGCGGCCCGAAGGATATCGCAAGGCGCAACGTCTGATGCGAATGGCCGATCATTTTTCCCTTCCCATACTGACTTTCATTGATACATCCGGTGCCTATCCCGGGATAGGTGCAGAAGAACGCGGGCAGGCAGAGGCGATTGCCCGCTCTATCGAAGTGAGCCTTGATGTACGCGTGCCCATGATTGCTTCAATCGTCGGTGAAGGGGGCAGTGGTGGGGCGGTGGCCTTGGCGAGCGCGAACCGTGTCCTGATGTTTGCGAATGCCATCTATTCCGTGATTTCACCGGAAGGCTGTGCGGCAATTTTATGGAAAACGCGTGACAAGGCGCAGGAAGCGGCGACCGCAATGAAGGTTACTGCGCAGGACCTCTTGAAGCTCAAGGTTATCGACCGAATTGTTGATGAGCCTGTTGGCGGTGCACAGCGGGACGTTCCGGCTGCAATTAATGCGCTCGGGGATGCAATTGAAGAAGAACTTACTTCCCTTGTGGGCAAGGAACCGGGCGAGCTCCGTGAGGAGCGCCGCCGTAAATTCCTTGCGATTGGTCGCCTCGAAGAAGGCTGATCATTAGCCTGTAAAGGCTTTCCCGAGACTGCGAACACTTTCCTGGTGGGCAGACCAGTGACGCCCACCAATCATGCCGCCGTCCACAAGGAAGTCGGCGGCGTTGACGAAGGTGGAATCGTCCGACGCGAGGAAAAGGGCCGCCTTGGCAATGTCATCGGGAAGACCTGCCCGACGAATGGGCTGCGCGTGGGATAGCACTTCTCCGGCTACCTGCGCCGTATCTTCCGCAGCCTGACCTTTAAGACCCAGGGCCTTGCCGAAGATGCCGGTAGCGATGGCGCCAGGGGAGATAGAGTTGACCCGGACATTGCTCTCGCCCAGTTCCATGGCAGCGCTGCGCGTCAATTGTAAGACGGCTGCTTTCGCACTGCTGTAAACCATTGAGGTTGAGTAGCCCGCGAGATGGCCTGCGATACTGCCGTTGTTGATAATACTGCCGAAACCCTGCTTCTTCATAATGGGCGCTGCATGTTTTATTCCAAGGAGAACGCCGCCGAAAAGGAGCGTCATCGCTTCCATCGACTTATCAAAGTCGACAGTTTCTATGCTGCCAACGGGGGCCGGGCCGCCTGCGTTATTGAAAATGCAGTCGAGCTTGCCGAATTTTTCAGCCGCTCCCTGGATGAGGGACTGCATATCCGCCTCAATGCTGGCATCAGCGCGGAAGAAATGTACGCTGTCGCCTAGTTTATCGGCTATTGCTTTGCCTTCCGCTTCGCGGCGGCCGGAAAAAACAACGGTCGCGCCTTCTTCAGCGAAGACTTCTACGGTGCGCAGGCCTATCCCGCTAGTTCCGCCTGTTATAATGGCTACCTTATCCTGTAATCGGTTCATTTTCGTTCTTCTTTGTTTGAGCTTTTGAATTGGGAGTATAAGACTATATCAATACACGGCGTGCTAGGAATAGATGTTTTTCGCCATTCCGGCAGAGATGACTTTCCAATTTGTAATTTTTGACTAAACTGGCGCCTTGTAACTTAAGGGGGATTATCGTCGCGTGCTCTACCATGGCGTAATTATTATTGCCTATGCCTTAACGGCCGTGGTTATCGCTGTGCAAACGCCAGTTTATGTCCAAGGGATTGACCCGGTCATTGGCTATTGGGGCGGGGGCGTATTTTTCCTTGTTTGTGCCTTGATCCATGATTTTATCATGCGGCATGTGGAGCGATCGCGATTTCAGCGTGACTTGCTAAAAATGCGCAGCGATCTCGATATGGCGGAAACTGGTCTTGATCGCTTTGACAACATTCTCGGTCGCCTTGCGGGCAAAGACGGAAATATGGATAGCTTTGCTGGCGAAATGCAAATATTGCGCAAATTGCTGAAGCAACTTTCAACGGATCAGACAACAAAGACAAAAGAGGATGAAGAAGAAATCATCCTTTCCGCAGATGAGGAATTGGTGGAGGCACCGGAAGAACAACCTGAACCACTCCGTAATAGTGATGGTCCGGACGAGGAAATCATGCCTCAGGATGAGTCCATACTGGAAATCGTACGTTCCGGCTTGCAGGAAAACAAGGTTGATCTTTATCTGCAACCGATCGTTCGACTACCTCAGCGCCGCACGCTTTTCTACGAGGCGTTTTCACGTATTCGCGGACCTCAGGGGGAAGTTATCACGCCAGGCCAGTATCTTTCAGTTGCCGAGAATGCAGGTTTGATTGGAACCATTGATAATCTGCTGCTCATTCGGTGCGTACAATTGATCCGCCGGGTCCGTCAGCGCAATTCGGATATCGGCTTTTTCGTAAATGTATCCGCCCGGACATTGAACGATACGTCCTTTTTTCGTCAGTTTGTCGAATTCCTGGACCAGAACAAGGATTTGAGCAATAGCCTGATCCTTGAGTTCGCACAGGATGATGTCGATAATGCTTCTGATCCCGTTCAGAAGGGGCTATCCACCCTAGCGAAAATGGGTTTTTCATTTTCCCTTGATCATGTGCAGCGGCTTGATTTCGATTTCAGCGAGCTTGGGAAGCGGCATTTCCGGTATCTCAAAGTTGCCGCAGAGGAGCTTCTTCCCGGTCGCCCCGGTCTGCCAATGGATATTCATCCCGATGATTTACGGGAGGCCCTGCTGCGTGAGAATATCGAACTCATCGCCAGCATGGTTGAAGATGAAGACACCGTGATTGGCCTTTTGGATGTAGAGGTTGGATTTGGGCAGGGGTATCTTTTCGGTGTGCCGCGCCCACCTCAATCCGTAAATTAACAGGTTATATTTTATGTCTTTCAAGATTATTTCCGGCCTTGCCGGAGTTGCGCCGAGCTATGAAGCTTTCATTCTCGACCTATGGGGTGTGGTGCATAATGGCCATCATCCCTATCCCGGCGTACTGGATTGCATGGACAGGTTGCGGGGTGAGGGTAAACCGATACTCCTTCTTTCTAACGCCCCGCGTACAAACGGCTATGTGATCGAATTTTTGGAAAATATTGGCGTGGCGAGGGAACGATATGACCATATTCTGACTTCTGGCGATATAACGCGCGAGGTGCTGGTGCGTCGGGATCATCCTTTCTTACAAAACAGTGGTGGGGCTTTTTACCAGATTGGTGCAGTTCGCGATAAAGGGTTGGAGGATGGTCTTGGCTATCAACGGGTTTCGTCCGTTAGAGAGGCAGATTTCTTGATTTGCACGGGTCTCGTGGACGATCAAATCGAGACGCCAGAGGATTACCGGGAATTATTGCACGAAGCGCTAAAAGAGGATCTACCGATGCTCTGCGCCAATCCAGACCTGACCGTGATGCGTGGGACGACCTCTCACTATTGCGCAGGCGCGATTGCCGCCCTTTATGAGGAACTCGGCGGGCGGGTAGAGCTTTTCGGAAAGCCGTATCCGGAAGTATATCGGCAGGCGATGAAAAAATTACAGTTATTGGGGCCGTCAGGGATTCTCGCGATTGGCGATAGTATGAGAACCGATATCAAGGGTGCCGACGCCAGTGGGATCGATAGCGTCTTAGTGAGCGGCGGGATACATGCCGATGACTGGGGCCTGCAGGATGGTCAGTTGCCGACAGCGGCGCAGATAGATGAGGTCGCACAAGTTCATCAATTCTCACCGACTTATGTGATGGGACATATGGTTTGGTAGGTACGGCAAATTTCTCTTTAGTCAAAGAGTGCGTCAATTTCGTCCTGCGCTTTATTGCCCGAACTCTCTCCCGTATCGCCGGAGTTTTTGTCTTTCTTTTGTGAGCTGTCGTCATCTGCAGCAAAAAAAGAGTCAACGTCGTCCTGATTGACACCCTCTCCCGCCAGAGCCGGGCCATTCAAGAGATCACTGTCATCGCCCGCGCCCAAATCTGCCTCTGCTTCGGCGACATTATCCATGTGATGCCCCCACGCTTTGGTGAGGCGTGCGAGATATTCCTCGATATAGTTGAGGGTGGAGACAACCTTGCTGATCCGTTGGCCGGTAATATCCTGAAAAGAACAGGCTTCGAAAATCTCCATGCAGGCGTCATTTACGACGTCAGCGTCCGTTACTTTCGCAGACATAATCTTTTCGGTCGCGCTCATGATCTGGTTGGTTGCGTTTTCCGTGGCCTCCACGATCGCATCCAACTCCTTGCCCGCCCGGGGGAGCTTGTCTTGCTTTAGATCGTTTGGCCGAATTTCGGCAATTTCCGATCTGGCGGCAGTGATAAAATTTGCAAGATCCTGGCAATCCTGGTGCAGTAAGGCAATCGCCTTCCTCAGCTGAATGACCTCTTCCGTATCGGACATTAGAAGTCACCAAGAACCGATGAAATTTTTGTCTTTAGGGTTGCTGCATTAAAAGGCTTGACGATGTAGTTATTAACACCGGCTTTTTTCGCGGCGACCACATTATCGGTCTTGGATTCTGCCGTAATCATAATGAAAGGCGTGCTTTTCAGGGTTTCGTCTGCCCGGACTTCCTTCAAGAGCTGGTAGCCGGTCATAGGTTCCATGTTCCAGTCTGAAATGACCAGGCCATAGTTCTTTGCCCGCATCTTCGCGAGCGCGGCGGATCCGTCTGCTGCTTCATCGACTGCGTTAAAGCCGAGCTGTTTGAGAAGGTTGCGGATAATGCGCAACATAGTCTTGTAATCATCTACGATGAGGATCGACATGTTCATATCGACTGCCATTGAAATGCCCTCTTAACTTTCCTAAAAATTCGTTTCAGTCAGGGTGTAAATCGAGACTCCGCCTTAACCATTCCAGTGGAGATTAAATTCGGAACCTTAAAAAAATGGTTAATTTGGATATAGTTTTATAAAAACTGGCTTAATTGATCGCGTCAGGATGGTCGATCTCGTTACAATGCTTGCGGCAACGCATTATTTCCTTCTATATAGCTCGACGTATCGCGGACAAGAATGAGTAGGAACACGATGTCAGTTTATGAAGAATTGCACGGCTATTTCCTGGAAGATCTGGAAGTCGGCATGACGGAAATTTACGCCAAAACGATTACCGAAGCTGACATTGTCATGTATGCGGGTATTTCGGGAGACACAAATCCGGTTCATCTCAATGCTGAATTCGCTGAAAAGACGATTTTCAAGGAACGCATAGCGCATGGCATGTTATCCGCGGGTCTTCTTTCAACGGTATTCGGAACCAAGTTGCCGGGGCCCGGGGCGATTTACATGAACCAGAACCTGAATTTCAAGGCCCCGGTTTGTATTGGTGATACAGTAGTGGCGCGCGTGACGCTGCGGGAAATCAATGGCAAACGAGTCACTTTTGACTGCAGCTGTACGATCGGCGAGACTGTTGTGCTGGATGGCGAGGCAACCTTGATGGTATCACGGCGAAAATAGGATAAACGAGAGAGTACGGATTACAGTCAATGCGCATTTTACGCGATTACCAAAATGTTCCTGAAGAGTGCCGCGGGCTTGTATTGGCCATAGGAAATTTCGATGGTGTTCATCGGGGGCATCAGGCTGTCATCGCGGAAGCCCAGGAAATAGCGGACAGGCTTGGACTGGCCGCAGGTGTATTGACGTTTGAACCTCACTCGCGGGAGTTCTTTGCGCCTGATGCACCGCCGTTTCGTCTCTCAACCCTTGATACGAAGGCAGCACATCTGAAGTGGCTCGGCCTTGATGTCATGGTGGCCCTTGAGTTCAATCTGGCTTTCTCTCAGAAAACAGCAGAAGATTTCGTCCGCGATGTGCTTGTCGATGGATATAACGTTGCGCATGTAGTTGTTGGCTATGATTTTATTTTTGGTCACAAACGTCAAGGAACGACGGTAGTCCTTGCGGAACTTGGTAAGAAATACGGTTTCAACGTGACGGTGGTGGAGCCGGTCGGAGAAGGCACTGTTATTTTTTCTTCCACTGCGATCCGCGAATGCCTGAAAGCGGGCGATCCCGGCAAGGCTGCCTTGCTTCTCGGACATTGGTGGGAAATCGAGGGGCCGGTTATCGAAGGAGATAAGCGTGGACGTACGATTGGATTTCCGACTGCGAATATTCCGCTTGTCGGTTATCATCACCCTAAATTGGGCGTATATGCAGTCCGGGTTGGGCTGCACCGGGGAACGCATGTCGACTGGATAGATGGCGTGGCGAATTTTGGCATGCGGCCGACCTTCGATAAAAAAGATGTCCTTCTGGAGGTTCATCTTATGGACTGGGAGGGTGATCTCTATGATCAAAGCCTCCGCGTTGCCTTTGTCGACTTTATTCGTCCGGAAATGAAGTTCGCCGGGATTGACGAGCTAACCGCGCAAATTGCTGAGGATGCGAAAGCTGCCCGAAAAATTCTCGCCAATCATAGTAATCGGCAAACCAAATATGCGGACAAAAAAGTTAATAGCTAGCTACTCTTCTTTTCTGGTTTGCAGCTTTGCCCTTTTTCTGGCTGTGGCATTGCCAGCGCAGGCCTATGACCGTGTTTACTTCCCCAGCCTTGATGGCAAGACCCAGCTAACGGCGTATATAGCGAAACCGGAGGGCGCAGGGCCGTTTCCAGCAGTTGTTCTCATGCATGGTTGTGGGGGTATGCATTATTCTGGGAATGTCTCTCCGCTTTACGCAAGCTGGGCGAAGTTGTTCAATGATCACGGGTTTGCGACGCTGACTGTTGACAGTGCGGGTCCAAGAAACATGGGCGTTTCCTGTGGGAACAGGGAAAAACGTGGACGAATGTATCGGGAGCGCCCCTTCGATGCCTATGGCGCGCTTGAGTACTTGCAATCTCAGAACTTTATAATGCCGGACAAAATTGGCCTTGTCGGCTGGTCCCAGGGCGGCGGCACTGTCCTCCTGACTATAGTGAACGAGAGTATCGCGCGACCAAACCCAGCTCCACGCTATGATTTTGCTGCCGCAGCGGCGTTTTATCCGGCGCTTTGTAATGACAGGCTGCAATCCAAACCTTTTACGAAGGTGGCGCCGCAAAGCTGGTCTACCAATATTCCGTTATTTGTCTTGCAAGGTGAGGCCGATAACTGGACGCGCCCCGAACCATGTGCGCAATTTATTGGCGAGGTGAAAGTACGGGGAAATCCAGTCTCTATCAAACTCTATCCTGAGGCTTATCACGGATTTGATGCCCCTGGCAGCAGGATAAGGAAATTGCCGCAATATACGACCACATTGGGTGTTATCCCGATTGTCGGACCCAATCCGGTGGCGCGTGCGGATGCCCGTAAAAGGTTGCCTGAATTTCTCAAACAGTATCTTTCGCCGGAAAAAGGGGATTAAGGGAATGGGATGGCGCATAAAACCGCTAATTTTTGCTCCTTTCCGGCTATGATTTCTCGACAGCAGAGCACGGAGTTGATAAAACACCTGCCATGACAGAATTACGGATACATATAGCTGGTTTCCTTGGGCAGAGTGTCGCCTATGACCGAATTATAAGCCCGGCCTTTGCTGTATAGGGCCGGGTAATAAAGGTTCACACCTGATGATCAGGCTAAAACCAGAAAAGATGCGGCTAACCGCCGCGCATGATTTACCGATAAATTGAGATACTGTTAGGATCAGTTTGCCCCGATGAGCACTGACTATAAATCGACGCTATTTTTACCTCGTACCGATTTCCCCATGAAGGCTGGCCTGCCCGCGAAAGAGCCCGGATTGCTGGACCGCTGGGAAGAAATGGATCTTTTCGGCCGTCAGCGGGAACAGTCAATGGACCGCGAAAAATTCATTCTTCACGATGGCCCGCCCTATGCAAACGGCAATTTGCATATTGGCCATGCGATGAACAAGATCCTGAAAGACGTGATCAGCCGGTCACAGCAGATGATGGGCAAGAACGCGCATTATGTTCCCGGCTGGGACTGCCACGGCCTTCCGATCGAATGGAAGATCGAAGAAAAATACCGCAAGGCCGGTAAAGACAAGGATCAGGTGCCGGTTGTTGAGTTCCGTAAAGAGTGCCGCGACTTCGCGACCCACTGGGTCGGTGTCCAGAAGGAAGAGTTTAAGCGCCTTGGCGTGATCGGCGATTGGGAGCGGCCCTACACGACTATGAGCTTTGATGCCGAAGCACAGATCGTTCGCGAACTGCACAAATTCCTGATGAATGGCGGCCTTTATCGTGGATCGAAGCCGGTCATGTGGTCGCCGGTTGAAAAAACGGCGCTCGCTGAAGCTGAGCTTGAATATCACGATCATACGTCGACAACGATCCACGTACGCTTTCCCGTAAAGTCTGGCCCGGAAGAATTTATGGGCGCGTCCATCGTTATCTGGACGACAACCCCCTGGACGATGCCGGGCAACCGCGCAATCTCCTATGGTCCAGATATGGAATATGTCGGGATAGAAGTAAAAGAGGTTGCCGAAGGATCGCTCGCTGTCGTTGGTGAGAAGCTATTCGTTGCGACAGAACTTCTGGAAGAGGTCCAAAAGGAAGCAGGAATTGCCGCTGCCGAAGTAATCTGGCGCGGCAAGGGAGATGCCTTCAAGGGCGTTATCTGTCTCCACCCCTTCCATGGCAAAGGATATGATTTCGATGTGCCGCTGATTGATGGTGATCATGTTACGGTGGATGCCGGCACTGGCTTCGTCCATACGGCCCCGGGCCACGGTCAGGAAGACTATGAAGTCGGTATGATACACGGCATTGAAGTGCCGCACACGGTGGACGAAGATGGTACCTTTTACGATCACGTACCGATGTTCGCAGGTCAGCATGTCTACAAATGTAATGACGGTGTGGCAGATGAGCTAGAAAACGTTGGCGCCTTGTTGAAGCGCGGTAAGCTCGTCCATTCCTATCCGCATTCCTGGCGGTCGAAGGCGCCGCTGATCTTCCGCAATACCAGCCAGTGGTTCATTTCGATGGAGACGAATGACCTTCGCGCGAAAGCACTTAAGGCCATCGACGAAACGAAATGGTTCCCGGCCTCTGGTCGAAACCGCATTCATGCAATGATCTCGGGCCGTCCAGACTGGGTTCTCTCGCGGCAGCGGGCTTGGGGTGTGCCGATCACGGTCTTCACCCACAAGGAAACAGGTGAACTTTTGCGTGACGCCAAGGTCAATGCGCGCATTGAGGAAATCACGGAAGCGGAAGGATCAGACGCCTGGTTTGATTCGCCGGCGCAACGCTTCCTTGGCAACGACTATAACGCTGATGATTATGACATGGCGCAAGACATTCTCGATGTCTGGTTTGATTCCGGTTGTACCCATGCTTTCACGCTGGAGGCGCGGCCGGAACTGCAATGGCCGGCTTCGCTTTATCTTGAAGGAACGGACCAGCATCGCGGTTGGTTTCATTCGTCACTCTTAGAATCATGCGGCACCCGCGGGCGCGCGCCGTATGATGCTGTGTTGACTCATGGGTTTGTGATGGATGGACAGGGGCGCAAGATGTCGAAATCCCTTGGCAATGTCGTCGCTCCGCAGAAGATAATCGAGCAGAATGGCGCCGATATCCTGCGGCTCTGGGTGGTAGCGTCGGACTATTCCGAAGATATGCGTATCGGTAATGAAATTGTGAAGGGGCAGGTCGACAGCTATCGCCGTCTCCGAAATACTTTGCGTTTCATCCTCGGAAACCTAGAGGGTTGGGATGAGAATGAGCGGCTGGAAGTTAACGAAATGCCGGAGCTTGAGCAATGGGTGCTGCATCGGCTTTTTGAGCTGGATAAGATGATCCGTACGAACTGCAATGTATATGAGTTCAGCCGTGTCTTCACGGCCATCCACAATTTCTGCACATTGGAATTGTCGGCCTTTTACTTCGATATACGCAAAGACACGCTTTATTGCGATGGGGCGAACGACACACGTCGCCGCGCCGCCCGGACGGTCCTTGATCATCTGTTCCATTGTCTGACGGCATGGCTTGCGCCGATGCTTGTCTTTACGGCCGAGGAAACCTGGCTCACCCGTTATCCCGGCGAAAACAGCAGCGTTCACCTGCGTCAATTCCCGGATATTCCGGCAGAGTGGGAGAATGGCGCACTTATGGATCGCTGGTTCAGTGTGCGAGCTTTCCGTCGTGTGGTAACGGGCGCGCTGGAAATCGAACGGCGGGAGAAGCGGATCGGCTCTAGCCTACAGGCCTCCCCCACTGTCTATGTGAGCGAGGAATATAAAGCGCTGCTTGACCAGTTCGATCTTGCGGATATCTGCATCACTTCTGGAGTCACGCTCTCAACCGATCCTGCGCCGGAGGATGCCTTCACCCTCGAAGAAGTATCCGATGTTGCCGTAGTTCCGGGCCTTGCCGAAGGCGAGAAATGCCAGCGCTGCTGGAAAATTCTCGATGAGGTGGGAACGCATGATGTCTATGATGACCTCTGCCATCGTTGCGCCGCTGTTGTGGGTTCCTTACCTATGGAAGTCGAGGCGTGAGCAATATGCTCCGTCTCGGGCTTATCGTTGCCGCGATGATCATTGCGGTCGATCAGGTCAGCAAGATGTATCTGATCGACCTGATGGCGCGCTATCCGCACGGAATTGAAGTGACGAGCTTCTTCAATCTCGTCATGGTCTGGAACAGAGGCGTGAGTTTTGGCATGTTCGCTGGCGACAATATGCGCTGGATCCTGGTTGCTGTTGCCGTTGTAATTTCCATTGTCGTTTTCTTCTGGCTCAGAAAAGCCACAAATCGGATGTTATCTATTGGTTTGGGGCTGGTATTGGGGGGCGCGATCGGAAATATCATTGACCGTATCAGATTCGGGGCTGTCGCGGATTTCTTCGATTTTGATTTGATCTTCATGCGCTGGCCCGCCTTTAATGTTGCGGATATGGCTATTGTTGTCGGTGTGATCGTGATTTTGTTTGAAAACTTGTTTCAGGGACATAATTCCGATAAATTATCGGCATGAGGGAAGGGTTCGATATCATGCGTAGTGGGAGATTTCTGACCAGCTTGGTCCTGTTGTCTGCTGTCCTGTTGACGGGCTGCGAGGGCACAAAGCAGGCGCTTGGCATCGGGAAAAAGGAAGGGCCGGATGAGTTTACGGTCATTACCAAGGCGCCCCTGATCATCCCGCCGGATTTCTCGCTTCGTCCGCCGGCACCCGGACAGAAAGGGCCGCAAGACATTCTCGCCGAGAATAGCGCGAAAGCTGCATTGCTTGGTAATCAGCCCAATACGGCACCGGTGACCCACAGCGATGCGGTTGCAGCTGGCGTCTCCACCGGGGAACTCGCTCTACTGCGTCAGGCGGGTGCGGAAAATGTTGATCCTAATATCCGCGAGGTGGTCGACACAGAGACTGCCGTCCTAGCCGAAAATGATGAAACCTTCATGGAAAAGATCATGTTCTGGCAGGAACAGCCACCGTTTGGAACTGTTGTAGATCCGGTTAAAGAGAAAAAGCGTCTTCAGGAAAATGCCGCACTTGGAGAGAGTCCCGCGGCCGGCCCGGAAACACCGATTATCGAGCGGCGCAAGCGCGCGCTTTTGGAAGGGCTGTTTAACTAGACCGCTCCGTTTCACTGACGACAGCAGCATCTTTGACGAAATCATGACAAATAATGGCGGCATAGTCTTGTAAATCCCTGTGCCTAACCCATTATTTTAGGATAACAGTATTTTATGCGACCGGAGGCTATCCATGAGCCCGATGCGACCGCTATTTGTTTTTGTCTTGATTTTTGGCCTGATTTTCGGTGGTAATCCGGAAAAGCTCTTTGCCGAAGAAAATATCCCAACCTTGTTCGATCCGAAAGTGACGACCCTTGATAATGGCCTGCAGGTTGTCGTGTTGGAAGATCATCGTGCGCCCGTCGTGACACATATGGTGTGGTATAGGGCGGGGGCGGCGGATGAAAAGCCGCTTAAATCCGGGATCGCGCATTTTCTCGAACATTTGATGTTTAAGGGAACCAAGACCCTGCAGCCCGGAGAGTTTTCCGAGATTGTCGCCAAAAATGGCGGGCAGGAGAATGCCTTCACCTCGCAGGATTACACCGCCTATTTCCAGAATGTCAGTGTCGATAAGCTACCACTTTTTATGGAGATGGAAGCGGATCGGATGGCCAATCTGGTGCTGACTGATGAAGTGGTCGCACCTGAGCTTAAGGTCGTGTTGGAGGAGCGCTCTCAGCGCACAGACAATAACCCGGCGGCACTTTTCGGCGAGC
Source organism: Sneathiella sp. HT1-7 (assembly GCF_020731145.1). Taxonomy (GTDB): domain Bacteria; phylum Pseudomonadota; class Alphaproteobacteria; order Sneathiellales; family Sneathiellaceae; genus Sneathiella. Next base: position 292,205 of record NZ_JAJFZN010000001.1, on the reverse strand, counting down.
AGTTTGATGCGGCGCAGTTTCTGGCGCATCCTTACGGTACACCGGTTATCGGATGGCGTCATGAGATTGAGAATTTGACGACGGAAGATGCGCTGGAATGGTACAACACTCACTATGCGCCGAATAATGCTATTCTGATTGTTGCAGGTGACGTCGATGCGGATGACGTGTTCAAATTGGCGGAAAAATACTACGGGCCTATTGCAGAAAAGGAAATTCCAAAACGCGAACGTGTTCAGGAGCCACCGCAGCTAGCCAAACGCGTACTTGAGATGAGCGACAAACGGGTGCGTCAGCCCTCATGGCGCCAAAGCTATCTTGCCCCGTCGGCACGGAGTGAGGACCAGATGAATGTCCGGGCACTTGAAGTGTTGAGCCAGATTCTGGGCGGTGGGGTGACCAGTCGCCTCTATGATAATCTGGTTGTCGACAAGAAAATCGCAACCAGCGCAGGCGCGTACTATCGTTCAGGCTCCTATGACAAATCAACTTTCGTTCTTTATGGCAGCCCGACACCGGATAGTAATTTAGACGATGTAGAGACGGCCATACATGCCATTATCGAGGATATTGTCCAAAATGGCGTGACAGAAACAGAAATAGCCCGGGCCAAGAACAAGCTTCTCGCCGATGCGATTTACGCACGGGATAGTATTCGCGACGCGGCAAACATTCTTGGGTCTTCGCTCGCCAGCGGAGAGAGTATTGATCAGGTTGTTAATTGGCCGAAGAATATTTCAAAGGTGACCGCAGAGGACATCCGAAATGCTGCAAAATCGGTGTTTGATGAACGGCAATCCGTTGTCGGACGTCTTCTTCCGGAACAAGTGAAGAGTTAAGGGAAAAATCATGTTGCAGATTTATTGCCGAATCGCGGCTGGGCTTGTCGTTGCCTTCTTTCTCTTAATTAGCTTGCCCGCTCGGGCGGTTGAAGTGACCGAAGTGACCAGTCCCGGCGGTATCAAGGCTTGGCTGGTTGAAGAGGCCTCCATTCCGATTGTCAGCATGAAAGTTGCCTGGCGGGGCGGCGCTAGTCTCGACCCTGCTGACAAGGCGGGCCTCGCCTATCTTGCTTCCTCTACCATGGATGAGGGGGCCGGAGAGCTTGACAGTAAAAACTTTCAGGAAAGATTGTCTGACCTCGCCATTCAGCTCAGCTTCGATGCCAACAAGGACAGTTTTTCGGGCAGCCTTAAGACATTAAGCGAAAATACCGAGGAGGCATTTCGCCTTTTCGGCCTGGCCATAACGGGCCCGCGTTTTGATGATGAGCCCGTGGAACGTATTCGCGGCCAGATTCTTGCCTCTCTTAATCGAAAACTTTCTGATCCGAACAGTCTTGCCGGACGTGCCTGGTTTGAACTGGCTTTCGGAGACCATCCATACGCCCAGCCATCCGAAGGAACGATCGACACGATGGCTGCGATTACCCGCGATGACCTCGCCGCATTTGCGAAGACTCGGCTGGGTAAGGACAATATGCAGATCGGCGTTGTCGGGGATATTTCAGCAAAGGAACTTGGTGTCCTTCTTGATAAGACATTCGGCGCATTGCCGGAACAAGCAGGCATTTCCGCAATCCCGCAGACAGAACCTCTTCCTGAAGCAGCAATTAGGATCATCCCGCAGGATATTCCGCAAAGCGTGGTCATTTTCGGGGGGCAGGGCGTAAAACGCGATGATCCAGATTATTACGCGGCCTATGTATTGAACTATATTTTGGGTGGGGGGAGTTTTCAATCCCGATTGACTGAGGAAATACGCGAGAAACGGGGCCTGGTTTACTCCGTCTACAGCTACCTCTATCCAATGAAGGCGGCTGGCCTGCAAATGGGAGGCTTCGGGACAAGTAATGCCTCGGTAAAAGATGCACTTGATCTGGTTGAAGTCGAGCTTCTGCGTATTCGTGAACAGGGCGTAACGAAAGAGGAACTTGCTGCGGCAAAAACCTATCTGAATGGTTCTTTTCCGCTCAGCTTGTCGTCCAATGACAGCATCGCAGATATTCTGGTCGCTATGCAGTTCAGCAATCTTCCGATTGACTATCTGAATGATCGGCCCGCCCTGATCAATGCGGTTAGTGAGGAGGATATCAAGCGCGTCGCACAAAAGCTGCTTGATCCGGAAAAGCTGATTGTTGTCGTCGCAGGAAAGCCGGAAAATCTTGAGGCGAAGGGTGTGGGCGCCGAAAAGAATTAGGCCGATCCCCTAGGCTGACCCGCCCAATTTTGCTAAGGTATTTCTGAAAATTCCTGATGGATCGACCATGCCTTTAAGACGCTTGCCCGACAATATTGTAAACCAGATCGCCGCAGGCGAAGTGGTGGAGCGGCCTGCTTCCGCTGTCAAGGAACTGGTGGAAAATGCAATCGACGCTGGCGCAACTCAAATTGACGTTGTAATGCGCGATGGCGGGCGTTCACTGATTACGGTCACGGATAATGGTAGCGGGATGAGCGCGGAAGAGCTTGAGCTTTGTTTCGAGCGGCACGCAACGTCCAAGCTTCCCGATGATGATCTTGTCTTCATACAGAATTTGGGATTCCGCGGGGAAGCCATCCCCTCCATTGCCTCGGTGAGCCGTATGTCCATTACGACCCGACGGGAGGGAGCGGATACCGCCTGGAAAATGACGGTTGAAGGCGGGAAGAAGATTGCGCCGGTACCCGGTGGCGGACAGAAAGGAACGCGGGTCGAGGTTCGGGATATATTCTTCGCAACACCGGCAAGGCTCAAATTTTTGAAAACGGAGCGGTCGGAGTTCGGCGCGGCGCTTGATGTTGTTCGGCGACTCGCTATGGCTTTCCCTGCAATTTCCTTTTCCTTGACGGATGAAAACCGGACGGCCCTTCGTGTCGCAGGATCAGACGGCGACCTCTTTGATGCTTGGCTGGATAGGCTTGGCGCTGTTATGGGACGGGAATTTGCGGATAACGCCATTCGGATCGACGCGGAGCGTGATGGCGTTAAGCTGGCGGGTTATGCAGGTGTGCCGACCTTTAACCGGGGTAACGCTACCATGCAGTTCATGTTCGTCAATGGCCGTCCGGTGAGGGACAAGCTTTTTACTGGAGCTGTTCGCGGTGCCTATATGGATTTGCTGGCACGCAATCGCCATCCCTTGCTTGCACTGTTTCTGGAGGTTCCTGCGGATCAGGTAGATGTTAACGTGCATCCCGCCAAAGCCGAAGTACGGTTTCGTGATTCGGGTGGTGTTCGCGGACTGATCGTGGGATCGTTACGCCACGCACTGGCGGAACATGGTCATCGCGCCTCCTCCACCATTTCCGGTCAGGCGTTGGGCGCGTTCAGGCCGAATAATACCTTGGTTCCTATGCAGCCATCTAACCGTCCGGCAGCGAGCTGGGGGCGTTGGAACGAGAACCAATCGGCCACACTGTCATCAGGGATGGCGGAGGCAGGCGCAGAATACCATGCCCCTCTCACGGCTGAGAGCCCTCCGGTCGCGCGGAGCATTGACGAAACGCCCCTGCAACAGGAGAAGGTACATGCGCTGGAACAATATCCTCTGGGTGCCGCGCGTAGCCAGCTTCATGAAACCTATATCGTCGCCCAGACTACGACTGGCCTTATTCTTGTCGATCAACATGCGGCGCATGAACGGTTAGTGATGGAGCGGATGAAGAAGCAGTTGGCGGAGAAAACCGTCGCGCGACAGATGCTCCTCTTGCCGGAAGTCGTTGAACTTGATGAAGTGTCGGCAAATCGTGTCGCGGAACGGGCGGAGGAACTGGCGGAGATGGGATTGATGTTGGAACCTTTCGGTGTTGGGGCCATTGTGGTGCGGGAAACGCCTGCCATGCTAGGTGAGTGTAACATCAAGGGGTTGGTGCAGGACTTGGCCGATGATTTGGCGGAACTCGATACAGCACTGTCGCTGAAGGACCGGATGGACGATGTCTGCGCGACAATGGCCTGTCACGGCTCTGTGCGGGCCGGCCGGCGGCTCTCCATCGATGAGATGAATGCCCTGCTGCGAGAAATGGAAGTTACGCCCCATAGTGGCCAGTGCAACCACGGAAGGCCTACCTATGTGGAATTGCAACTTGGTGACATTGAAAAATTATTCGGACGCCGGTAAAACCTTTTGCTGATAATAACCTGAACAAGTTGACGTAAATGGACTCTGCGCACGGGCTGAAATTTGATGTGGTCGTCGTCGGCGCAGGTGCTGCTGGGATGATGTGCGCGATCGAGGCGGGAAAACGCGGTCGTAAAGTTCTCCTCCTTGAAAAAGCTGAGAAATGTGGACAGAAAATACTGATCTCAGGCGGCGGTCGCTGTAATTTCACCAACCTTCTTGCAGCGCCCGAAAAATTCATCTCCGACAATCCGCATTTCTGCAAATCTGCGCTTCGTCAATATACGCAGTCCGATTTTATCGCCCTAGTCGAAAAACACGGCATCGCCTATCACGAGAAGAAACTGGGGCAGCTTTTTTGTGATGAAAGCGCCAAGAAGATCGTCGCAATGCTGGAGGCGGAATGCGATGCGGCCGATGTCATGATTTGGCGTGGCACCGGAGCAGAACGCATCGATCAGAAAGAAGGCTCATTTCTGATCCATGCGGGTGGACAATCTATTAAGGCTGAAAGCCTTGTCGTCGCTACGGGAGGCTTGTCTATCCCGAAACTCGGAGCGAATGATTTTGCTTATCGAATGGCTAAGACTTTCGAACTACCGCTTGCCCTGCCGCGTCCAGGCTTGGTGCCCTTTACGTTTGAGACTAAGGATAAGGACCGCTTCGCGGGACTAACGGGGGTTTCCGCCGATGTTGTCATCCATATTGGAAAAGTTCAGTTCCGGGAAAACCTCCTTTTTACCCATAAGGGTTTAAGCGGTCCTGCAATTTTGCAGATATCGTCCTTTTGGCAGCCCGGTGAGGCCATTCAGATCGATTTCCTCCCCAATGTTGATCTTGCCAGCCTTCTGAAAGAGAAGCGGCAAAGTCAACCAAAGCTCAAGGTTGGACATCTATTAAAGGAGTATCTTGCAAATCGATTGATAGGGACTCTCTTGCAGGATGCCAGTGACCTTCCCGAACTTGGCAATCTATCGGACAAGAGAGTTTTAGAGATAGTAAATAATATTAAACTGGTTAAAATATATCCAAATGGAACAGAAGGATATGCCAAGGCGGAAGTGACCGTTGGCGGTGTCAGTACGGGGGCGCTGAACTCAAAATCCATGGAGGTAAAATCAGTTCCCGGACTTTTCTTCATCGGGGAGGCCGTAGACGTTACCGGATTTCTCGGTGGATATAATTTCCAATGGGCTTGGTCATCCGGGTTCGTCGCGGGACAATATGCCTGAACCCCGGAAGCGAGACGATTGGCTGGCATTAGCGCCAGACCTTAGCATTGGGGGAGAAGCCTCCATTGAGGAACTGACTTTTTCCAGTTCCATGCTATCCGACATATCCACTTCTCTTTGGGAGGACGGATATCTCTCCCTACCTCCCTTATTTGATCCGAGTGAATTGGCGTCGGTAAGGGATGCGATATTCGCTCTATTCGAACAGGATATCCCGCCAGTTTATATATATCTTTTTGATCAGCCCTGGTGGTTGTTTGCGCGTTTAGGCCCCTTGCTTCGCCATTTTGTCGGTGAGAATTTTGGGGTTCTTCCTAATCTTTGGGCTTGGCATCTGAACCGTGAAGGCGCGCGGGGCTGGCCACCGCATCGCGATTGTGATGCCATGACCGTCTTCGGAGAAGGAGAGGATGCGGTTCTGATGAGCCTGTCACTCTGGCTTCCACTGACGGATGCGGATGAGAGTAACGGCTGCATGTACATAGTACCTCAATCGAGGTATGAGGCAAACAGCGCGTCGCAAAAAGCCGATCTTATGGACGCACGATCGCTTCCGGCAAAGGCGGGATCTGTTCTCGGGTGGCCACAAGATGTTTATCATTGGGGCGGATCATATACGTCGGCGGCGAAGAACCCGCGGGTTAGCCTTTCGCTTGAATTTCAAAACAGAGCCTTCGATCCGCTTGCCGACCCTTTAATGGATATGGGTAAACTTCCGCCGTTTGAGATACGACGCAGCCTTATTCAGGATCAGTTTGCGAAGTATCGCCATATTGATCCGAATCTCGGCGCAGGAAAATAAGCCGCGCCGCGCCGTATTTACGATCTTTCAACAGCCTGAATTCTGGCGGGATATCGACATTTTCTTTCGCCGCTATTTCAATCACGATGATGGCGTCAGGTTTAATCCAGCCATTTTTCTTGAGCGCAACAAGAGTCGGCGCGGCGAGATTCTCACCGTATGGCGGATCCATGAGGATAAGATCGCATGGCATTCCCGGTTTTCCCGGATTAGCGGCATCTCGCCGGAGAATATCCGTACAATTGCGGGCGCTCATGTTTTTCACATTCTGTTCGACAAGCTTCAGGCTTTCCGAATGGTTGTCGAGAAAGGTGACATGGACAGCCCCTCGCGAAAGCGCCTCCAGCCCAAGCGCGCCAGTTCCCGCAAAAACATCCAGCACGATGGCGTCGTTGGGAAGCAGGCCATTTTCACCGCGCATTTCTGAATCATGGCCGAGTATATTGAAAAGAGCCTCCCGCGCGCGATCAGAGGTGGGGCGCACCCGCTTGTCTTCCGGCAGGACGAGTTTCTTGCCTCTAAATTTCCCACCAACGATGCGCATCAGCTTGATTTTTTTGGGGAAGTGCGGGCTTTTAAGGTTCCTTGCTTGCGCGGCGCAGTCGATGGGCGCGAGGGGGCGGTCTTGGGCTTTAGGGATCCCTGTCGTTTGCCACGCGGGGGGCGCTGGCCCGTATTCGCTTCAGCGGCTGGGTCCTCGAATTTTTCGACACCCATCTGTTCCCGCAGGATTTTGGATCTCACTTCATCTACGGCACCGGCGGGCAGATCGCCTAGCGACATGGGGCCGTAGGATGTCCGGATCAGCCGAGATACGGAATAGCCAAGATATTCCATCACTTTACGGATTTCCCGATTCTTTCCTTCCCGAAGAGCAATGGTCAACCAGCTATTGGCACCCTTGGTGCTGTCGATGGTGCCTTCAATCGACCCATAGCGTACACCCTCTACGGTAATGCCTTTTGCAAGTTTTTGCATGTCGGAGTCTCTAGGGTGCCCATGGACACGGACGCGATACTTCCGCTTCCATCCAGTGGCCGGCAGTTCCAGCTTGCGGGCAAGTTCCCCGTCGTTGGTGAGCAGCAGCAGTCCTTCTGAATTCAGGTCAAGACGGCCGACGGATATCACGCGCGGTAAATCTTCGGGCAGTTTGTCAAAGACGGTGTCGCGGCCTTTTTCATCCTTGTGACTCGTCACAAGACCCGGCGGCTTGTGGTAGCGCCAAAGGCGTGGACGCTCCAGTGCGGGGATCGCCTTGCCATCCACCGTTATGTTGTCCTCTGGCGCGACCGTAAAGGCGGCACTTTCCAGAAGCGTCCCGTTGACGGTAACACGGCCGGCTTCGATCCAGCGTTCTGCTTCGCGGCGGGAGCAGAGACCGGCGCGTGCCATGCGCTTTGCGATCCGTTCTTTTTGAGGGGATTCTGTTGTCATCGGTCAGGCAGCAGACGCAGTGACAAAGGCGTCGATAATCTGTCGATCGCCGTTTGAAATCAGGTATTCCGGATGCCATTGAACACCCAGACAGAAGCGATAACGGCTATCCTCGATCCCTTCGATCACGCCGTCCTCGGCAACTGCATTGACGATGATATTCTCGCTAATGTCCTTCGCCGCCTGATGGTGGGCGCTGTTGACCGCGAGAGTGTCGGTGCCGACAATCCGGTGCAGCAGGGTGCCGGAGGTAACCTTGACAGTATGTCCGGCCTCTGTCCGTGGGTTGGGTTGTTCATGGGCGAGGGGATTTTCCACTTCATCCGGGATATGCTGGATCAATGTGCCACCCAATATTACATGCAGAAGCTGTTGCCCTCCGCAGATGCCGAGCACTGGCTTGTTCGCGGCCAGCATCGCCTCTGTGATATTTTTCTCGAACAGGGTGCGCCGATCCTTGGTCACGACTGTATCATGCCGGGTTGTCGCGCCAAACATGCCGGGGTCAACGTCGAAAGCGCCGCCAGTCACAACAAGCCCGTCGAGCGTTTTGACATAGTCTTCCACATGGTCAGGTTCGTGCGGCAATGCCAGCGGAAGTCCGCCACCAGCCACAATGACATCAGCATAGTTCTGCCGAAGCGCGTACCAGGGCATATTCGAATAGCCGCCCGGATCCTCTGAATCGAGGGTTATGCCAATTACAGGAATACTCATGCTTTCTTTTAGTCCTCTCTTGCCGACAACTCAACTCGCCTCTTTGACTATCTTCCCATAAAATATCTAAATTTCTATTGCTTGACGGCGATGGAACGAATTGCGAGTCTCCGAACATGGATCATGAAATTGTCGATTATATGGAAATGGCGCTCAGCACCGCCGAGATTGCCGGGCATCGCAACGAAGTGCCAGTTGGGGCAATCATTGTGGATACCGCGTCAGGGCGCGTCATCGCGAACTGCGGAAACCAGATGGTAGGTAGAAGCGACCCCACCGCGCATGCGGAAATGCTGGCGCTTCGCGCGGCGGGCAATATGATCGGTAGTCAAAGGCTTGTGAACTGCGATATCTACGTGACACTTGAGCCCTGCCCGATGTGCGCAGCGGCAATTTCTCTCGCAAGAATAAGGCGGCTCTATTTTGGTGCTTATGATCCGAAGGGGGGCGGTGTCGAATACGGTGCACGCATCTTTGATCAGACCAGTTGTCATCATCGACCGGAAATATACGGCGGCCTGCAGGAAAGCAAATCGGCGGCGCTTTTAAAGAATTTCTTTGAAACAAGACGCTAAATATAGAAAGATGGTGTCAGAATTAATCATAACAAAAACCTGAATAACAAAAAAGGGAACAGCGAATGATCTTCGAATATTCGGACAAGGTAAAAGAACTGCAAGCTAGGGTGCAGGCTTTTATGGATGAGCATGTCTATCCAAATGAACAGCTATTTTATGATCAGGTGGATGAGGGCGATCGCTGGCAGCCGACAGCAATTGTCGAAGAGCTGAAAGAAAAGGCCAAGGCGGAAGGTCTCTGGAATTTGTTCCTGCCTGAAAGTGACCGTGGGGCAGGCCTTACCAATCTAGAATATGCACCGCTCTGTGAGATCATGGGGCGGGTCAGTTTTGCACCGGAAGTTTTCAACTGCTCGGCACCGGACACCGGTAACATGGAAGTGTTCGAACGCTATGCGAATGACGATCTGAAAGAGCGCTGGTTAAAGCCGTTGCTCAATGGCGAAATTCGCTCAGCTTTCGCCATGACGGAACCCGCGGTTGCCTCGTCAGACGCGACGAATATCGAATCGGAAATTACCCGTGACGGCGATGAATATGTCATCAATGGCACTAAATGGTGGACCTCCGGTGCTTATGATCCTCGCTGCAAAGTTCTGATCTTCATGGGAAAAACGGACAAGACTGCATCGCGCTATAATCAGCAGTCCATGATTGTTGTGCCGATGGATACCGACGGTATCAATGTGAAGCGTTTTCTGCCGGTGTTTGGCTATGACGATGCACCGCATGGTCATGCAGAAGTGGAGTTTAAGGATGTGCGCGTTCCGGCAGATCATATTCTGTTGGGTGAAGGGCGTGGTTTTGAAATTGCGCAAGGTCGCCTGGGCCCGGGCCGCATTCACCATTGCATGCGCCAGATTGGCGTCGCCGAGCGTGCACTGGAGAAAATGTGCAAACGCGTGAAATCCCGCGTTGCATTTGGTAAACCCATTGCGGAGCAAACGGTCACGCTGGAACGTATTGCGGAATCTCGTGCGATGATCGAACAGGCACGGCTTCTCACATTGAAGGCCGCCTATATGATGGATACGGTCGGCAATAAGGAAGCGAAAGCTGAAATTGCCATGATCAAGGTGGTGGCACCAAATATCACCGGTAAGATCATTGACTGGGCAATTCAGGCGCATGGCGCGGGCGGTGTTAGTGATGACTTCGGCCTCGCCTTTGCCTATGCCCATTCACGGACCTTGCGACTTGCCGATGGCCCGGACGAAGTGCATCGCAACCAGATTGGCCGGTTGGAGCTTAAAAAGCACGATTGATTTGCGGCTTTCAGGTACTAAAGACGTGGAAGAGCTTCCTTTCTGGGAAGCTCTTCTTTTTTCTGTGCAGATTTTTCCATAGCATGAAGTTCTGCTTTTCCTATATACAGGCATGTTCCTGTTTATAGCGACGTAATATTAGGCCTTTTTAATGATCAAGTTTTTGGGTTGGATAATGCTGGGCATCATTGTGATTGTTGCCGGCTTTTTATATCGGTATGAAAGCCTTGATCCTTGTGAATGGCTAACCCAGGACTTGACGGCTCATGCAGGATTGCAGCCTGTCTCTGGGCTTGGCGAAGCCGCAGGATTGGTTATGGAGCCGACGGAGTGCATCCAGCGTTGGGCTAATTTGAGGATTGAAGACGCCGAAAAACATTAAGTGAGCAGGATTTCCTCAAACGGATAGTGGGTCATATTTTCGTAACCCTCCTCGGTGATTACGACTTGCTCCTCCAGTTTGACGCCTTCCTCCCCTCCTTCGGCACCGATATAAGCCTCAACGCAAATCGCCATACCGGGCACCAGCTCATACTCGAATGCCCCTTCGTGATAGTCTTCCGGATAGGCAATATGCGGCCATTCATCGCAAAGACCAACGCCATGCATCTTCACGGAGTAGCGGGAATTCACAAATTCCTCTGAAAGAAGATGTCCGCCGAAGACGATCTCTTTAAATGGAACGCCCGGTGCCAGAAGTTTCATGTTCTGTTGAATATGATCATAGGCATACTGATACAGTTTTTTTTGTTCGGCTGTTGGCGTTCCATCGCCGATAAACCAGGTGCGGGAAATATCCGCGCACATACCGAAGCAACCGACCAGATCCGTATCAAAAGCCAGCAATTCGTTATTTCCGATTACCCGCGGACCGCATTCCTGAAACCACGGGTTGGTGCGCGGGCCTGAGGCAAGTATCCGGGTCTCGATCCATTCTCCGCCGCGCTTGATATTTTCAGCGTGCAGAACGGCCCAGACGTCATTCTCTGTTAGCCCGGGCCGGGCAATGCGCTGCATTTCACACATTGAAACTTCTGTTGCATGGACGGCGCATCGCAGGGCTTTGATTTCTTCCGGCTGTTTGATGGCTCGAGTCTTTTCCGTGACTTCCTCTCCATCAAAAATCCGTAACCCTATTCTTTCAAGGGCGCGTAAGCCATGGATCTGGATCTTATCCACGGCAAGCCGACGGTTACTGCCCGCATGCTCCCGCATCAAGCCATCGATCTGGGCTGCGAACCGTTCCGCATTCTCGACGGACTTATCCCCGCTCGTAAAATAAAAGAAGGAGGCGCCGGATCGTGTCTCGCGTACCAGTGGGTTGAAGGCAGTTAGTAGATCATTGTCGCCGAAATCCCAGACAACCATATATCCATCCGCCAAAACAAGGCAGGCCCGGAATGGATTATGCGCCGCCCAAAGCTGCATATTCGTCGTGTCGGAGGCAAACCGGATGTTGAGCGGATCATACATGAGAATACCGCCGTAGTCCCGCGCCTGAAGTGCCGCGACAAGACGGTCTAGACGCTGTGCGCGCATGACACTGAGGTCGGGAACATCCAACCCCGCCGCCGCCCATTCGTCAAACGCGAGTTGCGTCGGACCGATCTCGACACGGTTATTATCCAGCGGCGTTCCGTCTGGTTTTGTTAAAGGACTAAGTTGACCGCCAGTGGTTTTGCGGCCCGAAAAGATATCGCGCTTCATTTGCCAGCCCCCAAAGCCCAGGCGGGCGCCGCAGGCTCAAAAAGTGGTCACTGAAATCACGATATCAGAAAATTATAATATAGAGCAACATGGCTGCGACTAGTTATAGCTGGCTTTCGACCTTCTGCCAGCCGAGTGTGGCTAGCATATTCGTGAATTCCGCATACTCTTCACCGACCGTAGAACTGGCATTGCCGTCTAGTCCACGTTTATAGACACCCTGAACAATAGCGGCGGTGCGGAAGAGCGAAAAGGCCATGTAAAAGGCCCAGTTCTCAATACCGTCACGTCCTGTGCGGTTGCAATAGGCGTCAATATAGGCTTGTTCCGTTGGGATGCCCGTTGCCTCGAAGTCGACTCCAACAAGACCGCCATTTCGCGGATGTATGAAATGATAATTCATACAGTTGTAGGCGAGGTCAGAAAGCGGGTGCCCGATGGTGCAAAGTTCCCAATCGAGGACCGCGACTACTTCTGGCTTTGTTGGATGTACAATCACATTTCCAAGCCGGTAATCCCCGTGGACAATGGTGCTGTCATCGCTATCCGGTAAATTCTCGGGGAGCCATTTAATCAGGTTCTCCATTGTCTCCAGATTGTCGGTTTGGGACGCGCGGTATTGTTTTGTCCAACGGCCGATCTGCCGCTCGAAATAGTTTCCCCTCTTGCCAAAATCCGAAAGGCCTACCGTGTCAATATCGACTTTATGGAGATTGGCCAGAGCTTCGTTCAATGAATCGTATATTGCGGCACGGATATGTGGCTCTGCGCCTGGAATATCAGGGGACAGGATAATACGGCCTTCTACCTTTTCCATGATATAAAAGGCGGTTCCAATAATGCTGTCATCTTCGCACAGGCAGAAGGTCCGGGGAACGGGAACATCGGTATTCTGAAGCGCCGAAATAACTTTGTATTCGCGGTCAACCGCATGGGCGGAGGGAAGGAGATTTCCCGGCGGCTTTTTCCGCATTACATAGTCCCGCTCGGGCGTATGCAGTAAAAATGTCGGATTGGACTGTCCGCCCTGAAACTGATTGATCTGGAGTGGGCCCTTAAATCCGTCCACATTCTCCGTCAAATAGTCAAACAACGCTCCTTCATTGAACTTGTGCATTTCCCGAACCGGGATGATCTCCACTCCGTCGCTCATAAACTTCCCTTTTACTTTATTAATTCTTTTTGGGAGAAGGCGCGCGTTCTACGCACCCTTAATAATTTTTTCGGCCTGTTCCCATCCCCGCACCGCCAATGGCTTCACGCGGACCGCGACATCCGCTGCATTCTTGTTCGCGGCCGTTCCGTCTTTTACGCGGCCGACAATGCCCTGAAGGATAGCAGCGAGGCGGAACATGTTATAGGCGGCATAAAAATCCCAGTTCTCGATCCCGTCGCGGCCAGTTCTTTCGCAATAGGTGGCAACATATTGCTCTTCTGTAGGGATGCCGAGTGCGGGAAGATCCAGACCGTTTAGGCCCCGGAACAATTCCGGCTCCAGCCGCCAGGTCATGCAATGATATGAAAAATCGGCAATTGGGTGGCCCAGCGTGGCCAGCTCCCAATCGAGAATGCCCATAACCCGGTGGGTTTCCTTATCAAGCACTGTATTGTCGAGGCGGTAATCTCCGTGAACAATCGCCGTTTCATCGCCGGGCGGAATATTATCCGGTAACCAGGCCATAAGGTTATCCATTGTCTCAATGGTTTCTGTCTCCGATGCCCGATACTGTTTCGTCCAGCGATTAATTTGCCGCGCGAGATAGTCTGTAGGTTTGCCGAAAGTTTCAAGGCCAACGGCTTTGTAATCAACCTGATGCAGGGCAGCCATGCCAGCGTTCATGCTGTCAAAAACGGCAACCCGATTGGCTTTCGAATAGCCGGGCAGGGACGGATCCCATTCGATATCTCCGTTGAGAAATTCCATGACATAGAACATGGTGCCGATGATGGTTTCATCTTCGCACAGGCAATATGTTTTTGGCACTGGAACGTCTGTATTGGCGAGGGCCGTGAGTACCCGGTATTCCCGGTCTACCGCATGTGCCGACGGAAGGAGTTTGCCGGGGGGCTTACGCCGCAGTACATACCTGCGATCAGGCGTCACCAGCATGTAACTGGGATTGGATTGTCCGCCCTTAAATTGCGAAACCTCTAGCGGTCCCTTAAAGCCAACAACATTCTTTTTAAGATAATCTTCCAATGGTGCAACATCGAACTTGTGGCGCTCACGCACTTCCATTGTTCCTGAAAATTGAGCTGAATCGTCGGACATTGATGCCCTTTCTTGTTATTTTATTGACCCTGTTCCTCGCGCTTAACCGCCCGCCATCCGATATCTGATCGGCAAAAACCTTGCGGCCATTCAATCGCATCGACGCCACTATACGCCTTTTTTTGTGCTTGTTTAACGGTTTTTCCCAATCCAGTGATTCCCAGCACACGGCCTCCCGTTGCCAGGATAGCATCGCCGTCGCGTTTTGTGCCCGCATGGAAGATAAGAACGTCGTCAATTGCAGCGGCCGCGCCAAGGCCCTTAATGGCAGAATTCTTCTCATAGGATCCGGGATATCCTTGGGCCGCCATAACAACGACAAGAGCCGTTTCATTCCGCCATTGAAGCGTAACATCGGCAAGCCCTTTATCTGCTGTCGCTATCAGGGCTGGCAGTAAATCGCCTTTGATCCGTGCACATAGCGCCTGACATTCAGGATCGCCAAAGCGAACATTATATTCAATGAGTTTTGGCCCATCTTTCGTGATCATCAGTCCGGCATAAAGTACGCCGGTAAAGGGAGTGCCACGGTTTTTCAGGGCGGTAATGGTTGGCATGATAATCGTTTTTATAGTCGCATCGACCATCTCTGGCGTCATAACCGGCGCGGGGGAGTAGGCGCCCATGCCACCTGTATTCGGGCCTGTATCGCCATCGCCAACGGCCTTATGGTCCTGCGCCGTGGCAAGAGGAAGTACATTTTCACCGTCGGTCAGCACGAAAAAGCTGGCCTCTTCACCTTCCATAAATTCTTCAATCACAATTTCGGCGCCCGCGCCGCCGAAAAGGCCGCCAAAAATTTCGTCTATCGTTTCATTGGCCTCTGTCAACGTTTCTGCGATAATGACGCCCTTACCTGCAGCGAGACCATCCGCCTTGATGACAATCGGAAATGTATTGCTCGCCACATAAGCTTTCGCCTCATCGGCTTTATCAAATCGCTGATAGGCGGCGGTCGGGATGTTATTTTCGCGGCAAAGATCCTTCATAAAGCCTTTGGAGCCTTCCAGCGCGGCGGCCGCCGCGCGTGGGCCAAAGCTCTTTATTCCCGCATCGGAAAGCTTGTCGACCAGGCCCAACACAAGTGGGACCTCGGGGCCGACAACAACAAAGTCGACAGCTTCCTTTCGGCTGAAATCGACGATTTTCTTGATATCTTCTGCCCCGATATCGACGCAGTCCGCAACTTCTTTGATCCCGCCATTACCCGGGGCGCAGAAAAGCTTTTCAACCAAAGGGGATTTTTTCAATGCCCAGCATAGTGCGTGCTCACGACCACCGGAGCCAATAACGAGTACTTTCATAATATTTTGAACTAATTTCCTTTGAACGACAGTGTAGAGTTTGTAGCATACTGTGACGGCAGGCCAAACAATCTTGAAGGAAAATCGTGTCAGATAATCGGAACCCGGGATCATCAAATATCCATGAATATACCGTTTCGGAGCTGAGCAGTTCGCTCAAGCGAACAGTTGAGGATGTTTTTGGCCATGTCCGCGTTCGCGCGGAAATATCTGGTTTAAAACGGGCGGCGTCCGGTCACGTCTATCTGACACTAAAGGATGACAAAGCTGTGCTGGACGGTGTGATGTGGCGGGGAACAGCAAGTAAGCTCAGCTTCCAACCCGAAGATGGTCTCGAAGTAATCTGTACCGGTAAGCTGACGACATATCCCGGACGGTCTAAATACCAAATCGTGATAGAGGCGATGGAACCGGCGGGCGTTGGTGCCTTGATGGCCCTGCTGGAGGAGCGGAAGAAAAAGCTTGCGGCTGAAGGGCTGTTCGACCCATCGAATAAAAAGGACCTGCCGTATCTCCCGCAGGTAATAGGTGTTGTTACCTCCCCGACCGGGGCAGTTATCCGCGACATTCTACATCGCCTGCGCGATAGGTTCCCGACCCATGTATTGCTCTGGCCGGTGCTGGTTCAGGGGGAGACGGCGGCAGGCCAGATCGCCGCCGCCATACGCGGGTTCAATGCCCTTCCAGTGGATGGTCATATTCCGCGACCAGACCTCCTGATTGTTGCGCGGGGCGGCGGAAGCCTAGAGGATCTCTGGGCCTTCAATGAGGAGGAGGTGGTGCGCGCGGCAGCTGAGAGTGTCATTCCGCTTATTTCCGCTGTCGGTCATGAGACTGATACAACGCTGATAGATTTTGCGTCGGACAAGCGTGCACCCACGCCAACCGCAGCAGCGGAGATTGCTGTGCCGGTGCGGTCAGAACTGATCGCTTATGTGGATGACCAGGAGCGTCGTATCAAGCGGAGCTTGAGCCGATCAATTGCAGACAAGCGCGAACGGCTCGCGGGCCTCTCGAGGGGATTGCGCGATCCCGCGTCGCTTATCGCTGAGAAAGTCCAGCATCTTGATCATCTGGAAAGCAGACTTCGGCAATCGGTTGTGAGCAACCTCAATTTCAAAGGGCAGCAGTTTAGCGGAGCGAGAGCAAAACTACGGCCACAACTCCTAGAGCGGTCGATGAAGCAATATGATGAAAAGCTGATCCTGATTGAACGTCAGATGGCGAGAAGCATGTCTATAAAACGGGAGCGTGCCGAAGAGCGATTAGGTGCAACAACTCGTTTGCTCGAAAGTCTTTCCTTCCGGCGGGTGTTGAAGCGCGGATACAGCATCGTCTGGGATGACGCGGGCAAGCCAATTTCTTCGGTTCAGGGTGCCACTCCGGGCCGGGCCGTAGAGGTGGAGTTTTCAGACGGCAAGGCCGCTGCGACAATTTCTGGCGAGACGGGGAGTACGTCGTCGGGTCGGACACCCAAGAAGGCGCAGAGGAAGCCGGGCGAGCCAAAACAGGGAAGCCTTCTATGAGGGGTATGTTCGTATTTTTCACCATTTTTTTTATTTCCCTAAATGCCTATGCTGATCGGACCAGCTTGCAGGGAAACTTCACACAAGGTGGATTAATCATTGGGGTGACAGAGCCGGATGCAGTTGTTTTCTTTGAGGGGAAACAGGTGGCAGTCTCTCCCTCTGGCCGTTTCTTGTTTGGCTTCGGACGTGATTTCAAACCGACAGCATTGCTCAAAATTCGCTATGTAGATGGGGGCGAAGAAGAAAAGCAACTCAACATCGAAAAACGGGAGTATAAGGTTGAGCGCGTTAACGGGCTGCCCCCGTCCAAAGTCACCCCGAGCGCTGAATTTCTAAAGCGGATCCGTAAAGAGAATGCCGAAATCGCCCGCATTCGATCTGTTGAAACACAGAAGGAATGGTTCCTCTCCGGCTGGCAGTGGCCTGCGGTAGGCCGGGTGAGCGGCGTTTACGGTAGTCAGCGTATCCTCAATGATATTCCGAAGCGTCCTCATTTTGGTGTGGATATCGCGGCCCCTGAAGGTACGCCAGTCGTTGCCTCAACAGACGGGCTGATCCAGATGGCGGAGGAAGATTTATATTATACCGGTGGCACCGTTATGATTGATCATGGCTATGGGTTGGTATCTGTTTACTCCCACCTTAGTAAGCTCGATGTGATGCCGGGACAATTTGTTCGACAAGGCGAAAGAATTGGAGAAGTCGGCTCGACTGGCAGGTCTACGGGTCCACATCTTGATTGGCGTATCAATTGGTTTTCAGAGCGGCTTGATCCTGAGTTGCTGCTCGGGGCGATGCCGATAAACTAGGCAGAAAATGTGTCTTTTCTGGTGACATTGGCATGCTTTTTTAGCTTACCAAGAAGGACTATGCCCCCAAGTCCGCCTAGAAAGAGAAAGAAGCCAGCAGGCAGCGGTATTGCAGAGGTTGCTTGAGAAGAGATCGGCACAGGGTCGCCCTCTTCCTTAGCATCCAAGGAATGGAGGCCAAACAGGAAACCAACCCATTTTTTGTAGAACTGGTCGCCGGTGCCAAATGGGCCGGATGAAAACAGGCCGAACTGGTCGCCTTCTTCTTTTCCAAAGGAAAGAGATACCGTTTTTCCTTGCGCAATGCTTCTAAATTTTTCGTCTGCGAATACAGTTGAAATCTCTAAATTCTGCTGTTGATGCAATTTTGAAAACCATTCTGAACGACTTTGCAGTGGTTCTGGTCCATAATCCCCATGAAGCGGAGCCGCATTTATAGTTGATGTGTATAGAAGAACGCTCACTATACAAAAAAGAGTTTTAACCAACGATTTCATATTTTCCTCTATCGGAGACCGATATCTCTCAGGGATCGTGAAATCAGTACTTTTTGTGAAAGAAATCGCCCCGTAAATTGCCCCTAGACCGGCGATGGCTAAATAGTAGTGGAGCGGACCCTATTTCGTCAATTGGTGAGATATCAAAGTTATCGCGAAAAATTTACAGGAGAAATAGAATAAAACATAATAATATTAATGAGTTATGGTGTTTTCTCTTTGTGGGAAGACCGCGGATATTCACAAAACCGTCAAGAATATGCGGCGTCTTTCCGGGAGTCATGGTTAATGAATATAGTTAATATGACCTGAACTCAGTTATATTTTTGTGCAACGCAGCAAGAACGGGAAAAATTACGCGAATCGGGAGATTAGAGCTGTGCAGCGTGGAAGTGACAGCCAACTCAATAAATATGAAAGTTCTCCATCGCGCCGGCATTTCGAACGGGCATCCAATTCGCCGTAATTAACAGTGCTGAAAATCAGATTACTCTGATTTAAGCTTTTCGCCTGCTTTGACGACAACGTCACCTGCCTTGTTCATATTCTTGCTTGTGTCTTCCTTGACGCCTTGCCAGGTATCGCTGCAGCCGCTGACCATCAGAGAAGCAGACAGCAGCATAGCTGCCAAAAGTACACGCGAAAAGAATGTCATTGTGGATCACTCCGGTAAATCAAATGATAAAGGTAAATTAGCTAGAGCAATCTGAATTTGCAACCACTTCTCGTTTTCTGAAAAGCTCTTTCATGCTTGCTTGCGTCAATGAGATTTTGCTGTTCCGAAAGTTTCCAGAAGTTTCATGAGTTCCGGGTGAAATTGGAGGCCTGAAGAGATGACATTCCGCTGATTAATGGATTTCCTGTTGTAGACAAGTTTATCACCCTGCGTCGTAGTGGTGATCCCACCTGCTTCAGCAAGAATAATATCCGCTGCAGCAATATCCCAATCGCTTTTTTGCGTTAGAGAAAGGGAGGCGTGTGCATCCTGTGAGGCAACTTTCACCATCCGGTAGGCAATGGAATTTACATGGCTGAACGTCGCTCCCTTGACCGTATCAATCCAGCCATGCCATTCGAAGGATTTGCGGCTCGCGATCAGTTTGGCGTTCAAAAGATCGGATTTTTCACTGCAGGTTATAATCTCGCCATTTAATTTGGCACCCTGTCCGCGAACCGCTTCGTAAAGTTCTTCCAATATAGGATTATATACAATCCCAAGGACCGGTTCCCCGTCTTCCACAAGGGCAGCGCAAATCGTAAATTCTGGCTTTCCGGCGATGAAGGAACGTGTGCCGTCAATTGGATCAACAATCCAGACCCTAGATTTTTCAAGGCGTGTACGGTCATCTGCCGTTTCTTCGGAAAGCCAGCCATAATCCGGACGCGCGGCCAGCAGCTTTTCCTTGAAATGGGTGTCGAGAGCAAGATCTGCCTCGCTTACGGGGTCGCCCGGTTTTTTCTCCCAGCTTTTAAGCGTATTCTTGAAATACCGGCGGGCAATATCCCCGGCTTCTTGCATGGTGTGTGAGAGCAGGGAAAAATCTTTGTCAAATTCAGTCGTCATGTACCTGCAACCATCATCCCTTCGACACGCAGGCTTGGCGCGTTGGTTCCCTGTCGGAATTCTAGGTCATCTGCAGGCGTGAGGTTCAGGAACATATCCTTCAGATTGCCGGCAATGGTAAGTTCAGAAACCGGAAAGGCAATTTTGCCGTCCTCAATCCAGAAACCCGACGCCCCACGGCTGTAGTCTCCCGTGATGCCGTTGACTCCAAAGCCAATCAAGCTGGTAATATATAGACCCGATTTGATGTCAGCGAGCATTTCCTCAAGGGAGTTTGATCCAGCTTCCATATACAGGTTGGTCGTTCCGGAACCGGGGGGCGAGGCAGTCCCGCGCGTTGCTCTGCCATTGGTCTCAAGGCCAAGTTGCTTAGCTGATGCACTGTTGAGGATCCAGCATTGCAGTGTGCCGCCCTTGATCAAGTCCAGTCGATTATTTGAGACCCCTTCGCCATCGAATGGTTTCGACGCTGGCCCCCTCGATCTATGGGGATCATCAATGATATTGATCTGCTCATTGAAAATCTGTTCACCCATCTGGTCTTTCAAAAAACTGGTGCCGCGTGCGACGGAGGCGCCGGAAATGGCACCTGAAAAATGCCCGAGAATACTCCCCGATACTCGGTTGCTATAGACAACAGGAAATTGCCCACTCGGCATTTTCCGTGGATTAAGGAGTTTGACCGCTCGCTCCCCGGCAATTTTACCAATCTCCGAAGGCGACCGCACATCAGCATAGAAATGGCGACTGTCATAATCATAGTCGCGCTCCATACCTTGTCCTTCACCAGCGATCACGGACGCGCTGACAGAAAAGCTGCTGGAGCTATAGGCTCCCCTGAAGCCGCCGGAGGTGGCCAGCGCGATCGAGGCACTTCCTGTTGAGGCACCGCCGCCTTCCGAGTTGGTGACGCCTTCGACACCGAGGGCAGCTTCTTCAGCCTCATTCGCAATAGCGACAAGTTCGTCTGGCGAGAGTGACGTGTCGTCATAAAGATCGAGATCCAGCATTTTCTTGGCAAGAAAGGCAGGATCGGCAAGGCCGCAAAATTCGTCCTCTGGCATATTGCGGGCCATTGCGAGAGCCCGGTCCACAAGTTCTTCCAATACCTCCGGCTTTGTATCATTGGAGGAGACAAAGGCCTGTTGCTTGCCAATAAAAACCCGAAGGCCGAGATCGTGTGCCTCAGACCGTTCGATCTCCTCGGTTTCGCCCTGACGGACAGAGACATTGACTGACGTTCCCTGAATGCGGACCGCATCCGCCGCCTCAGCGCCCTTGCGCTGTGCAATAGCAATCAGGTCATCGAGAATATTGAGCGAATTCTGCTCATCAGCTGTTTGTTTTGACATAGGCACCTTAAGTGAAAAATAACAACCCCCCATACATAGGAGGCATGGGCTGAAAATGGAATTAGAAAAGCAAATTCATTCCAGAGAGGCCGTCCCAGAGTAGCTTTCCGCCTGTCAGCAACACCAGCACATAGGCGATGCGGTAGAAAAGGACCTCCGATACCATTTTATGTGCCTTGACCCCGAGCCAGATACCAAGCGGCGCGAGTGGCAGGAGGACCAGAGATGTTCCGATATTCTGCACAGAGAATTGTCCAAGCAGGCCATAGGGAATAAGTTTCACATAGTTTATCGCGAAGAAAAACCAGACGGAAGTGCCGACGTAAAGCGTCTTGTCGAGCTTTTGCGGGAGCATATAGAACTGGAGCGGTGGCCCACCTGCATGAGCAACGAAGCTCGTAAATCCGGCAATTGATCCCCAGAAGGAACCTCGGATAAGGTTTGCCTTAGCCACATGATCGGCAGGAACTCTGCGCGCATAATGGTTAAGTGTGAAAACGACGCAGATGACGCCGAGCAAGACCTTGATGAAATCCGAGCTTAAATAGCTGAAAAGTAGATAGCCGATGAGGATGCCTATCACGGCGCCCGGTAGCAGGTAGCCGAGATTACGCCAATCGGCAGTACGTCGGTACGCCAATAGGCCGAAAATATCCATCACGCAGAGGATCGGCAGGACGATGGCAGCTGCCTGTATAGGCGAAATCATCAGCGAGAGAAGGGGGACGCTCAACAATCCTAGCGAGCCCGCAAATCCTCCTTTCGATATCCCAATCAGCAAGACCACAGGGATCGCAATAATATAAAAAACAGGATCGGTGATAAACGTCATACTAACTTCCCTGTGGCAGCGTTTGTTATTATTATTCAGGACAATAAGAGGGATGTGCAGCCCTTATTTCCATATTGGTTTCCCGCTACCAGGAAGACCAAGTTTTTCCCAAAGCTGGTCAACTTTTTTGATCACTGCCTCATCCATGCGAATTTGCGTGCCCCATTCGCGTTTGGTCTCGGGGGGCATCTTGTTTGTGGCGTCGAGACCGATTTTGCCGCCTAAACTCGGCTCAGGTGATGCGAAGTCCAGATAGTCGATTGGTGTATTCTCAATTGTCGTGATATCGCGTACAGGGTCCATTCTTGTCGAGACGGCCCACATCACATCTTTCCAGTCGCGGGCGTCGATATCGTCGTCCACGATGATGAGGAATTTTGTGTACATAAATTGCCTGAGATAAGACCAAGCCCCCATCATCACGCGCTTTGCATGGCCGGGATAGGCTTTCTTCATGGAGATAACCGCAATCCGGTAACTGCACCCTTCGGGCGGGAGCCAGAAATCTGTAATTTCTGGAAACTGCTGCTGTATCAGAGGAATGAAAAGCTCATTCAGCGCTTCTCCGAGTACGCTCGGCTCATCCGGCGGCCGGCCGGTAAAGGTCGAGAGATAAATCGGCTTTTTACGCATGGTGATGGCGGAAATCGTGAACACCGGAAAGCTCTCAACCGAATTGTAATATCCGGTGTGATCGCCATACGGCCCTTCATCACCATAATCATCGAGAGAGACATGACCTTCGAGGATAATCTCGGCCGTCGCAGGGACTTTAAGAGGAATGGTTTTGCAGTCGACCAGCTCGACCTTTTCGCCACGTAACAGTCCCGCAAACTGATATTCAGAAAGATTGTCCGGGATTGGCGTTACGGCAGCTAGAATGGTGCCCGGATCCGCGCCGATGACCACTGCCGCTGGAAGAGGCTCGGTTTTTTCCTTGCCCCAGCGTGCATGATGCTGCGCGCCGCCGCGATGCTTGAGCCAGCGCATCAGGGTTTTGTTCTTGCCGAGTTTCTGCATCCGGTAGATGCCAAGATTGAAATCATCCGATTTGCCCTCGCCAGGGCCCTTCGTCACCACCAGCGGCCAAGTGATCAACGGCGCAGGTTCTCCCGGCCAGCAAGTCTGGATCGGCAGCTTGTCGAGATCGATCTCTGCCCCTGTCAGCACTACTTCCTGAGAGGGTGCATTCTTAACGGTTTTGGGGCGCATGTTCATGACGGTTTTCAGGACAGGCAGCATCCCAACGGCTTCACGAATCCCTTCTGGCGGTTCAGGCTGACGCAAAAAAGCGAGGGTTTCGCCGACTTGTCGAAGTTCGTCAGGTGTGCGGTTCATGCCCATGGCAACCCGATCAATGGTGCCGAACAGGTTGACGAGGACAGGCATCGAGCTTTTCTCGCCTTTCTCGTTGACTGGATTTTCAAACAGAACAGCAGGGCCGCCCTCCGCCAGAAGGCGAGTTTGAATCTCAGTCATTTCAAGATCGGTTGAGACCGCTTCCTGCACCCTGACGAGTTTCTTATCTGCTTCAAGCTGCGCAATAAATTCCCGGAGTGAACCGTACGCCATTTTTACCTATTCCATTGTTACCCGCGCCCCGACGACTATGCCCGAGATCATCCACTACCGTAAAGCAAAAGCATTTTCTACCACGGCAGAGGGAATTTCCCCGTAATAATCGCGACAAGCACAATCAGACCAAAGACCTTGTTAGATTTGAAAAGCAGCAGGCAGAGATCGGCATTATTGATATCGAGGGACCGGATCTGCCAGACAAGATGCGCACCCGCACCTGCCATGAAGATGTAGAAAGGAAGGGTCAAGCCAGTGAAATAGCCACTGAGAAGAAGCGCAAGGAAAATTGCAATATAGAAACCAATCATCCAGCGGTAAGTATCCGCGCCAAACTTCAGTGCCGTCGATTTAACGCCAATCAGAACATCATCTTCTTTATCCTGATGGGCGTATATGGTGTCATAGCCGAGCGTCCAGGCAATGCCACCAAGATACATAATAATCGGGGCGATCTCGAGACCGCCCTTTACCGCGGCCCAACCAAGTAGCGCGCCATAGTTAAAGGCGAGGCCCAGAAAGAATTGTGGCCAATAGGTGAATCGCTTGGCAAAAGGATAGATGGCCACAAGAACGAGGCTAGCGGCGCCCAGCAGGATTGCGAAGAGATTAAACTGCAGCAGAATTATCAACCCGATCAGGCATTGCAAGCCCAGCCAGAAAATTGCCTGAAAAAGAGTCACTTGCCCGCTCGGGATCGGTCGTTTCTTGGTGCGTTCCACCTTTCCGTCGAAATCCCTGTCAGCTATATCATTCAGGGTGCAACCCGCCCCGCGCATAACAAGGGCCCCAATACTGAACAGGATAAAGTACCAGATGTTTGGAAGATCGCCTGCAGGCGCAGCAAGAGCGATAGACCATAGGCAAGGCAAGAGCAGTAGCCACGTGCCGATCGGTCGGTCCAGTCGGGATAGCTTCATATAGGGCTGGAGGCCTTCCGGCGCATATAGGTCTACCCAGTTTTGCTTGCTGGCGTCATCGATTATCTTGTCGGGGCGTCGCATATCAAAACAGTCCTAATCTAACTAGAGGTGACGGAGATGGCATTAATTGTTATGAATCGCAACAAATTATCGTCCAACATATTTAAAGAGCTTGTTCCCTTATGTTCCCGAAACCATATTCCGTCCGTCTTTATGTTCCAAGCGACTTGGGTGCTGATCTGGGGGTGATCCTGGATAAAAATCAATCCCACTATGTCGCGACAGTGATGCGGCGCGCAGAGGGCGATAAAGTTGCCTTGTTTAACGGTCGGGACGGGGAGTGGCTTGGACAATTACAGGAAGTACATAAAAATCACTGCCTCATTCATGTTACCGAACGGCTTCGACCGCAAATTGATGAGCCTGACATTGAACTCCTGTTTGCACCGGTTAAAAAAACTCAGACCAACCTCATAGTGCAAAAAGCAACAGAACTTGGAGTCGCCAGTTTTCAGCCGGTTCAGACCCAACGCACGAATGCGGAACGACTGCGCGAGGACAAGATGGCGTTGCAGGCGCTGGAAGCTGCCGAACAATGTGAGCGGCTCAACCTGCCGATTGTTCACGGCCTTATCAGGCTGGAACAGGCGCTGACCGCACTGGAGCCAGATCGGATATTGATATTCTGTAATGAGAGGTTAAGCGGAAATAGTGCGAAAGAAGTTCTATCTCATTTAGAGACTTCGGAAAAATGGGCGATCGTCACCGGGCCAGAGGGAGGGTTTACGGACGAAGAAATCGAAATGATCTCGGCCCGGCCCAATACGCATGCGATTTCATTAGGTCCCAGAATATTACGGGCGGAAACCGCTGTTTTTGCAAGCCTTTCTCTGTTGCAGGCATTTCAGGGTGACTGGACCTGAGCCATTCAAGTTGCTGCCAGAAAGTGATCATTCGACAAAAATAGTATTTTTGCCTTGAAGCGAGGTGAGCAATTCTTTAAGTCAAACTAAAGGCCGGACCAGGGGCGCATTGCCCGGCCACCATAAAATAAGAGGGAATATATGTCCGGACCTTCCAAAGGCGACGCCATTGAGATTAATGACAAGGCACAGTTGGTGGACTTTGCCGCGAGTGGTTGTAAGCCACGCGATAAATGGCGGATTGGCACTGAACACGAAAAATTTGGTTTCACGCTCGATACTCATGAGCCACTAATCTATGAGGGCCCCAAGGGTATAAAGGCGATGCTGGAAGGGTTGCAGCGTTTCGGCTGGCAGCCTGACTATGAGGGTGACAATGTTATCGCGCTCTCAAAAGAGGGATGTTCGATCAGTCTGGAGCCAGGCGGGCAATTGGAACTATCCGGCGCCGCGGTCGAAAATCTCCACGAAACCTGCAGTGAAGTTCATACTCACTTGGCGCAAGTCCGTGAAGTGGGGGATGAGATGGGGGTTGGATTCCTTGGCCTCGGTTTTAGCCCGAAATGGACGCGTGCCGAGACGCCAATCATGCCCAAGGGACGCTATCAAATTATGAAAAGATACATGCCGACCCGGGGTCAGCATGGTCTGGATATGATGTTTCGGTCTTGTACGGTGCAGGTTAATCTCGACTACGCGTCGGAAGCGGACATGATCAAAAAATTTCGGACAAGCCTTGCCTTACAGCCTCTGGCAACAGCGCTTTTTGCGAATTCTCCCTTTACCGAGGGGCGGACAAACGGGCATCTCAGTCATCGCAGCTATATTTGGACCGATACCGATCCTGACCGGACGGGCATGATCCCCTTTGTTTTTGAGGATGGCTTCTCGTTTGAGCGGTATGTCGATTATGCCCTTGATGTTCCGATGTATTTTGTCTATCGAGACGGTGATTATATTGATGTAAGTGGGCAATCCTTTCGCGATTTTCTGGCTGGTAAACTTCCGGGGTTGCCGGGCGAAAAGCCGAACCTTGTCGATTGGGATAATCACTTAACGACGTTATTCCCAGAAGTCCGGATGAAGCGGTTCCTTGAAATGCGGGGCGCCGATGGCGGACCTTGGCGGCGCTTATGCGCGCTGCCAGCGTTTTGGGTCGGTCTACTGTATGACGATACGGCGTTGGATGCAGCCTGGGATCTGGTGAAGGAATGGACAGCGGAAGACCGCCAGCGAATTCGTGAGGATGTGATTACGCACGCTCTCGCCACGAATTTGCCAGACGGGCGTACTATGCTGGAGCTAGCAGCAGAGGTGCTGGAAATTGCGTCATCGGGCCTAAAGGCGCGCAAACGGATGGATAGCTTTGGTGAAGATGAAAGCCATTTCCTGAATGCTTTGAAGACGACTGTTAAAATGAAGAAAACACCGGCAGAAGAGATGCTGGAGCGGTTCCATGGCGACTGGAAAGAAGATATAGATCCGGTATTCAAAGAGTATGCTTACTGATCAGACATCAGTTTTTGATGGATCTTGATCGCCGCCGTGTAATCTTGCTCGGCGGCTTTCTCGTTTATCTTCCTTAGGCCTTTTACGGTGTGCTGGATAGCGCCGATCATCGCATGTGGCCTACTAGCCTGACGGCCTAGCTCACTCCTGATTAAATCTGTTAGTTCGTCCAATTTCGCTTCGTCTTTGTTTTCAAGCGGAGCGTGGAGGAGCGATAAATAAGACATGTCTGTGCCTGTCTGTACATTACTCTGATCTTTACCTAACTCATTGTTATCAATAGAATTAAGATAAGCGACAAGCGCCTCCACCTTTTCGAAGGGAGGGGGTGGTCCAGCAAATTCCGTTACAATGACATGACGTGTAAAGGCATGTAGATCCGCGAATAAATTGATAGTGCCATAAGGAGGCGTGTCCCGAACACCGCGCAAAGACGGAATGTCTATTGGATTTGAAATTCCGTCTTCAAATTCCGCCTGCCAAAAACGATGCGTCACGTCTATTCGCCCAGGGCGGTCCGAAAGCCCGGTAATGAAAAAATCCGTATTCGCATGCCCATTGGGGTGGCAGCTATTGCAGGAGAGGCCGATCCGGACTGCCTTCTCCCCAAGCAGCGACGGGCTTCGAAATAACAGGCGTCCATAGAGCCATTTGTCATCGCGGATCGTATCCAGCCTCAACAATTCTGACGGCGGATCACTTTGGATCTCAGTTGAACTTCCGGTCGGAAGCCAGTTTCGATCGTCGTCGGCGGCGGCGGACGGAGCCACAGCCATCAACGCCGTCAGCAAGCATATATATAACAGGACAGGGGGGCGGACCCCCTTAGCGCGGCGTGCCTTAAGCGGTCCCACCAACGGTCAGCCCTTCAATCAGCATGGTTGGCTGCCCAACGCCAACAGGTACGCTTTGGCCAGCTTTCCCGCAGGTGCCGATGCCGCTATCGAGCGCCATGTCATTGCCGATCGCCTTTACCTTTTTAAGTGCCTCGCTGCCGGTTCCAATCAGGGTCGCGCCTTTGACCGGCGCTGTAATCTTACCGTCTTCAATGAGGTAGGCCTCGGTGCAGGAGAAGACGAATTTGCCTGATGTGATATCGACCTGACCCCCGCCAAAGTTGGCCGTATAAATACCCTTCTTCACTGATTTGACAATTTCGCCCGGGTCTTTATCGCCGCCCAGCATGTATGTGTTGGTCATGCGCGGCATTGGAAGGTGGGCATAGCTCTCACGGCGGCCATTGCCTGTTGGTTCAACGCCCATAAGACGGGCGTTCTGGCGATCCTGCATATAGCCGACGAGGATGCCGTCCTCAATGAGTGTCGTGTTGCTGGTTGCGGTACCTTCATCATCAATACTGAGGGATCCCCGCCGGTCAGTGATTGTCCCGTCGTCTACAACGGTCACGCCCGGAGCCGCAACTCGCTCACCCATCAGGTTGGAAAAGACAGAGGTTTTTTTGCGATTGAAGTCGCCTTCAAGACCATGACCTATCGCCTCATGCAGGATAATACCGGGCCAGCCGGGGCCGAGGACAACATCCATTTCACCCGCCGGGGCGGCGACGGAGTCAAGGTTGACCATGGCCTGACGGTATGCTTCGTCGACTGCGGATTTCCAGGTGCCTTCTTCTAGGTAAAAATCGTATCCAGTCCGTCCGCCCATTCCATGAGAACCGGACTCGCGCCGACCGTCTTTTTCAACAACGACAGAAACATTGAGCCGCACCAGCGGACGGATGTCGCCTGCACGTTCGCCGCCACTGCGGATTATTTCAATCCCCTGCCAGGAGCCTGCGAGAGAAATAGAAACCTGAACAACCTTGCTGTCTTTTCCGCGCGCATAGGCGTCTATTTCGGAAAGCGCCTTCACTTTGGCATCGAAGGGGATTTCACTTAGTGGATTGTCGTCGCTGTAAAGGGCGCGGTTGGAACCTGCAGGCGCTAATGCCATGGTGCCGCCTTTGCCGGCTTGCACGGCCTCTACCGTTTTTGCGGCATTAACGATGGCTTCTTCGCTCAAATCAGAGGCGTGCGCGAAGCCTGTCGCCTCGCCGACAACCGCTCTGAGTCCGAACCCTTGCGTGGTATCAAAACTGGCGCTTTTTAGACGTCCATCGTCGAAGGAAAAGCCTTCCGACTGACGGTATTCCAAAAACAGTTCGCCGTCATCCGCCTTTGCGAGCGCTTTTGATACCTGCTTTTCAACAGCTCCCCGATCCATACCTGTTGGTATGAAAAAGAGGTCATTGGCGGTCGATATATCAGTCATAAATGTGCTCCGGTTGTTGGGCGGCTGGGTTTACTACAGCTGAATATGTGTCTTTTGAGAGCGAATGTCGAGAGAGGGGAATTGCTGATTTGAAAGATTCTAATTGTCTCCGCCCTTGAGGACGCAAGTCGGTGTGACAAAATGTCACAATATGCGTGTCGTTTGAGGATGAAGAGAAAATGAGAATGGCTTTGGTAAAATCTATGTAATATATTGTAATATATGCATAAAATTATTTCCCCTGTGCTTTGCGGGCAAAAAAAAATGATGCGGATTTTTGAATTACTGCAGTCTTAGACTTGTTATAAAGCACATCGGTGGTGTAGTTTCCCGCGCAATCGAGTGGAAAGCTTTTTGATTTGCCGTTATGAGCTGGATATAAATCAAAAAATCTGTCCAAAATTTGGCCTAGCGAGGGTATACTGTTTTTCGTTTCAGGCTAAGTTAGTTAGACATGTGATCACAAACGGGAAGTGAAGATGGGTATGGTAAGAAATCTTGTCGCATTTATGGCCGTAATTGCAGGCACGGTATTGACGATGGGAACTGCCGCCGCGGAGCAGGGGCAACCTGCGCAATGGCAAACAACGTTTCAGCAGGCATTTTCACCAGTCGCAGCAGAGCAACATATATTCCATAATTTGTTGCTGTGGATTATCAGTGCGATTACGGTGTTCGTTTTGGTTTTGCTGCTTTATGTGATCGTGCGCTTTAACAAGCGGGCAAATCCCAACCCCTCCAAAACATCCCATAACACATTTATCGAGATCATCTGGACGGTTGTTCCGATCATGATCCTGATCGTTATCATGATCCCATCATTGAAGTTGCTTTACTACGGGGATCGGATTGAAACGCCGGACATGACCCTGAAAGCCATTGGGTATCAGTGGTATTGGGGCTATGAATATATGGATGAAGACGGGCTTGCCTTTGAAGCCGTGATGCTTGAAAAGGACGAACTTAAACCCGGTCAGCCGCGCCTTCTGGCAACTGACAATGCGATCGTCCTTCCGGTTGAAACAAATATCCGCGTTCTCGTTACGGCTGAAGATGTCCTTCATTCCTGGGCAATGCCGTCCTTCGGTGTGAAGATGGATGCCGTGCCGGGCCGTCTGAATGAAACCTGGATGCGGATCGAGAATGAAGGCATGTATTACGGACAATGCTCGGAACTATGCGGTGCACGTCATGGATTCATGCCGATTATGATCAAGGCGGTTAGCAAGGAAGATTACGCAAAATGGCTCGTTGAAGCCAAAAAAGAATTTGCAAGTGACGGAACCCCGGCGATCAAATTCGCCCAGATTACGTCCACAAGCGCAGAGTAAACAGGCTAGAGAGAGGCACTACATTATGGCTTACGGTTCAGCAGCCGCTCACGACGAACACACTCCATCAGGTTGGAAGCGTTGGGTCTACTCGACCAATCACAAAGATATCGGATCGATGTATCTTATTTTTGCGATTATCGCCGGTATTATCGGCGGGGCAATGTCCGTTTATATTCGGGCAGAATTGCAATTGCCGGGCGATCAGTTTCTGAACGGCAATTACCATTTCTTCAATGTTCTGGTCACAGGCCATGGCCTGATCATGATCTTCTTCATGGTTATGCCGGCGATGATTGGTGGTTTTGGTAACTGGATTGTACCGTTGATGATCGGGGCGCCGGATATGGCCTTCCCGCGCATGAACAACATTTCTTTCTGGCTGTTGCCGCCGGCGTTTGGCTTGCTGCTTATCTCAATCTTCGTTGAGGGCCCCGCCGGAGCAAATGGCGTTGGTGGCGGCTGGACCATGTATCCGCCGCTTTCTTCGAACGTTGGTCATCCCGGCATGGCAGTTGATTTCGCGATCCTCAGCCTTCATTTGGCGGGCGCATCGTCAATTCTTGGTGCGATTAATTTTATCACGACGATTTTCAACATGCGCGCGCCAGGCATGACAATGCATAAGATGCCGCTTTTCGTCTGGTCCGTTCTTGTTACAGCTTTCCTGCTTCTGCTTTCCCTGCCGGTTCTTGCGGGCGGTATTACCATGCTCCTGACGGACCGCAATTTCGGCTCGACATTCTTCGCGCCAGAGGGCGGCGGTGACCCAATCCTATTTCAGCATTTATTCTGGTTCTTCGGTCATCCTGAAGTGTATATTCTGATCCTGCCTGGCTTCGGTATCATTAGCCAGATTGTGTCGACCTTCTCACGCAAGCCGGTCTTCGGCTATCTCGGGATGGCCTATGCGATGGTTGCGATTGGTGCCGTTGGCTTCATCGTCTGGGCCCATCATATGTACACAGTGGGTATGAATGTTGATACGCGAGCATACTTCCTTGTTGCAACGCTGGTGATTGCTGTTCCGACCGGTGTCAAGATTTTCTCTTGGATTGCGACGATGTGGGGGGGCTCAATCGAGTTTAAACCACCGATGGTCTGGGCGCTTGGTTTTATCTTCCTGTTTACCGTTGGCGGTGTAACGGGTGTGGTTCTGGCCAATGCTGGCCTCGATGTTGCACTGCATGATACATACTATGTGGTTGCCCATTTCCATTACGTTCTGAGCCTGGGGGCTGTGTTCGCGATTTTTGCGGGCTTCTACTACTGGTTCGGTAAGATCACCGGGTATACCTATTCGGAAAAACTGGCGCATCTGCATTTCTGGGTGACCTTCATTGGCGTGAATATGATCTTCTTCCCGATGCATTTCCTGGGGCTCGCCGGTATGCCACGGCGTATTCCGGACTATCCGGATGCTTTCGCTGGCTTTAATGCAATTTCTTCATACGGTTCCTATGTATCGGCGGTTGGTGTTCTGATCTTCCTGATTACAGTTGTGCATGCCTTCGTCCGCAAGGAACAGGCTGCAGGTAATCCCTGGGGTGAAGGTGCGACCACGCTGGAATGGACTTTGCCGTCTCCACCGCCTTTCCATCAGTTCAACGAACTGCCGGTTATAAAGTAAGGGTTGAAGGAGCAACGAGTGTCCGACACAAGCCTTATAAAGGATACGATCGAAACCCGTGTCAGTTCAGATCTGACGCGGGTTAGCGATTATTTCGCTCTGCTGAAACCGCGAGTGATGTCGCTTGTCGTTTTCACAGGGCTGGTGGGGCTTGCCGTTGCGCCGGGGACCATTCATCCGGTGCTGGCCTTTACGGCGCTTCTCTGTATTGCTGTTGGCGCCGGGGCATCCGGGGCGATTAACATGTGGTATGATGCGGATATAGATGCGGTGATGGAGCGGACGAAAGAACGCCCGATCCCTGCCGGTCGTGTCAGCGCGAATGAAGCGCTTGCGTTTGGCACCGTACTGTCGGTGGCTTCCGTTGTTCTGATGGGACTCGCGGTGAATTATGTCGCGGCGGCGTTGCTGGCGCTTACCATCGGGTTCTATGTTTTTATCTATACCATGTGGCTGAAACGCCGGACGCCGCAGAATATTGTTATTGGCGGTGCGGCAGGTGCATTTCCGCCAATGATCGGTTGGGCGGCCGTAACCGGCGATGTTAGCGCGGAATCCCTTGTTCTGTTCGCAATTATTTTTATGTGGACCCCGCCGCATTTTTGGGCGCTGTCGCTTTGGCGCGATATTGACTATGCAAAGGCCGGTGTGCCTATGCTGCCGGTTGTTGCCGGCCGGGATGTTACGCGGCGGCAAATTGTACTCTATAGCGCGCTCCTTTTCCCTGTTGCGGTCATGCCGTATTTTCTTGGATATGCGGGCATTGTTTATGGTGTTGGCGCGACCCTGTTGAGCGGTCTGTTTCTGCTTCTTTCGCTAAAAGTATGGCGTGCCAAGGACGAGGAGAGCGCAAAGCAGCTGTTTGCGTATTCTCTTTTATATCTGTTCCTGCTTTTCGCTATGCTACTCGGTGAGAGCCTTGTCCGGACGGTGGTTTGAAATGGCCCGTGATGAAGAACATAACAAGCGGCAACGTATCCGTAATCTCGCGGTCGGGGGTATCCTTATTGCTTTGGTCGTACTGTTTTATTTGATTACAATTGTGAAAATGTCCGGCGGGGCGTCTGCGTGATGGAAGGGCAGAACAAAAAATCAGCCCGTCTTGCATTCGTGTTGGCATCAGTTGTTGTTGGCATGGTCGGGTTAGCCTATGCTTCGGTCCCGCTTTACGATCTTTTCTGCCGGGTGACGGGATATGGTGGAACGACGCAGCAAGCGGATATTGCCCCGGATGTTATTCTTGATCGTGACATAACCATCGAATTTGATGCAAATACAAGCCGTGAAATGCCGTGGGACTTCAAGCCGGTAAAGCACAAGATAACAATGAAGGTGGGTGAAACGGGCCTTGCGTTCTATGAAGCTTACAACCCGACAAATCGTGCGATCAAGGGAACAGCGACGTTTAATGTGACACCGCAGAAGGTTGGGCAGTATTTCACCAAAATTGATTGTTTTTGCTTTACCGAGCAGGTGTTGCAGCCGGGTGAACGGGTCGATATGCCGGTTACTTTCTTTGTCGATCCTGAAATCGATGATGATCCGAACGCCAAAGAGGTGACGGTAATAACGCTTTCCTACACTTTCTTTATCAGCGAAGATGATGAAGAAACAAAGGTTTCGGCGAAATCCGAAAAAAAATCGGTTGATGTAAATTGACCAATAAAAGACTGGGTAACATTTAGGGCCGGACCTGGTCCGGGCGAAATTGCAGGAGTTTAGGAATGGCAGATTCTCACGCCAAACAACATGATTATCATCTCGTAGATCCGAGCCCGTGGCCGGCCCTTGCGTCTGCTGCTGCATTTGTATCAGCTATCGGTGCTGTTTTGTGGATGCATGACAAAGGTTACGCGGTCTTTGTGATTGGTTTCGTCGCCCTTTTATACACGTCCTTCACTTGGTGGCGCGATGTTGTCAAGGAAGGGGAGCATGAAGGGCATCACACGCCAGTCGTTCAATTGGGCTTGCGATATGGCATGATCATGTTCATCGCGTCCGAGGTTATGTTCTTCGTGGCTTGGTTCTGGGCCTACTTTGGCGCAGGCCTGTTTCCGAGTGAAGTTGGCGGCGGTGTTTGGCCACCTGAAGGAATTATGACCTTCAATCCTTGGCATATTCCGCTTCTAAATACTGTTATTCTGCTGCTCTCTGGCACTACGGTGACTTGGGCGCATCACGCGTTACAGCATGGTGACCGTAAGGGTCTGACTCAGGGCTTGTTGCTGACGGTTATTTTGGGTGCCTGCTTTACAGCAGTGCAGATATATGAATATTCGCATGCCGCGTTTGGTTTCACGGATGGGATCTATCCTTCAACCTTCTACATGGCGACCGGATTCCATGGTGCGCACGTCTTTATCGGAACAGTCTTTCTGCTGGTATGCCTGATCCGGGCGACGAAAGGCCATTTCACACCAACACATCACTTTGGCCTAGAGGCTGCGGCTTGGTATTGGCATTTTGTTGATGTCGTCTGGTTGTTCTTGTTCTTTGCGGTTTATTGGTGGGGCGCAGGGCCGGAGTGGACCTGACCTAATAATCTGATGCCTTATTCATACGGCATACCAGTTTCCCCTTTTCGCGCCGGACTTACCTGCAAATGCCCGGCATGCGGAAAGGGGAAACTTTTTAAAGGCTTTCTTGATGTCGCAGAGTCCTGTGATACTTGCGGACAAAGTTTCAGTGCCGTCAACAGTGGCGATGGCCCTGCCGTTTTTATCATTTTGATCGTCGGATTTATTGTTTGCGGTCTTGCCGTCGGGATGGAGCTTATATTCCATCCGCCATATTGGCTACAATTGGTGATCTGGCTTCCAACAATATTGATCCTGAGCATTGGGCTTCTCCGTCCTTTCAAGGCTTTTTTGATTGCTCTGCAGTTCAAGCATAAAGCGAGCTCCGAGATAGAGCGTTACTGAACATGAAAAAATTCTCCCCCGGGGTTATCCCAACTTTGATTACAGTGCCTTGCGTTGTAATCCTGCTGGCTTTGACTGTCTGGCAAGTTAATCGATATAGCTGGAAAATAGATTTAATCGACCAGATAAATAACCAGCTCGCGGCGGCACCAGTTACCTTGCCGGCCGGAGATATTATCCCGGAAGAATGGCATTATCGACGGGTTAGCCTGACTGGTAAATTCGACCATGAGCATGAGCTTCATCTTTTCGCCCATACGAAGAAAGGGCGTTCTGGTTTTCAGGTCATCACCCCGTTCAAGCGTACGAATGAAGGGGATATTATCCTCGTCAACCGAGGTTGGGTCCCAGAGGCTAATATAGATCCGCAAACGAGACCGGAAGGTCAAATTTCAGGGGAAGTTACGGTAACGGGCGTGGCGCGAAAGCCTTGGGGTAAATCATGGTCCTTTCTGCCTGGAAGTAACGCCGAAGATAATGTTTGGCTTTATGGTGAACTTGCGAAGATGGCAGAACATCTGAATATCACGGTCGCGCCGGTTTTTGTTGAACTCGACGCGGCGGAAGTGCCTGGCGGCCTCCCCAAGGGTGGGCAGACACGCATTTCCCTCCCTAATAACCATATTCAGTATGCCTTCACATGGTTAGGGTTGGCGATTGCCTTAATAGTTATATATGTCCTGTACGGTCTAAAGCGCGGCGGATCGAAGCAGGAGTGATATGTCAGAAATGACTACAGCCTATTCAAAGCTTGAGAAGAAATTCGCGAGGCTTTCCGCCCTCTCCGGCGCGGCGGCGATGTTGCATTGGGATAGTGCCGCGATGATGCCGATTGGCGGAAGTGGCCCCCGAGCAGAGCAGCTTGCTGTTCTCAGCCTGGTGTCGCATGAGATGTTGAATAGCCCGGACGTTGCTGATCTGCTGATGGAAGCAGAGAGTGAGATTGTTACTCTTGACGACTGGCAGCGCGCGAATCTTGCCGAAATGCAAAATCGCTGGCGTCACGCGACAGCGGTTGATCCGGATCTTGTGGAAGCTCATTCCCACGCGACTTCCCGTTCTGAATTGCAATGGCGGGATGCGCGGCTCAATAATGATTTTGCCTCTCTCGTTCCGGCATTAAGCGAAGTTGTCCAGCTTACCCAACGCATAGCGGATGCCAAGTCTGATGCTTTCGGTGTATCCCCTTATGATGCGCTACTTGAAGAATATGAGCCAGGCTGTACATCCGCAACGATTGATGTTTTGTTTGATGATCTGGAATCTTTCCTGCCGAGCTTCCTGGGTGAAGTCCTGGAAAATCGAAAAAACACGCCGCCAGCTTTAGCGCCCGAGGGGCCGTTTGACGAAGCGGTTCAGAAACAGCTTGGTCAGGAATTTATGACTGCCCTTGGGTTCGATTTCGACCATGGGCGGCTTGATGTCAGCCATCACCCATTTACCGGCGGTATTCCCGATGACGTAAGGCTAACGACCCGCTACGAGACCGATGATTTTACACAAAGTTTGATGGGAACCTTACATGAAACCGGCCATGCGCTGTATGAGCAAGGACTTCCAAAGGATTGGCGCTGCCAGCCAGTGGGCTCGGCGCGGGGAATGGCTCTTCATGAAAGCCAATCTTTGCTGATTGAAATGCAGCTTTCTCGCAGTGAAGATTTCATGGCTTATGCACTGCCTCGGATAAAAGCAGCCTTTTCCGGTAGCGGCCCTGCTTGGGAAGTTGAGAATATCGAACGGCTTTACCTAAAAGTTGAACCCGAGTTCATTCGCGTGGATGCGGATGAAGTGACATATCCCCTCCATGTTATCCTGCGCTATCGGTTGGAAAAGGCATTACTTTCGGGTGATCTTGCGGTTGAGGATTTGCCCGCGGCGTGGAATAGCGGCATGCGAAATACTCTTGGAATAGCGCCGCCGAATGACCGGCTTGGCTGTCTTCAGGATATTCACTGGCCAAGCGGAGCTATCGGTTATTTCCCAACCTATACATTGGGGGCGATGGCGGCGGCGCAAATTTATAGCACCGCAGCGACAAAAATTCCGGATTTCACCAACAAAATCCGTACTGGGAAATTCGCGCCCTTGCTCGAATGGTTGCGTGGTAACATCCATTCCCTTGGCAGTTCACTATCGACGGAAAGCATTATGCAATCTGCGACGGGTTCTCCTTTGACTGCCGACGCCTTTAAAGCGCATTTGCGGAATCGCTACCTGCCCTAAACAATAGTCTGCAGGCGGGGCGAGCGGGCATATACGGGCTTGCACATATGTCCTGCATATGGTTACTCTCACCCGCCATCTGATTGGTCTGAGGAGTGTGAAAGTGCGATATATCAGCACCCGCGGTAAAGCGCCGGTATTGAATTTTGAAGAAGTGGTCTTGACTGGACTGGCGCGGGATGGGGGGCTCTACCTGCCGGAAAGTTGGCCGCAGTTTTCAAAGAATGACATTCAAAGCCTTGCCGGTATGTCTTATGCGGCGGCAGCGGCATTCCTGCTTCAACCGTTTCTGGGTGACTGCGTTGATGAGGCTGACTTCCGCAAAATGACGGAAAAGGCTTACGCTAACTTCTCTCATAAAGCCGTTGTACCCGTCAGCCAGCTTGGCAGCAACGAGTTCCTGATGGAGCTTTATCACGGGCCGACACTCGCCTTTAAGGATGTGGCCTTGCAGCTCCTCGGCCTGCTCTATGACCATCTCCTTGCAAGGGAAGGCAAGCGCGTGACGATTGTTGGCGCCACCTCTGGCGATACCGGCTCCGCGGCGATCGAAGCCTGCCGGGGGCGGGAAGCGGTAGATATTTTTATCCTACATCCCAAGGGGCGGGTGTCAGAGGTACAGCGGCGCCAGATGACGACGGTGCTCGATTCAAATGTTCACAACATCGCCATAGAAGGCGATTTTGATGATTGTCAGGCCATGGTCAAGGCGATGTTCAACGACCATGAGTTTCGTGACAGTTTAGCGGTTTCGGCCGTTAATTCGATCAACTGGGCGCGGGTCATGGCGCAGATAGTCTATTACTTTACTGTAGGTGTCAGCCTCGGCGCACCGTCGCGGCCGATATCCTTCTCGGTTCCAAGCGGAAACTTTGGTGATGTCTACGCCGGCTATGCCGCGAGCAAGATGGGATTACCGGTCGATCAACTGATTGTCGCCACCAACCGCAATGATATTCTATCCCGTTTTTTCAATAGCGGCGAATACCGGAAATCAGGCGTTGACCCGACTATCAGCCCAAGCATGGATATTCAAGTATCCAGTAACTTTGAACGTTTCCTGGCGGATTTATATGGTCGCGACGGTGACGCGATCGCCGACTTGATGAGTCGGCTCGACAGGGACGGTGGTTTTTCCGTGAATATGTCGCAATTGAATGAAAGCATTTTTGCCGCAGATCGCTGTGATGAGGAAGAAACCCTCGCCACCATCCGACAGACATTGGATAGAAGCGCGAAGCTGGTCGATCCTCATACAGCGGTTGGTCTCTCTGTTGGTGAAAAATGCCGAAAGCACAAGGATGTCCCGTTAGTAACCTTATCTACAGCGCATCCGGCCAAATTTCCTGATGCGGTGGAAAAAGCAACAGGTGAGCGTCCTAGTCTACCAAAGCACATGGCGGATCTGTTCGGACGCGATGAACGGCTTGTTGATTTGCCAAATGATTTAGAGACGGTAAAATCCTTTATTAAGGAACGTGCGCGCATACTGAGTGCGGCTTAGATCGGAAGAATATATGAACGTTAAAGTGAGCACCCTCAAGAATGGGTTGCGCGTTATTTCAGATCCCATGCCAGGCTTGGAAACGGCCGCTGTGGGGGTTTGGGTTGATACCGGAGCTCGCCATGAGACGGCTGAGGAAAACGGTATATCTCATGTGCTGGAGCATATGGCATTTAAAGGCACGGGCAGGCGGAGTGCGCTTCAGATCGCCGAATTGATCGAATCCGTCGGCGGGCATCTCAACGCCTATACAAGCCGGGATCAGACAGCCTATTTCGCTAGAGTGTTAAAAGACGATCTGCCGCTCGCGGTGGATATTCTGGGCGATATATTGCTGCATTCAAGTTTTGATCAAACGGAAATTGCGCGAGAGAAAGAGGTAATCGTTCAAGAGATAGGCCAGACATATGATACGCCTGACGATATTATTTTTGATCACCTTCAGGAGGCATCCTTTCCGGACCAGCCGATTGGACGGTCCATTCTCGGGACTGTCGGGAAAGTTCGTGGCTTCGATAGGTCGATGATCGCGGGTTATATGAAAAGTCATTATCTGGCACCCAAGATGGTTTTAAGTGCTTCCGGTGCTGTTGATCACGACAGGTTGGTGACGCTCGCGGAAAAGGCCTTTGACGGATTGGCCGCGAAGGGGGATACGGGCATGGAGCCGGCCCATTATTCCGGCGGTGAATTTCGCGAGGAAAGAGAGTTGGAGCAGGTGCATTATGCGCTGTCTGTTCCCGGTATCTCCTACACTGACGATGATTACTACACGGCTCAGGTTCTTTCCGGATTGCTGGGCGGTGGCATGTCTTCGCGCCTTTTTCAGGAAATAAGGGAGAAGCGCGGGCTTTGTTATTCTGTGTTCAGTTTCTCCTCCTCATTCGCGGATACAGGAACATTTTCTGTTTATGCAGGAACCGGCGAAGAGCATATAAAAGAGCTGAGCCATATGTTGACGGACGAGCTGCTGCGGGCAAGCGATGGAATACAGCAGGCCGAAGTTGAGCGGGCCAAGGCTCAGTTGAAGGCCTCTCTCCTGATGGGGATGGAGAGCCCGGCCTCCCGTTCGGAAGTTCATGCGCGGCAAATACTGATTTATGGACGGGTTCTGCCAACATCGGAAATTGCCGAAAGCATTGATGCGGTAACAGTTGAGGCAACACAAAATCTCGCAGGAAAGCTGTTTTTTGGGGTGACGCCCAGTATTGCAGCGCTCGGCCCGCTAAAAAATCTTGAGTCGTTTGATCAGATCACGGCAAGATTCAGGTAGTGTAGGAACACCAAGGAGGTCCGCGTCGAGTGTTGGAAAAGCTGTCATTGATGGGAAGTGGACCCCGGGTGGTGACTGAGCGACTAATGCTCCGTCCCCCGAAATTGTCGGATTGGGGTGCTTGGGCAGAACTTAGGTCAGACAGCCGAGACTTTCTCGTGCCCTGGGAGCCAGTCTGGACAGAGGATTCTCTCACTAAGGCAAGCTTCAAGGCGCGACTTCGGCGTTATGCGAGGGATGTGAAGGATGATTTGGGCCAGGCATTCTTCATCTTCAATAGAGAAAGTCATGACCTGATTGGCGGGATCACGCTTGGCCAAATCCGTCGGGGTGTCGCACAGACCGGCACAGTTGGATACTGGACGGGCCAGCGCCATGCACGACAAGGCTATATGTATGAGGCGCTTTGCGGCCTGATGCCGGTTTTGTTCAGTGAATTCGGATTAAGGCGAGTTGAGGCTGCTTGCCTGCCATCAAATATTCCAAGCTCACTTCTGCTCGAAAAGGTTGGCTTTTTAAGGGAAGGTTTGGCACGGGAATATCTCTGCATCAACGGCGTTTGGCATGATCATCTGCTGTACGCCATTTTGAATACTGACCCGGTTTCACCATATTAATCGTAATCAGGCGTGCCCCATATCGCCAGATAGGAGGGAGGGGTCTACACCAAGCTTATGTATGGCAACCTCCCATTTCGTCTCTAATTTGGGTCCAAAAACAATATCCACGTCCGGATCGACGACCAACCATCCATTTTCCTGAATTTCCTGTTCAAGCTGGCCCGGGCCCCAGCCGGAATATCCAAGAGCGAGAAAACTGCTCTCTGGTCCGCTGCCGCCGGCAATGGTTTTCAGCATATCTACGGTCGCAGTCAGTGCCATATCATCGTCGATCATCAGAGTGGTGTCGTAAAGAAGGTCGGTGGAATGAACAACGAAGCCACGCTCTGTATCGACAGGGCCGCCGAAATGAATTTCGATATTGCGGGCGGCCTCCGCTTTCGGAATTTCGAGTTGTTCAAGCAAATCCTCAAAGCTCAACGCATCAAGAGATCGGTTGAGCAGGATGCCCATGGCACCCGATTCTGAGTGAGCGCAGAGCAGAATGACGGCTTTTTTAAAGCGCGGATCACCCATGCTTGGCATCGCAACCAAGAGTTTTCCATCCAAATAGCCTGTATCAATTGTATTTGCGGTCATAATATAAATATGTATCTGCTTTAAAAGAATCCCAGCCGTCGAATGTCTTCATGACGTGATTGTGACATATCAACCCTTAATATTGTTTTATATATGTGGTGAATAATCCATTGTAAGGCAGAAGGCTAATTCTGAATGAGATTACTGAATTTTGGGTATTTCTGCGGTATTTTCGTTTTTCTGTTGTTAGGTGCCAGCCTTTCACCCAGAGCTGAGACAGCACCCGACTGGGTCAGTACAGATCAATCGAAGCTCCGGCTGATATCTGCTGTTGAAGGGGTGAAGGGACTCGATTCTCTTCGGGTCGGCCTTCA
This sequence comes from Sneathiella sp. HT1-7, assembly GCF_020731145.1. Lineage (GTDB taxonomy): Bacteria > Pseudomonadota > Alphaproteobacteria > Sneathiellales > Sneathiellaceae > Sneathiella. The sequence continues at coordinate 250,613 of NZ_JAJFZN010000001.1, read as the reverse complement.
GATTAAGTTAGCCCCCGGCTGGAAAACATATTGGCGCAGCCCCGGGGATGCCGGAATTCCTCCCCTACTCGATTGGAGCGGGTCTGAAAATTTGAAATCAGCGGAGGTTTTATGGCCTCTGCCCGAAGAATTTGATGCTTATGGTTTTTCAAGCTGGGGGTATCATGATGAGGTTGTCTTTCCTATAGACATTACGTTGCAGGAACCGGGAAATCCGCTTGACCTTAAGCTTCGGCTTCAACTGGGAATTTGTGAGGATGTTTGCATTCCCTATGAGCTTGAATTTACCCTCACTCTCGATACGAAAAGTGCAGAAACTACTGGAGACGCCAGTATTATTGAGGCATTTTCCCGCCGTGTACCCGAGAAAATCGGTTCAGAAACTGCCGTCCTGACGCAAGTGATGGCGAGCCGTAAAGATGATCGTCTTTTTGCCGTTACAGCGACGTCAACATTGCCTCTAAATAAACCATCCATCATTGTTGAGGGAGAAGATGGCACATATTTCGATCTGGTCAGCGCTTCGTTGTCAGCAGATCGTCGACACGTGGCTTTCGAACTTGAAGGACATCTTCCTGCGAAGTCGGACCGGATATCCGGCCAAGACATCACCGTCACAATTTTTGATGGCTCAGTGGCAGGTGAAGCGGATCTCCGCATCGAATAAAATTCAGAATAGCTGTAATTGAAACTTTTTATTTTCGCCTACATCATTATGTTAAAGTGGCGGGGCTGAATTATGCGATTATTTAAGAATAGGGAACAGAAATGACGATATCAGTTGGTGACAAACTTCCAAATGCCGAATTAATGATGATGACCGAAAAAGGACCGACGAAAGTATCGACAGCGGATCTCTTTGGCGGCAAGAAAGTTGCTTTGTTCGCAGTGCCCGGTGCCTATACGCCCACTTGTTCGGCAAAGCACCTGCCTGGTTTTGTAGATAATACGGCGAATTTAACGTCAAAAGGCGTGAGCGATATCGTCTGTCTTTCCGTGAATGACCCTTTTGTGATGGCCTCTTGGGGTAAGGATCACAACGCGGGCAGCATTAAAATGGTTGCAGACCCGGATGCGGCCTTTACCAAGGCTATCGGGGCTGAATTCGATGCCTCCGGTGCCGGGCTTGGTGTTCGCTCCCGTCGTTATTCCATGGTTGTTGACGATGGCGTTGTAACACAGCTTAACCTTGAAGAAACCGGTGGTTTCGAGGTATCCGACGCTGAAACCTTGCTGGGTCAGCTCTGATTGTTTTTCTCATCGGGGAGGGCGGTTGCCTTCCCCATTGTGACTTGTCTGTGATGGTTGCGCCCGTTAGCGCTTAAATTTTTTCATACCTTCATTGGCGAGCTGATCGGCTTTTTCATTGCCGGGATCACCTGCGTGGCCTTTGACCCATTTCCAACTGATTTGATGATTTGATATGGCCTCATCCAACGCGAGCCAGAGGTCCTTGTTTTTTACTGGTTTTCTGGCGGCCGTTTTCCAGCCGTTCTTTTTCCACCCAATCATCCATTTGGTAATACCGTCTTTCACATAAGTGCTGTCGGTATGTAGCTCGACTGTAGAACGGCGCTTTAGTGAATTAATCGCCATAATAGCGGCGGTCAGTTCCATACGGTTGTTCGTTGTTTCCGCTTCTCCCCCGCATAGTTCTTTTGTTTTGCCTTGATACTTTAAAAGGGCACCCCATCCCCCGGGACCCGGATTACCGGAACAGGCGCCGTCCGTGTAAATTACAACAATATTTTCTGACATAAACAAGCTCCTGAACCGTGGCGATACGCGACTAATCTCAACTGCCCGGCTTTAGCATGTATGCCCTGAGTCGGCAAACTTCGAGAAAATGTAATTTTAACCTAATGTTAGCGCATTTCTGGCAATTATATTGAAAGCGAGGCCGTTACCCTTGCAGAAAACTAAAATTAATAGATTCGAGTTGGCAAGATGCAGAAAAAACTATTCTCCGCAGAAATTAAACAATTTGGCTCGGGCGTTTCAATAGATCCTGCTTTTACGAATGAGGGAATAACGGACAACCAATATCATGAGATCATTGATGCTCTTAACGACATCAAGGTTCAACTTGGCCAAGATGAAAAGATTGTCGTACCGGAGAGCGATTCTGAAGAAGTGAAAGCGACAGAAGAGCTGGGAATATTACGCCAGGAATTGCAGGAACTTTCTGATGTTATCCTCGAAACTCGCCGTGAAATTGCCTCACTCAGTTCTTCAAAGAAGGGGCAGAAAATTAATTCAGTTACCGACCAGCTTGATGCGGTTGTCGGTGATACGGAGAATGCAACCAATGCCATTCTTGAAGCTGTTGAAACGATAGAAGACAAGAACGAGAGCCTCCAACTGCATACAAGCTCCCCGGAGGAGGTTGAGAGCATAGAGGCAATCAGTGCTGCGGTAATGAAGATTTACGAAGCCTGTAACTTTCAGGATGTTACTGGTCAGCGGATTTCCAAGGTTGTGACTACCTTGAGCTTTGTCGACGAGAGGATCAGCAAGATGATCGATATTCTCGGCGGTGAGGATGAACTTGAGGAACTTGAGGTTGCTGAGCTAGAACCGCAATTCGATGAGGATGTTGAATTAAGTGGCCCACGGCCAGAAGGTCACGAAATTTCACAGGACGAAATTGATTCCCTGTTCGATTGATTTCCGCGAGAGTTTTTAGTCGAGGCCGTATGCGGCGACATTTTTAACCGCTTGGTGAAATTGTAGTTTTTTGAGATATTCCATAGGGTCCTTGGGTTTAACCAGCGCCCCTTCAATCTGGTTGATCCAGTCGTAATGGCGGGTCAGGAGAAACCTGATCGCTGCGCCACGACAAAGTAGAGGCAAAAATTCGAGCTCCTGCTGTGAGAAGTCCCGAACTTCCCGATAGCCATTCAACAGTTTTCGCGCCTTTGTGATGTTGAAACTGCCGTCATTTTCAAAGCACCAGGCGTTCACACAGATGGCAAGATCATAGGCAAAGAAATCGCTACAGGCGAAATAGTAGTCGATAACTCCGCTCACTTTGTCTTGTAGAAAAAAGATATTATCCGGGAATAAATCCGCGTGGATTACGCCACTTGGCAGATCGGTTGGCCAGTGATTTTCGAGGAATGTGATTTCCACCTCAATTTCAGGAAAAATCCGCGCATCCGATTGGCCCATGCCGCTTTTCATGCAGGCTTCATACAAAGGCCGCCAGCTCGACAGGGAGAGTGTATTAACACGCGTCATCTTGAAATCACTGCCGATCGTATGAAGCTGCGCCAATGCTTGTCCCAGAAGATTGCAGTGCTGTGGCGTTACCCGTTTGACTGAGCGACCATCAAGAAATTCGATAATTGCAGCAGGACGCCCGGCAACCTGTTTTAGGCTGCTGCCGTCTTTCGCAGCAATGGGCCGGGGCGACATAAAACCGCCAGCGGCCAAATGCTCCATCAGTCCTAAGAAAAACGGCAGATCTTCAGCATTTACCCGCTTTTCATAAAGTGTAAGGATGTAATAGCCAGCTTCTGTATGGAGCAAATAGTTGGAATTTTCTACGCCCTCTGCGATGCCTTTGCACGACAGCGCCTGACCCAGATCATATTGATCCAGCATGTCATCCAGCTCATCGTCGGAAATGTCAGTATATACTGCCATAAACTACTTCATGGCCTCTGGTTCCAGAATTTTGGGCATCTTGAAAACCACCTGTTCCTGATTGGTGACTATTTCCTCCACCGTAATGCTGAATCGTTGTGAGAAGGCCTCGACCACCTCTTCGACAAGTGTTTCCGGGGCGGATGCTCCGGCTGTGATACCAATTGTGAATGCGTTCTGAAGACTGTCCCAAGGAATATCCGAGGCCCGTTGAACAAGGGCTACTTGACGACAGCCGGACTTTTCCGCCACCTCAACCAGACGCATCGAATTGGAGGAATTTGGCGCGCCGATAACCAGCATCCCGTCACAGCGCTCAGCAAGAATTTTCACGGCTGCCTGACGATTGGTTGTTGCGTAGCAAATATCTTCTTTTCTGGGGCTCTCAATCGACGGAAAGCGCTTCTTAAGAATGCCAACAATTTCTGCTGTTTCATCAACGGAAAGTGTTGTTTGAGTGAGATAAGCCAAGCTTTTCCCAACCTGCTTTTGGGTAAAGGATCTTGCCTCTTCCGCCGTTTCAATGAGGCTGATCTGACCCTCGGCAAGTTGTCCCATCGTTCCGATTACTTCAGGATGACCGCGATGACCAATCAGGATAATCTCATGATTGTCCCGTTCGTGGCGTTCCGCTTCCCGATGCACTTTGCTGACAAGCGGGCAGGTAGCGTCGATATAGAACATTTTGCGGTTCTCCGCCTCGGCCGGTACTGATTTTGCGACACCGTGGGCTGAAAAAATCACAGGAACGTCTTTTGGTATATCCGCCAGTTCGTCAACGAAGACTGCCCCCTTCTTTTCGAGGTTTTCGACAACGAAACGATTATGCACAATTTCATGGCGGACATAGACCGGCGCGCCATATTTTTCGAGGGCTCTTTCAACAATTTGGATCGCACGGTCCACGCCAGCGCAAAAACCGCGCGGCGCCGCCAATAGCAATGTCCGTTCTGATCTATCCATAATTGCTTCCAAGCCTGAATTGGTTCATAGAATATTCCTGCGGACCGTGAAAACTTGCTAATTCCGCTGGACCATCCTAGATTTGCCGAACTCATACAACAGTTTCAAGGGTAATGCCATATCTAGGCGAGGTAAATTCAAATGATGATGGCAACAATTGCGCCGTCGTCCGAAAATCTGTATTTCTTTGGACATATGCAGGCTGGTGTCTTGCCGTTTGCGATAGCGTCCAAAATACTCTTTAGTTCCTTATACGCCGGTACATTAACATTATGCCTAGTCTCAAATTCATAAATACATCTTTACGCGCATGTTTTCTGACTGTTCCACTGCTAATTACATCAGCTTGCAGCGGTAGTGTCGATACAGATATATTCAGCATTTTCGGCAGCTCTAAACCACCACTTCCCTGCCCACGGGTGGAAGTGCTACCCGGTGCAGAGACCATCACTATCTTTCGTGAAGGGGAGGGGCGCGACCTTGTTGACGTTCAATTTGAAGGCATCATCGTCCCATTTAGTGGCCAATGCCAGTATGTGGACGATGACACAGCCGTTGTTGTTGAGCTCATCCTGCGCATAGGGGCGACCAAGGGACCGGCTGCGACCAGCCAGACAGAGGAATTTCCTTTTTTTGTCGCTATAGCGGAAAGAACGGGCGAGATTATCGCCAAGAAAATTTTCTATAGCCCGGTCGAGGTTGAGGAAGGTCGTCGTCGTGCCACTGTTCAGGAAGAACTGGAACAACGCATCCCCTTGACCGGCCTTAAGACCGGGGGGGATTATGTAATTATCATCGGATTTCAGCTCACACGTGAGCAGTTGGAATTGCAGAGCTAATTACGGGCGTGAGGCCAATAGTTGTTTGACTATTCTTAAATCGACATTATTATCGCGCGGATATTCAGTCGATCCCCGCGGGAGAGATGGTCGTTATGAGCCATCGCCGAAGGAGCAACCACCCCGGAAACTCTCAGGCAACCGGACCGCAGGGGGATGAAACTCTGGAAAGCAAATTACGTATGTAATTTCACCGAAGGGGTAAGCGATATGGCAGTTGCCAACATCGTCAATTCTCTCAGGTTATAGGACAGAGGGGGTCAATCCAGCGGGTTTTTGCTGGAGAATTTGGCTTTTGTCCGCAACCAGGGTTGTCCTATGAGTGAAACTTCGTCGACGAAAAAAACCGTCCTTTACAATTTGCATGTCGAACTCGGCGCCAAGATGGTGCCGTTTGCGGGCTACGACATGCCTGTGCAATATCCTGCCGGTATTCTGAATGAGCATTTGCATACCCGGGAGGCGGCCGGGCTTTTCGATGTTTCCCATATGGGGCAGGTGGTTATTTCGGGCGAAAATCCTGCGAGAGCTATCGAGGCACTTATTCCTGGGGATATTCAGGCGCTTTCGGCGGGCGAGATGCGCTATAGCTTTCTCACAAATGATCAGGGCGGCATTCTGGATGATCTTATCGTCACCCGGCGAGAGAATGATCTCTTCGTTGTTGTGAACGCCGCCTGTAAGGAACAGGACATCGCGCTGCTGACAGGCGGGCTTGCAGGTAAGGCTGAGGTCACAGAGCTGACTGATAGAGCTCTTGTCGCTCTGCAAGGTCCAAAAGCAGTCGACGTCCTCGCGCGGTATGCACCGGAAGTCGTCGCTATGTCTTTTATGAACTATCGCGAAGTTGAAATAGATGGTGTTCCCTGTTTCGTGACCCGTTCTGGATACACGGGCGAAGACGGATTCGAGATTTCCATCCCGAATGATCAGGCAGAGGAGATATGTCGGAAGCTGTTGGACGAAACCGAAGTAATGCCAATTGGCCTTGGCGCACGTGATTCGCTCCGTCTGGAGGCGGGGCTGTGCCTTTATGGCCACGACCTTAACGAAGTGACAACGCCGATCTCGGCCGGTTTGATCTGGGCGATCAGCAAGCGCCGCCGCATTGAGGGCGGATTTCCCGGTGCGGATATTATTCAGGCCGACATCGCGAATAACCCGGCGATGAAACGCGTGGGTATTTTACCTGAAGGTCGTGCGCCTGCACGCGAACATACGGTAATTACAAATGAAGCGGGAGAGACCATCGGTGAAATTACGTCTGGTGGGTTTTCTCCCAGCCTTGGAATTCCCATCGCGATGGGCTATGTCCCACTTGATTTTTCAGCCGTTGGAACGAAAATAAATTTGCTTGTCAGAGGTAAGTCTCGCCCCGCCGTGGTTGCGAAAATGCCGTTCGTCGAGCAGCGCTATTATCGAGGATAATTTTTCACTGGAGAGTAATGAATGTCTTACAAATTTACAGAAGATCATGAATGGGTGCTGCTCGAAGGCGACGTGGCGACGATCGGCATCAGCGATTATGCTCAGGGGCAGCTGGGCGACGTGGTCTATGTCGAAGTCCCGACGGTAGGCGATGAAATTACCAAGGGAGATGAACTCGCAGTAGTCGAAAGCGTGAAAGCAGCATCAGAAGTTTATTCCCCGGTGAGCGGTGAAATCGTTGATGTCAACGCTGAGTTGGAAGGCGCGCCAACCGTGGTCAACGAGGATGCTATGAAAGGCGGATGGTTTGCTAAAGTCCGCGTAACGAATAGTGCGGAATTGAACGACCTGATGGATGAAGCCGCCTATAAAACATTTATCGAAGGTCTCGACGAATGAGGTATATGCCGCATACCGACCGGGAACGGAATGAAATGCTGACGAAAATCGGTGTTGGATCGATTGACGATCTCTTTACCGATATCCCGGAAGAAGCCCGTCTTGAGGGCTTGCTTGATTTGCCGCTTCATGAAAGTGAAATGGTGGTTGAGAAGAATTTCCGGAAACTGGCGGCAAAGAATCTCTCGCCCTATTCGGTCCCCTGTTTTTTGGGAGCAGGCGCTTATCAGCATCACGTTCCCTCTGTTGCGGACCATATTATCCAGCGCTCCGAATTTTTGACGGCTTATACGCCATATCAGCCGGAAATCAGTCAGGGTACTCTTCAGGCCTTGTTCGAATTTCAGACTCAAGTGGCATTGATCACGGGGATGGAAGTCGCGAACGCGTCTATGTATGACGGCGCGACATCCTGTGCGGAGGCTGTTTTGATGGCCTGCAGGGTGACACGGCGAAAAAAGGCGGTGATCTCCGGCAATCTGCATCCTCATTACCGCGATGTTACCCATACAACGCTGCAATTTACCGAGTTTGAGACAATCGATCTACCATCCGCTGTTTCGGGCGAGGAGAGTTTCGACGATCACATTGGATCGGATATAGCCTGTGTAGTTGTACAGAATCCGGATTTTTTCGGTCGACTTCATGACTTGAGCGTGCTTGCGGAAAAATGTCACGCCTCGGGTGCTCTCCTTGTTGTTGCGGTGAACGAAGTGGTGTCGCTGGGCGCAATCACATCTCCCGGAGAAATGGGCGCGGATATTGTCGCAGGGGAGGGGCAGTCAATCGGCGTGCCGCTTTCATACGGTGGACCATATGTAGGTCTTCTTGCGACGCGGCAGAAATTTGTTCGGCAGATGCCAGGTCGGCTTTGCGGTCAGACTGTGGATCAGGATGGCAAGCGTGGGTTCGTTCTGACCCTCTCCACGCGGGAGCAGCATATCCGCCGTGAAAAGGCGACAAGTAATATTTGTACGAATGCCGGCCTCTGCTCCCTTGCCTTTACGATTCATATGAGCCTTCTAGGTGAGAACGGCTTGACGAAGCTGGCCTCACTCAATCATTCACAGGCCGTCACGCTTGCAGAAAAGCTCGAGGTGATCGATGGTGTGGAGATTCTCAACGACAGCTTTTTCAACGAATTTACACTTCGCCTGCCGATGAATGCAGCAAGCGCAGTCGAAAAGCTTGGTGAGAAGGGCATACTTGGGGGCGTACCGGTGTCCCGCCTCATCCCGGATGACCCGGAGATGACGAATCTACTTCTTGTCGCGGCGACTGAAACTTGCTCGGCTTCGGATATGGATGAATTTGTCGTTGCGTTGAAGGAGGTGCTCTAATGCTGAATAATAAAGGACGCCCGACGCAACCGACGGCAGTTTCCGAAGGCGAGACATCGCTTAAAACTTATACTGGAAATAAAGGTCTCGACCTTGAATCACCTCTGATATTTGAACAAGGCGTTCCGGGTAGAATTGGTGTCGATATGGCCGACCCACAGCCCGTGAAGAGCCGCCTTGGCGGGATTGAGCGGAAAGGATCCATTGGACTGCCCGATTTGTCGGAACCACAGGTCCTCCGGCATTTTGTCAGGCTTAGCCGACAAAACTATGCGATCGACGCAGGATTTTATCCTTTGGGGTCCTGCACTATGAAGCATAATCCGCGAATCAATGAAAAAGTTGCCCGGCTTGCCGGACTCGGCGACCTGCACCCCATGCAGCCGACAAGCACCGTTCAAGGAGCTTTGGAGTTGGTTGATAGTCTGGCCCATTGGCTTAAGACAATTACCGGTATGCCAGCGGTTGCGATGTCCCCAGCCGCTGGTGCGCATGGAGAGCTTTGTGGTGTAATGGCCATCCGTGCGGCCCATGAAGCGAACGGAGAGAGCCGGGCACGCATTTTGGTGCCGGAATCGGCTCATGGTACAAATCCGGCAACGGCGGCGCTTTGCGGCTATAAGGTGGATGCGGTTCCGGCCCGAAAGGACGGGCGGATGGATCTTGACGCCTTCGCCGACAAGCTTGGTCCTGATGTCGCCGGAGTCATGCTGACGAACCCGAATACCTGCGGCCTGTTCGAAACAGACGTGAAGAAAATTGCCGATATGGTGCATGAAGTCGGTGGCTACTTCTATTGTGACGGCGCCAACCTCAACGCCATTCTTGGTCGGGTTCGTCCGGGCGACCTTGGTGTTGATGCGATGCATATTAATCTGCATAAGACCTTTTCCACGCCGCATGGCGGCGGTGGACCTGGCTCGGGACCCGTTGTTCTCTCTGAAGCCCTAGCACCTTTCGCGCCGATCCCTTTCGTAACTCATGGTGAAAATGGCTTTGATCTTGTTGAGCAGAAGAGCGGTGCCGCCGTTCAAAGTTTTGGCCGGATGAAGGGGTATCATGGGCAGATGGGCATGTTTATCCGTGCACTGGCTTATATGCAGAGCCATGGCGCAGATGGACTTCGTCAGATTGCGGAAGATGCGGTCCTTAATGCTAACTACATTCGGGTAGGCTTAGATGACAAGCTCCATTCGCCGTTTGAAGGCATATGTATGCATGAGGCCCTGTTTGACGATAGCACGTTAAAAGGCACAGGGGTGACGACACTTGATCTTGCAAAGGCGATGATCGATGAAGGATATCACCCGATGACCATGTATTTCCCGCTTGTGGTTCACGGAGCCATGCTGATTGAGCCGACAGAAAGCGAATCACGACAAACTCTGGATCAGTTTATCGGGGCCATGCGGCATCTGCTGGATAAGGCAACGACGGGAGAGAGTGACTATTTCCTCAGTGCGCCGCATTTCGCACCTCGGCGGCGGCTGGATGAAACTGGCGCAGCGCGTAATCCGGTATTGAGATGGCTGCCATCAGCACCAGTGGAAACGGAAGAAACGCCTCTATCTGCAGCATCGTAGCCTCCCTGAGATTGCTGCATACCTCGGCCTCGTCATTCATGGCGAGGCCTTTTTCGTCTCTTCTATGAGGGAGATTACTTTGAGCAATAAAAAAAAGCCCCGAAATATCGGGGCTTTTCTAAAATAACCGGATTAGGCTCTAGTTGAGCTGTTTTTCCAAACCTTGAATAGATTGGTCGATCAAGGCGTCGGCCTTATCGCCTTTCAATCCGTCCTGCATCAGCTTGCTCGCGGCGGCAATTGCCACATCAACAGCGATGCCTTGCACTTCAGCGACGGCTTTTTCCTCGGCCTGGCGGATCTTGGTTTCTGCAAGTTCTTGGCGTCGTGCCAAGGTCGCTTCAAGTTCCTGAACGCTCTCTTTACGCAGGATTTCCGCATCTTCCTTGGCTCTTGCAACGATTTCTTCCGCAGTCTGCAGTGCATCGTGCTGTCGCCGCTGATAATCCGCAAAGAGCGACTGTGCATCTTCACGGAGTTTCTTGGCTTCTTCCAACTCTTCACGAATCTTGTCGGCGCGGGCGTCAAGCTGCTTGGCAATCAGCGGCGGCACCTTGAAGTAAACAAGAACAGCAAGAAAGCCAACAAAAGCGACTGCGACCCAAAAGGCGGGATCATGTAGCATCAGGCGTCTCCCTTCATACTGGAGGCGACCGCGGCCTCCACATCCTTGTCGGAAACGTCGAAGGCAACGAGCTTGCCTACTGCAGATTTCGCAGTATCGGCCGCAATTTCGCGCACATGGCTGAGCGCGGATTCCTTAGCCTTAAGAATGCTGGCTTCTGCGGCCTGAGCCTTTTTCGCCAGCTTCGCATCCAACTCAGCCTTGCTCGCGTCCTGCTCCTTGGCCATAGAGGCCTTCAGTTCAGAAACAATGCCGTGAGCTTTGGCACGGGCTTCGGCAAGAGCCTCTTCATAATCGGCTTTCGCCTTATCTGCGTCTTCACTAAGCCGCTTTGCTTCTTCCAGATCCGAAGAAATGCGGTTCTGGCGACTTTCCAGTACTTCTGAAATGCCTGGAATCGCGAGCTTCGCCATCAAAATATAGAGAATGACGAATGAAATCGCGAGCCATACAAGCTGCGGTGGGAAGTCTGCAATATTAAGTTGCGGCATACCGGTTCCTTAATCCAATCCTATCGACCCAATTTCTCAAATATGAGAAAGGTTGATTAACCGAACAGGATCAGGAATGCGATAACCAGCGCGAACAGCGCAACAGCTTCTGTCAGGGCAAAGCCGAGCAGCACGTTACCGAAAACTTTCGGAGCAGCAGCCGGATTGCGTAGAGAGCCAGAAACGTAAGATCCGAAGATATTTCCGATACCCACACCCACACCTGCAAGTGCGATAGTCGCAAGGCCGGCACCGATCATCTTTGCGGCTTCTAATTCCATAATATTCTTCCTTCTAAATCAAGAACAACCAATGTTGAAGATTAACTAATACTCAATGATGCAGGTGAAGCGCATCGTTAAGATAGAGGCATGACAGAATGGCAAACACATAGGCCTGCAAAAATGCGACTAGGAATTCCAAGCCTGTCAGAACAACGATAAACCCGAGGGGAAGCCATCCGAGATAAATCCCGAGGCTGACAACAAATCCGCCAAACACTTTCAGCAGCGTATGTCCGGCCAGCATATTAGCGAACAAACGAACAGAGAGGCTGATGGGGCGAACGAAATAGGAGATGACCTCAATCGGCACCAGAATGACCAGCAAGACAACCGGTACGCCGCTGGGGACGAAGAACGTCAGGAACTTGAAGCCATGACGGACAATCCCGATAACCGTCACACCAACAAATACAAGCGCGGCCAATGCAAAGGTAACAATGATCTGGCTGGTAACCGTAAATGTGTAAGGGATCATCCCGAGCAGGTTACAGAACAGCACAAACATGAACAGGGTGAAGATGAACGGGAAATACTTGCGTCCGTCCGACCCCACATTGTCCTTGATCATATTGGCGATGAATTCATAGCTGATTTCCGCCATAGACTGCATGCGGCCCGGCACCATGGCCCGCCCGCGCATACTCCATGTCAGAAAAAGTGTGATTGCTGCGATTGCGATAACCATGAACAGCGAAGCATTCGTAAAAGAGACGTCAAGGCCACCTACGTTCCATTCAACCAGGCGCTTGATTTCAAATTGTGCAAGAGGGCTATGTTCTGACGCCACGATGCTGTTCCCGTCTTAACTGTTTCAACTTGTTCCAGAATATCCAGCCACTTACCGGATATCTATTCCTCATTCGCGCTGTCATTCATGCGCTTGCCGACTTTAATAACGTTGTATAGACCAACAACGGCACCGACAATCAAAAATACCAGCATTAACCAAGGCTTCGTGTCCAACCACTTGTCGAGCAACCAACCAATCCAGCCGCAAACCAGCAACGCAGCAACCATCTCAACGGATAGTCGCCATGCCCTGCCGGCTGAGCTGTTTCGCTCTACCTTCAAGTCGCTGCGGTTCCAGGAAGCCTGTTCCTGTTGTTGCTGCGCCTTTTTAAGCCGAGCTCTAAATTCTTCTTTCGAGGGAGGTTCAGGTTTACTCATTCGCGTCTCCCGATGGAATGCACTATGCTGCCCATCAACCCCCACAGAAAGCGCGGGAAACATACGGTCTGCCCCCCGGAGTGTCAAGACCTTACACACGGCTTTTTCGCCACATTCATGATTGTTTATTGCCATCGACCAAAAGAGTAGGAGAAGTGCCACTAGGCTGCGTTTTCGGTAATCTCCTTGGCCTGCTCAAGATCGACCGAAACAAGTTGCGAAATTCCGCGCTCTGCCATGGTTACGCCAAACAGGCGATCCATGCGCGCCATTGTGATCGGGTGATGGGTAACCACCAAAAACCGTGTCTCGGAGTTTTGGGCGATGCTGTCCAGAAGATGACAAAGGCGCTCCACATTGACGTCATCAAGCGGTGCATCCACTTCGTCGAGGACACAAATCGGCGCGGGGTTGGTCAGGAACACCGCGAAAAGAAGGGCAACCGCCGTTAGTGCTTGCTCCCCACCGGATAGAAGTGACATGAGCTGAAGCTTCTTGCCGGGGGGGCTCGCCATAATCTCAAGACCTGCGGCAAGCGGATCGTCTGATTCCGTCAGGGTCAGGTGAGCCTGACCACCGCCAAACACTTGCTTGAAGAGATGCTGGAAATGTTCATCAACTTTGGTGAAGGCTGCAAGCAGGCGTTCCCGGCCTTCGCGGTTGAGGCCTGATATTCCTTGTCGAAGCCGGGCGATAGCCGCGAGCAAATCTTCACGCTCATTCGTCAAGGTGGTGAGTTGCTCCTCTACTTCTGCGGCCTCAATTTCGGCCCGGAGATTGACAGGGCCCATATTATCTCGCTCCCGCTTCAACCGGTCCAGCTTGCGCTCGCTATCGTCAACGGGCGGAATTTCCTCGTTTTCTTCGATGCCACCTGCAGCTTTGATCTGGTCCGGTGAACATTCCAATTTCTCTCGGACTTGTTCGGCTAGCCCTTTCAAGACTTCCGTCATATGCTCCACATCAGACTGATGGCGTACCCGTTCCTCACGGCAAGTTGCCAGTGCATCCTGACATTTTTTAAGGGCGGCATCACATTCTGAAAGGATCGATTCGGCCTCTGCCAGCTTATCGCGTGCGCCATTGCGTTGTCCTTCAGCCCGTGCAACCTCATCCATCAGGTTGTTGCGCTTGGTCGCAATCTCTTCGGGCTTGCTCTCGATCTCTGCGAGTTCTTCTGATGTGTCCTTGAAGCGCATTTCAAGTTGCACAAAATGAGCGGCCATGTTTTTGTTGCGTTCAATCCAGCCTATGACCTCCCTATCGATCGCAGCAAGACGGTCACGGCGGGTTGCGGCTTCTCTCTCCACGCGATCCGATTCGCTCCGCATCACGGCAAGTTCGTCCCGTTTTTCATGAAGGCTTGCCCGCACCGTTTCGATCTCGGCACGGCTGCCTTCCATATCCGGAAGACGATCAAGAAGTTGCTGCTTGGCTGCAAGACTTTCCACAAGTGCTTCTTGCTCTGATGAGAGTTCGAAAATATTTTCCTGCAAAGAGGTGAGTCGAGACTGCCGCGCGGCGTTTTGCCTTATTTCTTCTGCGTTCGCAGCCCGTAGCTTGGAAAGTTCCTGCTCCTGCTCCCGCAGCTGCCGCCGGAGATTTTTCACCTTTTCGGTCGCATTACCAAGCAAATCTGAGCAGCCTTTCAGATCGTTCGTGACGTTGGCGAGGGTATCGCGCTTTTTCGCAAGATCTTTTGCAATCTCCTCCAGGCGGTTCCGTTGTTCAAGCCGGGCCGCAGCAGCGGTCTTTGCGCCGGCCTTGCGCGTAAAGCCATCCCAGCGCCAGAGGTCTCCATTACGGGTGACAAGACGCTGGCCTGGCTTCAGATCGCTTTGCATTGCCGGGCCGTCTTTGGCGTCAATCACGGCAATCTGCGAGAGACGGGCTTTGAGCGCCGGGTGCCCTTTTACAAATTGATCAAGCGTCTCAGCGCCGCCCTTGAAATTCTGGGAATTTGCCGAGCCTTCCAGCGTTTGCCAGTATGCGGAGGCGGCATCATCTGCGGGTGCTTCCAATTCGTCACCGAGCGCAGCACCAAGCGCCATTTCATAGCCCTTGGAAACCGTCAATTCCTCGATAATACCGGGCCATTCACCATCACTAGAACTTTCCAGCAGGCGGGAGAGGGTGCGCTCTTCCGTCTCCAGCGTGGTGACGTCGCGTTCGGCGAGTTTGACTTTCTCTCTGGCCTCCCGCTCAGCGCCATCTGCGGCCTGACGGAGTATTTCTGCCTCATCACACGCCGTATTAAGATCGTTTAATGATATGATGTTTTCCTGCAATGATGCGGATGAGGTGGCACCACCATCCGCCTCTATTTTTTCCTGCAGCGTCGCTTTTTCCCGATCCAGATCTTCGAGCCGCGCCTTTATCTTTCCAAGTTGTGCTGTTGCAGTCTCAATCTGCTGAATAAGGCTGTTGCGTTCCGCAAGTTGGGCTGCGACAGTTTCTGTTTTTGTATCAAACGCGGATTGCAGCTCCTGAAGTGAGGTAGCCTTTTCGTTCACCTTGGCAAGCAAGGCTTCTGCGCGCGGCCCCGCAGTTTCCGTCTCTCTTTTTAATACTGACTTTTCTTCTTCGAGACGGGCAATTGCCTCCGCCGAATCTTTCTCGAGATCCTTCTCCCGGACCATATCATGCGATATCTGGCTTTTACGGTCTTCAAGCTGTTGCTTTGTCCGTTTGGCTCGCTCTTCTTCCGCGTCCAGACTTTCACGGGCAACGGTTAGCCGATGAACTGCTGAGGCTGCGGCGGCTTCAGCATCGCGGAGAGGCTTTAAGGCCTCATTTGCGCGCAATGTTGCCGATTCTGCGGTGGCCGCCTGACGGGTCAGTTCATTAACAGCCATGACAGCCTGCTCATATTTTTCACGGGCTTCGGCCGCTTTCGCCTGTGCTTGCTGATGTTTGCGAAAGAGGAGTAATGCTTCTGTCTTGCGAATATGGCCCGAAATATTACGATAGCGGTTTGCCTGCCGTGCTTGGCGTTTCAGATTGCCGAGCTGCACTTCAAGCTGTTCGATCACATCGTCAACGCGCTCAAGATTGGTCTCCGCTGAATTCAGGCGAAGCTCGGCCTCATGTCGGCGGGAATGCAACCCCGAAATTCCGGCGGCTTCTTCAAGCAAGTGACGACGTTCTTTCGGTTTGGCGTTAATGAGCGCGCCAACGCGTCCTTGACTGACGATTGCTGTAGAATGAGCGCCAGTCGCAAGATCCGCAAAGAGAAGCTGTACATCGCGAGCGCGGGCGACTTTCCCGTTGATTCGATAATCCGATCCTGTTTCGCGTCTAATACGGCGTGAGACATCAAGCTCCGACGAATCGTTATAAGAGGCGGGGGCCGTTCGCTCTCGATTATCAAGTCCAAGGGTGACTTCTGCCGCATTGCGCGGGGGGCGTGAGGTTGTGCCGGCAAAAATTACGTCGTCCATGGCACCGCCGCGCAAATTGCGCGCGGATGTTTCGCCCATAACCCATGTCAAGGCTTCGACAAGATTCGATTTGCCACAGCCGTTCGGGCCGACAATGCCGGTGAGGCCGTCTTTGATCAGAAGTTCCGTCGGTTCTACAAAGGATTTAAACCCTGACAGTCGTAAGTGCGAAAACTTCACAGCCTCTCCATCACCTGGTAATCTACGTTAATGTCTTCAGATAGTTGTCCAGAGCTTCAAAGCTTCTGTTTTGCTCATATTTCTCGCCTTGAATAAAGAGTGTCGGCGTTGATGAGACCCCGAATTGGGAGGATCCGATCAGACTCTCGGACGCTATCGCATCAATCAATTCTTGATTAGTCAGGCAAGTCACAAATTCTTCTAGGGCGACTCCATTTTTTGAACCAAGTTCGATGAGGGCGAGCGCAGGATCTTCCTGCCGTGTCCAATTGTCTTGCTGTTCAAAAAGCACGTCGATCATAGCGAAGAATTTACTGTCATCCTCGGTACATTCTGAGAGGATCGCCGCTATGAAGGCAAAACGGTCAAGCGGAAAATGACGATACACAAATTTCACTTTACCCGTATCGATATAATCTTTCTTGAGATCACCAAATGTGTGTTTGTGGAAATTGCCGCAATGGCCACAAGTTAGCGAAGCATATTCAATAATTGTCACGGGAGCTGTCGGAAATCCGAGAACATGGTCGCTTTCCAGAATCTGCGGTTTTGCGGCCTGCGCTTCACGCGGCGCTAAAATCCCTGCTGCGACTGTGGCCGCAAAGGGCAGGGCACTGCCTGCTGCTACAAAATGTCGCCGAGAAATAGCCAATTTACCGTCTTTCCTACTATATGTGGTGTTAGTATAACTTTTCATTCTTTAATCCTCAATCGATTCCTGCGATTTATCGCAACATAATAGGAAAATAGATATTTTATAGGGGTTAACTGGCCGTATCGGGATCATCACCGCTTTGTGTCTTATTTCGCGCGCTCAACATTGATGTGGCCACGCTTTCTAACCGCTTTCTAAGATCTGGCTCGGTAATATCGGTAAGTATTGTCTCAATCCAGATTTTCTGGGAGTCCGTAAGGGGGAGGGGCGGGGCTGATTTTCTAACTTCAGGCTTTTTTACGGGGGCCTGAATCAATTGTAGCCGAGAGATAGCCCTGTATCCGAAGAAGCTATTGATTCGCTCTATTACCAGAGGTTCAAAATGTTGAAACTCCGGTGCCCAACCTGGCGCGACGCGGATGCGAAGCGTCGCATCCTTGTTGCCTTGCCGCGAATAGGTGAGTTTCTCTGGGCTTGAAAAATTCGCGAGATTCGGGCCAACAATGGCGGGCCAGTGGGTCAAGATATCGGCCTGAGCGAAGCCGCGCTTAACCAGCGCTGCTTTTGAGGATTTCCCAACAAGGCTAGCGATCGCGCGTGGTCCGGCCCTTCCCTTTGCTTGTCTCACCTTGCCCCTTATCCATCCTGGAAACTTCGCATTGCCTCAGGATATAAACTTCGCCATAACGAGTAGCAATATGATCGAACAAAAGCTGTCACAAAAGTCTTTTTCTACTGCCATCCTCAATTGGTATGATAAACACGCCCGCCGGTTGCCCTGGAGAAGCCCGCCCGGAGAGCGCCCGGACCCGTATCATGTCTGGTTGAGCGAGATCATGCTACAGCAGACGACTGTGGTAACCGTTGGTCCTTACTTTGATAAATTCCTAACGCTTTGGCCAACTGTCCATGACATGGCCGCCGCACCGCTGGATGATATCCTCACGGCTTGGGCCGGTCTTGGTTATTATGCGCGTGCGCGCAATCTTCATAAATGTGCAATCGCCATATCCGAAGAATTTAACGGGCATTTTCCGAAGGATAGGGACCAGCTTCTTTCACTTCCGGGCATCGGCCCCTATACAGCGGCGGCGATCGCGGCGATTGCCTTTGATAAGTCTGAAGTTGTTGTCGATGGGAATATTGAGCGGATAGTCAGCCGCCTGTACCGCATCGACATGCCACTTCCAGCGGCAAAAAAGAAAATAACGGTACGTGCGGCGGAACTTACTCCCTTGCAGCGTGCTGGAGACTATGCGCAAGCCCTCATGGATATAGGTGCGACGATCTGCTCCCCGCGTGCCCCGACTTGTGTGATATGTCCTGTGGCTGATTTTTGTAATGCGCGAACGGCAGAAGATATGGAGCGGTATCCAGTCAAAGCACCAAAGAAAGTAAAGCCAACGCGGCGTGCTGTGATTTTCTGGCTGGAGCGGGAGGATGGTTTTGTTTTTCTCCGCCGACGGGAGGAGAAGGGACTGCTTGGAGGCATGATGGAGTTCCCCTCAACTGAGTGGCAGGAGGAAACAATTCCCGTAGAGACGGCTATCAAAAACTTTTTCTCAAACGACTTTCAGAAGCGGGAGAACCGAATCACAGAGAAAGCTATGGTTCGTCATACTTTCACGCATTTCCATTTAGAACTGCAGCCCGTTGTTATTTCAATCAAGGAAATGGACAAGTTTGTTTTGCCGCACGGTCAATGGGCTGAGCCGAGAGAGTTTGGCCGCTACGCCCTACCAACCCTGATGACCAAGGTTGCGCGGATCGTGATTAAAGACCGGGACTGACGAATTCGTCTTTCGATACCTTCCCGTCGGCATTTTTGTCGAGCTTATTAAAACGCACAACACCGGCGGCTTTGATCTCCTTCAAGGTAACAATTGTGTCCCCGTTGGTGTCCATCTCTTTATATTCATCAGGAACGGGAACTTCGGAGTGGGCCGGCGCGGTAACAGAGCGGAGGCTTTCTGCCTGAATATATTCCTCATACTCGACCTTACCGTCGGAATTAAGATCATATTCCTTGAACAGGCGCTCGCGATAGGCTTCTGTTTCGGCCTGTGAGATGGCGCCATCCGCATCTCTATCCATGCCAAGAAAACGGGATTCTTCATAGGATAATGCAGGGAGGCTGATTGCCATAGTCAGAGTGCCGCCCAAGATAATCGCTAAAGAAAGTCTGTTCATTGCGTCCCTTTCCAATTTGAAGGGGCGCGGGGACCCCTCAGTTCATTTCCGCTCGTACTTGCTGTCGGAGTACGTCGATGGAGACTGCTTTCCCTTCTGCGTCAAAATGCCAGAAAGTCCAGCCGTTGCAACTGCTGGCGCCTTGTAATTGAGCGCCTACTTTATGGATGGAGCCCGATACATCAGAAGCAACCAGACTTCCGTCCGCACGTACCTTTGCTTTATACCGTTTCCGCGCGTCAAACAAGATTTGTCCTGCGGATAATAACCCTCTTTCAACAACAGAGCCGAAGGGAATTCTCGGTTCTTGACGCTTGCTACGGGTAAATTCCAGATCGTCGGCGGGGAGCTGGCTTACCTTTCGGATACGCTCCTTGGCGACGGCAATGTATTTTTCCTCCCGTTCCAGCCCGATATAGTGTCGACCTAGCTTGTGGGCAACCGCACCGGTGGTCCCGGTACCAAAAAACGGGTCCAGGATGACATCGCCTGGGTTCGAGGCCGCCGTTAGCACACGATAGAGTAATGATTCCGGCTTCTGCGTCGTATGGGCCTTTTCGCCCTCAACTTTCAGTCGCTCCCCGCCGCTGCAAATTGGCAAATGCCAGTCAGAGCGCATTTGTATGTCGTCATTCATGACTTTAAGCGCATCGTAATTGAAAGTGATATTTCTCGCTTCCTGTCCTTTGGAGCACCAAATCAATGTTTCATGCGCGTTAGTGAAGCGGGTGCCGCGAAAATTCGGCATCGGATTAGTCTTGCGCCAGATGACATCATTCAAGACCCAGAAGCCGAGGTCCTGCAGGCTGGCGCCAACACGGAAAATATTATGATAGGATCCGATCACCCATAGCGTTCCGTTGTCTTTCAGTACACGCTTCGCCGCAGCCAGCCAGGCACGTGTGAAATCATCATAGGCGGCAAAGCTGTCGAACTGATCCCAGTGATCCGTCACAGCGTCAACAAAGCTGTCATCGGGGCGCCTCAACTCGCCGGAAAGCTGCATGTTATAGGGCGGATCCGCGAAAATCATGTCCACGGAATTTTCCGGCAGACTGTTCATCAAGTCGATACAGTCGCCCTTTAAAATTTGATCAAGTGGTAGCTTCTGTTTTTGGGTCATTCATATTATTCTGTAATTATTCAATGTGAATATACTGATTCGGCCGATTCGCTACGTCAATATATTTTGTTGAATCAGTATGTTAGAGAATAATTCTGAACTTTCGCTTAATCATCACTAATGAGCGCGCGGATAGGCGCAAAACTTCGCCTATGTTGTGGTGTGATGCCAAAATCACGCAATCCCTTGCGGTGCTCCGCCGTGCCATATCCGGCATTTTTCTCCCATCCGTAGTGCGGATACGTCTCCGCAAGAGTACACATTTTCCGGTCTCGTGTTACTTTTGCCACTATCGAAGCAGCCGCAATGGAGAGAGAACGGCCATCGCCTTTGACAATTAGGTGCGTCGGAATGCCTAGTTTCGGGTCCCTGTTTCCATCGACTAGAGCGACATCGGGACGGAAAGGAAGGGCCTCCATTGCGCGGCGCATGGCAATCAGACTTGCTCCAAGAATATTATGCGTATCAATTTCCTGAACGCTGGCTTCTCCGATGCCGACAACTGCGGATTCGTAGATGGCGCCATAAAGTTCTTCGCGCTTCGCTTTTGAGAGTTTTTTGCTGTCCTGCATACCATCCGGGATGTTGTTTTGATCAAGAATGACCGCAGCGGCAACCACCGGGCCAGCAAATGGGCCGCGACCAACTTCATCAATGCCGACAACCCGACCTGTTTCAAGCAATTCAAACGATAAATCCGGGTATGTTGGGATAGGGCGGTTCATATCCCTTCAATAACATGCACTTCGACCTAAAATAAATTCATTTGTCGCTTGTCGCGGCCCGGTTTCATGAAAAGGTCGGTTGCAAGGCTATACTTACTGCCCTCAAACCCGAGTTGCTGACAGGCAAGACGAAATCTCTTGTTGATAAGTGCCGCATAGGGACCGGTTCCGACCATCCGTTTTCCGAATTCTGCATAATAATCCTTCCCGCCTCGGGTAGAACGGACAAGCTTCATCACCCGTGCGGCTCTGTCCGGAAAATTTTCCCAAAGCCAGTTCTCAAAGAGACCCGCAACATCCATCGGTAACCGCAGAAGGAGATAAATTGCACTTTCCGCACCCTTGTCTCTACATTCCATCAAAATGCGTTCTAGTTCATGATCGTTAAGGCCCGGAATAATGGGGGAGGCCTGAACTAAAGTCTTAACTCCAGCCTTGCTTAACGCCTCGATTGCGGCGAGACGTTTATGCGGGGCGCTTGCCCTTGGCTCCATAACACGGGCTAAGTTTCTGTCGAGTGTGGTCACCGATATACCAACGGAAACAAGGTTGTCCTTTGCCAACGGAGCCAGAATATCAAGATCCCGCAACACAAGATCGGATTTTGTTGTGATCGTGAAGGGATGCCTCGTCTCGGCCAACAGTTGGATAATCTCCCGTGTGATTTTAAGCTTTCTCTCAATCGGTTGATAAGGGTCAGTGTTTGTGCCGAGAGCGATGGGTTTACATTGATAGGAGGGACGGGATATCTCGGCGGCCAGCAACTCCGCCGCGTTCGGCTTTGCAAATAGCTTGCTTTCAAAATCGAGCCCGGCAGAGAGATTCATATAGCCATGGCTTGGTCGGGCATAACAATAAATGCATCCATGCTCACAACCCCGATAGGCGTTAACAGATCGGTCAAAAGGAAGGTCCGGTGACATATTCCGGCTGAGAATGGATTTTGGCCGCTCAATCGTAACCGTCGTTTTCAAACGGTCTGTATCGTCCTGCTCAGCAGGTGCCCAGCCATCATCAATGAAATCCCGTTCGACAATCTCAAACCGTCCGTCTGGGTTGGCAGTTGCGCCGCGCCCATGCCGTCTGTTTTTATCAAATGGGATGATCTGATTGTCTAGCATATGGTCAATATATCGAACCAAAAAGAACAAAACAAGAACATAATAATGAATAGTGATGCGACCGGATCTGAAATGCTGGACGTATAAATAAGAAACCAGCAACGAGGAAGGAACAGGAAGATGCAAAAATTCGGAACTCTCCTGCTTGGAGCGATAATGATAGGTGGTGTTTCCATCGCGCAAGCGGATAGCTGGCAGAGCGGTAAGCATGGCTCCGCCTCCAAGGGATCAAAGGGGCAGAGTACTTTAGTTTACAGCAAAGGGAATAAAGGCTCGGCCAATGTCGGGCAGAATATCACCTATGGCCCTCAACATTCCAAAAATAGACAAGCTCACAGGACGGCGTCTTCAAAGCGGCATGGGACGAAGGTAGTCTACGCATCGCCGAAAAGGGTTATTTATGTTTCACCGAAATATCAGTCTCAATCCAAGAAGCATTCCTATCATTCGTACCGGCCAAAATATGTCTATGTGAAACCCGCATACGCACCGCGTTACTACGGCCATCACCCCTACCGCGAAATCTATTGGCCATTTATAAATGTGCGCTTTGTGGTCGAGCTGACCGCGCGCCAGATTGAGCATCATCATCAGGCTTTATACACGGCATTGGATAGGCCAGTCGGGCATATTACGTCATGGCGCGACGGCGGGCGGAGCGGAAGTATTGCCATCCTTCGAAAGGGGTATGACGCCTATGGCAATCTCTGCAAGCAATACAGGCAAACACTCACCTATCGCGGACGGACAACAACAAGTGTGGAAGAGTCCTGCTTGTCACAAAGTGGCTACTGGAGACCCGTTTGATGCATGCCTGTCCATCAAGGGCGGTGCGAATATTTCTACCGAAGATTTTCGCGCTGCTCCGTTGATACAGGCTACCCTTTTGCCAACTGGCTTAGGCGGTGCATACTGGCTTTTTCCAGAAAATCATATGCCGCCTCATCCAGCTTGTTAAAGCTGAAGGCAACTTGATTCTTCCCGAGCAGAACACGTGTGACGACGGCAACGGAATTGGTTGGCGCGGTTCTATCCGTATCGTAGGCAATCTTTCGGACAAACACCTTCTCCCCGACTGGCGGGCGTCCCGCAAAATCATCTATGCGAAATCCGCCAAGGCTCCAGTCATAAGTAGCGAACTCATGCGTTCCTAACGTGAGATGAAGCTTCGGCACCTCAAAGCGATGGTCTTTGCGGTTATGGCCACGGTAACCTGTAGTTATAAAAACTCGTTTCATTTTAATTTCTAGATTCTGTTTGAGGGCAAATCCTGCAACATTTTAGCAAACGAAAAATTAAAATTGAGTTTCCTTTTGGTTGAAAATTCGATTTTCAGATCAATCAGTTCAGCTTTTCGATCGCTTTTCATGTTCCTGTAGACGATCGAACAGTTCGACAAAATTACAGGGCATGAAACGGTAATCAAGTTGGTGGACAAGAATATCGTCCCACGCATCCTTCACTGCCCCGGTTGAACCCGGAAGCGCAAATAGATAGGTGCCGCGCGCGACGCCAGCACTTGCACGGGACTGAATTGTTGAGGTGCCGATTTTCTGATAGCTCAACATGCGAAAGAGTTCTCCAAAGCCCGGGATTTCTTTTTCATAGAGTGCCCCGAAAGCCTCCGGTGTTATGTCACGCCCGGTTACGCCGGTGCCGCCGGTTGAGATCACCACATCGACATTATCATCAACAAGCCATTGATTAACAATATTCTGGATATCGGCAATCTCGTCGCGAACAATCTGCCTGTCGGCGAGCGTATGCCCCGCCGCTTCCAGGCGGTCTACAAGTGTCTGGCCCGACTTATCCTCTGCCAGACCCCGACTGTCGGATACGGTCAGCACAGCGATCCGTACTTTGATAAAGGGACGGGATGTGTCAATTCCGGGCATTATCTGCGACCTCGTTTTCCCAGCGATCAAGGGGTTGATATTCAGGCCATTCACCCTGCGCAATCTGATCAAGCGCGGGTAGATCCTGTCCCATACGATGACGGTATATCCAGAAATTTGTCAAAACCCTTTTTATAAAATTCCGGGTTTCCTTGCTTGGCATTGCTTCAATGAAAAAGAGTGGATCATCATTATATTTGGTTTCTGACTTCCATTTCTTCAGATTTCCGGGGCCTCCGTTATAGGCCGCAGTAAGATTGAAGAGATTGGTGTCGACATCTTTATATTTCATTAGATAGGTCAGGTATTTCTGACCGAGTTCCAGATTAAAGGCCGGGTCAAATAGCTTCTTGTTGTTTTTGTTACGAAGCGATCGGTCACCGGAAAGATAGCTCGCCGTCGACGGCATGATCTGCATAAGGCCCTTTGCCCCGGCTCCACTTCGCGCCAGAGAGTAAAAGCCGGATTCCTGACGCATAAAGGCGTAGAGTAGGGCGCGGTCCACCTTGAAGCCATTCTTCGGCGACCATTTCGGCATTGGGTAAATCGCGGCGTCCCAAGGCTTGTCTTCATTTTCCCAAAGAAAGAGCCCAATGCGCATAGCAACAGAGGGCGCACCGATTTGCTCGGAAAGTGCCAGTAGCATAGGCGCTAGCTTGTCATTTGCGCTCGGAAAAGCGGCCCTCAACTCCTGTGCTGCGAGATCATATTGCCCGATCTCACTTAAGGCAACGGCGCGTTTGGCGGATGGGATTTTCATCAACCATGAAATTTGCTCTGACGTCAGCGTTGGCAAATCCCAACTGAACGGTTTTTCGATCCCAAGCTGACGCAGCGCAAGCAAACCATAAAACGTGCGCGGCTGGCTCGCCGTCCGTTCTAGGAAAAGATATGCTTTTTCCGGGCTCCCAAGTTTCAGGTACGCGCGCGATGCCCACCAGTTGGCGGCAGTGTAATTCCAGTCCGAAATCCGGCTGACTTCTGCCAATGCGGCAAAATGTTCGGCGGCTTTGTCAATTCGACCTAGGCGCCATGCGGCGAGCCCGGCCGTCCAATCCGCGAGAGGAACATATTTGCGGGAGTTTTTGAGAGCGGCTTCGGCGAACTCAATCGCCTGTTCATCGCGCGCATATAAAAAATAGCTTTTCGAGATTCTTTCTCGAAGTTGGTCAAGTTCTACTTGATCAAGAAGCTTCCGGATCTTTTTCTGGCGAAGAAATTTCGCGGCTTTGGTCGGCTGATCTCGATAGAGATATTGCTTTACGGCACGCTTGGCATGGGCGACATCATTGCGCGTTTGCGCCGATCTTTTGCGTTTGCTTTTATAGGAGCGCGAGAGGAAAACGGGCTGCCCTGGGCCAGTTCCTCCGAGATAGCGGCCATGAAGTGCCTCGGGTAGAGGTTTCCACCCTTTAGGCCGGCGACTCTTTGCGAGCTTATATAGGCGATACGCTCCTGGATGGTCAGAATAGGCCTTCATCCATAGGTGAAGTTCTTCATAGTTTGCGCGGTACTTAGTTGGGTGCATGTACCGCTGGAATCTGACATGGCCAATAAGAATATTGTTCGAAAGTGATTTTATCAGCGCGTCGGCCTTCTTCCATTTACCCTGTTCCTGCAAGACAAATATCTCTTGATATCTTTCTATGTCTGTAGGCGATAGAACGGAAGGCACTGTGCCTGCCACGGCGATCGGCCCCGTCATCACTAGGGCGGACATCACAAATGCTATCGCGGCGATCAATCTGGGGAAATGCTTCATAGGCCAGACAACAAAAATAAAGTGTGATCCACAGGGTAAGTTCAACCCGTTAGGAAAAGGTTATTGTTTTTATTCCATTTCTGCCTTCAGACTGAGTAGGTCCGCCCAGGCAAGTTTTTTTGCACCTGGTTGGTCAATTAAAAAGGCCGGATGAAAAGTCGGCAGCATTTTTGCGCGAACTTCCCCAATTTGCAAATCATTCCATTTGCCGCGGAGTTTGTTGATACCTGTTTTGCGGTCCAGCAGGTGTCCGGCGGCTTCTCCGCAGGCCAGAACACAGGTGGGTTTGGCAAGCTCAATATGGCGGAGAGCGAAGGGCAGGCAAAGAGCGCGTTCTTCATCCGTCGGGGTTCGTCCCCCCGGTGGTCGCCAGGGGATCGCACTCGCAAGATAGACTTCATCACGTTCAAGGCCGATAGCTGCCAGCATTTTATCGAGTAGTTGTCCGGCGGAACCGGAAAACGGGAGCCCGCTCCGATCTTCATCACTGGATGGTTGCCGGTCGATGATCATCAGCTTTGCGCCAGGGGTGCCCTCGGCAAATACGGTATGGCTCGCCAGCTTTTTTAGTGAACAATGCTCAAAATTTTCAATTGTTTGCCGAAGCGCCTCAAGGTTCTCGCAATTGAGGGCTAGTTCCTGTGCCTCACGAACCCCTTCGGCGAGGGTAGGGATCGGCGCGTTTTGAGCGGCGGGTTTCAGATGGTTGGTTTTGACAGTGGGCGTCGGGCAGACGGAGGGTGATTCTGAGGATAATGGTTGTTGCGCGGCTAATTGATAGCGATTAACCGGCTCTTCGCCAATCGTTTCCGTTACCCCCGCGTCGAGATAGAAGCGGAGCAATGCCGCCATGTCAATTTCAGATTGCATGCCATATCATAGCAGCCCTTTTTCCGTTTCGAGAAGATGGCGGGTGAAAGATTTTTGATGTGAAAGGAAAATATCCTTTGGATCGCATGTGCGCCGTATTCCTGTTCGTCGCTGCGTTTAGCGATGTATTATCTTGAATGCTTCGTTTTAAATGGCCGGAAACCGCCGTAATCCATCTCAATCGGGATTGACGCGCAATAAAAAAAATATAGTGTCGGGAGTAAATCTGCTGGATTTGGGTAAAGGGGGTCCCTTTGCGCAAGGCATCGGTTCAATGATAAATAACGGCTGATAATTAGTCGGAAAGGCAAGAAGAGGCTTTTGATGGAACGCGAATCTATGGAGTTTGATGTTGTTATTGTCGGCGGTGGCCCGGCTGGGCTATCTGCGGCAATAAAGTTGCGCCAGCTCAGTGCCGAGGCCGGCATTGACATTTCGGTATGCGTTCTTGAGAAAGGCTCAGAGATTGGGGCTCATATACTCTCGGGTAATGTGTTTGAAACCCGAGCATTGGATGAGTTGATTCCGGACTGGAAGGAAAAGGGCGCACCGCTCAATACGCCGGTCAAGTCAGAGAAATTCTTCTTCATGACAGAATCGAGCGAACTCCGCTTCCCGAACTTCCTGCTACCGAAACAGCTACATAATCATGGCAATTATATCATCAGCCTTGGCAATTTCTGTCGTTGGCTTGCGGAACAGGCTGAAGCGATGGAAGTCGAGGTTTATCCGGGATTTGCAGCCGCAGAGGTTCTCTATCACGAGGATGGCAGTGTTAAAGGCGTCGCCACCGGTGATATGGGCGTTGGTCGCGACGGTGAGCATAAGGGCTCCTATGAGCCGGGGATGGAACTACACGCCAAATACACCCTCTTTGCGGAAGGCGTGCGCGGTTCACTGACCAAAACTCTGTTTGAAAAATTCAACCTTCGTGAAAACTGCGACCCGCAGACTTTCGGTATTGGGATCAAGGAATTGTGGGAGCTGGATCCTGAGCAGCATAAGGAAGGCCAGATTTTCCACAGCTTCGGTTGGCCGCTTGACCGTAACACATATGGCGGTTCCTTTGTCTATCATCTGGAAAACAATCAGGCCTATGTCGGCTATGTCGTCGCACTTGATTATGAAAATCCATATTTGTCACCTTACGATGAGTTCCAGAAGTTCAAGACCCATCCGATGATGAAGGAAATGCTGAAGGGCGGTAAACGTATTTCTTACGGCGCGCGAGCAATTAACGAAGGTGGCTTTCAATCAGTGCCGGAACTTGTTTTCCCAGGCGGCGCCTTGATTGGCTGCACCGCCGGTTTCCTGAATGTGCCGAAGATCAAGGGATCTCATACCGCGATGAAGTCGGGGATGATGGCCGCGGAGGCCATTGTCGCCGAAATGAAACTGAATGCGGAGGCTCCGGCCAAAGTACTGGATACATATCCAGCGCTTTATAAAAAATCTTGGGTTTATGACGAGCTTTATCGTGTTCGCAATAGCCGGCCGGCCTTTAAATGGGGGTTGCTTGCCGGAACTCTCTATACAGGGCTGGATCTCAAAATTCTGGGGGGTAGGACGCCTTGGACGTTCAAGCATCATGATGATCATTCGGCCCTGAAAAAGGCGAAGGATTGCAAAAAAATCGACTATCCGAAATATGACGGTGTATACACATTCGATAAACCATCATCGGTATTCCTCTCGAATACCAATCATGAAGAAGATCAGCCGATCCATCTCACATTGAAGGATGACAGCGTTCCGGTTTCTATAAATTATGTTGAGTATGCCGGGCCGGAACAGCGGTTTTGTCCTGCCGGCGTTTATGAATTCTTGACCGATGATGACGGATCAAATCCGCGCCTGCAGATAAACGCCCAGAACTGCGTTCATTGCAAAACATGTGATATCAAGGACCCGACGCAGAATATCAACTGGGTTGTTCCAGAAGGCGGCGGCGGGCCAAACTATCCGAATATGTAAAAATTAGCCCGAATTTCTGGAAATTTGTTTCATGCTAGTTGGGAACGCCCTACATACTATGGAAATGTGGCTTTCCCGGCGAACCATGCGTCGGATCAAAAACGTAAAGGTAAATTAACAGAAATGGCGAGCGCGGGCGTGAACAAGTTCAAACTGGTTATCGGCGGTTTTATTCTGACGGCGGCGTTGGGGGCTTGTGCCGCGAGCAGCGCCTCAAGCGAACGTCAATCTCTACCAGATTCTTTTCAGGACGCTGGCGGCACGGCAGAGATGTTCCCTTCGTCATATTTTGGCGAATATCTGGCGGGCCGTGAAGCCCTTCGTGAGCAAGACTCTGCAGTCGCCCTTGAATATTTCGAAGATGCGTTGAGCGAGCGGGGCGATGACGGAATTCTTTTGAATATTGCATTGCAGGCCGCACTCTCCAAGGGAGATATAAAACGGGCAATTGCACTTGCACCGAAGGTAATCGAGCTGGATGAAGATAGTTCAACAGCCGATCTTGTTTTGGCAATTAACGCACTCGGCCAGAAGAACTACGCCCAGGCTCGCGACAATTTGGAAAAAACGGCTGAGAATGGCTTCAACGTTCTGTTAAAACCATTGCTTATGTCCTGGATAAAGTTGGGGCAGGGGGATACGGACGGGGCGCTCGCTGAACTCAATGCTCTCGATAAGTATAATGGGTTTGAAGCACTCAAGCAGTATCAGGCGGCATTGCTAAGTGATTTGTCTGGCGACCAGAATTTGGCGGATGTGAATTATGAGGCGGCGCTCACCGGACCTTCCGGTCGGGCCGTTCGTTTGGTGCAGTCCTATGGGGCATATCTCGATCGCACAGGTCGGCGGGATGAAGTCAAGAAACTCTTTGACGCCTATCTCGAAAAGTATCCGTTGAGCCCGACAATCCAGCTTGAACTCGCCGAACTCGAGGCAGGGCGACCTATCACACCGATTGCAAGAGACCCGATTGAAGGCGCGGCGGAAGCTCTTTACAGCGCCGCCTCAATTATAGGGCAAGAACGCGCTGTCGGTGTCGCGGCGACTTATATCTATTTCGCACTTCAGTTAAAACCGGATTTTCCAATGGGGCGGATGTTACTAGCGGAAACTGCGGAAGATAGGAATAAATGGCAGGAAGCGTTTGATCTTTATAGTGAGATTAACCCCAATTCTGCCTATGGCAAGAATGCACGGATTCGAACCGGCTGGGTCGCGTATCGTCTTGGCCGTACAGACGAGGCGAAGGATCGGCTTGAGGCGGTTGCCGCCGGCTATCCGGAAGACATTGAGGCGCTGGTCGTTCTTGCGGACGTCAGCCGGGATTCGAAAGATTGGAACGAGGCGGCGCGCAACTACGGTCGTGCGATTGAACGGCTTCCAGAACTTCAGGAGCGGCATTGGTCGCTCTACTATGCGCGGGGAATTGCTTACGAACAGTCCGGGCAATGGGCGCTTGCACAGGCCGATCTTTTGAAATCACTTGAGCTTCGGCCTGATCATCCGCAAGTTCTCAACTATCTGGCATATTCCTGGGTGGACAGAAATGAAAATCTGGAGCAGGCCAAGGATATGTTGATTAAGGCAGTCTCACTGCGCCCCCGTGACGGCTTTATTATAGACAGCTTGGGATGGCTTTATTATCGGCTTGGCGAATTTGATGATGCGGTGGTGCAACTGGAAAAGGCCGTCTCTTTGGAGGCCGCGGATCCGACGATTACGGATCATCTTGCCGATGCCTATTGGCGCGTTGGCCGCCGGGAGGAAGCGCGCTATCAGTGGCAGCGGGCGCTCTGGCTCGACCCTGCAGAAGATCAGATTCCGATCATCAAGGGAAAGCTGAAATCCGGTCTTAAGGATGATATCAAGGCCCAGA
This sequence comes from Sneathiella sp. HT1-7, assembly GCF_020731145.1. Taxonomy (GTDB): domain Bacteria; phylum Pseudomonadota; class Alphaproteobacteria; order Sneathiellales; family Sneathiellaceae; genus Sneathiella. The sequence continues at coordinate 220,035 of NZ_JAJFZN010000001.1, read as the reverse complement.
AATAATCGGGCGAGCTATCGTGATTACCGCCTTCGCCCGATCTAAAGTCAATCTCTTCCTGCATGTGACAGGTAAGCGGAATGACGGGTATCATCTGCTCGAAAGTCTTGTGGTTTTCCCTGAGTGGGGGGACAGGATAACCGTTAAAAAGGGCAAGAGTATCACGCTTGAGGTAACAGGCCCCTTTTCTCAATTGATTGGTAGTACCGAAGAAAATCTCGCCTTTAAAGCTGCGCATTTGTTGAAGCGTGAAGGTGGATCGAATGAAGGCGCGCGCATAGTTTTAGAGAAGAACTTACCGGTTGCGGCCGGAATCGGTGGCGGATCTGCTGATGCGGCGGCTGTCTTAAAATCCCTTAATGTATTGTGGAATATAGGGTTTTCTAATAATCGCCTTGGCCAAATCGGACTAGCCCTCGGTGCAGATGTTCCCGTCTGTCTTTATGGAAAACCGGCGATGATGTCAGGCATTGGGGAACAGATTTCTGGTCTACGAGAATTTCCGAAATTTAATATTTTACTAGTTAATCCGGGTATTTCGGCTTCTACGGGGGATGTATTCAGTCAGCTGACAATCTCGGAGAAAATAACCTCTTCAGATGACTTTAGTGGACGAACAGCACGGGAGTTATTCATCGGGCTTGCCGCCATGCGGAATGATCTGGAGGCTCCTGCGCTCGAAGTTGCCCCTGTAATTGACGCTGTTCTTTCGTCGATCAAAGAGCAGAAGGGATGTCATCTTGCCCGAATGAGCGGCAGCGGGGCGACCTGTTTCGGATTATTCGAAGAAGAAGAGGCAGCTGAGATGGCTGCGCGTGACATACTGGAGCGCCATCCTGACTGGTGGGTGCAGGCGGCGGCTGTGGACCCGTAGTTCCGGAGATTTAGCCTTTTACCGATTTTTTCAAAATTTGGCTTGAGGTTAGTCGGCCCTTTGGATAGAAAGAGGCTCCTTATTGGGGTGTAGCCAAGCGGTAAGGCAGCGGGTTTTGATCCCGTCACGCGCAGGTTCGAATCCTGCCACCCCAGCCATTTTTTATATAACTATTTCAAATACTTAGACTTTTTGCGAGTCCCCACCAAGTGCATTAGCGTTAGTACACTTTGCTAGTACACTTTTGTTCGCAAGAGGGCTCAATGGGACGCTATCTCCAGAATCAAAGTGGCACCTTTTATTTTCGAAGGAAGGTCCCTACTGAATTCAAGGAAAGAATAGGCGTTACGGAAATTAAGCGCTCATTGGGAACGGGTAGCAGGAAGCTTGCTAAAATTCGCGCCGCACAATTATACTTGGTAAGTGAACGGCTTTTCGAGTACGCAAAAATGAATCCCAGACAAGCAAGCAAATATATCCAAAACATTGCGAGGGAAATGTTCTCACGGGAAATAGAAAAATGGGAAGAAAATTTCTCATTGAAAAGTGCGGATGTTTTTTGCGAAGAAACCAATACAATTGAATCATCACGCTCATTCACGCGGGCATTGATGCAATCAAGGTTAGACGCGGAAAAATTTTCTCTGCAGGCCAATAAAACTTCCCTCAGTTCGCTAAACATTGAGCCTTTCTTGTCGTCGGTCGGCATTGAGAGCTTACATGATGACGACAACGAAAATCAGGCACTTAAGCAAATACTGGCCCGACTTGTCCAGCGTGGGCAAATTGCAGCATATGAAACTATGCTTGCACGTCTAGATGGCGACTATTCCTTTCGACCAAACGATACGCTTTTCTCAGCAGTTCTGGACATGAAGGATAGGGGAGAAGCGGAGTTTTTCCCCGAGAGAAATAAAGCTGAGGCAAATGAACAGCCGAGAAGCGAGCAGGTTCGAAGTAAAAGGCCCGTTCAATTTTCAGAAATCTATGAAACAGTAATTGCTCAAATGATACAAACAGGCCAATGGAAAGGGCAAACTGTAAATCAAAACAGGACTACTTTCGTCAGGTTCATTGAGGTCGCCGGGGATAAGCCAGTCAGTGAATATCAAAAATCGGATATTGCCGGATTTATTTCTCTAATCAGAAAATTGCCAAGAGACTGGGGACGATCCATAAAAAGTCGAGATTTATCACTTCAACAGATAATAAAAAACGGTGGGGGAAAAGTTCAAGAAACGTTGGCGGTTAATACCTTGAAACGACATCATCGAGCCCTATCAAAGTTTTTTTCGCATCTTCTGAATGAAGGCGTTTATGAGGGCAGAAATCCGGCCTCTGGGTACAAATTTGAAAGGGATAGCTCGAAGAGGAATAAGCGACAGGAGTGGTCTGTAGCAAATTTGGAGATTTTATTTGCTTCCCCGAATTGGCAAGGCTCCAAGTCAAAGGTGCATCGCTCTAATGCGGGAAGTGTCATTACTAAAGACGAAAAATACTGGCTCCCGTTGTTAGCGCTGTATCATGGCAATAGACTTGAAGAATTTGCGCAATTAAGAAAATCAGATATTCAGTCGGAAGCGGATATACCTTTTTTCCATATCCACGGCGCTGGAGGTAGGCAGATTAAGAACGCACAATCCGAGCGTCGAGTGCCAGTGCATCCGACTATAGTGAAGCTTGGCTTTTTGGATTACGTAGATCGTATTATGACTGAACCAGAAAGATCAATTTTTCCAGCACTAAGACCGGGAGGTGCAGACACCAAATATGGCTTTGCATTCTCGAAATGGTTTTCCCGATATCGACAGGAAATAGGGGTTTTTGAAAGAGGAGTAGATTATCACTCCTTTCGACACGGCTTCATTACACAGCTACTCAATAAGGGCGTATCCAAAGAAATAGTCGAGGCTCTAGTTGGGCATGACTCCGGTGAAAGCATGACTACCTCTGTCTATCATAAGGGGTTCAGTCTCGAAAATCTGGCGGAAGCGATAGCGAAGTTAGAGTGGCCAGAAGTTGAGAAATTATTCGCTGAAAAAGCTGCTGACAACTGAGAGTACGAACAAGTCACTTTTAACGTGCTCTAAATGGCACGATAAGCGTGCCTGGGAGTGTTTTTTTGATTTTACGAGGCAATAGTAGCTGGCGACTGCAGGGCGAATTGCTGAGTGATCGGTACTGCTGACGGTAATTAGGAGCGATCCTAGCATTAGGTCAATCTGTTTTGCCAAGTGCCAAAATAGTAACTTGATCTATGGCCCAGTTAATTACAGCGGCCTTTCCTGCATGGGAAATTTTTTCTAATTGTTCAATATCATCGTTTGGTGATAATGACTTATCTAAACCCGCTATAGTATTGTCCAGTAGTTTTTGGCAGGGCTCATATAGAGATTTGTGGGTGCGTTTGAACTTCCGTGTAGGCGATATCGAAAGTTTCTCCAGGTCGGCAAGTAACGGCTTAGGAATCTCGTATATTGCAGCATCAATCCTAATTTGTTCGTATGCTGCTTTTGCCGCATGCGTTAGATTTCTGGATTTTCCAAAAGGCGTCGGTCCAGTCAGATCCGTGTGCATTTTTTTAGTCAGAGCAATAGCTTTGGACGAGTATGTCGCCCACCCAATATTTACAATATAAGCGCCTTGAACCATTTTCCCTTTGAGGAATAAGGGATATGGAATTTTCTGCTTCTTTTTTTTGGGGAGCAACGCGCCGGATGGTTTAGGAGTTTTTAGCTTTAGCTCCGCTGCTCTTTTACTCAATCCCTGTTGAAATCGGTCAAGATCAGTCTTGTCTACTAAAAACCCAGCATGAATATCAAATCTCCGAGGAGAGTTTATCCTATCCACATATTCCTTAGCTTTTTTTCCGCGAGAAACCTTTGGCTCAACTACCAGCCAGTAAGTAGGGTGCTTTCCTAATATGTGTCGGACTTTGTGAAGAATTTCCTTTTTGAATCCAATAGTGAGGTTTTTATGTTTCGATATCCAATTTTGTTGTTGTTCATCACTAATATTGAAAGTGATAGAAAAATTAATCTTAAAGAAATGACCTACTATTTGTTCCATTACAAATTTCTCACTAGAGGTTAAATCTGTCCATCTAGGTGGAGAATATCCTGTGAGGTATGAGAGGCTACTTACTATACGGGAAATGCGGTCCAAATCATAGTTTCCGGTCATTGCTAATTCAAAAAACTTGAGAAAACTGCGCCGTTGACGAGTGCTTTGCGGGCGTGCATACGCTATGGGAAGCCTGGTTTTTGAACTTTTTGCCATGAAAATTATGTTTTCTTTTGTTGTAGATAACGATGTATTGGAGATTATACTGGCATGAATTTATAAGTCTCTAGAACCAATAAATGCTCTACTCGGTTGGATATTGTTTTTCACATGAGCTTATCTTCATTACCGGTCCATTCTTCAGTCGCAAAATTGCGCTGTGAAGTTGCTACTATTTATTCGGTTAGCCATGTGGATAAGCTCAAATTTTTCGAAAGGAATTGAGAAAAAATCAGCGTAACCTTAAGGGGGCAGAAAAATTTGACACAAAGAAGAGGGTATAATGAAGAGGTTTTGATATCGATTTGATATAGAATTTTGGATAAGCATTTGAATATAAAAGCGTAATTTTATATAATTTTCACATAAATATGTGCTCAGGGTCGCGAAATTAGCTGAAAAAGGCTGTTTTTTTGTATGTTTTTTATATCAGTGGCCCCAAAATATATAAAAATCGATATATTTATATAAATTTGATACATAGAGATTGATATAAATATATTAAATCCCGACTCCTTTAGCCCCCCTAAAACTTCTTCTATTTTTCTCGGGGGACCACGGTTGTATTACGGGCGGGGGGCCGTTTTTTTTGTTAGGGCCTGAGATTTGTTGCGTAGTTTCTAGATTAAGTCAGGTCCTTGGAAAGGATCACTGTTTGTCTAATGAATACTCGATGGTGCTGGAATGTTTCTAGCGAAGGATAAAGTTCTATCTATTGAGAATGCGACGGACAGTTTCAGGATGCCAGTCGGAGTTTCGTGCTGTTGGAATTCCTCTTGCGTTTAGTGCAGTTGCTATCTGCTGGTATGTCTCTGCACCAGATGCTTTTATCTGTTCAATGATCGCAGATATATTTTCCGCATGAGAATTGGCCTTCAGTCTGATTGCTTTAATACCTTTGGTACTCAGCTTTGCCCCATTCCTTGTTCCAAGTATCACGCCACGGGCTTTAGCAGCCTGCAGGGCAGCTTTTGTCCGCTCTGATATCATTTCCCTCTCTCGTTCTGCTACAAGGGCGTGAATGCCCAGCGTAAAGCGATCCAGATGGGGTTGATCGCAGACGTGGAGATTAATGCTGGCTTTCTTGACCATATCATCGAATTTCAGGAGAAAGGTTGCATTCCTGCTTAACCGGTCCAGTTTTGCGACAATTAATGTGCTCTTGGTTTTACGGCAATATTTGATTGCTTTATCCAGTTCAGGGCGCTGGTCAATCTTTCCGCTTTCAATTTCAGTAAAGGAAGAGGTCAATTCTGCTCCGACGGAGTTGAGGAACATTTCCACAGAATGTTGCTGGGCTTCTAATCCTAATCCGCTTTTTCCCTGCCGATCCGTTGAAACCCGGAAATAGCCCACATATCCGTTTTGCATTCTCATTTTCCTCTATTTAACAAACCAACACCGACGTGTTGGTTTGTGATAACAGGCAACCTTTGCCTGCCTCAAGAGGAATAACGCACATATATTCAATTTACTTTTCGTAACTTCTAGATGTCACAACCTGACTGGAACTAAGGGTTTTCCAACTATGCCAAAACGAAATTAAATTGAAATGCTAGGTATCACGCAACACAATCGTTTCGACATCATTCTTTCTAACATCCTTGGCCAATTTCACAAAAAGCTCGTGTTTCAGTATTGCTAAATCATCGAGAAACTCTGGTGGCCCATTTTTGTTCATTATGGCGGGCAATAAATAGAATGCTCCAACTCGGTGAAAAGATTCCAAAAATCTTTCCAAATTAATATCGTTGTCGGGGGTCATCATCATATACCGAGAAGAAAATGCAATTCTTTTCCCAATGTCAGGGTCGTCTGTATCCAAAAGTTTGGAAGATACAAAAACATAGTAATGGTGTTTATTCTGAAGGGGCAAATGACGCACTATGGACAAGGAAATTTCGTCATTTTCATCATGTTTGCCAAATCGCGCTAGCCAACCTTCAAAAATCTTTTCAGCACCTGCTTTGTCTTCAAAGAGAAAAGCAAAATGGGGTGGTTGAATTGGATCAGACTGTAAAAAACCTGTCCCCCTCCATCGCGCCTGATCCCATGCAGGTACATTGATAACTGATCGCACAGAAACTGTACGATGGTCCTTCATTTCATCAGAAATGCCTCTATCATCTTTTTTCTCGGTCGAATCCGGATCAATTAACTTATTCAGATCGATAGTGGTAAGAGTCGGTCGTTCGGCACGTATTTCGTAGGTTTTTTTTACCAACTCTTGCCAGTCAGATATTCGCGATGTATTTTTTGAAGCGAACCTATTATAGCTGGTCGAAACGTACGCGGCTATTGCCATCCTATGCTGTACGGCTTCGTCGACATAGAGTTTGTCTAACAGCATATCTATTTCTTTCACGTAGCATGTAGCAGCAAGAACTGTGCCTGACACCTCAGCCAAAAAACTAAGCACTTCTTTTTGTTGCTTGAAATTTGTTTGAGACAGTGCTCGAGGCCACTTGATTTCGACCGTCATATCCATCGCTTTCAACTGAAGTGACGGTTTTGATACTTCGTCGCTCACAATTAAATTGATGCTTATCTTTTCAGTGTGTGGAGAAATCCGCTGTTCAATCGTTGTCGCAAAAAACGCTTCTAAAGAGCCCATAATGGCCTCGGTTACAAGTATGGCTTGGAGACTACCTTTGCTACTAATCTCGACATTCATACCGATTATGGCCGTCCTAAAAGTTTGGATATCCTCTGTATTCAAAATTAAGGAGCCTTGTTGGTTCTGACCGACTGGTTGACTAGCCAACATTGAGAAAATTCGATGTGCCCCTTCATCCGTCTCTTCTTTAGGCACATACCCCTCAGTGCGCAGGGCATCCATATAACCAAGTATATAAAGAAGAGATGAGCGTGCCATGAACAATCCCAGCGCTTCTAGTACGTCAGGCAAGCATTCCAGCCGTTCAAGTTCTTTCGCATTTAGATTCAGGAATTGGCTACCTAAAGCTAGATCCAGCTCTTTAATGTCCTCATTAGCTCTATCGAGGGAATCTTCTGTCAACGGAAGTGAGGCTAGTGCGCCATTCAACATTTGAATTGCAAAAAGAAAATCTGGTAAATGATGAAGCTCCAATGCAATCCAAGCGAAAATCTTCATCGTTGGGACAAAGCTCGCAGGCAGTATGCTATCCTCTTCGCTTTCGACAACAAGAGATGTCGCAAGAGAAATACAGCCTGCACGTGCAGCCCACAAAAGTCCTGCTCGTCGATATGCAAGCGTTAGAAGTTCTAATGCTTCAATTAGTTGATCAGTATACTCTTTTTTAGAGAGGCCAATTGCAGCCTTACCCGAGAGACGGATGATTTCCAATGGTTCCGAGAAATCAAGTTTCCTTGCGCGATTAAGGAGCACTATTGCGCCTTCAGCTTCACTTTTACGGTTTGAAACAAATTTTGCCACTTTGTCTACAAGATCGTTATAGACAGGGTCATTCCCCGCAATTGCGCCTGCCACTTCTATCATTTCTACAAAACGATCAGCTTTGAATTCTCCGAGCCCGCTCGCCTTCTCCAAAGTTTCTACAAAATTTCTCCAAACATCTGGCAATTTGTCATGATTTCCATCAATAAAAATCTGATTCATTCGGAGGATTAGTAAAGAGGCTTCCGCTTCTAAACTATTGTTCGGCTGATCTTTATTCTCGATTATACACTCTAACGCTAGTTTCAATTTTTCAAGCCGCTCGTCTAGCTTGCTTTCTTCACGCGTCATATGCCCGTGAACAATTGAATTAATAAAGAGTTGTAATAAATTGCATAAAAACTCCAAATTAACTGCACGACTAGATTCAAGCGCAATTTTTTCAAAGGGTTCGTATGAATCCTTTAGAAACTGAAAGTCATCGAACCACCAAAATGCCGTCCATATATGTTCATATTTAGCTTCCAATTGTTGTCTGAACGAGCCATCCTTATTCGCCAACCGAATTGCACGAAGAAAACGGCCGTCGATGTCCGAACGCGATTGTTCTAGATTTCTAGATAGCTTAGCGGCGACGAGAGCCTCTGTAACTCTCTGGAGTTCCATTCCAAGATACGCGTCGGGATCATCAATCGACTTTTCTATATCTTCTAATTGTTGTGCCCGAGAGTAATCTGTTGGTCCCAATCTGAGTGGGGCATTTCTAACCTCACCGATTTCTAGAAAATTATATGCGATATCTTTGCGGTCGTTCTCAATAATTTCTTTTACGATCCATGATCTATCGTGAATCGTTACAGGAATTCCATACTGTTTCGAAAGTTCATCTTCAACGCCTGCTCGGCTTTTATCTTTCGCAAATCTACTGGTGACAAAAATTATTCTTTTATAATTTCTATCCGTTTCAATAATACCCTTTACATCATCACGAACTTTAGCAGGCCAAGTCTTCTTAGCACTAAATGCAAACGCCCATCTTTCATGGGCAGAGTTGGCTTCGCCAACATAAAATAGCGATCCCGTTTCTTCAGAAACGGGATAAGTTTCGGTATCAACTTTACTATCACCACCGCCGTCCGGCCCCGTATGCGAACGCAAATTAGGGCATATTGTACGCTCGCATAATTTGCGGCAAAACAATTCAAAAGCTTGCGTCTGGTTTCGTTCAGTAATCGTCTCAAGATGATATTCTAGAGTTGGGGCTTCTAGTACATACGCTACGCGATCCGTAGTGTCGGAATAATACTCCGGGCGAAGTTCCCTCATAAATTGAGAAGGCGAAATTTTCTTCGCTAAAGCAGGATCAGTTTTTCTAGGTTCTGCCGCTTCATCTTTCCCCATCTCTAATCCCCTTCTCGCCCTTGTACTCATGTCGAGTTATAGAACTTTTCGATGTAGTCGGACACATTCATTCTTGCTTGCGCAGGTTGAAGAAGCTTACAGCAATGGCGTTGCCGTTTACCAGATGGAATATGTTGGATCTCTGATTGTGATTTTAATCCCTTTGAAGGATTTGTTCACATTGGTCGGCGAAAATTTTTAGTGTCTCTGTAACTTGATCAAACATAAAATCCATCGCCAGCCCATATCCATCATTCAATAAAGCAACATCAAAATCTAGACTTGTGAGACAGGTTTGTACTGTTTGAGTATTTGCATGGGCATCAGCATTACGAAGGTCGTTGTTAACGAAAAGTGGAGCCATTGCTTTTTGAGAACCTAACAAGTCAATATTAATTGCGCCGCCTCTTAACGCTTGTAAATTCTCGCCATTCTCATTCAATTTATCGACAACTGTGTAAAGTCCTTGAAGTAGTTTAAGCGACTGTAGATTTTTAATGTCACAAGCATTTGCTCCCATAGCAATTAATATCTTCCGGATTTTACCATTGGGAATTTTTTGTATTGTTTCATTCAAAAGTTTACAGCGGGATAAAAACTTTTTTTCGGTCATTTCTAAAGGTGCGACTTGCGCCAATTCGCATAATCTTGGATAATTTGTCCATCCGTTTTTACTAATTTCATGTCGATCGAAACCGCACAGTACCGCCGGGCAGGTCGAGATTCCCAGCTCACTTGCGAAAGCAAATAAACTATCTGCAAGGCGCAGAAGTTCACCAAGAAACGCATCTGTTTTTTCAACAATATGTTCTTGATCTAAGTCAAAGCTTTTTGCTTCAAGTTCACTAATCGAATGATAATGGGCATGACAAATTTCAGCATCCGGTTTTGGCATGTAAAGCTCTCGAATGGGAACTTTGATGAGATTGCGGCCGACACGAATGCATTCTGTAAAGCCCCATTGGCCGCCATAAGAGGGACAACAGGACCAAGTTTCTCCATACTTGAATGGTACAGTATTAAAGATACTATTTTGTTCATAGCGTTCAAGGAAGGTGTCTTTTAAAAAAATATGCTCTCCGAGAATAAGAGCGTTAGCCTTAGCATGGGTCATAGGAAATTTATGACCGGGCCACAATAATCCATCAGCACTGGGGGCGTTACATAACGCGGTATCTACGCATGGAACTGCAGCCGTCACTTGCAAGCGTATTCGACCCATATATTCCATCAGTCGATATTCAAGTTTCCCGCATTCCGATTTGACGGTTATGTCTGTTTGCCCGTTCATTAATTGTCGTATATCAGGCACGTCATCAAGGTTGGTCTCGTAGTAAAAAACTCTCACGCCTATCAGATTGCGCATCCAGAGATACTTTCGCAGATAGTCATTACGCATCGTCCAGCGAATGTTTCGTTTTTGTATCCAATAATATTCGTTTGAGACTTCGCCTTGCGCTACAGCAAAAATTGGCTTCTCCAAATCATCGTAGATCAGTTTCTGGTGATCTCCACCTATAGAACGCGGAGTTAAACCAAGCGTCATCCATACTTTGTCGGCTAAGCTAAAACCATAGTATGAGCCTGTTCCCCAAGACGCGATAATATAGTCGTGACCAGACACAGAGGGAGAATAGGTACGACAACCGCCTTTCTCCGTTACATAGGGCGTCGAATGCGCAACCACGCCTTCACCGGCCTCGCGTGGAATACCAAAGGCGTCAAGACATTCTTCTGGAACGGCTGCCATGAGCATATGGGCATATTCATAGTTTGGCCCAAATCGATCATTTTCATAACGCTCACTTACTAGAATTTGCTCAGCAGCAGAGCTTGTGTTGCCAGACGCCAATAATTTACGCAACTTTTCAGTTTGTATATTTTCGGGAATTAGAATGCTTGTTGTCTGAAGATTCATGAATAGCCTTCGAAATTGGATTAAAATTGATTGCACAAATTTACGGAAATTTTCCAGTAATTGTTGCATCATATATTTTCCTCTAATGCTCCCTTTTCAATCGGTGTTTCGCAAAACAACGAGATTAGCAATGCGCCAATTCTCCATATATTAGTTTGCCAGATTATTTGTGATCTCAGAGTATTATATTCAGTTAGTATTCTGGCACATCAATTAATTGATATTTAAATGGTTTAATACATCATGAAAAATGCCGAGGCTTGAGAGTGCTTAGTCTAATTATTCCCGTTGGTAACTTAAAAAGCTTGAGCTCTGTCTATCTCATTAGACCTTGCCCAAACGAGACACTTCCACAGTTGCTGAATTGCGTCTCATATAAATAAATATTGCATTTTGAGACATAATTCCCACATAGTTTTGTATCTATTGATACATAATGGAAATTGAACTTATGAAAATTGGTTATGCGCGTACATCGACATTGGAACAGGTTGCAGGATTTGAATCTCAAATAGAAGAACTGGAAAAACAAGGTTGCGAGAAGATATTCAAGGAACAAGTCTCTTCTGTTGCCCAGAGGAAGCAACTGGCTCTGGCGCTGGACTATATGCGTGAGGGAGATACATTGGTTGTTTCCAAGCTTGATCGCCTAGCCAGATCCATGCGGCATCTTGGGGAAATTGTTGAAACGGTTCGGAGTAAGGACGCCCATCTTCAAATACTTAACCTTGGAATAGACACCAGCAATGCCACTGGGGAGCTCGTCCTGAATCTTCTGGGGGCTGTTAGTCAGTTTGAGAGACAAATCATGCTGGAGAGGCAGAGGGAGGGCATAGCCAAAGCTAAGAGCGAAGGGAAGTATAAAGGGAGGAAACCGACGGCAAGAGCAAAAGCTATGGACGTTAGGAAACTATTCTCGGAAGGCGTTAGACCATCTGATATTGCCAAAGAGCTCGGAATTGGCAGAGCTTCAGTCTACCGAATTCTAAGCAGTTCATCTTTTTGACTTCAGTTACCTAATATTTAATTCTCAAGCAAAGATGAACAAGGCTGATGTATTCACTTTGCAAGGTTTTTTATATACGGCGTGGGTTAAAGGGTCTCGGATATTGCCGTCGGGAAAGTGAATATCACCCAATTTCTCGGTGAGATTTGTGACTTTATTTGTAATTTGCAAAATATTTAAGAATCTGAATGTCATTCAAGATTCCTTTCATTTTCCATTTAGTAGTATGGCCCTATCAGTTTCAGACACGTTAACTGTAAGTGTTTTATTGTTGATTTTAATTGAAGGTAACTTAAAGCTCGTAGTCACTGACATAGCTTCTATTTTGTGTTTAAAATTGCCTTTCAATTCAGGAATAAAAGCTGTTGCCGGTATCAGTAAAGGTTTCGCGAGATTTAAACCCGAACATGCAAGTGCCATGTTTTCACTTGTTAGCAAAAACTCAGTGGGTCCAGGAGAAATCGAAAAATCAAGTTCATTCTCCGCGACGCTAAAATTGTAGCTTAATTCGTCTCTATCATTGTTAAACTTAATGGCAGTCTCAATGACTAGGAACTGAGGAGGTACAGTCGCTTTGAACTTTTGCTCTTCTGTCCAAGGAACTTGGCAGGCCAGATGACCGACTATATCTAACGGCACGAATTTTAAAGAAACATCAAGATCAGCTGATCCCTCGACGCCCAACGCCGCATGAATTTGGCTCAAGTCTTGCGAAAATGCAAAGTCGCGAATGCACATGTTAATATTTGCTTTGCCGCTAAAAGCCCCATCTAGGTTGGCAAATTTGCCAGTTCTGGCTAGTTTGAATAAAATCTCTTTTCCTGTTTCACAAAGAGCCTTTTCGCCCGATTTTTCCGCTTCACACGAAATTTTTTCCGTAGTTTTCAGACGTTCGCAATCAGCTATTTTAGCCAAATAGTCGGCATGGTATATTACATTCTGAGCTGCCTTTTGTGCCTCGCAAACGGGATTATTGATACATTTAGAACAAAACTTAAGAGGATCACTAAAGGATGGACATGGTACGTCTGCACATGAGCTACATTCCCTATCGTCGTGGCTTTCAGTAAAATCGCACTGTCTTGTTGGAGTGCAATCTCTTGTAGGGGTGCAATCGACAGAATGTTCGTCAGGAAAAGAGATTGTTTCCGCGAACCTTTGAACAGCAATGTTAGCTTGCGTAGAAGCGCATATTGATGCCTGCCTAAAAACGTCATTTGCGGTAAAGGAGATTAGATCTTTGCGCACCGCAACCCAAAGACCATTAGGATAAGTATCTACCTTAAAAACTTTATTGACAATGTTCGAAAACAATTCCTCTACGTCTTTGCTCGATTTTGTGCCATCCTCTTGGGGTGAAGGTATAGGCTGATCAACGTTTGCAAATTGCCCAAGTGCGACAATGCGGTTGCCGTCCATCTGGGCCGCAATACCGAGTAATTTTAATGGCGCAGTTACGATATTTCCGGTTAGTTGAACCTGGCCACTGACGTCTGTATTTTTTATCTGAATTAACCGATTTGGGTCAACTGTGTCAGTAAATCTAGACGGCACCTCTAAATCCATAATTGAGAGTTTGGACAATTCTCCCGATACATTATTGGCATATGTTTTTAAAATACTAATAATAGCGTCGCCAAGAAGTATGGCATCATAATCGTCAGCAACCACAACTTTCGAAAGTTTTAAGCTTTCGAATGCCGGAAGGATTTTTAGGTTTATGAAAGTTGTATTGTCATTTTGATCTTGGGTCGAACTTGTTATTCCTGCATAAAGTGTCATAGTTCCCGAAACCATAGGGTGAAATTGCGTCAACAATTTATCGCCAATGGCCGCGCTTCCCTCTTTTCCGGTAAATACGTGCTCGAAATCCACCTCTAACTTCATTAGTTGGTTTGAACTTGAGAGACGAAGGTCTTTTACACCATCCGATTTAATCTCATCAGTAAGCAAAATTTCGCGGGCCTTAGATAGGGAAAGACCAAGAGCAATATTAGGTTCTTGGAGTTTCTGAATTGCCGTGACTGCTGAAATTACTGCTTTCTCGCGCTGCTCATCTATGGAAACAGGAGGAAAATTACTATTTACATAGTCACTTATTGGATCCCCGCAGCCAGAAACCAGCAGAGAAATTAACAAGAGCATTGCAAGTTTGATTTTCATCGAAGTTCCCTTATTTTGAATTCGGCCGTCGAGAGAATATCAACATTCGATAATCTTGCCGCAGAGCTCTTGAGAATAGGCAACAACAACTGAATCACTTACAGCAATTGCCGTCTTCCTAGTAAAATGGCCAGCCCTAAGTTCGCCATATATCAGTGGAAGAACAACATTCACTTCCGCTCTATCACATACTTCCCAACTATCTGAATTGACGCCCATTGTGATCCACCAAAGTTTGGCGCAGTCGGAACCATCGCCGCCATCCAATTTCAAATATATTTTCCCATTAACATTCCACCCGTCCCAGACTGTTATATTTTGTCCGGGCTGGGCAATCTTGATTTGTGGTTCTTCTGCTATCGCAGTAAATGAAACAACAGAGAACCACATCAAAGTGAGTCCTGTAAGCTTTATGTTCATTTAAATACCCTCTATATTCTATTAATAATAGAAAACTAATATAAATTGTAAAGAGATAAATTGTGCTAGATAATTTCGTTCCGGTTGGGAAAGAATAATAATTTAAGTTGTTATTATTATTATATATATTATTTTATTTTCCGAATTTTTCGGTCTGGCCTACCGAATATGACAAGAGCGTATGTCGGGCTTCTGATGCCAATAAATACATTTTTACCGGTATCTAGACCATACAATTCAATCGATAAATAACTCATGTCGCAAGACTAAGTCATCAATGCTACGCTCAACATCTTCAATCGCCTAATCCGCATTATGAGAAGCATTAGCGGGTTGATCCCCCGTCGTTAAATGCTTTGTCAAAACCCCTCACAATGGTGCCGTCTCACAATCAGGCGATGGTATAAGTCCAAATCCTAGTCTAAGCTCGGCAAATATCTTCTCGGTAAGGACTGTGTTTATGAACGAAACATTTACTAAATCAAAAATTTCAAAACTCGAGTTGGTTTATCCGCCGATTAGCAACCAAGAGGCGGTTTGGTTGCAAAACGATCCAGAAGTCGTAGAGCTATTCAGGAATAGTGATTTTTATATGATTGGTGGTCGGGCCGAAGCGAAATTTATAGACGTCGAAATCAATGAGAATAACGGTGCTATCTCGTTCAAGTTTTCTATTGGCGATACTATAGAAGATAATTGCACAGTAAATGTTGGCGACTTGGTCAACGTAATCAATGCCGATACTGAGGAAATTGAAATAGAAATAGGCGAAAAGTATATTCGAATATGGGATGGTCCTATTAAACAACCTGGTTCTAATGTTTTAGAATGGTTCAGTACGGAGAAGCTTCTCTGGGATAAATCGTATGGTCGAAAAGGTATTGAGGGGTTGGATCAGTACCGTGAACTGGCGACTTATGATCTTCTATACGTTGGGATTGCTAAGAAAACAGATAGTTTTGATCGTCTTTTAAAGCGAGGGCACAAAAACCGTATGGATATTTTGGCAAATGAACCGCAACGCTTTCCAGGAGCAAGACCAACAGATGAAACGTTTATATTTTTGTTTGATATAAATGTATTGCAAGTTAACACCTACGAGTCTGAGCACATCTTTGAAGACGAAGATATATTTCCTCAAATCGACGAAAAGCGTGTGACTGCCGACGCTGAGAAAGCATTTGTTAGCCTCCTTGACCCAAAATATAACTCTGAAAAATATAAAAATTATCCTAAAGGCAGTGACGGGCTCTACGGTGCAGGTTTTGCGCGATACTGTTATTTGATTGGCGAAAGCTTAACTTTTAATACAGCATGTGGGAGTTTTAAAGGACATCGGGGACAATTTAACGAGCCCTACAGCAACGAGGCAGACATTACTATGGTTGAGGGCGATGATGTTAAATTATTTGTTCCTGGAGTAGATTTTCCGAGCGATGTCTAATTCAGTGTGATGCATTCATCATAGAGTCATAATAAAAATTGTATTCTCCCGAAAATTGAATTTGCCGATTACTCTGTTTTTGCGATTCAATGAACCAACAGATATAAAGAAATCGCATGGAAAACAGTGCTCTATTACCTACCAATCAATTCCACCATTGAGCAATGTTTCGGGATTCAAACAAGCGCATATGTTCTGAGGTATAGTCGAAGTTTCACCAATCAAACGCTTTTGGACACAAATGGCTCCGGGTCAGTCTTTACGGCACATATATTTTCTTGACGTGGTCCATTTTATTAGTACAAAATCATTTTTTTTGGGTTCGCAGTAATTTTTTAAACTATTGAATTATTTGGATAAATAGGTTTCATGGTGCGCTTCCTGCCACCCCAGCCAGAACCTCATTTCACCCAATCCAATACCATCAAAAATAATCAACTAAAACAATACTTTGTATTGTTTTCGCGTCTTATGTAGTCCAACATTAGCCTCTTGCATCCAAAAAATTTGGGGGTAAGATTGGGGGTACATTGAAAATGCCAAAAATAATGTACCCCCCCCCCCAAAAATGCCGCTAACCGATATCAAAATCAAGAGGGCAGGAGCGAAGGAAAAAGCTTATAAGCTGTCCGATGGAAAAGGCCTGTATCTGGAGATCCAGCCCAATGGCAGCAAATACTGGCGTTTTAAATACCAGTTCGTCGGTAAGGAAAAGCTCCTGGCTCTGGGGATATATCCAGAAATCAGCCAAACCCTTCGCGGAGCTTTATGATACGGTCTGAGTGTCCGAGGAAGATTGGGACGTCGCTTCGGTTGTCTGCCAGTTGAGAATAAATGTCGTTCCGGGGGCGGGGAGTTTTGCGTCTACAGGCGTCAAATCGACCACACTCAATATCACCGTTATATTTCCCTCTGTGTCCCCCAACGGAAAAGCGGCCACGTCGACAGTCACCCAAGATCGATCAACAAACTGGATTTGCTCTCGGACCGCAATAGGTCGCTTGGATGACGCGCAATTTCTAAACATCCACACTACATCATCGGTTTTGTCGCCGTAGAGATCCTCATCCAGCCATTTTCCGGTTGAGTTTCGCCCTGCCAGTTCTGTGATTTTGGTTCCCAAGAGGCGATATCGAAACCGTAACGGTTCCTGAAAAACATCTACGAGCACGACATGGGGAAGATGGCGCACTATAGCCGCGGGATTGAATTGCTGTTTTGTTGGCATCAATCTGCTTTGCTTCAGATCCATCCAGTAATCCCGTATTTCCACAAGGCTTTCGGACGAAATCGGTAGATCTGTCTTTAGTCGCTCCATCTAATTCCCAAGCGGGATTTATTCCCTACCTAAAAGTCACAGTCGCAAGTGCAGCCTGGGCACGCGAAGCGTCCCAAACGGTGATTTCTCCCGGTACTTTATCGATACCGTCGATATCTACACCGGTTCCGGGGGTGCTTACTATCCGCCCGCCTTCGGCGTTGAAGATAACAATTGTCCCCTCAAACAAGAATACACCATAAGTTCCCTGTGACGGTCCACCCCAAAAATCAGTTCCGCGCACGCCAATCGTTCCGGCACTGCTTTTTATCTCAACGCGTTTTTCTTTTAATTGGCCGATTTTTCCGGTTATAAACCGAAAAGGACCTTGCAGGGCGCTGATAATTGCCGTCCCGATATTGTTGTCAGGATCGTAAAGAAACTCATCGATTTCGACGCGAGCATTCTCGCCGATAAGCAATTTTGTCCCGTCCGTGAAAGTGATTTCAATACGGGCCATGTCTTCTGAACTTATTACATCGCTTTCCCGTATCACGGACCCGACTTCTATGGGAGTTGCCAGGCCATCTCTGACAATCTTTGCATCGCTTTGAAGGCGAGTGACTGTGCCGACTTCGGTATTCGCGGCAATGCTGTTCTCCGCGACTGAAAATACAAGCGCAGCTGTTAGCGACAATACCAAAGCCAGTTTCTTGAACATACCACTCTCCTAAGTCTTCCAAATTGGTCGTAAGTTTTTGTTAATCGCGTTTTATTAGCGCGTTATCGCACCCGATTAACATTTTTACGACGCGACCGTGTGAATAGATCACTTACAGCAGCAGTTTGTCGCGAGACGACGGAAATAAGGGAACTGTAGATAGCGGCTAACTAAAAGGCGACATCATCCAGAGCCTCTTGTGCGCGGAGGGTGCCCCACACCGTTACCTCGCCGGGTGGTGCGGTATTGCTGGTCAGGTTGACGCCGGTTCCTGCTTCTGTGAGGATGCGTTGGCCGAACGGATTGGTGACTGAGATCGACCCATCCAGCAGAAGGACACCATAAACGCCACGTGACGGACCCGCCCAGAAATCTGTGCCGCGCACGCCAACGACGCCAAAGCGACTTTGAACGACGACCTGGGGCTTTTGAACCTTTCCGATACGGCCGGTAATGAAGCGAAATGGTCCTTGCAATGCGCGAAGGATTGTTGTGCCGATATTCTTATCAGGGTCAAACAGAAATTCGTCGATAACAATGTGACAATTTGCACCGATATATAGCTTCGTACCATCATTGAAAATAATTTCTACCCGGGCATTTTTGCCCGACTTTATGGCATCAAATTTTTGCAGTTTATGGCCGGCCTGAACATCTAATTGCTGTCCCTTTCGAATGACAACAGCCGTGTTTCTAAGCCGTGTAACTGTCGCAACGACTTCATCCTCCGCCAAAGCAGTGAGGGGTACGTAAGCCGCACAGAAAACCAAAATTCCAATAGCTATTATAAGATTTTTGAGCATGTGATTGTCGTCCCTACGTTCTGCCTAATTTGTAAAACAAGAACTAAAAAGGTACTAAGCAATTCACAGCCATTTGTGAGATCAGGCACACATGGCGTTGTTGATCTCGGTTTTCATGAGTAATCCACTTTGCGTATCGGGTGCCGCGATAACAGAGAGGGCATTTGCCGTCGCGGCCTTGAGACATATGTCCAAATCTGCGCCAATCGCAGCATAGGCAGAGAAAGTTGTGGCAAATGCATCGCCGGCACCTGCCGTATTGCTGACCTCGGATTTTCCCGCAGGATGAAAGCGAATGCCGTCCGGCGTTCCTACATATGCACCCTCCGCCCCATTGGTAACAAGGACAATTTTGGGGCCGATCTTGCACACTTCCTGAACAAAACTCTCGAATGTTCGTCCACCCAAGCCTTTTTCCAGCAAAACAGGCCCCTCTCCAGAAGATTTAGTGTCAGCCATTGCCTGTCCCTTAGGCAACAGGGTGAGCGCGAGCTGTTCCGCCTCCACCGCATTGATAGAAAGCAGGTCAATATGGGAAAGCGATTCAACAATATCACCGGACCAGTAAGTGATTTGGCGGATGCCGGGATTGGTGGCGACAAAGGCGCCCGCCTCCTTGGCAAGGCGAGCAATTTTTGTCAGGCATGCGGCGGAGTTGCCAGACAGGCTGGCAATATAAACAAGGTTCTGGCCCTTAAAAAGCGCCGGATCAATCTCATCCTCGCAGAAGGCGATGTTGGCGCCACGGTTCGTAAAGATGGTGGGATTGCGGACATGAGACATGACCATAATCGCTTGACCTGTAGGGAGTGCGCTGTCCTTGATCATCAGATCAGTATTGATCTGTTCCATGGATAGAACTTCCTGAATTTTTTTGCCTTCGAGATCATTCCCAACCCGCACAAGAGCCGTTGTCTGATAGCCGAGCCGCGCGAGAGCGACCGCTGAATTGGTTCCGCCGCCGCCAACCGAAGACTTGATAGAACTTACATCTATCTTCCGCCCTTCCTCAAGCAGGAGAAAAGACGACGTGGCGTTATGCATTGTCATCCGTTCGATATCCTGATCGTCAACCGAAGCGATGACATCAATCGTTGCAGAACCGATCGTCAATGCGTTTAACTGGGAAAATGTTTTCATATTAACATCTTAACCTTGCCATTTATTCGCTTCAATTTTTGATTGTATCCTACCTTGTATATGGCATCATGACTATCAACAGAAGGATGAAACAACATCCTCATAATAATAAAACTAACAGATGACTATGGGAGAAAAAGAATGGTGAAAACCATCAGCAAGTTCAACTTGCCATTTGCCAGCCTTGCGGATGTCGAAAAATTTGAGAAAACGCCTATTGAAGAATGGGTTCCGCACCAAAATGTGTACGACGTATTTTGCGCGGCGGTTGAGCAATATGGAGATAAGCCAGCTCTGATCACATTGCCGCCCGGGGATCCGATGGGCGATGGCCGGGAAATCACCTATCGTGATTTGCTTGCTAAGGTCAATCAAACTGCCAATCTCTTCCTCTCTGCGGGTCTCGTAAAAGGAGAGACTGTAACCTACCTCATCCCGCTATGCCCACAGGCCTATTTCACGATGCTTGGCGCAGAAGCAGTCGGCACAGTAAATGCTGTTAATCCTCTGCTGGAGCCCGAGCATATCCTTGGCATTGCAGAAGCGGCTAACGCCACAATCCTGATCGCAACGGGACAGGCATTAAGCCCGGAACTCTGGGAGAAGGCCGCCTATGTCATAGAGCGGATGCCAAATCTCAAGGCTGTCTATGTCCTTGGCGGCGGTGCGGAATGCGACGGGAAGAAAATCTTCCCGTATGATGAGATGATCGCCAAGCAGGACTCAAGTGCCATAAACGGCCCGCGCAATGACGCGCTGGATGATGTCATCGGCTATTATCATACAGGCGGGACGACCGGTGTTCCAAAACTCGCACCGCATACAAACAGGATGCAGCTCTCCCAAATCGCGATGAGCGGATTTGGCCTTGGTTATTCGGAGGCGGATTGCCTGCTGGCAGGACTTCCGATGTTTCATATCAGTGGTTCAATAGTCGTTGGATTGGTGCCCATGATAAATGGCGCAACCTTAGTGATTAGCAGTCCACAAGGATTTCGTGATCCACTAATCATTGGCAACTACTGGCGACTTGTCGAAAAATACGGGGTCACAGTTCTAGGCGGTGTGCCGACGATGATGTCCGCACTTCTGAATGTTCCGATTGGCGATGCTGATATCAGTTCTCTCCGTGCGGGTCTGACCGGCGGTTCTGCTGCCCCTGTCGAGGTTTTGAAAGCGATCAGTGATCTTTCCGGGGTGCCAATGCTTGAAGGGTACGGCATGACCGAAGTGACCTGCTTTACCACCATGCAGCCACAAAACGGTGAAGTGCGCTTTGGCTCTGTGGGCCTTCGTTTCCCCTTTGTAGAGGTTGAGGCTGCTCATATTGATGAAAGCGGGAACATCACCCGATTTGCGGAGCCGGAGGAAATCGGTGAGATTATCATGAAGGGCGTCTGTGTAACGCCGGGCTACGTACAGTCTGATTATAACGCAACTGCTTTTACGGCGGATGGCTGGCTCCGTTCCGGTGATTTGGGGCGCATTGACGCCGAAGGCTATATCTGGCTCACCGGGCGTGCAAAGGATATCATTATCCGGAGCGGACATAATATTGATCCTTCCATCATAGAGGAGGCGCTGCATGAGCATCCGGCAGTAGAACTTGCGGCGGCGGTTGGCCGACCAGATAACTATGCTGGCGAGATTCCAGTGGCTTATGTCCAACTAAAGCCGGATGCGACTGCAACACCGGATGAACTTAAGGATTTTGCCCGTGAAAGAATCCCGGAGCGTGCGGCCAATCCTGCGGATCTGACAATAATTGACGAAATGCCGCTTACGGGTGTTGGAAAGATATTCAAGCCAACCTTGCGCAATGACGCAGCGGTGAAGATTTTCACAGCCGAGCTTGAAACGCTCAACGGCAATGGTGTCTCTATTGCGGTCAATGTCGATAATCACCCTGTGCATGGTAGCGTGGCGACGATTACAGTCACCGGAGGAGACAAGGCAACACTTGGCGGCCAGATCGCGGAGAAACTCGGACCCTATACGCTACGTCATGAAGTGGTTTGGCAGGAATGATATCTTGCGCCATATAATGAGGAGCATTTGGCTTTCCTAAGAAAGGAGTTTCGTTATGACTGTCCGCAGTCCGATTTCCGACCTGCCAACTCATGAGGTAACAAATGTACCGCCCATTCTGGGAGATCAGGATCTTTATGGAAAAGACCTGCCCCTGCAGGAAGGGTTACTTCGAGAGGGGGGTGGTTGGGCTGAGCGGACAGTCATTGATTTCGCGATGAAGGCGGGATCGGAAGAGACGCTTGAATGGGCTAACCAGGCGAACCGGTATCCGCCTGAAATGAAGGCTTTCGACCGCAACGGTATGCGGATCAATCAGGTAACTTTCCATCCCGCCTACCACAGTCTGATGGATCTTGCGATTGCGCATGACGTACCGAGTTTCGCCTGGAATAACCCTCGGGATGGCAATCATGTGGCTCATGGCGCGCTTTCTTACCTTCTCAATCAGATTGAGGGCGGGGCGCTATGCCCGATGGCGATGAGCTATGCTGTCGTGCCTGCACTAAGGGCCACGCCGGAAATCGCGGAGGAGTGGATACCCCGTCTGCTCGCGAAGGAGTATGATCCGCGCGATATTCCGGCAAGTGAGAAGAAAAGCATCACTATGGGGATGTTCATGACGGAGAAGCAGGGCGGCTCCGATGTGCGGGCAAATTCGACGAAAGCGCGTCCGGCGGGTGAGCGCACCGGTCCCGGTGCGCCCTATATATTGACAGGCCATAAATTTTTCTGCTCCGCCCCGATGTCGGATGCTTTTCTTTCCCTCGCTTATACGGAGAACGGCCTCTGCTGTTTTCTGCTCCCACGATGGCGGCCAGACGGCACGCGCAATGGCCTTTTTCTCCAACGGTTGAAGGATAAGCTTGGAAATAAGTCCAACGCATCCAGCGAGATGGAATTCGTCGATGCCTGGGGGCTGATGTTGGGTGAGGAGGGGCGCGGTGTTCGCACTATCATCGAGATGGTGCAGGGGACCCGCTATTATTGTGCCGTTGGTTCGGCTGCCCTGATGCGTCAGGCGCTGACCCAAGCAATTCACCATGCAAGTTATCGCTCTGCCTTTCAGAAGAAATTGATCCAGCAGCCTTTGATGCAGAATGTGCTAGCCGATCTCGCACTGGAGTCGGAGGCCGCGACAACGCTCTTCCTGCGCCTTGGTCGCGCTATCGGGGCAGGGGAGACGGATCCCGTAGAGGCGGCCCTTGCGCGTATCGGGACGGCGATTGGAAAATACTGGATTTGCAAGCGGACGCCGGGGCATGTCTATGAGGCGATGGAATGTCATGGTGGCCCTGGATATATTGAAGAAAGCATCCTGCCGCGGCTCTATCGGGAGGCACCTGTCAACAGCATCTGGGAAGGATCGGGCAATGTGATTTGCCTTGATGTTCTGCGTGCCCTTTATAAGGATGCGAGCGCACTACCCGCGTTTTTTGCGGAAATTGAGCTGGCCAGAGGTGGCAATCATCTGCTTGATCGCTATATGGCTCGCCTGAACGCAGAGGTTTCGGATACCAGTAATCTTGAAAGCCGCGCCCGCCGGGTCACGGAGATGATGGCGGTGGCCTGGCAAGGGGCGCTTCTTGTTCAGCACGCTCCTGCGGCGGTTTCGGATGCGTTCTGCGCGTCGCGTTTGGGTGACTACTGGTCCGGAGCCTATGGTACCTTACCTGGTGATATCGATTTTGAATCAATTCTTGTTCGAGCTGGTGCAGCTTGATGATTTATGATCAAAAGGCATTTGTTGTTTGCCAATTGTGCGCATAGACCGTTAAATTGATAGCCATAAGGATAGCGTTTTTCGTCTCGCTGTTGCAGAATGAGACATCGCTTCCTATAAAGAATAAAAAACAACAATGAACCGGAGCCATTCATGAAAACTAGAATCACCGAACTCTTTGGTATTGAGCATCCAATTATTCAGGGGGGAATGCATTTTGTTGGTCTCGCTGAACTTGCTGCCGCCGTTTCTAACGCGGGTGGTCTTGGTATTATTACGGGTCTGACCCAGAAAACTCCAGCTGACCTTGCGAATGAGATTGCGCGATGCAAGGATATGACAGACAAGCCTTTCGGTGTAAACCTGACATTTTTGCCGACCTTCGCGGCGCCACCGTATCCCGAATATATCGACGCTATCGTCAAAGGCGGTGTGAAGATTGTTGAAACCGCAGGGCGCAGCCCGGAAGCCTATATGCCCGCCTTGAAGGATGCTGGCATCAAAGTTATTCATAAATGCACTTCCGTTCGTCACTCTTTGAAGGCACAGAAGATTGGCTGTGACGCCGTCAGCGTCGACGGTTTCGAATGCGGAGGACATCCGGGCGAAGACGATATCCCAAACATGATCCTGCTGCCACGCGCCGCAGAAGAGCTGGAAGTTCCGTTCGTGGCGTCCGGCGGAATGGGCAATGCACAGCAGCTTGTCGCCGCACTGGCGTTGGGTGCGGACGGGATCAATATGGGCACCCGATTCATGGTGACGAAAGAGGCGCCTATTCATCAGAATGTGAAGGATGCTATCATCGCCGCGAGCGAACTGGATACAAAGCTTATCATGCGGCCGCTTCGAAATACCGAGCGCGTTCTAAACAACGACGCCGTGGAAAAAGTTCTCGAAATAGAACGGCAAAAGGGATCAAACACCAAGATCGAGGATATCGTCGATCTTGTCGGTGGTGTTTATCCTAAAGTCATGCAAGACGGTGACGTCGGTGTCGGCGCTTGGAGCTGTGGCATGGTTGCCGGTCTCATCCACGATAACCCGACCTGCAAGGAGCTCATTGACCGGATGATGAGTGAGGCGGAAGATATCATCAAAGGCCGCCTTGAAAAATTGGTCAACGCCGCCTGATTGATAATCTGTTTGAAAAGGAGCAATGAATGAATACCGCTAAATTCAAGGAATTGCTCAAACGCTTCTCCGCCGCCGCAGAAGCTGGCGATGGAGAGGCCTTCGCAGCCTGTTTCACCGAAAATGGTGTCTATCACGACTATATCTACGGGGATCATCAGGGCCGCGCAGAAATTGCTCACATGATGTCAGATCAGTTTCATCGCGATGCAGGAGAGGATTATCGCTGGGAAATGTTCGACCCCATGTGCGAAGGCAATCTCGCCTATGCCTGGTCACTTTCCAGCTTCACCTCGACAGTGCCGGAGTTTGAGGGAAAACAGGTTGTTATCGATGGCATGAGCCGTTTTGAGCTAAAAGACGGGCTTATTTCTGACTATCGTGAATCTGTGAACGGCGGGGTAGCCATGGCGCAACTTGGCGTACAGCCGGAACGGCTTGCAAAAATCTGTGCTAAATGGGGCAAGATGTTGATTGAACAGCCAGAGACCCAGGAGTATCTAGCCCGCTCGAAGGGATCGTGGAAAGACGGAAGTTAGGACATGATGTCGTCCGACCGCGACGGCGCGCCAACCGTTAGTGAGGGCCATGCCGTAGGCATCCCTTACGGACCCTTAATTCTTACAATCGCGATGCAGACTCTTGCAACGATGGCGGCTTTTTCGGCTCCCACGCTCGCGCCGAAGATCGCTGAGGACCTAGGCGTTGACGGGCATCTCATCGGTTTTTTTGTTTCTACGGTTTATGGGATTGGCATTTTTTCAGCTCTTTTGTCGCCGGACTTTATCCAGAAATTCGGGGCGGTACGTGTCGCGCAGTTTGTGATGCTGGGGGTTGTTGCCATGCTTTCTATTGCAGGATCCGGCGGCATGAATGCGTTGGCGCTCTGTGCTGTTGTGCTTGGCATTGGATATGGGGCGACGGCGCCAGTCTCGACACATCTTCTGATCCCGCGCACGAACCCAAAGGTTCTAAATCTCGTCTTTTCAATCCGGCAAATTGGCGTGCCTTTGGGGGGCGTCATCGGCGCTTTGTTATTGCCGATACTTGCGGTTAAATTCGGCTGGCGAATAGCATTCTGGGCACAGATTCTTCCGGCAGCCCTTCTCATCCTGATGTTTCAGCTATACCGCAAAAGCTGGGACAAGAATAGAAACACGTCGCATCGATTGTTTCGGGGCGAACTTTGGCGCCCGCTTTATCTCTTGCGCGATAGTGCTCTGATGCGTCTGCTCGCGCTCGCAAGCTTTTCCTATGCGGGTGTTCAGCTTTGTTTTATCGGCTTCATGGCGCTGCACCTTACCAGCAGAACGGATCTCGATTTGATCGCTGCCGGGCAAGTGCTGGCGCTTTATCAAATTGCTGGTGTCACCAGTCGCCCGGTCTGGGGTTGGTTGGCAGACCGTTATATATCTTCCATCAGATTGCTTGGTTTGCTGGGCCTTGTCATGGGGGTGACTGCAATTGCGGCGGGGCAAATATCAGAAAACTGGTCGATCTGGTCCGTGCTTCTTGTTGCGGTTGCGGCGGGGGCGACGGCCAGTGGTTTTACCGGTATAGCCTATGGGGCATTTGCAACATTTGGTGGACAATACCGGACAGAGGCAACCGCCTTGGGATCGAGCGCCATGTTCGCCGGCGTGCTTATTCTACCGACGATTTTTGGCCTGATCGTGGGCGACGTTGCGCATTATTGGCAAGCATATAGTCTGATGGCAATAATTGTTTTTTTAACTGGCATTCTGCTTGTTGTAGCGAAACCGTCAATGGATTGAACGACACATAATTGAAATTATGATCCCAATAATAAAAAGGAGAAGAAAATGGAAATCGTTGGACTAGGGCTGCATTTTGAGGAATTGCCGCTGGGCCGACAGTTTAAGACAATTGGCCGAACGGTGACAGAGGTTGATATTGTTAATTTCATCAATGTCACAGGCATGACGGAAGTTCTGTTCATAGATACGGAGTATCTGAAGGAGCATTCGGACATAAAGGGCCGAGTTGCGCCGGGGGCGCTCGCCTATACAATTGCCGAAGGTCTGCTCGTTCAGTCAACGATGCAACATACGGGGCTTGCCTTCTTGAATATGGAACTTGATATACGCGGGCCGGTCTTTGCCGGTGATACAATTCATGTGGAATGTGAAGTGATCGAAGCGCGGCTTACTTCAAAGAGAACGCGCGGGCTGGTTCGGACACGTAACCATATAATAAACCAAAATGGTGAAGTGGTTATTGAATATACACCCCTTCGTATGATTAAATGCAGGGACGCGCACTAGATACGAAAAAACGTATAGTGAAGTGGTAAATGGCGTCCCTTGCTGTAATCCTGCTCTATGTTGCTGGGCCATTAACGCGTGAAGACCTGCTCCCACAGCGAGAGGAGAAAGCGCCCGAAGACTGACAAATCTAAGGGAGTTCTCATCTGTTACTATGCATTTTTGATCGTGAGGCCCGCATCCACCGGCAATGCAACCCCATTGATGTAGGAAGATGCGGGTAGAACAAGACTCAAGGTCGCATGAGCAACTTCCTCTGGCTCACCGTACCGCTTCAGCGGGATGCGCCGCCGGGAGAAAATCTCCTTATGTTCATCCTTAATGCGCGCGGTGATGCCGGTATGGATGGCACCGGGACAGATACAATTGGCCGTGATGCCATATTTCGGCAGCTCTACTGCGAGGGATCGGGTGAGCCCGATGACCCCATGTTTAGCGGAAGTGTATTGTGCAATTTCGGGCGTAGCGCCAAGACCTTCGGTTGAGGCGATATTAACGATCCGGCCCTCGCCTGAGACTTTAAGGTAGGGCAGAGCTGCCCGAACCAGACGCACATGTGCCGTTAGCAGGACATCCATATGCCGTTGCCAATTTTCGTCGAAACCTTCATCCTCAACCGACATGTGGCGAGAAAAACCGGCGTTGTTGATCAGAATATCAAGTGCGCCGAAATGATCTGCAACCGACTTTACAACCGTTCCAATTTGTTCTTTGTTGGCAACGTCTAGAACCCACCCTTCGGCAGAGCCGCCCGCGCCTCGAATTTCATCGACAACCTTCTGAACACCTTCTTCAGTGAGGTCGGTAACGGCAACATTTGCGCCTTCATCGGCAAAGAGATGCGCTGTCGCCCGGCCCATGCCGCTTGCTGCACCCGTTATCAGCGCGGTCTTTCCGGCAATTGACCGGCTGAGCTTTGAAAGTCTCGCCATCCGTTTTTCCTTTTTTATGCTGGTTTGTCGAAATTAGAGAATAAGTCCGCCATCGACGACGATCGTTTGGCCAACCACATAGCTTGCTAGGGGTGACACGAGATAGAGTACCGCGCCCGCGATGTCATCCGGTGTGCCGAGGCGCCCTTGCGGGATTGTTGAGATTGCCGCATCACGGCGTTTCGGGTTGTCCGTCGTTACCTTGGTCAGTTTGGTATCCACGAGCCCCGGGGCAACTCCATTCACGCGAATACCGTCACCTGCCCAAGCCTGCCCTAAGGTGCGAGTTAATCCAATTGCACCCGTCTTGGAGGCGTTATAGGCGGGATTTCCTTTTGTTGCGTGGTACCCGGCCGTTGAACTGATGATCACCAGGGAGCCGTTTGCTTCCTTCAGCATGCCCTGAAATTTTGAGGCACAGGCCATCAGGCTGTTGAGATTTGTATCGATTACCTTCAACCAACCTGGCATTTCAAATTCGCCGCGGTTATAGACGACAATGCCCTGCGACAGGATCAGCATATCGAGTTTTTCAAACGCCGGCTTGTAGTCAGCTATGGCCTTATAATCACTGACATCCATCTGTTCATAGTGCAGACTAGTAAGGTCCGACCCTTCCGCGCCGTCATAGTCGGTTGCGCTGGACCGGGTGCCCCAGACAAAGACGTCCGCCCCGCGATCTTTTAACGCATGGGCGATACCATTGCCAATCCCGCTGGATCCGCCGACGATGAGTGCTGTTTTTCCTGTGAAATCAAGATCGTTCACATGCATCTCCCTTTTTCTTATTTTTATAAACTTTACGGGTTATTGTGCGAGTTAGTAAAGCATATCTTATTGATCATTTGTCCCTAATGGAAGCCGTTGTCTAAAATGCTCTTTCCAACCCTCACCGCAACGGAAGTATTTGAACGCTATGAAGCTGTCCGGGCGCGCCTTCCGACCGCGCAGTTTCCGGCTGAGAGTGCCGCGATCGAAAATCTAGAGGCGCTCGTTGATGAAATTGATGTTTTCCTGCTTGATGCTTTCGGGGTGTTGAATGTTGGGGAAAGTGCGATACCGGGGGCGGCTGAACGGCTTGAGGCTTTTGCACGTCTCGGTAAACAGGTTTTCGTGCTGACCAACAGCGCCACCTATGACGCGACAAAGGCACTTGAGAAATATCGGAGTTTTGGTTTCGCACTGGAGAAGGAGCAGATCATTTCAAGCCGCGATGCGGCAATCACCGCCCTTGATTTATACCCGAAGGACTATGTCTGGGGCATCGCTGCAACGGCTCAATCAGGTCTGGCGGAGCTTCCTCGCATCACTCATTTGCTCGGTGAGGATCCATCTGACTATGAGAAGGCGAATGCGTTTCTTTTTCTGAGTTCGGCGGATTGGACAGCAAAGCAGCAAAGCCTTTTACAAAACTCTCTTCAATTAAACCCACGGCCGCTGCTTGTTGGTAATCCGGACCTTGTTGCCCCGCGAGAAGGGGGATTGTCATTGGAGCCCGGATTTTTTACCCATGAAATAGCCGAACAAATAGGCATTGCCCCGCAATTTTACGGTAAACCCTTTTTGAACGTATTTGACCGAGTGCTGGAGGCGGAACTTAAAGGAACCGATCGCGGGCGTATCGCCATGGTTGGCGATACGCTGCATACCGATATACTCGGTGGCGCGGCAGCCGGCGTTCGCACGGTGCTGGTCACAGGACATGGGCTTCACAAGGGTATGGACATCCCGAAATTGATCAAACAGTCCGGAATTGTCCCTGACTTTATTGCGGCGACAACCTAAGAGGCGTCCGCTAATCCGGTGCGCCGTTACGGGCAGCGAAAGCCGTGAAGATAAGCGCCATCCCGGCGAACAGCATATTGATGCCGACCAGCAGCCCAATGGCCCAGCTTGCCGTGTCAGGCCAGCCGCGTGAGATTAAATAGGCTAGAACGAGGTCGACAACGCCGCTTAGCAGCGTCCAGCCCCAACTCCGTATATGGGCCCGGAATTGAAACGCCAGCAGGATAGAGAAAACACCCTGAATGATAAAGAATGCGACCATCACCATGGTCAGGGTCATGACACCCTCCGCCGGTTTGAAAACCAGCAGGAGTCCAAGGACAATAGCAAGCACAGATGCGAGAACGGACCAGATCGTCCCGGGAAGGCTGCGTGATCGAAACAGCGTTAAGGCCCTGATGACGCCGCCGAAAATTAGGATCCAACCGATGAACAGATCAACGACCAATGTTGCTACTTGCGGTACGAGGATGGCGACAGCTCCGAGCAAGCTGATGAGGAGTCCCTGAAAAAGAAACGTTTTCCAATGCTTTGCCATTTCAGCAGCTATAAGCGACCTCATTTCCTCAAGCTTTGGTGGCATATTCTCGCTCATCTTGCGCTCCTAAAATTACCTGTACCAATGTTCTTTCGCACTATAGGGACGTCAATGAGCAAATCAAGTAGGGAAGCGAGATCGATACCTGGCGCTAATTCAATTTAATCGCGCGTAAGCGCAACGCATTGGAGATTACCGAAACCGAGGACAAGCTCATCGCGGCGGCGGCAATCATTGGGGAAAGCAGCGTACCAGTGAAAGGGTAGAGAATACCTGCTGCAATCGGAATCCCCAATCCGTTGTAGGCAAACGCGAAAAACAGGTTTTGTTTGATATTTCGGAGAGTTCCTACCGCCAGTTTGCGCGCGCGGACAATGCCAGTGAGGTCTCCCTTGACTAGCGTAATACCGGCACTTTCCATCGCCACATCTGCGCCAGTGCCCATGGCGATGCCAACATCAGCGGTGGCCAGGGCAGGGGCATCATTAACGCCATCTCCCGCCATGGCGACATGAAGGCCTTTGCTTTGGAGATCTTCGATCAAAGTCTTTTTATCTTCTGGCAGTGCATCTGCGAGGATCTCATCAATCCCAAGACGAGCGGCGACGGCCTTTGCTGTGCGTTCATTATCGCCCGTCGCCATGATGATCCTGATACCGAGTTTGTGCAGGGCATCGATTGCTTCTTGCGTTGTTTCCTTGATCGGGTCGGCGACAGCGACAATTCCCACAAGAGCGGCATCACGGGTAACATACATCACTGTCTTGCCTTCGTTTTGAAGCTCTGCGGCATGTGCCTCTATCGTAGAAAGATCGAGCTTTTGCTGATCTATCATGGCCCGATTTCCGAGTGTCACGATTTGCCCGTTTATACGTCCCTCAACTCCTTTACCGGTAATGGCATTAAAGTCGGAGGCCATGGGGATGGTGAGCCCGCGCTCCTCTGCGCCAGATACGATTGCTTCTGCAAGTGGATGCTCTGATCCTTTTTCTAGTCCGGCAGCGATGGCAAGAAGTGTATCCTCTCCCTGCTCTTCAACGCTAATGATATCGGTAATTTTCGGGCGCCCCTCCGTCAGGGTGCCGGTTTTATCGACCACAAGCATTTCAACACCGGCAAACCGTTCCAGCGCTTCTGCATCGCGGATGAGCACACCCGCACCGGCACCCCGTCCTGTTGCCGTCATAATCGACATAGGCGTCGCGAGACCGAGCGCACAGGGGCAAGCAATGATCAGCACAGAGACTGCGGCAACAATCGCATGGATCATTGCAGGGGAGGGGCCGAATGCCGACCAGATGACAAAAGCGATAACGGCGATGATGACGACGCTTGGCACGAACCAAGCCGCAACCCTGTCCGCCATTCCTTGAATGGGCGCACGGGATCGCTGGGCGGAGGCAACCATCTCGACGATTTTCGAGAGCATGGTATCCGCACCAACGAGTTTGGCTTCCATAACAAATGATCCGGTGCCATTCATTGTTCCGCCGGTGAGGTTGTCTCCTTCGTTCTTCTCAATAGCTACGGGTTCCCCGCTGATCATGCTTTCATCAACGGAGGAATGACCTTCCACCACGACGCCGTCCACAGGAATACTATCACCCGGCCTCACACGCAGCTTGTCCCCTTCAAGGATATTTTCGAGCGGAACATCATATTCCGACCCGTCCGAATTGATCCGCCGAGCGGACTTTGGGGCAAGATTGAGAAGCGCCTTGATCGCGGAGCCGGTCTGCTCCCGTGCGCGAAGCTCCAGCACCTGACCCAGGAAGATCAGGGCAATGATCACCGCCGCCGCTTCAAAGTACACCGGAACAACGCCACCGTCCGTTTGAAAGGAGGGGGGGAAATTGCTGGGGAACAATGTTGCGATGACGCTAAAGCCATAGGCGGCCGTCACGCCAAGCATAATCAGTGTCCACATATTGGGGCTGCGATTGACGATTGATGACCATCCACGCTTGAAGAAGGGGATCGCGGCCCACAGGACAACGGGCGTTGCCAGTGCCAGTTGGAGCCAGGTTGAGAGTTTTGCCCCGATCCATCTTTCAAAGGGAAGTCCGACCATCTCTCCCATTGTCAGGACAAGAAGTGGCAGGGCAAGTGCTACGCTTACCCAGAAGCGACGCGTGAAATCAATCAATTCCTCGTTCGGGCTTTCATCCGCGCTAGGGGCGCCCATAGGTTCAAGCGCCATACCGCACTTCGGACAGTCTCCGGGGTGGTCCTGAATGATTTCCGGGTGCATCGGGCAAGTATATTCTGTTGCTTTCGTTGCTGCTTTCTGCTGCGTCTTATGACTGCCGTTTATATAGAAATAGGGATCTACCACGAACTTATCGTGGCATTTTTGCGAGCAGAAATGATAGATCTCGGTATTGTAGAGATGGCTCGGCTTGCCTGTGCCGGGCGCGACTTTCATACCGCATACAGGATCAGTTGCTGTGTCGGATTTTTCGGCGGTCAATGGGTTTTCCTATCTTTCGACGACGGGTCTCCAGCCTGCTTTCTCGCGCATCCACTGGAAGGCGACATATAGCATAGGGATTAGTAACATACCAAGTGTCGCCGCGGCGAGCATTCCCGAAAATACTGGAACGCCAAGTGCCACCATCGCCCCGGCACCGGCACCGGAGGCAATGACCAGTGGCACCAGCCCCATGATAAAGGCAAAGCTTGTCATCATGACCGGACGGAACCGCAACCGTGCGCCATCAGCTGCGGACTCCGCGAGAGGCTTGCCAATATTTCGTTGCTCGAGCGCAAAGGTATTGATCAGAATGGCGTTCTTTGCTGCCAGAGCGATTAAGACAACAATTCCGATTTGCGCATATAGGTCGAAGGAGAGACCTGCAATCCGAATGCCAGCAATCGCGCCAAAGACGGCAACGACGACGGAAGACAGAATGGCCAGTGGAATACTCCAGCTTTCGTACAGCGCGACAAGAAAAAGATAGGCAAAAACGAAGGCGAGACCAATAACGAGCGGAGTTTTACCTGCGGCTTCCACCTGCTGCAGGGCGAGGCCGGTCCATTCATAGGCATAACCGCTCGGTAATTCATTTGTCGAGATTTTATCCATATCCGCCATGGCGACACCGATCCCTGCGCCGGGCGCCGGATTCCCGAATACTGCAGCCGTTTCATAATTATTATACCGGGTGATTTGGCGCGGACCGCTATCGAGGCTTGCTTCTGCGAAGCTGGAAATGGGCACCATCTCTCCCGACGAATTACGAACTTGTATGTCGTAAATATCCTCAATCTTTGCGCGGAATTCTTCGCTGCCCTGTACATATACTGTCCAAGTTCTGCCAAACAGATTGAAATCGTTGACATAGTATCCGCCTAGCTGGCTTTGCAAGGCGTTGAATACATCGGAAATTTCGACCCCAAGCGTTTTCGCTTTGTCCCGATCAATATCAAGGGAGACTTGCGGAGTGTTTGCCTCGAATGTTGAAAAGGCGCTGGCGATATTGGAATCCTGATTGGCTTCAACCAAAACATTGCGAAGGACAGCACCCATTTCAGACGGCTTTTGTCCTTGCAGAGCCTGGAGCATATACTGAAAACCACCGGCATTTCCGAGGCCATCAATGGCGGGAGGATTAAGCGGGATAAACGCGGCTTCAGCAATGCCGGCCAGCTTTGGCAAGGCGCGCTGTAATACGGCCGTCGCGCTCAGATTCGGTGATTTACGCTCTGAATAGGGTTTGAGATTGAGAAAGACAACCCCGGCATTGGAGGCATTGCTGTTGCTCAAAAGATCTAGGCCAGCTACTTGGCCAATCATTCGAACGGCGGGGTCGCCTTTTAGGGCTTCTACTGTTCTATCCGCTACTTTCACGGTGCGATTGAAGGAGGCGCCTGCTGGAAGCTGGAAGACGATCATAACGTAGCCCTTGTCTTCTTCCGGAACGAATCCTGCCGGCGTGTTGGTGATGCCATAACCCGTGAGGAGCCCAATACCGATTGCGGCGGCAATACTGAGCGCGGCAACTCGAACGAGCTTCTTGATCAGGCCGGCGTAACCGTCGCCAATACGATTAATCAAGGACGTAATCGGGCGCATAAAGACGACCGGCTTGCCCGGGCGCAGGAATAATGCGCATAGAGCGGGTGATAAAGTTAGCGCATTAATGGCAGAAATAACCATCGCAGCGGAAATCGCAATGGCAAATTGCCGGAACAAAACACCTGAAGAACCGGGGAGCACAGCGATCGGAATAAATACGGCCAATAGTACAAACGTAATGGCGATAATGGACCCGGCGATTTCCGTCATCGCCTTATGCGCTGCCTTGGCAGGGGAGAGGTTTGGCTCTTCCTCCATCACTCGTTCGACATTCTCAACAACAATGATGGCGTCATCAACGACAATACCAATTGCAAGAACCAGGGCGAGGAGGGAGATAATATTTGCTGTGTAGCCCATTGCATAGATGACAGCAATGGCACCAATAATGGCAACAGGTACGGCAAAAAGCGGAATAAGAGTCGCTCGAAAACGGCCGAGAAAGACAAACACCACGATGGCGACGAGGACAAAGGCCTCGATCAGGGTCTCAACGACCTTATAGATCATATCATCGACAAACTCGGCACTGTCGACAAACTTATGATACTCCATGCTGGCAGGAAATCTCTCGGCAAGTTCGGCAATTTTCTCTTCTATCGAATTGGCCGTGATCACGGCATTGGCTCCGGGAGAAAGATAGATTGCAACACCTGCAGCCGGGGAGCCGTTAAGTTTCAGCTGTTGCTGAGCATTCTGGGCACCCAGTTCTACGCGGGCGACATCCTTGATGCGGATAATCGATCCATCATCTTGGGCGCGCAGGATAATATTCTCAAACTCTTCCACACTGGAAAGCCGCCCTTTGGTGTTGACGGTCAGTTGTAAGCTCTGTTCATCTGATATTGGGGGCGCACCGATCCGTCCGGCGGGGGCCTGGATATTCTGGTTCTGGATCGCCGAGATAATATCCTGATTTGTGAGCTTCAGATTGGACATCAATGTAGGATTGTCTATCCATATTCTCATCGCATATGAAGAGGCGCCAAGAATTTGTGCATCGCCAACCCCCGGCAGGCGCTTTAATTGATCCAGAACATTAATGGTCAGGTAGTTGCTGATAAACAGCTGATCCAGGCTGGTATCGTCGGAATAGAAGCCAAAAATTTGCAAGATTGAATTGGATCGCTTCTGCACCGTCACGCCATTTTGCTGCACAGTGTCGGGGAGGGATGACAGTGCCTGGCTCACGCGGGTTTGTGTGTTCACTGTGGCAAGGTCGGGGTTCGTGCCCACATCAAACGAGACGGTTAGCGCGTAGCTGCCATCAGAGTTGGATCCCGACGACATATAAATCATGTTGTCGACGCCATTAACGGCGCTTTCAATCGGCTGAGCAACTGAGTCTGCTACCACCCGGGAACTGGCACCGGAATAGGTGGTGGTAACCTGAACCGTTGGCGGAGTGATATCCGGGTATTGGGATACCGGGATGACAAACATCGAGAGGATTCCCGCGAGCACAAGCACGGTTGAAATCACCATCGCGAATTTTGGGCGGCGAATAAAAAAGTCGAAGATCATCAGTTACCCTCGCTTTGGTCGGCGAGTTTAGGGGTAACGGTGATGCCACTTCGGACCTTTTGTTGACCAGCGACTATGACACGATCTCCCAGTTTGAGGCCCTTTGTCACAATAAGGGAAAGGCCTTGTTGGGCGCCGGTAGTGATACGCTGTACCTCGACTTTGTTATCAGAGCTCACGACAAAAACATAAGGACCCTGCTGGTCAAGAAGAAGGGCGTCCTGCGGGATGACGAGATGCTTTTGCGTCTCCTTGTTCTCAATAATGACGCTAACTAGCTGTTGATCTACAAGGAGCATCTTTGGATTTGAAAACTCGGCGCGGACTGTAATTGTATTCGTCGTTTCGTTGGCACTGGGATCGGCATAAATAATCCTTCCTGTTTGATCGTAAATTGTTCCATCCGCGAGTTTCAGTTTGACGTTTACATCCGATCTGTTGCGCTGGCTCTTGCTGACTTCCAGAAATAGCCGATCCGGGACCGGCCAGGCCACATGGATGGGATCTTGCGCGACTAGAAGTGCTAAAGACGTGCCCGATGGTCCGACAAGAGATCCTTTGGTTTCGTTCGCCTTGCCAATCCGTCCATCAATCGGGGCCCGGATTTCCGTATATCCCAAATCGATTTCGGCAAGGGAAAGCTGAGCCTTTTGCGCGGCGACATTTGCTTGAGCTTCCTCATATTGTGCCAAATCCTTATCAAGCTGTGCCTGGGAGACCGTCTTGCGGGCGACCAACTCCTTGGATCTTTCATAGTCCAGTTTCGCAAGTTTAGAAGCGGCGACGGCGCTTGCCAAATTGGCTCGGGCCTGCGCGACATTCGCTTCATAGATGCTCTTTTCAATCTTGAAAAGAAGCTGACCTTCCTTGACTGTACTCCCTTCTACAAAGGCAACTTCGGCAAGGTAGCCCTCTATGCGCGCATTAATCTGAACGCGTGCTGTTGCCTCAACCCGGCCATAGAAGACAAATTGATCGGCAATATTCTTCTCCTCGACCTTTGCCACCAGCACTGCAGGCGCGGGCGGTTCCCCGCCCGAGGCCGATTGTGCAAAGCTCATGGACGTCATGATTAGTATTAGAATTGTCGCCATAAAGGCTAATAGAAGAGTACCAGATAGTCGCCGCATTGAGCCCCCTCGCAGATTTTAAGG
Organism: Sneathiella sp. HT1-7; assembly: GCF_020731145.1. Lineage (GTDB taxonomy): Bacteria > Pseudomonadota > Alphaproteobacteria > Sneathiellales > Sneathiellaceae > Sneathiella. Next base: position 183,045 of record NZ_JAJFZN010000001.1, on the reverse strand, counting down.
CAATTACTAGGGCGTCATTGTTTCATTCGCGGAGCAATTCGTAAACATATCGGTAAAAAAGATTGTTACCCTTGTGATGGAATTACCAGATTTGCTGTTTTGCAGCATTACTTTAAGGAATGAAACGCTGCATCCAGAATATTGGAGAAGTCCGGGCTTTTGGTGCCAATTGCAACGAATCCGGTTCTCCCGGAGAATGATGAGTCCATGGACAGCGGGGAAATATCTATATGTGTGCCAGCTTTGTGAGCGACCCACAGGTCACTTTCTCCCGTAGCGCGAAATATACCTTTGACGCGCAGAATAGAGGGGGGAAGATGATTGAGTACCTCTTTCAGGGTGGCCTTGTTGATTTCCGAATCTGTGGCGACGGACCATCTTGAAAAGTCCGTCTCATGGGTGTGAGAATGCGAGTCGTTGGAAGTCTCGGAAAGTCGGTCGATGCTCCTTCCTTCGCCGAAGAAAATATCACCTGACAAGGCACCATGCGTAATTTTGATAATCGGTGCGGTCTCATTGACGTGGCGCAAGATCTCTGCACATATGTCTATATTTTGCTGTTGGGCGAGGTCGCATTTATTAAGCAGTAGTATATGGGCACTGCTGATTTGTGCCTCAACTATTTCTGAAAGTCTCTGATCTTCACGCGTTGTCTGAAAATTCAGCGCGTCAACCATCGTTACAATCCCGTTCAGCGTGAGGTCTGGCTCCGCCCTTGCGAAATTGGCGATCCGTTTTGGCTCTGCCACGCCGCTCGCTTCGATCAGGAGATGATCTGGCGTAGGCTCATAATCGAGAGCGGTTGAAAAAGCTTTATAGAGACCAGCACCCATGGAACAGCAGGCGCAGCCATTGGCGAGGGTGAGGGTGTCCCCATCCTTTGCGGCTATCAAATCCTCATCAATAGGGAGGTCGCCAAAATCATTGACAAGTACCATGATGCGCGGCCCATCCGCTTGTCGCAGAAGATGGTTGACCAAAGTTGTTTTCCCCGATCCCAAAAATCCTGCGAGAACAGTCATGGGCAGCGGTTCTCTCCGTATCTTCATGGGATTTTATGCTTTTCTCCCGCGAGGACAGTACCCCATATGCCGACATCCTTCAGATTTTCCGCACCGATGGTTTCAGGGTCATTTTCGAGAATGGCAAAGTCCGCCCATTTGCCCGTCTCAATGGAGCCGACCTCATGGTCCATATGAAGCGTGGCTGCCGCACCAAGGGTGATCGCCTGCAATGCTTCATCAACACTAATTCGCTCATACTCACCGAGAAGCTTTCCGCTTTCTGTTAACCGGTTAACGGCGCACCATGCGGTAAATAACGGGGCCATAGGAGTTACTGGTGCATCAGAGTGGATGGCGAAAGGGACACCAAAATCGATTGCCGACTGACAAGCGTCCATGCGGAGCGCCCTGTCCGGCCCGATGGTCAATTCGTAATGTTTGTCGCCGAAATAATATATGTGATTTGAGAATAGATTGGCGGCCACGCCCAAGCGCTTCATCTTGCGAAATTGTGCTCGGTCCGCCATCTGGCAATGCTGCAGAACATGGAGGAGATCAGGGCGGTTTTTCTTGATCTTTGCCTGCTCCAACGCGTCCAGCGCGACTTCGATTGCTTCGTCGCCGTTGGTGTGAATATGCATCTGGACGCCGGCTTCATTGAGGACACTGACAAGGACATTCAGCTGTTCCGGGGCGATATTCCAGATGCCGTTTGGCGCACCGTTATAGTGATAGGGCCAGCGCAGCCGCGCTGTAAATCCCTGGATTGATCCATCAGTAATGATTTTCACGGCACCGAGGCGAAGCTTTTCGGTGCTTTTTCCTTTTAACTCAAGCGCTCGTTCTCGTGTCTCGTCGGCGGGTTGGGAAATACCGTTTAGCAGGGACATCAAGCGGATCGGATAATCGGACCCATCCGTAATAGTTTTCATCTGTGCGACATCTTCGTCAGGAAGGTCGTTGATGAGGTCGGCGGCAGTGGTGACGCCTACGCGATTACAGACCTTGCCAAAATCGACAAGACTTCTTTCTGTGCGCCCCAACTCTCGCAAATCAATGCCTAGGCGCCTCATAATGGGAAACATTGCGGCCATTTCCTGCAGTTCTCCATTAGGTGACCCGTCGGGGCCAAGGGCAATTCCATCAACATCCATATCGGCGACATAATTAGCAAGGCTGAGCGATGCGGAATTCACAGTTAAAAGATGAAAGTTCGAATGGACAACCGCGATCGGGCGGGAGGGGCTGACGTTATCAAGGTCGTTCTTGTCGAGCCGTCGGTCCATCAGGAAAATAGGATCGAACCCCCAGGCGACGAGGGCATCATCCGGGCCGAGCTCCATCTCGGCTTCCTTCAGCCGCGTAAGGACTTCTTCTAGTGTTTTGACACCTGGCCAAAGTTTACCGTCGGGATCAACGCGATCCTGATAACCAACATAAGTGTAGCGCCAGATTCCGCCGGCCATTAAATGGCAGTGGCCTTCGACAAAGCCCGGCATAATCACTTTGTTAGCAAAGCTGTCATCAAGCGTGTAGTCGCCCCAGCCAGCAATCTCGTCAATCGTTCCGGTTGCCAGCACGCGCCCATCGCGTACCGCGACATGAGTGGCATTTGGGCGGGCGGGGTTCATGGTGATAATTTTCTTCGCGCTGAATACTGTGATTGCCGACAAGATCAGGGTCCTCTCTTTTTCGCTTTTTTGTAGACAGATTGTAAGCCGCTCTTTAACCTCTGAAAAATAGTTTATTTCGCGGGTATTATTATAAAAATCTGAGGAATGGATGCGTTATACCTTAAAGCAGCTAAACTATATAGATATTGCGGCACAGCACCGGTCGATTACCGGGGCGGCAAAGGCGTTGAATATATCTGCCTCGTCCATTTCCTCCGCAATTGATGCTATCGAAATCCAGACCGACAAAAAATTGTTTACCAGGCTTCCTTCAAAAGGAATAAGTGCCACACAATTCGGCCATGTGTTCCTCTCCAATGCGCGCCAGTTGCTCAAGGCGCATCGTTCCTTCGAAGAAGCAATAGATGAGCAGGCGAATGCAATAAACGGCGCGGTACGTATGGGGTGTTTCACTCCCGCCGCTCCCATTATCCTTCCATTGATTACAAAATCCGTGGCTGATAATCATCCGGGTATCTCGATCCATTTTACGGAAGGGGATATTTCCCGGAATATGCGCCATGTTGTTGATAGTAAGATTGACCTGGCAATCGGAGTAAGTGCGAATCTGCCGTCCAGTATCAATTTTGTGCCAATGTTCGTTGCCCCACCACATATTGTCCTTCCTCATAGCCACCCACTCTCCCGGCGGCGGCAACTTTCGCTGGAGGATATTTGCGGTGAGCCAATGGTGCTTCTCGATCTGGATGAAACGCGGGACTATATGTTTGGCCTCTTTGGTCAGAATAACCTGACACCGCATGTCGCCTATTCGTCACAATCATCGGAAATGGTGAGAAGTATGGTGGCGGCTGGCCTTGGTTACTCAATATTCAACCTCAGGCCTTTGCAGAAACAACAATATACGGTTGGTGATCTGGTGCGAATCCCTCTCGCGCCGGGATATCGCAGCGTAGAATATGGTATCATTCATCGCGTTGATGCGCATTTAAGCAAAGTCGATCAAGTCGTCATTGATACATGTATCAGATTGCGGGATAGCGGCGCCTTCAACAGGGCCGTCTTGCCTGAGGGGCGAGCAGGAAAAGATCATCGGAAAAATGTACTAATACCAGCATAAAAATATATTTTACGAAAGAAAGTCGCTGAACTAGCCTGATTATAGTGAAAAAGCTGAGAAAATCTCATAAATCACAGGAGGCAGGATGAGGAAAACAGGAATTATTGCGGCTGCAACGGCGATGCTTATGACCGTCGGCGCCGCATCATTTACCCAAGCGGATGAGCCTAAAAGTGGCGGAACGTTGGTTCTGGGAACAACGCAGAAGGCGCGCCATCTCAATCCTGCGGTCCAATCGGGTATCGCGACGGCGGTCCCAGGCACGCAGATTTTTGCAACACCGCTGCGTTTCGATGAAAATTGGGAGCCGCAACCCTATCTGGCTGAAAGCTGGAGCATTTCCGATGATGGAAAGAGCATTACTTTGAAGCTCCGCGCGAATGCAAAATTCCATGACGGTAAACCAATCACTTCTGAGGATGTGGCCTTCTCGCTGCAGACGGTTAAGGACAATCATCCCTTTAAATCAATGTTTGCCCCGGTGACGGGTGTGGATACGCCAGATCCTTTAACCGCGGTGATCAACTTCGAAAAACCGCATCCGGCTGCACTTCTCGCGATGTCGAGCGCGCTGCTGCCGATCATTCCAAAACATATTTACGGTGACGGGCAAGATGCCAAGAGCCATCCGGCGAACAATGCGCCTGTCGGATCGGGTCCGTTTAAATTCGTCGAATTTAAGCCCGGCGAATATATCATTCTTGAAAAGAATCCCGATTATTTTATCGAGGGGCGGCCATATCTCGATAAGATTATTATTAAGAATTATAAAGACTTAACCAGTCTTGCGCTGGCCATTGATAAGGGTGAAATCAATATGTACCCTTTCCTTGCGCCAACCAAAGATATCGCGCGGTTGAAAAAGAATGATGGTCTGGTTGTCACCGACAAGGGATATGAGGCTGTTGGCCCAATGAACTGGCTCGCTTTCAATTTCAACAATCAGTATTTAAAAGATAAGCGGGTCCGTCAGGCAATTGCCTACGCGATGGATCGTGATTTTATCATCAATGCGCTGCTCGGTGGGCAATCCAAGGCGGCAACTGGACCGGTCGTGCCAGGTAGTCCATTCTATGCGGCTGGCGTGAATAAGTATGACCTTGACCTTGATAAGGCTAACGCCATGCTTGATGAGGCAGGCTTCTCGCGTGGCGACGGCGATATGCGTTTCAAGCTGACGATTGACTACATTCCCGGCTCGGCTGAGTTGCAGAAAAATGTGGCGGAATATTTGAAGTCTCAGCTTAAGAAAGTCGGTATCGACGTGGAACTTCGGGCGTCACCTGATTTTCCGACATGGGCGAAGCGTGTCGGCGGCCACGATTTTGATATGAGCATGGATATCGTCTTCAACTGGGCTGATCCGGTCATCGGGGTTCACCGTACTTACCTTTGCGATAACATCAAGAAGGGCGTGATCTGGTCCAATACACAGAGCTATTGTAACGAGGAAGTCGACAAGCTCCTGAATGAAGCAGGGTCGGAGCTTGATCAGGCGAAGCGTATTGCACTTTATAAGAAGGCGCAGGAAATTATTGTAGACGATGCACCTCTCGCTTTCATAAATGTACTGCCGTATCATACAGCCTATAGCAAAGAAATCGGCAATCCGCCGATAACGATTTGGGGCGCAATGTCACCACTCGATGAGGTTTACATCAAGTAATATGCTGCGTCAGATTATCGATATACGGCGGGAGACCTACCGGTCATGACTATGACGCTTTTGGTCGCCCGCCGCTTGTTGCATGCCTTTTTGCTCATTCTGGCGGTGCTGGTTCTGAATTTCCTCCTGATCCATATGGCGCCGGGGGACCCTGCGGATGTTATCGCCGGGGAGATGGGCGGTGCCACTGAAGAAATGTTGGCCGACATCCGAAAGACATATGGCCTTGATAAACCGGTCTATGTTCAGCTCGGCGTTTATTTGTCCCGGGCGTTGCAGGGCGATTTAGGGCAGTCCTTTTTTTACAATGCCCCGGTGCTTGATCTCGTTGTAAGTCGTGCAGGACCGACCATTCTTCTCGTGGCGACTGCTTTGTTATTTGCAATATTCGTAGGAACTTTCCTTGGCGTGCTCGCTTCCCATAAACCCAAGGGAATTGTGAGTGGTCTGGTCACGCTTGTCTCCGTGATCGGCTATTCTGCGCCGATTTTCTGGACCGGTATGATGTTGGTCATTCTGTTCGCCTGGATTTATCCGATATTTCCTATCGCCAATATGTATGACATCACCAAGAGTGGCGGTTTTTTCGGGCGGGTCGTCGATATTCTCTATCACCTCGTCTTGCCATCGCTTGCGCTTGGGATCGTATACCTCGCACAATATGCGCGCCTGACCCGGGCTAGTATGCTGGAGATTTTAGGGTCGGACTATATCCGCACAGCACGGGCCAAGGGGGTTGCGGAAGTCAAGGTCTATGGCCATCACGCCCTTCGCAATGCAGTGTTGCCGGTGGTCACGATCGCAGGGCTCCAGTTTGGCAGCATTATTTCCGGCGCGGTTCTGGTGGAGACAGTTTTCAGTTGGCCAGGGCTGGGCACGCTCGCATTCGATTCAATTCTTGCCCGTGACTACCCGACCATTCTCGGCATATTGTTTTTCTCTTCCCTTTTGGTGATCGTTGCAAATCTGATAACAGATTTTGTCTATCGGCTTGTCGATCCCCGCATTAGGACGGGTGGGTAATATGACAACAGTTGAAAACAGTCAGGATATCATTCAAAGCCAAAGCCCTTGGCGGGAAGCAATTCGCGCTTTTCGCCAAAGCTGGGCAGGTATGCTCGGGATTATTATTCTGATTGCCGTGATTCTATTCACATTTGCCGGACCCTTATTCTACCCGGTTGATCCGTTCGAGATTGTATGGGCACCGCTTACGCCGCCGGGCGAGTCCGAGCGGGCACCCTTGGGAACCGACTATTTGGGTCGGGATATTCTGGCCGGGTTGATCAATGGGGGCCCAGCAACGTTATTCGTTGGGCTAGTCGCCGGTATTATCACGATCACGATTGGCATTCTTGTTGGCGCCTTTGCCGGATTTTACCGGGGTATCGTGGATGAATTTCTGATGCGGGTCACAGAATTTTTTCAGGTATTGCCGGCCTTGCTTTTTGCGATGGTGCTGGTCACTCTCTTCACGCCGACAATCTATGTTGTCTCTCTCGCGATCGGTATAGTCAGTTGGCCAACGACAGCTCGCCTGACACGTGCGGAGTTTTTACGCATTCGCAACCTGGAATATGTCAATGCGGCCCGATCCATCGGCGCGCGGAACAGACGGATAATCTGGCGTGTTATTCTGCCTAACGCATTGGCACCGCTGATCGTGGCGGCAACCTTGACAGTAGGTATTGCAATTCTGTTTGAGGCGGGACTTAGCTTTCTAGGGCTTGGTGATCCGAATGTCTTCAGTTGGGGTCTGATGATCGGGTCTGGCCGCGAATATATACTCGACGGGTGGTGGGTTGTGACTTTCCCAGGTTTTATGATTTTTTTGACGGTGCTTGGGTTTAGCCTTGTTGGCGATGGTCTCAATGATGCCTTTAATCCAAAGTTGAGGGAGCGTTGATGTCTGCTATTCTCTCGATTAAAGATCTGGTCGTTGACTTTAAAACCCGCGCTGGCAATGCGCGGGTCCTCAACGAAATATCCCTAGAGCTGGAAAGCGGGGAAATCCTCGGCATCGTCGGTGAATCTGGTTGCGGGAAAAGCATGACGGCGCTTTCCATCATGGGGCTTGTCCCGAGTCCGCCCGGGAAGATTACAAACGGCTCTATATCGCTGGACGGGGAAGATTTGGTGCAGGCATCAACCGCGCGGATGCGGCAGGTGCGCGGTGGTATCATCTCAATGATTTTCCAGGAACCGATGACCTCCCTCAACCCGGTATTCCGTGTCGGTGACCAGATTGCGGAATGCGTTCTCTTGCATGAGGATATTTCGAAGGCTGATGCATGGGCGCGTGCTGTTGAGATGCTGACAAAGGTCGGCATTCCGGAGCCGGAAATCAGGGCGAAGTCCTATCCGCATGAGCTCTCGGGCGGCATGCGGCAACGGGTGATGATTGCCATGGCGCTTTCCTGCCGGCCCCGCATTCTAATCGCGGATGAGCCGACGACGGCGCTGGATGTGACAGTGCAGGCGCAGATATTTGATCTCTTGAAAGATCTGCAGCGTGAAACAGGTACTGCTATTATCATGATTACCCATGATATGGGTGCAATTGCCGAACTAGCCGATCGCGTTGCGGTCATGTATGCCGGGCATATAATCGAGACCGGCAAGACAGAGGATATTCTCGCAAATCCGCAGCACCCCTATACCCGCGGCCTGATTGCCTGCGTCCCTCATCTGGAGGAGAATCCGACTAAGGACCGGCCATACTTGAGTGAGATTAAGGGCGTTGTTCCTTCTCTCACCGAGTTGGGCAAGGGATGTGCCTTTGCGCCGCGCTGTCCATATAAAACACCAATCTGTGAGGAGGAGCGCCCGCACATTGAAGCCGTCGATAAGACACATTCTGTTGCCTGCTATAATGTGAAATATGTGGTGGCAGTATGAGTGATAGCCCTCTCCTGGAAGTACAGGACCTGAAAGTTCATTTCGGCGGCAAGAAGCTATTTCGCAAGGCGCAGATCGTCCATGCTGTTGATGGCGTTAGTTTTTCCGTTCCGAAGGGGCAAACTCTCGGTATCGTAGGGGAAAGTGGATCAGGGAAAACCACAACGGCGCTCGCCGTGTTGCGGCTCGTTCCAATCACTGCTGGCACGGTCAGAATTGGCGATGTCGAGATTAGCTCGCTTGAAAAAGAGGGCCTTCGCGAGGCACGGCGGAAGGTGCAAATGGTGTTTCAAGACCCATATTCGTCGCTCGATCCGCGCCGACGGGTTGGAGACATTGTCCGTGAACCGCTCGATCTTATGGATATTGGCGCGGAAGAGGATCGGGATCAGATGGTTCATGATCTCTTTGTTCAGGTTGGGCTGCGCCCAGAACTGGTGCGGCTTTTCCCTCATCAGTTTTCAGGTGGACAGCGGCAGCGAGTTGGCCTTGCCCGGGCACTTGCCACAAAGCCGGAGCTGATTGTCTGCGATGAACCAGTGTCTGCCCTCGATGTGGCGGTGCAAGCGCAGATCCTGAACTTGATGCGGAAGTTGCAGGAAGATCTGGGCCTGACTTATCTGTTTATCAGCCATGATCTCGGCGTGGTTCAGCATCTATGTGATCATGTCGCGGTGATGTATCTCGGTCAGATCGTTGAGCAAGCGGATCGTATCTCGCTCTTCTCCAATCCGCAGCATCCTTATACCAAGTCGCTCCTCGCCGCCGTGCCAAAAGCGCGCCCGCGCGACGGCAGTGAAAAACGGGTGCCCTTGACGGGTGACCCGCCGAGCCCGATTAATTTACCGACCGGGTGTCGTTTTGCAGGGCGTTGCCCGGTTGCGATCGAGAAATGCCATAGCGTTGCGCCGGAATTGAAAGACCAGGGCGATGGTCATATGGCGTCATGCCATCTTTTGGATTAGGAGCTATTCTTGGCGTAGCCGCGCAATGGTTTTAAGAAGACCTATTGTGGAGCCGTCTTTCTCCCCGCATTCGACGTCCGAGCCAATATGCGGAAGAAGGCAGGCTGCTAGTTCCTTGCCGAGTTCAACACCCCATTGATCGAAGCTGTTGATACCCCAGACGACCCCTTCCACAAAAACGCGATGCTCATATAGAGCAATTATTTTGCCCAAAGTGCGGGGTGTCAGCTTCCGGTAGATCAGGGTAGTGGACGGCCGGTTTCCTGGGAAGGCCTTATGCGCGGTTAAATCCAGCTCTTCCCCGGATGGTCCCCTAACGATGAGTTTTTCTGTGACTTCGTTAACGGTGCGCCCGCGCATGAGAGCTTCCGACTGCGCAAGGCAACTGGCGAGCAAAAGCTGGTGATGCTGTTGTAAATTTTCTTCGTGAGATTGCGCCGCCACCAGAAATTCGCATGGAATTACCCGGCTTCCCTGATGAAGGAGTTGATAAAAGGCATGCTGTCCGTTCGTTCCGGGCTCACCCCAAACGATAGGTCCGGTATGTCCGTCGACAACCTCTCCATCAAGCGCTATAGCTTTGCCATTGCTCTCCATATCCAGCTGTTGCAAATAAGCAGGCAGGCGTTCGAGCCGCTGATCATAGGGAAGGACCGCACGGCTTTCATAACCGCAGACGTTATTGTGCCAGATACCAATAAGGCCCAGCATGACGGGCATATTTTTATCCAGTGGTACGGTCCGAAAATGCAGGTCCATCTCATGCCCACCTTCCAGAAATTCGACGAACTTCTCTGGGCCGATTGCAATCATCAGGGGGAGCCCGATAGGGCCCCAAACCGAGTAGCGTCCGCCTACCCAATCTTCAAAACCAAAGACTCGATCGGTAGGAACACAAAAGTCGGTAGTCTTTTTGAGTGCAGTTGAAACCGCCGCGAAATGCTCTGCTGTGTTTTCACCTATTGCATCCGACAGCCATTTTTTGGCAGTCGCCGCATTCGTCATTGTCTCTATTGTGGTGAAGGTTTTCGACGCAATGATGAATAACGTGCGTTTTGGATCAAGGAGAGCGAGTAAATCCGAGATCTCGGCACCATCGACGTTTGATATGAAATGCATCCTGGGGCCGTCGTGGTAGGGAGAAAGTGCACGGGTCGCCATCGTTGGGCCAAGGTCTGATCCGCCAATGCCAATGTTGACAACATCCGTAAAAGCTGCGCCGTCATGCGCCGAGATAGCTCCAGTGCGGATACCATCCGCGAATTCCGCCATCTTTTTCAGCGTTGCATTGACGCCCGGCATTACATCCACATTTTCAACGAAGATCGACTCATCGCTTCGGTTTCGAAGGGCCGTATGGAGAGCCGCACGGTTTTCCGTAAGGTTGACGCACTCTCCCTTGAACATGGCGTCGCGCTTGTTTTCCAAGCCTTGTATTCGGGCCAGTTCCAGCACCAATTCCCGGGCGGTCTCATCGAGGCTCGTCTTCGAGTAATCGAGCAGCATATCGTCGAGGGAAATTGAGAAATTTTGAAAGCGCGCGGGCTCCTGGTCGAAGCGCTCGACGAGGGAGGTTTTCTTCACCCTCTCATAATATTCAGTCAGGCGCGACCAAATATCTTCGCTCATCCTGTCTCTCCCGATCCGCTTACTCTATGATGTCGATTTGTAATCTAACGATAAATTACTCGGTGGTTCGTTAAGGATTTCTCAAAATACGGTAAATTTTATATAAACTGGATCATTTACTGGTAGTATTTACATCTCATTGACGAAAGTTATCAGTTCAGAACCTGACTTACCCGTTACATCCCGGTATTTCTTGTTAAACGCGGGGCGCATGATGTTTTTCAACGTCTCGATTTCTGGCTCAGTTGCAATATAAACTTGCATGTCCTCATCTTCCAGCAGCTTTGGTGCTGCGGCTGCTGAAATTTCGCTCGCCTCGATTGCCCAGATCGCCGCTTTCGCGCTGGCGTCCTTTATTGCTTGTTTATTCTTCTCCGGCAAGGCGTTGTACCATGTGGTGTTAACATAACCGTTATAGAAAAGGGTGAATAGCGGCAGGATGGTTACGTGATCTTGAACCTCGTAATAGCGTGAAGACAGAGCCGATGATACGTTTGTTAGTCCGGCATCCAGATTGCTGCTTTTTAGGGCGTCATACGTCTGTTTGTCAGACATGTCGACAGGGCGCGCGCCCAATGCCTCGAACGCCGCGTTTGAGATCGGGCCCAAACCCTGAATTCTGAGGTCTTTAAAGTCCGATGGCGTGATGATATGCCGTCCCTTAGAAGTGATTGCGGTACGCCATGTTGTGAAAAGCCAGGTTACGTTGGTCAAGCCTGTGTCTGCTATATTCTGTTCCAGCAAATTAGCAGCGGGAGAGCCTCTCCATTTTTTCAGAATATCCATATTACGCAGGGCAAAAGGCTCAAGCGTTATATCCATCAACGGAAGGCTCTCTCTCCATTGGCTATTGCCAGAAAAGGCGCATTCCAACTCTCCGGCACGGACAGCAGCAGCATTTCGTGTCGCCTTTACAAGACTGTTCGCGCCATTGATCTGCACATCGATGTCATTTTCTGACAAGGTTTCAATTTCCGCTGCCCATTGGTCGATGACTTTGGCAATATGGTTATTCGGCGGAAGCGGATGACTGCAGCGCATGATCTCTGCCGCCTGCAGGGTGCTGGTGAAGGATATCATCAAAACCAGGCTGACAATGGCGCCAAAAAAACTATTCAACTTAACTCGTTCCTTAAACTATGAGCATCTTTTTTGGGGGGCGGGAAAATGCTCTCCGCTCTTTTTGTCGCAGACTATAATCTGAGAAGACCTGATTTGTCATGCTTTTGCTTTAGGCGATCGCAGGCTCGGCGCGTTCTTCCCATTTGATGGCCTTCAGATCGAGGACAAAAATGGAATAAATCACAGGCACCAGCAGCAGTGTTGTGAAGGTTGCAATGGTTAGTCCGCCGATCTGTGCGTAGCAAAGCGGCTGCCAGAGGGGCCCGCCATGGAGCGCGAGAGGACCAAGTCCGAAGACGGTGGCGCCGACGGTAATAAGAACAGGGCGGAGACGGACTATCCCCGCATCGAGCAAAGCTAATCGCAAAGGCTCATCCTTCTCGTGCATTTCTTCGATAAAATCGAATAGCACGATGATATGGCTGACGATCACGCCGATAAGGGCGACGATACCAAGAAAGGCCATGAATCCGAATGGACTGTTGGTTACAGCGAGAGCGATGAGCGCGCCAATGATGCCATAAGGCACAGCCGCCAAAACCACCAGCGGCTTGACGGCATTTTTAAACTGGAAGACAAGAGCCACAAAAATGAGGCCGATGGATATTGCCATGACTTTGGCGAGTTGCTGGAAGCCGTGCTGTGCATTTGCCTGCTCTCCCGTAATCTCCATAGTGAATCCGGGCGGAAGTTTTTCTTTGAACGCGGCAAGATCATCCTTGATTACCGTCATCACTTCGGAGGGTAGCACGCCGGCCAATGGGAAAGTGCGAACGTTTACCGTACGGAAATGCTCTTCGCGGCGGATGCGCTCAGTATGAAGCTGATACTCAACTGACGCGATCTGGCCAAGTGGGATTTTATTGTTACTCGTGGTGGCAAATACATAAAGGTTTTCAAGGTCTGAAAGCTGTGCCCGCTCAGACGGTTTTAGTATTGAGACAACGGGAATATTCTTGTCTCCCTGTTGCAGCGTAGTTACTTGATTGCCGTTTAGACCGGCGGAAGAGGATGCCGCAATATTCTGGTTTGTGACGCCAGCAAGAAAGGCGCGATCGGGATCTATTTCGATGCGAAGCCTTAAGGACTCCCCGCCCCAGTCTTCACGGGGCCGTGCCGCGTTTGGTGCCTTCGCGAGAATCTCGAGAACACCGCCTGCAAGCTCTCGTAGGGTGGCAATCTCAGCTTCTGACTCAGGGCCATCCGATTGGACCGCGGATTTAGCGGCCAACCGGATTTCTATCGGATAAGGAACAGGGTTCGTCTGTAACTGTCGTACGTCAATGATGGCTTCTGGTATTTTTGCGCTTAAGGCATGCTGCAAATACGGAATAAGTTCTGCTGTCAGGTCCTTGTTGTTCACCCTCATGACAAGTTGGGCGTAATTGCGTTGATGCAGTTGAGGTGTGACGGAAAACCAGAAACGTGGCGCACCGCCACCGATAAAGCTTGCGATGGATTCCAGAGGGTCGCCGCCACCCTCCGGTCCGAGGCTCGCGCCGAACTGAGTTGCAACGCCCTTGATGATCTGCACGGCGTTTTCAACAACCTTTTGTGTTTCGTGGATATTCGCATTATTGCGAAGGGTGACATCGGCATAGAATAGATATTGGACATCATCCGGAAAGAAGGATGTTTTCAGTGTTTTGCTCAAAGGGATGATCAGGGCAATAAAGGCAAAGGAAACGAGAAGGGCTTTTTTACGGTGATTGATCAGGAAGCTGCCTACACGGAAATAAAGCCCGCTGAACCCACGCTCCCGCCGCTCCTCTATTGTTAATTCGGGTTTGTTTTGGGCCCTGAGAAGATAGTATCCTAGGAAGGGAAGAAAACTCATCGAAACCAACCGGGAGCATACAAGCGCGGTCGTCATCACAATCGGTAAGCTGTACAGAAATTCGCCGGTATTCCCAGAGAGCAGCAAAAAAGGAAGATAGGCGACCACATTGGTGATGGTGGCGAACATAATCGCATGAGCCAGCTTTGTTGGTCCAAGCCAGGCGGCGAGGGTTCTGGGTTGCCCCGCAGCAAGTCCGCGTTTTATTGCATCGCCAGCAACTACCGGGTCATCTACCAGAAGGCCAAGAGCAATAATCAAAGTCGCGATTGAGACTTGTTGGAGCTGGATACCCAGCGTATCGATAATCCCGAATGTCATGGCCAGCGTGATCGGGATTGATATCATCATCAAAAGGGCCGACCGCCATTCCCAAAAACCAACTAAGGATATGACCACGACAAGGACAATCGCCTCTATCAAGGCAGTCATGAACAAATCTATATTTTCCGCGACTTGGGACGGCTGGTTCGAAATACGTTCAACCACCAGATCGTCTGGAAGATGCGGCCGTACTTCTTTCAGGATGGTGTCCACGGCCTCACCAAACTTGCCGATCTGGCCGCCATCACGCATCTGAATGGCAAGGGAGATGGCCTTGCCGCGTTTCCATCTGCCGTTCTCATCTCGCCAGTTGTAGTAATTGAGGAATTCTGGGGGGGATTGATATCCGGGCACGACGTCTCCTATATCCCGAAGATATACGGGCGCCCCCGATGGGGAGGTCGTGAACGCGGTGCCGCCGATTTGATCCGGGCTGGTATATTTTCCAACCGGTTCTACAAGTACGCTGGAGCCGCTGGCGTAAAACTCCCCGCCGGAAATATCGCTGTTGCGCGCGCTGATCGCCCCCGACACATCTCCCGGCGTCAGCCCGTAGGACGCGAGAAGATCTTGCGAATACTCAAGAAATATCCTCTCATCCACGACTCCGGACGTATTGACGACGGTCACGAGCGGGATGGTCTGCAGATTGCGAATGATCAGGTTGGAAAAATCATCGAGTTCCCGATAGCTGTATTTTCCGCCGGGAGAAGCCTGTAAGATGTCGTTTGTTTTTGCCGGATCATCGATAACAATGGCTGGCCAGGCGTCCTCATGAAAACTAACCTGCGCGAGTTTGGTGTGAAGGAAATCTCTGAGTTCTTTTTTCAGGTCAGCATCTGAAAGGCTTGTTGAAAGATCAAGGCCGATAAACCCAGCACCTTCCATGGAAATGATGGCCGAGGCGACGCCGTCCTTAACAAGATAGTCCTTGAACAGATCCATATTTCTGCCGGGTGTCGTCAGGGCAATATCCCGTGGCATTACGACAATCAAGGATCGGCGCTTTGATCCATCACCCGCAGCGTTCGATCGGGCTGTTTTGATCGCGGCCTCAATGTCCCTTGCGCGGAGAGAGATTTCCACCGGATTTTCAGTCGGGCTGGCAATCGTCATCAGGATCGCCGCCGTGTCCCCAAACCCGTCGTTAAACTGTATGGGGCCAGCCCCGTCCGGCAAACCAAGGGCCTTCAGGTTGAGATCAATTTCATTGAAAGCAGATTTTGTATCGTCCAGCGTCTCCTCCAGCTGGATCTGAACGATGGATAGATTTGGTAAAGTTAGAGATTTAACGGCAAATTTCGTCGGGCCGACCGGATGTAGCGTTGAACTGAGGGCGATCTGTTGTTCAATTGGTCGGGTGACGAGCTGTTCAATCTTTGTTGCATCCGCGCCAGGCCAACTCGTAATAACAGAGGCAACGCGCACCTGAATGGCAGGATCCTTCGCTTTTGGCATGGAGAGATAGCCATATATTCCCCACATGAACACAGCAAGGAGCAGGACCCAGGAGATATGCCGGTTCTCGGTGAAATAACGTGCGGTGTTATGGGTTTCCGTAATATCTTTCACCGGCGACGTTCCCCCATATCTTCAACAAATGCAATCACGGAATAACGGCCACTTGCTGGCCATCACGAAGGAAGGACGCACCACTGACAACCACTTGTGCATCGGCCTCAAGCCCGCCCAAGACGATAATTTTGTTGCCGTGCACGTCGCCGAGGTCGACGTCTGTCAGCTGGGCTGTAAATTTGTTGCCTTCAGATTTAAGGACGAAAACAGCATATCCGTCAGCATTTGTTTTGGAACGCACAACCGCAGAAAGGGGAAGCAGCGGTCCCTGATGCTCATTTGCGGTTTCCTTTGGCAGACTAAGTGACGCAATCATGCCAACCTTGAGAAGGTTGTCCTTGTTATCGATATCGATCTTGACATTGAATACCCGGCTATTGGTATCGGCGGACGGGGCAATCTCGGAAATATTGCCAGTGAATACTTTATCGGGGAAAGATTGGGTGACCAGATTCTGTGTATCCCCAATTTTGAGTGACTGGACCGTATTGTCCGGTACTCCGAAAACTGCTTTGACCGTTTTGGTGTCGGCTATAACAAAGGCGACCGTTTGCGGGTTGGCGAGCGATCCGATATCGAGGTTGCGTTGTAGGACCACCCCATCCAGCGGCGCGGCTAGATCAAAATCATTCACATTGTTGCGGGCAATTTTCTGAGCGGCTTTGGCATTTTCCAACTGCGCGACAGCATTTTCATATTCCTGTTTCGCGCTGTCGTAGTCGGGGGCGGTCATGCTGCCGGATTTAAACAACGTTGTTGCGCGGCCATAATCCTGCTTGCCTTTGTTGAGGTTCGATTGCGCGGCGGAGACCTGACTATTTGCCTGGGTCAGGCTGTCGCGAATATCTTTTGAATCTACGGTTGCGAGGATATCGCCCTTTTCCACCACATCGCCTGCCTGAATCGCGCGATCCTTGCCGGTGTTATCTTTTACCTGCATCAATTCAGTGACATAGCCGGTGACCTTGAAGGCGACGTTGACTTGGGTATTCGCCTCTATGTTGGCGCTGTAGCGGACATCGGTCTGCCGAGTGTCCTGTGACAGTGTCTCCGCCCGAACAGGCTGTAGCGGGGCTGGTTTTGACGCTTCCTCTGAATCGCAAGCCGTCAGGACGGATAGGCCTAACATCAAGCTGAAGAGGATGAAAAATCTTGGTGACATTTATTCTTCCCCCAACGCCTGCTCCAGCTCGGCGCTGGCATTCCAAACGCCTAGCAACGCCTGATGATAATCGTCATTTGCCTGTTCCAGTTGCGATTGGGCGTCTAGCAAATCACTTAGTAAGATTGTCTTCTCTTTATATTGATTGAGGCTTACGCGGAGCTTTTCTTCCGCCGCCTTCTTAGCCATTTCGGTAACAGGAACCAACAATCTCGCCACTTCAAGATTACGAATGCTTGCGTTGACTTGTGCGCGTATCTGATCCTCATTATCACGGAGAGAGTTCAACGCCTGCTGCAGGGCGTACCGTGATCCAGCGACATTGCTCTGGTTTCCGCCCCATGTGAAGAAATCCCATTTCGCGAGCAGCCCGACATAGAGACTTTCATCCGGCAGAAGTGTTGTATTTTCCGCCCGACCGTAGCTTGCGACAAGATTGACTTCCGGCAGATACCCGCTCTTCTGAATTTCAAGCTCTGTCTCGGCCGCCTCGACTTGAAGGCGCGCCTCCCGCGTTTCCGGCCTCTGCGACAGCGCCTGCTCTTCCGCTTGATCCGGATCGTAGGAAAAGGAAGGGTTTGCATTGGCTGGGGTGACACGGAAC
Organism: Sneathiella sp. HT1-7; assembly: GCF_020731145.1. Taxonomy (GTDB): domain Bacteria; phylum Pseudomonadota; class Alphaproteobacteria; order Sneathiellales; family Sneathiellaceae; genus Sneathiella. Next base: position 165,505 of record NZ_JAJFZN010000001.1, on the reverse strand, counting down.
GGTATGGAGATATCTCGGCCCAACAAAGTGTTGAGCTGTTGCTTGCTCGTGAGAAGGTCGTTCTGCTGGGTGAGGAGATCGTGGCGAGAAGAGGCAAGTTGCGCCTCTCCGTTCAGGAGTTGATATTCAAGCTCTGTCTTCTGCGCAACGTTGTCCTTCAGAATTTTAACTAGTTCCTCATTGAAGGTGACGGAGGACTGAGTTGCCTCAATCTCGCTCTCTTCGCTCAAGATCTGGTAATAAACTTGCTTGACTTGAAGGGCAATGGATTGCTCCGTCTGGCGAGACTGCTGTCGCGCAATTTCCTGCTGCGTTTTGAGCTTGTCGACATTGAGACCGATTTCATAAAGGCCGACGAGCGGTTGCGTCGCCGTTAGTGAATAATGGGTGGTAAAGCCGTTCGTTGTATCGATAGCGACATTGCTGGACGGGACAGGACTGCCGCCTACCGTACCGAGGGAGCCTTCTTCGAAGGTATACTCATTATCGACAAAATTCTGGAGACCGCGCACATGGGCACTTAGCTGTGGAAACTGCTTGGACTGAACGGCTTTCTTTTGCTCCTCAACGACGTTAATTTGCAGGTCCGCATTCTTGAGCTGAAAATTCTGCGTTTTGGCAAGATGAAGGGCGTCTTCGAGAGTTAAAAGCGGGTCTTCTTCCGCCAGTGCCGGTGATGCTATCAGGAGGCCGCCTAGTAAAACCGCTGAAAATGCAGAGAGAGGTTTCAACATAGCAACATTTTCCAATGAGCATTAATTAGCAGTTGAAAAAACATAGCGGTTCAATTCAACCATGTCAAAGCGATTGGTCCTGGGGCAAAGGGGTGTTAGCAACGACTTTGGTTGGGAATTTGCGGAGTATTCATTCCTCAACCTCAACGGTTTCAAAATCAGCCGGGAGAATGATCTCAATTAATTCCAGATCGTCCGAATGTGCTAATTCCTGATGCTTTATTCCAGGCGGTTGATGGACGCAGGAGCCTGCCTTTAAAATTACTTCACCTGTTCCTTCATACCAAAATTTTACCCATCCTTTCAAAATATAGACCATCTGAAATTCAAGTTTATGGGTATGTTTGTCCCCTTCGGCATGTTCGCCCGGTACGGCGCGGATGACATGCGCACCGACCTTGCCATCTGTTGACTCTTTAATTCCGAGGTCGCGATATTCGAAAAAACCGCGAAGGCCACTGGAAAATTCTGCATCCTCCGCATGGCTTACAGATAGTTTCATTTTCCCACCCTTGTCAGTTGTCCCTTTCAGGCGCGCGCTGCTTTGGCCTGACGTGTTCGCCAAAGCAGCAGCCCCATGATCCCCATATTTAGCATATTCCAGGCAATGCCGTTAATAAATGCTGCTTGGTAGGAGCCTGTCAGGTCATAGATAACGCCCGAGATCCAGCCGCCGAGCGCCATGCCCACAACCGTCATCATAATCACTAATCCGACCCGCTCGCCGGCCTCCCTTGCGGGTAAATACTCGCGCACAATGATGGCATAGCTTGGAACAATGCCGCCTTGCGACAGCCCGAAAATCAGTGAAACGACGTAAAGTGAGACGAGGCCGTTAAAGGGTATGTAAAGAAACAGCGCGAGACATTGCAGGAAGGAACCGAGGAGGACGGTCCTGACCCCCCCGATGTGATCCGCGAGAAAGCCGGAAAGCAGTCGGCTGACAATACCACCTGCGAGCATGATTGCGAGCATTTCCGCACCTGCCGACACACCAAAGCCAAGATCGGCGCAATAGGCGACAATATGAACCTGCGGCATGGACATGGCAACGCAGCAGCTTATGCCGGCAATGCATAGCAGGATTTGCAAGGTTCGCGGAGAAATGTCGGTCCGGAATTTATTGGTCGACGGCGTAATATTTGCAGATGAAAGCTCGACTGTTTGCGCAGGGAGGCGACGGCGAAGCAACAAGGCCAAGGGTATCATCACAGCGAGAGAGGCAATAGCGACCAGCATATAGGCATCACGCCAACTATCCGTAGCGATTATATCTTTTAGAACAAGCGGCCAAAATGTTCCGGCGAGATAATTTCCGCTCGCGGCGGCGGCGACCGCAATACCGCGGTTCCGCTCAAACCAGTGGGAAATATCGGCAATCAGCGGCCCGAAAGTGATCGCGGAACCAATCCCGATAAAGACGCCCTGAATAATGGCAAAGGTCCAGACGTTAGTCGCCATGGCCCCAAGTGTGAATCCTGCGCCGAGCATTAAAGATGCTGCAATCATTGGCAACACAATGCCAAACCGGTCGATCAATCGGCCAAAAATGAAATTGCCAACAGCAAAACCGATCATCGTGGTGGTGTAGGGGATTGAGGCTTCAGAGCGGTCAATGCCGAACTCATCCTGAACTGCCGGTAAAACTACGACGACCGCCCACATACCCGCGCTTCCGACCAGTGAGATCAGAACCGACACGCAGAGACGAAGCCAAGAGTATCCGCTGTCGAGATACGGTGCGTCAGAGCTATGTTGTGAATTCAAAAAGGACAAGTGATGCGCCCTTTCCCGCCAATGAGAGTTTATTGATTTTCTTCTTCGGGATCACCCTAGCATAGGGAGTGGAATTCCCGCACCTCTTTTGATCGAATGATATTCTGCAGTAAATTCCTCCATCGGATAGTTGTTTTCTTCCTGTCTGCGAGAGAGTAAGCTAACTCATAATGGACACAGAAAAAATACGCGAATTTTTTGAGCAGAGCTTGGCGCATTTAACGGCTCTTGCCTCGGACGTGAATATCCTGTCACAGCTTCTCGCGGTTGTTGGCGGCCTTGTCTTTGCTTACTTTACACGCCGCCGCTTACAGTTGGGTTTTCTAGGCCTTCGCGGCCGATTCCCGGATGGATCTCCACTCACTAAAATATTCGAGATTCTGGCAACTCTTTCCTTGCCGTTGATTTGGCTGGCAATTGAGTTCGCCATTCTTGCTATTTTTCAAGGGGTCGGGCCGCCGTCCCATATCATAAGTGCGATTTGTTCCCTGCTGGTGGCATGGATCGTTATAAATGTGGTCACAAGCCTTGCCGAGAATAAAATCTGGGCCCGTCTTGTCGCCTTTTGTGCCTGGACGATCGCCGCGCTCAATATTCTGGGGCTCCTGACCCCGACATTGGTATTTCTGGAAGATCTTGCCTTCAATCTCGGAGAAACACGCATTTCCATGCTCGGCGTTGCCAAGGCGTTAGTGGCGGGGATCATCGTTTTCTGGGTCACTTTCGGCCTCTCCCGGTTTTTGGAGGCACGGATCCATAAATCGACTGCACTTACACCTTCCGTTCAGGTTCTGACAGCGAAATTGGTACGGGTTGGTCTCATCTCCGCGGCAGTTTTGATCATCCTGTCCAACTCTGGCATTAATATTACGGCTTTTGCCGTCTTCAGTGGCGCGCTTGGTGTCGGCATCGGGTTCGGCCTGCAGAAAATCGTTTCCAATCTGATTAGTGGAATTATCTTACTCCTTGACCGGAGCATCAAGCCGGGCGATGTGATTGAGGTGGGGCAGACTTATGGTCGCGTGAATACGATGGGGGCTCGATATGCCTCCGTCATAACTCGCGATGCTATGGAATTTCTTATCCCCAACGAAGACCTGATCACACAGCAGGTCATTAACTGGTCCTATAGCTCAAAGAATGTAAGGCTGCGCGCGCCAATCGGGGTTTCATATGACACAGATATTCCGAAAGCCCTCGAGCTGATCGTAGGTGCGGCAGCAGAAGTGCCGCGCGTGCTGAGCAACCCGGCTCCGAAATGTCTGATGCGCGGTTTTGGCGATAGTGCGATTGATCTTGAACTCAGGTTCTGGATTGCGGACCCGGAAGATGGGTGCCGCAACGTGACGAGTGAGGTTCTGGTGAGCGTCTGGAAACTTTTCAAGAAAGAGGGGATCAATGTGCCCTTTCCACAGCGCGATATTCGTGTTGAAATGGTCCCGCCCGGATCACCGGTATTGTCGGCAAATGAGGATGAGGCATGATAGAGAACACTGTCGCAGCATGGCATGACTGCATCAAGGAAAGTGACCCGCAAAAACTTGACGCTCTTTTGCATGAGGACGCAACCTTCCACAGTCCTGTTGTTCATACGCCGCAGCATGGCAAAAGTATTACCGGCAAATATCTGATGGCGGCGTTTCAGGTTTTGAATGGCGATGATTTTGAATATGTCCGCGAGATTGTCGGTCCGAAGGATGCGGTTCTGGAATTCACAACAACCATAGACGGTATTGTTATCAACGGGGTTGATCTCATACAGTGGGGCGATGACGGTAGAATTGTTGATTTTAAAGTTATGATCCGTCCCTTGAAAGCGATCAATCTTGTCCATCAGAAGATGGCGGAAATGTTAGTCCGCTCCGCGTAAAATGTGAAAATTCAACTTTGTAACTTTCCGGAAATATGACCATGACAACGGACCAAATTCTGCTTTTCTCGCTTTTCGGCGTTGTCTTTGCATTGCTTATCTGGGGCCGCTGGCGATATGATCTGATTGCTTTTGTGGCGCTTGTTATCGCGCTCGTACTAGGGTTAGTGCCAACGGAGCTAGCCTTTTCAGGCTTTGGTCATCCGGCGACGATTATCATTGCGCTAGTACTTGTTGTCTCGCGGGGGCTCGTAAATTCCGGTGCGGTTGATCTGATTACGCGACGGCTGACCTCACTGGATTTGAAACTTTCCAGCCACATAGCAGCGATGGGCGGGTTAGGCGCAATATTCTCGGCATTCATGAATAATGTTGCGGCACTCGCGATGTTGATGCCGGTCGATTTGCAGGCGGCCGCCAAGGCGAAACGGGCACCGCGCATTACGCTGATGCCGCTTGCTTTTGCAACAATATTGGGCGGGTTGATCACTTTGATTGGCACGCCGCCGAATATCATCATCGCGTCCTATCGGGAGAATGCTCTAGGGGAGCCGTTCTCGATGTTTGATTTTGCCCCGGTTGGCCTGTCCTGCGCCATTGTGGGCATTGTCTTTATTATGATCATTGGCTGGCGCTTTATTCCAGGCTCCCGAGATAGCAAGGCGCCGACTGTCGATTTGCTCGATCAGGAAGGATATCTCGCGGAATTGCAGGTGCCAAAGGAATCTCCTGCGGTTGGTATGCTGGTCCGTGATTTGGACAGCGTCGCCGATGACAATGACGCGGCGGTAGTCGGTCTGGTCCGCAACAACAAGCGGCTTGCGGGTCAGGCGCGGAATGTGGAAATCCGGGAAGGTGACATTCTGGTTGTGGATGCGGTGGCGAAGAGCATCGATCAGTTCCGCGGGGCCATGAAGCTGGAATTTGACGGAGAGAAACGGCACGAAAAGGCTGCTTCCGGCGGGATGGTCCTGATGGAGTTTGTGGTGCCGAAATACTCACGCATCGAAGGGCGGTCTGCCATGTCCCTCCGCCTTCTTGTCCGGCATGGGGTGACGCTGCTAGGCGTCTCGCGTCAGGGTAAGAAGTTTCGGGATAGGGTGCGCAAATTAGATATTGAGGCGGGCGACATTTTGCTTCTGCTCGGTCCGGTCGATCAGGTGCCCGAAGTGGCGCAATGGATGGGCGTGCTACCGCTCGCGGAACGGGGCTTATCCGTCACACAATATCGCCGTGCCGGGCTTGCTGCGGGCATTTTTGCAGCTGCAATTATCGTGGCCAGCTTTGGCTGGCTTTACCTGGCGGTGGCGCTGGCGATTGTTGTCGCTGCCTATGTTGCGCTTGATATCGTGCCTATTCAGGAGGTTTATCAGCATATTGAGTGGCCGGTTATTGTCTTGCTCGGATCGATGATACCACTTGGGGCGGCGCTTGAAGAATCAGGTGGGACCGCTTTGATTGCGGGCGGTATTGTGGATTTGACAGAGGGGCTTCACGTTGTTGTCGTTCTGACTGTCCTGATGGTGGTTATCATGACTCTTTCGGATGTGTTGAATAATACCGCGACGGCGGTGATCGGTGCGCCGATTGCCGTTGATATCGCTAACCGGCTGAATGCCAATCCCGACCCCTTTCTGATGGTGGTGGCGGTGGCCGCGTCCTGCGCCTTTCTAACCCCAATTGGTCATAAGAATAACACGTTGATCATGGGGCCCGGCGGTTATAAATTTGGTGATTATTGGCGGATGGGGTTGCCTCTCGAAATACTTGTGATTTCAGTCGCTATCCCCGCAATCCTGTTTTTCTGGCCGCTCTGAGCGCGGTTGGTATTCAAAACTGAACTTTTTATTCACGGCGCATTTTAAAAGGATGTGGACATGCTAAAAGACAAGGTCGCGGTAATCACGGGATCAACTTCCGGAATAGGTGAGGGATGCGCCAGAGCGCTTGCGAAAGAGGGCTGCCACATTATCCTCAACGGCTTTGGTGATGCGGCGGAAATAGAGGCTCTGCGCAGCTCAATCGGAAGTGAATATGGCGTCAAATGTCTGTACAATGCGGCCGATATGACCAAACCCGATGAAATTGCGACCCTGTTCGAAATGGTGGACAAAGAGTTCGGTGGTGTCGATATACTGATCAATAATGCGGGTATTCAATATGTCTCGCCGATCGCCGAATTCCCCACGGAGAAATGGGATGCAATTATCGCCATCAATCTATCGTCGGCATTTCACACCATGCACCATGCAATTCCGCTTATGACAAAGCGGGGATGGGGGCGGATCATTAACATGGCGTCGGCCCATGCTTTGGTTGCTTCACCCAATAAAAGTGCATACGTCGCCGCAAAGCATGGTATTGCCGGGCTGACCAAAACCGCAGCGCTGGAAGTTGCGCGGGACAATATTACGGTCAATGCGATCTGTCCGGGCTATGTCTGGACGCCACTGGTGGAAAAGCAGATACCGGATACAGCGCGCACGCGCGGTATAACCGAAGACGAAGTGATCAATGACGTGCTGCTCGCGGCTGCGGCAACGAAAAAATTCACGACTATAGAGCAGGTAGCGGCTCTTGCCCTGTTCCTTTGCAGTGACACTGCTGAAAATATCACGGGCAGTCTGCAATCCATCGACGGAGGCTGGACGGCGCAATAGGGGAGGTTGAAATTAGATGTCTGCGGATAGCATAGCCCTTAGCATCACCGGAAAGCCCAAGGATATCGGCGGGTTTGAGGTGCGGCGTCTTTTGCCTGTCGCGCGATGCCGTTCAGTTGGTGCTTTTGTTTTTCTCGACCATATGGGGCCTACAACCCTAAAGGCCGGGGAGGGGATTGATGTGCTGCCACATCCACATATCGGGCTCGCCACGGTAACCTATCTGTTTGAGGGGGCGATCCTTCATCGCGACAGCCTGGGAACGGTGCAGGAGATTTTTCCTGGCGATGTTAATCTGATGACTGCGGGGCGCGGGATTGTCCATTCAGAGCGTAGCAGCGAAGAAACCCGGTCGAAGGATCGCGATGTTCACGGCTTGCAGATGTGGGTGGCCCTTCCCAAAGAGCATGAAGAGATACGGCCAGTCTTCTCCCATACCCCGAAATCAGCATTGCCGGACTTAAAGGGAGAGGGATGGCATGGCCGCCTTGTTGTGGGTAGCCTGTTTGGCAAAACGTCGCCCGTCGAAACAATGAACAGGTATTTCTTTGTTGATTTACGACTTGAAGCCGGTGTTTCTATCCCGTTTGCTCCCGATTATGACGAGGCAGCTGTTTATGTTGTTGACGGGGAGCTTGATATTGATGGCGCGATCGTTGGGGCAGGCACTCTTGCGGTGCTTGAAAAGAAACCAAATGTCTTACTGACCTCCCGGCAGGAAGCGACCTTTGTCGTTTTGGGCGGTGACGCGCTGCCAGAGCCGCGGTTTATGTATTGGAATTTCGTCTCGACCCGCAAAGAAAGAATAGAGCGCGCGAAAGAAGATTGGCGAGGTCAGCGCTTCGATAGGGTTCCGGGTGAGACCTCGTTTGTTCTCCTTCCGGAATGATACCAGAGGTTATTCATGCGTTGAAGCAGTTGACAGCGATGCCTTTGACGGGTTTGATATTTTATCGACAAGACTAAGCCGACGCATGCGTCATAATCAGTGCAGCCCGCGTCCAAAGAAAAACAATAAAAAGGGACAGATAAATGAGTTGGGAAAAAGAGATTGAAGAACTAAAGGCCCGTCAGGCTCTTGCCAAAAAAATGGGGGGAGAGGAGAAGGTCGCGCGTCATGTAAATGCCGGAAAGCTGACTGTTCGTGACCGGATCGCCAAAATGGTCGATGAAGGCTCCTTTGAAGAAGTCGGGTCTGTCACGGGGAAGGCGGAATATGACGCAGACGGCAATCTTGTAGATATGCAGCCAGCAAATTTGATTACTGGGCGAGGGCGTGTAAATGGCCGTCGCGTGGTTGTCGCAGGTGACGACTTTACGGTACGCGGCGGAGCGAACGATGCAGGTATACGCGAGAAACTGATCCATGTCGAAAATATGGCGGGCACGATGCGTCTGCCGCTGATCCGCCTCGTTGACGGGACTGGCGGCGGTGGCTCGGTCAAGACTATCGAAACCGAAGGCCGCACCTATGTCCCCGAAGTTCGTGGATGGGATACGGTGATCGAGAATCTCTCGAAAGTACCGGTTGTTGCACTCGCTCTCGGTTCAACGGCCGGGTTGGGCGCGGCGCGAGTTGCCGCAAGTCATTATTCGGTAATGGTCAAGGAAACGTCCCAGATGTTTGTCGCGGGCCCGCCTGTGGTCGCCAGAACCGGGGAGGTTCTGACCAAGAATGAATTAGGCGGTTCTGATATTCACACGCGCAACGGAGCCGTGGATGATGAAGCAAATTCAGAGGAAGAAGCATTTGAACGTGCACGGCGGTTTCTTTCTTACCTGCCGCCTTCTGTCTTTGAATTACCAGAACGCGTCGAAAGCGATGACGATCCAAACCGACGCGAAGACTGGCTGATCGATGCGATCCCTCGGGATTCGCGCAAGGTCTATAAAATGCGAAAAATCATTGAGGCGGTCGTTGATAAGGGCAGTTTCTTTGAAATTGGCAAGAAATGGGGACGCTCAGTTATTACGGGTTTTGCCCGAATGGATGGCTGGCCGGTCGCCATTATGGCCAGCGATCCTTATCATTATGCGGGAGCATGGACATCAGATGCCTCGGATAAAGTCCTTCGTTTTGTTGACCTTGCGCAGACATTCCATCTGCCGGTTGCTCATCTGGTTGATATTCCGGGCTTTCTTGTCGGCCGGCAAGCGGAAGAACAAGCAACGATCCGTCATGGTGTGCGGGCGATGGCGGCAATTGCACAGGCGAGTGTGCCCTGGTGTGCGATTATTCTACGCAAAGCCTATGGGGTTGCGGGGGCTGCACATATGAATTCAGGACGGTTCAATCTCAGGTATGCCTGGCCATCGGGTGACTGGGGGTCGTTGCCCATCGCAGGGGGGCTGGAAGCTGCTTATAAATCCGAGCTGGAAGCATCGGATGATCCCAAGGCGAAGCTAGAGGAGATAGAGGAACGGCTGAATCGCTTGCGGTCTCCTTTCCGGACAGCAGAGCGCTTCATGATCGAAGAAATTGTTGATCCGCGTGATACCCGGAAGCTTCTCTGTGATTTTGCGGAAATGGCGGCACCGCTGAGGGAGACAGGCGTTTCGACCTTCAAGGTGCGGCCATAAGTGCGTTGGTATAGTCGTTTTGCCTATAATGGCGGGGGTTTTTAGGAAATTAGATGCCTGGATATGAAGGCGCTCTGACTTTACAGCGTAATTTTGGTGCACTTTGGTCACAAGGCCTTCCGATTTGAGAGTAATATTTGTGGTAATTTCACGCTTACTAATAACTCAAAGACGAGGCTGGTCATGGCTCAGAAGAAATTGCTGCAACTTCGCTCCGATATCCGCGACAACTATCTCACAAATGAGGCAGCGGCAGTTCATAAACTGATTGACGATCTGGACCTCTCGGAAGACGCCCGAAACCGGATCGTTGATCAGGCTGTGGTTTTAGTGAAAGAACTCCGCCGTGCTGACAACCCCGGCGTTATGGAAACCTTCCTCGGTGAATATGGCCTTACAACTGAGGAAGGGGTCGCCCTGATGTGCCTGGCTGAGGCTCTCTTGCGTGTGCCGGACGAAATAACCATGGACGCGCTGATAAGCGATAAGATCGCCCCTGCGGACTGGAGCAAGCATCTAGGTCATTCTTCCTCTCCGTTGGTGAATGCCTCCACATGGGGGCTGATGCTGACGGGAAAGGTTGTTCATCCACTTGGTGATGGTTCACTTGACGTCGTCGGGCAGCTTCGAAAGCTTATGAAGCGGGTAGGGGAGCCGGTTATCCGCACCGCCGTCAGTCAATCCATGAAAGTTCTCGGTCATCAATTCGTGCTTGGCCGCGATATTCAGGAAGCGATGAGCCGCGCCCGAGGAATGGAGAAAAAGGGATATACATATTCCTATGACATGCTGGGTGAGGCGGCGCGAACAGCAGAAGACGCGCAGCGTTATTTCATGGCCTACGCCAAGGCAATATCCAGTATTTCTGAACACAGCCGGCATGCGGATAGTCGTAATAATCCGGGTATATCCGTGAAGCTTTCGGCGCTTCATCCGCGTTACGAATATGCACAGAAAAAGCGGGTCATTGATGAGTTGGTGCCGCGCCTGTCGTCCCTCGTGTTTCAGGCGAAGAACGCTAATATGGGCTTCAATATCGATGCGGAAGAGGCCGATCGCCTCGATCTCTCTCTCGATGTAATCGAAACTGTGTTGGCAAGCCCGGACCTGAAAGGATGGGACGGGTTTGGGGTCGTGGTGCAGGCTTATGGGCCGCGCGCCGCCTACGTGCTCGACTGGCTATATGCGCTGTCCAAAAAGCTGAACCGGAAGATTATGGTTCGGCTGGTCAAAGGCGCCTATTGGGATACTGAGATCAAGCTCGCGCAGGTCATGGGATATGAAGGGTATCCTGTGTTCACCCGAAAGGCAGCAACGGATGTCAGTTATCTAGCCTGTGCAAAGAAGTTACTTTCCATGACAGATCATATTTACCCGCAGTTTGCGACGCATAATGCGCATTCAATTGCGGGCATTCTGGATATGGCAGACGAAGTCGATAACTTTGAGTTTCAGCGGCTCCATGGCATGGGGGAAGGATTGCATGACCTTGTCATGGCGCACAACAAAAATCGATGCCGCATTTATGCGCCGGTCGGGGTTCATGAAGACCTTCTCGCGTATCTTGTCCGCCGGCTGCTTGAAAACGGGGCGAACAGTTCTTTCGTCAATCAGGTTCTCGATGAAAAAGTTCCACCGCAGCAAGTTGTGCGCGATCCGGTGGATACAATTTTATCTTACTCGACAATAGAAAATGACAAAATTCCCTTGCCGTTGGCAATATATGGAGAGTGGCGGCGTAACTCAGCAGGTATTAATTTCCCGAACCCGTCGGTACTGGCGGCGTTTGAGGATAGTCGCGATGCCTTCAAGGCCACGACATGGCAGGCTGCTCCGATGATTGAGGGAAAACGGGTGGCCGGTAAGGGACGTGATGTCTGTAACCCTTCCCAGCGATCAGATATCGTTGGTAGAGTAATAGAGGCGACACCGGATGATATAAGTGCGGCAGTTTCCATTGCTGTTGCCGGGGTGACGGACTGGCGGCAAACGCCGATTAATGATCGTGCAGAAGTATTAGAGCGTCTTGCCGATCTTTACGAGGAAAACCGGGTGGAACTGATGGCTTTGCTGGCGCGGGAGGCAGGCAAATCGATCATGGACGGAATTTCCGAAGTACGGGAGGCAGCCGACTTCTGTCGATATTATGCTTTGCGGGCGCGGGAGGATGCAAAAAAGGGAGATTTAGAGGGGCGCGGTCTTTTTATCTGTATCTCCCCCTGGAATTTTCCGCTTGCCATATTTACGGGGCAGATTGTCGCCGCATTGGTCGCAGGCAACACCGTGATCGCGAAACCAGCGGAACAAACACCATTAATTGCCAACAGGGCCGTTGAATTGATGCGCGCCGCAGGAATTCCGGGCGATGTTCTGCAACTTCTGCCGGGCGATGGTGCGGTCGTTGGGGCGGCGTTGGTCTCGCATCCCGATATACAGGGTGTTTGCTTCACTGGATCGACGGTAACCGCGCAGCGCATTGCGCGATCAATGGCCGAGAATGCAGACCCGAGGGCGCCGCTCATTGCGGAAACGGGCGGTCTCAATGCCATGATTGTTGATTCAAGCGCACTACCGGAGCAGGCGATCCGGGATATCGTCGCATCGGCGTTCCAGTCTGCGGGCCAGAGATGCTCTGCGCTCCGCGTCCTCTATGTACAGGAGGATGTGGCTGACAAGGTTACTGAAATGCTTGAAGGCGCGATGGCAGAACTCAAGATTGGCAATCCCTGGGATATTGCTGTCGATGTGGGGCCAGTCATCGACCTTGATGCGAAGTCCATGATTGAAGCGCACTGTAAAAAGATGGAAGACGCCGGCCGTTTGATCAAGAAATTGCCGCTACCGCCGCAGGCAAAGGCGGATTGTTTTGTAAGTCCGGCGGCTTATCGAATCGACGGGATTGAGGAACTAGAGAAAGAGATATTTGGTCCAGTTTTGCACGTTGCAACATTCAAGGCAGAGGACGTGAACAAGGTCGTCGAGAAGATCAATGCCACAGGTTATGGGTTGACACTCGGTCTGCATACCCGTGTCGATACCCGTGTTCAGGATGTTTGTGATCGGGCACATGTTGGTAATCTCTATGTTAATCGCAACCAGATTGGTGCTGTCGTTGGCGTTCAGCCATTTGGTGGGGAGGGGCTGTCGGGGACCGGCCCGAAGGCAGGTGGACCGCTCTATCTTCATCGTTTTATGAAGAAGAAAGGTCATGTAAAGCTCTCTTCTGGGCAGGCTGCCAGCACATGGCCGAGGGTAACTATATCCGACAATCTATATGCAGTAATCCGAGGGTTGCGACAGGCGCAATCGCGATGGGATCAGAGCGAAGATCGCAGAGCAATGTTGGAAAACTCTTCCTCTAAACTGCGGGTAACCCTGCAGAAGACAATCAGGGAAACTCTGGATCAGGCACTGGATTATAGTCCTGGTTCTGTCGATCTGGCGGGACCGACCGGGGAAAGTAATCGTCTAGGCCTTCACGGGCGGGGGATAATTCTGTGCGCGGGATCAGACGCAATCAGAATGGCGTTGACGGCATTGCTCACCGGAAACAGCGTTATTCTTGCGAATGCGCCGGAAGGAAACGAAGAAGTAATCAAAGCGTTTGACGCGGTAAAAGGGCTAAAAGGACTTATCATCCGCCTTGAGGAGGAACTGACACCGGGATTAGTCGCGGCGTTGCCGTCATTGGCCGGAGTTGCCCTCACGGGTGGGGAGTATGATCTTCGTGCCTACCGACAGGCAATTGCAACTCGCGACGGATCAATCGTCCCGCTGATCACCGGCAGTGAGGATTGGGAATATTACGTTGCGGAACGGGCGCTTTGTGTCGATACGACTGCTTCGGGCGGCAATACCAAGCTTCTTGCGGCGAATGAGGCTTAATCAAGCCCCATGCAGTTTGCATAATAAGTGGTTGTCGCGGGCCAGTCAGAGAAGACACCAACAACACCCACGTCTTTCGCCAGAACGTCGAGAACGGTCATCATGTCGCCCTCGTTGTCTATAGCATTCGAGATTGTTCTATAATACCAGCCACCGCCGGTGGTGAGGGAGCCGGAGCGTTCCAACGTCCAGGTAATGATTTTAAGGTCTGCCTTTTTGGCCTCCTTCGCATAGGATGAGGGGACGATCTTGCCGTTTTCATCCAACGCAAGAAGCATCCAGATCGGTGGTGCAATATAGCGCAAGCCTTTATTGGCGAGTTCTTGCATGCTTGGTGAGAATGTATCCGGATTAGCCGGGTTCAGACTATTGCCGCGATATCGTCCATCAAGAAATACGGCTTGCATACCAAGCTCTGGCTCACTTTCGATCCAATAAAACACATCGTCGAGATTAAAGGATTGCGGAAAGACACGCGCCGGATCGATCCCCGCCGCTTTATACTCTGCGATCATTGCTTTGGCGTAGTCTTGCTGATTGTAATTTCCTGCGTAGGGCATTGGAACATCGGCGGATTTAAGCTCTGGTGTGAATTTTAGTCCTAGTCCGTCAATCAGCGCGATACTTTCCTGATGCGTCATCAAAGTGCCGTTCGAGGCATAAAGATCCGTACGCCAACTGGGTGTTCCTCTCAGGTATTCAGTAATGGTTTCTGCCTTTTTGTTTCCACCATCCATCTTGCCCTTCAAGGATTTGAACTCGGCAAGCGTCAGATCAGAGGCACAGCATTTCATAGACGCCTTACCACCATTCTCACTGGCCGGGGAAAAGGGAACGGAGCATTTTGCCGCCAGCTCAGGGCGTTCAAGAATATCTGTCGTCTGGTGAAGATCACATTGAGAGTGCCGACAGACAAGTGCCTTGTCCTTGGTGAAGGTTACGTCGCATTCAATGATGCCCGCGCCCATGCGCGCAGCAGCAAGATAGCTTTCTTTTGTATGCTCGGGAAACTGAAGGGAGGCGCCACGATGTCCAATAGAGAAATCTGTTGTTCTGGCTGGTTGCGACCGACATTGCAGGAGCTTTTCTTTCAGCTCCCCGGTTTCCATTTCATCCACGAGGAAGAGAGGCCGCGGCCCGTAGGAGACAGTTTCTGCCGGCTGAGCGGTCGATTCACCATGTTGTAAGGTCATGAAAAACAGGGCCAATAACGAAGATATAAATAATCTGGTAGCTTTCATGAAATCTCTCTCTTAGATATCGCCAATATAGAACTTTAGCCTTTTTACTAAGGCAGTGTATTCAATTTTATGACAGGAACTTGTTCCGCGCTAACTGCGTCGCCAATTCACAATAATTGGGCCCGCCACGGCGCAGGCCAATCCTACAAGGAAGAGATTGGAGAGATGCTCGTTCAATATTAGGGCACCGAAGGCCGCCGCCATGATAGGCGCTATGGGTACATAAATCGCCGCTTGGGAGGGAGTGAGCTGTTTTAGGCCCCAGTTAAATATAAAAAGGCTGAAGGCTGCGGCGGGCCCCGCGAGATACAGTATCCACAGCCAATCTTGCGTGTCATATCCGGCGATGACGGTTCCGATTCCTTCGCTATAGGCGACGGGAAAAATCACCATGGTTCCCGCGCTCATCCCGATAATCGTGAGTAGCAGGACAGAGCGATTTTGCATTAGGCGGCCAGAAAAAGCGTTATATGTTGCGCCGCAGCTAACTGCCAAAAAGAAGAGTATCTCTCCTGTCCAGCTACTTGACGTGGCGTTGGGGGCGAAGGCTTTTTCGCCAATGGCAAGCGTTACGCCAACAATGGATAAGACCGCCGCAAACAGCTTGATGCCATTGAGTGTGTCGCGCCCCGCCATAGCCGCGATTAACATGGTCATGATTGGAATAAGGGCGAAGATCACTGCGCCGCGGGAAGCAGGAATATCCTTCAGGGCTGTGTTTACGAAAAGATGGAAAAGGCCAAACTGGAGTACGCCGAGAAGGGCTACAATAGTGAACACTTTCAGCGGAGGCATAACTATCCTGCGCCGCCATAGCAATGGCAGAAGGATCAGCGTCGCGAGCCCATAGCGAAGGAATCCGAGGGATGCGGCAGCCTCCTGATCCGTCATAATGGCCCGTATGCCGACAAAAGACAGACCAAGAAGCATTACAGCAAGCAATAAAGCCCCATGTGGGAGCAGGGTAGCGAGGGGCGAGATTGCCTCTCTATGCTTCCGATTGTTTTCAGGCGAGGCCAAGGCTGTACATCGTATAAACGCCGAGCGACATTGTGCCGATGCCGACAATCACCTGCATGCTGTTATACGCCCATGTCATGGATGCAGCCGAATAGCGCAGTGGAACGGCAATAACGGCGGAAAGCGCGGCCATACCGACAATAGATCCGAAGCCAAAGAGGACAATATAAAGAATGGCTGTCGTCGTACTTGTAATTGTTCCGGCAACGAGCAGAACCAAAGCCGCGGATCCCGCCATTCCATGCATTATTCCGACGGCGAGGACGCGCGCCGTCAGGCCCTTATTATGCGTATGCTCATGAGCCGAGGCCGCATGTTCGCCCTCACCGCGGTGGGAATGCGCGTGCAAATGAGAGTGGTCGTTGGCTTTATGTTTATGAAAATGAAAATGTACCCGGTCCCGGATCATCCGCCGGATCACATCGGCCCCAAGCAGCGCCAGCATAATTCCAACAGTAAATTCCAACCAATGGGCGAGTGTTTCCGGCACCGTACTGTTCATCATAATAACGACTGAGCCAAAAACCATCAGGGCGATCGTATGGCCGAGACCCCAGACTGCGCCATGGAATACCGTTTCCCGGATATTCTTGCTGCCCGATGCAAGGCTGGCGACCGCAGCGACATGATCTGCCTCCAACGCGTGGCGCATACCAATTAAAAAGCCGAGAGTAAGTATCGAAAGCATTCTGATATCCGTAAGGCAGTAAATTACATTTAAGGCACGCTTGACCCGTCGGGGAGGACAGACCGCCAAGAGTACCTTCGGGCACAAAGCTGCGCCAGCGTTAATTTACATGGATGGGGACAGGCGGAAAAAATCAGCTGACAGCAAGCGAGATTGCCATCATGGCTAACTTTCATCGCATCCCTTCAATGTTTCCGATACGAGTGAGAAGATTTCACCAGCACGCTCTTCATAGCTGAGGCTAATACGCTCAGGTGGAATGATAACTATGTTGTCGGACGAATTTTCTGCGAACTTGAAAGAAAAAACATAGTTCGGGTAAAAGCCCATGCGTAAGTCCGTAATGGTCTGGGCGCCATCCCTTTCCCCATAGGAATAAAATCCGTCTGTAAACCATTCCAGTCTTTTCACAGATGGTGGGATATCCTTGATACCATGCGGAATTTGCTGTCGCGGAACCGTTACAAGATTACGAATGCCGCAGTCATTGATAAGACTGGTCAATCCGGTCGAAATCTTTTCCTCAGAAATGGCCGTAACTTGCCATACCAGAAGATTAAAGGCCGTGGGTTGAACATGTATGCGCATATCTCGAAGGAGCGGGTCAGCGCTGGCACGACTGGAAATAATCGTATTTCCTGTAAGCCCGATGGCTAGATAGGCGCAACTGAGTGCCAGCATAATCCGGTTTATACGAAAACCGCCGCCCGGTTTGTTCCTCGCCAGAAATATTGTCGCAATTCCGATCAGCAGAAGCAGCGTATAAATTGGATCAATTATGAAAACAGCAGGCAAGGCGACAGGCGGTCCAACGTTCAGTGGCCAGAAAATCTGCGTACCATAAGTTGTTAGCGAATCCAGCAGGCTGTGGGTAATCAAAGCGAGCCAAACCGTTAGAAAGAGTATTTTCTTATGTTGCCAGCTTGACGGGGCGATCTTGCCTATCGCGAGTGCGATCAGCGGAGAGAGGACCGTTTGAACAATAACGGAGTGGCTGAAGCCCCGATGATAAGTCATGTTATCGATGGCATCATCAAGAGGAACAAAACTGTCAAGATCGGGTAAGGTCGCGACAATGCCGCCTATCAACAGGGCTTTTGGCCCAATGCGTGGGCCTAACAACGCACCGGAAATGCTGGCACCTAATACAAACTGCGTAACTGAATCCATTCTATCCCTGTATCCGAGTGCAGATTATTTACCAAGTCTGCCGGTGTTTTCACCTTCAGAACTATTTTCTAGCATCTAACCTGAGATAAATGATGCATATATATACGACGTTACGCTATGTGTAGGTCATTAATCATGTGCTCGCGACTGCTTTTAATATCCATTGCAGTCCCGAAATGGCCAAAATAACAGCCTGGAAAGCTCTTCTATGTCTCTTCCTCATATTGCGATGGCCCTTGTTATCAGTGCGATATGGGGATTTTCATTTGTTGCGTCGAAGGTTGGCCTTGATCATTTTCCGCCCCTTTTCTTTACGGCGCTGCGATTCTTGCTGGTGGCAATTTTGCTGTCGCCCTTCTTGAGAATCATCAAAGGACGGATGAAGGCGATTTTCTGGATTGCCATAACTGTTGGGGTTTTCCATTTCACTTTTCTTTATCTTGGAATTTTTGCCGCGGGCGGTGTTACGGCGGTTGCCATCACAAGCCAACTTATTGCGCCATTCTCGGTGATTATGGCGGTGATCCTGTTAAAGGAAACAATCGGCTGGCGGCGTATATTGGGAATCATCATGGCGTTTGGTGGGGTCATGATTCTGGGGTTTGATCCAGTGATTTTTGATCAGCTTGAGGGCGTTACCCTGGTTGCCATCGCGGCACTTTTTATGTCCGTTGGCCTGATTATGATGCGGCAAATCCAGAATGTTGGTACCATGTCGATGCAAGCTTGGATCGGTGCGATCTCTGTTCTGCCATTGATGTTGCTTTCATTTATTCTGGAAACGGGTCAGGTTGATTCAGTAATGTCGATGGGATGGGAAGCGGTCGGTGCCCTTGCTTTTGTTGTTGTCGTCACTACGATTTTTGCCCATGGCGGCTGGTACTATCTTATTCAGCGTTATCCGATCGCCGCATTGACGCCCTTTGGGTTGTTGGCCCCGATATTTGGCGTTGCCTTCGGTGTCGTGCTCTTCTCCGAGCCTATTACATTGCGCTTTGTTCTTGGAGGAATAGTGACTCTTGCCGGTGTCGCGATAATCAATCTTCGAACGGCAAAGAAAACTCCCGAACTTGCCAACGAACCCGAAGTTTAGCGGTTCTCGTCCAGATAGACCTTCAGCTTGTCGAGGAAGCTGAAAAAGTCCTTTTTCTCCCACTCACGCCAGCCATCGAAGGTATCGGCGAGTGCAGCTTCCAATCGCTCCTGCGCCTTTGCATGGGCCTTCTTACCAGCTTTGGTCAGATAAAGGATTTTTGAGCGTCCATCCGCTGGATTGTCTTCCGCGCGCAGAAAGTCTTTTTTGAGCATCTTCGCAATTGTCTTGGTTATGCCCGGCTGCGGCTGCTGCATGGCCCAAGCGATCCCGGAGACTGTCTTGCCCTCTTCAGGCTGATGCATAAAATGGTTGAGAAGGATGAACTGTGGAGGAGGAACATCTGTTCCGTCGAGAAGCTGCCGCATCTTCGTATCCGTCAGCTGGCTGATAATCCCAATCCAGTTGATGATGCGAAAATCCGAAGACGGAAGCTCTTCCTTCCGGTCATACTTCTCGTTTTCTCTGTTTGCGCTCATGCGATTACTATATCAGGCATTTTACGGCGTGGGGAAGGGGAAACGTTAGTTTGATAGCCTAATCGGTAGAACATTTGCACGGTTTCGGGTGCTTCTATCCCTAAATGATCTAAAAAGTCGGATTGAATCTCTTGCATTTCGGGATATTCCTGCAAAACCTGGCTAACCGGATGTATGGCAATTCCTGCATTGGTTGCCATTAGGTTCAGGCGAACGTAGCTCCGGCCGGCATTTACTTGCGCGCTTCTTGAATTATCAGCGGTTGATAGCCAACCCATATTGTAAGTACCCTCTACCCACCCCATGGCGTAATCGATACCGCCTTGATGGGCCAATGTGCCAGGCGTCATTGCCTTTTCCTTGCTCATTAAATTAAACCTTTTGAGCCACCAGAATAGAGGGCCGTTCAAGTCGATCCCGTCAGGGTTTGCGGCAATTTCCGTGGCACCTATTCTGGTTAGTTCAACACTTTCAAGGAGAGTGCGGGGCGTTTCAATTTCCTTGAGAACCGAGAGGCGAGCAAACTCCCTAAGGGGAGAGACATCCGCTTCATTTGTTGCAATACCGGTTCTTTGCCCGTCAAGCAATGGCAGGCTTTCTATGATCTGCTCATCTGTCGCGTTGAGATAAGCCTTCTCATATCCTTCTTTGTTGGAACGGCGGTTGAGAATATCACCGAAAAGGGGATCGGTAGATATGGACACGTCCTTTTCAAGCTGGATGCGTGCCACTGGCATGGTTCCGATTTCGAGGCTGTCACCTGCTGGCTCCCCGTTCGGGAACAGTGTAATCTTCGTGCGGTAGCCTTTTTCCCGTGCTGCAATGCCGAGAAGTTCGAGAAATGTGCCATGGCCGATCAGGACCTGTCGCCCGAAAGGATCTGTATGAGGAAGCAATCTTTCTGGATCTGCAAACAGGGTAATCTCATCATCTTTGGATAGATCCGCGAGCCAAGGCTGCCTGTTATGGGGGTTGGGAGCGAGGATGGCATAACTTAACAGCCACTCCCGATCGGGAAGGTCCGGAGCCGGCCCGCTCCAAGGGGAAATTGCGCTTTCCGGCATTTGATCGCATCTGGACAAAGAGAACCCGGAAGCCGCGATCACTAATCCACTTCCGCCAATTGTCCTAATAAATTTGCGCCGATCCATCACAATTCCTCCATTCATCGTTGTATGAGTATTAGAATAAAGTAAATTCCATGGAATTCAAGTGATCTATGTCACATTATTTAATGGAAATGCGGGGGCCGGGCAGAGCCTGACAATTCTTCAGTTTGTTGTGAGTACTTATTGAGCTATGAAGAACCTCCGCTAATTGGCGAGTGTTTTTCCTGATGGCAGAGCCTGACTATTCAAAGCGATCCGCACATCTTCGGATGTCGCTCTATTACGTCGCCTTTTTCTCGGTCTATGGGATCGCTATTCCTATTTGGCCGCGATGGCTCGAACATTATATCTCGGTGGAGTATGTCGGCATTGTGATGGGCGCGGCCTATTGGGCCAAGTTGATCTTTGTGCCCCTGACGTCATGGATCGCGGATATGACGGGAAATCGCAAAAGCATTCTGATCGCCTTGGCCCTGTTCGTTATTGCGGCCCTGATTTTGCTCCCCTACACGGAGGGGTGGCTTCTTTATGCGTTGATCTGGGGTGCGGCGGGGGCGGCTCTTTCCTCTGCAGTACCGCTTTCCGACGGACTGACACTTCGCGCGCAGCAGACAGTCGGTATCGATTTCGGCAAAGCCCGCCTCTGGGGATCATTGAGCTTTATTGCTGTTTCGCTTCTCGTGGGGGCTGCAGCCGATCAGTATGGCATTGACACAATCTATGTGTCGATGGTGTTGGCGGCGGTATTTCTGCTTTTCGTCTCTCTTTTGCTTCCGGGAATCCAGACGAAGCCCGAAAAAGGAAAAGCGCCATTCTTCAGGCCACTCACACTGCCCAATTTTCCGCTCTTTGTAGTAACCGTTTCCTTGCTCCTTTCCACCCATGCTGGACTGTATGGCTTTAGTGCTATTCACTGGGCTAATCTAGGCTATACAAATGCTGAAATTACGCTGTTTTGGGTGATCGGGGTTGTGGCAGAGATCGGGATGTTCGCAGTCTCAGGCCGTCTGATCGCCCGCTTTGGTGCGACGCCGATGATTGCCGTCGCGGCACTTGGAGGCGTGGTGCGCTGGCTTCTGCTTGCCGTCGCGGCTTCACCGATCCTCATCGGTTTCGCCCAGACTCTTCACGCCTTGACGTTCGCGCTTCTCTATATGTCATTCATTGCGTATATCGGAAAACGCGTGCCGCCGGCAATTTCGGCGTCCGCTCAAGGCCTCTATGACAGCCTCGCCATGGGGGTATTCTTCGGCATTTTCACCATTGCGGCCGGGTGGCTGCATCAGCAGGATGGCTCCTATAATTTCCTGTTTATGTCACTACTTTCCGCAATCGGGCTGTTGTTGGCTCTGATCCTCTTGCGGCAGGTAAAGCGTTATGACCGATTGCATACGGCGCAGTAAATTTAAAGAGAATTCAGGAAAGCCAGAAGTTGCCCGCGTTCCAAGGCATCCAGGCTGCGGTATGAGTCCTTTGCATTTTTCGCCTCTCCGCCGTGCCAGAGGATAGCTTCCTCGATTGAGCGGGCGCGGCCATCATGGAGGAACCTTGAATGTTTGTTGACCGCCTCAACTAAACCAATACCCCAGAGCGGTGCGGTGCGCCATTCTTTGCCAGTCGCCACAAAATCCGTCCGGCCATCGGCGAGGTCATCGCCCATGTCATGGAGCAAAAGGTCCGTGAAAGGGTGGATCGTCTGGTTGGAGAGTATCGGTAGCGCCGGATGTTTTCCTGTTACAAATGTCGGGATATGGCAAGAGGCACAGCCGATATCGCGGAACAATGACTCCCCTGCAACGACATCCGGCTCATCAACATGCCGCCGGATCGGGACTGCAAGCGTCTGGGTATAGAGTGTCATCTTGTCCAGAAACTCATCACTAAGCTCGGGCGCATTCCCAATCGGTGCATTGCGGCAGGCGTCTTGCCCTTCCGGGCAATTCTGCTCAGGAAACAAATTTGAAGTAAGGCCGATATCGCCAAAAGCGGCGGCAGCGTTCTGATGAAGAAGTGACGCCGCGTTTGACTTCCAGCCGAACCGGCCAATGCGCATTGCTTTTTTGCCTTGATCCCACACATGGTTGAGCCGGCCGGAAATGCCGTCATCATCGACATCTTTCGGGTCCGCAATTGCCTTTAAATCCTCTTCAGAAATCGCTTCGAGCAACCCAAGGCCTATGACGGCCGGAGCCACCCGGGGTGAAATCATAATATCCGGTCCCAATGGACCGAATGCAAGGTCGGAGAAATGATATTCCGGCCGGAGAAGGGAATAGGGCGTGCCATCTGCAAACTGGCCGGAAATTTCGGTAGTTTCGATCATGACCTTGCCCTCCGCCGGAACAGAGGGAATTGACCGGTCATTTAACTGATCGCCATAGATAGGATGAGGGTTTGGGCCGCCATGCTCAGCCGCGCCAGGGACACTTAGCCGGACAAGCATGGAAAGAAATTCCCCGCCCTTTTTCGTGGGTGGCTGGCCGCGCCCGTCTCGTAAGTGACAACCCGAGCAGGAGACGCGGTTAAAGGTCGGACCGAGGCCATCGAGTGTTTTGACCGACGCGGGCGCGATTACCCAGTTTGTATTGAAGAGCTTGTTGCCAAAGAAAAAAATACGAAGTTGATCGCGGTTTATATTCGCGGCAGGCAGTGAAAAAGAATTTTTCCCCCGGGTCGGTTGCGTTGTCTCCCCACCCGGAGAAGCAGATATGGGCGCTTTGATGTCGTAGCCGGCCTTAACGATAGTTGCCGACAGGATAAGTGGCAGTATCAGGGCTACTGTGACCCAAAGCGTCCGTTGCATTTTTATTGTGGTTCCTTTTAACCGCCGGTAGGGACGATGACTTTAACTCCGAGGAGTTTGCCAATGTCCTTAATGACATCTGATTGAGCTTGCAAGGCAGTAATCACGGCCTCTGCCTCTGCGCGGGCCTGACTTTTTGGCGCCGATGCCAGAATAGAGTCGAACGGATAATTGAGTGATGAAATCGCTGCGTCGGTCTGGTTAAGCGCGGTGATCATACGCTTGTTTAGATCTGGTGCGAGGTCGCCGACAAGGTCGCTGAAGCCGGGGCCATTCACGCTGCCGTAGCTGCCGAAATAGACATTCCGTATCCCGCGCTGATCAAAAATGACGTCATTAAGTGTATTGTCGGAGAAACAAGACTGCTCGTCCTCCTGATCGCCACTGTCTAACCCGGTTGCAATGCGTTCCAGGGCCAGTTCAAACTCGCTCAGTGTTGCGAGCGAGGTTAGAATTCGGCCAAGTGCTTCGCGATCCGAATATGCTTTGAATGTTGCGGCGTAGCTGTCTGGATCGCTGGTATTCCAGGCTGTCACCAGCCATTCCAAATCGGCAACCAGCATCTCAGTGATCGTTTTAAGATAGAGCCGCCGTCTGTCGTTGTTATCCTTCCCGACGATGAAGTCTGTATAAGGACGTTCGCCAGGGGAGGTGGGGTTCATGTCCTGTCCCCAGAGCAGGAATTCAATGGCATGATAGCCGGTCGTGACATCTGCCTCGTCTTCCACTTGGTCATTTTCACGAATGGAGGCTGCGGTGATCTCGATAGACGTATTATTGATGATTCCAGCTTTCGGGTTTCCTTCAACATAGTCAATAAAGCCTTCATTCATCGGCCAAGCATTGAGCCGGCCTTCCGGTCCTTCTTCGCCGGTTTTTTCGTCTACGAAATCGATAGGTCCTTCATAAAAGCGAAATGCCTCCGTCTGTAAATAGCTCGTGCGGGCATTCAGCCAAGCGTTTCGAGCTGCGTTAAGCGTTTCCTGGGATGGATTTTCCAGCAGCGCGCCGATGGCAGTTTGCAGGTCTTTTGCATCCAGCAGTGACTGACTGTAATTTTCCGCGACCAATGCGGCATAATTTGCGATGACCGGATAAGCGTCATACTTCGGAACATATCCGGCGGCATCCTTATCAAGGGCATAGCTTGAGATATTCCGGATAGGATCGGTTTGTGAAGCATAGGACACGGAAGCGAGTGCCAGTGCGATGCAGGAGATGCCTGCATATAAGCTAATTTTTCTCATTGGGTTCCTCATGCTTAGAATTCAATTGCGTATGAAAGGAGAAGGCCAAGGCCCTCTGAATCGACGTTGTCTTCTTCGGCGCCACGCCATGCGGCAGCTACCCCGAGGCCCATGTCAAAGACATAACCCACGGTAAAGTCGACGACATAGTCATCGGTAGTGACGCCGGAAACTTCCGTATCGCGCAACTGATAGGTGGTCGAGGCAACCCAGTTCTCATGATTGAGCGCCAGTCCACCAGTGAAATATTTCGCAGTGTCATTGCCCATGCCGCCATAATTATCGAAATAGACATATTCAGCCATGGGAGAAATGGTCAGGTTCTCGCCGATGTTAAAGGCGTATTCGACGCCAATGGCATAGCCAAGCTGTCGGTCATTGCCACCCTCGCCAGCCCCGAGAGAGGAAAAGCCAAGATGATACCGAAATCCGGCAACATGTTGAAATTCACCATCAAATGCGACAGCAAATGAAGAGAAGTCTTCCGTATTGCCAGCACCGCCGTCTGAAAGTTCCAACGGCCCTCGTTTTGTTCCAACAGAATTGCTTAAGAAACTTGTATCCTGGAAAAAGGTGCTAGCTGATATTGTATGGACACCCGCGGCTTCAAAATGAAATCCGCCACCAAATCCGACCATCTCTGCCAACTCATAGTCTTCATTCAGGTTGGTGCCGAAAATTCCCGGCGCGATATCCCAGGCAATGCCGAAGTTCGGGGTGAACTTACCGGCATAAGCGGAAACTGTCTCACCGTCATAGTTAGCGGTGATAATATTCAGATATCCTCCCAAGTCTTCAAACGCCCGATCACTTGTTGCGTCTTCGACGGGCTCGAGCGTGGCTTCGAAGTTAAGGGAAAAGGCTTCTGTAAAGGCGACATTTGTACCAAGAACAACCGTGGGATAGAGGTCGTTAATCTCTGCTGTGGGATCATCCGATTGGTATGTCCAGTCATTCTCAATCTCGACGGAAAGCTCTCCGGTTATTTGCGGATAGCTTGTCTCTTCGGCGGATGCGGAGACAGCAACAAGTGATATCGGAAAGGCGGCGGTAAGCGCAAGCAGGTATCCCGCTGGCCCCGAACGGTAAATTAACATGGAGATGTTCTTTCAGATTCTAGGTTTGATTTTCATTCGCAACTATGACTAATAATAAAAATGCAAATCATTCGCAACTAAAATCTTGACAAAATGGGTGCTATAGTTTGGATTTCTGGCGGTCGCCCCAATACTGTTGTATCTCGGTCGTCTATGATGCGCGCAAAGACACTAAAAGGGCGTTTACGCTATTCAGGAAAAGGCCCCTGTGCTACCTGTGGGCCAGTTTATACAAGATAAAGCCGGATAACAGATTGAGCAAAACAACTCCCGATATTCCAAATAATTCAGCGACAGTGGTTCTGTATGGTCGATTGTTGCGGGATTATGTCTCCCATTATAAAGGCCGACTGTTTCTTGCCATTTTCTTTATGATCGTGAGCGCCCTGACTGCCACAGCGACAGCTTTTATCATGAAGCCAATCATTGATGAGGTATTCTTCGATAAAAATCCGGAGTTCGTGATTTACACCACTCTTGCTGTGATCGGTATTTTCGCGGCCCGTGGATTTGCGACATACGGACAAACAATCGTCATGGACTGGATTGGTACGCGTATTGTCTCTGATATCCAGAAAAATCTATTTAAAAAACTCGTTTTTGCGGATCTGGCCTGGTTTCATGAAAACGCCTCGGGCAATCTGATTTCCCGTTTTGTCTTTGATACAAATTACCTGAAAACGGTCGCCACCCAGACTTTGGTGGTTATGACCAAGGACACCCTTACAGCAATATTCCTAATCGCGTCGCTGTTTTATTATGACTGGAAAATGGCTCTGTTTATCCTGATCGCCTTGCCTCCCGGTGCGTTGGCAATCCGTCAACTTGGCAAGCGTTCCCGCAAGGCATCGAACAAGGTGCTCGAGCAAACAGCGGATTTCAGTTCCTTCCTGGAGGAGAACTTTCAGGGGATTCGTGTGGTGAAGGCCTATGATCGTGAAAATCAGGCCGTGCAGCAGGGCGACGAAGTGATTGAAGATCGCTTCAAAATGCAGTTCAAGGCGTTGAGGATCGAGGCGTCAAGCGGACCGATTGTTGAGACATTGGCGGGGTTTCTGATTGCCGGTGTGATTTTCTATGGCGCGAGTAGCGTGATCGAAGGACAGACCACGCCGGGCACATTCTTTGCTTTTATCACTGCAATTATGTTGGCGTATCAACCTATCAAAAGTGTGGCGAAGCTTTTTCCAAGAATGCAAACCGGCCTCGCAGCGGCGCAACGAATTTTTGCTCTCTTGGATATTGATCATAAGGTTGTGGATAGCCCAATGGCCGCCATGCTTGAATTCCACCGGGGAGATGTCGAGTTCCGACATGTTAAATTCGCCTATCAAAATGATGAAATCGTCCTGAACGACATTTCGTTGAAGCTTGAGGCCGGGAAACGGGTTGCGCTGGTCGGACCCTCAGGCGGAGGTAAATCAACCATACTGAACCTTATCCCGCGATTTTACGATGTGAACGACGGAGAAATTCTGGTCGATGGGCAAAATGTTCGAGATGTTACCTTGGCTTCGCTTCGTCAGAAAATTGCTCTGGTGAGTCAGGATGTGTTCCTGTTTGATGATACGATTAAGGCGAATATTGCATATGGCCGCGACGATGCGACCGACGAGGAGATTGTAGAGGCAGCTAAAGCCGCAGCGGTTCATGACTTCGTTTCGGCTTTACCGAAGGGGTATGAAACACTTGTCGGTAGCCATGGCGTCCGCCTTTCCGGTGGCCAGAAACAACGTATTTCTATTGCGCGTGCAATGTTGAAAGATGCGCCGATCCTGCTTCTCGATGAGGCAACCTCGGCTCTTGATACTGAGTCAGAACGTAAAATACAGAGGGCACTTAAACATCTGATGAAGGGGCGAACCTCCCTTGTGATTGCGCATAGGCTGTCGACTATACTCGATGCAGATATGATAAATGTCGTCGTGGAAGGTGAGATAGTGGAAAGCGGCGCTCATGATCAACTCTTGAAGAAAGAGGGGGTCTATGCGGATCTCTATAACCACCAATTTTCTCTCGACGGCGGCGTTACACCTTTCCGTGAGGTGAAGTCCTAAATTTCCGACAGGGGCTCTTCGCTAATCCTGCGATAAAATGCTTCTATTTCTCTTCGCACATAGTCAAAAGGAAGCGGTTCTTCTTTATCTGCGTCTTTGGGGTTGTTCGATCTGGTGATGGGGGTGCCATGCGGAGTGCTTTTCAGGCATAAGGACTTTTCACCCCATGGTCCGTAGACAGCTGGCTTTCCAATGCCAAACAAAGCCACTGTTGGTATTTGAACAGCAACCGCCGTATGCATGAGACCGGAATCATTGCCGACAAACAGTGCGCATTGTGACAGGACAGCGGCGGCCTCCATCGGTGTGGTTTTGCCAACCAGATTGATAACCTGAGCCTCGGGAAGCGCCTCTACGACAGGCATGGCTTGCGCCTCCTCTCCCGGAGCACCAAAAACGGCAATGCGGGCACCTTCAAGAATGCAGCCTTTCGCCGTCAGTTCTTTAGCGAGTTTGAGATAATTTTCATAATGCCACTGCTTTTGGTAAAAATTTGCTGTCGGAGCGAGAGCCAATATCGGCCCTTGCACTTCTTTTGGGCCGAGCCATTTTTGTGTGGCAATGAGTTGCTCTTCGCTTGGCATAATTCTTGGTGGTAAGGGAGTATCCAGACCGATCAGCTTCGCATTTGCAACGGCTTTGTGAATGTCGTCCTGGCCACCTCGCCAGATATGTCTGTGGCGACCGGGAAGAAACCCAAGTAGAGAACCACGGAAATCGACGATGCGGTGCCAGAAAACGGGGCCAAGCTTTAATGCAACTTCCGGCCAGTGCAGGCTAAATCGCCGCTTGTTAATGCCGATGACGCGCTCCACGCCGGGAATGGATTCAAATATGCTTTTGGGAATATTGCCGCATATCACTGTGACAGCTATATCCGGCTCTGTCTCAAGGAGATAATGCAGCACGCCCGTTGTCAGGACGGCATCTCCCAACCGGTTCGAGGCGACGAATAAAGTCCTCTTCATAAAAAAACCTTTGAACGTAATCTTTAGTATCGGGTACATATACGATTATTGTCGCTACCTCCATCATTATCAGGCCTGAATAGCTGAGGGGGAGGGGCTGAAACAGATTTTATAGGTCGCCGCGGTGGACGCGGGCAAACAAAATTGATTGGGAGTGAAGCATTGGCAGATTCTTTAGCAAAGAGTGACAGGTCATACAGATACGGAAATTTGGCTTTTTTAGTCGTGATGATCGCGATTCTTGTCTTCGGTGCTTCAGTGGCGCGTGCGGAAGATCAGCAATTAACAATTACAGGTAAAATCACTTCCATTCATGGTTCGATATATTTCAGCCCGGGCGATATGGCGGCTTCGACGCCGGTTGAAGTCATCACACGCAGCCCCTGGACAACAGGAAAGACTCGCTTTCGCGGGGTTCTCTTGCGGGATATTCTGGATAAAGTGGAAGCCGCAGGCACAGTCCTCAAAGCCACGGCGGTTGATGGGTATACAGTTGAAATCCCTATTTCCGACGCTGAGGACTTCGAGGTTATTATTGCCTATAAGATGGACGGAGAGTGGCTGGAAGATGGCGTCTACGCACCATTTTGGATCATTTATCCCTATGATACGAATAAGGAACTTGCCCAGGAAAAATATTATGGCAGGTCGATCTGGCAGCTCACGAAATTAGCAGTGGAATAAACGGGTCACCGCTCATCGATCGTCTGATGATATGACGGGGGATTATGTAACACAGGAATGGTGGTTGATCCGCCACGCGCCTGTTAATGCTGACATGATCTATGGCCATCTCGATTTAGATGGCGATTTTTCTGACACAGGCAGGTTGGATACTCTCGCGCAATTACTTCCCAAAAAGAGTGTCGTTGTCACAAGTGATCTGGCGCGGTGCCGTGACACTGCGCGGCATATTCTTGACCGGCAAGGATGCGCAGATATGCCCGTACTGGAACGTTCAACGTTGCGCGAGCAGAGTTTTGGTCAGTGGGAAAGAAAAACCTATCAGGAGGTGGCCGCGGCGGAGGGGGAGCATTATCGTGATTTCTTCGACCACCCCGCAACCTTTAGACCAGAGGCGGGGGAAAGTTTTCAGGACCTTCTCAATCGTGTGCAAGGAGAAATTGACATTCTTAAGCAGTCCGGGGAGACACGAAATTTTGTTCTCGTGACACATGCGGGTGTGATCCGGGCGATTGTGGGGCTGGCCCTAAGTATGATACCCGAAAAGATGCTCTCCCTAGCGGTAGATCCCCTCTCACTCACCCATTTAACGTCCTTTCAGAGCGATGGGAGCACGAATTGGCGTGTGAACTTTGTAAATGATCTGAACCGAACTCAATATTCCTAACGCTAATCGGTTTTCTCTTCGCTTACTCCGGCATCAGCAAAGCTCGCCATGCCATTGTGTGTGGCGACGGCGCCCTTGATAATAGCAAGGGCCAAGGCTGCGCCGGAACCTTCGCCGAGGCGCATGCCAAGCGAGAGTAATGGCTCCTTGTTGATTGCTTTGAGCAGCTTCTTATGGCCGGGTTCAGCAGAGACATGCCCCGCTACGCAATGATCAAGAGCCTTTGGATTTGCCTTGAAAAGGACGGTTGCGGCCGCCGTGGCAACAAATCCGTCGAGCAGAACAGGGGTATGTTTCTGCCGTGCCGACAGAATGGCACCGGTCATGGCGGCGATTTCACGCCCGCCAAGACATTGGAGTATTTTCAGTGGGTCATCAAGTATGTCGCGATGGCGGGTTAGCCCGGCATTGATTGCCGCTGCCTTCCGTCGTATGCCTTCTTCTGTAACGCCAGTACCGGGGCCGGCCCAGTCCGCGCCGTCGCCGCCCAGAAGGGCGGCCGAAAGAGCCGCTGCCACGGTGGTATTTCCGATCCCCATTTCCCCGACGATAAGGATATCGGTTTTGCTGTCGACGGAATCCCACCCCTCAGAAAGTGCGTTTGCACATTCCGCCTCATCCATTGCCGGGGCTTTTGTAAAATCAGCGGTCGGGTTATCGAGCTCCAGGGCATTTACCGAAAAACTCGCGCCAAAAGCGAGGGCAAGCTGGTTAACGGCCGCGCCTCCTCGGTCGAAATTTGCGACCATTTGAACGGTTACCTCCTGCGGAAAAGCAGAAACACCTTGATCGCAAACCCCGTGATTCCCTGCGAAAATAATTACCTGCGGATGGTCGCAGCTTGGCGGATGCTTGCCCTGCCAACCGGAAAGCCAAAAAGCGAGCATTTCGAGTTCACCAAGCGACCCCGCTGGCTTCGTTAGCACGGCATCGCGGGTGACAGCAGCCTCAGTGGAAGATCGGCTTATTGTGGTAAGGTTGGAGAGTTCCTTGCGGAATTCGCTAAGAGACGAGGCCATAATTTATCAGAACCTATGCATTTACAGGAGGGAGTTGAAGATCAGCGTCATTTTAGGGAAGATCGGATTTAATTCAATCCATGGACCGACATAAATTAGCAAGAAAGCCGGTCTGCATAATTGACCTTGTTTAACAGATACAAAGTTTCTACATTACTGGAACGATTGTTCCATATTGGCTGGAAATAATGGCCTATAACACTGCAAAGGGATAGACAAAATGACAAGTAATAAACTTACGGCAGGGCAGGCATTCCCAAAAATTGAAGTTCCTCTTGTGTCCGGCGGTAAGCTAGCAATTGGCAATGGAACGGCAGATACCAAAAAATGGCGACTTGTAATTATCTATCGCGGAAAGCATTGCCCTATATGCATGCGTTATTTAACGCAGCTTGAAAGCCTGAAAGGGGAATTTGAAGAAGCCGGTTTGGACGTTGTTGCCATCTCCGGGGATGGGCAAGAGAAGGCGGATGCTGTCACGAAGGACAATGCGCTCAGCTTTCCTGTTGGATATGACCTGTCTATTGATCAAATGAAGAAACTCGGGCTTTATATTTCTGATCCACGCTCTCCCAAGGAGACGGATCAGCCATTCCCGGAGCCGGGGCTTTTTGTTATTCGGCCAGATAATGTCATTCAAATCATTGATATTTCGAATGCTCCGTTTGCGCGGCCGGAACTTGGGGCAATTCTCCGGGGTGTGAAATTCATCCGGGAAAATGATTACCCCATTCGCGGAACCCATGCCGCATAAATTCTGAAGAATTCTTCTCTCGGCACAGAAAAAGTTGCCATGTTTCGGTTTTAAAACAATTGCCAAATGTAGCAATTAAGTGCACTCTTGCCCGCAAAATCGTAGGCGATAAACCTGTGTAATAATAACAAGAACGATCAGGAAGGAGTGATATGTCAAATATTCTATCGGGAATTCGGGTGCTGGATTTCGGTCGCTATATCGCGGGCCCCTATTGCGCAACAGTATTGTCCGACTTTGGTGCAGAGGTTATCCGTATTGAAAAGCTGGCAGGTAGCGAAGATCGCTATGTCACGCCTCTCACAGAAGAGCAGACGGGTGACGGCGGCCTCTTTATGCAAATGGCGCAGAATAAAAAAGGCATTACCCTCAATCCAATGAAGCCCGAAGGGCGTGAGGTGGTCAAGCGCTTGGTGAAAACCGCTGATGTAGTTGTTGCCAATCTTCCGATTGAAACACTGGAGGCCATGGGGCTTGATTATGAAAGCCTGAAAGCCGTCAAGGAAGATATTATTCTGACTCATGGCTCCGCCTTTGGTGATGAAGGGCCTTACAAAAACCGCGTCGGATTTGATGGTCTCGGTCAGGCAATGTCTGGTGTTATGCATATGTCCGGCAGCGAGGGTGAGCCCCGCAAGCTATATGGCCCATATGTTGATTTTACGACGGCTCTGATGGGAGCTATCGGGACAATGGCCGCGCTCCGTCACCGGGATATGACAGGTGAAGGTCAGGTGATCAACACGTCGCTGTTTGGTTCTTCCGTACTTATTTCCAGTGTGACGCTAATGGAGCAGGCGATGCTTCAGTTAAATCGGGTCGGAACAGCAAACCGCGCACAGGGTGCCGGGCCTGGCGATACATTCAAGACAAAAGATGGTTGGGTTCTGGTGCAATCACTCGGTTGGCCGTTGTTCGAACGTTGGACAAAACTGATTGGGGAGGATCATTGGCTCAGTGATCCGCGCTTCAAGACAGACCAGAGTCGTGGTGACAATAACGAAATCATCTCTGAGCGCATGGCGAAATGGTGTGCGGAAAGAACGACGAAGGAGGCAATTGCTGAGATGGACGCCGTTCGTCTTCCTTGCGGACCCGTCATGACCCCTCAGGAGGTACTGGATGATCCTCATCTTGCGGCAATGGGTTTGCTAAAAGAAGTCGAGTATCCGGGGTTTGACAAGAAGATCCCCGTTACCGAATTACCTATCAAGATGTCGAAAACCGACACAAAGCTTAAAAGCAGGGCGCCGACACTGGGTGAGCATACGGACGAAACCATGCAAAGCCTCGGTTATTCGGCTGAGGAGATCGCGGACTTAAGGTCCAAGCGTGTAATTTAGCTGCCGACTGCGGCCTGCCGCTGCGCAAGCGGCGGCAGCCAATGATCCAGAAAAAGATCGAGCCAATCGCGCATGTCGGCGTCATATTTACGCCGGCCTTCAAGCTGCGCATCCCGTGACTGTGCACCGGGATCGCTTAGCATATGCGATGCTTTAATTGTCCAGCGGCGGTTCATGGCCTCTGTTACTTCTGGGTGGAACTGGATACCGTAAGCATTTTTCCCTACTTGAAAGGCTTGATTTGGAAAGAAGTCGCCGCGGGCGAGCAAAGTGGCCCCTTCCGGGACATCAAATCCTTCGCGGTGCCATTGATAGGCCATCATCGGTTTCTTGAAGAGATGGCAATCGTCGACAGCAGGAGTAAGCTGGTAGTATCCAACCTCCCGCAATCCATCTTCATGCTCCGCGACGCGGGCACCCAAGGCGCGGGCCATTATCTGGGCGCCAAGACAAATCCCGAGATACGGAGTTTCGCTTTTTAGAAGGACATCGATCAGCTTGGTTTCTTCACGGATGAATTCCTCATGATCATCATTGGCACTCATTGGGCCACCAAAAATGACAGCGGCGGCATGTTCTTCCATCGTTTTTGGCAATGGTTGCCCAATCGCTGGAATGCGCATATCGAGTTCAAATCCTCGGGTGCGAATGGCTTCGCCGACATGGCCAGGATCAGACGTTGCCTGATGGAGAACAAGAAGAACTTTTTGCGACATTATTGGAACAAAATCCTCGCTTAAACGAAAAATCGGCCTGCGCCTTAGTTTAGCTTTCCTTTAGTCCGATACAAGACCATATCCCATTATTATATTAAAATGATTGGCAATTGATTACCGGCGAGGGGAAATGGCAAGTACAATGATATCGTTAAAATATCTGGCGATTTTAGTCGGTCTATCAGCAGCCGCAATTCCAGTGCCTGTGGCATATGCAGAGGACACGGATGAAGTTGGGGCGATTATCACTATCCGTGCCGAGGATCTTCCCGAACCATATGCAACACCTGTTGAGGCACTCAGTCCGCGGCGCGTCAGTTCAAATATAAAAGGTGAACTAAATCTACCCCCTGGCTTTATTGTAAACCCCTTTCGCAGGGGGTTGACGCATGCGAGATGGCTTTACGCGCTGGAAAATGGGGATGTCTTGCTGGCGGAGCCCCGCGGCGGCAAGATTACTATTTTGCGTGATGCGGATGAGGATGGCCGGGCGGAAATCGAGAAAACACTGGTTGATGGCTTGGAGACACCGCATGGCATGGCGATCATCGGCGACTGGCTTTATATTGGAGAAGAAACACAGGTCCGTCGCGTTCCCTTCGACGTTGGGGATCTCGACGTCACTGGACCGGTTGAGGACGTTACGGAGCCTGGATCGCTGGGTGATGGGCATGGGCATTGGACGCGAATTCTGCTGTATGACGCGAAAGATAATGCCCTCTATATTTCCGTCGGAAGCGCGTCGAATATCGCCATAGAACCGCTCCCGCGTGCCAGTATTCAAAAACTCTATCTTGACGACAACCGGATGGAAACAGTGGCGACGGGCCTTAGAAACCCCGTTGGTATGGATTTTAACCCCGTTACCGGCGCGCTTTATACGGTGGTGAATGAGCGTGATGGCTATGGCGACGGTTTGGTGCCGGATTATCTGACGGAAGTGAAGCAGGGCGGGTTTTACGGTTGGCCTTATGCCTACTCCGGCACTATTCCCGATCCGGACTATGCTGATCGGGCTCCAGAGATGGTCGCAAAATCAATCCTGCCTGATGCCTTGTTCCAGTCCCATTCCGCGCCACTTGGCCTGACATTCTATCATGGCGATCAGTTCCCGGCAGAATATAAAAATGATGCGTTCGTTGCCTTTCAGGGGTCATGGAATGCATCCGTACCGACGGGATATAAAATTGTCAGGGTGCCATTTGACGGGGGCAAACCAACGGGGTCCTATCAGAATTTCGCTACTGGATTTCGTATCGAAGTTGAAGATCCTGGTGCTGCAAAAGTCTGGGGCCGACCGGTGGGCCTCACGGTGGCGGCTGATGGCTCCCTCCTGGTGGCCGATGCCGTTAGTCAAACGGTATGGCGTATTTCCTATACACCATAATACGCCAAAACGGAATTATTATAGACTCTCTGCGCTGTCAGGGATATATCAGTGAGGCTTTGGCGGCGGCGCGACAATTATATGGATTGCGGCCGCTGTTGATTTAGGGCAACCGCAACAAGAGATCGTGGAATGAGTTGGACTGAAGAACGTATTGAGACGCTGAAAAAGCTCTGGGGCTCCGGCAAAACAGCCGCGGAAATTGCCGAGGAGCTGGGCGATGTCACACGCAATGCCGTTATTGGGAAGGCGAACCGTCTTGGCTTGTCATCCAAATCAACACCTGCGGCGGCCAAGCCGAAGAAGAAAGTCATTCCGGCGCATCGCGCTTGCCAATGGCCCATTGGCCATCCGGGTGAGGATAATTTCCATTTTTGTGGCGATGAAGCAGTGCCGAGCAAGCCTTATTGCCTGAAGCATTGCAACATGGCCTATCAAAACAAAGACAATAACTAGGCTTTTCAGGCCGCTTCAAACATTCCCAGATTAAGTTTCAGCTTTTCGCCAAGCCAAAGCGCATGATCGCGATGATCTTCAAGGTCATGGCCGGTTTCCGGGTGGACTAAAATATCAAGGCCCTGACGGTTAAGCATAAGCCAGGGAACAATTTTCTCGAACTCTTCGATTGTGAACGCCACCTGATACATGGATATCGGGTGAGGTCCAACAGGTCTGTCATGCCAGCGGCCCAAGGTGACGTCAAACTGAGCGCCTAACTGCTCACGGACGCTGGCCGCGGCGGCTTTTGTTTCCGGGCGATAGTAGATATGGGCGTGGTATCCGATTACTCGCTGGTTCAAGTCGTGAGACATAAAATTTTCCTTCGAAAATTCACTGGCCTTAAAGAGCCGATACTTGTTAACATAGGTACTCCACGTTGCTTTGTCATGGCGGGACAAGGCAGACGCTATAAAAACATATAAATCGGAGGAAAACCCGTGGCCTATGAGCATATTCTTTATGATGTCGAAGATCAGATCCTGACCATTACTTTAAATCGGCCGGATAATCTGAATGCCTTTACCAAGATTATGCGCGATGAATTGATTGACGCCTTTGACAAGGCAGATAATGACGATGATGTTCGCGCAATTATCATCACGGGCGCGGGGCGGGCATTCTGCGCGGGGGCCGATCTTGGAAAAGGGACAGAAACCTTCGATTACAAAGCGCGTGGCGAGGTAAACGACGGCGAGGTGCACCGTGATGGCGGTGGGCGGGTAACACTGCGGATGTATCAATCTAAGAAGCCGATAATTGGGGCCATCAATGGTCCGGCGGTTGGCATCGGGGCGACAATGACCTTGCCCATGGACATCCGCCTGGCGTCCGAGAAAGCCCGTATCGGTTTTGTCTTTTCACGCCGTGGCATTGTTATGGAAGCCTGTAGCAGCTGGTTCTTGCCCCGCCTGGTTGGTATCTCGCAGGCGGCGGAATGGGTCTATTCTGGGCGTATCTTTCCGGCGGATGAAGCGAAGTCTGGCGGCCTCGTAAAGGAGGTTTATCAGCCTGATGAACTTTTGCCAGCGGCTCGCAAACTCGCTAAGGAACTTATTGCAGATTCGGCGCCTGTCTCGGTTGCCCTTTGCCGCCAGATGATGTGGCGCATGATGGGTGCAGATCATCCGATGGAAGCCCATAAGATCGATAGCCGCGGCATTCAGGTGATGGGCAAAAGCCCTGATGTTGCCGAAGGGATTACGTCTTTTCTGGAAAAGCGGCCAGCAAAATTCACTATGCGCCCGTCGACCGATATGCCCGACTATTACCCCTGGTGGGAGGAACCTGAATTTAAATAAGCATACTGAATTATGTGAATACATTTTATAGGTGTATAAAAAATTTAGTCAAAACGCCCAAAAATTATCTCCGGTTCTTGCGTGTCATTCAGCAAGAACCGGAGGTAGTCTTATGAAGCTCACATCAATTCTTGTTCAGGGCGGTTTGTTGTTCTTATTGTCGCTGCAGTCTGCCAATCCGGCGGTTAATATTGAAACCAGCGCCACAAGCTCTAATCTGGCAACAACATCGGCTTTGCACCCTTGAATTAATAAAGCTGTATTCGTTATAAGGAAATCTGCAGAATGGTTGCGTTTTGCAGGCTTAGCGCCTAAATGTAGGATGGATTAAATCGCGCAGGTATATACATGACTTCCTTACTCTATCTGATTAGTACGATTATCAGTATTTTTATCTGGCTTTTGATTGCAAATGCGATTTTGAGCTGGCTCGTTGCGTTTAATGTCGTCAATACAAACAATCAGTTTGTCGCGTCGGTGGGCAATTTTCTGTACAAGATCACGGAACCTCCGCTGCGCCCGATCAGAAAAATCATACCGACGATGGGCGGACTCGACATTTCGCCCGTTGTTCTCATTCTATTGCTGATTTTCCTTCGTAATCTCTTGTTTGAATATGCCCCGATGATGATGTGACACTGCCGTTTAGACGAAGTGAGGACGGATTACTGCTCGATATCCGTCTCACGCCGAACGCTGCACAAAACCGGATTGAAGATATATTTGTCGATGGTGAAGGGTGCTCTAGACTTAAAATCAAAGTGACGGCGATCGCTGAAAAAGGGAAAGCCAATGGCGCCTTGGTCAAACTTCTGTCGAAATCAATAAAGTATGCCCGAGGAAATTTTGAGATTGTCTCAGGCAAGCTTGATCGAAACAAGACCTTGCTGATATTAGGTGATCCATCGGAGACAGAAGATCGGATAAAGGTCTGGTTAGATAATTTATGATCAGGCGATATCGCGGTGAGGGGATGGAATAATGACAGCGACAATTATCGATGGCAAGGCCTTCGCGGTCCGTGTGCGGGAAAAGGCTGGCAAGCAGGTTGCTATCCTGAAAGAAACTCATAATCTGACGCCAGGGCTTGCCGTAGTGTTGGTCGGAGAAGATCCGGCGAGCCAAGTTTATGTCCGCAACAAGGGCAAGGCGACAACGGAAGCCGGCATGAAATCTGAAGAAATCCGTCTGGAGATGACTGCCAGTCAGGAAGAAGTGCTGGAAGTCGTACACCGCCTTAATGCAGACCCTACAATTCACGGTATTCTTGTGCAATTGCCGCTGCCGAAACAGGTTGACGAGATGGCAGTGCTGGATGCCATTGATCCGATGAAAGATGTTGATGGTTTCCATGTGATCAATACCGGTCGGCAGGCGGTTGGTCTTCCGGCGATGGTGCCCTGTACGCCGCTTGGCTGCCTGATGATGCTGAAGGATACGCTTGGCGATCTTTCCGGTATGAACGCTGTTATTGTCGGTCGGTCGAATATTGTTGGCAAACCGATGGCGAGCTTGCTTCTATCGGAGAATTGTACAGTTACCATTGCGCATTCCCGCACCCGCGACTTGCCCGATGTCTGTCGGGGGGCGGATATTCTGGTTGCTGCGGTGGGCCGTCCTGAGATGGTTCGGGGCGATTGGGTCAAGCCCGGCGCAACCGTGATAGATGTCGGGATCAATCGTATTCCCAAGGATGACGGTAAAACCAGGCTTGTTGGTGATGTTTGCTTTACCGAGGCAGTTGAGGTGGCGGGGGCGATTACGCCGGTTCCGGGCGGCGTTGGTCCAATGACAATTGCCTGCCTGCTGGCCAACACGATAACGGCCGCCTGCCGTCAGGCCGGTGTTCCCGAACCAAAGGTGTAAATTCTTCCTGTGCGATATTCCCGCCCGCTTATCGGACGTTTTTTTAAATTTGTCGCCGTTGGCGCGTTGGTGGGAATTGTCTTCAGCATTCTTGTTATCGCGCTGCCGATGGCGGGCGTTCTGTTTATCCTAAGCGCATTTGATATTGGCTGGACACTGCCATGGGTCCCGTCGATGCCGCAGATTATGGCGATCGGGGCAATTGCAGGAGCGGCGTTTGCAGCCGCGCTTTTTATCAAGGACCGCTACGTCCCCTATGTGGAGGAAGTCCCTGATTTCGAGGGCGATGACGACGATCCGGGGTCGGATCATCGTCTTCATTAAGAGCTTTAGCCTTTCTGCCGATGCAGAAGTCGCAGACGAAGCGCGTTCAACTTAATAAAGCCTTCGGCATCACGTTGGTCATAAACCGTGTCTTCCTCGAACGTCACATGCTCCATCGAATAGAGGGAGTAGGGGCTCTTGCGCCCGACAACGCTTACCCGTCCTTTAAAGAGCTTGAGCCGGACGGTACCAGTCACCTTTTCCTGGCTCTTGTCGATCAGAGCCTGCAGCATTTCCCGCTCTGGGGAGAACCAGAGGCCGTTGTAAATCAGTTCTGCATAGCGGGGCATGATGTCGTCTTTCAGGTGCATGGCGCCGCGATCAAGGGTGATCTGCTCGATCCCGCGATGGGCTTCTAACATAATCGTCCCACCTGGCGTCTCATAGATGCCGCGTGACTTCATGCCAACAAATCGGCCTTCCACCAAATCAAGCCGCCCGATGCCGTTGTCGCCGGCGAGTTTGTTCAGTGCGGTTAATAATTCCGCCGGGCTCATCCGTTTGCCGTCAACGGCAACCGGATCGCCTTTTTCATACTCAACCTCGATATAGGTTGGGATGTCCGGCGCATCTTCCGGCGCTACTGTGCGCGAATAGACATACTCCCCGGCTTCTTCCCATGGGTCTTCCAATGCCTTGCCTTCCGCCGAGATATGGAGGAGGTTCGCATCGACCGAGAATGGAGCTTCGCCGCGCTTGTCCTTCGGGATGGGGATCTGGTTCTTTTCGGCGAAGTCAATCAGTTTGGTGCGGGAGTTAAGGTCCCATTCCCGCCAGGGGGAAATAACCTTGATATCGGGATCAAGCGCGTAATAGCCAAGCTCGAACCGGACCTGGTCGTTCCCTTTACCGGTTGCGCCATGGGCAACGGCATCGGCGCCGACCTCTTTCGCAATCTCGATCTGCCGTTTTGAAATCAGCGGCCGTGCGATGGAAGTACCAAGGAGATACTGACCTTCATACACCGCATTTGCGCGGAACATAGGAAAGACAAAATCACGCACGAATTCTTCGCGCAGATCATCCACATAGATTTCCTTGATACCCATCATCTCTGCTTTGGCGCGGGCCGGTTCCAGTTCCTCGCCCTGACCTAAGTCAGCCGTAAAAGTGACAACTTCGCAATTGTAGGTCGTCTGAAGCCATTTCAGAATGACGGAAGTATCAAGACCGCCGGAATAGGCGAGAACGACTTTTTTGATTTCTTGGGACATAACTGGGGACCTCAATAGGGAATCTGTTATTCAGGCAACTTTGCAGCGCGCAAACTAGGGGAAAAGTAAAGGCTTCGCAAGGGGCAGATTTCCGCATATTTCAGGTACGATGCGGATAGTGGATCACTGAAAGCGTAACGGCCTTTTCATCGTTCCGATTCCGATACCCATGAGGCTTGTCCCCACGAAAGCGTATTGTCTGCCCTTTTTCAAGTTTCTGCCAGATATCGTCGGTCAGAATCTCCATTTTTCCGGACATGACAGTAATATGTTCGATAACGCCCGGTTCATGCGGCTCTGATACGCGCTCATATCCGGGAAGGAAGGTAAGCTCCATCAGGTCAAAGCCGAAGCGCGGTTCAAACGGGAAAAGCGGGGCAACGGCCATGCCCTTATCGCCGGGAATATTGCGGATTTCTTCAGCGTCTCGAATAACAGTATCCGCCGAGATTTCGGGTAGCGGTTCCATCAGGGAAGAGATGGAAACCTGAAATCCCGTCGCCAGCTTCCATAGGACGGCGGTTGTCGGGCTCGATTCGCCTCGTTCGATTTGTCCCAACATGGCTTTGCTCACGCCAGTAGCCGCGGCGGTAGCATCCAGGCTCCAGCCGCGATTTTTGCGAAGATGCTTGAGGGTTGTTGAAAGGTGATTTTTCAGTTCCTGCATAATGCGTCCATTTTTTCTTGAGCGTTATAACGCACATCTGTTAGTTTGGCGTTGCTTGTGCGTTATAACGCATACTATGTTGGAAGGTATAGATCAAAATGCTCCGCTATTTCTCTCCGAGCTACATTTCCGCAGGCTTTGTCGCCGTACTGGTCGGCTATGCCGGTGCGGGGGCGATTGTCTTTCAGGCGGCAAATGCGGCAGGCGCGACACCGGATCAGATCAGTTCTTGGCTCTGGGCGGTCGGGATTGGCATGGGCGTCAGCAGTATCGGACTCACCCTCTTTTATCGCCAGCCAATCCTGATTGCCTGGTCAACGCCCGGCGCGGCACTCCTTGCGACCAGTTTGCCCGGCATACCGATGGGGGACGCCATTGGTGCGTTTCTTTTCAGTTCCGTCCTGCTCACGCTTTGCGGGGTTACTGGGCTTTTTCAGAAGATAATGGCTTTTGTGCCGCAATCGCTCGCTTCAGCTTTGCTGGCAGCGGTCCTGTTGCGGTTTGGTCTGGATGCGTTTGTCGCGCTGGAGGCAGATGTTGTCATGGTTGGTGCGATGGTTTTCGTTTTCCTCGTTGCGAAGCAGTTTATGCCCCGATACGTTATCCCGCTCACTCTTCTGACCGGAGTTGCGATTGCATTCTTTGGGGGCCAAATATCCCCGGTCGAGGCAGAGTTCTCCCTCACGCTGCCAGTCTTTGTAGTACCGAGCTTTGACATCTCCACATTGATTGGTGTGGGGATTCCTCTTTTCATAGTGACAATGGCATCACAGAATGTGCCGGGCATCGCTGTTCTCCGGGGGCATGGCTATGATGCGCCGGCATCTCCCCTGATCGGCTGGTCAGGTTTCACAGGTGTTTTGCTGGCTCCATTCGGGGGGTATGCGTTTAATCTTGCGGCAATCACGGCGGCCCTTTGTATGAGCCCTGATGTGCATCCTGATCCGGAAAAGCGGTATCCTGCTGTGCTCTGGGCATCGGTTTTCTATATTCTTGCCGGGCTATTTGGCGCGGCGATTACGGCTTTGTTCATAGCCTTTCCGGCGGCGCTCGTCATGGCGATTGCCGGGCTTGCCCTTCTGTCTACGATCGCCAATAGTCTTGAATCCGCTCTCAAGGAGGAGGTAGAGCGCGATGCGGCGATCCTGACCTTTGCCGTTACAGCATCGGGTATGACGCTCCTGTCCATCGGCGCGCCTTTTTGGGGAATTGTTATTGGTATGTGCGCCTACCTCT
The DNA here is from genome assembly GCF_020731145.1 of Sneathiella sp. HT1-7. Lineage (GTDB taxonomy): Bacteria > Pseudomonadota > Alphaproteobacteria > Sneathiellales > Sneathiellaceae > Sneathiella. The sequence goes on along the minus strand of NZ_JAJFZN010000001.1, from coordinate 123,352 downwards.
TTCGCAAGCACTTTACGGGACGTGTAAAAGTGTAAATTATTGCGAATATTGAGAAAGCACGGGATTAAGCGATGGTAAGGGTTGCAGTTAAGGAAGTGGGTTTTGTCGAATGGCGGGAGTTGCTTGCGCTCCTGTTTGATGCATTCGCCTATATGGAAACTCGCATTGACCCACCGTCCTCTCTGCACCTTTTAAATGAAGACACAATTATTCAAAAATCAGAGGAGGAAGCGCTTCTTTTAGCGCGAGAGGAAGGCAAGCTGATTGGCTGTTGTTTTCTGAAAGATATAGGCGAGAGGATGTATCTTGGTAAGCTTGCGGTTGACCCGAAGGCACAGCAATCAGGTATTGGTCTTGCGCTTGTGAATGCAGCGATTAACCTTTCTCGCATTGAAGGAAAAAAGCTGATTGAATTGCAGTCACGTGTTGAACTTAAGGAAGTGCATGATTTCTTCCACCGACGCGGCTTTCGCCAAACTGGGACAACTGCTCATAAAGGCTACGATCGTCCTACCAGCATCACCATGCAGCTTGAGTTATAGGCTAGCAATAGCGCCAGATTCTTTGCGACGCACAGACGCGGGGGCTTTCTTGCTTGCAGATTTAAGCTGGCCACAGGCGGCCATGATATCGCGCCCGCGCGGTACGCGAATGGGGGAAGAGTAACCCGCGTCATTGACGATTTTCGCAAAACGATGCATCGCATTATTACTGGAGCATTCATATCGCGAACCGGGCCAAGGGTTGAACGGGATCAGATTGACCTTCGCGGGAATGTCTTTCAGCAACCGAACGAGCTCCCGCGCGTCAGCCGGGCTGTCATTGATGCCGTCCAGCATGACATATTCGAATGTGATCCGGCGCGCATTGTTGCTGCCCGGATATTCTTTGCAGGCCTGCAATAGTTCCTTGATTGGATAGCGCTTGTTGATCGGCACCAGAATGTCGCGCACCTCATTGTTAACCGCATGAAGTGATATGGCGAGATTGACGCCAAGCTCTTCGCCGCATTGGTGGATTTTTGGAACGACGCCGGATGTCGAAAGAGTGATCCGCCGCTTGGAAAGCGAAATACCCTCACCATCCATGATGATTTTGAGCGCCTTGGCGACGTTATCGTAGTTCAGAAGCGGCTCGCCCATACCCATCATAACGATGTTGGAGATCATACGTTCGCCCTTCGGGCTTGGCCATTCGTTGATCGTGTCACGCGCGACGAGCATCTGGGAGATAATCTCGCCTGCAGTCAGGTTTCGCACAAGCTTCATGGTGCCTGTATGACAGAAACTGCAAGTGAGGGTACAGCCGACCTGACTTGATACGCAAAGCGCACCGCGATCCTCTTCCGGGATATGTACCGATTCTACTTCCTGGCCATCCGGAAATTTCACCAGCCACTTACGCGTGCCGTCAGTCGATTCCTGAAGGGACGTAATTTCCGGCCGTTCCGCTGTAAATTTTTCAGGTAGCCAACCGCGCATGTCTTTCGAGATCGAGGTCATGTCCTCGAAAGTGCTGGCACCGCGGTAGTAAAGCCAGTGGAACAGCTGGCGCGCCCGCATCCGGGAGGTTTTCTCATCCAGTCCCGCCTCAGCCAGCGCACCCGCTATTTCGCTCCGGTCGAGCCCTATCAGGCTTTGACGGATGGCGAGTAGTTCCGGTTGCCGGTCAACGGCGGCCACATCGGGAATCAAATGATCCATGGTTTCCACTATATCTTAAAAAAGCGGCTTATACTCTTGTCAGGTCGATCAAGTACAGCTTTTTCTAATCTGCTTGTAAGCGGCGGTGAAGCCTTGGAGTGAATATGTATCGACAGTTAGCGTCCCACGCGTTGATGTTCCCTTAACGATCATCTTCGATCCGCCACGCATCGCGCTGATCAACTTTTCGTCACTGCCGCCCTCCGGAACCCAGGCAACCTCGTTATTTGTCGCGAGCAGAAACCTGTTGCTACCGATCAAAGCCTCAACTGTTGATTTATCTTTAAACGGGTAACCGGCAACGTGGCTGACTTCTTCCTTGGACTTTGAGCTTGGCCGATAGGCTACCATTAAATAAATGTCACCACGTTTTACTCCTTTCGGAGTTGATTTAAGCGGCCGAGAAAGCATGTAGCAAACCTTGTTGTCATTCTCGATCCAACTATAGGCAAGCCAATCAGTAAAAGTGCCAAGAACACGGGGCTCTGCCTGTTGCGCGGCAACTGTCCCCGGCAGGGACAGAAGAAGGGTTAGGGTCAGTAGAAAACTTGCTGATAATCTATACATGGCGAAAGAATAGCGGCCTGACGTAGATTTTTCTACCCTCGGCATCTTCAATTTTTCTTCAAACTGGAACATCCACTCAACCTGTTCAATTGCATGTCTAACATCAATCCGTTTCGCGCCGCTTGATCGGCGCCCCCTGGATATGCGTTTCTAGGGGTACCGGCTTTCCAAGCTCACCGGTTGGTCGCTGGGCAAATCGTCCATGGGTGACTATTCTGTCATACATAACAATTGCCCCAGCGGTTGCAACATTCAGACAGAAATTTGTCGGAATTTTGATAAAGTAGTCGCATTTTTCCTGCATAGCTGGCGAAAGGGAGCCGCGCTCGCGTCCCAGAACATAGGCGGCGCTGATAGGATGGAAAAAACTCGGGAGTTCTGTTGCCTCGTCGAGTAGTTCCACTCCGACAATCTTGCATCCCTTGGGCAGTTGCATTTCATCGAGATTTCCAAAATCATACCACGGGATGTTCTTTGGCGCGACGGAGGTGTCCGAGCGGGCCTTGCGAACGGAATATTCAGCACCGAGAGTAAAAACAAAGCTCGCACCGAAAGCATGGGCAGTGCGGAAAAGGTTGCCTGCATTCATCGGCTTGCTAATCCCCTCTACCCCGATACCAAAATATCCCCGGGAAATTGCCATAATTATCTACTCTCCTGACCGGTTTCCTGATAAAAACCCCGAACTACAAAACCACTTTGGGCCAGAATATGAATAACCATTCCTCTGATAATTCTGCAAGTCTTCCTTTTACCGTGTCGGTGACACGCGGGTCGATGGTGGAGAGCCGTCATCTTGTCTCTGCTGCCGTATGCGATTCGGCGAGTAAGATGGTGAGATGCTGGGGAAAAGTTGACAGTCCGGTCTATCTCCGCTCTGCAATCAAGCCCCTGCAGGCGTTGCCACTGGTTGAAAGCGGGGCAGCGGATGCATTCAACGTAAGTGAAAAAGAGCTTTCGCTTGCCTGCGCCTCTCACACGGGGGAACCTATACATGTCGAGGCGGTGACTGGCTGGCTCGAACGGCTCGGCCTCGGAATTGAGGACCTGGAATGCGGCACGCATTGGCCGACATATGATCCGGCGGCGCGGGCACTTGCCGCCGCGGGCCAGGAACCATCGCCCGCGCATAATAACTGTTCGGGCAAACATTCAGGCTTCCTGTGTACGGCTGTGCATTTGAAAGACCAGGTAAAAGGCTACATCAATCGAGAACATCCGGTGCAGCGGCGCATCGTCGCCGTGCTGGAAGAGTTCACTGATCTAGATCTATCGAAAGCGCCGATCGGGATTGACGGTTGTTCCATTCCCACGATCGGTATTCCACTGCAGCAGGCTGCGCTTGCATTCGCAAGATTTGCCGATCCGTCCAAGCTCAGTGCGGATCGGGCTGCCGCCTGTGCCCGTTTACAGAAGTCAATTGCGAAATATCCCGAAATGATTGCGGGATCTGACAGGCTCTGCACCGCAATTAACGGCGCGGCAAAGGGCCGGGTTATTGCTAAGGTAGGTGCGGAAGGCGTCTATCTCGCGGCCCTACCGGAGGACGGCATTGGCATCGCAATCAAAGCCGCCGATGGAACGACGAGAGCGGTGGAGGTTGCGCTTGGTGCAATTCTTGACGAACTCGGGGTTCTTGATGATGACATTCATCGGGCAATTGATCCGTTCGTTCGCCCCATTCTGCGCAACCGGAATGATCTGACAGTCGGCGAGATCAGGGCCGATCTGGAAGGCTAGAAAATCTCGGAGATTGACCTCAGCTTTTGTTGAAGGGTAAGTTTCCCAATCGCAATAACAACAAAAATGACATTTAGGAAAAAATCATGAAAGCTCTTGTTTGCAAGGAATTTGGGGATCCGGATATTCTGGTAATGGAGGATGTACCAGAACCGGAAGTTAAAAAAGGAATGGTCAAGATAGAGGTGCATTCCGTCGGTCTGAATTTCCCCGACACCCTGATGATTGCGGGCAAATATCAAGTCAAGCCGCCCTTCCCCTTCTCTCCCGGCATGGAATCATCCGGCATCGTAACGGAAATCGGTGAAGGCGTCACAAAGGTTGCCGTTGGCGATCGGGTTATGGCTAATCATGGAGTGGGCGGCTTTGCGGAATATGTGTTGGCGCCGGAAAATGGGACCTACAAAATTCCCGACAATATGCCTTTTGATGAAGCCGCTGGCTTCCCGGTCACTTATGGCACGACTTATCACGCGCTCGTCGACCGGGGTGATTTGAAGCCGGGCGAGGTCCTGCTGGTCCATGGTGCAGCCGGAGGCGTAGGACTAAATGCGGTTGAACTTGGCAAGGCGCTCGGCGCGACGGTGATTGGCACGGTCGGTTCCGATGAAAAGATGGATATAGTCAAGCAGTATGGCGCGGAGCATGTCATCAACTATTCAACGGAAAGCATTCGTGACCGCGTCAAGGAACTGACGGACGGAAAAGGTGCTGACGTAATTTATGACCCGGTTGGCGGCGACGCGTTTGACCAGTCCATGCGTTGCATCAATTGGAACGGTCGTTTACTCGTAATCGGATTTGCCTCTGGTCGGATTGCGGAGCTTAAAACCAACCTCGCTCTGCTTAAAGGCTGTTCGGTAGTGGGTGTCTTCTGGGGCGAGTTCGCTCGCCGGTATCCGGAGCAGAACCGTGCAAACTTCCAGGCGATGTTGGACATGGTGGAAAGCGGCAAGATCAAACCACATGTTTCCATGCATTTCCCGTTGGAGCAGGGGGCAGATGCTATGAAAGCACTGCTTTCACGCAAGACCACTGGCAAGGTCATCATCACCGTTAAGGATTGATCTTTTATGGCGAAGGGGAAGGGCAGGCGCGATAAGGCGGTCAAACGTCAGTATGAAGCGCTACCCTATCCTCCTCGCGATCCGAAAGACGAGGCGGCGCGGCTGATTGAAGGAAGTCCGAGCCATCTTGATGAGCTTAATCATTACCTTTTCGCCGGAAAACGCGATTTTTCACAGTCTTTTCGCGTGCTTGTGGCGGGTGGAGGAACCGGCGATGCTGCTATTATGCTGGCGCAGCATCTGGCGGACAGGGGAAAGGCGGGGCATGTCACCTATCTCGATCTATCCACGGCGAGCCGAAAAGTGGCCGAGGCACGGGCGAAAGTGCGCGGCCTCGAGAATATTGAGTTTATAACCGGCTCTCTTCTAGATCTCCCCACACTGAAACTTCCACTGTTTGATTATATCGATTGTTGCGGTGTACTCCATCATTTGGAAGAACCCGAAACAGGACTTGCGGCGCTTGCAGCCAGCCTTGCAGATGACGGAGGCATGGGACTTATGGTTTACGCGACGCTTGGGCGGACAGGTGTTTATCCGATACAGAATGCCCTTCGGGTCCTGACGGAGGATGAAAGTGTAAACGGGCAGGTAAAGCTCGCCAAAAGTCTTCTAATTGATCTTCCGTCTGGCAATTGGCTCAACAAGAACAAGGTGCTCGGTGATCACAAGTTGGGAGAGGATGCTGCGCTCTATGATTTGCTGCTGCACCCACGGGACAGAAGTTATCTGGTGCCTGAAGTTCTGGAACTTATAGGCGGCGCTGGTTTGGATCTCGTAAGTTTTATCGAACCGATACGCTATGAGCCGGAGACATACCTCAAGGATACCGAGCTTCGAAAGCGGGCTCGTAAACTAGATGATGGGGTGCGCGCCGCACTGGCTGAGAATCTCTCCGGAACAATCAAGACACATACTTTCTACATCAGGAAAACGGGGGGAGACGCTGCCGGACCAGCAAAGTTCGATCCTGAAATGATACCCTTCCTGAAGGATGACAATGCCGAGGCACTCTCCCGGACCCTTGCCATGCGATCCACCCTTACGGCGCATTTTGATGCGGAACCGATGACGTTTGACGTACCAGAGGGTGCCGCAGAATTTGTCCTTCAAATTGATGGTCGGAAAAGTCTTCGGGACATTCAGGCCGATATTTCTATGACCTGGCCCAATTTTCGGGCGCGCTACGCCCCCACGTATAAAATGTTACAGGGGCTTAATCTTCTATGGCTCAAGTCGAGGCGCGATTAGAGGGCGCTTAAAACGCACAGCTGTATTGCGTTATTTGTGCTTTGCCTTTTATGGCTGCCGATTTATTCTGGTGAGAATGGTATTTTTACGTGTCCTGATTAGACCCTTTCTTAAACTCTCTCCGATTTTGCAGGCGGTGAGCCTGATGATAATCGCTTGCCTTCTTTTCTCCATGATGGGTGGAATTATCCGTTATGTGTCTGATAGTGGAATGCCAATTTTCCAAGTAGTTTTCCTACGGAATGTGGCGGGCATTCTCTTTTTCCTGCCCTGGTTTTTTCAGGCAGGATTCGGTGTCTTAAAAACGGCACGCATTGGTGCCTTTGGATTACGGAGCTTATTCGGTTTCGCGTCCATGCTGAGTTGGTTCTACGCGGTAAGTGTTTTGCCGCTCGCTGACGCGGTTGCCCTGAATTTTACGGCTCCAATCTTCGGCACAATATTGGCGATTGTCGTCTTGCGCGAGGTTGTGGGTATTCGTCGTGGTGCCGCTATGATTGTCGGATTTATCGGGGCGATGATTATTCTTCGGCCCGGGCTGGCCGAACTAAGCATCGGATCCTATTCCGCCATTTTTTCTGCGCTAACCATGGCTGGATCGATGACGATGGTGAAGCTTTTGTCGCGAACGGAAAATACAGCGGCAATGGTCGCCTTGAACCAGATATTGATTATCCCGATGTCTTTAATTCCGGCTATTTTTGTTTGGCAAACTCCAACATTGGAGCAACTGATTGCCATATTGATAATTGGACTGCTGGCAACAATCGGTCATCTGTCTTTTACAAAAGCCTACACGCTCGCTGATGTGTCGATTGTTATGCCGTTTGATTTCTTCCGCCTCATATTCTCGGCGTTAATCGGTTTCATTTTTTTTCTGCAGGAGCCGGATCTCTTTACGTATATTGGCGCGGCGATAATTTTTGCCTCTTCAATTTACATTGCCATTCGGGAAACCCGGGTGAGCAGCGCACTTAAAAAAGAAATACTGGCACAAACAAAGGCAGAGAACCGTTCCGGGCCGGCAAAATGATGCCCTTCCGCCCAGGCAGTTCTGCACATACCATTTTTTCCCGAATTCCTGCAAACGGACAAGGCGCGCTCTGGATGTTGCTGGGTGGTTTTTTCTTTTCCTGCATGGGAGTCGGAATAAAGTTTCTTGGCGAGGGAATGGACAGTTTCCAGATTGCCTTTCTACGCGCCCTGTTTGGGTTCATCGTTATCCTTCCCTTTGCGCTCCGTCGTGGAATCTCCGGCCTTAAAACAAAGGTCCTGAGACTCCATATTGCCCGGGCGGTTGTCGGGATTCTCGGCATGCTTTCCATTTTTTATGCGATTACACAACTGCCGCTCGCCGATGCCGTTGCGCTCACCTTTACCCGTCCACTTTTCCTGATCCTGCTGGCGGTTTTGTTCCTCGGCGAAATGATACGTTGGCGGCGCTGGACGGCGACGGCCGTTGGGTTCATCGGAGTGTTGGTGATGGTTCAGTCACAGGGTGAATTTGAATTTGCTTCCTTGGTTGCCCTGTTCGGCGCGTTGATGGTCGCAATGGTATCCGTATTCTTGAAAAAATTGAGTGCAACTGAAGCACCGCCGACGATGATGTTCTACTTCGGTCTCTTCGCGTCAATCATCTCTGCGGTTCCGGCGATGTTCGTCTGGATACAGCCGAGTTTTGAGGATATCGCGATACTGGTCTTGCTAGCCTGTTTTGGCTCGGGTGCAAATTTCTGCGCAATCCGTGCCTTTTCGGTTGGGGAGGCGACCGCCGTCGCACCGTTCGATTATACCCGGCTTATATTTTCTGGCTTTCTGGGCTTTTTTATCTTCGCCGAAGTTCCGACGCTCGCCATGCTTATTGGTGCGTGCATCATCGTTGCTTCCAGCCTTTATATCGTGCGTCGTGAGGCCGGACTCGGCAAGAAAAAACCTGCCGTACTGGAGAGTTGACGCCGCCCTAAAGGGCGACGTCGAATTCAGCCTCGGTCGCGGCCTGAACCTCATCAAGCGTTACACCGTCGGCAAGCTGTACCAGTTTCATGACGGTTTCGCCGCCTTTTTCAAACTTGAAAACCGCCATATCTGTAATGATCATGTCAACGACACCTTTACCGGTTAATGGAAGATTACAGGTTTTAAGAAGCTTTGGTTCACCTTTCGCTGTGTGTTCCATAACCACGATCACTTTCTTCACGCCAGCAACCAAATCCATCGCGCCTCCCATGCCCTTGACCATCTTGCCCGGGATCATCCAGTTGGCGAGATCACCGTTTTGGGCAACTTGCATCGCGCCGAGGATGGAAAGGTTGATATGTCCGCCGCGGATCATTGCGAAGCTGTCAGCGTTTGAAAAATAACTGGTGGTCGGCAGTTCCGTTACCGTCTGCTTGCCCGCATTGATCAGATCTGCGTCTTCCTCTCCCTCATAGGGGAAGGGGCCCATTCCGAGCATGCCGTTTTCGCTCTGGAGCTGGATTTCCATGCCCTCAGGAATGTAATTGGATACCAGTGTCGGAATGCCGATGCCGAGATTGACATAGAAGCCGTCTTCAAGTTCCTGGGCGGCGCGCTGCGCCATTTGTTCTCTTGTCCAAGCCATGTGTAAGTCCTCTATCTCTGTCGGTCAGGCAGTCTGATTGCGGGGGCGGGTGGTCCGCTGTTCAATATGTTTTATAGGGTTCGGTACATGGACAATCCGCTGCACATAAACACCTGGAACGACGATATGATCAGGATCGATCTCGCCAGGCTCCACCAGATGCTCGACCTCGGCGACAGTGACGCGCCCGGCAGTCGCCATCATCGGATTGAAGTTGCGGGCCGTCTTGCGGAACACGAGGTTACCTTCCTTGTCCGCCATATAGGCGTGAACCAGAGCAACGTCGGCAGTGAGGCCGCGTTCCATGACATAATCCTCGCCGTCAAAATCGCGGACTTCCTTACCTTCCGCAACCAGCGTACCAACGCCTGTCTTGGTGAAAAAGGCGGGGATACCCGCACCACCTGCTCGAATTTGCTCCGAGAGCGTTCCTTGAGGCGTGAAAACAACTTCCAGATCGCCGTTCAGATACTGTTCGGCAAACATCTTGTTTTCCCCAACATAGGAAGAAACCATTGTCGATATCTGCTTGCTTTCCAGAAGGACACCCAGGCCGATGCCATCTACACCCGCATTGTTGGATATGACAGTCAGCCCTTTCACGCCGGATGCTTTTACAGCCTCTATCAAGGTTTCCGGCATTCCGCAGAGACCAAACCCACCGGACATAATCGTCATGCCGTCCTTCAGTATGCCGTCCATGGCTGCCGTTGCGTCGGCATAAATCTTCCTGTCACTCATTCCAAGTTCCTTATCAAACGGATGTCAGTTTCGTTGAATGGGAATGCTATATATCAAAAAATTTGTTGCTACGCACAATTTTTTTAAAATGCACCTGTTTCTAACAAAGCTGGCAGGGAGGTCCTGAATTACTCCGCAGAGGCGGGTTCCTTGTCCAGAAAAACACGGGCTTTTTCCCGATGTTCTTCATTTACATATTTCTTGACCGTTGCCATTGCCGCCATGAGAACGCTGGCATCATCCGTGAAACCGACACCAGCGATGAAATCAGGAATGACATCTGCGGGCATGATAAAGTAGGCGAGCGCGCCAAACAGAACGGCTTTCACAAATGCCGGGCTTTTACCATCTAGGGCGCAATAGAAACTGGCGGTTACATCATCGGCAAAAGGAACCTTGCCGATATTCCTGCGAAGTTTCTGGGCAAACTCCCGCATGACAAGGCGCTTGTCATTTTCAAGCTTTGTCTCATCAAAGGCGGAGATATCGTCATCGTTTGGTTCAGACATATGAGTAATATGTAGCTGCTTCCGTGGCTTTGCAAGAAGGCTGTTCTTCACAATTTGATGCAGGCAGTATATGGAAAGATATCAAATTCAGGATCATTCCACAAAATACTGGAGAACAAGAATGGATATTTCCGACAAATCAGCAATTGTTACAGGTGGTGCCTCAGGTCTCGGTGAGGCGACCGCCCGAATGCTGGCAGCTGCGGGAGTCAAAGTTGCGATTTTCGATATGAACACAGAGCTTGCGGAAAAGGTCGCATCGGAAATTGGCGGCGTCGCCTGCACCACCAATGTAGCTGACGACGCATCGGTGGAGGCCGCGTTCGATAAGGCGCGGAATACCCATGGACCAGCCCGCATTCTTGTAAATTGCGCCGGTATCGGCCCGGCGGCTAAAACCTATTCCAGCAAGGGTATGCACCCGCTTGATAAATTCGAGCAAGTCATCGCGGTTAATCTGGTTGGTACCTTTAACTGCCTTCGCCGGGCGAGCGCCGATATGGCTGCCCTGGATCCGATGGAAAGTGGGGAGAGGGGCGTCTGCATCAATACGGCGTCTGTCGCGGCCTTTGACGGTCAGATCGGTCAGGCGGCCTATTCCGCGTCAAAAGGAGGTATCGTCGGCATGACCTTGCCGATCGCGCGCGATCTCGCCTCAATCGGCGTCCGGGTTGTCACGATTGCCCCGGGTTTGTTTGAGACACCGCTCCTTAAAAGCCTGCCTGATGATGTACAGGCGGCGTTGGGCGCTTCCGTGCCATTTCCGAGCCGTCTTGGCTATCCTTCGGAATATGCGAAGCTTGCTCGACAGATCATGGAAAACCAGATGCTGAACGGGGAGGTTATCCGGCTTGACGGCGCGATCCGGATGGCACCGAAGTAATCTTATTCGGCGACTTTGTTCATAAAGGTTGCAAGCTCAATATCCTTGCTGCTCAGGCCATCAACGTCATGAGTGGCAAGGGTAACCTCCACCCGATTATAGACATTGAACCATTCGGGATGATGATCCATCTTTTCGGCTTTGAGCGCGACGCGGGTCATAAAGGCGAAGGCATGATTGAAATTCGAGAATTTGAACGATTTCTTGATTGCCTCTCGGCCGTCTACCGCCGTCCAGCCATTAAGGGCACGTAACGCCTCTTCAATTTCTTCCGCGCTTAGTCTAACAGTCATGGATATTCTCCCGTTAACAGGTTATGACGCCGGATAACTATGTTGATGCAAACTATGAATGTCTAGAGTGAGACGATAACCGATGACAAAAATAAGCGAGGTAAGCCGGAATTGGTGGCATGAGGAAACGGAAGGAATCGCTTTTACTCACGCCCTCGATATGGAGCTACTGCATTCCGAGCAGAGCCCGTTTCAAAAGATCGAGATTTATGAGCATCAGGTTTTCGGTCGAGTCCTTACGCTGGATGACCTTGTGCAGGCGTCACACGCGGATGAGTTCATGTATCACGAGATGGCGGTACATGTTCCGCTGCTGGGTCGCAAGCGGGAAAAGGCGAGCGTTCTGATCGTCGGTGGCGGGGATGGAGGCATCCTGCGCGAGGTCTTGCGCCATGATTTTGTAAACCGGGTTGTCATGGTGGAAATCGACCGCCGGGTGATTGAGGTTTCAAAAGAATACTTGGCCATTAACGGCGATTATGAGGATGCGCGAGTTGAGCTGATTATTGGCGATGCCGCAGATTATATGCGCACCGCACGGGCAACAGGAGATAAATTCGACCTGATCATCCTTGATCTGAGCGAGCCGGTCGGACCGTCCTCCAGTGTCTTCACCCGCGGTTTTTGCGAGGATTTCTCCGCCTGTATCAAGGAAGACGGAGTTGTCCTCGACAGCGACAGTATTTTTGTCGGCAAAGACCGTGCCTATTTCCTTCAGGAACTTTGCGGTGACACGGATCAGAATCTCGTCTCGATTATGCAGCGGGACAAGCTGCTTCCACATGTGGCGGGTTATCGTTCTATTGTTCAGCTCTATCCGGCGGCGGAGTTCGGCTTTTTTCTTTATAGCCACGACGGCCATGATTATTCTAATCCAGTCGCTTCCCTGACGGGACGGCATTATAATGCGGAATTGCACAAGGCTGCCTTCGCGCTACCGACCTGGTGGCGGGAAAATCTCGGATTTTGATAAAACTAGGCATATGAAGGAAACGCCCCTAACAGTAGATTTTGTTTCTGGCGCCGTTGACTACCGACGGCGCAAGGGCGGTGGTCGCGGGCAAGATCTCCCCAAGGCATTGGGGTTTCGGCCGGGCATTACACCCAATATTGTCGATGCAACAGCGGGGCTAGGGAGAGATGCCTTCTTACTTGCCTCTCTTGGGGCAAAGGTTACTTTGATTGAGCGGAACGACGCGGTGCATCGCCTGCTGCAAGAAGCGATGGCGCGTGCGCACGGCGCGAGCGATACACATGCGGAGATTATCCGTCGCATGACGCTGATCAACGCGGATGCGAGAGATATTCTGCCCGAATTAAAACCGGAAACGGTACTCATTGATCCGATGCATCCGCCCAGAGATAAATCCGCCTTGGTCAAGAATGAGATGCGGCAACTGCGCGATCTAGTCGGGACTGATCCTGATTGCACGGAACTCATGCGTGTTGCCCTTGAGGTGGCATCGAAACGGGTCGTCCTGAAATGGCCGCGCAGGGCTAAAGGAATTACTGACTTCCCCAAACCGTCCCATCAAATTATTGGTAAATCGACGCGATATGATGTCTTTATGACGGGACTGGCGAAAGCAGATCGAAACTGACTTCTTCCTGATAAATCGCGGCCGAGGAGGAAAGGTGGCTTGAAAACAGGGTGAAGCTAGTCACCGGCAAGGTTTCCGTTTTAAACAAGGCATGGTCGGTCAGGAAATTGCGGACCCTCTCATAGGGGGAGTTGTGGACGCGCGCGAGCGTAATATGAGGTCGAAATCTCCGGTCATCAACTGTTGCGCCGACAGATTCGATCGCGGTCACGATTTTCTGATGGAGTAGGTTGATCGCAGATGTCGGGCGTACACCGGCCCAAAGAATACGGGGCCGTTTATTGCTTCCAAAAACACCGACGCCTTCAATATCTATATCAAATGCAGGATATTTTATTCGGCCAAGTGCCAAAGAAATATCCATCATCATCGGACTCTGCACTTCGCCAATAAAGGCAAGAGTTACATGAGAATTTTCTGCGGCAATCCATCTAGCATCAGGAATGCCACCTCGCAACGCACCGATGCGCTCCTTGATTTCTTCTGGCAATGCGATGGCAACGAAAAGACGCATTGAGATTGTCCTTATTTCAGTAAACTGAAGATGGCTCTAACGATCAATTAACTCCGTCACATAGGGCAACATGTTGCCGACGATAACTTTTACGCCTTCAGCGTTTGGATGAATATAGTCATCTTGATTTAATGCCGGGTCGGCAGCAACGCCTTCCAGAAAAAAAGGGTAATAGTTGGTTTTATATTTGCGGGCAAGATCGGGAAAAATCTGGTCAAACGCATTGGCATATTCAGATCCCATGTTCGGCGGAGCTTTCATACCTGTGAGCAGTATGGGAATATCTTTCTTTTGAATGAGTTCGATAATCTGACTTAAATTGCGCCGTGTTTCCTCCGGCTCAATACCTCGAAGCGCATCATTGGCGCCAAGTTCCAGAATGATAAAATCGGCACCATTTCCGATTGCCCAGTCTAACCTCTGTAGTCCGCCTGCGGTGGTATCGCCAGAAACGCCAGCATTCTCTATTTTTACGTTGTAGCCTTTTGCCTGCAGTGCGGTTTCGAGTCGTGTGACAAAATCTTCCCCTGTCGGCAGGCCATATCCCGCGGTCAGGCTATCCCCGACGGCGACAATCCGCCTTGTTTCTTCGGCCTGAGCGTATGACGTTGTGCAAAAAACCGCAAAAATCAGCGCTAAAACATTGAATTTCATCATCTACCTGCCATATCCCATAAATTAGCATCTGTCGTCTTTTGCACTGGAATTACTTTGCCTCAAGAACCCATCATCAAACTATCAGACATTCACCTAACACTTAAGTCCGATGCCGGCCCCGTCAATATCTTACGTGGTATAGATTTGACATTACAACAAGGGGAGACTGTTGGGATTATCGGTCCATCGGGTTCAGGTAAATCCACTTTGATGTCGATCATGGCGGGACTGGAACTTCCGACATCCGGCTCAGTAGAGATTGCGGGGCAAACACTCGAAAATCTGAATGAAGATGCGTTGGCACGGTTTCGCCGGGAAAATATAGGCATTGTTTTTCAGTCATTTCATCTCATCCCGACGATGACGGCATTAGAAAATGTAGCCATTCCGCTTGAGTTGGCAGGTGACAAGGATGCATTTTCTGCCGCGACTTCCCGGCTTGAGGCCGTCGGCCTTGCGGACCGCGCGACCCATTATCCGGCGCAGCTATCCGGTGGGGAGCAACAACGCGTGGCTCTCGCGCGGGCATTATCAACAAATCCAAAAATCCTCCTCGCTGATGAGCCGACCGGAAACCTCGATGGGAAGACTGGAGAACTCATTGTTGATCTGATGTTTCAACTGCATGAGAAAGAGGGAACAACGATGGTGCTGATTACCCATGACGATGCGCTGGCCCGTAAATGTACGCATCAAATCCGTCTCGAAGATGGACGTGTTGTTTCACGGGAAACAGGTCGCGAAGAGGTATTGGCGGGTGAATAAAGGAAAAAACCCGGAATCACTTGCGCTTGCTTTGAAGCTGGCCAGACGGGATCTACGCGGCAATCTAAAAGGATTTCGCATTTTTCTGGCCTGTCTCATCCTGGGGGTGGCTGCCATTGCGGGCGTGGGCACCCTTTCAAGTTCCATCACCGCCGGATTGAGGGCAAATGGCCAGGTAATCCTTGGCGGGGATATCGATATCCGCCTGACCCATCGCAGCGCAGAGCAAGAAGAGCGTCAGTGGATTGAGGCACAAGGCGAGGTTTCAGAGGTGCAGACCTTGCGTGCAATGGTTCGGGATATATCGACGGATCGCCGGACTCTTTCTGAATTGAAAGCAATCGACAACGCCTATCCTTTGTTCGGGGCGTTGACCCTAACGCCAGAATCAGGAACGGAAACCCCTGATACTCTTCTCCAAAAAAGTGACGAGCTATATGGTGTTCTTATTGAACAAAGCCTGAGTGACCGCCTTGATCTTCCATTGGGCGGTCAAGTCCGGATCGGGGAGCTAAACTTCGAGGTGCGCGGCATTATCCTGTCGGAACCTGACAAAGCGTCGCAGGGTATGGCCCTCGGCCCCCGCACGATTATTTCTTCCGCAGCATTGAATGAAACTGGCCTTGTTCAGCCGGGTAGCCTGATCCGTTATCACTACCGAGTTGCGCTTGCGCCTGGAAAGACGGTTCCCGAATTTTATGAGGAGGTGAAGACTGCCTTTCCAGATGCCGGATGGCGGATACGGGATGCTTCCAACGGAGCGCCGGGTATCAAGCGCTTTGTTGATCGGGTGGCGCTCTTTTTGACATTAGTCGGGCTTACGGCACTGGTCGTTGGGGGCGTTGGCGTCGGTAACGCTGTCCGGGCGTATCTTGAGGGGAAGATCACCACCATCGCGACCTTGAAATGCCTTGGTGCCAGCAGCAGCTTCATCTTCCGGGTTCATTATCTGCAAGTGCTTATTCTCGCTGTCGCGGGATCACTGATCGGGCTCCTGCTCGGCGTAGGCGGATCGGTTATCGCGGCACAATTTCTGGCCAGCACGTTGCCGGTTCCGCCGGAAATCACAATCAACGCCGGACCGCTGCTGCTCGCGACGGCCTATGGTTTGCTGACGGCAACGCTGTTCACTATCTGGCCTCTGGCGCGCGCACGGGAAACCCCAGCAGCGGCGCTATTCCGGGATGTAGTGTCCGTACACAAACGACCACGCCCGGTTTACCTAATAACGCTTGGGACCTGTTTTGCGCTTCTTGTTGGGCTTGCCGTTCTCACCAGTCAGGAAACCTGGTTCGCTTTAGTCTTTACGATTGCCATCATCGGCATATTCGCGGTCCTGATACTGGTTGGATATGGTGTGCAGTTTGTGGCAAGGCGGCTTCCTCGCTCCCGCATCCCATCCTTGCGCCTTGCAATCGCAAATCTTTATCGCCCTGGGGCGGCGACGAACAGCGTTATCCTTTCCATGGGACTTGGACTCACGCTTTTTGTCACTGTAGCATTGATCGAGGGCAACCTCACCCGGCAGGTGCAGGAACAATTGCCAGAGAAAGCGCCGGCATTTTTCTTCATTGATATTCAGTCAAATCAGCTAGATGACTTTGTCTCGACGGCTGAGTCAGTCAGCGATGTCAGTGAAGTTAACCACGTTCCCAATATGCGCGGTCGTATTATTGAGGTGGCGGGTGTTCCGGCTGATCAGGTCGAAGTCGCTCCGGAGGCTCGCTGGGCGCTTCGAGGTGATCGCGGGCTCACGTATTCAGCGACGCCACCGGATGGTGCGGTTGTTGTGGCGGGAAGCTGGTGGCCTGAGGATTATAGCGGACCTCCTCTTGTCAGTATGGATCGCGAGATTGCGCAAGGTATGGGGGTTGGTATCGGCGACAGCTTGACCGTCAATGTCATGGGCCGGGAGATCAAGGCGGAGATTGCTAATCTGCGGGAGATTGACTGGACGACAATGGCGATCAACTTCGTGTTGGTTTTCGATAATAACAGTCTTCAAGGCGCGCCGCATTCCCATCTTGCCACGGCCCGCGCGGACGGTGAGGCGGAAAACCTGCTTTTCAGTGCGATAACAGATAAATTCGCAAATATCTCAGTGATTCGGATGAAAGAAGCGCTGCAGACGGTCAGCCGCATACTGGAGCAGCTTTCTTCTGCGGTCTCGGCGATTTCATCGATCACATTGGTGACCGGTGTTCTCGTCCTCGCCGGGGCGTTTGCCGCCGGGCATCGCAAGCGGGTATATGATGCGGTTATCCTGAAAGTTCTCGGTGCGACGAGAAAGGATATATTCATAACATTCTTACTTGAATATGCCTTGCTGGGCCTAGTCACATCTGTTATCGCGGCCGCGACAGGCTGGTTCGCAGCTTATATGGTCATTACGGATATTCTGGAAGCAAAATGGATCAGTTTGCCCTATACGATCCTCGCGACAATCCTGGTCAGCGTTCTTGTGACATTGCTGTTTGGACTGTTGGGGTCATGGCGGGCGCTGGGCGAGAAAGTAGCACCAGCATTGAGGTCAGATTGAGCGGATGCCGAAACAATTAAGGCCGCCAAAGGAAAGGAGCTCCTCTGACGGCCTTAATTTGATGAATTAAACCCGCGACGGGTTTAGCAAATTAGCTTTTAGTCGCCGCAGTATACTCTTCCATCGACAGTTCACCGCTTTTGTCGAGATCGACAGAAGCGAACTGTTCTTTGCTGGTATCCGGCATGACAACGATAAGCTCCTCAAAGGAAACCGAACCATTCCCATCCGTATCAATTGTTTTGAAATCTGGTGCTGCTGCCAACGTCGGTGCTGCTGCAAGAAGCGTAATCGTGGCAGTCGAAATAAGCAGTTTTTTCATAATAATCTCCATTCAATTTGAGTTGGACGGTTCGGCACCAAGTTATCGATGCATGTCCGCCGAACAACCGAAGGGCCGAAAACCAATAAAATCGGTCAATCGATGTTCTGAGGAGAAGATTGCCCTTCCAATGTGGCGGCAAAATGCTGTGAATTGGGCCAGTTAGTGAAATAATCTGGGCAAAATGTTGCGAAACAACCTCATTTGAATGCATTATTGATAAAAATTGGGGCGAGATGGCCCCATTCTTTATTAATTAACGCTAATGCCATATTATAGCGTCGATTTTCCTTGAAAATCAGAAGGAAAAATACAATATCAATGCAGAGTTAGGTACCTTCAGGGGAATTTATAGATGGCAACAGACTTTTCTAAGTTCAATACGGCAAGAACAGGGACGCAAGATCAAGCAGTTCTTGATGAGGGCCTGCGCAGCTATATGCTGAAGGTCTACAATTACATGGCGTCCGGCCTTGCTTTAAGCGGTATTGCTGCAGCATTAACGGCCTCAACGCCGGCAATTTACAATGCCGTTTTCGGTACACCGCTGCAGTGGGTTGTAATGCTGGCGCCGCTTGGCCTGTTGTTCGCTATGTCGCGGACAAGCGCGAGCACGACAAGAATTCTATACTGGATTATGGTGGCGACCTTCGGTGTGTCGATTTCCTATATTTTCCAGATATATACAGCTGAAAGCATCGTACGGGTCTTCTTCATCACCGCGGCAACCTTCGGATCGGCCAGCCTTTATGGCTACGTTACGAAGCGGGACCTGACGGGCATGGGCAGCTTCCTCTTCATGGGGCTGATCGGTATTATCATCGCATCCGTGGTGAATATCTTTCTAGCGTCCACAATGATGCATTTCGTTGTCTCTGTCTTGGGTGTGTTGATCTTTACCGGTCTGACAGCCTTCGATACGCAGCGGATCAAGTCCGAATATTATCATGGTCACAGCCAGGAAGTGCTGGAAAAGGGCGCGATCATGGGGGCCGTCTCTATGTATCTGAACTTCCTCAACCTGTTCATGATGCTGCTGAGCCTGCTCGGCAATCGAAATTAACGCAGCCAAAACTGCTAAGACGAAAACCCGGCCTTGTGCCGGGTTTTTTGTTGTGCGCAAAATGCAAGCTGATAAACTTGTTTGTCTGCAAACAACTCTCCAAATCAGCGAGAAAGGAATCGACTGATGCGCGTTCTTATTGCGATGATGAAACATGAAACCAATACCTTTTCACCCATTGTCGCGGACTGGAAGAGATTTCAGAACTGGGGAGCTTACATCGGCGAGGATGCCCTAAAGGCCTACGAGGGGACAGGTATGCCCTTTGGCGCCTATGTGGAGCTGGCCCGTGCAGCTGGCGCCGAAATCGTAACGCCGGTCGCGGCGGAGGCGATGCCCTCCGGCCCTGTAACGGAGGATGCCTATAATCATATGGCGGAACCCATTCTTGATGCGGTGCGGGAAGGGGTGGACGTAGCTCTGCTGGATTTGCACGGTGCGATGGTCGCGGAACATACGGATGATGGGGAAGGCACGCTGCTTGAAAAAATACGCGCGATTGACCCGGACCTTCCGATTGCCGTCACGCTGGATCTGCATTGCAATCTGACAGCCAAGATAGTGGAGAATTGCACGGTATTGATCGGCTATAAGACCTATCCCCATGTTGATATGTATGAGGTGGGTAAACAGATTGGCCAAGTATTATTTGATGCAATGGAGGGGAAGGTCAATCCGGTTATGTCCTGGGGCAATGCGCCGCTTTTGAGTCAAACCTTGTGTCAGGGCACAGATGATGAGCCCATGGCAACTCTGATCCGCATGTGCCGGGAAGCGGAGAAAGAGCCGGGCATATTGGCCGCGACAGCGTTCGGAGGCTTTGCGCTTGCCGATATGCGCGATGCCGGAAATTCGGTCATTATCGTGACTGATGGTGATCAAGCGAAGGCGGACGAAGTGCGGGATCGTATCCTTGCGAAAGCGTGGGAACTGAAAGAGGATTTCATCTATAAGCACACTCCTTTAGAGGATCAGGTCGCCAAAGCCAAGACAATGACGGATGGGCCTATTCTCCTGCTTGACCACGCGGATAACTGCGGCTCTGGCGCGACGCAGGATGTGATGACGGTGATTGAAGAGGTCTTGAAGCAGGGCCTTGAAGATGTAGCGGTCGCCGCTGTCTGGGATCCGGCGGCTGTACAGGAAATGCAAAAGGCAGGCGTTGGTAATAAAATTACCCTGAAGCTCGGTGGGAGGACTGATATGCCCTCCATTGGGGAGCCGGGGGAGCCACTTACCGTAACCGGGACAGTCAAAGCACTGACCAACGGGGAATGGATCGTGCGCGGTCCCATGTATACGGGGGTGAAGGTTTTTATGGGGCCGACGGCGCTTCTGGATACCGGAAATATGGAAATTGTAATTGTCTCTAACCATCATGAACCTTGGGATACGGGTGTCTTTACGTCGGTTGGGATACAACCGGAATACAAACGATATCTTATTTTGAAAAGTCGTATTCACTATCGCGCTGGCTTTGCGCCTATCGGCAAGGCAACGCTAACGCTGGATGGCAAGGGTGTTACGACGTCAGATAATAATCTCCTGCGATACGAGAAGGTCCGCCGCCCAGTCTATCCGCTGGATCTTTTAAACGAGGAGTAAGCCATGCGCGAAGATATGTTCGGAAACAGGCTTACAACCCAATCGGATCAAACGGTGGTTGCCATCAACCAGTTTGTTGAGAGCTATATCGGTTTTGGAACGGACTTCGCGCCAATTTTTGAGGCCTCCGATAATGATCCGGATTGTGCCATTGCCGCAGCATATGCTGCTTTGCTCGGCATCTTTATGGAAACGCCAGAAGGCCATGCGATCGCGCGGAAATATTACGCCCAAGCACAGTCAGGGATGAACAAGGCGACGGAGCGCGAGCAGCTTTTTATATCCTGTATTTTGGATATTTGTGACAATAGAATGGGTAGCCTGCTTAAGAAGTTGCGCCAACTTGTTATGGATTTTCCGGGCGATCTATTCGGGGCCAAGCTCTGTCAGAATACCTATTTCAATATTGGTGACGATGAGACATTGCTCTGGGTCGCGGATTCAGTGATCGACCGCCATACGTCCTGTGCCTATGCCTATGGGATGCGTGCCTTTGGGCGGGAGCAGTCCAGCATGCTGGATCTTGCGGAGGAAGATGGCCGCCGCGCGACCGAGATGCAGCGAAAAGAACCTTGGGCCCATCATGCCGTGGCTCATGTCCTGCTGACACAGGGGCGCCATGATGAAGGTATCAAATGGATGGATGATCTTTCAAATGAATGGGAAGATCGCAACAGCTTTATGTTTACCCACAACTGGTGGCATCAGGCTCTGTTCTTTCTGGAGCAGGAGGATTATGAAACGCCGCTAAAACTTTATGACGAAAAAATCTGGGGCGTTGACAAGACCTACAGTCTTGATCAGGTGAACGCCATTTCTCTCCTTTGGCGGCTTGAGCAACTCGGCGTCGATGTCGGGGATCGCTGGGAAGATGTCAGCCGTTATGTCGCTGAGCGTCAACAAACGAACGACGAGCCTTTCTATGATATGCATTATGGCTATGCCTTGGCGCGGGGCGGCCAGACAGAGGCATTGGGCCGCCTCATGTCGGGCATGGAAAAAATGGCCATTGATGCCCCGGATGTTACCAGAAAATCATGGGCGGATGTGGCGCTGCCCGCAACGCGGGGATTTATCGCAATTGCTGAGGGTAAGTTTGATGAAGCTGTGCGCTGGCTCTCAAAGGCGCAGCCAAGATATCAGGAAATTGGTGGCAGTCATGCACAGCGTGATCTGTTTGAGCTCGCGTGGGTGACGAGCTTGCTGGAAGCCGGAAAATTTGACGAAGCCCGCCCAATCCTTGAAGCGCGAGTAAAATTCCGGCAAGATGTCCCCATGGACGCTCGCTTGCTGGCGAGGGTGAACGGTCGCAATTAATAATCAACGTGGCATCGGGGAGGGAGCTATGGATAAACCGCAGATCGCGCAAAAGGGCGGGAACCGCCTTATATTTTCCCTGCTCAATGAATATGGGGCAAGCCATCAGAATGGCACAAACAAGTTTATTCACTGGATAGCGGTGCCTGTTATCGCTTGGACAGTCGTGGCGCTCTTTTGGGCGATCCCCGTGCCGGACGTCTTTGCGGCAGTACCTTACCTCAATTGGGCTACCATCGTGCTTTTGTTGACCATCATTTATTACGCGGTTCTCTCTTGGACATTGGCGATTGGCATGGTGTTGTTTGCACTGCTTTGTATCGGGGGGGTACAGCTTTACATGAGCACCCCACTGTTCGGGCTCTCGCTCTGGCAGTTCGCCGTCGGGGTTTTTGTGATCGCGTGGATATTTCAATTCGTCGGCCACAAGATCGAAGGCAAGAAACCCTCTTTCTTTAAGGATGTTCAGTTTCTGCTGATTGGCCCGGCCTGGTTGATGGGTTTTATCTACCGTAAACTGAACATCCCTATCTAGGTTAGCTTTTTACGACGAGCTTATAGTCCGGCGTTGTGTTTAAGGGGCAGGAATAGAGATACTCCCCTTCCTTCAATTCGACTTCATAGTTCAGCGTAGTCCCGGTATCCAGGCCGCCGCCGGAAACACTTATCTTGTTAAGTTTATGTAGTGGGTTCGCCCAGTTATAATCCTCCTCGCGAACCCAAAAACCGAGTGAGTAAGGTACGTTCTTGTTGCTGACACGGAAAATATATTTGCCGGGCTTTAGGGTTAGCACGTCGGAATTCGCCAGACGTGCGGCTCCGGTCTTGGCATTAATTTCCTCGCAGTCTGCTTTTTCCGTTGATGTATAGCCGTGATCGACGCCATTTTCCGATTCAACGAACTGGCAGGCAGTTTGGGTGAGGTTAATAACCGTAACTTCTTCGTCCGCAGCCAAGGCGGAGGTGGCAAATATTGGTGTAAGCAGAAGAGCCGCAACGCCCGGAAGAAAGAGGGAGCCATTCAATTTCATATTCTTGATCCGTTTCCTGAATAGGGTTTAGGTTACGAACCAAAATTTCGTTGAATTTTCAGAAATTACAAATCACGTGGCTTCACCCTTGCGTGAGGAAATCAGTCCGCTTCTATTGTCTGAAACCGTTTACGGTCGAAAACCCTGAGAACCTGCGCAAGTGTTTTGCCACGTTTCAAAACGCGGCCGCTCTGGCTGAGGACGGAATAGGCACCCTGTTTTGCGGCGAGGCGAGGTTCCTTATATATCCTGAAAAGAGGGCGGTCTGCTGTTCTGTGAAAAATTGCGAAGATACAGGCGTTCTTGGTCTCTCCAATGGCATAATCGCGCCATTCTGCCTTGGCGACCATGCGGCCATAGACCTGCAATATCTGGCCGAGTTCGTTGCGGTTAAAAAATACGTTCGGTTGTTGCGTTCCCGATCTCGCGTTCTTGGAAGATCGGACCAAATAGTGATCGTCGAAGCTTACAACCTCGCTCATTTTATCTCCTGCGTAACCTATGTGATTATTCTCTGCCATGTATATTAATTCGTCAAGTATTGAGAATTCCGTCATGGGGGCATATCTTCCATATGTGATGAGGGCGGAGACAGGTCAATTGGGCAAGTAAGAGAGGACATTCGAAATGACTGAAAAGATTACGAAAAGCGAAGCGGAATGGAAGGCTCAACTCTCGCCCGAGGAGTTTCACGTCGCCCGGAAAAAGGGAACCGAGCGAGCCTTTACCGGTAGGTATCATGACAATAAAGAGACGGGCATTTATCATTGCATCTGCTGCGGTGAGCCGCTGTTTGCGTCCTCAACCAAATTTGAATCTGGCACCGGCTGGCCAAGCTTTTGGGAACCAATTGACCCCGCGAATGTCGGTGAAATTGAGGATCGGAGCTTTTTTATGCGCCGGACAGAAGTCGTCTGCAATAAATGCGATGGGCATCTTGGTCATGTTTTCCCGGATGGGCCCGAGCCAACCGGTCTTCGTTATTGTTTGAATTCCGCTGCTCTTGATTTCAAGAAAGAAGAATAGAATTAGGCCTTATGTAGGAGTATGTTCGATGGGTAAGGAAAACCCGAACGAAAATATCGTTATGAGGGCACTTGATGTTGCGCCGCGTACAAAACCGTCAAATTACCCGGAACCCTTTTTCAGCCGCATGAGTCAGCGGGAAAAGCGCCAACTTGGTGATGTCTTCGGCATAAACAATTTTGGCGTTAATCTTACCCGCCTCTCTCCGGGAGGGGAGTCTGCTTTGCTCCATCGCCACAGCAAGCAGGATGAATTCATTTATATCCTAGATGGCACGCCAACACTGGTGACCGAGACTGACGAAGTCGCTATGCGGCCCGGTGATTGCGCGGGGTTCCCGGCTCAAGGCGCTGCGCATCAGTTGGTGAACCGCACAGAAACCGATGTCCTTTATCTTGAGGTCGGGGACCGTGTCGCGGGTGATGAGGGCAGCTATCCTAAGGATGATTTAAAGGCGATGCTCGGGCCGGATGGGCAATGGCAATTTACACATAAGGATGGATCGCCTTATTAGAACGGACCTTTATAAGCCGTCTTTCATCACACTGTCAGAAAAATGACAGGCCGCGAGATGGTCGGGAGCGACAGGGCTGAGCGGCGGCTTCACCTCTCTGCATACATCCTTGGCCATGGGACAGCGATCCTGAAAGGCGCAGCCAATACGTCGCTCAGTTTGGCCGGTTACATTTCCTTGTAGTTTGATGCGTTCGCGTTTTTTGCCAGCCCCTGGCTTTGGCACAGCATCGAGAAGGATGCGGGTATAGGGATGGGCCGGTGAACTGAATAAATCCTCCGTCTGGCCTTTTTCAACAATTTCTCCGAGATACATCACCGCGACCTCGTCGCAGAGATATTCAACAACAGCGAGATCATGGCTGATGAACATATAGGTGACGCCAAACTCATCCTGCAGGTCTTTCAAAAGGTTGAGAACTTGCGCCTGAACGGACACATCAAGGGCGGAGACAGGTTCGTCCGCGACAATCAGTTCAGGATGGGTAATCAGGGCGCGGGCGATGGCTATGCGCTGACGTTGCCCACCCGAGAATTCGTGCGGGTATTTTGAAATGTCCTGTGGTTTCAGTCCAACAGACTGCAATACATCTCGAACCCGGTTTTCGCGCTCTGTCTTTGAGATTGCGCCGAGGGCAGCCAGAGGCTCGGCGACAATGCGGCCGACATTATGGTGCGGATCGAGGGAGCCGTAGGGATCCTGAAAAACCATCTGGAAATGCTGGCGTAGGGGTCGAAGTTGATCGAAGCTGAGACCGACAACTTCTTTGCCCAATATCTTGACCGATCCGGCATCGGTAGGCTCAAGCGCCATGACATTGCGCGCGAGCGTAGACTTTCCGCAGCCGCTTTCCCCGACAATACCGAAGCTTTTGCCCTTATGAATTTCAAAGGTAACGCCATTTAGCGCAAAGACATGGCCGGGCTCGGCAAACAGACTCTCGCGTGGGAGACGGTAATGGCGCACAAGATCATGGACTTCCAAAACCGGAACAGGAAGGTTCTCTGTTGTCATGAAAAGAGTTCCTCCGTCTTGCGGTTGCGGGCTGCGTCGATATGATGGCAGGAGGCAAAGTGATTTGCGGTCACCTCAATGGCGGGCGGCGGCGTATTGCGGCACATATCTGTTGCAAGGGGGCATCTGTCGGTGAAGGTACAGCCAGACGGCAGGCTGATCAGGTCGGGGACAGTTCCGGGGATTGTCACTAAACGTCCGCTGCGCGCCCTGCCGAGCTTTGGCATCGCCGCGAAAAGTCCTTGCGTATAGGGATGGATCAATTCGTCAAATATCTGTTCTGTCCCGCCTGTTTCCACTGCGGAGCCGCCGTACATCACTAGAATATTATCCGTATTCTCTGAAATGACGCCCAGATCATGGGAAATAAGAATAAGCGCCATACCTTCTTCGCGGACAAGAGTGTGGATCAACTCCAAAATCTGGTCCTGAATCGTAACGTCCAGTGCCGTTGTGGGCTCATCCGCAATCAGGATATCAGGCTGGCAGGATAGCGCGATAGCAATCATCACCCGCTGCCGCTGTCCTCCGGAGAGTTGATGCGGATAGTTATCGACGCGCTCCTTTGGATTGGGAATGCCAACCCGGTCTAAAAGACGGATAGTTTCGGACTTGGCCTGGTTATCCGACATATTTCGATGCAGGCGCAAAGGCTCCATTATCTGGTGGCCAACCGTATGAACCGGGTTGAGGGATGTCATCGGCTCCTGAAAAATCATCGCGAGCCGGTTGCCGCGGATCTGGCACATTTCGGCATCGGTTTTATCCAGCAGATTCTGCCCGTCGAACGTGATTTCCCCAACCGTTTCACTTTGTTCTGGGAGCAGCCCCATTAGCGCAAGTGCTGCCATGGATTTACCGCAACCGCTTTCACCTACAATACCGAGTGTCTCTCCCCTGTTCAGGCGGAAATTGAGATTACGCACCGCACGGGCGGGTCCTTCACTGGTTGATAGAATGACGGACAGGTCTTTGACGTCAAGTAAACTCATTTAACGCTTCCTCGACAGTCGGGGGTCCAGTACATCGCGCAATCCATCACCAAGCAGGTTCAGACCGAACACCGCAATTGCAATGGCAAACCCCGGATAAATGGCTTGCATCGGGTCCAGGAACATCAGGGTTTGTGCCTCATTCAACATCCTCCCCCAGGACGGCTCTGGCGGCTGGGTGCCAAGACCAAGGTATGAAAGCGCCGCCTCTGCCAGGATGGCGATGGCAAAAAGGATTGTCGCCTGCACAATGATGATGGATAGAATATTGGGCAAGATATGCTCGAACGTGATGCGAAATCGGCCCTTGCCGGACGCGCGGGCGGCCATCACGAATTCTCGTGCCCATATGGAGTTGGCCGATCCCCGGGTCAACCTCGCAAATACCGGGATATTATAGAGCCCGATGGCGAGAATTGAATTCACCCCGCCAGGACCGAGGATGGCTGTAAGCATAATTGCGGAGAGGATCGCGGGAAACGCGAAGGAAAAATCCGAAAACCGCATGATGATCTCTTCCGTCCAGCCGCGTTTTGCCGCGGCGAGCAGGCCGAGACCGACACCGATAAAAAGGCCAATTGAGACAGCGACAACGGCGACAACGATCGAGTTTTGCGTTCCCGTCATCAACATTGATGCGATGTCGCGTCCGAATTGATCTGTCCCCAGCCAATGAGCGCCGGAAGGCGGTAAAAAGCGATTGGCGATTGTGATGTCGTAGGCGGAACCCGGTGTCCAGAAAAGAGAGACGATTGCGCACATCAGCAGGAACGCGGTCATGACGCCCCCAACCACAAAGCTGCGGCTGCGGCGGCATCGGTTCACGAAGGAAAGGGATCGATCTTCACTCATATGTCATGCGCCTTGAGTCGTGGATCGATAACCGCATAGAGAATATCAACGACGAAATTCACGACAATGATCATAGTGGCAAGCAGCAACACGACATTTTCGACGACGATTGTATCGCGGTTGTTGATGGCCTTCAAGACAAGCGAGCCAAGTCCTGGTATGTGGAATACATTTTCAACAACAACCGTACCTGTCAGAAGCGCGGAGAATTGAATGCCGGTGACAGTCAGGACGGGGATCAACGCATTTCGCAGGACATGCCGCCAAAGGGTCGCCTGCTTACTCAGGCCTTTGGCGCGCGCTGTGCGAACATAATCTTCGCGAAATACCTCAAGCACAGAAGAGCGTGTGATTCGGGCCAATATGGCACCGACAACCGTTGCAAGAGCGAGAGAAGGAAGCAGCAATGCTCTCAGGCATGCCCACAGGCCTTCATCCCAGCCCGGAAAGCCACCAGCAGGAAGCCACCGTAAATTTATCGCGAAGAGCATGATCAGAAGGATGGCAAGCCAGAAATTCGGGATAGAAATGCCAAGCTGGCTTATCCCCATCAAGGTGACGTCTCCTGCTTTGTTATGATTGGCCGCCGCATAAAGGCCGATGGAAAGCGCGAGAACGATGCTGAGTAAGATCGACATAATCGCAAGGGGAATGGTGATGAGAAGCGCGCCCTCTACGAGTTCCCAGACAGGGACCTTATAGGCGTAGCTTTTGCCCAGCTCCCCCTGCAATATTCCGGTCACCCAGTCCCAGTAACGCACCAGTGGAGGTCGATCGAGACCGAGTTCCTTTGTGAGCGCGTTAACAGCCTCATCAGACGCATCGACGCCCAATATCACCAGCGCTGGATCGCCCGGCAGGATTTCCATGACGAGGAAAATAACGATTGATGCGCCGATAAGGGTCACAAACAACGTCAAAACTCGCTTCGCAATAAAAATGCTCATATAATTACTTGGTGCCAAACATTACGCGTGAGAGCAGAGAATAAATTTAAATGCGTAAAAACAAGTTATCTGCAGAAAGTTGAGGGGTCAATCTCTGATCCGGATGCTTATTGTATGCTATGCGATAGAATGACGCAGTATACAATTTTAGCTTGTCGTAACAATGCAGGCGACCTATGCAGGTCGTTCGGAAATTTATGTTTAGTTGGTAACTTCGAGCTCGTTTTTTAGATGAACAAGATATTTGCATTCTTTATTGCCATTTTTCTGTTGGCCAGTGCCGCTGTCATTGGGCTTTGGATGTCTGGCAATTTGCCTGGTATTGGCCAGGGAAAGTCTGAAGGTTCTTCAGTTCTGGCAGGTGTGCCGCAGATCGGCGGGCCTTTTTCCCTTATCAATCATAAGGGGGAGACGGTTACCGATGCAGATTTCAAAGGTAAACTTCTCTTAATGTTTTTTGGGTTTACCAATTGTCCTGACGTATGCCCGACGGAGATGCAGACAATTTCTCTCGTCCTGCAGGAACTTGGCGATGATGCTGAAGAAGTGGTGCCTGTATTTGTCACTGTCGATCCAGAGCGGGATACACCTGAAATCATGGCAGAGTTTGTCGCCGCCTTCCATCCTGCAATTGTCGGGCTTACCGGCAGTGAAGATGCAATTAGTGATATAAAGAAAAAGTATCGCGTCTATTCGCAGAAACAGAATGAAGACGACCCGGACTTTTATCTCGTGGACCATACCTCCTTCACATACTTGATGGGGCGTGACGGTGATTTGATCACGGTTTTCTCTTATGGCGTGCCAGCCGAGGAAATGGCGTCGAAAATACGAGAGCAGCTATAAACGGATAAGGAAAAATGATGAAATACCTTAAATATCTCCCCTTTATTCTCTTGGTTGGGGTTTTGATCGTGAACGCGGAATCTGACCTGTTTGCCTCCCACGCATCCGAGAAGAATGGAATGGCTGTGAAAGACGCCTGGTCGCGGGCACGTCCTGCGAATGCTGCGGTCGGCGGTGCCTTTATGACCTTGCATAACATGGAAGGCGAGGCAGATCGTCTTGTTGCCGCAGAGAGCCCCATTGCTGATCGGGTGGAAATTCATAATAGCATCATGAAAGACGGTGTTATGAGCATGGTGCGGATGGACGAATTGCTTATTCCCGCAGGGGAGACAGTAATGTTGAAACCGGGCAGTTTCCACGTCATGCTCATGGGCCTGAAAAAGCCACTTCACAAGGGATCAGAATTTCCAGTGACGCTCAATTTTGCGCGCGCCGGGCAGATTACGGTTACCGTTCATGTGAAGGACGCAGGTGCAATGGACATGAAAATGCATGACCATAAGCACAAACAAGACTAGTTTGTAATTACAGATTCAATGAAAAGGGGCCGCTTGTACGGCCCCTTTTTTTTAGAATTCTGCGGTTGCTTTGACGGCAAGTTCACCCGTGGGTCCCTGGACCCAAACGCTGCACGCGTCATTATTCTCAGGCTTTCCATCCAGTGTGAAAGAGGCGATGTCGAAAATCGGATTGAAGTTGCGAAAGCTGAATTTCCGAAGCGGTCGCCCATCCATTTTGTTGACCGCAAGACGCATTAACAAAGTACCCAGAAGAGGCCCGTGCACGACAAGGCCCGGATATCCTTCCTTCTCAAGGCAATACTCACGATCATAATGAATGCGATGTCCGTTGAAGGTAAGGGCGGAATAACGGAATAGCATAACGGAATCAGGTTTCACCGTTTCTTCCCAAACGCCGTCATCAGGGGCGCCTTGCATGTCCTTTTTGCCGCTGCTGGCCACGCCTGCAGCTTCGCGGAAAACGATATCATGCTCTTCTGTCAGGCATAATCCGGCTTGATTCATCACTTGATGTTCGACTGTGACAAAAACCAGCGCACCTGTTCGTCCCTGCTTTTCCACGACGCTCTTGATCGTCGAAATCTTTTTGGCTTTGTCGCCAGCACGTAGCGGGGCATGAAATTCGAGCCTTCCGCCCGCCCACATCCGTCGTGGCAGTTCCACAGGGGGCAAAAAATCCCCCTTGATTGGATGCCCGTCAGGGCCGATTCGGGATTGTCTGTCAGTCGGTAAAAAATACATCCAGTGTCCCCCTGGAGGAACAATGTCGGAGGCGGGGTCGCCTTCATCCATAAGGGCCGCAAAGCCGTTCAGTGACTGTTGATGTATGATTTCTTCATGAGATATTTGATTGCCAACCCAGTTTTCCAGTTTTTTCATTTGTTTTTATCTCTTGGTTGCTTTTCGTATCATGGTTTGAATAGCATAAATGCATTATAGTTGGGGTAAATCTTACTAGCCAGAAGAGTCGTGATGTCATCCAAGTCGAAAGTTCATAAATTATCGCATATCGATCTTACGGAAAGTATGGATGTCGAGACAGCGGCGAAAGCGATTTTTCACGGGTGCGCCCATCATCTGAAGGAAAATTTTCGACAGTTCAAGGACGAGGGAGATCCGTTGGCGTTGATGCAAATTCGCATCGGGGTGCGCCGCATGCGCGTAGCGCTGTATATTTTTCGCGCCATCATCCCAAAGGAAATTCGAGCGAAATTTAACCGGGAATACCGTTATTTTGGAAACCTCCTTGGTGATGCCCGGAATATGGATGTATTTCTGGATAGTACGCTCATGCCTGAAATCAAGACTAAGGATTTTAGGAAGGTGTCGAAAGAACTTCTGATGCTGGGGGAGGAATTTCGCGCCGAAGAATATGACATCATAATACATGAAATCTCCGGCGGCCATTTTGAACGGCTATCTAAATCCTTTGACAAATGGCTGCAGGGAAACTGGGCGACAAAGCTCGGCAGGTCCGCGCGCAAAATCATGAGTAGCCCCGTTGCGCCTTTTGCCTTGAATGCGATCGAAGAGGGTGGCGTTGAACTTTTAAATCGCGGAGCAGATGTGGAAAATCTCTCGGCCAACGAGCTCCATGATTTGCGTAAATATATAAAACGCTCCCGCTATCATTTGCGGTTTTTTTCCTCCCTGATTCGCAAGGAAAAAATTGATGAGGGATATGATCTTCTGGTTCAGATGCAGGATTATCTTGGCCATATTAATGATGTGAAAGAAGGTATGGTCATCCTCAGCCAGTTGAGCGCTGCCGTACGCGCCGAGTATTTTGCCGAAGCATTGCGCTTCAATGCCCGGGTTTATTGTGATGCCAGTAAAGAAGTGGAGCAGAATCTGAAGGAGTTTCTGAAGCTCTGGCGGAAATTTGAGGATTTCACTGTCGATAAAAAGGATTTGCGAAAGGCGACCTGAGGCTGTTTATCGTTTAACGAACGGAAGAGACAGCATCCAGAGAATACTTTGTTTGCGTTCTTCCTGATACTCGCTAAGGCCAATGGTCATTTTGTCATGGCCTGCCGATGGCTGGGGAAGATAAGTGCCGAATAGATAGTCCCACCAGGGCAGGTTGAAGCCGTAATTGCTGTTATGCTCTCCCCGTATCACCGAATGATGAACGCGATGCATGTCCGGGGTGACAACAATTTTTCGCATTATCTGATCGATTTTTTCCGGTAAGCCTGCGTTGGCATGATTGAACATGGCGACTGAGCTCAAAAGAATTTCGAATATAATTACTGCCACAACGGGTGGACCCAGCAAGAAGACAACCACCAGCTTGAGCAGCATGGAAAGAAAGATTTCTACGGGGTGAAATCGGGCGCCGGTAGAGACATCATAGTCGACATCTGCATGGTGCATTTTATGAAATCGCCAGAGAAAGCCGACGCGATGAAAGATTACATGCTGCCAGTATATCACCAAATCCTGTAGGATAACCGCAATCACGATGGAAAGTGCGATCGGTATTTCAATGATATTGAGGAGGCCCCAGCCATTTTCTTCGGCAATTGCGGCTAGCCCGACCGCCAGAATGGGGAATAGCAGCCGTAGTAGAAAGGTGTTCAGGAACGTCACGCCGAAATTGTTCAGCCATCGCCACAGGGTCGAAACAGTTTGTGGGCGTTTCGGGGCGACGACCTGCCAAATACCAATCATCCCGAGCGTTCCCAGAAAAAAGCTCAGGCGGATGGTCGGTTCATGGCTCGCAATGTAATCCAGCATGATTTTGTCAGAGTCTCCTTCGTTCCTCTGACAAAATAGGGCGCTCCAAATGAAATAACCATTGAAATCATCGGCATAGCGAAAACGTGAAGATCCACTAAACTTCGTGATCGGATCTTGTGTGAGGCCGCGCTAATTGATAGGCACAGCCGCCTGACCCGATCCGATCTCTCCCATATGCTTTATGTCGCGGCCGACTTCCTCCAGAATTGGACACGCGCGGTCAAAATCTTCTGCTCGGCCGCCAACGCGAATACTAAGCCGACCCTCGGTCGCGTCCTGCTCACTTCCTATCGCCGGGGCATCCAACCAATGGGCGCCTTTTTCCTCCACCATTTTGGCATATTTTTTCGTAGCTTCGGAGGAGGTCTGACCAAGATCAACTATTAGCGCGCCGCTTGCAAGATTGGAAAGCAACCCGTCTGGCCCATTGAGAAAAGCGTCAATCAGTGCCTGTTTAGACAGCATCAGGAAAATGATGCCATCCTTTATCTGGTCATTCACTTCACTCGGCGCTTTGTACAAATTGACCGCATCGCGGGCCATTTTATAGCGCAAAGCTGGTGAACGGCTTGTTGCATGGACATCTGCACCACGCGCTTTTAGCCGCCGTAATACTGGCCGACCAACGTCGCCGAGCCCTAAAAACCCGACAGAAACCCCTGTTAAACCACCCATTAATAACCCTCCCACTTTTATTATTAAAAAGGATTATTATCGGATGTCAGCCGTTTGGCAAATATTAGTTATATCAGGGGCGGGCGTACCGGACGGCGGAACCACGCTCGATCGCGGCGGCAGTGAGGCGATCGACGTCAAGTCCATGGCGTAGCATTTCAAGCATACGAAGTTCTTCCTGGCTCAACTGGCCATCAGAAACCGCGACGTCGCAAGCAAGGGCGTAGGCCGTATCGTAAATCTTTTTTGGCAGAACAGCCCGGATCTTGCCAATGATTTCGTCCAGTTTTTGGTCTCCGTTCAGCATGTCGACGCAAGTCGTCGCATCATCCGGAAGATGTTCTTCCTCGTAATCGGCAAATACCGGAAGGGTGCGGACTATCTCACCGATTGTGAACAGTTCCCGGTCCGTCATTTCACGGTCTGCAGCGGATACAATTACCATTGTTGAAATAAGGGCGGTATGCAGGTTAAGCGTCGTCATGCGACAGTATCTCCGGTCTGAAATGAAACAATTACTCACAGGATATGAGGTTCATTCCCGATTATCCAATGATATTTTTTTCAATGCCTGTTCTTTTTCGGAAATAAAATTCCGGGTAAGCGCTATGGCGTCTTTCAGGCCAAGCCGATGGATCTCGACTTCCGGTGGAAAGGCGGAGGCAAGGCGGGAGGGCATCATGCTATCCAGCATCACGAAGACGCCGAAGTCATTTTCTCGCCTAAGCAATCGGCCAAAAGCCTGCTTTAGTTTAAGGCGAGTCAGCTTGTCATCATATTTACTGCCGCCAAAAGCCTTCTTACGGGCTTTATGCTTGATATCGGGGCGCGGCCAGGGGAGCCGGTCGAAAACGAGAAGGCGCAGGGACCTGCCCGGCACATCAACGCCATCGCGAACGGCATCCGTACCTAGCAGGATTGAGTTTTCCTCCTCCCGAAAAATATCGACGAGCGTTGATGTATCCAGCGCATCCTGATGTTGGGCATAGAGGTCATATCCGGCAGCGGCGAGAGGCTTTTTGATATTTTCATGCACTGCGCGCAGACGCCAGATTGCCGTAAAGAGGCCCAAGGCGCCGCCACCGCTTGCGAGAAATAATTCACGATAGGCAGCGGATACTTCCTTCATATGATCCCGTCGGACGTCCGTGACAACAATCACCCGTGTCTGATTGGCGAAGTCAAAAGGGGAGGCGAAATGCGATCGCATCGGCGGCAACACCATATGGTGCGCGCCGGTTCGCATATCCGCCGACTGCCAGCTTTCCTCCCCATCATGGTTGTCGCGCAAGGTTGCGGAGGTAATGACGGCGCCATGGGATTTTTTCAGGATGGTTTCCGCGAAGGGGAATGTCGGGTCGACATAGCTCCTGTAATAGCCGAGATCGAGCTCGCGCCCGCCGATGCGTTCAATCGCGAACCAATCTACGAACCCGTCAGGCGTTGGGTTTTCTATTTCCTTCAGCATGGCGCGCCAGGGTGCAATATTCATCGTAACGCGGCGCGTAATGCCCTGCACGGCAGCTTCAATCCGGTGGCGCGTGGCGCTATCGAGGTCTTCGGCTTCCGTATCCAGCCGGTTTAGTAGAATTTTACCAAGTGTCGTCATTGGACCGGCCAGACCGCTCAAGGCCTTGTCCAGCTTTTCTGCCGCGTCAGCCAAGCCGGGGAGAATTTCGTCAATTGTACATTCGATAGAGTAGGGGCTGTCCGGTTGCCTGCACCTTGCGAGAACCTGAGTCCGGACAAAACTGAGTAATTCCTCCATCGGGCCGCTTGGTGCACCGTCGCGCACACGGGTTAGCCAGCCATCTGTCGGCAGTCTGCGCGCCGCCCGCATGGCTTTTTGTAGAGCATCAGCGCCCTTCTCATCATCACCGATTAAGTCCCCGATACGGTTTTCAAGGCCGCGCATCCTGCTTTTCCGACCTGTATCACTTCCCGCGATCCAGCGTCGCAGCTCCGCTGTTTCTTGCCCGGTTAAGTGCGCGGCAAAGGCACTGTCCGCGGCATCGAACAAATGATGGCCTTCATCAAATACATAACGCTTGGGAAGATAGGGATCGTCCGGGCGTGTTGCTCCGTTTATCATCACGAGGGCATGATTGGCGATGACGATGTCCGCTTTGCGTGCCTTACGGCTTGATTTTTCGATAAAGCATTTTCGATAATGCGGACAGGCGGAATAGATGCATTCCCCCCGCCGGTCAGCAAGTCGGATGACACGAGACCGACCTTCCAGCTCCAGCAGCCAGCTTGGAAAGTCGCCACCCACCATATCGCCGTCGCGGGTTGCGGATATCCATCTCGCGACAAGGCCCTGAACAATCTGTTCAGATTTTGGTGCGGCGCCTCCTTGTAGAGCCTCCTCAAAATTCAGAAGGCATAGATAATTTTCCCGGCCCTTCCTGACGACGGCCTTTTCCATTTTTTCCGCAGGAATTGGGTAAAGGCGGTTGAGTTCACCATCAATCTGCCGCTGCAGGTTCTTTGTAAACGTGGAAATCCAGACCGCCGCCCCATTCTTTTCCGCCCACAGGCTGGCAGGTGCTATATATCCAAGTGTCTTGCCCGTACCGGTCCCAGCTTCCGCGAGAACGAGGTTCGGGGCATCCGCCTGATCACGCGGAATAAAGGCATGGGAGGTGAGGGCGCTGAAATCTGCCTGCTGCGGCCTTGCTTCCGCATTGTCCCCTAACATTTCCTTGAGCCGCTCCCGCGCCTCGATCTCGCTGACAGCGATATCATCGGGCGGAGGCTCAGGTGCATAGTCTGCCCACTCCGAAAGGGTGCGCCATGTATCCATTCCGCCGAAGCGCTCCCGGCTCTCGGGTGTGCCAACGGCAGCTAGAATCGCCGGAGCCCAGTTCCACCCCGCCTGACCCATTGTCATGGCAATTGTGGATGCTTCAATTCGATATTTTTCATTTAAACCGGTTAAATATTTTAATATAGAATTTGCAGCTTCGAACAGGGTCAGTGTTTGCTCTTCCGTATCGGCTGTTATCTCCAAATCGAGAGCACGAGCGACCCCTCTTGCTGTTGGGAGGCATTGCCGCGCTGGAAAGGCAAAGGCAAAGAGTTCCAGCAGGTCATATGCAGGGAAGGGATTAATGCCAAGGCGCTGCGCCATATTTAGTCGATGAACCAGCAAGGGAGGTTGGCTAACGACGCGGACAGCGGTCTCGTCAAGGGTGGTTTTTGCCATCTCGCCATCTGTCGTGAGCCAGTATCCACCATCTCCACCGAGCACAAGAACGGGTGCGTCGGGCAGCTTGATATCTCCATAAGCAGGGCTGTTGTCGTTTTTTTTAGCCATTTTTCCCATTTGCGCATGCAAATTTGCCTTGCGATCGTTGACGGCACCTGTTTGTGCGCCTACATTCCGCGCTTTCTAGTGATCCCTTCTTCCAACGAGGTTTATAATGTCATCGGACGCGGAAATTGCACTATCGAGCAACTCCTGGGCTTTTGTCGAGGCAAAAAAACTTGTGGATCGCTATGCGAAGAAAGCACCGGAAAAAGGTTATGTGTTGTTCGAGACCGGATACGGTCCGTCTGGCCTGCCACATATAGGTACGTTTGGGGAAGTGGCGCGGACGTCTATGGTGCGACACGCCTTTAGTATCCTCTCGGACATTCCGACGCGGCTGATCGCCTTTTCTGACGATATGGACGGACTTCGTAAAGTACCGGACAATGTTCCGAACCAGGAACTGCTCTCGGCCAATCTGAATAAGCCGCTGACACAGGTGCCGGATCCATTTGGAACACATAACAGTTTTGGCGAACATAATAATGCTCGCCTGAAGGCTTTTCTCGATCAGTTCGGGTTTGAGTATGAGTTCCGTTCCTCTACCGAATGCTATAAGTCTGGCGAGTTCGATGAGAGTTTGATGCTCGTACTGAAACATTATGACGCGATCATTAATGTGATTCTGCCGACATTGGGGCCGGAACGGCGTGCAACTTATTCCCCTTTCCTGCCGATCTGCCCTCGCACGGGAGAGGTTCTACAGGTACCAGTTATTGCGCGGGATGAAGCGGCCGGAACCGTTACCTATAAGGACCCGGAAACAGGCGAAGACGTATCCGTCCCCGTCACTGGCGGTCATTGCAAGCTTCAATGGAAGGTAGATTGGGCGATGCGCTGGCATGCTCTTGACGTTGATTATGAAATGGCGGGTAAGGACTTGATCGACAGTGTGACCCTGTCCAGCAAGATTGTCCGGATTATGGGCAAAAAGCCGCCGGAAGGCTTTAACTACGAACTTTTCCTCGATCAGGAGGGGAAGAAAATATCAAAGTCAAAGGGCAATGGCATCACCATTGAGGAATGGCTGAAATATGCGTCACCCGAAAGTCTGTCACTTTACATGTACCAGAATCCGAAGAAGGCAAAGCGGCTGCATTTCGATGTGATCCCAAAGGCAGTTGATGAGTATTTTACGTTCCTCGGGAAATATTCAGAGCAGGAAGCGAAACAAAAATATGCCAACCCGGTTTGGCATATTCATTCAGGACATCCGCCGAGCGAAGGCCTGCCGATTACCTTTGGCATTCTGCTTAACTTGGCGGCGGTCGTGAACGCGCATGAACCCTCTGTGCTGTGGGGATTCATCTCTCGCTATGTGGACGGCGCGACGCCGGAGACCAATCCGGAGCTTGATAAGCTCGTTGGCTATGCGATCGCTTATTATCATGATTTTGTGAAACCGACAAAGCAGTACCGACTGCCGACGGAGAAAGAACGTAAGGCTCTGGAACAGCTCGTTGCATTGCTAAAAGAGTTGCCCGACGGTGCAGAGGCAGCGGATATCCAAAATGAGGTCTTCAATGTCGGTAATGAAAACGAATTTGAAAACCTGCGCGATTGGTTCAAGGCGCTTTATGAAACCCTGCTCGGGCAATCACAAGGCCCGCGGATGGGTTCCTTCATCGCCCTTTATGGAGTGAAGGAAACCATTCAACTTATCGAGCGTGTTCTGGCGGGGGAGGATTTGGGTGCGGCATAGCGCCTGCTTCCTTATCTAGAAAAGCTGGCTGTCGCGGGCGAAGTCCATATACATTGCACGCAGCTTCATGGCGACAGGGCCGGGCTGTAGCTCGCGATCCTCGATGCGGGTAACCGGCATGATCTTGCCAAAATTGCCACTGTTGAAGATTTCATCCGCTGTCATAACATCTTCGCGTGACATGAAAGTTTCCTGAACCTCGATTCCCGCAGCATCCGCCAGAATTTTCACCCGCGCCCGCGTTATGCCGGCAAGGAAACATCCTGTCGCGGCGGGCGTAAAGGCAACACCGTCTTTAACAGTCCAGATATTCGCGGTGGCAAATTCCGCCACATTGTCATTTGCATCCATCAGGATCGCGTTATCGAAACCGGCTTTACGCGCCGCAGCAACTGCGCGGCCGGAATTCGGATAGAGGCAAGACGCCTTGGCATCCGTCGGGGCCATGTCCCGCGCGGGGCGTCGTTCCTTCGCAAAATGGGCAGAAAAGCCGTCGGCCTCCGGCATAGGGCTATCATAAACGGCGAGGATAAATTCGGCGCTATCCGGCTCCGGATCAATAAATCCATCACGGGCGAAATACATCGGGCGGATATAAAGCTCTGATTCCTTGGGCAGCTTGCGAACAGCCTGCTTGCAAAGATCGATCACCTCCTCGGTTTCCATGGTTGGCTCAAACCCGAGCGCTCTGGCCGAGCGAGCCAGACGGGCGCAATGTTTATCTAAGTCTGGGGCCATCCCCTGAAAAGACC
The DNA here is from genome assembly GCF_020731145.1 of Sneathiella sp. HT1-7. Lineage (GTDB taxonomy): Bacteria > Pseudomonadota > Alphaproteobacteria > Sneathiellales > Sneathiellaceae > Sneathiella. The sequence continues at coordinate 84,683 of NZ_JAJFZN010000001.1, read as the reverse complement.
GTGCGCCGTCAAAAACTGTTGAGGACATCCAGAAAGCATGATCCATCGGGCCGGTTACCCGCGGGCTTTCATCATACCAGTCACCATTGTAGAAAAAAACACCAGCCATGTTTGAAGCACCTTCATTATCTTGCAGTCCAAAATTTCTATCAGATAAAAGTCGATATAGGCAAGCGCTGTGCTAGCGACCTCCATCACAGATAGTTGTTTTCGCTTCTCAAAAGTTTAGCCATCCTGTAGTTATGCGGCGGAACTGAGGATGGAAAGCTGACATGACAGTAATTTATCATATGGCGGACAAGGCGGATTGGCAGTCGGCACTGGAAACCGGTGTCTACGAAGGCACAGCCGCAGATAAAGCGGATGGTTTTATTCATTTTTCAACGCGGCAGACTGTTGCCGAAAGTGCGGCAAAGCACAGAGCGGGCGCTGGAAACCTGCTCTTGATATCGATTGATGCCGATCTTCTGGGCGATGATCTGAAATGGGAATCAGCGCGTGGTGGAATTATGTTTCCGCATCTATACGGTCCGCTTGATCCCGCCCTGGTGAAAGAGGTCGTGGATTTACCACTCGGCCCAGATAATCTTCATATTTTTCCGGAGCTGGAATAGCAGTTGGGCAATTTTTATCAAATTCTGCGACCGTTTCTTTTCGCATTTGAGGCTGAGAAGGCGCATAACCTGTCGATCCGGGCGCTGAAGAATGGACTGCTGCCACGCGTAGACAACACGGTCGACCCCATCCTCGAAAGCAAGGTTTTTGGTCTTAACTTTCCCAATCCTATCGGACTCGCGGCGGGATATGATAAGAATGGGGAGGCGCTAACAGCCCTATCCGGGCTTGGGTTTGGTTTTTTGGAAGCCGGAAGCATTACCCCGCAGCCGCAGCCGGGCAATCCCAAGCCCAGGATTTTTCGCCTTACAGACGACGAGGCGGTGATCAATCGGCTCGGATTTAATAACAAAGGCCTGGAAGAGGCCGCGCGGAACTTTGCCAATAAGCCTTCCTCCCTGATTGTTGGCGCGAACCTTGGGGCGAATAAGGACAGCAGGGACCGGATCGCGGATTACGTAATGGGCATGGAAAAACTTGCTCCGCGAGCAAACTATGTGACTGTCAATATCTCTTCGCCCAATACGCCGGGCCTTCGGGCGCTTCAGGGACGGGCGGAACTGGAAGATTTGCTCGGAAGGATCAGTGAAAAACGGCGAGGCATGGTAGCGGAGGGAACAGCCTTCTTTCCAATTCTCCTTAAAATCGCACCGGACCTGACCGACGCTGACAAGGCGGATATCGCGGCAGCAGTGCTCGATCATCAAATCGACGGGTTGGTTATCAGCAATACGACGATTACCCGGCCCGAAAGCCTGCGGAGTCCGCAAAAATCTGAAACAGGTGGGTTGAGTGGTCAGCCGCTGAAACATATCTCCCTTGCTGTGTTGAAGGACATGTATCAGGCAACCGGGGGTAAGTTACCCATTGTCGGGGTCGGTGGTATTCAAAGCGCGGAAGATGCCTATGCACGTATCCGGGCAGGGGCCTCACTTCTGCAGCTCTATAGTGCAATGGTTTATAGGGGCCCTTATGTTGCAGTGGAAATTGCGAAAGGCCTCGCGCGCAAATTGCGGGAGGACAATTTAGCTTCGATTGAGGTAGCTATCGGTATTGATACACCGCTTTAATCTTAAAAGCTCGGTGGTGTGCAGGCGCTGACGACGACGACTTCTTCTTCACCTAACGCGCGGAATCGGTGCGGGCGGTGGCTTTCGAAGTAATAGGCATCACCGGCCTTGAGAACCTTCTTATCCGCGCCAACGGTTACCTCTAATCTGCCTTTGACAATGACACCGGCTTCCTCCCCCTGATGGGATAACATGTTTCGTCCCGTGTCAGCGCCGGGAGAGTAGATTTCATGTAAAACCTGCAAAGCTTTCCCGGTAAGATCGCGCCCGACCTGCCGATAAGAGATATTTCCCTCGGAAATAGTCGTCAACTCGTCGCGTTCATAAAAAATTTTGCGGCGAGATGAAAAGTCATTTGCAAAGAAATCAGCAAGGCCGACCGGAAAACCGTCCAGTACTTTCTTGAGCGAACCAACAGCAGGGCTTGTCCGGTTCTGTTCTATCATGGAAATGGTTCCATTGGTCACGCCGGCCCTTTTTGCAAGTTCGCGCTGGGATAGGCCATGCTGCTCTCTTAGGCTGCGCAACCGTGCGCCAAGATCAAAGTCCATCATTATAGTTTTCCCATGATTCGCCATAGTGTTTAGATTTTTAAACATAAACATCATCATGACAACGATGAATCCTCAGAAAACAGAGATTTATTTTTCATCTTGTGCAAATAAATAACCCGGATAATGTCGATGAAACTATTATCCGGGAGTGCTTCAATATGTCTGATACCGCCGCTTCAAGTCCAAACAACCTCGACGCCTTTTGGATGCCTTTCACGGCAAACAGGCAGTTCAAATCGAACCCTCGCATGCTTGTTGGTGCCAAGGGGATGTTTTACAAAAATGCCGAGGGGCAATCGATCCTTGATGGTACATCAGGGCTCTGGTGCTGTAATGCAGGCCATGGCGACCCGCGTGTCGTCAATGCCGTCAGTCAGCAGATAGCGGAACTGGACTATGCGCCCTCATTTCAGATGGGCCATCCGAAAATTTTTGAACTGGCCGCGCGCGTCACCGGGATGTTCCCAAGTGGTCTGGATCATATGTTCTTCACGAATTCCGGATCTGAATCAGTCGACACGGCGCTTAAAATTGCGTTGGCATATCACCGCGCACGTGGAGAAGGTACCCGGACCCGCCTGATCGGAAGGGAGCGAGGATATCACGGAACCGGCTTTGGCGGCATTTCCGTTGGTGGCATTGTCGCAAACCGACGGACGTTTGGTACAATGCTGACAGGCGTGGATCACATTCCGCATACTCATCTCCCGGAAAAGAATGCCTTTTCCCGCGGCCAGCCCGAGCATGGCGCGGAGCTTGCCGATGAGCTTGAGCGGCTGGTAACGCTGCATGACGCTTCTACTATCGCGGCTGTCATTGTTGAGCCGGTTGCGGGTTCAACCGGCGTTATCCTGCCGCCAAAAGGATATTTGGAGCGGCTTCGGAAGATTTGCGACAAGCATGGTATCCTGCTGATCTTTGATGAGGTGATCACAGGTTTTGGGCGACTTGGCGCGCCCTTTGCGACCGATTTTTTCGGCGTTAAACCCGACCTGGTTACGCTTGCAAAAGGGCTTACCAGTGGCACGATCCCGATGGGCGGTGTTGTCTGTTCAAAAGATATTTACGATGCCTTTATGACCGGACCGGACAATATGATTGAGCTGTTTCACGGCTATACCTATTCCGGTCACCCGGTTGCCGCCGCCGCCGCCCTCGCAACACTTGACTGTTATAAGGAGGACAACCTTTTTGAACGGGCGAACGAGATTGCATCCTATTGGGAAGATGCCCTGCACTCACTTAAGGGTGTTCCCAATGTCATTGATTTGCGCAATCTCGGACTAATCGGCGCGATCGAATTGGAGCCCATTCCCGATAAGCCCACGGCGCGGGCATATGAAGCCTTCATCAAATGTTATGAAAAGGGTCTGATGATACGCACGACGGGGGACATTATCGCACTTTCGCCGCCGCTAATTGTTGAAAAAAGCCATATCGATCAAATCTTTGACACGTTACGTACTGTGTTGAAAGAGGTGGCCTGAGGAATTAGCCATCCTTCCTTTCGATCGCATCGGGTTTTATATTTATGAGTACTGGACGGAGGCAATTTTGCCTCCGTATTTTTTCGCATATTATATAATATTGAAAGTCAGAATGACTTGCAATTGCTGCATTTCCGGTTTAAGACTCCCTGCTAATTGAGAATAATATTCATTATCGATGAGGATCTAAAATGCGCTTGAAATATACTGCCTCCCTTGCCTTGGCGGCCGTTGCTATGACTTCCATGGCGACGCCTGCGCTCTCGGCGGAAGAGGTAAATCTATATTCCACACGGCAGGAAAGCCTGATCCGTCCGATTCTTGACGAGTTTGAGAAGGACAATAACATCAAGGTAAATGTTGTGTTTGCCAAAAAAGGCATGCTGGAGCGGTTGAAGTCTGAGGGAATGAACAGTCCCGCTGATGCCGTTCTGACCGTTGATATCAGCCGTATTGCAGCACATAAGGCTGCAGGCGTGTTGCAGCCAATTGAGTCAGAAAAATTGGATGCAAATATTCCGGCTCACTATCGCGATCCGGCCGGAGAATGGTTTGGGCTGTCAGCAAGAAGCCGCGTCATTTTCTATTCGAAAGATCGTGTGAAACCGTCTGAGCTTTCGACATATGAGGATCTGGCTGACCCGAAATGGAAGGGCCGTATTTGCGTCCGTTCTTCCAGCAATGCCTATAACCAATCACTGTTGGCCTCACTCGTCGTTCATAACGGAGCGGAAGCTGCAGAAAAATGGGCTCAGGGCATTAAGGACAATCTCGCTCGCAAACCTCAGGGTGGTGATCGTGACCAGATTAAAGCGGTTGCAGCTGGCGAATGTGACATCGCGATTGCAAACACTTATTACTATGGTGCCATGCAGAATTCTGATGATGCGGTTCAGCTGGATGCCACTAAAAAGGTAGCTATGTTCTGGCCGAACCAAGACGGGCGCGGTGCGCATTTCAATATTTCCGGCGCGGGTGTTACAAAGTCGGCGAAAAACAAGGAAGCTGCGGTTAAGTTGATCGAATATCTTTCCGATACAAAGGCTCAGGAATTCTATGCCTCCACCAACTATGAATTTCCGGTTAAATCCGGCGTAGAGCTGGATGAAACAGTTGAAAGCTGGGGCGAATTCAAGGCGGACGAAGTTGGTCTTGATAAAGTCGCGGACGCTCAGACAGAAGCCGTCAAGATTTTCGACCGCGTTGGCTGGCGCTAAAATTTAGTCGATACGAATAAAAAAGGGGCCTATTGGCCCCTTTCTTTATGCGCTGTGGCGTGGTTATTTAGAAAAGGCTTCGCGAAGTGCCGCGACTCCTTCATTGACGCATTCTGTGGATTTATCGACCACACTCCCGAGATTTATGAAGCCATGCACCATGCCTTCATAATGGGTATGCTTGGCTTCGCAACCTTCTTTGTTCATGCGTTCCGCATAGGCGATTGCCTCATCCTGCAGGGGATCGAATCCGGCGGTCTGAATCAGGGCAGGTGGAAGGCCTTTGAGGCTTTCTGCGCGTAACGGTGACGCCCGCCAATCCTTTTTATCTGCGTCGTTTTTTAGATAATGGCCCTGGAAATATTCCATCATTGAACGCGTCAGAAAATATCCTTCCGCAAATTTTTCATGGGACGGGGTAGTCATTTCCATATCGGTCGCCGGATAGATCAGCCATTGGAACTTCGGCAGATAGGAATTTTCTTTAAGTGCGGCCAAGCAGACGACGGCCGAGAGATTCCCGCCCGCGCTATCGCCACCTACCGCAATTTTATCCGGGTTGCCATTATACTCTGCGATATTTTCTGCTGTCCAATTGAGAGCCGCAACGGAATCTTGGACAGCTGCCGGGAATGGGTGCTCCGGACCCATGCGATAATCCACGGACACAACAACAAAGGGGCCGGAGTTCGCAATCAGGCGGCACAGGCTGTCATGGGTATCGCGACTGCCGATGACCCATCCACCGCCGTGATAATACACAAGAACGGGCAATGAGTTTGTCATCCCGACCGGCTGGTAGATACGAATGGGGACATCGCCAATTGGTCCAGGAATGTCGAGATCGATTGCCTTGCCAATATCTACATCCTTGAAAGTTAACGTCAGTGCTCTTTCTTCATAGGCGGCCTTAGCTTCGGTTGGGGTTAATTGATCAAGTGACGGCAATCCCTTCTCTTCAGCAATATCAAGCACCCATTTTGCCTGTGGATCTAAAGCCATTCCCTGTCTCCTTTTTCTATACTTATTTCTTGAGGGCTTTCTCTACAAACTGAAGCCGATCCTGACCCCAGAACAGCTCATCTCCAATGATATATGTCGGAGCTCCGAACACGCCCCTTGCGATCGCGTCATCCGTGTTCTTATCATAGAGTGCTTTGATTTCAGGAGCCTGGCTTTCTTTCAGCAACTCAGCGCCATTGAGGCCTGCCCGATTAGCCACTTCAACCGCTGTAGCTTCATCTGCAATATTGCCCTCCTCAATCCAGACTAATCGCTGAAACATCCCGGTGAGGCCGATTGCGTCTCCGCCGCGCATCGCCACAGTAGTGACCATCAACGCTGCGATCAGGTCCGAGGCGGGGAAAAACTTCGGGTGGATATTGATTGGGACGTTATGTTCCTCTCGCCATCTGGCGAGTTCCATCAGGCGATAACTTTTCCGTTGTTCACTTCGCTTGCCGAGCGGCAACCCGCCTGTTGCGGCGAATATAGTTCCGTAGTTGACGGGAATAACGTTAATCTTGGCGTCATTTTGCTTCGCCATCTTAAGGAAGCGATCATGGCCAAGAAAAGCCCAGGGCGATACAAGCGTCAGATAATAGTCGATGGATTTTGTCACGAGGCAATTCCGATTTTTGTTATTTGAATTGCCTAGAGTTTAAAGGTCAATGGAGGCGTTTGGGAAGCAGTTTTTCCATCAACCCTTCGAGAGACATGCCATCTTCCCACCCGTAAGTTTCCGCTATCCGATCGATCATACGTTGGCGAAAATTATCTAGATCGGCGCGCGGATGATAATGGGTTGCTTTACGATGCTCTTCCATCGCTGTTTTAAAGGCTGTGTAGAGATAAGGCGGCAACTCAGCGCGGTCATAGAGGCGCTGAAAGCCGAGATAACCCCGCCCAGACGTCAGCGATACGACACGCTTCTTTGAAATACCAGAGGCATGACCAAGTGCGGCGGCAAAAAATGCGTGATTGCCGTTGATGAGCAAGCGCAACATCAGTGTCGCCGTCAGGCGCCCCTCCCGTTCAAGCGCGAGTGATTTCTTTTTCTGTTCGTGATCGGTCATTCTCCGATCCAGACTCTTGGCAAGTGCTTTTTCGCGGGCGTTGAGAATTTTTTGGACGGAAGTGTTGTTCTCTACCGGATTTCTCTCGATGAGAATTTGCTTATATTCTTCAGAAATAAAATCGAACAACCGAGAAACAATCTGCTCGGGGAGGAAGGGACGATGAACCAAAAGGGCTTGTATGGGGTCTATATCGCCAAAACGACCAAGGATATGATCATAGGCCGTCTTTCCGATAATCGCCGTTTCATTTCTCAAGCAGGCTTTGATGGCCGAATAACATCCGATTTCGGCGATACAGGCCGTTGATTTCACACCAAGGTGCGGCCGCGAAGCAATAGTAGTTTGAATGCTGTTGCTGGCGGTTTGTAGGATCGTCCACAGATCCTCATCTGAAAGGATCGGTGAATGAGTGACGATAGGGGAGGATATTTCGTCTACGTCCAGAGCGAGCTTCATCGCCATTTCCTTAGACAGGAACTCACATTCCTTGACGGCATCGGCAATTGCATGCCGCACGGCCGTATCGATATCATTCACAAAATAATTGATGATAGCTTCTGTTAGTTCCAGGTCATCATCGGTCAATTCCCGCGCAACAAATCCTTCTGCCGCCGTGCGTGCGGTATTTATACGCATCGGCGTCGGCATTTTGGCAAACATTGCGGCGATATGGTCGCCATAAAGGGTAGAATCAACCAACATGGATGTCATCAGCCTGAAATCTAAAAAAATAATTCTAGGAGATTTAGGTTAATAGGGGGTTACCAGCTGCTAAAAACTCTAGGAAAGCGGGATTAAACAATCCCTCTGATCTCGCGGAACTGTCGTACCGCGAAAGAATCGGTCATGCCCGAGACGAAATCAGTAATGCCGAGAAGCCAGTCATAACGTTTGCCTGGGTTCTCATTGCCGTCCGGAAAAAGGGTCATCAGGACGGAGGATCTTGGGTTCATAGCCGTGCCGTCACGATTAAATCTTTCCCAATCGAGGTTGGCGTCATAAAACGCATCCAGCAGGGTCGTAAGTATTTCTGAGCCGCTCAATTCGGCCTGAATACGCTCCGGATGGCGGTAGATCTCACGCTGACAGAGCGCGTATATTTCATCGAAGAGTTTTGCCCGCCGCGAATGATGCAAGAGGTCTCCTTTGAAGTTTCCGGCGAGAATTTCTCCTTCACAATCCTTGAAGATGTCGGAGACTTCTCCAATCAGGCGGCCGATACATTTTGCGCGAAGATAGGAAATTCGCTCCGATGGATCATCGACTTCCGCATAGCGCTTTGGTTTGTCGCCAAGAATGCGCAGCATCAAATCTTCGGTCTCACCATAGCCAAGGCGGCCAAGTTTATACCCATCCTCGATGTCGACGACGCTGTAGCAGATATCATCTGCCGCTTCGACCAGGTAGGCGAGGGGGTGCCGGCACCAGTAGTCATCATTTCCCCGCTGAAGCAGCCCAAGCTCATCCGCAATTTCGTGAAATGCTCTCAGTTCGGACTGCATTACCCCAAATTTTTTGCCGCCGCTGTCTGCCGGGGACGGAGCAGAGACAATGGAGGTCCGAGGATATTTCATGAATGTGCCGAGAGTGGCATAGGTCAGCCGCAAACCGCCGGCATTTCGCCAGTTCTGCAATTTCGTCAGAATGCGAAACCCTTGCGCATTGCCTTCAAAGAGCTCAAGGTCGCGAGCCTCGTCTTCGCTTAAGCCTTCCGCCCGCTCCGCTGCGCCATGGCCATTCTTGAACCAGTGGCGGATAATCTCTTCGCCGAAATGCCCAAAAGGCGGGTTGCCGATATCATGGGCAAGACAGGCGGCGGAGACTATATGACCGAAATCCGCGGGGCTATATTCACTGCCTTTTAAATGACGGTCGATAATGACCTGTCCGGCATTTGCACCAAGCGAGCGGCCAACGGACGCCACTTCCATGGAATGAGTAAGGCGGGTCCGCACATAATCGCTTTCCGCTAGAGTATGAACCTGTGTCTTGTCCTGCAACCGTCGAAAGGCGGAGGAAAATACAATGCGGTCCTGATCTTTGTGAAACGGGCTGCGCGAGGCGATGACGGGATCGTTATGATCCTGCCCATAGCGCCGAGTCGAAAGAAGTTTGTTCCAGTCCATCATAGGGTCAAGCTACTTCATAACTACTTACTATAGAATGAATATTTTTATAGAGGGGCATAAAATCAACTGTCCACATCTTGGGCGCGACGTGAATTTTTCAGCCCCATCCAGGGTAGGCGAGGATTAGTTCGGCCAAAAATTCGCGGTTATTCCGATCCATAGACTGGATAATCCGGGAGAGGCTACCCAGACTTTCTTCGAATAGCTGATCAGCTGTCGCGCCTTCCCACAATGCGACAAGTGTCATCAGCATTCGTCGTTGTGCATGAGATAACTTGAGACCACCGCTGTCGGCCTGATCGCGCTTGATCGCGTCAATATCGGGCATCAGGTCGTAATGGCTATCGACGTCCTCAATCGGGCCGGAGGTGGTTTTGAAGTAGCGCTCCAACTGATTGTAGCGAACGACGTCTTTCAATAATGCCGTAAATGATTTTTCGTCCAACAGTGCCTCTTGTTTCAACAAAAAAGTGAAGGGACGCCAAAGTAATACATATGCGACTTCTTGCAAATCGGGAAAATATCCCTACTATAAACAGTGATATTTCCTCCTCATATAGAGGGAATGTTCTCAGGGCAGGGTGAAAGTCCCTACCGGCGGTAAAGAACAGGTTTCTGTTCAAGCCCGCGAGCGCCCGCTTCGGCGGGGTCAGCAGATTCGGTGTAAATCCGAAGCCGACGGTGATAGTCCGGATGGAAGAGAACAGGATAAAGGGTGGTCAGGCCATGCAGGTCTGTGCATGCCTTTAACCTATTTGCCTTGGGTTTTTGTCAACTTGAATAAACAAGGCCCAAAAATGAAAATCAAAAACACGACATCTGACAATAAAACCCCCAGCATCCACAAAAGCCATAGCCGCATTGCCATCATTCAGGCGAATTGGCATGCCGATATCGTCCATCAAGCGAGTAAGTCTTTCATCGCTGAACTGCGCGGCTTTGGATATGACGCTGATTCTTTCGATATCAATGATGTTCCGGGCAGTCTGGAAATTCCATTGATGGCGCAAAAGCTTTCGGAAACCGGGCGTTATGATTTGATCATGGCGACAGGACTAATCGTGGATGGAGGAATTTACCGACATGACTTCGTTTCTCGGACCGTGCTCGATGGTATGATGCGGGTCCAGCTTGACAGCGACATCCCGGTTTTATCGGTCGTCCTGACACCACATCATTTTCAGGAGACGGAGGCGCATATGAGCTTCTTCAAGGAACATTTTGTGCTCAAGGGTCAGGAGGCGGCTAGAGCCTGCCACCAGACACTTGAAAATATGCGCGGCCTGAAAGAGCTCAAGCTCGCGTCATAGGATCAGACAATCCGGGATTTCTTCTCGCCCCAATATTTGTCTTTGAGAAGCCTTTTATAAAGCTTCCCCGTCGGATGGCGGGGAAGTTCCGCTTCAAAGTCAACAGACCTTGGACATTTAACATGGCTGATGTTCGTACGGCAGAACTCTATCAACTCGGCCTCTAGATCGTCGCCCGCGAGTTTAATATCTACAGGCTGAATAACGGCTTTGACTTCTTCACCAAAATCCTCGTTTGGTACGCCAATCACTGCCGCGTCATATACCTTTGGGTGGGTCAGGAGCAAATCTTCAATTTCCTGCGGGTAGATATTCACGCCGCCGGAAATGATCATGTAGGTCTGCCGGTCAGTGAGATAGAGGAAGCCGTCTTCATCTAGATACCCAACATCCCCGAGCGTACTCCATCCCTTATCGTTGAAGCTCTCCGCTGTTCGTTCTGGATCATTATGATAGGTAAACTCACGCCCATCCGAAAAATAGATGGCTCCGGTCTTCCCGGCGGGGAGCTCATTACCTTCTTCATCGACAATATGCACAATGCCGGTCAAGGCCCTGCCAACTGTTCCTGGGTGTAAAAGCCATTCCTCAGGAGTAACGGCGCAATATCCGTTCCCTTCAGTACCTGCGTAATATTCATATAAAATCGGACCCCACCAGTCCATCATCTGATGCTTAACTTTTTCGGGGCAGGGTGCGGCAGCATGAATGGCGACCTGCAGGCTACTGACGTCATATTTCTTCCGCACTTCTTCCGGCAGTTTCAGCATCCGGACGAACATGGTTGGTACAAGCTGGGAATGAGTCACCTTGTATTTTTCTACAAGGCGAAGATATTCTTCCGCATCAAAATGTTCCATGATGATGCAGGTGGCACCGAAGCGTTGCGTGCGCATGTTATACCGCAACGGCGCAGCGTGATAGAGCGGCGCCGGGGAAAGGTAGATTGTATTATCTGTAACGTTATACTGATTTTTTAGCAGGCCAGTAAGGTTATCATCCTCTCCGATTGGGTTGCCGATTTCCGTTGGTTTGATTCCCTTCGGTCGGCCCGTAGTGCCAGATGAATAAAGCATATCGGAGCCTTCGCATTCATCAGGAAGAGGAGCTGTAGAGTAGCCGCTGATCGCCTCTTCAAAAGACTGATATCCGGGAATAGTACCGTCAATCATTAGCCGCTCTTCGACATTCGGCATTCGTTCAAGTAGCTGAGCGGCAAGTTCCGATTTGTAGTTCGAGGTGATAAAAATCTGGGCGCCGCAATCATTGATAATATAGGCCGCCTCTTCCGCCGTAAGCCGGGAACTGATGGCTGTATAATAAAGTCCTGCGCGATGCGCCGCCCAGCAAATTTCATAGAATCTAGGGGTATTTTCTAAAAGAAGGGCGATATGGTCGCCAATTTTCAGGCCCATATTGCGAAAATACTGAGCCCCCTGATTGGACCGTTCGTTGAGTTGTTTATAGCTGACCGTTTCACCGCTGCCTGCCATTATAATGGCAGGTTTTTCCGGCATTGTCTTTGCGAACTCACGTATATGCATAGCCAGTTTCTTTTTCTAGTTATTATGGGCCGTATATTAGGTTTTTGAACAAAGAATACCGGAGGATATAAGTCTGTCAATTTCTCCTTCCGACATACCAATTTCCTGCAGGATTTCCCGGTTATGCTCCCCATGACGTGGGGCGTGTCGTCGAACTTCCCCGGGGGATGCTGAAAATTCTGTGTGAATTCCCGGATATACCAGTTTCCCTTCCGATGGATGATCCATTGTTTTCCAGAAATTCACCGCCTGAAGATGTTCATCCTCAAGAAGATCTTCCGGGTCGTTGATTGGTACCGCCGGGATGCTTGCGGCATCCAGATCTTTAAGCCATTCTTCGGATGTGCGGGTCTCGATGATCTCGCTCAGTACTTCATAGGCCGCATCGATATTGTCGAGCCGGGCTTCAATATTGCAAAAACGGGGATCCTCCATCAATTCCGGACGGCCAGCCATTTCAAAGAACGCCTTCCATTGTTTATCAACATACGGAAGAACGCCGATCATTCCGTCTTTGGTTTTATAGGGATGGCGGTTTGGGGAGATAGCGCGCGGATAACCAACAGACCCTATCGGCGGATCGAAATTCCCACCGTAAAGATGTTCCAGCATATGGAATTGCACCATCGTCTCAAACATCGGAATTTTAACTTCCTGTCCTTCGCCCGTGCGTTCGCGATGAAACAACGCCATGGTCACCGCATAAACAGCCGTCAGTGCCGTCGCCTTATCGGCAATCACTGTTGGCATATATCCTGGCCGTCCCATCAGTTTTGATTGGGTAGCCGCAAGTCCGCTGACACCCTGGATCATGTCGTCATAGGCCGGCTTGTTCGCATAGGGCCCGTCCTGTCCAAACCCGTAGGCACCGCAATAGACAATGTTTGGATTGACCGCTTTCACATCGTCATAAGTAAGGCGCAGCCGCTTGATTGCGGAAGGTCGCATGTTGTGCAGAAAAACATCGACAGTTCCGAGCAGCTTGAGAAGGGCGGCGTAGCCTTCCTCTGATTTCAAATCAATGCCCAATGCCCGCTTGTTACGGTTGGCGTTCAGATATATGGCTGCCATACCAGGAGAGCGGCGTGGTCCGAGATCGCGGGTCGTATCACCCTCGGGTCCCTCGATCTTGATCACGTCCGCGCCCATATCGCCGAGGGTTTGCGTCGCATATGGCCCGAGTAGAACAGACGTAAGGTCGGCAACTCTTATGCCTGTTAGAGGCCCATTATTAGCTTTGCTCATTTCTCACCTGTGTCCGAGGGAAAATGTTTTTATCAATAGGATTTCGGTAATCCGAGCGCCTTTTCAGCAACGTAACAGAGTACCAGCTGTGGGCTGACAGGGGCAATCCGGCAGATCATGACTTCGCGCATCAGTCGCTCAACGGTGAACTCCTTGGCATAGCCCATGCCACCATGGGTCATGACCGCCTGAGTACATGCTTTGAAGCCTGCTTCCGCGCCAAGATATTTGGCGGCATTGGCAAAAACGCCTGCTTCAAGCCCCGCATCGTAGTTTGACGCGGCTTTCATTGCCATTAGGTAGGCGGCCTCTAACTCCATCCAATTTTCAGCGAGCGGATGTTGGATTGCCTGATTCTTACCAATCGGGCGACCGAATACTTCTCTTTCACGGGCGTATTGTGCCGCCCGGCCGAGTGCATTCATGCCAAGACCGATGGCTTCCATGCCGACAAGAACGCGCTCCGGGTTTAGGCTGTGCAGGAGGTAATAAAACCCCTTACCTTCCTCTCCGATCAGATCTTCCTTTGGCACCGGTAAGTTGTCTATAAAAACTTCGTTGGAATCAACAGCTTTGCGGCCCATTTTGTCAATAACACGAACATCCATATAGTCACGGTTCATGTCTGTGTAAAAGATGGACAGTCCGTCAGTTGCTTTCTTGCAGTTTTCTTTTGGTGTCGTGCGGGCCAGAAGCAACATCTTGTCTGCTTCTTGTCCCGTGGTTGTCCAAATCTTTCGACCGTTCACAAGATAGCCGTCCGCCGTTTTCTCAGCCCGTGTTTCAAGGGCCGTCGTGTTTAGGCCGGCGTTGGGTTCTGTCACCCCAAAGCATGTCTTGACCTCGCCCTTGATAAGCGGAGGGAGCCAACGGTTTTTCTGATCTTCGCTGCCGAAAACAACGATCGGGTGAGGTCCGAAAATATTGATGTGAATGGCCGAAGCCGCAGACATCCCGCCAGAGGATTTTGCCACCGTATGCATCATCAGTGCAGCTTCGACAACGCCGAGCCCGGCGCCGCCAAATTCCTCGGGCATAGTAATACCAAGCCATCCGGCCTCTGCCATTGCCGTATGAAAATCAAACGGGAAATCGCCAGTGCGATCTTTCTCTAGCCAGTAACTATCGTCGAAGCGCGCACAAAGCGCCTCGACATTTTCGACAATAGCATGCTGTTCTTCGGTGAGCGTAAAATCCATTTACCTACTCCTTTTTATTTTTGATTTTGGCAGGAGGCCGGAAGATGTAGTTTAAATCAGTTTAGCATGGTTTGCGGCAACCAGACAATCAATGCCGGGAAGGCAATGAACAAGGCGATGGTCAACACATCAGCGATAAAGAACGGACCGATCCCGCGGAAGACATCCGATAATGGTATATCCGGTCTGACCCCATTCACCACATAACAATTGAGGCCGATGGGTGGGGTAATCAGGCAGATTTCTACCATCTTCACAACAATGATACCAAACCAGATTGGATCATACCCAAGCCCGATAACCGCTGGATAAACAACGGGAAGCGTCAAGAGCAACATCCCGATTGCGTCCATGAACATGCCGAGGATAGCATAGCCGCACAAAATCAGGATAATGATGACAGTCGGGGGCAAGGGCAGGCCAAGGATCCATTCTGCGAAGGCTTCGGGCAGACCCGAAAATCCGAGGAACCGGACAAAAACCAGCACACCCCAGATGATCGAGAAGATCATCACAGTAAGCTTGGCAGTTTCGAACAATGCGTCCTTCAACTCTTTCGTTCGCATCCCATGGAAAAAGGCCATGATGAGGACGACAAAGGCACCGAGTGCGCCCGCCTCAGTTGGCGTCGCCCAGCCACCGTAAATAGCACTGAAAATAATGCCAATAACGGCGACGATTGGAAGCGTGCCGGGTAAGGACTTCATCTTCTCACCCATCGTGAAGCCACGAACGGGTGGGCCTAGTTTCGGATTTATGGTCGCCCGGAACATAATAATAAGCGCATAGATAAGCGCAGAGACTATTCCCGGTATAAAGCCTGCCAGCAGGAGCGCGCCAACGGATTGTTCGACAATAATGGCATAGATTACCAGAATGGCACTCGGCGGGATCAGGGAGGCGAGTGTTCCACCCGCGGCGACAACGCCTGCGGCCAATCTCCGATCGTAACCATTTTCTAACATTTCGGGAATAGCTACCCGACTGAAAACCGCTGCTGTGGCCGTGCTTGCGCCCGAAACAGCCGCGAACCCCGCCGCCGAAAATACAGTCGCAACAGCGAGGCCACCTGGGACCCACCCTATCCATTTTTTCGCGGCATCAAAAGCGGCTGTCGTTATTCCGGCATGAAACGCGAGGAAGCCAATGAGGATGAACATCGGCAGCACGCTCAGGGAATATAGGGTGGATTTCGAGTGCGGGATTGTTCCAACGATACCGGTGCCGGCACTCCAACCAATAATGGACACAATGCCTAACATGCCAACAACCGTCGCGGCGATGTAGACCCGAACACCCAAAAATACCATAACGATCAGCGCGCCCATGCCGATTATGCCGGAAAGGAGAGGATCCATCTCCATTATTTTTTACCCTTTTTAATATAGGTTTCGTCGAATTTTGCTTCTTTTGCGGCGTCTTCGCCGAGCGCATCTTCAATCTCGTGCCGGGCCGTCGTAATAACGTCTTCGATCACGGGTACGGCAATAATCTCCGCAGATGGGTAAATAGTCAGCCGGATGAAACCAATGAACTGAAGCGCAAATCGCACCCAGAGAACCATAAACGCAAGCGGGATGGCAATTTTCGCAGGCCAGATAGGTATTCCGATATCAATCGTTGAATCCCCAAGCTCGTAAGCCCTCAAAAAATGCAGCCAGCTGGTGTCAATCAAGATGGTGATAACAACAAGTCCAACCAGCGTTGCTAATGCTTCAAGGAAATACAATGGCCGCCCGCTAAATTTTGCCATAAAGAGGTCCATGCGCACATGTCCCCCAAGCCTCTGGCAATAGGCAATTCCGAAAAACGCAAAAACAACCATGCTTTGTTCGATAAAGTCGATATAACCGGGAATCGGCAAATTGAGAAGCTTCCGGCTGAATACCTGAGTGACACCAATCAGCATCACAAAAAATATTGCAAGAGCGGAAATTCCGTTCAGGAAATTTTCGAGTTTGGAAAAGCCACGGTCAAATGCGGCAAAAGCCGATCCGGACGCCGAACCCTTAGGGGGATTTGATGATGTCATGAGTTTTTCTTATGTTGAAAGAGGGCCCGGCAAGCCAGGCCCTCAATTCAAAGTTTAGTTACTGGAGGCTTCTTTTGAAGTCGTCATGATCAATTCAAAAAGTTGATCGCCGGGATATCCATCGGCATTCATTTTTGCGATCCATTCGTCCCAGACTGGCTTTGCGCCAACAGCACGGAACTTGGCGATCTCTTCATCAGAGAAGGTGATCGCTGTCATGCCTTTTTCCTTCATAATCGGAAAATTTTTCTTGTCCGCGGCATCATACGCAGCATAAAGGGCTTCATATGCAGAAGGTTTGGCATCCTGGAGAAGCTGTTGATACTCAGGCGGAAGCTTTTCATACGCCGGAATGTTGACAACAACCGGGCAGTTATTCGCGCCAGGAGACATGTTCGCAGTATACCATTCACCGATATCTGTCAGGCGGTAGGCCACATGAGCATAGGTGAACGGGAAGGATGCAGCTTCAATCGTACCGCGTTCCAGTGATGTGTAAACTTCCGGTGCAGGCACAGTAGTTGGAACGGCACCAATTTTCTTCATTGCTTCACCAATGCCGCCCAAAGCACGAACGCGCATGCCGTTCCAGTCTTCCAGCGTGACCGGAGGCTTGCCGACACCCGTAAATTCATACTGCGGTAATAGTGAACTCATCAGCAGCTTTGCGTCCCAGCGGGCCAAATCTTTTGCGACTGCAGGGTCAGCATAATAGGTTTCATGCACTGCCGTTTGAACTTTCAGGTTAGGAAACGGCAAGAAGGGAAGGTCTAGTCCCGACAGTGTCGGGTGCTTAGCCGGATGGTAGGCAGAGCAAAACATTGCCATCTGAAAGGCGCCAAGTTTAATGCCGTCCAGGTTTTCTCTCGCCTTGGAGAGGGCCTCACCATAATGTATCTTGATCTTGAATTTACCGCCTGTGCGTTCAGCGACATAGTCTCTGATCGCTTCTACGCTTGCCGTAAAGGCTCTTTGTTTGCCCCACGTAGATACATTCCAATTAACGTTAGGTCCATCTACGACGTCAGCAGCAGACACACTGAACGCCATCATCGATGCAGCGGAGAACGCCGCAATCGACATAACTGTACGTTTGAACATTTTTATCTTCCTCCCATTCGGAACCAATTATTCTTAACCCATGGCTTTGATTTTACTTTTTGCCACTGATGAAAAGCATTATCGCATACTTCAACACTTGCGGGCCACTAAAATCTAAATACCTAGGTTAGATAGCGACGTAAAGAGAAAACGAGGTGATTTTTTTTCCAGTTTTGGCCGAAAAATTGTAAACACAATGCTATGATGAAATTTAGCCGCACCACCTTGGTCTTTAACAAGATTTGCCAATGCCACCTACGCGTCCGTCAGTCCTTATAGTTGCCCATGGTTCCAGTGTGTCGGTTGACGCACAGGAGGCTGCCAAGCAGCATGCGTTGACATTGCAGCAAAGCAATCGCTATGGACAGGTGGGGGTTTGTTTCCTTGCTGGTAATCACACATCCCCCAATTTGCCGGGCGGAGAAGTTTTTCTGTTACCATTCTTTATGAGCAACGGATATTTTGTTGCGCGACGCATTCCGGAACTATTTGAGTTGACGGAGGGGCAGCGTATTTGCACAGATCGCCAGCTGTATCAATGTGATGCCCTCGGAATTGATCCTGAATTGGCCGGAATAATATCCGCCATGGCACAGGAAGTTTGTGCTGATAAGGGATATGCTCCGGTGGACATTCATCTCGTCCTTGTCGCCCACGGTTCAGAAAAATCGCGTGCCTCTGCCGAGGCGACCTATCTGCAGCAGAGGACGGTTGAAAGCAGGCAAGAATTTGCCAGGGTTTCTGTTGCCTTCCTGAATGAAGCGCCGTTCCTCGGTCAATGGCTAAAGAATCAACCTGAGAACGGACCGCCGCTAGTCCTTGTAGGTTTGTTCGCAGCGGACGGGCCGCACGCGATGGAGGATGTGCCCGGCGCGATTGCCGAATGGCAGCGGGAAACGGGAAGCAAGCTGCCGGCTCACTATGCGGGGGCGATCGGAACCCGCCCAGAAATTGTCCGGTTAATCCAGCATAGCATCTCCCGCTGCGCGGCCAAATTCAATAAAATCTGAAAACTGCGAAACTGTTAGGAACGGCGGATTAAATAAGGCTACAGACAGCCGCGTTCTGATCTGATACAAAATCACGGAAATATTTGAGCTTTGCCCCTATATTGGGTATTGCACCGTTTGTTATAAATAATGAGGTCCTTTAAGGATGAATGATCGTAAGCCGTCCAAGCCCGTCCGTAAGAATATATCGGCGACTGTAAAATTTTTCGATGAAGCCAAGGGATTTGGTTTTGTCTCGCCCGCCGATGGGTCTCCAGATGCCTTTGTCCATATTTCGGTTCTGCAAAACACTTCCTATACTGAACTCCGGGAAGGTATGCAGATTAATTGTGACCTTGCAGATGGGGATCGCGGCCAGCAGGTTGTCGCAATTCATGAGCCGGAAGAGGAAGAAGAGGTTGTCGTCGGTAATGATATCGAGGTGACGGGTGTTGTGACTACCTTTGTTCCCGAACATAAATACGGGTTTGTGACGCCGGATGGTGGTGGAGAGGATGTCTTTATCCACATTAATATGCTGGAGCGTTCTGACATCAACCTTGAAGATATAGGTCTGGATACCAAGGTTAAATGTGTTGTCCGCATGGGCGTAAAAGGACCGATCGCAGACTCACTCGAAATTCTATAAGAAACGCGGGGCCATAATGACGAGAACGGAAACATTAAAGGTGCAGCGCTACCTGCGGGAAAAATTTGGCAATGAAGAGTTCAATGTCAAAGAGCGTCGGCCATCCGATGGAACGGCTGAGGTTCTGCTCGGTGATGAATTTATCGGGGTTGTCTATCGGGATGAGGATGAAGGCGAAGTGTCATTCGCTTTTCATATGACCATACTTGATATGGATTTGCCGTCGACTTCTTAACGAAATCGAGTATCAGTCGATTTTGAACCCGGTTGCTTTCCCGCAATCGGGTTTTTGTTTTGTTAACCATGCTTTTTTATGATGTCACCATGCGGACAAGACATAAATTAGGGATTGCGGTAATGCTGATGCTTGCCCAGTTTTCGGGCATGCCTGTCGTTGCGGGTAAACAGGACTTGATTACATTGGAAGTTTCGGGGGATCTAGGCGCAGCCTTTGCCGGGGATTGCCGGATTTCGACTATAGGAAAGCCTGAAAAACGATATCGTATTCAAGGCAAAGTGCCCGCAAAATTCTGGCTTCCGGGCGCTGCAATTCGGTGTAGCCTTGAAAAATCAAACCTGAGTACCCGATTGAGCGCACAAGTCACACGCGGCAGTATGGTTGAAGTTCGAATTGTGAGCCCGGCACCCATGCGCTGGCTTTCCGTAATGAGCACGGGCCCATGGGGAGAAGCAAAAGGCATTGCCAGCGCGGCGCGACCACTCTGGCAGTAAAGCTATTTTTCCAGAATTTCGTCGGTGCTGCAATTGCCATGTTCAAGCTGCAATGTCGCGTGGTCAATTTCAAATTCGGAAAGCAAAAACGCGTTGATTGCGTGTAGCGTAGATTTTATATCCGCTGACGGCTTAACTTGAATATGCATAGTCACAATTGGCTTTTCTGCAGTAAGGGACCAGGCATGCATATGGTGGACGTCGATGATTTCTGGCATATACGCGACCAGTTTTTCCCGAATCAGCATCATGTCCAGATTCTCTGGTGTGCCTTCCAGCAAGATATGGCCGGACCGTCGAACAAGGCTGTAGGCACTTTTCAGGATAATGACCGCAACCAGTATCGACAGGATGGGGTCCGCGGCCATCCATCCGAACATAAGGATGATGATAGCCGCGACAATGGCGGCGACAGAGCCCAACAAATCCCCCATCACATGCAGCAAGGCGCCCTGCATATTTACATTATGGCGGTCGCCACGATGGAGCAGATAGAAACCAACGATATTGATCACCAGTCCGCCGCATGCGATGACAAGCATCATGCCGCCGATGACCTCTCCGGGATACATCAGGCGTTCAACTGCCTCAAAAATGATCCATCCGGCAATGAAGAAAAGGGTTAGGCCATTGGTGAAGGCCGCCAGAATCTGAAAGCGGTGATACCCGTAGGAACGTTTACTGTCCGCTGGTTTGGAAGCCAGGCGAAAGGCAAACCACGCGAGGCCAAGCGCTGCTGTATCGGAGAGCATATGCCCGGAATCAGCAAGCAGGGCGAGGGAGCCGGAGAACAAACCGCCCAGCGCTTGCAATATCATGTACCCGCCAGTTAGGCACATAACCCAGAAAATACGCCGCTCGCTATCTTCCGTTACTTTCGGTGCATGATCATGCGAATGACTATGTGCTTTGCTGTCGGTATGTGAATGTGATGATGCCATAAAATAGACCGGTTTCGAGAGGAATTCCGCTAATTAGACAGGGGCGGCACATTGGTTGTCCATAGAATTTTGACATAAAGATGTAATATCCGAAAACTAGGGTGACGCGAGTTCACCAGTCGCAGTAAAATGCGGCGTGGACAAATCTGTATGCATAAGTGGTGGAATAAATGGCAGTCCGGATTGGGATAAACGGGTTTGGTCGCATGGGGCGGTTGTTCCTGCGCGCGGCATTGGAACATGCTAAGGAGAGGGAAAGCGGCCCGGCTTTTGATGTTGTCCATATCAATGAAGTAAAGGGTGGCCCGGAAACTGCGGCTCATTTGCTCGAGTTTGATAGTGTTCATGGGCATCTCGACATTCCAGTTCTCTGGGAAAAACCGTATCTGAAAGCCGGTGATTTCTCGATGACATTTTCCGACCATGCTGATCCGGCCGAGATTCCCTGGGCAGAGCGAGATGTTGATATCGTTATTGAATGCACCGGCAAGTTTAAAAAACGGGATGTGTTGCAGCTCTATCTTTCCGGAAGTGTAAAGAAAGTAATCGTCGCTGCCCCAGTCAAGGACGCGGACATAAATATCGTGATGGGCGTTAACGATCATCTCTATGATCCGACTGCGCATCATATTCTGACCAACGCGTCCTGCACCACGAATTGTCTGGCACCGCTGATTAAAGTGATACAGGAAAATATCGGCATTCGGCACGGCCTGATCACGACAATTCATGATGTCACTAATACGCAGATCATTGTTGATGCACCGCATAAGGATTTACGTCGGGCAAGGTCCGCGTTGAACTCTCTTATTCCTACATCAACCGGCTCGGCGACGGCGATTGCCATGATATATCCGGAGCTTGCAGGTAAACTGAATGGCGTCGCGGTAAGGGTTCCGCTGCTGAATGCGTCGATCACGGACTGCGTATTGGAAGTCGCCCGCCCAACAACGGTGGAAGAAGTAAACAGCTTCTTCAAAGCCGCGAGCGAGGCGGAACTTGAGGGCATTCTCGGCTATGAAACGCGCCCGCTCGTTTCCGCTGATTTCGTCAATGATCGTCGTTCTTCAATTGTTGATGCGCCATCGACGATGGTTGTTGATGAAACTCAGGTCAAAATCCTCTCCTGGTATGACAATGAAACCGGTTATGTCTGGCGAATGCGGGAATTGGCGGCTAAGGTCGCGAAGGAAATCCGATGACTGCGTGGCGCGATTATGCCGTAGTTACAAGCGCCTATTGGGGGTTAACCCTGACCGATGGCGCGCTTCGGATGATCGTCCTTCTGCATTTTCATAGTCTGGGTTACACGCCCATTGAACTCGCGGCATTATTCGTTCTGTATGAATTTTTCGGGGTTGTTACTAATCTGGTAGGGGGCTGGATTGCGGCAAGGCTTGGCTTGCGCTTTACTTTATACGCGGGCCTATGGCTGCAAATTGCGGCACTTTTTATGCTCTCCCAGCTTGATCCGAGTTGGTCCAGAGAAATGTCGGTGCTCTATGTCTTCCTGTCTCAGGGACTGTCGGGAGTCGCCAAAGATCTCACCAAGATGAGCGCCAAATCCTCCATCAAGATATTGTTGCCTGAAGGTGGCACCTCCCGGCTGTTTAAGTGGGTGGCGGCGCTGACAGGTTCAAAAAATGCCTTGAAGGGCGCAGGCTTCTTCCTCGGTGGTGCATTGTTGACGTCTATCGGTTTTGAAGGGGCATTGATTTTTATGGCGGCTGGCCTTGCGGTAGTTTTGGTCGCGTCTTTCCTTCTCTTGAAGCAGTTTGCCGGGCAGCCGACCTCAAAACCTCCCTTTTCGCGCATACTCTCCAAGACACGAGACATAAACTTGATCTCCCTGGCCCGATTCTTTCTGTTCGGCGGTCGGGACGTCTGGTTTGTGGTCGGCGTCCCCTTGTTTTTGGATGAAGTTCTGGGATGGAGTTTCGTCGAAATCGGCACCTTCATGGCTGTGTGGGTCATTGTTTATGGATTTGTTCAGGCCGTGGCGCCGCGCTTTGTTCAAAAATCGCCTGACGGGGTTACAATGGAGGTGATCGCGGCGAGCCTTTGGGGCGGGGCGCTGGCGATTGTCCCCCTGTTGCTTGCTGTTGTAATTTATCTTCTGACTGATCAGATTGCTTTAACGGACAATATCGCTTGGCTCGGTATTGTAACGGTTGGCGAGTTGGCGTTGTTTGGTATTCTGTTCGCGATAAATTCATCGCTTCACTCTTACCTAATTCTCGCGATCTCGGACACGGATCAAACCACACTCAATGTCGGGTTTTACTATATGGCGAACGCAGGAGGGCGGTTTTTGGGTACGCTCATGTCCGGCATGCTATATCAAATCGGCGGTGTGGAGGTATGCCTGATCGGTTCAGCCGTTCTGATTGCGGCGGCAGCTATCCTAGTACGAGGAATTGGCCGTCAAGAAACCGTAACGAATGTTTCATAAGTATGAATGTTAAAGTCATAAATATGGTCGTTAGTTGCCGTATTTAGGACATTTTTATTTCATAGGTTTTATTAAGTATTTGCAAAATAAGAGTTGAAACAACGCACAAATAGCTTATTTCAGCTTTATGACAGTGAATTTTATTGTTTGCTGCTCTGCAACGTACTAGTATTAACCATACTTGGTGTTATACCAGTGCACCTTGGAAAGGGTTGAGGGGAAGATTATGAAAAATACGATTAGATTTGCGATTGTTGGCGCAGCTTCGCTCGTGCTGGCGGCATGTGGTGGCAAGTTGGAACAGGCCGAACGGTTAAGCCCGAGCGGGAGTGAGTACCAGCAAGCGCTTTACACAGGTTATATTGAACTTGCGAAAGCTGAATATAACGAAGGCGACTACATTGATTCTGACCGCTTTGCAGAAAAGGCAATGGCGGCAACACGTGGGGAACAGGTTGATCCCTATCACCCAGAAGAATGGCATCTTCCTTCCGACAGAGAGCCGGTCCTGATCGGCGCGCGGGAACGTTTGATGGAGGTTCTGAATGCTGGCGCACGTGAGAAGCTTCCGATGCAGGCAGCAAAAGCCCAGACAAGCTTTGATTGCTGGGTGCAGGAGCAGGAAGAAAACTGGCAGCCGAAAGATATCGCCGCTTGCCGGGATGCCTTCGTGCTAGCGATGGAAGAGATTGAAGCTGCAATGGCACCGGTCGCGGTTGTTGTTGAAGAAAAAGTTGTCGTCATGAAGAAGAAAGAACCCATGATGGCGCCGCAATCCTTCGAAGTGAATTTTGATTTCGATTCCGATACACCACTGCCAGGCTCTATGGAAGAGGTCAAAGCAGCTGCGGAATACATGAAAAAATTCAAGGATCCGAAGATCACGATCGCTGGCTATACAGATACAGTCGGTAGCGTAGTCTACAATGACAAGCTTGGTGAACGCCGTGCCGAAAACGTTGCCTTCATGGGTATCGAGGAAGGCATGGAGCCGAAGCGGATTATCATGCGCTCCTACGGTAAGAAGGACCTAAAAGTCCAGACTGCTGATGGTGTTAAAAACGCGGCAAACCGTCGTGTGGTAATTACCGTCGAAAGCAAGTAATCTTGACACTCAAGAAGGGACGGGACGCGGAAACGCGCCCCGTCCTTTTTTTGTATCTGGAGGGAAAAATATGATTAGGAAATTTGTCGGCTTTATTCTTTTGTCCGTTTTTGCGCTGGGACTTGCGGCTTGCGACCCGGAAGTGGGGAGCAAGGAATGGTGTGAAACAATGAAAGAAAAGCCCAAGGGCGACTGGTCCGCGAATGAAGCAGCTGATTTCGCAAAGAATTGCGTCCTGACTTCTGACTGACCGTATGATATGGGGAGGGAACCGCGTGAGTAATTCCCTCCAATTTTTTGTGGCATGCAAAAAAGCTCTCTGCTAAACCCGGGATATGGTCCCGTAGCTCATCAGGATAGAGCGCAAGATTCCTAATCTTGAGGTAACAGGTTCGAGTCCTGTCGGGATCACCACTCTCATTTTATCTATTTAGGGCCTGTGCCGACGGGGTGGCTAGCCAATATTCTTTTGAATAGGCGGCAGTTCGACAAACTCGGCGGGCCGTTTTTCGGCATTGGCCTTCATCGCCTCAAATATTTCCTCCCGCTGCAACATGCTGGCATTCCATATAGCGATATAATCAAGGCTATCCTCTATCGAATGATCGCGTGAATAATTCATCATGCGCTTGCAGCCCATGATCGCAAGCGGTGCCTTGCTGGCGATTTCCTTTGCTATTTCCATGACGGCGCCGAGAAGTGCCTCCTGATCTTTATAGACGGTGTTAAACAGGCCTGCGGATTTTGCCTCATTCGCGGGCATCCGGCGGCCCGTATAGGCTAGCTCCCGTGCAAGGCCGTCGCCGATCACCTTGGTAATTCGGGGGAAAGTTCCGACATCAGCGGTCATGCCAATATTTGTCTCGAAGATTGTGATAAACGCATCTTCGGTGGCATAGCGCATATCGCAGGCTGTGATTAGATCAACCCCACCACCGATACAGCCACCTTGAATGGCCGCAAGGACGGGTAGGCGGCAGTCCTGCAACGCCGTGAAAGTCTGCTGCATGTTCTTGACGGCGCCATAAAATGCGGCGCCAGCGCTAATTTCCGAGGCTCGTTTTTCTTTTGGATCGGTTATTTCTGGCTGCACGAAAGAGGCGACATCCAGCCCGGAGGAGAAATGCGGCCCGGTCGAGGAAATAACGATCACTCTTGCCTTTGCATTTTCATCGATGTCCCGAACAATCTCGGGAAGTTCATTCCAGAATGCCGGGATCATGCTGTTGCGCTTTTCAGGCCGGTTAAGAATGATATGAGCGATCTGATTTTTTATTTGAACGTCGAAGCAGCTATATGTCACGGCGGATTATCCCTTCTCAGAGTTTGAATGCTTATTATTTTGGCCCATCTTACGGCGATATAGGGCAGGTATCAAACCTCTTCGGAGGCCAAAGGGCTTTTACAAAATGGTGAAAGCGGGCATGATGAGAGGAACAACAGGGACACCATAAAATATTATTGTATTGGCGAAGCGGGAAATGATGGCCGCGCATAAATATAGTGAGCGGCCCATAATCCGCCTGACGGAGAAAATTCAACAATAACCTGCAGACAAAAAAAGCAAGACGGGGAGGAAAATATGAGCGTAACGCATTACGACTGGCTGGCCCATCACACAGAGAGGGTTCCGGGAAAAGAGGTCTGGGTAGATCTCCATTCCAATCGCCATTTTACCTATGCCGAGGCAAATGACAGGGCCTTGCGCCTTGCTTTTCATTTGCAGAAAAATTGTGAGATAGAAAAAGGTGACCGGGTCGGGGTTCTCGCCATGAATTCGACTGATATGTTGGAAATACAGGCGGCTTGCGCCAAGATTGGCGCTATATTTCTGCCGCTTAACTGGCGACTTACAGTCAATGAACTCGATTTCATCATCCGCGACGCTGGGCCAAAAGCTCTTATCCATGATTCACAGTTCTCTGTAGAAATAGGGGAGCTAAAGGAAAGAACTGACGTCCTTCATTTTCTGGAAACGAGCGGAGGCGGAGGCGATACACCCTATGAGGCGGCAATCAAGGCCGCGAACCCGACACCAACACTCACAAATGTCACCCATGGCGATGTTTGGACGATCATGTATACCTCTGGCACGACCGGCCTGCCGAAGGGCGCGATGAATACTTATGGCATGGCTTTTTATAACGCGGTGAACCTAGGCGTTCCCACCTATTTCACGCCGGATGCCAAGACACTAACAATCTTGCCCTTATTCCATACAGGCGGACTTAACTGCTACAGCTCCGTTGCGCTCTATTTTGGCGGAACAACATTGGTCATGCGGGCCTTTGATCCGGGGGAATGTCTTCGCATCATTGATGATGAGGAGATAGGTCTTACCCATTTCTTTGGCGTGCCAGCAAATTACCTTTTTATGAGCCAACATCCTGAATTTAACACAACGGATTTTTCACGCCTTGCCTGTTCTGGCGTCGGCGGGGCACCTACGCCTGTGCCACTCCTTGAAACCTATAAGGCGCGGGGGCTGGCCTTGCAACAAGGGTATGGAATGACAGAAACCAGCCCGACAGTGACAGTGCAAGATGCGGAAATGGCGTTCAGTAAACCGGGCTCTGCGGGGAAACTTGCCTTGAATGCGGAGGCGCGCGTTGTCGATAAAAATGGCGAGGACGTTCGACAAGGAGAAACCGGAGAGCTATGGGTGAAGGGGCCGAACATCACTCCCGGATATTGGAACCGACCCGACGCTAATGCCGAAACAATAACGAATGGATGGCTGCATACCGGCGACGCCTGCAGAGTGGATGAGGAAGGGCATTACTTCATCGTTGATCGCTGGAAAGATATGTATATCTCCGGCGGAGAGAATGTGTACCCGGCGGAAATCGAGAGTACCTTGTTCAAAATGCCGGAAATCGCTGATCTGGCGGTCATTGGTGTCCCGGATGATCGTTGGGATGAAGTAGGATGTGCCGTCATCGTTATCGCGCCGGACAAGCAACTATCCGCAGACGACGTAATCCACTATTGTCAGGATAAACTCGCCCGATACAAAATCCCGAAGCATGTTGTCTTTATGGAGGAACTGCCGCGTAATGCGACCGGGAAGGTTCTGAAACGGGTTCTGAAGGACGAAATCGGCGACCTTCGCGTTCCCATCTGAAATCATACTCAAATAATCTTCAGGCCGCCCGGGAGTAGAAGGCGGCCTGAAGGGGTCCGGAGAAAGAGCTTAAGCGCCTTCTTTTCCGACAATGGTGATGGAGCAGACATTCTGATGCGGGAAGCCGCCGAGGTTATGTGTCATGCCAACCACGGGCTCTTCCTTTCTCTGACGATCTCCTGCGCGGCCCTGCATCTGCAGATACATCTCGTAAATCATGCGCAGGCCCGATGCGCCAATCGGATGGCCGAAGCATTTAAGCCCGCCGTCGATTTGGCAAGGGATCTTGCCGTCAGCATCATAGAAGCCATCCATGATATCGTTGACGGCATTACCTTCTTCGGAGATGAAAAGATCTTCCATGGTGACAAATTCCGTTATGGAAAAGCAGTCATGTACTTCGAACAGGCTGATCTGATCCCGCGGCTTGGTAATCCCCGCTTCCTTATAGGCGCGATTAGCAGCTGCGCGGGTGGTCACGAAATGACTGCCATCCCAGGAGTTATGCTGCGCTTCCCGACCGTTAGAGGCCGCGAGTTGCATAGCTTTGACCGTTATCAGATCCGATTTTCCCAGTGATTTCGCAATTTCTGGGGTCGTGACAATGGCACAGGCCGATCCATCGCTTACACCGCAGCAATCGAAGAGGCCGAGGGGCTCTGCAATCATTGGGGCGTTCATCACCTTATCTTCGTTGATTTTATTACGAAGATGCGCCTTTGGATTTTTGGATCCGTTGTCATGGCTCTTGACGGAGATATGGGCCATCGCCCGCTTCATGTCATCTTTATTGACGCCATGCTTCGCAGAATAAGCCGAAGCCAACTGCGCAAAAGAGCCGGGAGCCGACGCATTCGCCCAGAAGAGGTCATTGACGGATCCGCGGTTACGTTGCGGCAGGCCGCCATATCCTGTGTCCTTCAATTTCTCGACACCAAGGGCGAGCGCGATATCGCACGCGCCGGAGGCAACAGCATAGACGGCACCACGGAAAGCTTCTGAACCACTGGCGCAGTAGTTTTCAACACGGGTAACGGGGATGTTGGGAAGCCTTAGCGCCATGGAAAGCGGTACGGCGGATTTGCCCACATGCTCTTCCTCGATACCGGTGCCAAACCAGGCGGCGTCAATCGAGCTCTTCTCGATCCCCGCGTCTGCCAGCGCCTCGACATAGGCCTCGATCATCAAATCTTCTGCGTTGTCATTCCAGCGTTCGCCAAATCGTGAACAACCCATACCCAAAATAGCAACTTTATCTTTAATCCCTGCAGCCATTTTTATTCTCCTTTATTTGAAGCGTCCGCGGGGGTCGCTTTCCAGAAATAACGCCTGAACCCGCGCTTGTTGTCATAGTCTTTGACCCTAAACATCATCCGCATGGGCATTCCTACCTTGATATCCGTTTCAGGCGAGATATCGGTAAAGTCACTCATCAGGCGACCGCCTTCTTCGAACTGGATCATGCCGTAATAGGCGGGCGGATCCGGTGAATAGGTAAGCCGGTCCGCGGTAAAGGAGTTCACTTTTGAAATTCTCTCCGCGAAGGGGTAATCCTCTTGCGTACCGATGGCGCCGCAATTTTCATTAACGCACATATTGGACTTCGGAAACTGCGCCGTACCGCATTGGGAACATTGACCACCAATCATGGCCTGGGTCATTCCCTTGTTGCGATAAAGGGTCGTCAGGCCGGTTTTCTTGTCGGTCTCTGCGCGGATACCACGTTCCAAGTTAACCAGATCATGGAACGCGAGGAACTTGTTGTAGTTCGTTTCCGCATAGCGACGAGCGAGATAGCCCGAAACGCCTTTGCGGGGAGAAAGCGATTTGATTTCCTCAGTCACTTCGAACAGGAGAGCATCGCTGCCCTGACCGAAGCTTGCGACAAGGATTTTATCGCCCGGCTTACTATTTTCCAACGCATGGGACAGCATTACCATGGAATGGGCAGTCCCAGTCTCACCGCAGTTTGCCTGAAGATTATCTGCAACGGAACTCTCGGGTATACCGAGTTTCTTCGCAAGCATTCCAGCGACACCGCGCGCGGCTACCGGGAAGCAGAAGGTTGTAACATCTTCCGCTTTAACTCCGGTTTCCGACAACAGGGCGGAAATGGCACTTGGTACAATTTTGAGATATCCCTCATCGCGGATCCAGCGTTCTTCCCAATTGTAGTCATAGGCTTCGCCTTCGCCACGGAAGTGATCGACGAAATCAACGGCTTCTGTATGGCTGCCGAGAAGGCGGGCAATGACTTTGCCCTGACCGACCAGAAAAGCGGCCGCCCCGTCGCCGGATGTGAATTCCAGCGGGCTTGCCGCCTTCGTCTGGCGTTTTTCCGCAGCAGTGAAAAGAATTGGGCCGCTGCCTCCTTTGGCTACCTGAAGGGCTGTCGCCAATCCCGCGCTACCTGCTCGCTGGGAGGAGGCGAAATCGAGGGTCTGCAGGCTGCTGTTCAGGTTCAGCGCATCAGCAACGATGCCTGCATTCTGCCGATCCATAAACGGAAAGCTGGTTGAGGCCATATAAACAGCGGAAACATCATTGCGGTCAGAGTCTGCGAGACAATCCCGCGCAGCTTCGACGGCCATGGTGACGCTATCTTCGTCCCAATTTGCCATTGCTCTTTCGCCCTTGGCAAGGCCGTTAAGCCCTGGATTAAACCAGCTGTGAGCTTTTGCGATTTCACTACGTTGCAATCGGCTTTGCGGGATATATCCCCCGTAGGCCAATATTCCTACTTCCATTTGGAAAGGCTCCTTTTTTATTATTTCTTAGTGCCACTTATATGATGCAGGGCGCGTAGCATTATATCCCGCGATTTATTTCCTGCAGAATGACAGTTTAAAACGACTGTCGGCGTAACGCCAGAAAATTAAATTATGCCACGGTCGCTCACGTCATTTTTTTTCTTAACGGCGCGAACTTTCCTATGCTATCAATAAAGAAAAAAATAAAAATCGGGAGTTCCGAATGGCCGTTTTCTCATCCAAAATCGTTGCCTCTTCTGACAGCTTTGCCACCAATCGGCAGGAGATGCTGGCACTTGTCGATGATTTACATGCGTTAAAAGATCGCGCGAAACAATTATCTGAGCGTCGGCGCGCCAGATTTGAGGAGCGCGGTCAATTGACCCCACGTGAGCGGTTGGTCCGTCTTCTCGATCCGGGTATGCCCTTTCTGGAGCTGTTCGGCCTCGCCAATTATATGGTGGATACGAATGATCGGGATAAAAGCATTCCGGGGGCAAGTTCGTTGGCTGGCATCGGATTTATCAACGGTGTGCGGTGTATGATCTTCGCGAGCGATAGCGGCATCAACGCTGGCGCAATGACCCAGAAGTCCGGGGAGAAAGTCCGTCGCTGTCAGGATATTGCCATTGATAAGAAGCTTCCTTTTGTACATCTCGTTGAGAGTGCGGGCGCCAATCTTCTGAAGTATCAGGTTGAATCATGGGCGCATGGGGGCGGGGGATTCCAGAGGCTCGCAAAATTGAGTGCGGCAGGTATCCCTACTTTCGTCGTTCTGCACGGCCCATCAACGGCCGGTGGGGCATATTTCCCCGGCATGAGCGATTATGTTATTGGCATCAAGGGGCGGGGGCGCGCCTCTCTCGGCGGTGCGGCTCTGGTGCGGGCTGCAACAGGTGAAATCTCGGATGAGGAGGAACTGGCGGGATCGGAAATGCATGCGACCACCACGGGGCTTGTTGAATATCTCGCCGAAGACGACGCCCATGGCCTTTTGATTGCACGGGACATCATTGGCCGCCTCGGCTGGAACGATAAATGCCCGACACCAGAGATAAAAAGTTTCAAGGAGCCGCGCTACGATCCGGAAGAGATTACTGGTGTGGTTCCGGTGGATTATCGAAAACCTTATGACGTCCGCGAAGTTGTCGCCCGGCTGGTTGATGGTTCCGATTTTGAGGAATTTAAACCACGTTACGGTGCCACCCTTGTTTGTTTGCAGGCTAATATCTTCGGACAGGCCTGCGGCATCGTGGGCAATAATGGCCCGATCGATCCGGATGGCGCGGCGAAGGGCGGACAGTTCTTCCAGCTTTGTGACCAGGCGAATATTCCGTTGATCTTCCTGAATAATATTACCGGCTATATGGTTGGCAAGGAGTATGAACAAAAAGGTATGATCAAGCATGGATCTAAAATGATCCAGGCCGTTTCCACCGTCCGGGTGCCGAAAATAACACTCTATATCGGGGCAAGCTTCGGTGCCGGTAACTATGGGATGGCCGGCCTTGCCTATGACCCGGATTTCCTGTTTGCCTGGCCAAATGCCAAGACTGGCGTGATGGGTGGTGAACAAGCGGCACTCACCATGGATCAGGTGGCGCGAAGTGGTGCAGAACGCAAAGGCATACCTGTTGATGAAGAGGCACTCGCCGCTCAAAAGGCGCGTTTGATTGATCACTTTGATAGTCAAGCGGACGCGTTTTATACCTCAGGCAAACTTCTTGACCAAGGTGTTATCGATCCACGTGATAGCCGTAAAGTCATCGGCTTCGCGCTGCAAACATGCTGGGAGGCGCGTAATCGCACCCTGCAACCGAACAGCTTCGGCGTTGGCCGACTCTAATCTCCGGTAATCAATGAATAAGAAAAAAGATATAAACAGGTGGGTCCGGAAAAATGAGAAATTTCAATAGCATATTGATCGCCAATCGGGGCGAAATTGCCGTTAGGGTAATCAAAACAGCCAAAAGTCTCGGGTATCGCACTATCGCTGTTTACTCAGAGGCGGATGCCGCGGCGCTTCATGTCCGTATCGCAGATGAGGCAATGTTGATTGGGCCTGCGCCTGTCCAGCAGTCCTATTTGGATATGACAAAGATATTGGCCGCAGCCAAGGAAACGGGAGCGGAGGCTATTCACCCGGGTTACGGATTCCTGTCAGAGAATGCAGATTTTGCACGGGCATGCGAGGATGCGGGTATTGTCTTCATTGGACCCTCTGCCGAGGCGATTGACTTGATGGGGAACAAGGCAGCGGCCAAGCGGCGGATGATTGCGGCAGATGTGCCTTGTGTTCCCGGATATGAAGACCATGACCAGTCTGACGGTACACTTGTTGCCGCAGCCAAAGATATTGGGTTTCCGATTATGGTGAAGGCCGCGGCGGGCGGAGGTGGTCGCGGCATGCGTCTTGTACATGAAGAGAAGAACCTTGTTGACGCCCTTGCCTCTGCGCGCTCGGAAGCGCTTAACGCGTTCGGTTCGGAGGAGCTTATCCTTGAAAAAGCGATAATTGAACCGCGACATGTAGAAGTTCAAGTTTTCGCGGATAATCATGGGAATGTTGTCCATCTGGGTGAGCGGGATTGCTCGGTTCAGCGCCGACATCAAAAAGTGGTAGAGGAAGCGCCATGCCCAGTCATGACACCGGAACTCCGGGAAAAGATGGGCTCAGCTGCGGTGGAAGCGGCGCGCAGTATCAACTATCGTGGTGCCGGTACCGTTGAGTTTCTGCTCGATGCCGGAAATAATTTCTATTTTCTCGAAATGAATACCCGGTTGCAAGTGGAACATCCGGTGACCGAGATGGTGACGGGAAACGATCTTGTGTCGCTACAAATTCAAGTGGCGCAGGGTGAGCCGCTTGGGATTGAGCAACAGGACGTTAAGCTGAATGGCCATGCCATTGAAGTGCGTCTTTATGCGGAAGATACCGCGCAGGACTTCCTTCCCTGTACAGGCAAGATTACGACATGGCAGGCGGCGGACGGAGACGGCGTGCGATTCGACGCCGGCATTGATTCCGGGCAGGATATCTCCCCTTTTTATGATCCGATGATCGCGAAAGTCATCGCCCATGGCGAAAGTCGGGAGATTGCCCGCCACCGTCTGATTGAGGCGCTTAAAAATACGGTAATATTTGGCCTGACAACCAACCGTGGTTTTCTAATCGATATCCTCAATGAGGAGACCTTTGCAAAAGGAGAGGCGACGACCGCTTTTATTGGCGACTTATTCGATGGCGAGCGGTTGGCTGCAAAAATTCCGGATCAGATTGAAATGGCGATGGCCGCCGTTCTTTTGTATCAGGTGGAGCGTGAACGGGCAAAATCGGCGGCGATTTTTGTGACTGAGCAGCTTATGGATTGGTCAAGCGGCGGAGAATTGCTGACCCGTTATGTGTTCCCGGCGGCTGAAGATCAAATCGATGTCACTGTCGCGCCAAAGCGCGAAGGCGGTTATAATGTTATGGTGGGTGAAGCAGCTCTGGTCATTGAGGTTTTGGAGCGGAGCGAGAACAGGGCACTGCTGACCGTCGATGGAAGTCGCAAACGCGTGCATTATGAGGCCCTTTCTGAAGGGGTGCTGGAATTCACCGATGGCGGGAAGACGTTACGGTTTATTAATGAGATAGCGTTCCCGGAGGCGACCGCATCCGCTGCGGGGAGCGGGCAGGTGACAGCGCCCATGCATGGCACCTTGTTGGAAGTCTTTGTGAAGGCTGGTGATACAGTTGATGTTGGGACCCGTCTTGCTGTGCTGGAGGCGATGAAGATGCAGCATGATATCCAGGCTGAAGTTGCCGGTGTCGTGCAGAATGTGATTGCCACGGCGGCAAGCCAAGTGTCTATCGACGATCTTCTGTTCGAAATTGAAGTGCCGGAATAATGCGGAAATAAAAAGGGAAATTCAGACAATGCTGAAAGAAGCCTATGATTTCAGAGATGAAAGCGAAGCACTCTACAGTCTCATTGAGCCGCTTGGTGAGGCGGATTACGACCGGGTAACGCTGTTCCGCGACTGGACGGTTAATGATGTCATGCAGCATCTGCATTTCTTCAATTATGTCGCTGATTTGACTCTTACGGATGAAGAAGCATTCAAGCGAGTTTATGGAGAGCTTTCCGAGCTTCGGGATAAATCCGGTTCACTTATTGATGCAACAGATAAAATGCTGGATGGCCTAAAGGGAACCGCGTTGCGGGATGCCTGGCGGGCCTATTATATGGAGATGTCGGATCGGTTTTACGCCGCTGATCCGAAGCAGCGTTTGCTTTGGGTTGGGCCGAGCATGAGTGCGCGGTCCAGCATCTCTGCCCGGTTAATGGAAACTTGGTCCCATGCGCAGGAAATCTATGACCTGCTTGGCGTAAAACGGGAGAACAGGGATCTGATCAAAAGTATTGCCGTTATGGGAATGAATACCTTCGGCTGGACTTTTATTAATCGCAAGGAAGAGGTGCCGGAACCGGTGCCGCATGTCCGGTTGACGGCCCCGTCGGGAGACATCTGGGAATGGAACCCGGAAAATACCGCGGACCTTGTTGAAGGCGATGCTTCCGAATTCTGTCAGGTTGTTACGCAGACTCGTAATATTGCGGATACCAACCTAAAAGTATCGGGTGAGATTGCGACGCGCTGGATGTCTGTCGCGCAGTGTTTTGCGGGGCCTGCGCGCAACCCTCCTGCGGCAGGAACACGCCACGCCTGAATTTGAAATGAAAGATTAGAAAAAATGACGGCACATCAGAAATATCCAAATCTTTTTTCACCTCTTGACCTTGGCTTCACGACAATTAAGAACCGTGCGCTTATGGGTTCCATGCATACTGGACTGGAAGAGCTTGAAGGTGGGTTTGAACGCATGGCTGTCTATTTCGCGGAACGGGCGCGTGGCGGTGTTGGCATGATTATCACCGGTGGTATTTCCCCAAATCTTGAAGGTGGGGCTGGCGCGAAGCTCTCAAATGACGACGAGGTGGAAGAGCATCGCCTCGTAACTGATGCCGTACATCAAGCTGATCCGGATACCAAAATCTGTATGCAGATATTGCATATGGGACCTCTCGCCAGAAATGAAAACCCAGTTGCGCCGTCTGCAATACGCTCCCGCATTGCCAGCAAGACACCGCGCGAGTTGGACGCGGAAGGTGTAGAGAAGCAAATCGCGGATATTGTGAACTGCGCGGTCTGCGCGCAGAAAGCAGGTTATGACGGTGTGGAGGTCATTGGCTCTGCGGGTTATCTCCTCAGTACCTTCCTTGTGGAGAAAACTAATCGCCGGACGGATGAATGGGGTGGGTCCTTTGAAAATCGGATGCGGTTTCCCGTCGAAGTCATGCGCCGGGTACGCGAAGCAGTCGGGCCGGATTTCATCCTTGTTTTCCGAATTGCCGCGATGGACATGTTGCAGGGCGGCATGTCCTGGGAGGAAGTGGTGCAGCTCGCCAAACAAATCGAGAAAGTTGGCGTTAATATCATGAGCACGCATTTCACCTGGCATGAATCCGCTGTTCCAACGATCGCGACGATGGTGCCCCGTGCGGCCTTTACCCAGGTAACAGGACGTCTCCGGAAAGAACTCGATATTCCGCTGATAACCAGCAACCGTATCAATATGCCGGACGTTGCAGAAAATGTGCTAGCACGTGGGGATGCGGATATCGTCTCAATGGCGCGCCCGATGCTTGCGGATTCAGATTTGGTTCTGAAAGCGTTTGAAGGGCGGGAGGACGAAATCAATACCTGCATCGCTTGTAATCAGGCATGCCTCGATCATACATTCAATGGAATGGAAGTGAGCTGTCTTGTAAATCCGCGCGCCTGCCATGAAACGGAGCTAAATTACGTGACCGCTGAAGCGCCAAGAAGGATTGCCGTCGTTGGGGCGGGGCCAGCAGGTTTGGCATACGCGACTGTAGCGGCGGAACGCGGGCATTTGGTCGCGCTCTATGATGCGTCGCCGGAAATCGGCGGGCAGTTCAACCTTGCGAAGCGAATACCGGGCAAGGAAGAGTTTTATGAGACGATCCGATATTTTAATCGCATGATCGAAAAACTCGGGATTGACCTGAAACTGAACACCCGGGTAAATGCCGAAATGCTCGCTGCGGAAGGCTACGACAAGGTGGTTATCGCCACCGGTATATCTCCACGAGTTCCAGACGTCGAGGGAATCGACCATCCAAAAGTTGTGAGCTACATAGATGTGATCAAAGGCGCAAAACCTGTCGGTAAGAAAGTTGCCATTATGGGTGCTGGCGGCATTGGATTTGATGTCGCGGAGAAGATCACTCATGAAGGTACATCCGCCTCTCTCGATGTTGAAATATTTGCGAAAGAATGGGGGATAGATTTTAAGAATCATCCGCGCGGCGGTGTAACCGATGTGGAGCCGGTTGTCGCGAAATCGGACCGGGAGGTGACTTTACTTCAACGGAAATCGTCACCGGTCGGTCGTGGGCTTGGCAAGACGACCGGTTGGACGCATCGCATCACCTTGGCGCGGCGCGGCGTAAAAATGATCAATGGCGTCGAGTATCTCAAGATCAACGATCAAGGCCTTCATCTTCATATCAATGATCAGTATGAAATTCTTGATGTTGATACAGTGATCATCTGCGCAGGCCAGCTTCCGCTACGTGAGCTTTATGATCAATTGGTTGCGAATGGCGTTGACGCGGAACTGGTCGGTGGCGCGTTCGAAGCTATGGAGCTGGATGCAAAACGCGCCATTAACCAGGCAAGTTATCTCGCCGCGGCCGTTTAATCCGGGGATATGCCCATCAGTTTCGTGATGACTTTCAGCATAACTTCATCGGCGCCGCCGCCGATAGAGGTCAGGCGGAAGTCACGGAACTTGCGAGAGATGGAGGATTCCCACATATACCCCTGACCACCCCAGTATTGCAGGCAGCTGTCCATGACTTCCCGCTGCAGCCGCCCAACCTTCAGCTTCGCCATGGAGGCTAACTTGGTGACATCCTCACCCGCGACATAGAGCTCTACCGCATGATAAGTAAGGGCGCGTAAAGCCTCTACTTCCGTTTGAAGCTCGGCGAGGCGATAGTTCACAACCTGATTATCGAGGATGGCCTTACCGAAAGCCTTGCGTTCGCGGGTATAGTCGATCGTCTCATTGATTGCCTCTTCCATGACGCGCGGGCCGCGCGAGGCGGCAAACAGTCGCTCTTCCTGGAATTGTTGCATCTGATAAATGAAACCGCGCCCTTCTTCGCCGATCCGGTTGCGCTGTGGCACTCGAACATCATCAAAAAAGAGCTGAGCCGTATCAGAGGACATCATGCCGATCTTGCGAAGTTTATGCTTGGTAATCCCGGGGCTATCCAGAGGAACGATGATCAGCGTCTTATTTTTATGGACGGGGCCATCTCCGGTATTGGTGAGAAGGCAGACCCAGTCTGCCTGCATTGCATTGGTGATATACATTTTGGAGCCGTTGATCACATAATCATCGCCGTCCTTTCGGGCTGTTGTTTTTAGGCTCGCGACATCCGATCCGGCGGCGGCTTCGGTTACGCCAACGCACCCCACCATGTCACCGGCAATGGCTGGCGCAAGGAAATCTCTCCGCAATTCATCGGAACCATGTCGGGCGAGGGCCGGCGTCGACATATTGGTCTGTACTCCGATTGCCATCGCAACCCCGCCACATGCTATATAGCCCAAAGCCTCGGAAGCGACGGCTTCATAGGAGTAGTCAAGGTCGCTTCCTCCAAATTCTTCAGGTTTACTTATGCCAAGGAAACCCATATCCCCCATCTTCTTAAACAGCTCATGGGCGGGGAATTGCTCCGCTTCCTCCCACTCATCCACATGCGGATTTATCTCCGCCTCGATAAATTTCTTCAAGCTTTCGGAAAGTTCTCGATGTTCCTGAGTAAACTGCATGATATTCCCCAATTTTTATTTTCCGGCAAGATTTGAATTGTCGGCCCGTTAAAGGGATTGTTTTTTTGATGCCTTCACACTAACGTTCATGCATGAATGTTACAAATGAATATTATGTAATCCCGGATGTGAGTGATTGTGCCGCGTGCGGCCAATGGCTCTTTCTTGTTTGGATGAGGCGACATTGGATATAACGTCACCGCAACGAAACGGAAAACGACGGCGGCAGGAAGACAGGCGAGCGGAAACTCGTCAGCGCCTTGTTGATGCAACGATTATGCTGCTGCATGAAAAGGGAGCGGGGGAGCTCACCATGGCAGATGTCGCACGCAAAGCCGGGCTGACACGCGGCGCCATTCAGTATCATTTTGATAGCCCCAAATCCCTGCTGGTCGCCAGTATAGAAGAGATTGCAAACCGTCTTAGCCAACATCTGGACGCGGCGGAGCTGACTATTTTGCCACTTAAAGAGCGGATCGACCGTATAGTCGATGACTATTGGCAGGGGTTTAGCGGATTTAACTACACGGCCTTTATTGAAATTGCAGTACGCGGGCGCCAAGACCCGGCGTTTGAGGATGCCATTACGATGGCGTTGGAGGATCTGGAAAAGGAAAGAGCGATTGTCTGGCAGGCAGTCTTTGCTGATACAGGCCGAAGTCAGGAGGAAATTCAATCCTGGCGGCAGATGCTGCTCATTACACTCCGCGGTCTGGCGCTGACAAATATAGTTGCAGGAAAAAATGAAAAAGTTTCGCTGCAAATTGATCAATTTAAGGCTATGTTTAAAAGATACCTGACCGAGGCATAATCGGCGGGGGATGCGATAAAAAGAAAGAAAAAGAAAATGCATGAGCTACCGGAGTGTGAATTTCTTAAGCTTGATGTGGTCGCGGGGAGATTGAACCTTTGGTTCAACCGGCCGGATCAGCGAAATGCCATCAATAGTCAGATGGGGGCGGAATTCGCCGCTGTTGTCGATTGGTTGGAGGCAACACCCGAGGTCAGGGTGGTGGTGCTGCGCGGTGCAGGAGGGCATTTCTGTGCGGGCGGCGATATTAAAGAACGTCGTAACATGGCCGAGGATGTCGTCACCCCCGATAGCGATCCGATTATGGAACGCAACCGTGCTGCCGGACTGGCGTTCCTGAGATTTGAGAGACTGCCTCAGACAACCATTGCTGTCGTCGAAGGATCGGCCTTTGGTGGAGGGATGGGCTATGCCTGCCTTGCCGATATTACCATTGTTGCAGAGGGTGCGCGGATGGGGATGCCGGAAACAACGCTTGGCGTGGCGCCAGCCCAGATTGCGCCCTATGTCGTTAAAAGGATCGGCTTGACTCGCGCGCGGCAGCTTGCCCTCACCGCCGAGCGGTTCGATGGCGCGAAGGCATTTGAATATGGCATTGCGCAGTATCTTTCCGCCGATGCGGATATCGACACGATGTTGGAGGACGTTGTCGCGCGAGTACTACGTTGCGGACCTATGGCGAACGCGGCGACCAAGGCGATTATGTTAAAGGTCGGCTCACTCCCTGAAGAGGAAATGGTGAGTTTCTCCGCTGCGAAATTTTCTGAGTTGAACAGAGGTGCGGAGGGTAAGGAGGGGCAGTCAGCCTTCGCCGAAAAACGAAAACCCGCCTGGCAGATGCCGGACAGTAGTGCGAAAGGGTGAATGATATGACTAATTCAAAAACCATTCGCATCGGCGGCGCGTCGGGGTATTGGGGCGACTCGCAGGAGGCACCGCGCCAACTCGTCCTTAAAGGCAATCTTGATTACCTCGTCTTTGACTATCTGGCGGAAGTCACCATGTCTATCCTCGTGCGGGCGAAGCAGAAATCGCCGGATCTTGGCTATGCGCGGGATTTCGTCGATCTCGCCATGAAGCCGCTTCTTCATGAGATCAAGACGCGCGGTATCAAGGTCGTGGCCAATGCTGGCGGCGTCAATGTGGCGGCATGCGCGTCTGCGCTCGCTAAAGTCGCAGAGGAAGCTGGTGTCGA
Organism: Sneathiella sp. HT1-7; assembly: GCF_020731145.1. GTDB lineage: Bacteria > Pseudomonadota > Alphaproteobacteria > Sneathiellales > Sneathiellaceae > Sneathiella. The sequence goes on along the minus strand of NZ_JAJFZN010000001.1, from coordinate 44,440 downwards.
TCTTAAAATCGGCACGGTGGAGGGTGATAATCTGACGGAGGAAATTGAAAACCTTCGTTCTGAAGGAATAACCGAGATGTTCTCCGGCGTACCGATGCCGGACGGGATGATCAGCGCCAATGCCTATCTCGGGGCTTTTCCGATTGCTGCTGCCCTCGATGAAGGAGCGGATGTGGTGATCACAGGTCGATGCGTTGATAGTGCCGTTACCTTGGGGCCCTTAATCCATGAGTTCGGTTGGACCGTCGATGATTATGACAGGCTCGCCTCGGGTAGTCTCGCTGGTCATATTCTCGAATGCGGAGCGCAAGCGACCGGGGGTAATTTTACCGATTGGCGGGATACTGTTGGTGGCTGGGATGATATGGGCTATCCCATCGCTGTCTGCCGGGAGGACGGGAATTTCGCAATTACCAAGCCAGAGGGCACCGGTGGCCTTGTCTCCCGCCTGACAGTGGGTGAGCAGATCCTCTATGAGATTGGAGATCCCGAGGCCTATATTATGCCGGATGTAATTTGTGATTTTTCTGGAGTAACCTTAACGGAAACGAAGAAAGATTGGCTGGATGTAGCGAATGTCAAAGGCCGTGCGCCAACATCAACTTATAAAGTTTCGGGTACGTATAAGGATGGATATCGCGCGACGGCCGCGACTGTCATCACAGGCTTTGATGCAGTAGAGAAAGGGCGGGCTTTTGCCAACGCCTTGCTGAAGCGGACCCGTCGTCTTTTTGTTGAGCGAAATTTAGGCGACTATCGTGACACGGCAGTGCATGTCATTGGCTCGCAAACCCTCTGGGGCAATAATGCGGACGACCATGCCGCCGTTGCACGGGAGGTCGTTACCCAGATAGAAGTCAAGCATGATGAACGCGCGGCGCTCGAACTTTTCTCTAAGGAGACGACGGGTGTTGGTCTATCCATGACGACGGGGCGCTGCTCGGCAGGGGCGGCAGGTCGGCCGAAGATCACGCCGGTAGTTGCGCAGTTCGCCTTCCAGATCGATAAGGCACGTATCCAGCCCAAAGTATTCATAAACGATAAACCGGTTAAATATAAAAGTATGGTTCCGAGGAAGTATTCAAGTTTCCCGGAATCACACCACTCTGCACCGGAAGCCACTTTGAATTCGACCTCTGATGTTTTGGTTGAAGTGCCCCTCATAACATTGGCCGCCGCGCGGAGCGGTGATAAAGGGAACAATGCTAATGTCGGTGTTATTGCCCGCAAACCTGATTATCTTCCATGGATTAAGCAAAGCGCGACAGAAAAGACCGTGAAGAAATACTTCGGGCATGTCGTTGAGGGTGACGTCATGCGGTTTGATTTACCGGGTATGAATGCGGTGAATTTTCTGCTAACGAACTGTCTGGGAGGCGGTGGAACCACCACTCTTCATCTTGATAATCTGGCGAAGACATACGCTCAACAGCTTCTCGCATTGCCGATCAAAGTACCGAGCGACCTGATTGAAAATCAATCGTAAAAATTTCGACTGAGGGATAAAAAAGGAAATAAGAATGACCCATCCACTTGAGCCAATGTTGCGGCCGCAATCTGTGGCGATTATCGGTGCCTCGAACACACCCTCCCGGATTGGAGGCAGGCCAATAAATGCCATGAAGAATGCAGGCTTCAAAGGCAATATTTATCCGGTAAACCCGAACTATGAAACTATTCAGGATTTGCCCGCATATGCCAGCATAAAGGATGTCCCGACGGGAGTTGATTGTGCGGTCATTGCCGTTGCGGCAAAAGTTGCGGTTCAAACCTTGCGTGATTGTGCGGATCAGGGTGTTAAAAGTGCGGTCATGTTCACCTCTGGTTTTGCCGAGCAAAGCGATGATGGTGCCCGCGCTCAACGCGAGATTACGGGGATTGCAAAAGAAAGCGGGATGAAGATTATTGGCCCCAATTGCCTGGGTGTTTTCAATATCAGTGCGGGCTGGTACGGCACCTTCAGTAATGCGCCTGGAGCCTTACTACACCCACCTGGATCGATTGGCATCGTCAGCCAGAGCGGTGCTTATGGAGCCCATGTCTTTGCCGTTTCTCAACTGCGGGGCGTTCGGTCGAACTATTGGGTGACTACAGGCAATGAATCGGATGTCGATGTTGCCGAAGTGATTGAATATTATGCTCAAAACCCTGAAGTCAAGGTTGTACTCGCCTATGCGGAAGGCATGAAGGATGCAGACCGGGTCTGTCGGGCGCTTGAAATGGCGCGGGATGCGCAAAAACCGGTCATCTTTATGAAAGTTGGCAAAACTGACGCTGGTGCGGCGGCTGCGGCGTCCCATACGGCGTCGCTTGCTGGTGCAGATGCGGTTTATGATGCACTGTTCAAGCAGTATGGCGTCTACCGCGCGGAAACTACCGAAGAATTTGTAGATATTGCCTATGCTTGTCAGTTTGGTAATTATCCAACAGGTCGCAAGATCGATTTGCAGACAATTTCAGGCGGTGTTGGCGTGCAGATGGCGGATGCTTCGGTGAAATATGGCTTGGATGTCGCTCCGCTTCCACAGGCGACGCAAAAGAAGTTGAAAGAGTTGATCCCGTTTGCCGGGGTTAATAACCCGGTCGATTTCACAGCTCAGGCTTTGAACGATCCAAAATTGATGGAAGCAAATATTGAGATGACGATTGAGGAGGCCGATTTCGACAGCCACATCGTCTATCTTGCGGGTGTGCCGGCATCGCCATTTACCCGTGATGCCTGTCGAGATATTTTCTCCAATATTCGCAAGAAGTATCCCGATGAAATGATGATGATGAGTCTGATCGGGCCGCAAGACATTATTGAGCCATTTGAAAATCTCAACATCCCTTGCTTCGAAGATCCGTCCCTTACTGTGAGGGCCATGGCAGCGCTTACCTATTTCGGGGAGATATACAAGCGCGGTCGGCCGGATGCTCCGCCTGCATTGCCCGATGGGACGTTGCCCGCCCCAACGGAACCAATCGCAGAACATGAAGCGAAGAAAGTTCTGAACAGTATCGGCGTGCCCGTTACCCGTGAAGAACTGGTTCAATCTGCGGAAGAAGCCGTCAAGGTATGGAAAAATATCGGCGGCGCTGTAGTTATGAAAATTGCATCGCCAGATATCCTTCATAAAACGGAAATTGGCGGAGTGCTTCTCAAGCTCAACTCCGAACAAGAAGTGGCGGAAGGGTATGCAACGCTTATTGAACGCGCGAAAAAAGCGAAGCCGGATGCGAAAATTGACGGCGTTATTGTCGCGGAAATGGTGTCCGGTGGTGTCGAGACGGTGATGGGCGTCGTTTGCGACCCGGTCTTTGGTCCTGCCGTTATGTTCGGGCTTGGCGGTGTCTTTGTTGAGGTTCTTAAAGACGTGACATTCCGTCTTGCGCCTTTTGGAGTGGATGAAGCATATCGAATGATCGATGAAATTCAAGGGCGCGCCATGCTGGATGGGGTGCGGGGTGCACCGCCATCTGATCTGAAGGCGCTGGCGGAGGCCCTCTCCAAACTCTCCGTCTATGCGGCGGACAATGCTGACAAAATCGAAACTATCGATGTCAATCCGTTTATTGTTCTTCCTGAAGGGGCCGTTGCAGTTGATGCGCTGATCGTTCCCAAGGGAGATGCATGATGAAGGCATATGAAGGTCTTAAAGTCGTAGATTTTACGCAAGTATTGGCAGGTCCGATCAGTACGCAGATGTTTTCTCTTCTGGGGGCGGATGTCATCAAGATTGAGGCTCCGGTAAAAGGCGATCAGCTTCGGACTACGCTCACGGATGCGGAGATGGTCGCTAAACGCCTGTCACCTGCATTTCTGACGGTTAATCTTGGCAAGCGCAGTCTTGCCATTGACTTGAAGTCGGAAGAGGGGCGGAAAATTGTCTATCGCCTGATTGATGATGCCGATGTCGTCGTTGAGAATTTTCGGCCCGGCGTAGCAAAGAAACTGGGGATCGATTACGAGAGTGTGAAACAACGCAAACCCGAGATCGTTTATTGTTCAATCAGCGGATATGGCCAGAAAGGTCCGCGGAGTGGTGACAAGGCTTATGATTCTGCCATTCAGGCGGCATCCGGCCTGTTTACCCTAAACGGCAGTGAGGAGTCAGGTCCGATGCGTATTGGCATCATGGTGATCGATATGTTCACTGGAATGAATGCCGCGTTTGCGATCTCATCCGCGCTCTACCGTCGTGAAAAGACAGGTAAGGGGCAATATGTAGATGTTGCGATGTACGATAGTGCCCTTATGTTGGCTGCGGCGCAAATGGCTGACTTTATGGTGCGCGGCAATGTCCCTCCGCTGATAGGCAACGAATCTCCGACGCGTCAGCCCACTGCCGGGGTGTTCGAGACACTGGACGGAATAGTTCTAATTGCCACGATTACGCCAGCCCATAATATTGCAATGCTGAAGGCTGCGGGATTGGAACATTTGCTAGAAGATCCGCGCTTTGCGACCTATGAGGCGCGGCAGGCGCATCTGCGCGAGGGGCTGGAGATTGTCGGCCAGTCAATGAAGACCAAGACGACGGCAGACTGGATCAAGATTATGAGTGAGGCTGGCGTTGTCGTGCAAGCGGTCCGGACCTTGGCAGAGGCCACATCCGATCCGCAATTGGAACATCGCGGTATTGTGGTCGAAGCAAAAGATGTGAGGGGATTTGATAAAGCATTGCGATTAGTTGGCGCCCCCTTTATTGCAAATGAAGATAGCCCGCAAAATGCCGTATCGCCGCCTGGAGAGGTGGGGCAACATACGGAGGAAATCTTGCGTGAACTCGGGTATGCTGATGACGATATCGCTAAGATTATAGCTCCAAAAGATGCCTGAAGCCTGTCTTGGGCGGACCTGATTACTGATTAAAAAAGGATAGCTGATCATGATTACAGTTCACCATCTCAACGACTCCCGCTCTCAACGGATATTGTGGCTTCTGGAAGAGCTTGGTGTCGATTATGAGGTGGTGCGCTATGAACGTGACGCAACCACCAGACTTGCACCAGACGAACTGAAGGAAATCCATCCGCTTGGTAAATCTCCCGTACTGGTGGATGGGGAGCTTCGGCTTCATGAATCCGGAGCAATAACTGATTATCTGATCCGGACATATGGTGCAGGGAAATTTGCGCCAGAACCTGGCAGTGCTGAGCACGAAGCATATTCAGAGTGGCTACATTATGCAGAAGGCTCCGCAATGCTGCCACTCCTCCTTCGGCTTTATACAAGTCGTCTTGGCGATGCGGCGGCACCGCTGATGCCGAGGATTGATAGCGAGACGGAAAATCATTTTTTCTTCATGAATAACGAGATGACGGGCCGGGAATATTTTGTCGGTTCCGATCTTACCGGCGCAGATATCATGATGTCCTTTCCTCTCGAGGCGGCTCGTGCGCGCGGTATCCTGAGTGCGTATCCGGCGCTTGCCGCCTTTGTTGAGCGTATTCAGGCCCGTCCGGCATATACGCGCGCGCTTGAAAAAGGCGGGCATTACTCTTATGGTCCGGCTGCTGATTGATTTAACCGGACAATATCTGCGTGACAAATGAATACCAGGGCCGGGAGCCGGTCTTCAATGTGCCACCTGCGACGATGTATATGGTTGCCGCCATTATTGGCGTGCATCTGCTACTTACGATCACGACGCCTGAGACATTGAACTGGGTCTATAGTAACTTTTCTTTCCGGCCGGCGATTGTTTCCGTCCTCCTTGAGCAGCGCTCCTTGAGCGGGTTTTTACATATTTTTATCACGCTCAACAGCCATATGTTTCTTCACAATGACTGGAGCCATATGGTCCTTAACGCCGGGATGCTGCTGGCCTTCGGGACTATGACAGAGCGCCGGTTCGGCGCAATTCGCTTTCTGATCCTGTATTTCCTGTCGGGTTGGTTCGGGGCGTTTGTTGAATATTTGATTGCCGAGCCAAACGTGAATATCACTCTTTACGGCGCCTCCGGGGCTGTATTCGGCGCGATGGGGGCGACGATGATTGTCCTTTTGCCCCGCTACCGTCTAAGGGGCGTTGTGACTCTGATTGCCGTACTGCTTGGCATAAATTTAGTGATCGGCGCAACACCACTTGGCACGCTTCTGGTCGGTCCGGGGGTGGGAATAGCCTGGGTTGCTCACCTCGTCGGTTTTGCCGTTGGACTGGTCATTGCCGTTATATACTCAAGAAAACGAGTATCTTCCTCTTAGCTGTTCACGCCATTGTTATTGAAAGTGGCTGGCGATAGAGTGAGAAATAATTATCTTGGTGAGGCTAGGAAGTCCTTTTCTTTCATTTAAGGGAGGAATATCAAGATGATGACTCGGTTGATCAAACTGCAAACTGTGGCGATTGCGTTGTTTGTCGCAATTCTCTCTTTCTCAACTGTCCAGACAGCTTCCGCAGAAAAGCTTTACTACAGCACAATTTTTGGAACAGCTGTTGAAGGCTATGACGTTGTTGCCTATTTCACCGACGGAAAGCCTGTTGAAGGTAGCAAGGACCATAGCGTTGAATGGAAAGGTGCTGATTGGTATTTCGTAAGCAACGAGCATAAGAAAATGTTCGAAGCCAACCCTGAAAAATACGCTCCCCAATATGGTGGATACTGTGCCTGGGCCGTCAGTCAGGGCTATACCGCTTCAACGGTACCTGAGGCATGGAAGATTGTAGACAATAAGCTTTACCTCAACTATTCCAAGGGTGTTCAGAGCACTTGGGAAGAAGATATTCCCGGCAATATCAAGCTGGCGGAAGCCAACTGGCCAGTCATTGCCAAGGATTTGAAATAAAAAAGCACCTGGCTGCGGGGGAGCGAGAACCAGGTGCTTTCAAAAGAAGCCGCATTGTGCGACCTTCTTATTCTTAACCGTTTATTTCGGGCGGCGCCAGAGGGGAAGTTCCTCATCTGAGGCGGGTTGATAGGTGACGGTCATCTCATCAAATGCCTTCAGTGAATGGGATGCATTCTGATCGTCGCGTAGCTCAAAACCGTTCACGCCGCAACGCTGCATATAGAACAGTTGATCATAAAGAACATCACCGGTTGCCCGGATTTCCCCCTTGTACCCATAGCGCTCACGAAGAAGGCGAGCCTGAGTAAACGCCCTTCCATCCGCCATTTTCGGAAATTCGAGAACAACCAAATCAAGCCGCTCCAAATCGTCCTTGATAATTTCCGGATCATCGGTGTTGCGAAGCGCGACGCCTAACCGGCCGTTTCGCGTGAGCAATGTTTCACGAGCATTCAACCATTCTTCCAACGGGACATAAATATCCCCGGTCGGAAGGGAGTCGCCATCCTCGAGACCGGTGAAGGGCATCCACTCATCGCTGTCAACCTTGCGGTCTTTGATATAGTTATCCATAGAGCCGCTCCTTAAAAGGGGCCTGGCCGAGCCGCCGGTATGTCATAAGGAAAGTCTCCTCAGGCTCCTCTCGGCTTTCAAGGTAGACCGCAAGAACCTTACCAACGGCGTCCACAATCTCGTCTGCCTCAAACGCGGGGCCAATGATTTTGCCGATGGCCGCATCCTCACGGGCGCTGCCGCCGAGGGTCAACTGATAGACTTCCGTCCCCTTCTTGTTGACGCCGAGGATGCCGATATTGGCAACATGATGATGCCCGCAGGCGTTGATGCAGCCGGAAATATTGATGCTAACATCGCCAAGATCATTGATGAAGTCATAGTCATCAAACCGCGCCGTAATTGCCTGCGAAATTGGAATTGAGCGGGCCGTTGCAAGCGCGCAGTAATCCAGCCCGGGGCAGGAGATGATATCGGTCACATGGTTGTAGTTGGGCGTTGCAAGATCAAGCGCCTTCAACTCTTCCCAAAGGGCCGGTAAGTCCTTTAGCGGCACATCCGAAAGAACCAGATTTTGCCGATGCGTCGTGCGAATATGGCCGAGGCTGTATTTGTCCGCAAGGTCGGCAATCGCATCCATCTGATCGGCCGTCACATCGCCCGGTGGTTGATGCGCAGTTTTAAGGGACAGGTAAACAATGCGATAGCCGGATTGTTTGTGTAGCTCGATATTCTTATCGACCCAGCGGGCGAACTCCGCATTGCTGAGCATAAGATTCTCAAAGTCTGCATCACTATCGGGCAGAGATTCATATACCGGATCGTTAAAGAACCCTTTGACCCAATTAAAATCCTCATCCCTCAGGAAAAGGCCGCCAGCCTTAATTTTCTCCCACTCAGTTTCGACAAGCTCACGGAATCTTTCTTCGCCTGTTTCATGGACAAGGATCTTGATGCGTGCTTTGTAAATATTATCGCGCCGACCGAGCATATTATAAACCCGCAAGATCGCCTCTAGATAGGTGAGCATGTCCTGCTTCGGAAGATATTTTCGAATGATCTTGCCGAGCATCGGTGTTCGGCCAAGCCCACCTCCGACATAGACTTCAAACCCGGTCTCCTCTGATGTTTCGCTTTTTACCAGACGAAGGCCAATATCATGTACGGCAACTGCCGCCCGATCGTGGGTGGCGCCGCTCACCGCGATTTTAAATTTACGTGGCAGGAAATTAAACTCGGGATGGAAGGTCGACCATTGCCGTATCAGTTCGCAATAGGGGCGAGGATCTTCAATCTCATCGCGGGCGACGCCGGCAAGTGGATCGGATGTTGTGTTGCGAATGCAGTTACCGCTGGTCTGGATGGCGTGCATCTCGACCTTTGCTAGGTCATCTAGAATATCCGGCACATCTTCTAACTTCGGCCAGTTATACTGGATATTTTGACGTGTGCTGAAATGACCGTAACCCTTATCATACTTTCGGGCTATGTGCGCGAGGGTGCGCATCTGTTCCGATGACAGCAGACCATAAGGGATGGCGACCCGAAGCATATAGGCATGGAGTTGTAAGTAGAGGCCATTCCGTAGCCTTTGATGCTTGAATTCTTCTTCCGACAGCTCGCCTTTAAGGCGGCGGTCAACCTGCCCACGGAATTGGGACACGCGCTCCAGCAGGAGCTGGTGATCCTGTTCAGAATATTTATACATGGCGGACCTTAAAGTTTATGCGGCCTGACGGCTCTCGCGTGTCGTATCCTGCGGTAGCTCGATTGTCGGTCCTTCAGCGCGAATCTGTTCGCGCTTTGTCGTGGCGACAATACCATTTTCTGTCTTAAGAACGTCAATCGCATAGGGCGCGACGATAATATTGTCCTGTTCCGATTGCTCCGCAGCTTGCTTAAGGTCGTCCAGCGTAGCCATTTCGCTAACTGTTGCCTGATGAATATCGGATGTCCAAGACGGACGGCCATTCTCGAGAGCGAGATATGCAACAAGTCCCTCTTTTAGAAGAGAAGCCGTGTAAACCTGTAGTGCCATTATTGTTCTCCTTTGAAAAGTCTCAACAGCCAGCCGGACGTGAGGCAATTTCTATCTGTCTCTTATAATTATGTATTTATATTAATATATCAATAAAAATGTGAGTTATATTAATAATACAGTAAAAATATGTATTATATAGCTGTCGTCATATCAGTCCGCTTCGACAGATGTATGCCACATTCCGTTTTATCTCGGCCTGCCCAGCGGCCGGACCGGGGATCGGCACCTTCGGCGACACGGCTTGTGCAGGGCATGCAGCCGATAGATTTGAAGCCATCGGCAACGAGTGGATGGGGCGGTAAATTCTTTGCAAGAAAGGCTTGCTTGATATCGTCATTCGTCCAGTTGGCGAGAGGGTTAATTTTGACGAAATCGGTGTCGGCTTCAATCGTTGGAAGGGCTGTGCGGGTTGCCGCCTGGAATTGCTTCCGGCCGGTAATCCAGGCCTTGTATCCAAAATTACCCATTTTATTCAGTATGTTATCAAGAGGAGCGACTTTTCGAATATGGCAGCATTTATCTGGATCATCACTGAACAGCATATCTTCAGGATCGAGCCGCAACAGAACGCCATCATCGGGCCGGATAATTCGGACATCTTCCAGACCGAGGTGATCAGTGAGGGTTTTCTGATAACGGAGTGTTTCTCCAAAAAGCCGTCGCGTATCGAGAAAGATAACGGGTATTGCCGGATCAACCTGCGCGACGAGATCCAGAAGGACAGAAGATTCAGCGCCAAATGACGACGAGAGCATAACTTCCCCCTTGAGTTCGTTATGTACAAGCACGTCGAGTAATTCGAGGCCGGAAAGGTGACCATAAAGACCGCGGAGGCGGGCGGCTTCTGATTCGGGGCAAAATTTAACGGCGGTATTGGTCATCTTTTTTCCCATAAAAATTGATCTAGAATAATATTTATGGGGTATAAAATATAATATCAACTAAAAATGTATAAAAAATATTACACAATAAAATAATGTGAAATATGAAAGAGCGGAGCCTGATACTCTTTAATATAATTGATCGCGGACCATTATTTCATCAAACTGAGGTCAGGAGGGATCATGCGCTTTTCAGCTTTCGCGGCGGTGGTAATTTGCATCGGAACCATGTCTATGGCATCCGCTGGATCGGGGATTCAAACACTTGTGGCGGACAGGGTTGAAGTTGATCGGGTAGTTACCGTGAATAATATGCATGTTGCACTTTACGGTGTGCGCCTTGTTGAAGAGGCGCAAGACCCTGAGCTTTACCGAGACGCACAGAGTTATCTTCAGCGGTCATTTAACCCGCCTTCCTTTAAGCTTGATGTTCAGCCCTTTAGGGAATCCGGCAGTGCGCGAAATCGCTATGGAGATATTCATGGTAAAATATTGCTGACCGATGGGACGTGGCTGCAGGAACAGCTTGTTGCGCGAGGCTTTGGGGTGTGGAGTGGGGCGCCGGACTATCCTCCCGCCCTTCGGCAGCGACTCGTGCAAGCGGAGAAGGCTGCAGAAATTGAAAATCTTGGAATTTGGCGTCATTTCAAGATCGTTAATGCGAATCGTCCTGCACGGCAGTACTGGAATGGCCAGTTCATCGTTGCAAAAGGCATAGTTCGGGAAGTTTATCGCGGGGGTAGCGCCACATATCTTAACTTTGGGGAGGATTGGCGCAATGACTTTACGGTCGCTATATCGTCGCGGTCACGCAAAAAATTTGGACAAGGGGACTGGAAGATTGAGGATCTAAAGAATAGATCAGTTATTGTAAGGGGGCTGGTGCGTTTTTATAACGGACCCTATTTGGAGCTTGATTTCCCCGAGCAGCTCGAACTTAGCGACGCGGCGGGTGAAGGATAAGGATAGAATGAATATCAAATTTGGATGCGAGATTTGGAAGCTTATGAGGCATGCGCTCATACCGTTGTTCGTCATGGGGTCTTTGCCATTCAGCACGCCAGCCAAGGCCGACTTGTTTGATAATCTCTTTTCTATTTTCGAGCCGAGCGACGATAGGGAGATTGGTGCCAAGCAGCATTCGCAAGTCGTTGCCCAATATGGCGGCGAATATATGAAGGAAGGCTTGAATGACTATGTGTTGGATATTGGACTGCGCCTTGCCTTTGTCTCTGAAATGCGGGATTTGCCATGGCGATTCACTATTCTGAACTCTCCGGTGGTCAATGCCTTTGCTCTTCCCGGTGGCTATGTCTATATCACGCGCGGCCTTCTCGCCCTCGCCAATAATGAGGCGGAGGTCGCAGGCGTTCTTGCGCATGAAATCGGCCATGTTACGGCCCGCCATGGCGCCGCCCGCCAATCGCGTGCGACAGGAATCGGGTTAATCGGCGCCCTTGCAGCTGTCCTGACGGGGAGCTCTGTTGTGCAGGAATTAGGGCAGCAGCTAGGCGGGCTCTACGTCGCGGGCTATTCACGCGATCAGGAATATGAAGCGGATCAGTTAGGCGTGAAATATTTAGGCCTTGCCGGATATCCTCGCGAAGCTATGGCCGATTTTCTGAAAAGGATGGACGCGCAGACTGAATATATGGCGGCGCTCACGGGGAATTCGGCCGGTGGCAGTTTTGATTTTTTTGCATCCCACCCTCAAACAGATGACCGGATCGGGCGCGCCTCGGCATCGGCGGCTGCAAATTCTGATGACCTTGACCGGGAATATGGGCGCAGTCGGTATTTCGGTGCCATTGACGGTATGCTCTATGGGGATGATCCAAAAGAAGGGATCATTCGAGGGCGAGAATTTCTGCATCCAGAATTGCGATTCAAATTTTCCGCCCCGGAAGGCTTCCAGCTTATTAACTCCTCGCGCGCTGTTTATGCCGTTGATGGTACGGGCAACCAAATGGTCTTCGACCTTGGGAAGTTAAGTAGCCCAGGGCAATCAATGGCGGATTATCTAAAGAATGTGTGGTTGGCAAAATTGCAGGTTCCATCTGTCTCTACGACCGAAGTGAGAGGGGCGCCGGCGGCAGTTACGCGTCTTATCCTCGAGCAGAGTGGACAAAAAATTTACCTGACCGCCGCCGTGATTGACTTTGGCGGTGACCGCGTTGCACGGTTCATTTATCAGACAACAAATCCGGGTAATGCTCTCCAAAATAGCTTCACAGGGAGTTACAACAGTTTTCGCCCCCTCGATGCCGCGGAAGCAGCAGCGATAAAGCCGGTCCTGATGAAGATTGAAACAGTTTCTGAAAAGACAGATATAGGCGCCATACTAGCCGGGATGGCCGATGTGACTAAGGATAAAAAGGCACTGTTTATCCTACTCAATCCATCATTTGAAAATGGCATGCCGCCGGTTGGACAACCTTACAAAAATTTGCGAGGCGGAAGTTAGCATGTTTGTTCTCAGGCTGGAACGCTGACCTGGTCGGCGATTGTTCCATCGAGGGAAAAACACGCGGCCTCCAGCGTGCCGCCGAAGCCGCTACCTCCATCAAGCGTGACCGTATAAGGTTTAATAGTGACGCCTCCATGCTCCTTCTCGTATCCCCTGATGACGCGTCTAAATCCGAAATAAGGCGAGCTAATTTCATTAAACCGGCGATTGCCCCACCAAAAGCTGTCATTTTGCTCGATGACCGGAAGTGCCGGATCCAGCCCGGCATGAACAAAGAGTAATTCACCATCCTCTGTATAGGCGGCCCGGCGCAGTGCGATAAAAATATCATTATGACCTGGATAGGATCGCATTTTCTCACGTAGACGGTTTGTCCATTTGGTCGTTGCGAGAATGCCTTCACGAACATATTTGCGAACCTCATCTGGAGTTTCATCATACGCCGCGAGTGAATGGCCAACGTCATTCGCGACCATCCAGTCGAGAACTTCTGTGGGTTGCGGTGCGAGCTGGAGTTGCAGCAGGCTGCGCCAGATTTCCTCCTGCGCGCCGCGCAGGTATACAATATCCTCCGGGATCATGCCCGGAAGACATAGGCGATTTATACGAAAGGATAAAAGTTCGTCGAAAACTTCCCGGACTTTCGCGCCGCGGCCGAGATAATTTCCAAGATATACGATTCGGTCACCATGCCGCCACCGCCGGGAAATTTCATCATGTATGGCCATGAGGGCATCTGCTTCCCCATGGATTGAGGCAATGGCCCATACTCTTTTAGAGGCGGTTAAGCATCCAAATTTTTCTTTGTATTTTCTGGATTTCATAGTTGGTTACAATGAAACCTATGGGGGAGCTTGGCAAGTCCAACAAAGAAAATTACGACAAATTTATACAAAAAAAGCCCGGAATTTCTTCCGGGCCCTTTTTGAATATTATGTCATTGAAAGTCAGGCAGCTTTTAGTACCTTCTGAACCTTCTCCGTGGCGGCATCCGCCTCGATCTGTTCAACGACAGCAAGCTCACGTGAGAGCCTTACAAGAGCCGCTTCATAAATCTGGCGCTCGCTGTATGATTGATCGGGTTGATCCTCATTGCGATGCAAATCCCGAACAACTTCTGCAATCTGTACTGGATCGCCGGAGTTGATTTTTGCTTCATACTCCTGAGCGCGGCGGCTCCACATTGTGCGTTTGATACGGGCGCGGCCTTTGAGTGTATCCAATGCACTCTTCATCTTCTTCGGTGTCGACAAGGGGCGCATTCCGACGTTCTTGGCCTGTTTGATCGGTACGCGGAGCGTCATCTTCTCATGGGCAAAATCGACGACATAAAGCGTCAACGCCATTCCGGAAATTTCCTGCTCTTCGATACTGATAACTTGTCCAACGCCGTGGGTCGGATAAACCACATGATCGAGTGGTGCAAAATCCATTTCTTTTGTCATTTAAGTCCTTCTCATCAACCGCGGAAATTCATATTTTTGCATTAACGCAAAAAAAACCGCTGCATTTACAGCGCTGCAAATACTCACACTAAACATCAAAATCAGGCCATGATACATTTTGCGCTAATAGGCCAAGCAAGCCATTTATACGCTATTCTCACTAAGCAAACCTGAAGTATGGCAAGGAATATAGCACAATTTTGCGCGAAAAGCTAATATTGTTACATAGATCGTGGCGACTTAAAGAGTGCCAAGGGCGGGCGGCCCGCTCCATTATCCCTCAGCGCCGGGTTTCGGGCTGAATTCTTCGGGATACTTATTAGGCTTTCCGTCCCATTCCTCTGAATCTGCCGGCGGTTCGCCTTTCTGCGTAATGTTAGGCCAAATTTCCGAATACTCTCGGTTAAGGTCGAGGAATTTTTCAGCGGTTTCTTCCGTATCAGGTAGAATGGCTTCAGCAGGACATTCAGGTTCACATACACCGCAATCGATACATTCGTCGGGATGTATCACCAGCATATTGTCACCTTCATAGAAACAATCTACCGGACAGACTTCCACGCAGTCCATATATTTGCAGCGGATGCAATTTTCGGTAACAACGTAGGTCATTTAGATTCTCCAGCCAGTTCATCAAAGCAATACGCATAAGACATCATTAATGTCATATTACGGATTATCGCTAATAACGGGGAAAAACAACCCCAAAATATGTAGGTTGTCGAAAAATCAATCCTCTTTGATTCCAAGACGGGCGATCACCCTTTTGCGGGCATCGCCGCGTTCACGGTCACTGACGTAAATGAGGCCAGCAATCCGGCGGACTAGATTGGCCTCAAATTTACTCACCACCCCGTCCGCATAGGCAATTTCCCAAAGCATCTCGATCATTTGCACGCGGGTTTCAGCAGGAAAGCTGTCTTTGACGGTCCTTGTAAAATAAAAGAGCTGCTCCGACGCGGCCTGTGCTTGTTCGGCTTCATGCACCAGCTCCCGCGCATCCGTATCCGATATACTGTAATGACGGATCAGCACGTTGACGATAGCATCTCGCTCCACGTCCTGATAATCGTCATCCGACAAGGCCGCCTCAATTAATAGCGCGGCTGTCGCGATATGAGCCTCATCCTGCGTCGCAGGTTTGGTTGCATTGTTCTCAGATAGAAGTGACTTTAAAAACGAAATCATTGTCAGCCTTGATACAGCGTTACTTGCTTTTTCTTCAAACTCGTCCGTGGCATTGCTTGAATTTCTTACCGGAACCACAAGGGCAGGGGGCATTCCGGCGCACTTTGCCCCAGTTTTCCGAGTTGGTTCCCTCCGGGTTTAGTTCCGCCGTCTCAAACTCGTTTTCGCCGGTTGTCGGATCGATATGAGTGGTGGTCATTTCACTTTCGTCCGGTTCCTCGCGCTGCAGTTGCTCGGTGGGATTTTGAAGCTGAACATGAGATAGATAGGTCGTCACGGTCTCGCGGAGCTGGTTCAGCATCATTTCGAACATGTTGAAGGCTTCGCTCTTATACTCATTGAGCGGGTCTTTCTGGGCATAGGCCCGAAGTGATACGCCCTGGCGAAGCTGGTCAAGTTGCAGAAGGTGATCCTTCCACGCTTGATCGAGGATTTGCAGTAAAATACTTTTCTCAACCATGCGCATGACTTCAGAGCCGTAGCGGACGGCTTTTTCGGCCATTTTGCGCTTTGTTGCATCCTTCAGGCGGTCTCGGATTTCCTCGTCAGCGATCCCTTCTTCAGCAGCCCATTCGTCGATGGGCAGGTCCAGCGCAAGTATTCGCTCAACGGCCTGCTTAAGACCTTCGGTATCCCATTGTTCTGGATAGGCTTTTGGAGGAATATGGGCGTCGACAAGGTCGTCAATCACTTCTTCCTGCATCGTGTTGACCGTCTCGGATACATCCTGAGTATCCATCAATTCAATGCGTTGTTCATAAATGACTTTCCGCTGGTCATTCATGACGTCATCGAATTTCAACAGATTCTTACGGATTTCGTAGTTGCGTGCCTCAACCTTTTGCTGTGCTTTTTCAAGCGCCTTGTTGATCCAGGGATGAATGATCGCCTCGCCGTCTTCAAGCCCCAGCTTGCGCAGCATGCCATCCATGCGTTCCGAGCCAAAAATGCGCATCAGATCATCCTGCAGGGACAGGAAGAAACGTGATGTGCCCGGATCACCCTGTCGCCCGGAACGGCCCCGAAGCTGATTATCAATCCGCCGCGATTCGTGTCGCTCTGTTCCGATAACGAAAAGCCCGCCCGCGGCGAGGACCTGCTTGCGTTGTTCCTCGATTTCCGCCTTCAATTCGACCGCAACTTTGGCAATTTCCGTCTCATCCGTGAGATCTGCGGTTCTGGCTGCAATCATCATTTCTTCGTTGCCACCAAGTTTGATGTCCGTACCACGGCCCGCCATGTTGGTTGCAATCGTCACGGCGCCAACGCGTCCGGCTTGACTGATGATCTCGGCTTCCTGTTCATGGTAACGGGCGTTCAGGACCTTATGAGGGATTTTCTTCTTTTTGAGAAGTTCGGAAAGCATTTCCGATTTCTCAATGGAGACCGTCCCGACGAGAACTGGCTGACCTCTTTTAGCGCACTCTTCAATGGTGACGACGATGGCATCATACTTTTCTTCTGCCGTCCGGTAAACCTCGTCATCGGCGTCAATACGGGCGACAGGAACGTTGGTCGGAATTTCAACGACCTCAAGGCCGTAGATTTCATGAAACTCATCTGCCTCTGTCGCGGCAGTACCGGTCATCCCAGCGAGTTTGTCATAGAGGCGGAAATAATTCTGGAAGGTAATTGACGCGAGGGTCTGGTTTTCCGGCTGAATGGTAACCTTTTCCCTTGCTTCAAGTGCTTGATGAAGACCCTCGGAAAAACGGCGGCCCTCCATCATGCGCCCAGTGAATTCGTCGATGATGATGACCTTGTCATCCTTGACGATATAGTCCTTGTCTTTTTCGAACAGTTTATGCGCGCGCAGGGCCTGGTTCAGGTGATGGACAATCGTGACATTCTCGACGTCATAAAGATTACTGCCTTTAAGTAATCCGGCGGCTTCTAGCACTTGCTCGATATTTTCCGTTCCATCTTCGGAAAAGCCAACGGTTTTTGCCTTTTCGTCGATCTCGTAGTCATCTTCCTTTAAGCTGGGGATAAGGGCGTCAATAGCAAGATAGAGATCGGATGAATCTTCTGCGGGGCCTGAAATAATAAGTGGTGTTCGGGCTTCGTCGATCAGGATGCTGTCCACCTCATCGACGATGGCAAAATTAAATCCGCGCTGCACCATGGCGGATTTTTCAAATTTCATGTTATCGCGAAGATAATCAAACCCGAATTCGTTATTCGTACCGTAGGTGATATCGGCCGCATAGGCCGCGCGGCGTTCTGCGTCGTCAACACCATGAACGATACAGCCGACCGTGAGGCCGAGCTTGGCAAAGACTTGCCCCATCCACTGTGAATCGCGGCTGGCGAGGTAGTCGTTCACCGTCACTACATGAACACCCTTGCCGGTCAGGGCATTGAGATAAGCGGGCAAGGTGGACACAAGTGTCTTACCTTCACCGGTTTTCATTTCTGTAATCTTGCCCTGATGCAGCACAATGCCACCAAGGAGTTGGACATCGTAATGCCGCTCACCAAGGGCGCGCCAAGCGGCTTCCCGAACACAGGCGAATGCCTCGGGCAAGAGGTCATCCAGTTTCGCTCCGGCTTCGATGCGATCCCTAAATTCTTGGGTTTTCGCTATAAGTTCGGCGTCACTCAATGGCTTGATTTTTTCCTCAAACGCATTGATCTCGTCAACTTTGGTTCGAACGACCTTAAGAGCCCTGTCATTCGGTGATCCGAACAACTTCTTGGCAATAGAACCGAACATATCTGACTAAACTCCAGTCGTGGGTTGCTTTTCTGGATACGCGATTTTGCGCAGGCATAATGTAAACATAGTCTCTTCTATCAGGAAAAAACTATTTTAAAGGATATGCTGACAGATAAGGGGCCAGCGCGGCCATGTCAATCTATCCGGCGCGCTAGAGGCGAAAAGCACCGTATTTGATGGCAAAAATAAGGAAAAAAATCCTCCCGCCGGAAGAAAGGTTGTTCTGATGTGAAATATTACTATATTCGCTTGAACTCTTGGCGCGCAGGAAAGCCGCTTTGGCTCATTCGAGTGCGTAAATACAAATTAGGATTTTAAAATTATGAAATCATTGCATTATTTTTCACTGGCCGTTGTTGCAGTGCTCTGCCTGGTTATTGGCTATTACGTTGGCGCGCAAGGAGGTTCATTGCCTGGTGCTGAAATGATTGCCTCTGAGACCGCAGAGATGAAAGCTGACGAAAAATCAGCTGAGACCGACAGTGAAGTTCTGGCAACGGTGAACGGCAAGAATATCACGTCGTCGGATGTTCAGGCGCTCTACGCCTCATTGCCGGCGCAGTATCGTCAGGCACCAATGGAATTCATTAAGGATCAATTGCTGCAGCAAATGATTAGCATGGAAGTAATTTCCCAAGCTGCCGAAGCAGAAAAAATGGGAGACCAGAAAGAGTTTAAGGATCGTATGGACACGGTTCGCAATCAGTTGATGCAGGAGTTTTACATCACGAGCAAGATTGATGAACTGGTAACAGACGAGCTTTTAAAAGAAGAGTACAACAAGAGCGTTGCCGATTTTACGCCCGAAGAACAGCTTCATGCCAAGCATATTCTGCTCAAGACTGAAGAAGAAGCTAATGACATGATTAAATTGCTCGATGATGGCGGCAATTTCGAGGAGCTTGCGAAGGAATATTCAACTGGTCCGTCCGGTCCCAATGGCGGCGACCTAGGTTATTTCACAAAAGGAAGCATGGTGCCGGAATTTGCTGATGCCGCTTTTGGCCTAAACCCCGGGGAGTATACAAAGACCCCGGTGAAAACACAGTTCGGATATCATGTCATCAAATCTGAAGACAAGCGGAGTACGGAAGCTCCATCCTTTGAGGAGAAAGAGGCGGAATTGCGCTCGAAGGCCAGTAGCTCTGTTATCGACAAGTTGCTTGAAGAATTGAAGGCGGATGCCTCAATTATTCTGATGTCGCCGACTGAAGAAGAAAAAGCGAAAGAAGACGGCAATAAGGAAGAAAGCAAAACGGAAGAAACCAAGACTGAATAGTCCGCTTTATAGTTTCCCGTTTCATTCAAAAGGTCCGGAACTTTCCGGGCCTTTTTATTTTGATCTGTATAAAAGTTCAGGCATCGGTCGTCGGTAGCCAAGGTATTTCGGCAACCTCTACACCTTCTTCGCGGAGTTCACTGCTTTCCTCGGGCGTGGCCTCTCCGTAGATGCCATGTTGCTCAACTTCACCATAGTGTATTTTACGAGCCTCTTCCGCGAAACGGGGGCCGACATAATCAAAATTTTCTTCTACGTTTTTGCGAAGCTGCCGAAGCTGCCGAAGCGCCGTCATAGCAATAGCGGTTTTATTCGCTTCTGCCTTTGCTGTTTCTTCGCGTTTAGAGAGGGAAGAAGTGCCTTTGCGCGGAACGGCAGGAGCCATCGGTGCTTTCTCAATGTGGGTGGATCCGCACACGGCGCACACAATATCCCCAACGCCAGCCTGCTCGTCATAAGTGGCGCTGTTCTTAAACCATGCCTCGAAAACATGGGCGTTTTCACATCTAAGATCGTATTTTATCATTCGCAAAATTTGTTATGTAAACGAAAATCCCGTACGTATTAAGAGATAATCGTTTTCCAGTTAAACACAAGTCCTTATCGGTTTGAAAAGGGAGTTTCATGCGGGCTATATCACCTTGGATCGAGAAATATGCGCAGCTGATACCAAAGGAAAAGCCAGTACTGGATCTTGCTTGCGGCGGGGGGCGACATAGCCTTTATCTGCTTGAGACCGGCTATAAGGTGACTGCCGTTGACATCGACACATCGTCTGTCGCGGCTTATGAGGGGCGGGAAGGCCTCTCGATTGTCCAGGCTGATCTGGAAAACAATAGTTGGCCATTTTCTAACGGTTCTTTTGCGGGTATTGTTGTAGTCAATTATCTTTGGCGACCATTGTTTGCCGATATCGCAGCGGCGCTATCACCGGGCGGAATTTTACTATATGACACATTTGCACGGGGGAATGAAAAATTCGGTCGCCCGAGCAATCCAGATTTCCTATTAGCGCCGGGAGAGCTTGCTGAGGTTTTTAGTCGTGACCTCAATGTAATTGATTTTTTCGAGGGGCGCGTAGACGTGCCAACCCCTGCTTGCCGTCAATCCATCGTCGCCCGAAAGCCGATTGAGTAGGGCTATTCTGCTGCGTCCGCAACCGAGTCAGGAGCGTGCATGGAAAAATCCCGGATATTTCGCAAATTCGGGATTTGTTGCCGCCGTCTGGTGACCTCTGCCATGTTGATCTCAGCCGTAACAAACCCGGGTTCTTCTCCGGCTTCCGCCAGAATCTTGCCCCATGGGTCGATAATCAATGAGTGGCCATAGGTGTGTCGTTTCTCTGTATGCTGGCCGCATTGAGCCGGGGCTATCACAAACGCACCGTTTTCAATTGCCCGGGCGCGGAGAAGGATATGCCAATGTGCTTCTCCCGTCGTTGCGGTAAAGGCCGCCGGCACTGTCAACACACCCGCGCCGGCAAGGGCAAGTTTTTGGTACAAATGAGGAAAGCGCACATCATAGCAGACTGACATTCCAAACATGCCCCACGTCGTTTCAGCCAGTTGTGCCGCATCGCCCGGTGCATAAGCACGACTTTCTTTGTGAGATTCTCCTGTATCCAATTCTACGTCGAACATATGGATCTTGTCATACTGCGCCGCTATGTCCCCGTCAGGGCGTATCAGGAAAGAGCGGTTGGCGAGGCGATCATCATCCGGGTTTTTGATCACAAGGGAACCTGCGAGAATCCACTTTCCAGTTTCTTCCGCGAGGGCACGAAAAGCCTTGAGGGTGATATCATTTTCCTGAAATTGGGCCTTGGCACGGGCTTCTGACTTATGAGGTTCCAGCATGTTGGTAACCTCAGGCGTTGCGATAAAGTCCGCTCCGGCGCTTGCGGCCTCTCTAATCAGGGCCGTCGCAAGATAAAGGTTTTCCTGAACGTTGCCCTTGCTCGTCATTTGCACGCATGCTGCCGTAAACGATGACATCTTTCTCTCCCTTCGGGGTCAGTTAATCCCCAAAACTTTATCAAGTTTTCCATTTGCATCAAGCATATGGATATAGTCGCTATCGCCAATATGATCGCCATCGACAAATATCTGCGGGACAGTATATGCGCCGCCCGCGCGCTTTGTCATTTCTTCGCGAAGATCGCCCGCGACTGTGACATCTATCTCTTTATAATTCACGCCTTTGCTTTTGAGTAGCTTCTTCGCACGCGAGCAGAAGGGACAAAACATCGTTGTATATATTTCAACATTTTTCATGGGTTACTTCTTTACTTAAGAGAATTTTACGCGCCCTTGTTCGTACTATATAGCCGTGTTTGAGGCGCGAACAACCCGGCTGAAGGTCAGAACATCAACTTTTGCAGCACCTCCCTCTATGAGGCTCCTGCTACAGGCGTTGACAGTCGCACCAGTAGTTAAAACATCATCGATCAATAGCACGACTGTTCCGTCCAGTGAGTTTTTTCGGGCGGGAGTAATTTCAAACACACCCCGTACATTCCGCAGGCGTGCTTTTGCGCTCAATCCTCCCTGGGATTTTGTAGGGCGTTTTCTCGTGAGTAAATCATGAATGACCGGCTTGTCATTAAGTTTTCCGATTTCACCTGCCAGCAGGGCCGATTGGTTAAAGCGGCGCTTGATCAGTCTTTTATGATGCAAGGGAACAGGGCAAATGACGTCGCAGTCGTTGATGAGTTCAGCCCCAGCGCGCGACATCCAGTTTGCAAAGGTTGGCGCGCGATTTGTCTGGTCAGAATGCTTGTATCCCAGGATCATGTCTCGGCTTGCGTCATCATATTTAAGGACGGCGCGGGCTCTTGCAAACACAGGTGGTTGTCTAAGGCAAGTCGCGCAAACGAAGCCATCGCCTGCATCATACTCAAACGGGAAGCCGCATATATCGCAATAGGGTGCGGATATATATGTCATCTCCGGCCAGCAGCGACCACATAGATTGCCAGGTGTATCAATCGGTTCTGCACAGCTAACGCATCCTGGCGGGAAAATTGCGTCCAGGGCCGTTTTCTGTAGCTGCGTGAGTAGGCGCGTAGTGGCGGAGAGGCTCATATCCGAGAGTATAAGGCAAATATGATCAAATCAATATGATTAGTTGGTTCGAAAAACTTGCTAATTTATGTCCATGATTGTTTCCGCAGAGTGAAGGTGCCATAAACGCAAAATGAAAAGAACAATACCACATCTTCCACCTGAACAGATCCTTTTTGATCGCACACTGGTCGCTGAGCATCGTCGTCGCGCGGCTGAGCTCGATTGGCCGCATCACCGATTTTTATTCAACGAAGTGGCGGAACGGCTCGCGGAACGGCTACTCGATATCAATCATTCCTTCAGTCTCGCGCTAGATCTTGGCGGACGGGATGGTGTGTTCGGTGAAAAGCTAATTGCGATGAAAAAGGCGGACAGGGTTATTCGTACCGACCTTACAGAGGCAATGCTGGATAACGCGACAAACGCTGCCATTGTGGCCGATGAAGAATTTCTTCCGTTCAAGGAAAACTCATTCGATCTTGTGGGTAGTGTCCTTGGTCTTCATTGGACGAATGACCTGCCCGGTGCGCTGTCACAAGCGGCAAGATCGCTGAAACCAAACGGGCTTTTTCTTGGGGCGCTGTTTGGAATTGAAAGTTTACAGGAGTTGAAGGCCTGTCTGATCGAGGCGGAATCTGAAATCACGGGCGGTGTTAGTCCTCGTATTTCCCCCTTTACCGAGATCAAGGATGCCGGGTCCCTGCTTCAGCGGGCTGGTTTGGCCCTTCCGGTCACGGATACTGATTTAATAACGCTGAAGTATGAACATCCTTTTGCGTTGATGCATGAGTTGCGCGGCTTGGGAGAAACAAACGCTCTCATCTCGCGGCAGAAACATTTTACACAGCGTCGGATAATGCTCCGTACCGCGGAACTGTATATTGAGAATTATGCGGATGCGGATGGGCGCATTCCTGCGACATTCCAGATTATCTATATGTCTGGCTGGGCACCCCATGAAAGCCAGCAAAAGCCGATTGCTCGCGGTAGTGCGAAGGCTAATCTCAGGGATTATTTGGAAAAGTAACTTTTCCGGAATGCGACAAAAGAAATATTTTACTTGGTAACGGTTGTGATTCGCAGCTAAGTGACCGGATAGTGTTATCCATATTTAATGCAATGTCTGATCACGAGCGGTGTTTATATGCGTACAATTGAAGAAATTCTGGGTGGGCGGAAATTAAACGCCGAAGAGTATAGGGTTCTGAGCGATTTCTGGGCTGAAATTCGGACCATTCGGGCGCGACGGGATCCCGAGCCATCAAAAAATCGTTATCTTGTTGGCTTGGCGCTTAGTTATCGTCGTATCACTCAGAAGGAGATTGATCTGGAAACACTGGCTTCGGTTACAGGCCTTGGCCGTTCCAGCCTGCAAAAAACCCTTCAAAAAATGGTGACGAAAGAACAGGTCGTGCTTGAAAGAGATGAGAATGATCTCCGTCGCACCCTAGTGAAACCGACCCAGGAATATACAGACCTATCCATTGATATGTATGAAGAAACTCGAGATCTTATTCTAGAAGTGGCACGGCAACTTCAAAAGGCGAAGGGTTAACCTGACCACTAGTGGCAATAAAAACAGTTGCCATAGCAAGCATTTTTGTTTGTAATTTCCTTTGTACACCTAGAAGGAACGACGGGTGAGTTGGTGCCT
Organism: Sneathiella sp. HT1-7; assembly: GCF_020731145.1. Lineage (GTDB taxonomy): Bacteria > Pseudomonadota > Alphaproteobacteria > Sneathiellales > Sneathiellaceae > Sneathiella. Next base: position 20,413 of record NZ_JAJFZN010000001.1, on the reverse strand, counting down.
GCCCGGAGTTCTGGCTCTTTTTAGGGAGAGTTAGGTTGCTCGGGTCGGCTTTTGGATGAGGAGAAAGTCCAAATGCCGACCTTTTTGATTCTCTGCTCTAATCGACCGTTTGTCTTAAAGTAAATCTCGCAGCATCGCGATCAGCGGGACATCGGCTGGCGGCATCTCATACTCATTAAGCCGATTGGCGCGCACCCATTTAAGGGTTTGCCCTTCCGCCGGACTTGGTATGCCGTGCCAGCGGCGACAAACATAAAGCGGCATCAATAGATGGAATTTCTCATAAAGATGGCTGGCGAAAGTAAAGGGGGCAAGGCAGGCCTCCGTCACATCGATGGCGAGTTCTTCCTGTAGTTCACGGATCAGAGCGATCTCTGGTGTTTCCCCGGGCTCAACCTTGCCTCCCGGAAATTCCCAAAGCCCGGCCATACTCTTGCCTTCGGGGCGCTGGGCAATGAGGACGCGATTCTCATCATCCACAAGGGCGACGGCGGCCACGAGGATTGTCGGTCTGGAAGTCATCATCGGATTAGCTTCGGTAATCGGCATTGATCTCGATATAACCATGGGTGAGATCGCAGGTCCAAGCGAAGGCACTTCCGTCGCCGACCGCTACATCAACGTCTATCTCGATTTCCGTGCCTGTCATGTGAGGTATGACGTCTTCTTCTTGATATGTCGTGGCGCGAGCGCCATTTTCGGCAATGATAACACCTCCGATTTCAAGGCTCATTTTGTCGCGATTGGCTTTTTCTCCTGATTTTCCCACAGCCATGATAATCCGGCCCCAGTTGGCATCTTCGCCCGCGATAGCCGTCTTCACCAGAGGGGAATTCGCAATGGCCAGCGCAATTGTCTTGGCCGATGCATCGCTTTCTGCGCCGGTGACTTTGACGGTAATAAACTTGCTGGCCCCTTCGCCGTCTCTCGCAACTTGCTGGGCGAGGTTTGCCATCACATCAAGCAAGGCGCGTTTAAAGTCGCCAAGGCTGCCATCCATCGCGGTTGCGGGTATTTCGTTCTGCGCACGTCCGGTAGCGAAAACCAGAACAGTGTCGCTTGTTGACGTATCAGAATCGACCGTGACGCAATTAAAGCTTTTCTCATTCGCTTCGCTCAATAGCTGCTGAAGGATTGGCGCAGGGACCGCCGCGTCTGTAAACAGAAAAGCAAGCATCGTCGCCATATCGGGGGCGATCATGCCTGATCCTTTAGCAAAGCCGCTAATCGTAACTAACCTGTCACCAATTTTTGCGGTAGCGACAGCGCCTTTCGCAAATGTATCAGTTGTTAAAATGCAATTCGCGGCGGCTTCGCCGGCATCCGCTGAAAGGTCTTCTGCGAGGCGAGGTAGCAGATTTGTTATTTTCTCGGTCGGAACAAGGTCGCCGATCACACCCGTGGAGGCAACGTAGATATGTTCAGGTGAGGCGTTCAGCAATTGTGCGGCGGTGGCGGCGGTATCTTCCACCGTCTTTTTGCCTGCAGCACCGGTAAAGACGTTCGCTATTCCAGCATTAACAACAAGTCCGCGTGCCTGTCCCGCGGGAAGTATTTTCCGTCCCCAGTCAACGGGAGCACCGGGCATGGCATTTTTCGTGAAGACGCCAGCAACAGTTGTCTCGGGGTCAAACTCTGCCAGCATGACATCGTCGCGCCCTTTATAGCGCATACCGGAGTTGCCACTTGCAAATCTAACACCAGAAATTTCCGGTAAGTCAGGAAATGCCCCGGGCGCGAGGGGGGATTTTTTCAATGCCATAAGAAATCTCTTCGTTAAAAAGCACACCCAAATAAGGCATATAGCATTGGCGGGTCAATCAGGATTTACAAGGGGTTATTACAATTTTGCTGCAGCAATCATGTAATTGACACTGAGATCCATGCTCAAGTGCCAGCGATTTTCAAAAGGATTGTAGGTTGCACCGGAAATATCGCGGACGGATAGATTATTATTGCGAACAAGCCGTGCAACTTCGGATGGTTTCAAGAATTTTTTCCAGTTATGCGTGCCTTTGGGCAGCCAGCGGAGGACATACTCTGCACCGACAATTGCGAAGGCAAAGCTCTTGGCCGTGCGGTTCAATGTCGCAATAAACATGATACCGCCGGGCTTGAGCATGGTGGAGCAGGCCTCAATAAAACCTTCAATATCGGCGACATGCTCTATCACTTCCATATTCAAGATGACATCAAACTGCTCCCCTGCGTCCGCAAGATCCTCGGCTGTTGTGTGCCGATAATCGATTTGCAGGCCGGATTTTTCCGCATGCACTTTTGCAATCTGAATATTTTTCTCTGACGCGTCCGCCGCGACGACATCCGCGCCGAGGCGCGCCATCGGTTCAGACAGTAAGCCGCCTCCACATCCGATATCAAGGATACGCAATCCCTGAAAGGGCTTCAGCTTGACAATGGCATCATCTGTTTGCAGGCGGAAATGGTCAATTACAGTATCACGGATGTAGCCGATCCGAATCGGATTGAACTTGTGAAGTGGTTTGAACTTGCCGTTTTCATCCCACCATTCATCCGCCATCGCGGCGAAATTGGCAATTTCTGCCGGATCTACTGATTTCGCCTTGACTGTGTTATCCATAATTACCTCGTCGTCATATGCCTTAATAAAAGTTGTTCTTTTACAATAAAAACCATCGCAGTGCTTGCCCCGCACCCCTTGTTAAGTATAAGTATACGCTCCTTTAAGACCAAAGGGTAATTGTGACTTCTAGATAATATTTAGGCCCTCGCGACAGGCGGGGGGAGAGGTAATGCGGCCATGGCACGGCTGGTAATGAAATTTGGCGGCACTTCTGTTGGTACGGTAGAGCGGATCAAGAATGTTGCGCGCAAAGTAAAGCGAGAAGTAGACGCCGGCCATGAAGTAGCAGTGGTTGTCTCAGCTATGTCGGGTGATACTAATCGGCTCGTCGGGCTCGTATCTGAAATTTCCAGTCTGCATGACGCCCGGGAATATGACGTCGTTGTTTCCAGTGGAGAGCAGGTTACCATCGGCCTTTTGTCACTTGCGCTGCAGGATCTCGGAATTTCGGCCCGGTCCTGGCTTGGCTGGCAGGTTCCTGTAAAAACGAATGCAGTTCATGGCGCAGCACGGATTGAGAGTATCGATTGTAGCGAAATTATTAAACGCTTTGCCGAGAAGCAGGTGGCCGTTTGTGCAGGCTTTCAAGGTGTTGGCACTGACAATCGCATTACCACCCTTGGTCGAGGTGGCTCTGATACGTCGGCAGTGGCATTGGCCGCTGCACTGGATGCCGATCGATGTGATATTTATACAGACGTTGACGGTATCTATACCGCCGATCCGCGGATCGCGACAAAAGCAGCGAAACTTGATAAAATTACTTATGAGGAAATGCTCGAACTGGCGTCCCTCGGCGCAAAGGTTCTGCAAACGCGATCTGTCGAGATGGCGATGAAGCATCGGGTGAAGTTGCAGGTGCTGTCCAGTTTCGAAGATAAACCTGGAACATTGGTTGTAGATGAGGAAGATATTGTGGAACATCAGGTTGTAAGCGGCGTTACCTACACTCGTGACGAAGCCAAGGTAACACTGCAGCAGGTTGCAGATCGACCGGGTGTGGCGGCGCTGGTCTTCGGGACGCTGGCGGATGCGAATGTCAATGTCGATATGATTGTCCAGAACGTATCGGAAGATGGTCGGGCAACAGACCTGACCTTCACGGTTGGCCAGAAAGAGATCGATCAGGCCATGAGCGTGCTGGAGAAGCTTAAAGGCGAAGTTTCTTGCAAGGCGATTGTCCCGGACTCGAATGTCGTCAAGGTTTCTATCGTCGGTATGGGAATGCGCAGCCATGCGGGCGTAGCCAAAACGATGTTTGCCGCTCTGGCAGAGAAGGGGATCAATATACAGGTTATCTCGACTTCTGAAATCAAAGTGAGTGTCCTCTTGGCCGAGGAATATACAGAGCTAGCCGTAAGAACCTTGCACACGGCCTTTGGACTGGATGCGGATTAATATGGGTGATCTTGTAATAAATGGCGCGGAACAGCTGGACGCTGGCTGGGCGCGCGGTTGTGAGTTTCTTGGAACGAAATACGCTATACTTGGCGGGGCAATGTCCTGGGTCTCTGAGCGGAACCTTGTGGCCGCAATCTCTAATGCCGGCGGGTTTGGCGTTATCGCCTGTGGGGCCATGACGCCCGATCTTCTGGAAGCGGAAATCAAGGCAACGCAGGCGCTAACCGATAAACCCTTCGGCGTTAATCTGATTACCATGCATCCGGACCTTGATAAACTGGTTGATGTTTGCTTGGCGCTTAATGTGGGCCATGTGGTTCTCGCTGGTGGAGTGCCGTCAAAAGAAACCATTCTAAAAATCAAGGAAGGTGGCGCGAAAACCGTTTGTTTTACACCAACCTTAGCGCTCGGGAAAAAGCTTATCCGCACTGGCGCTGATGCGCTGGTCATTGAGGGGATGGAGGCGGGTGGTCATATTGGACCAGTTTCGACAAGTGTTCTGGCACAGGAAATTTTGCCGAATATTACAGACGTTCCTGTTTTTGTTGCGGGCGGCATTGGCCGCGGTGAGGCAATCGCTACCTATCTTAGGATGGGCGCGGCTGGTTGCCAGCTAGGCACCCGGTTTGTTTGTTCAAATGAATCCATTGCTCATCCGGCATTCAAGAAGGCCTTCATGCGGGCGAATGCTCGCGATGCCGTGACGACGGTGCAGGTTGATCCGTTGTTTCCTGTAATTCCTGTCCGAGCGCTCAACAATGAGGGCGGCAAGAAATTCATAGAAACGCAACATGAGATGATCGCAAAATATAAGTCAGGCGAAATGGACCTGGAAACGGCCCAGCTTGCTATCGAGCATTTCTGGGCGGGAGCCTTGCGCCGGGCAGTTATTGATGGTGATGTTGAATTTGGATCTGTCATGGCAGGCCAGAGCGTCGGCATGGTCAAGAAAGAACAATCAATCGAGGAGATTATGGAAGAACTCGTGAGTCAGGCGCGTGACTCTTTCGAAAATCATGGAGATCAAAGGGACAGTTCATAAATGAGCGGTCTGGGGATCAGTGCGCCGAGATTGCTGCTACGCAAACTCCATCAGGTTATGGCGGGGAGGGGAGATGCGGAACAGCGTCTAAATGAAATTGTCCGACTGATCGCCAGTAATATGATCGCCGAGGTTTGCTCCTGCTACTTGCGTCGGGCAGGGGATGTGCTCGAACTTTACGCGACTGAAGGCCTCAAACAAAATTCCGTTCATCACACTCGCCTGCGCTTTGGCGAAGGTCTCGTCGGTGATATCGCCGCGCGTGCACGACCTCTCAATCTATCTGATGCGCAGTCGCATCCGCAATTTGCGTATCGCCCGGAAACAGGGGAGGAAGAATATCATTCCCTCCTTGGTACGCCTATCCTGCGCGGCGGACGGGTTATCGGCGTACTAGCGGTACAGAACAGAACACGGCGATCCTACACTGATGAGGAAGTAGAGGCGCTGCAGACCGTTGCCATGGTCGTAGCGGAGCTGGTCAGTTCCGAACAGATGGTCGCGGCGACAGAATTTTCGGATGCTGCCGGAAATGCAACCTTACCTCACCATATTAATGGGCGGGTGTTGGCGGAAGGGCTTGGCGCCGGCATCGCCCTGCTTCATGAACCCCGGATCGAGGTCGTTCATGCTATCTCAAGCAATCGTGCAAAAGAGCTTGCCAGGTTAGATTCTGCTGTTAATGCCCTGCAAAGCTCGGTCGATAAGTTACTCGTTGCCACGAATACTCTCTTCAAGGATGAATCCAAGGAAATTTTTGAAGCCTATAAAATGTTTGCCCATGATAAGGGCTGGCTAAAAAAATTGCGGGAGGCAGTTAACACCGGTCTAACCGCGGAGGCCGCGATCAAGCGCGTTCAGGACGATACTCGCGCACGGATGAAGGAAATCATTGACCCGTACCTTCGCGAGCGGTTATCGGAACTCGAAGATCTTGCCAATCGGCTTTATCTTCATCTGGACGGGCGTTCACAAATTGATCGGCGAAATCTAGAAAAAGATACGGTCGTGGTCGCGCGGAACATGGGGGCGGCCGAATTGCTCGACTATGATCGCCGCCGCCTGAAAGCTGTTGTGCTGGTAGAAGGGACTCGATCCAGCCATGTTGCGATCGTGGCGCGGGCTCTTGGTGTTCCGGTAGTTGGCCAGTGCGCGGATGTGCGAGAAAATGTGGAGCAAGGAGATTTGATGCTCGTCGATGGGGAGCATGGTCAGGTATTCCTGCGCCCCGGAGATGATGTCCAGCAGGCTTTCTCTCGAAGCCAGCGTCAGCGTGCACAACAGCAGGCAAAATATGCGGCTCTTCGTGACAAACCGAATATTTCTAAGGATGGGGTGCCGCTTAGTTTGAATGTTAATGCCGGGCTGCTCATCGATATCGATCATTTCCCGGAGCTTGGTGCCGATGGAATTGGTCTGTTTCGAACCGAGCTGCAATTTATGGTTCGTTCGCAGATGCCGAAGGTCGACGAACAGACGGAGCTTTATTCGCGTGTCCTGGACAAGATGGACGGAAAGCCAGTTGTTTTTCGTACGCTTGATATCGGTGGAGACAAGCTTCTGCCATATCTTAAAACCAAGCCTGAAGAAAACCCGGCGCTTGGCTGGCGCGCTATTCGGATCGGGCTTGATCGTCCCGCTTTGCTAAGAAGTCAACTTAGGGCTCTGGTTCAGGCTGCGGCTGGACGCGAGCTGTCGCTTATGTTTCCGATGATTGCGGAAGTGGCTGAGTTTGTTGAGGCTAAGGCAATCCTCAATAAGGAGTTAGAGCGCGCTGTGCAACGCAAAGCCGGGCCGCCGACGAAGGTAAATGTTGGTACCATGATTGAGGTTCCCTCAATTGTTTGGCAACTGCCGCACCTGTTGAAAGAAGTAGATTTCATTTCTGTTGGATCAAATGACCTGATGCAGTTCTTTTTTGCGGTTGACCGCGGTAATCCGAAGATAAGCGATCGCTATGACACACTGAGCCCTAGCCTTTTGTTACTTTTGCGTAATATCGCGGAGCATTGCGAGCAGGCGGGAAAGCCATTTTCCATATGCGGAGATATTGCCGGTCGCCCTCTGGAAGCGATGGCTTTGCTCGGCTTGGGGTATCGGAATTTTTCCATGTCGTCTGAAACTCTGGGGCGGGTGAAGGAGATGGCGTTGAGTGCAGATATCAATAAATTGCAGAATTTTGTCCGCGGGCTTTGTCAATCCCGGGATCATTCAGTACGTGATCAATTGCGCGCCTTTGCCCGTGATCATTCAATAATAATATAGAGATTGAACTTTCCTTATTTTCGCCGATAATGGCGAATAAGCTGTTGAGACGAGTTAATAAACGGTAATTTGGCGTTCCATTATGGTGAAAGACAGCAACCGACGAGATGTCGTAACCCAGCCTAACCTGTTCGGCAGAAATGCGTCCAAGAAAACAAGGCTGTCGTTAAAGACCCCTGAAGAAAATAACGATCAGCCAGAAGCGGAGGATGGCCCGCATTCTGTTGGTTCTCAACTGCGTGATGCGCGTGAAGCAAAAGGGCTTTCCCTGCATCAGGTCGCGGATATTCTGCGACTTCGCGCAAGTCAGGTTCATGCGCTGGAGGAGGGTAACTTCAATAGCCTTCCTGGACAGACATTTGTCACAGGGTTTTTGCGATCCTATGCGAATTTACTCGATCTTGATGCGGTGGCGATTGTCGAGCTCTATAAGAATGAGGAAGGTGCAGGAATACATGTGCAATCCCTTGCCTTTCCAGAGCCTTCTTCCGGCGGGCGTATTCCGGGAGCAGGTATTATGCTGGGGACATTTGTCGTCGCACTGGTCCTGCTGGCTGGTTGGTTTTTATATCAGGAAAGCGAAAGCCTTGATTTCGAGAGAGTGGCAGAGTTGCCAGAACATCTGGCGAGCAAAATTCGAGATCTTGAAGATATACAGTCTCAAAATACAGCAAATGAGCCCGATCGCGATAGGGCATTGAAAGGTCCGGAAAACTCGTCCGAAACTCCCGCTATTGCGTCAATAGCAGCCCCTGAAAACAAAGACGTGGAAAATACTACTTCTGAAACTGAAAGTGTCGCAGCGTTAAGCGAGAATGAAGCGATGGCGGAAGAGGGCGTCGCAATAGAAAATCCTGAAGGATCGAATACGCTGGCAGTCCCGGAGACGGAGATTGTGGAAGATACGGCGACTGCCATAGCATCGGATATAAACATTGCGCCTTCATCGCTGGAAGAAACGGCGGAGATAGATCCCCCTAAGACAGAAGATGAAACGACAACAACGCCGGTGGCGGAGCTACAGCAAGATCCCGTAACCAGCAACACACTAACGGCGACCGTGGCAGAACCAGTGGAACAACAGGCCGCTGCCCCGGAAACGACTCAACCCGCAACGGAAACTCCAGCGAACTATCCACAGGACAGGTTGGACACGGCCGCCGCCGCGCAATTTCAGACAGCAGATACGCCCGAAAATCCGTTACCTCGGACATTTGGTGTTGAAAATACGGACGCCCGCGTGGTTGTCCGCGCGACAGAGGAAAGCTGGGTTGAAGTGAAGGCAACGGATGAAAAGCCGGTGCTCTCAAGAGTGCTTAAGCCTGGCGATGTTTATATGGCGCCGAATGCACCGGGCTTTATCCTTACTACGGGAAATGCGGGCGGGCTTGAAATCCGGGTTGACGGCAAAGAGATCAAGGCCCTCGGTGGGGCGGGAACAATTTTACGCGAAGTTCCGTTGGTTGCGGAGAGCTTGCTCGTGAATACCGGTTTGCAATAGCCGCAGTTTTCGGATTGAAAAATCGGCGACAATTGTATCACTTGTAATTTCTGCGATTTGCAGCCATTTTAGGCGAAATTCGCGACTGCGGCATTTTTGCCGCTAATTTAAAAAGTATGATCCCATGAGCATCAGACCTTACCGAGAGATTATCCGCCGGAAATCGCGCCAGATTTTTGTCGGCGATGTGCCTGTTGGCGGAGATGCGCCGATAACCGTACAGTCAATGACCAATACTCTGACGTCCGACGCCAAGGCGACTATTGGGCAGATTCATGCGCTGGAAGAGGCCGGCGCGGACATGGTCCGGGTTTCCTGTCCGGATGAGGCGAGCACGGCAGCGCTGAAAGAAATTGTCCGGGAGACGAGCGTTCCCATTATTGCGGATATCCATTTCCATTATAAACGCGGCATTGAGGCGGCGGAGGCCGGCGCGGCATGTCTCCGGATCAACCCCGGTAATATCGGATCGGCCGATCGCGTACGCGACGTGGTGAAGGCGGCTGTAGATCATAACTGCTCCATGCGGATTGGGGTGAATGCCGGAAGCCTTGAGCGTGAGCTGTTGGAGAAATATGGCGAACCCTGCCCGGAAGCGATGGTGGAATCGGCAATGAACCACGCTCGCATTCTTGAGGACAACGACTTCTTTAATTTCAAGATCAGCGTGAAAGCATCCGATGTTTTCCTGTCTGTTGCGGCCTATCAGGGGCTGGCGGAGGTATGTGACTATCCGCTCCACTTAGGTATTACTGAAGCTGGCGGATTGTCATCCGGTACGGTGAAATCCTCTATCGGTCTTGGCATGCTGCTCTGGTCGGGGATTGGCGATACAATCCGAGTGTCCCTTTCGGCCGATCCGGTTGAGGAAATCAAGGCAGGCTATGAAATACTGAAAAGCCTGGGACTGCGCCGACGGGGTGTCACGATTATTTCCTGTCCGTCCTGCGCGCGGCAGGCCTTTCCTGTAATCAAGACAGTTGAATTGCTTGAAGAGCGGCTGGCCCATATTCACACACCGCTTACCCTCTCGATTATTGGCTGTGTCGTGAATGGCCCGGGAGAGGCACGGGAGACTGATATCGGTCTGACAGGCGGCGGTAAGGATAATCATATGGTTTACTTGAGCGGCGTTACGGATCATAAAGTGGCGACTGGGGATATGGTGGATCATATTGTCGAACTGGTCGAAGCAAAAGCCGCCGAGTTGGAGGCCTTGAACGATAGCGGTGATATGACTGAATCCCACACTGCCAAGCGCATCGCTTGACCTCACCTTAGAAGAATTTACTAGACGGAGAAAAGACGTGTCATTACCACAGCCAGTCCGCGGCACCCATGACCTGTTGCCTGAGGATTTTGCGCGCCATGCACATGTGCGGAAAACGGCGCGGGAAATGGCGGCGCGCTTTGGTTATGCGGAAATGGCCACGCCGATCTTTGAGTTCACAGAAGTTTTTGCACGGACGATGGGCGAGAGCTCCGATGTTGTTTCGAAGGAAATGTATTCCTTTGAAAGCCGGAGCGGGGAAAGTATGACGTTGCGGCCCGAATACACCGCTGGAATTTGCCGCGCTTTTATAAGTAATGGATTACAGCAGAATGTCCCATTTAAGGTGTTCGCAGCGGGTCCGATGTTTCGCTATGAACGTCCGCAGAAAGGACGGCAACGGCAGTTCCACCAGATTGATGTGGAATGCATAGGCGCGGCGGAGGCCAAGGCGGATATAGAAGTGATCGCCGTTGGTGCCTCGATCCTTAAAGCGCTGGGCGTCCTGGAACATTGTAGCTTAGAGATTAATACCCTCGGCGATCAGGAAAGCCGTCAGGCATATCGTACGGCGCTTGTCGAATATTTCAGCGATCATAAATCGAACTTGTCGAAAGACAGTCTGGAACGGCTGGAGCGGAATCCGCTTCGTATTCTTGATAGTAAGGACAAGGGCGACCGGGTCCTTGTCGAAAAGGCGCCCCTGTTCAACGACTATCTCAATAGTTATTCGAGTGAGTTTTTCGCCGATGTGCTGGAAGGAATATCGCTTCTCGGGATCGAGTATGAACTCAATCGGCGCTTGGTCCGCGGTCTTGATTATTATACACATACTGCTTTTGAATTCGTGACCACAGCGCTTGGCGCGCAAGGGGCGGTGATTGCGGGTGGTCGCTATGACGGGCTGATTGAGACGCTTGGCGGCAAATCAACTCCTGGCATTGGATGGGCTGGCGGAATAGAACGTCTTGCCATGTTGATCGAGAATGTACCGGCATCTATACGTCCCGTTGCCATTGTGCCTGTCGGAGAAGCTGCGGAGTCCGTTGCGGCGAAGCTAGCGCATCAACTGCGGCAGGACGGGCTTTGTATTGAAATGGCCTTTAAGGGCAATGTCGGGAAACGCATGAAGCGGGCCAATAAATTAAATGCCCGTGCGGCGGTACTGATCGGGGAGGATGAACTTGCCCGAAACGTCTGCACGCTTCGCGATCTAGATCAGGGCGAGCAGAGCGAAGTCCCTTTGTCGGATATTTCCGTAGCGCTTGGCGCTCTCAGTTAAGGTCAAAATATGCTTCCCGAAGATAAGCTCAAAATGATACAGGCCCGCTCTGAGGAGCTGGAAGCCGCCATGTCCGGTGAAATGGGTGAGGTGGCGCCGGACGACTTTGTCCGCATGAGCCGGGAATACTCTGAAATAAAGCCTCTGGTCGAGGCTATACAGCAGTATCAGTCGACCCGCAGTGAACTCGGTGATCTTGAAGAAATGCTCGACAGCGAAGACACAGACGCGGAAATGAAGGAGATGGCGGAGCTGGAGATTGAGGAGCTTAAAACCCGTCTTCCCGATCTGGAGCATTCCATCAAGTTGCAACTACTGCCCAAAGATGACGCGGACGAGAAAAACGCGATCCTGGAAATACGCGCGGGTACTGGCGGGGAAGAGGCGGCGCTTTTTGCAGGCGATCTATACCGGATGTACCAGCGCTATGCCGAAGGTCAGGGCTGGAAATGTGAAACCATGTCCTTTTCAGAATCTGATCTTGGCGGGGTTAAGGAAGTGGTCGTCAAAGTGACGGGGCGGAATGTTTTCGCCAATCTCAAATTTGAGTCCGGTGTACATCGGGTGCAGCGTGTGCCGGAGACAGAAACTGGCGGGCGGATTCATACATCGGCCGCTACCGTCGCCGTGCTGCCAGAGGCGGAAGAGGTCGACGTGCAAATTGCCGATAGCGATATCCGGGTTGATATTTTTCGCGCGTCCGGTCCGGGTGGGCAGTCCGTTAACACGACAGACTCAGCGGTGCGCATAACCCATATTCCGACCGGTATTGTTGTGCAGCAGCAGGATGAGAAGTCCCAGCATAAGAACAAGGCAAAAGCGATGAGCGTGCTGCGCTCCCGCATTTATGAGGCGCAACGGGCGGCGCTTGCAGCAGAACGGTCCGCAGAGAGAAAAGGGCAGGTCGGGTCGGGCGATCGATCAGAACGCATCAGAACCTATAATTTTCCGCAAGGGCGCGTGACAGACCATCGGATTAATCTCACGCTCTATAAGCTTGATAAAGTGTTGACAGGCGAAGCTCTTGGCGAAGTGATAGAGGCGCTGATCTCTGAGGATCAGGCCGCACTCCTCTCCGAGATCGAGGGCGGCAGTTGACCAGATGACAGCTTCTCTTCGATCGGCGGTTTTGGAAGCCGGCGAAATTTTGAGGCAATCTGATGTAAGCGATGCGAAACGAGATGCGGCATTGCTTCTAGCAAATGTGCTTGGTGAAGAAGTGACTTACCTCTACCGGGAACCGGATCGAGTCCTCACAGATGAAGAACACAAGAAATTCAATAGTCTTATTACCCGACGCGCGGCACGGGAGCCGCTTTCTCATTTGACGGGACATCGGGAATTCTGGAGCCTAGATTTTCTGGTAAACAAAGATGTTTTGGATCCGCGGCCGGATAGTGAAACCCTGATTGAGGCCGTACTTTCATCGCAAAACCAAGAATTTAATCCACGGCGGGTACTGGATCTTGGGACGGGTAGCGGGTGTTTGTTGCTGACGATTTTGAGCGAGATACCATCTGCGACGGGTGTTGGAATAGATTGTAGTGATGCCGCCCTTGCCGTCGCCCGAAAAAATGCGAGCCGGTTAGGTTTGGAGCTCCGCACAGAATTCCATCGCGGCAGTTGGGATATTGATCTTGGGGAAAAATTTGATCTTGTGATCAGCAATCCTCCCTACATCCCGACGCGCGATATGGCGGGGCTTCAGCCGGAAGTACGTGATTTTGAACCGCATCTCGCGCTGGATGGAGGTGTGGATGGACTTGGCAGCTACCGTGATATACTTTCAAATATACGGACTTTGTTGCGCCCAAATGGGCAACTAGTGTTCGAAGTCGGTATAGAGCAGGCGCAGCAAGTTGGGCAAATGATGCAGAATTCAGGTCTGTCGTTGCCGCAATTTCATAGGGATATTGCGGCTATTGAGCGATGCGTATCAGCTTTTCTTCGTGATTAGCGCATTTTTTTTGAAAAAAAGGTTGGATTATTGCGCGAACAGATTGTAGGCTTTCTAGAGATCATATGTGAAAAACAAGACCTGATCTTAAGGTCAATGATCGATATTTAATTAAAATTCAGGCCTGAGCTTCCGGATTAAGGACATCTTGGTAGCGCGCGAGCGGGGTTTTTTGCAGGTGCCTGAATTGAAAGAATTTTACAATAAGTGAAATTTTGAACTTTAGATTGGCGGAATCATTGCAGTTATGAGAGTAAGTAGTAATAGACGTCCCCGTGGCGGACGAACGAATTCTGGCGGGAATCGACCCGGGTCAGGAAACAATCGTCGGCAGAATGGCGGTAACCGTAACTATGACAGCAATGGTCCCGACGGGAAAATCCGGGGAACAGCAAATCAGGTTTACGATAAATACACGGCCCTCGGAACCGACGCCCAGACTTCGGGTGATCGTGTTGCCGCTGAAAACTATTTCCAGCATGCAGAACATTATTTCCGGATAATTGCCGCGAATACGATTCCGCCGAAGGAAAAACAACCAGTTGAAAGTTCCGAAAATACGCCTGTCGCGCCTGAGAATGAAAACGCAACACCGGCGCCGCGTAAGGCAAGAAATCGCAATAATGAAGAGCAGGCTTCTGGGAGCAATGAGCAAGATGAAGCTCAAAGCAATCCTGTAGTTGATCTGGGCACAACTGAACAGCCCGTCATTGAACTTGCGAGTGAAAACGACGCGCCCAAATCTTCCGAAGCTTCGGATGGCGAAGAAGACGGCGAGGTAAAACCGAAACGCAAGGTTAGCCGGACGCGAACCTTACGGCGTCGAACATCCAGCAGGAATGTTGGTGAAGAAGATCCAAAAGAAGCCAACACGACAGATTAAGGTGTGTTTTGGCTTCTGGAGATAACTTCTGGATAAATAAAAAGGGGAGGTCTGGATCGGACCTCCCTTTTGCATTTGGATGCAATATCCCGGAGTGTGTAGTCTCAAATATTCTCTTGAAATCACCCTCAATCCGCCCACATATATATCAGTGATGAAGCCGTTGGCGGGTTCGCGTTATGATTGCCTTTTAGGGATCAGATAGAGCCGCGCAAAGAAGCAACGGTCTATGTGTCGAGGACGAGCATGGATATTGAAAAATACACAGACCGGTCGAAGGGGTTTATCCAATCGGCCCAATCATTGGCGTTACGTGAAAACCACCAAAGACTGACGCCTGAACATCTCTTAAAAGTACTTCTGGATGACAAAGAAGGACTGGCGAGTGGGCTGATTGCGAAAGCTGGCGGCGACGCAAGCGTTGCGCGTCAGGGAATTGAGGCTGCGATGGCCAAACTTCCGCAAGTGACGGGTAGCGGCGCCGGACAGGTTAACCTGTCGCCAGAACTCGCGCGCGTTTTTGCCTCTGCCGAGAAACTTGCGGATAAGGCCGGTGACAGCTTTGTGACGGCGGAACGGCTCCTTCTTGCTCTCGCGTTGGAAAAGGGAACGGAGTCCGCAAAAATCCTCAACAATGCGAAGGTTACCCCCAATAGTCTGAACGAGGCGATTAATGACCTGCGTAAAGGTCGCACGGCTGATAGCAGTGGGGCGGAAGCAAGCTATGATGCCCTTAATAAGTACGCGCGGGATCTGACCGAAGCGGCCAAAAAGGGCAAGCTTGATCCAGTGATCGGCCGCGATGAAGAAATCCGCCGAACAATTCAGGTGCTTTCTCGACGGACAAAAAATAATCCGGTCCTGATCGGGGAACCCGGCGTTGGTAAAACGGCCATCATTGAGGGGCTGGCCCTTCGGATTGTGAATGGCGATGTGCCGGAGAGCCTCAAAGACAAGAAACTGATGAGCCTTGATCTGGGGCAGTTGATTGCCGGGGCCAAATATCGCGGTGAATTTGAGGAACGGCTTAAAGCCGTTCTGTCCGAAATTTCTGCAACGGGCGGCGAAATCATTCTCTTTATCGACGAGTTGCACACACTTGTCGGGGCAGGGGCCGCGGAAGGGTCGATGGACGCCTCCAACCTGTTGAAGCCTGCTTTGGCGCGCGGGGAGCTGCATTGCGTTGGCGCAACGACACTTGATGAATACCGCAAATATATCGAAAAAGATGCAGCATTAGCGCGACGGTTCCAGTCAGTCTTCGTCTCCGAACCGACCGTTGAGGATACGATTTCCATCCTGCGTGGCCTAAAGGAGAAGTACGAGGTTCATCACGGGGTGCAGATTTCCGATAGTGCTCTTGTCGCCGCTGCAACCTTATCCAATCGATATATCACGGACCGCTTCCTTCCCGATAAGGCTATTGACCTTATGGATGAAGCGGCCAGCCGTCGGCGTATGGAAGTTGACAGCAAGCCTGAGGAAGTCGATGAGCTGGATCGCAAGATTCTGCAAATGAAGATCGAGGCTTCGGCGCTTGAGAAAGAAACGGACAAAGCCTCGAAAGAACGTCTTGAAAAGTTGAAAACCGAGTTGGTTGAGCTTGAGAAACAGTCTGCAGACCTCACGGAAAGCTGGCAGATGGAGAAGGAGAAGCTCAATCGTGCCCAGAGCGTTAAAGAGCAACTCGATGCGGCACGCAATGAACTCGCAAATGTTCAGCGGCAGGGGAACCTGCAACGCGCAGGTGAGCTTGCCTATGGTGCTATTCCGGAACTTGAAAAGCAACTTGAAGAAGCCGAAGAAGCGGAAGGTTCTTCCATTGTACGCGACAGCGTCAAGGAAGAGGATATAGCCGGTGTCGTGTCACGCTGGACAGGTATCCCGGTTGATAAGATGCTTTCTGGTGAGCGCGAAAAGCTGCTGAACATGGAAGAAGAGCTTCGTAAACGCGTTGTCGGTCAGGAAGAGGCGCTTGTTGCTGTTTCCAATGCGGTTCGACGTTCCCGCGCGGGTCTTCAGGATCCGAACCAGCCGATTGGCTCATTTCTGTTCCTCGGGCCGACCGGTGTGGGTAAGACGGAGCTCACCAAGGCATTGGCGGGCTTCCTGTTCGATGACGAACATGCCTTGCTCCGTGTCGATATGTCAGAATTTATGGAGAAACACAGCGTTGCGCGTCTCATTGGTGCGCCTCCAGGATATGTCGGCTATGATCAAGGAGGCGTCATTACGGAGGCTGTACGACGGCGCCCGTATCAGGTCATCTTGTTTGACGAGGTTGAAAAAGCGCATCCGGATGTCTTCAATATTCTGCTTCAGGTGCTTGATGACGGTCGTTTGACGGATGGTCAGGGCCGGACGGTGGATTTCAAGAATACACTTATTATCCTGACGTCCAATCTCGGTAGTGAACATATGTCCGCCGGTGACGATGTGGATGACGAGCTTGTGCGCCACAAAGTAATGGAAACCGTGAGAGCGTCTTTCCGGCCGGAGTTTTTGAACAGGCTGGATGAGCAGATCATCTTCCATCGCCTGAGCCGAGAGAATATGAACGATATTGTCGACATTCAACTCGAGCATCTGCAGACATTGCTGGCAGATCGCCGAATTGATCTTGATCTTGATCCGTCGGCTTATGAGTGGATTGCCAATCGCGGTTATGATCCGATTTATGGCGCTCGGCCTTTGAAAAGGGTGATCCAGCGGTATTTGCAGAATCCGCTGGCGTCACTGATACTCGAAGGCAATATCGATGACGGTGCAAAAGTGAAAGTAACCGCCGGTGAGGATGGGCTAATGATTAATAACGTTCTTGCTGACGCTGCATAAGTTCGATTTGCGTTAAGATTTAGAAAGGCGGTTGCCATGCTATGGCTGCCGCCTTTTTCGATCGGTATTTATGTATCTACGCAGGTATTTTATAAGGCTGGAGTATTTTCAGGCCGACCGCAAGAGCGCTTGCAATGACCATTCCGATAATGGAAAGAAGGAATGGTAACTCAAGAAAAATATTCATCAACTCTTCGCCTGCGATAGAAACAACTCCGCCTCCGAAGGTGAATAGAGAAATTGATATGCCCATTACCCACCCTTGTTTGTCTTCAGACACAGCATCGGAGAAAATCGACAGGCAGTTTGTATAGGCAACCCCATAGGCCATCAATAGCGGTAACATGCTTGCCACGGCGATGTATTCATTGCCACTGAGTAGGAAAATTCCTTGAAAAAGAGCCATGGTGAGCAGGGAGCCGCTGACAATCTTATCTTGCGTAAACCGGTCTGCCAGAGGTTTGATCAGATATCGGCTGCCAACGGCGAGGCCGATCCCAATTACGAACATTGCCGCACTGTTTTCAATGGTCGTAAATGCAAATTTTCGAAAGAGGTAAACGATGGAATAGATGTAAAAAAGCGTGAGCGAGAAAACACAGATAAAGAAGACAATGGAAATATTCCGAATGGCCTGTGTTTTTGCGGCGGCGGCAAGCTCGGTAAAAGCCGAAAAAATGTTAAAGGTGAAATTTCCATCGGTCTCCCGCACATCCTTAAAATACTTCAAAACAAGGATCAGATTTAGGAGCAAGCATGCCGTGATAATATAGACGGGAACGGTGACATTTAACTCAGGCCACAAGGTCTTGTCGGAGAATACGCCCCCGACAATGGGGCCGAAGGCAAGCCCCGCTGCTAAGGCTGCAACAAGGCGCCCAAGATTCTCGGTGCGATTTTCATCGGTGCTAATATCAATGATGGCTGCCTGCGAAACAGACTGGCTGCCAGCGGTAAATCCGGCGATGATCCGCCCGAGTACAAGCAGACTAATACTCTGCAAATATATCCCAATAATTGTCAAGATATAGCCGAGTGCTGATCCAATCAGGCAGATCACCAGAGCTATCTTGCGTCCAACATCATCGGAGTAACTTGCAATCATTGTGGCTCCGAGAAACCAGCAAAAGAAGAAACTGCCTGTGATCAAGCCATAATAGAAGTTCCGGGTTGAGGCCGTTGTTCCTTCTGGCAAAAAGTGACTTGTCGGATTAATGATCAATGTTGTTAAGGCCGGAAATAAAATTCCCTGCCCGGCAACGTCGAGCATCACAACAAAGTACAATGTGAAAAGAGCTTTATTATTCAAAACAACACCGACCTGCTATTCGCCTACGGTGGTTAAAACTATAGCTTAATCTGACAGCCGCTTCGTTACTTTCGAACGATAGACAATGTTACTTTATACTTGCCAGCTGCGTTTCCAATTCGACGCCGGCAACTTCCTGACGGACTTGTCCGGTATATGCATTGAAAGCCGCCAACATTTTTCCACCGAGCTTACGGCCCGCAGGCAGCTTGACTGAAAGCGGATTAATTTGCCGACCGTCTTTATGTACTTCATAATGCAGATGAGGTCCGGTGGAACGCCCTGTTGTGCCGACATAGCCTATAACCTGGCCCTGTTTCACGCGCGCGCCCTTACGGACACCTTTCCCGAATTTACGCATATGGGCATAGGCGGTTTTAAATTCACTGTTATGGCGAATGCGGACATAATTCCCGTAACCGCCATTGCGCGCCGCGAACTCAACCGTTCCGTTACCTGCTGCCATAATTGGCGTGCCACTGCGTGCGCCGAAATCGACACCGCGATGCATTTTAGTATAGCCGAGAGTCGGGTGTTTACGCTTTCCAAATCCGGATGTGAGACGAGCGCCATCAATCGGTGTGCGCATCAATGTCTTTTTAACGCTGCGGCCTTTTTCATCATAATAGTCGGTAAAGCCATCGTCATCGGTCTTGAAACGATATACTGAAAACTCCTTACCGCTTAAAGTCATGGACGCCCAGAGGATGGAACCCTCTTTCAGGATAGTACCGTTCTCATCCGCGAATCGTTCGAAATAAACCTCGAAGCTATCGCCGGGCTGGATTTCACGTTGGAAATCGACGTCATAACTAAAGATCCGGATCAGGTCGACGATGGTTTTCGTCGGGATTCCGGCCTGTGCCGCAGATAGAAAAAGGGAGCTTTGAATAACGCCGCCAGCCCGGACCATTTTCCGATCAAGCTCAAGTACGGTTTCTTGGGCTGTGAAGCCTTCACCCGGAGTACGGACGGCGGCTAGCTGCCGGTCGACATCTTCTTTAAGAGAGACACGAATGAGGCTCGGGGCGGTGGCATCACTTTCTCTGGCGTCATCCATGCCGAAATAAAGCGTAACATCTTGCCCGATCTTCAGGCTGCGCGGATCAAATATTTCATTAAGGGCGGTTATGGCCTCATAACTTTCTGTCCGGTCGGCACCGGCGCGGGTCAGGACCTTCATCAAGGTATCGCCCTTGCTAACAGAGACCGTCTTCGTCAGTTCGTTCAGATTTTTTGCAGCAGGGGCGACATAGGCCGCGACGGCAACTTCGCCCTCTTTTTCGGAAATTTCTGCAGTTGCCTCTTCTGTCTCAGTCGGGGCTGCAGCTGCATTCTCTGTTGCCTGAGTACCAGGTGTCGTCTGCGTTTGAGTTGTGCTTACTGTGAGATCAGTCGGCGCTTTGTCAGGCCCGGTCAAAAAGGTGGTTACCAGCAGGGCGCCGACGGCACCGCCGGCAACTGTTGTCAAAACAGGCATCAGCAAAGACTTGCCAATCGCACCCGTCTGGGCGCTTGATTTAATTCTCTTCAGCACTCGTTGAACCACCCGTTGTAATATGTTGATTTAGAAGCCGTTAACCATACTCATTGCGACAAAAGATGCTGTCAGAGTGCAATTTTGTCAAGTATTCCTCAATTTTTCCTTAAGTTCTTCGAATCTCATTTTCCATTGATGGTGGGAGATTGCTTCAATCTTCCGGCCATTCGTCTTTGTGTCACCTATCATAGTTGATATTGCCGGGCGTTCGAAAAGCTGTTTGTTTACATCAGGAATAGCGGTTTATAGGGGAAGTTTGCGGCATAAACATGGCTTGCCGAAAAAACTTTAAAATAGTCGTTGACGTTGTTGGATGATGGTCCTATAAACCGCGTCACGCCGACGGGGCGGGTCTGGTTTTGGGTTTTGTTTTTGGCCTAATTTGCTTGATTTGTCTGGTTGGTTTTTTTGTCCGGAATTTTTGATTTTGGGCGGTTTGATTTTTGACATTGTGGATAAAGATGAGAAGGGATGCCTGGGCGGCGGGGTTGTTGAATGACGACTTTTTGTTGCAACGGGTATCTTG